>CAVSYF010000005.1:0-356068 GCA_963732175.1 Bryobacterales bacterium | reverse complement strand
GACTTTTGCCGGAGCCGCCAGGGCCCAAGAACAACGCATCTTCGCGCTTGCCTATGAAGGCGCCAGTGGCCAGATCGAAGATGAGACTGCGATTCATCTTCGGATTAAAAGTAAAGTCGAAGTTGTCGAGCGTCTTGTTGGGATCGCGAAAACGAGCCTGTTTACGCCGGCGTTCGAGCAACCGGTCCGAGCGCCGCTGCAGTTCGTCGGAGACCAGGCAGGAGATCAGATCGATGGGCGCCATCGGCTCGGCCTGCGCCTGGCGCAAACGGTTTTCCAATACCGCGGCCATGCCGCCCAGCCGAAGCTGCCGTAACGAGCGTTCGAGTTCAGAGATATTCATGGGTTGGGTTCCTGGGTTCTTTCCTGAATGAGGTCGCGATACAGATGCAGCTGACGGATGAGTGGATCGATCTGGCGCAGGCTCAGCGGAGGCTGTGAGTTCCGCTCCAGATAGCGACGCACGAAACGATAGTCGTAGGCTTGCACTTCCAGAGCGGTGGCGCAGGCCTCATCCACTCGCGCCGCGCCATACTTGCGGGTGAAGGACAACAGGCCTTGGATGCGCCGGATGGCAACCTCACCTTGCAGCCGATGGAGCGCCTGGCAAAAAGTGCCGATGTTCGATCCGATTCTTTCGGCGCGCGCCAGCAGTTGCACGGTACCGAGCGGAGTTCGCTTCGGTCGATCCTCGTCTTTGATCCGATGCCGGCCGCGCTCTTGGCGGAGATGCTCGCGCAACAACTGTCCGGTTTTCGGATGGAGCAGGCGGACGTGCTGGCCGTCCCACTGCACTGCCACACGGCGGCTGATCCAGCCGGGCGGCGCGCTGTAGTAGGCCGCCTCTACTTCCACACACCCATCCAGATGTACCGTTCGCTCGCCGTACTGGTAGTAGCGAAACGGTTCCAGTGGCAGCGGCTGAAGCGCCGGTTTCTCTTCTGCGAACATCGCAGCGACTTGTCGCTTGGTGGTGCCGTGAATCCGCGTATCGGCCCAGCGTTCTTCCCAGCGGTCCAGATAGGCCTGCGCTTGTTCCAGACTCTCGAAACGGAGTCCTTTCAGCGGCGTTTTCTGGGCATGTCCGACCCCGGCCTCCACCTTACCTTTTCGATCCGGATCTTGAATGCGGCACGGCATGGCTACCGCGCCATAATGAGCCAGCACATCGCGGTACAACGGGTTCAGCGATGGATCGTAGATGTCAGGTGAGAGCACGCCTTCCCGCAGGTTGTCGAGCACCACGACTCGCGTTGTTCCACCCAGCCGTCGAAAAGCCAGCTCGTGCAACTGAGCCCAGGTTTGCGCACTGGACCGGAACACCAGCAGACGAACCGATTTGCGGCTGAAGCCGAGTGTCAACACGAACAGCCGGGTGGCGATACTTGCCGCTGTGCGGATCGCGCACCATGGGGCCGGTGCCGTAATCCACTTGTGTTTCTTCGCCGGCTTTGGTGAGAATCACCGCGCGGGCTTCCGGCGACTGGACTCCCCGCAGTCTGCGGACGAAGCGTTTGACGCTTTGATAGCCGCCGGCGAAACCGTGCTGATCGACTAGGTCCTGCCAGATGGCCGTGGCATTGCGCCCGCGCGACAGACCCAGCTCGATCGTTTCGCGGTACGGATCGCAGGCGCTGGATGGGCCGGGGGAACCCACAGCATCGCCGCCCGGCAGGTCGGACCCCGCGCCGAAGTCGGTGGTCGCCTCCTTGGCCGGTTTTGAATCGGGAGCGGGGTCGGTGGTCGGGTTGTTGGCCGGTTTTGCCGGTGGCAGTTTGCCCCAGCCGCCCGGCGGACGAACCGCGATCCCAGCCGCTTTCAAGTAGCCAGTGGCCGTTTCGCGGCGAACTCCGGTTGCCTTCTCAATGCGCCGCAGCGGCCAGCCTAGCTGCCCGAGGGCGATGACCTGTTTCTTTTTCTCGTCGCTCAAGACATTGCTCACGTTGCGGAGGATCGTCCCCCCGCGCCCGTTTCAATGTCCTGAGTACATTCCCCTTTGGCCGGTTTTCACCCGACCTTCATTGGCCGGTTTTGCCCGACCCCCGAGGGAGCGATCTCCCACCTTCACTGTCTTGATCGAAGTGCCCCGCCATAGCACCTCGCCTGAACGGAGATTGATGATTCGCGCCGAGAGACCGACTTCGACCGAGACGTTGGATTTCTCATCGAATTCTTCGAGATGATCCAAAGATCCTGTGATTAAGCAATCCGGCGACTGACGCCCGTCGTGAAGGTCAATCGACTGGAACAGTCCACGCTCGTGTAATTCCCGTACCATATACAATCGAGCCTTCCTTAAGGAATCTAGGCGCACTAAACTCCCTTGTCGCGACTGAGCCCAGGGCCTGTTGCGTCGGAGTTCTTGGCGAAGCGGGCCGCTGCGGCACGTTCAGCACATACTAACTCGGCTATCGGACACCGGCGCATCCTCCGAGGCTTCATAAACGCTCCAAGTGCAAATGTCGCCGTAATCTTTCTCATGTTCACACTGATAGGACGGAGCTTCCACGCGCTTTTGTTTGGCCTCCTCTAGCAGAGGCTGCGCATCGGCGCCCAACAAAATGCGGCCAGACAGAATCTTGATAGTCACAGACCGACCCCAAATGAGTCCGACCAACATATTTGCTCCCCTATCCGCACATTTACACACCCCTGAAACGAAAGGCGCAGCTCTGCACATTCCTGGGGGCTGTTCCGGGACATGCCTCCGCCGATCGGCTGGGCGGCGGCTTCTGGTTCTGTCGTGAACGCGAAACCTTGGATGCTATACATCTGTTGCTTTGGCAATTTCCCAACTTCATTGGCAATCGCGTGGATGTACCTGGAAAACTGCGCGCGGGCTGAGTACGTGGCCTCAATCGTCTATCTGCCCCTGGCGTTCTGTCTGCTAATGTCTTGGGAAATAGAAAGGAGCGGTTATGGTGCGGAAACCAATCGTGGTAGTGACAAGCCACTTCATTGAAGGCGTGGAAACGCGCATCGAACGGGAGTACGAAGCGCGACGGAGCATAAATGGAACGTCCTTCAAATCCGAGGAACTGCTCGCAGCCGCCGAAGGAGCGGATGCCATGCTTGTCACGCTGGCGGACAGAATCGACGCCGAATTCTTCAAGCGAGTGTCAGCGTCTGTCAAGGTGATCGCTACGTACTCTGTGGGCTACGATCATATCGACCTGCGTGCTGCCGCTGAGCGAAAGATCGCGATTGCCTATACCCCCGGCGTTGAAACGGATGCCGTGGCGGACCTGGCGATGCTGTTGCTGCTCGGCGCTTCGCGGCGAGCATACGAAGCGCAGGAACTCGTACGCTCTGGAGCGTGGAAGTCGTCCGGCGCTACCGCGCTACTTGGATGGCAGCCCACCGGCAAAATTCTCGGCATCTTCGGTATGGGACACATCGGCCAGGCGGTTGCGCGTCGTGCGCGCGGCTTTGGAATGAAGATCCATTACTACAACCCCATTCGCATACCCGAAGAGACTGTCGGAGATGCGGTATTCCATGCCGACCCGTTGGATCTGCTTCGCGTCAGTGCGTTTCTGAGCCTCAATGCGCCGGACTCAAAAGAAACGCATCATTTTCTGAATGCCAAGACGCTCCAGCTTCTCCCGCCCGGTGCGATCGTCGTCAACACGGCCCGGGGTGGACTTATCGTGGACGAAGAACTCATCGCTGCTCTTCAGAGTGGTCAAGTAGCCGCGGCCGGCCTGGACGTCTATGAAGGGGAACCCAAGCTTCATCCTGGATATCTCGCACTCAAGAACACTTTCCTGCTGCCGCACATCGGGAGCGCCACTGTAGAGACCCGCACAGCCATGGGTATGCTGGCTTTGGACAACATTGACGCCGTGCTCAACGGGACTCCCGCTCCCTCGTTGGTAACGCCGACTACTGATTGATCCTATGACCACCAAAACTCGACTGCTGGCTATTGCGATCCTTCTGCGATTTGACCTATACACGAGCGCTGCCACTTTGAAGCTGAAGCCGGAAACGATAGCAGCTTGGGACGCTTATCTGCAGGCCGCAAATGACAAAATGCAGGCCCGCCTCCAGCCGGGCGCACATTTCTTGTGGATCGACGAAGAACCGGGTCGGGCGGAGAAGATTCGCACCAAGGGACCCTACATTGCGCCGGCCGCAAAGGATATTCCAAGGAAGGTTCCGTCGGGGCTGATTCACGACTGGCTCGGTGTCGGCTTTGTTCCTAATGCGAAAATTGAAGATATTTTGCGAATCGTGAGGGACTACGATCGGTACAAAGACATTTACCGCCCGGGTGTAATCGATTCAGCATTTCGCCGTTCGGACGGAATGCAGGACTTCTTCTTCCTGCGGCTTGCGAATAGATCAGTAGTTGCGAAGACAGCTCTGGATACCGAAGGTGTGTCGTCCTATATTCGTGTAGATGACAAGCGTTGGTACGGTGTTTCCAACACGACCGAGATCCGCGAAATCGACAAGTTTGGAACGGAAGAGCAGCGAACGTTGCCCCCGGACGAAGGTACAGGGCTGATTTGGCGGCTATCCAGCATTACACGCCTTGAGGAGCGGGACGGAGGAGTGTACGCGGAGCTGGAGGCGATCGCATTGAGCCGCGATATTCCCGCCGCCTTTCGCTTGTTCGTGACACCGATTGTTCGCCGCGTCTCAAGCGACTCGCTGGCCACGTCTCTCCACCAGACAAAAGTAGCCATAGATGATCGCATGCTGCGCCGTGTACAGGAAGCTCAGTGAGCAAACGCTGACGCCACAGCGTCCGACGTAAACGCGACGTCCAACAAGGAGCCGTTCAACTGTATCAGAACCCTTTCTTTTCGGTCCCCGGAGGTTATCGGCTGAGCGAAAGCAGACTCCCCGTTTTGTTGAAATACCAAGGAACTGGATAGGATTGAAGGAAGCCTTGGAGGGGGGCACGCGCCTCCGGAGCAAAAGGTCGTAAGTTCGAATCTTACCGGGCGTACCAAATTCACATCGACAACGGCTGGTGGGGTTCGAGGCGCATCGGACACCACGAGCGAATCTACCTTCAGTTTCAAATCTCAGGCGCGCAGGCGGCTCGGGCCGAAACCAGGCCTCACCCGGCCTTTGCTTCAAATCGCACACGCGTTTTTCGAGAGCGCGGATGATGCTGCTGTCGAGGTGCGTCGAACCGCAGGCGGGGCCACGCTACTCGTTTGCGGTCTACGCCCCGGATCACCTCGTCGGCGGCCGCTGGCCGCCCGTGCCCGCAGTCGGATTCCCGAATTTCATCTGCTGGTTGTAGAGCATGTACTCCGAAACCGAGCACAGCATCTCGATCGGCTCGCTGTCCTCCGGCAACAGCTTCATCCGGAACTTATCGAGCGGTTTCCACGGCGCCGTATACATCTCCGGATCGTGGACCGTCACGGTCAACTCCAGCAGGTTTTTGCCGGCACGATGGAATTGCTCCTCCACCACCATATCCTCGCTGTGGGGGCGTCCCGTTTTATCGAGCCACGTCCGGCCGTCCACGCCATTCGTCTGCGTCACAAACGTGTAGTCGTCTTCCCACTTGCCGACCGAATAACCCAGCCAGCGCGGGTCGGGATCCTTCGGCAGCGGGCGTCCGTCGGTCCAGATCTCGCGCCAAAGGTGTTCGTATTGATAAAGGATGAACGTCTTGGCCTTTTCCTGGGTGATGTGCGTATCGCGCAATTCGTACAGATCGACGCGCGGCATGCCCTGCGGGTCGCAGTAGATCACGGCCGGATCATTGATCAGCGGAGGAGCAACCTGATACAGCCCGTTTCCCGGCCGGTACGCTTTCATTTTTTCGCGAGCCGCCGCCGTGTAGGGAGGCTCATGCTTTCCATCCGACGGCGCACTGTACGGGCCGGCACCTGCAATGCCGGAGCCCTCTTTCTCCGGAGTCCAGGTCCCCGAGATATCGTGCTTCGGCACGTCGGCTGCCACTGCCGCTTCCTTTGCTTCTGCTTTTTTCGATTGTGCAAACGTCAGCGGCGACATCACAATTAACGCCGCCGCCGCACCTGAAATAATTGAGAGACGCTTTGCCATGATTGGTTCTCCTTAAACGCACGGCCGTGCTTACAAAGGATAGCAATTGCCGGCCTTCATCAGTGCGCACGCCAGGATGGTGGAGATGTTCGGGAACACGCGCGCAGGACCGGTGGAACGGCGTCGCGGGGAGTGAGTGGTTTTGTTGTAAACTGTGAAACCATGAAGCCTGATGTTAACCAAAACGGCAGTTCCCGACGGGAGCTTCTGAAATCGCTCGCCGCAGTTGGAGCCGGAGCCTTGCTACCGGCCGGCCGTCTGAGGGCTCAAGACAGCAAAACTGTGACCGTGACCAAGAAGGGCCGGATCGACGTTCATCACCATCACCGGCCCCCGGAGCCAGGGCGCGGCGGCGGTGGCGGCGGGCGTGGACCGCAATGGACGCCGGAAGTTTCGCTCGAGGCGATGGAAAAATTCAACATCGCCAGCGCGATCGTATCGCTGACGCAACAGGCCGATCGTCTCTACGACGGCACCGAAAAAGCCCGCGCCTTCGCCCGGCTGGTGAACGATTACGGCGCCAAAATGACGCGTGATTACCCGGGGAAATTCGGCTTGATAGCCAGCTTGCCGATGCCCGATCCGGACGGGGCGTTGAAGGAAATCGAGTACGCCTATGATACGTTGAAGACCGACGGCATCAGCATGTATACGAGCATCGGCCGCAGGTATCTGGGCGATCCCTTGTTTGCTCCGATTTTCGACGAGCTGAACCGGCGCAAGTCGGTGATCTTTATTCATCCGGTTCCGCCGATTTGTTGCGAGGGCCTGGTGGACGGAATGTCGGGCTTTGCGTACGAACTCGATTTTGATACCACACGGACCGCGGCGAGCTTGGTGAGCAGCGGCACCCTGACGCGATGCCCCAATCTCACGTTTATCCTGGCGCACTCCGGCGGCACGCTACCGGTGCTCTCGGGCCGGATCAACGACCGGTATCCGAACGACCAAAAATATCGCCAGTATGCGCCCCAGGGCGCCCTGCATGAACTGCAGAAGTTCGATTTCGAGGTCGCGCATGCAGCTTTCCCGATGCCGATGGCCGCGCTTCTGAAGTTTGTTCCAATCACGCACATTATGTTCGGGACCGATTTCCCGGCCGAGCCGATGGAATCTACCGTGAACCGGCTCCCGAACGTCGACCTGACCGACGAACAGCGCTACGCGATCGATCGCGGCAACGCGGAAAAGTTGTTTCCGCGCTTCAAGGTGTGACTTCGTTACGAGAGCCTCGCCTGCTCCGGTACCGAGGAGCAGCGATGCGTTGACGCACCAGGATGCCTGCTCCACCTGGTCGCGCTCGGTGCGAAGCTCGGACAGCATCTGGTTAAGATCCATTCCTTGAAGACGACATTACCGACACGCTTGCGGCAGTACTGCGGCACGAACCGAACTGGAAGCAAGTTCCATAGCAAGTGTGGCGGCTGTAGCGGTACTGCTTGCAAGAAGATCCAGCGAACGCCGGTCACCATATCGGCGGCAGGACGGGCGCGCGGTCAGACTTGCTCTAAAACGCGGCAAGAATCAATGCTGTCCTCAAGCTGCAACGCCGATTTCACCAAAGCTGCAAGGCTGGGCCGATCCAGGGGTTTGCCGGTCACAGCGTAACCGCCGCTTTCCAGAGCCGCAAGCCACAATGAAGGAGTAGCTAAATGCGACAGTACAATAACGAAGACCGGTTCGGCGCAATTCAACAATGCGACCAGGCCTTCACGCCATTCGCCTTCCAGCAGGTCGCAGTCGTACAGGATCACGCGAATCATCCGGTTCATCTGGCGGATACGAATTGCGCTTTCCAGTGTAGTTGCGAACAGCACTCTCCATCCCTCTTGAATCGAAAAGACACGCAGATCGTCCTGACCGGACGATGCCGACATCACCGCCAAAATGCTACGCTCTTGCGTCCCTAGTTGCTCCAACTGGCGCCAGAGCGTTCCGATGCGCTGAATGAGGTTTCTCAACATGCCGCACCTCGCTATTGCAAGCTCCCGCCGATTACAGTCTATTTCGACATCCCAAAACCTTCCATACCGAAAAATTGGTAATTCCGCTGAACATCTCTCGGTAGCCGTGAAGATATAACTGACCTACCGTATGGAAAGTCTTCTAGAATGCACGCTCGTCGAAGCTGCTCGAACTTGTCAACCAGACCCGAAATTCATGAGCGCGCGGTGAGGGGAGACGGGGCAAATTGCGCCTGAAGTGGCCCCAGGCGAACTGATTGCTCCAACGTGAAATAAAAGGTCGAGCCGGAACCTGGTTTCGACTCCAGCCATATTCGTCCGCCATGTTGTTCGATGATTTTACGGCAGATCGCGAGACCGAGCCCCGACCCGGGATATTCGTGCCCTTGGTGCAGGCGCGTGAACATCTCGAATACAGATTTGTGAGACTCCGGTGGGATCCCAATGCCATTGTCGGCGACGGCGAACAGCCATTGGTCGTTGATCTGGCGAGCTGACACGTGCGCGCGCGGCGGTTCGCTGCCCCGGTACTTAATCGCGTTGGAAATCAGATTCTGGAGCACGTTCGCGATTTGAGCCTGATCGCCTCGCACCTTGGGCAGGGGGTCATACGTGATCGACGCATGAGATTGTTCGAGGATGGTCTTGAGATTCAGCAGAGCCCACTCTAACGTCGCCTCCATGCTGACCTCAACGGCGATTATGGCTCGCTGCGAATTGACACGAGCGAACGAGAGCGCGGCGGAGATGAACGCCTCGATGTGCTCCGACGTTAGCTGAATATGATTCACTAAACCGGCCAGCTCGCCATCCTCCTGGTTCTGGCGCAGTCTCAACTCCCCCGCGGAAGCAGTGATCGCGCGCAAGGGCACGAGCACGTCATGGCTAAACACGTAGGCGAAATGTTCGAGCTCGCTGTTGGATCGGGCTAACTCCTGTTGGATGCGGCGACGCGCCTCGATCTCGCCCTGCAGATGCCGATTGGCGTCTTTCAGCTCGGCGGTCCTTTGCTGAACGCGGAGTTCTAACTGCGTGTTGAGATCGGCGATCTCATTGCTGGCTTTGCGGCGCTGGGCGACTAGTTTGCTCGTGAAGGCGGCAACGCACGAGAATACGATCAACTCCGCAACATCTTCTGAGGTTGCGGCAAAGCTTAAATGCGGCCCAACGAACAAATAGTTCAAGGCTAGAATCGACAATACGCTTGCAAACAGGCCGGCACCAAAACCGGCATGCCATGAAATGGCGAGAACCACCAGAAGGAAAAGAGCCGACCGCGTATGTGTCAGGTGCAGGAAGGCAGCCAGAGCAGCGGTCGCTCCAATGAGAGCTACGCCGGTTGCATAGGGAATTATCCGAGGGGCCGCACTCGCTAACGAGCGAACAGCACCGTAAGTATGCTTGGCAGGCGGCGGCAGACGGCGCACCTCCACTTCGATAATAGTGTAGGCCGACAACCTTCCCAGCTACATACCACGAGCTTGGTAATTTGCATACCAACCGCTTAGTATGCGCCGTACTGTCCGGCTTGGTGAAATCTGGCTACTGGTAGGTATGTTCAGTGGTCAGGGGGCGACCTATACTTTGTTGATGGCGATCCTCCGAGTCTTAGACGCTATCGGTAAAGGAACGCAGCGAGGACAACTTGCCAGCTGGGGCAGCGCGGCGGTGGTTTACTTGGCAGGGACGATCGATCTTACCTGAATCGTGTTCTTATTCCTGTCACCGTCTACACTGACATAAAGCGGCGATCTTTCGGCCGCCTGCCTGACTAATTCAGCGGCCTTCGCATTTCCGGCGGAATCCAGCACCACTCTCTCGCCATCGCTGTCCAAAATTGCGAAAGAGTGCGTCCGCGCCCTCGGGGAGCAAAGCCGGACTTCCATATCGACATCGCGGACAGTGGTTGAGTCGGTCACGTTGCGGTTGCGCTCGACGCTCGCGGAGCAGTTGGCGTCCACCAGCGTTCCAGACCACATTCCTGCGAAACCGAATCCTAATGCGAAAACAGAGAGCCAGAGCAGACGCATCACGCTACTTACTATTTTGCTCCTCATCTTCTGATCCTCCAGTCGACTTGACTCCGCCTCAAGGAGATTAGTTTCGAAGCGATTACGGTTGCATGGGCTTCCCTCACCGGCCTGGATCGGAACCCGCATCCGGTTTGACTTTCGGCAACTCAGTTTGTTCGGGTCGAGACTCGACCTTGCATGAGTTTCCCATTCAAGTGGGCATGCCCAAACGGGGAAGAATCCACCGCATTACAACGATGTAGCCCACGAAAAACAGAACAAGCTCCAACCATTCGGGCATAATAATGTTCTCTCTCTTAGTATCTCGCCCCCGGCACTCGGACGCCGGCCGCGTCACCCGGAATATGCCACAGCGTTTCGAGCACTCCGTACTGAGACCACACAGTTGCGGGAAGGTCCGTCGCGCGAACTCGCCCTTCCCGCTTTGGCGCTATCGGAGAGTGAGTCTTCAGGTAGGACCTGAGCGCGGCGTGCACCGTTCCGGGAACGTAGCGAGCATCGCTCACACCGGACAGCCTGCAAATTCTGTCCAGCGCTTCCCCTTCCTGTTCGCATCCGCCGATCGTGTACCATCCATCCGCCTGCAGTTCCTTCTTGTCGATCTTCACATCTTGGATTCGGCTACCACTGGGCGCTCCCGCGGTGAACAGAATCGTCATTCCCGACGGCCGGATGCCCCATCCGCCGGAGAGCTTCAGAGGGTCTTTCGAGTAAACCAGACTCCATTTCGTTTTCCAGGTAAGCGCGCATCTGGGTTCCAGATACCCGGCCCGCTTTGAGTTTCACGTCGAAGGGGATCATGTTCCAAATATCTGCTTCAGTGATAGGGCCTGCGGCGAGAGGCGGAGAGAAGCGGAAGCCGTTGGTAAAGGCAACCTCTGTGTGAGTGGCTTCGCGCACCGCATCGTCGACAAAATTGTCCATCGTGGTTTCCAGCACGTCGTATCGCATGAGCGTCGTGTTGGTCGCGCCCACGACTTCGTGAAGTTGCGCCTGGAAGGGCCGCTCGGCGTTTTCGATGAGCGCTTTGACCTTCTGATTTTCGGCGAACCGGGTTTCGTCGACACCCAGAAGTTGATAGCTGCAGTCGGAAATTTTTCCGCCGCTCAGCGTCACGTCCAGCTGGCCAATGAAAGATCCCATGGACCCCGGCTCTACCACAATGGTTTTGCCGACCATAATGGGCTTGTAAACGCGCTCGTGCGTGTGACCGCTTAGAATGATGTCGAATTCGGGGATGTCATGAGCAAGTTGGACCGAACGCGCGAGACCGGTGTGATCGATCAGGACGATTAGGTCGGGCTTTTCTGTGCGCTGGATGCCCTGCACCGTTTCCCGGAAACCACCCATTTGCGTGGAATCGAGGCCGGCGACTTGGGCAGGTGATTGGCGCATGGTGGTGGTGGGATCGGTGATGCCGACGAATGCGACCCGGACACCATTCTTTTCGAGAATCACTGCCGGCGCAAAGAGCCTCTTTCCAGTATTCTTGTCGCTGAAGTTATAGCAGATCACCTTGTAATTCACTTCGCTCATCAGTTTTCGGAATACTTCCGGGCCGTAGACCACTTCCCAGTTGCCCGGCGTTCCGGCGTCAATGCCGAGGGCATTCAGCGGAGCAACGACGGCTTCTCCCTGAGTCCACGCGGCCACCGCCGAGCCCTGAAACGTGTCGCCGCCGTCGAGCGTGAACACCGCGCCCGGAGCGCTTGCTCTCTCCCGGCTTCGGTGCTTTCGAGAAGTGACCCACCTGTGCTTTCCAAAAATGACCCAGGCAGTCTGTAGCTGATTGCTGGCGCCGGTCTGGCTGTAGGAGAAGAGCCGCGACCCGCGCGCGATCCCATCAGGTCGTTTTTCCGTTAGAGTGTTGATTTTGATGTGAGCCGGAGGTGTACTGCGCCCCGGAGAGGAGATGATCCCTCTCCAGGGCCTGAGCTTCTGGGAGCGGTCACCTCCCATCGGGCCCTCCCGAGAGTCTTACACGCCATCGCGAAAATCAAGCGGCTGGCCGACGAGCGCGGCGGCCGCGGCTGCGGCGGTGTCTGCTCAAAGGCTGCGAACAACGCTTTCATCCCCGGCAGGCGAGCCAGCGATATTGCAGCGCGGGCTGCCGGAAGGAAGCGCGGCGATGGTCGCGGTGGAAGGCCCAGCAACGATACCGGGAAACGGCACTGGGCCAGGAGAAACGCAATGGGCAAAGCCGGCGCTACCGGGAGCGCATCAAGAGCCGGAAACCCGCACAGTCACAGGCGGTTAACGAGGGTGCGAGGGTAATCACTCAGGAACATTTTTTTCGAGCACTGCTGCGATCGGCCGGGCTGCTACGAGCGATTTGCGCACCAGCAGCGAAGTCCGTTGCAACGCTTCTGTTGCACGTCGTGCCGGCGCGCGGTAGAGCGAGTCGCGGAGCGGGAGCGACGGTGGAAACAGGCGCGCATTTAATCCGGACATATTGATCGCCAACGAGGATTCCCCTTACATTCAGCCTGTCGATGCGACTGGAGTTTCATCAACTCGACCGGCGCTGGGAGCATTTGCGCGTACGGCATCCGGCGCGGCAGCGGCGGCTGCTGGCGTCGCTGGCCGACAGCGGACAGCAAACACCCGTGGTGGTGGTGGCGGCTGAAGGCCAGGCCGAGCGTTACGTAGTCATCGATGGCTACAAGCGGATCACGGCTCTGGAGCAACTGGGCCGGGACACGGTGGAAGCGGTGGTATGGCCGATGAGCGAGGCTGCGGCAGTGCTGCTGGACCGTTCGCTGCGCTTGTCCGAGCACGAGACCGCACTGGAAGTGGGTTGGCTGCTGGCCGAGTTGGAGCAACGCTTCGGCTACGGGCTCGAGGAGCTGGCGCGCCGGTTCGACCGCAGCGTGAGCTGGGTATCGCGGCGGCTGGCGCTGGTGGAGGTTTTGCCGCAAACGATCCAACAGCAGGTGCGCGAGGGCCAGATCCTGGCGCAGGTGGCGTTGAAGTTTCTGGTGCCGGTGGCGCGCCAAAGCCTGGAAGATTGTCAACGGATGGCGGCGATCTTCGCCCAGCATCACTGCGATACGCGCGAAGCCGGCCAACTATACGCCGCTTGGCGCAAGGGTTCGCCCGCGATCCGCAAACGCATTCTGGATGATCCCGATCTGTTTTTCAAAACGCAGCGGCAGGCGCAGGAGAACGCTCCGGGTGGGACTGGCGCCGAACTGTTACGAGATCTGGAGATGGCGGTCGCGATTATGAACCGCGCGCAACGGCGGCTGGCGGGCGCCGCCGCCCTGGAGTTGGATCACCAGCAACGCCAAGCCGCGCGGCATCAGATCGACCGCATTCAGCACCAACTCCGTCGCATCGACGAAACCATCCTACCGGAGAAGCACCCGCATGTTGAGCCAAGCACAACGCACGACGATTCTGGAACTGCACGCGCAGGGAGTGAGCAAACGCGAGATTGCGCGGGTGCTGGGGATCTCCCGTGTAGCAGTGCGCAAAGTCCTCCGCTCGAACTCCACCACAGTGCCGGAGCTGCAGCGTCCGGAGAAAGCCGAACCTTACCGGCAACAGATCCTGGAGCTTTTCGAGCAGTGCAAGGGGAATCTCGTGCGAGTCCATGAGGAGTTGGTAGCCTCCGGCGGCGTGGAGTTCTCGTATGCCGCGTTGACGGCGTTCTGCCGGCGGCACGGCATCGGATATGCGCCGCCAACGCCGGCGGGCCAGTATGATTTTGCGCCGGGTGAGGAGATGCAGCATGACACCTCTCCCCACGATCTCGAACTGGGCGGCAAGAAACGTAGAGTGCAGACCGCATCGGCGGTGCTGTGCTATTCGCGGATGCTGTTCTTCCAGTGCTACCCCACCTTCCGGCGTTTCGACTGCAAGGTATTTCTCACCGATGCGCTGCGTTACATGGGTGGCGCCGCATCCCGCGTCATGATCGACAACACGCATGTGGTGGTGCTGCGTGGTAGCGGACGCGACATGGCGCCAGTGCCGGAGATGGCCGCCTTCAGTGAACGTTTCGGCTTTCGGTTCGTGGCGCACGCGATTGGGAATGCGAACCGTTCGGGGCGCGTGGAGAGACCCTTCAGCTTTATCGAAGGAAACTTCCTGGCCGGGCGCACCTTCAGCAGTTGGGAGGATCTGAATCGGCGGGCGCGGGAATGGTGCGATAAGGTCAACTCGACTTACAAGAAACATATCCGTGCGGTTCCCCGTGAGCTGTTCGCAGTCGAGCGACTGCATCTGAAGCCGTTGCCGGCGTGGATTCCAGAAGTTTACCGGCTGCATCAGCGACTGGTGGATATCGAAGGATACGTCGCGCTGAACAGCAACCGCTATTCGGTCCCAGTGGATTGGATCGGCCGCCGCGTGGAGGTGCGCGAGACCAAGGACAAGATCGAGATTCAACTGGATGGCTGCCGCTTGGTGACACACCGGCGTATCGCCGAAGCCGAGCACCAGCGAGTGATGCTCACCGAGCACCGGCCACCACGTGGCCACAGAGACGCGCGGCCCGATCCGCATCCCGAAGAGAAGGCCATTGTCACGGCCGCGCCTGAGTTAGCCGACTATGTAGCGGGATTAAAACAGCGGAGCCGCAAGGTGATCACGCTTGCCCTGCGGCAACTGTTGCGTCTGGTGCGGGAGTATCCACGGGAACCACTGCTGGGGGCGGTACGCGAGGCCGGCCGTTATGGTCTTTACGATCTGGACCGGCTGGAACGGATGATCTTGCGACGTGTGACACGTGAGTACTTTCTGCTGGATGGGGAATCGGACGATGACTGAAGAACTGGATCAACTGCTGAAGAATCTCAAACTGCGGCGCATCCTGGAGATCTATGACGAACAGTTGCGTGCCGCCGACAAAGACGACATCAGCTACTCGGACTTCATCACGCGCCTAGTGCGCGCACAGTGGCAAGCCAAGCAGGAGGGCGCACTGGAATGGCGCATCCGGCGCGCCAATCTGCCCGAGCGCTGGACGCTGGAGACGTTTCCATTCGCCCGCCAACCCGGCGTGAGCCGCAAACAGATTCGGGGGTTTGCGGAGTTGGAGTTCATCGCCAAGGCGGAAAATATCGTGCTGGTCGGGGAAACCGGAAGAGGCAAGACCGGACTGGCTTGTGGTCTGCTGCTGAAGGCGTTGGAGAATGGTTACCGCTGTCAGTTCGTCAAGGCCCAGGATCTGTTCGACGAGATGTATGCGTCATTGGCGGATCGCTCGACGCGTCAACTGCTCAAGCGCCTGGCCCGGCTGGACGTCCTTCTAATCGACGAGCTAGGTTACTTGAATCTGAAACCGGAGCAGTCGAACATCTTCTTCAAGCTGATGGAGGAGCGCTACCGTCAGCATTCCACCATCATCACGACGAATCTCGTCTATGACGAGTGGCCCAACTTTCTGGGTAGCCGGCCTATGGTAGAGGCGCTGCTGAGCCGTTTGCGACACTACTGCCACACGGTGACGATCGACGGTCCGTCGCTGCGTGATCTGCAAGGTTGAGATCGCCACCATGGACGACGCCCGCGGCCAGGAAGAATTTATTCGCCGGGTTCTGGATGCGTATCGCAAAACGCCGGGTACGATGGGGACTGTCCGCCGTCCGGACCGCGCCCTGGCTGCGCAACTCTACCAACGCGGCATCTCCGTGAGCGTGATCGAAAACGCATTCGTGCTGGCGGCGACGCGCCGCCTGATGCGGCCCGCTGACGCCCCGCCGCTGGGCACGATCCGCTCGCTGGCCTATTTCCTGCCCGTGATCGAAGAAGTGCTCGACCTAACCGTTAGCCCGGATTACTTCCAGTATCTCCGCCACAAGCTCGAACGGATCGCGCCGATACGGTAAACAGACCCGAGTCTTTCGCGATCCACCCCCGATGCGCGCCTTTGGCGCGGATGATGGAAAGCAAACCGCACGCCTACGGCGTGGATGATGACGGTCTCAGTTTCTAATCGTGCTCCCGGTTCCGTTCTCGGAGTGGGTCACTTCAGCCGAGTGTTACTGGGTCACTCTTGCCAAGCGCCCAAGCTCCCGTCGAGTGCGGTGCGGATACGGGCGAATCCGCCCATCCGATGCAGGTGATCCGGGTCTTCGGGCAGATACTCCCAGTGCGTATCAAGCTGGGCGTGCATGTCGGCGAGATGCAGGAACCGTACGTGCTTCGGCGCGGGCGCTGCTTTCAATAGAGGATGCAGTCCGGCGGTCGCTAACAGCAAGACCGCAGCCGCTGCACTCAGCAGTAATATTGATCTTCTCACCCGAAGTTTCAATTGCTTCGTATGCCTAGTTTACGAAGAAAGGTCATCATGGGGCACCAATTGGTAAACGCCGATTGAAACAGATTGAGCCCGATGAAGGCGGTGAATAAATACCAATACGGGCTCACAAAGTAGCCGAGCGCCAGGCTCAACATCACGAACGCGCCCGCGATCAGGCGCAAGTACCGTTCTACGTTCATACCAACCTCCGTCTTCTGTTGAAGACATAAAACAAGACCGGGACGGTCATGCGCGAGAGCAACAAGGAGGCGATCTCACCGGCCATCAGCGCGATCGCGAGTCCCTGAAATATGGGGTCGAACAGAATCACTGAGGATCCCACCACCACCGCGGCGGCGGTGAGCAGCATGGGCCGGAAATCGGACCGCGCCCGCGTCGATCACGGCTTGGTCGAGCGGCATGCCTTCGCGCAATCGCAGTTCGATGAAATCCACCAAGATGATCGAATTCCGCACGACGATACCCGCGCCGGCGATGAAGCCGATCATGGAGGTCGCGGTGAAGAACGCATGCAGCAAACCGTGCGCAGGCAGGATGCCCACCAACGAAAACGGAATGGCGGCCATGATGATCAGCGGCGTGAGGAACGATTGGAACCAACCCACGACCAGCCCGTAGATCAGTATCAGCACGGCGGCGAACGCGATTCCGAGATCGCGGAATACCTCGTAAGTGATCTGCCATTCGCCGTCCCACTTCATCGAATACCGGTCCGGGTCTGAGGGAAGAGCGGCCATGTGCTGCTCGATCTGGTAGCCTTCGGGGATTTTGAACTTGTCGATCTCGGGGCCAAGCTTGAGAATGGCGTACACCGGGCTCTCGATTTCGCCGGCGACGTCCGCGGTCACGTAAGTCACCGGGAGCAGATTCTTATGGTAGATGCTCTTGTCCTCCACCGTCTTCTCGATGCGAACCAACTCGCTGAGCGCGACCAGGTGTCCGTTGCGGCCGGCGATTTTGAGGTTTTGCATGCGCGTCCAGGTCGGAACGGGTGGGGCGGTCCAGACGCACGGTCAGTGGAACATCTTCCTGCTCTCGATCCTGATGCAGAAGGCCAGCCTGGTAACCGGCGGAGGCGACCTGCATGGTGCGCGCGATGTCGTCCTCGGAGATGCCATTTAGGGCGGCTTTCTCTTCGTCGACGAGCATGCGGTACTTGGGCTGATCGTCTTCGACGTACCAATCGACATCCACCACGCCCTTGGTCTGGCGGAACAGGTCGCGCATGCGGCGGGCGAGCGCGATTCGCCCTTCAAGACTCGGGCCATAGACCTCGGCGACCAACGTTTCTAGCACGGGCGGACCGGGCGGAACTTCGGCGACTTTGATCCGTGCCCCGTAGCGTTGCGCGATGGGTTCCAGCCGCGCGCGTACCTGTTTGGCGATCTCGTGGCTCTGCAGGTCCCGCTTGCCCTTGGGCAGCAGATTCACCTGAATGTCGGCGACGTTGGGACCGCGCCGCAGGTAATAGTGACGCACCAGCCCGTTGAAGTTGTAAGGCGACGCCGTGCCCGCATAGGTCTCGACGTTGACCACCTCGCGCTGCTGCTGCGTTTGTTCAGCGAGCAACTGGGTTACGCGCGCGGTCTCTTCGAGCGTGGTGCCGTTCGGCATGTCGACGATCACCTGAAACTCGCTCTTGTTGTCGAACGGCAGCATCTTAACCTTCACGAAGCCGATATAGAATAGCGACACCGACGCCAGCAGCAAGACCACCACGCCGCCGACAAAACTCCAGCGCAAGGTGGGACGGTGCAGCAGCGCGCCCATCACGCGGCGGTACACGCGCGTCACCAGATCTTCCCGTTCACCATGCGGATGTGCGCCGCCCGATTTCAGAATCCGCACGGCCGCCCAGGGCGTCACAAGAAAAGCCACCATCAGCGAGAACAGCATCGCGGCGCTGGCGCCGATCGGGATCGGCCGCATGTACGGTCCCATCAGGCCGCCCACGAAGGCCATCGGCAGAATCGCCGCGACCACGGCCAGCGTGGCGAGAATGGTGGGATTGCCGACTTCATCCACGGCTTCCACGGCCACGTCGAACGGCGGCCGGCCTTGATTCGCGGGCATGCGCCAGTGGCGCACGATGTTTTCCACCACCACGATCGCGTCGTCGACCAGGATGCCGATTGAGAAAATCAGGGCGAACAGCGTGATCCGGTTCAGCGTGTAGCCGTAGAGATAGAAAACCGCGAGCGTAAGCGCCAGCGTCACCGGGATCGCGGTGAAGACGATCAGCGATTCGCGCAGCCCCAGCGTGATCGCAATGAGCACGCTCACCGAGACCACGGCGATCAGCATATGCCACAGCAGCTCGTTCGATTTTTCCTTGGCCGTGTCTCCGTAATGCCGCGTGATGGTCATTTCGACGTCGGAAGGAATGACGCTGCCCCGCAGGGGTTCGAGGCGGCTGAGGACGTTTTCGGCGACCGTGACCGCGTTGGTCCCTTTGCGTTTGGAGATCGCGATGGTCACCGCGGGATAGAATCCTTGGCCTTCGGAATAGCGGACATACTGCGACTGGCTCCTCGCCGCCATCCGTTACCTCCGCGATGTCGCGGACGAAGATCGGCTTGTCGTTCGCGACGCCGGCCACCACGTTGCGGACATCGTCGGCGCAGCGCAGGAATTCCCCGGTTTCCAGAAGATACTGCCGGTTGCCGCTCGCGAATTGGCCTGAGGACAGCTGCCGATTGGAAGCGCCTAGCGCGGCCGACGACTTCGAGCGGCGATAGATTATAGGCCGCCAAACGCTCCGGATCCAAAGTGATGCGAATCTCGCGCCGCTCGCCGCCAATCAGCGCGACCGCGGAAACATCCGGGGTTTGCTTGATGGCGTCGTCGACTTGCGCCGCGATGCGCCGCAGCTCGAAATCACCGTAGCGCTTGCTCCAAAATGTCAGCGCCAGGATCGGCACGTCGTCAATCGAGCGCGGCTTGACCAGCGGCGGCGAGGCGCCCGGCGGAATCAGATCCATGTTGGCCGACAGCTTCTGGTTCAGCCGGACGATGCTCTTCTCCTCGTCCTGGCCGACCAGGAAACGCACGATCGCCATCGACATGCCCGGGCTGGAGGTCGAGTAGATGTACTCCACGCCGGGAATTTCCCACAGCAGCTTCTCCATCGGCTTGGTGACGCGCTGCTCGACTTCGCGCGCCGACGCGCCGGGCATTTGGACGGAGACGTCGACCATCGGCACGATGATCTGCGGCTCTTCCTCGCGCGGCAGCTTCCAGACCGCGAACGCGCCCAGCAACAGCGAGCCGACGATGACCAACGGCGTCAGCTTGGAGTCGATCCAGGCATGGGCCAATTTTCCAGCTGGACCAAGTTTTCGCTCCACGCTCACGGCCGGACCTCGACTGTGGCTTCCGTCAGTGAGGGCTTGGGGAACCGGAAAAATCACTTGGTCACCGGCGATTCAGACCGGAGAGCACCTCAACCTGGTCCTTCACTTTTTCGCCGAGCGTGATGAGGCGTGTTCGCGCCACGCCGTGATCAACCACGAAAACCGATTGCAGTTGACCGCGTTCACGGACGGCTCCGGCGGGTATTGCCAACATCGAGCGGCTACCGAGCTGGAACGTTGCCCGACCAAAGATTCCAGAGCGCAGCGCGGGCGTACTTGGGAGATCGATCTTAACGGTATAGAGCGCGAGAGGAGCATCCACCGCCGGAACGATCTCTGAAACTCGGGCCTCGAATGAGCGATTGATTCCGTCGAGCACTACCGTCACCGGCTGGCCCACGCGAATGGCCTCCATCCGCGACTCTTCGACGGCGGCCTCCAACCGATAGCCGTCGTGCTCGATGGTTAGCAAAGGCGCGCCGGGAACCGCGAGATTGCCTGGCTCCACTGATTTCGCGGTGACGAGGCCCGCGAAAGGCGCTTCAATCGTGCGCATAGCTATCGCGTCACCTCGGCCGCTCGCACCTCCTGGTCGGCCTGCGCGAGCTTTGCGTCCAGCTGAGTGCGCTTGGACCGCGCCATGTCATACGCCGCTTGCCCCGCCTTCACCTTGGCGGATGCTTCGTCAAATTCCTGGTCCGAGATGGACTGCTTTTCATACAGCTCATGCATGCGCTTGAACGTGACCGATATCAGATCGAGATTCGCCTTCGCGGCCGCCACCGCGCTATCGGCCTCCGGGATTTCGTTGCGAATCTCTTCGCGAACCGCCGCCGCGCGGCCGGAGCTGGCGTCCAGGTCGCGAGCATCCAACCCGACCAGCAGTTGCCCCTCGCGCACCCGATCGCCCACTTGCACCTGAACCTCGCGGACGTAGCCCATCCACTTCGCGGAAATGACCGCTGAAGAACGAGCGCGGACGGTCCCGGTGGCCTCGTAGAGCGAGGGCGATTCCTGGAGAGCCGCCGTCACCACATTCACCGCCAGCGGCGCTACGGGCGCGGCAGGCTCAACTTCGCGCGGCGCGTCGCTGCATCCGGCCAGCCAGATCACCAACGGAATCGGGAACAAAAAACTCTTCGTCATCAGTTCAAGACCTCCGAATCTGCGTTGAGCGTGCCCGCCGTCAGGTCGAGCATTGTGGCGGCGATGCGCTGATCGTGAATGGCGGCCAGGTAGCGGGTCCGGGTCTCCAGTACGGCCGTCTCGGTACGAAGCAGGTCGGTGACGTTGTTCAGGCCCGCTTCGTAACGGTTCTGAGTAATGCGAAGACTTTCTTCCGCTTCGGCGAGGGAGGCCTGGGCGACCTCGATTCGCTGCTGGGCCGCGCGTAAATCCGCATAGGCCCGCCGCACTTGCAGCCGGATCGTGGAGCCGGCGCGCTCCTGCTCGGCTTGGCTGCGGCGCAGCAGGGACTTGTTTTCCTCGATCCGCGCCTTATCGCTGAAGCCGTTGAACAGGTTCCAACGCAGGCCGGCCGACACCAGCCAGTTGGCGCCGCCCTGATCGTAAAATCGCTGCCGGTCCGCTTCGAAAGCACCGTGCAGGATCACTTGCGGCAGGAGCGCGCTGTGAGCGTCCGCCGCCTGGGTTTCGGCGAAATCAGTCGACAGTTTCGCCTGCCGGGCTTCGGGCCTCGCGGCGATCGCGCTGTTTTCGTAATCCGCGAGGGAATTCTTCGGCAGACTGATCGCCTTTAGTGGGCTAGTCAAGCGATGCGGGGTGTCGAGCGGCAGGCCTAAAACCTCGTTCAAAGCGGCGCGTGCCACATCCAGGTCCGCCGACCGGCGAATCTGCTGTTCCTCAACGCCCGCCAGGTGCACTCGGATCGACAGCAAATCCACATCCGTAGACATACCGGTGGAGCGAACCGATTGGGCACGCTGCAGATCGGCCTCCGCAGAGCGTATGGCTTGGTTGGCCGCATTCAATTCCTCAGCACTCAATGCGGCGTCATAGTAGGCGCGGACCACGCCGGCGATGACCTCCATTTGCGTGAGCCGGTGATTCTCGTTCGCAATAACCTTTGTTATTTCCGCCGAGTGAACACTGTGTTTCGCCTGGCCCGCATCGTAGACGGTCTGATCCGCGGTTAGGAGCGACTGGAAATTATTGAGGAAATCGGGCCGGTTCAGCGGTCCGAGCAGGAAGTTCTGCTCTCCAAACTGGTGCTCGGTTAACAGCGAAGAAAACACGAAGACCGGATTGTCACTCCTGGTCCATGACTCCGAGTAGTTGACCTTAGGGAGGAAACCTCCTCGTGCCTCGGTAACCCGGCTCTCCGCCGCTTTCGCACTGGCGCCCGAGGCTTCAATGGATTTGTTCTGCTGCAATGCCAAACGGACTGCGTCTTTTAGCGCAATTGGGTCTTGGCACCAACCGGGCGCCGACAATAAGACCAGAAACGCCAGTGTCTTTTTCATGGTCCTTATCCCCAAGGATGCAATTGGTTGGCCGAGGTGACAGCGCGCCACCTTTGCGGTGCGATTGCATCTTTGGTGGCAGGCCAGCCCCGCTACAATCAGAGCGGTGGTCAGCTTAGAACGGGAAATCGAAGTTGAACTCGCGCGCCGGCTGATGGCGGGAGACGCTGAGGCGTTCGACCATTTCGTCGAACACTTCCGTTCAAAAGTCTTCCACTACACCTGGCTGATGTGCGGTCAACGCGAGGATGCCGAGGAGGTGGCGCAGGACACGTTGCTAAAAGTTTTTGAGAGCTTCGATCAGCTTCGAGAGCCTGAGCGGGTGCGTCCATGGGTATTCCGCATCGCCAAGAATGCGTGCTTGATGAAGCGGCGCAAGAGCATCTTTGCTCCCGATCGCGAACTTTCGCTGGACGAATTTATGCCTTCGAAAAGCCATGCGGACGGCGACGCGAAGATCGAGATCGCCGACTGGTCCAGCCTGCCCGATGAGCAGGTGCTGCAAACGGAGATGAAAGAGGTGCTGGAAGGGGCGATCGCCGATCTTTCTGAAAGTTATCGATCCGTGATACTACTGCGCGACATGGAGGAGCTTTCCACACAAGAAGTGGCCCAAATATTGGACTTGAGCGAGGATGCGGTCAAGACGCGCTTGCATCGCGCCCGGTTGGCGCTGCGCGCGAAGCTGGATGATTATCTTGGAACTGCAAGCCGCCGTGCGGTTGTTGAGGGCAGTGGAGGTGAATAATATCGTGTCCCAGAAACACTCCGAAAATTGCCGGGAGATATTCGCGCTGCTCTCCGACTACTTGAACTTAGAGCTTCCGCCGGACGCCTGCAAGGAGATTGAGACTCATCTCGCTGGTTGCCCGCCATGCATCGAATTCGCTGAAAGCCTCCGCAAAACAGTGGAACTTTGCCGCCACTATCGGCCTACGGAATTGCCACAGCCCCTCGGCCGGCAGGCCCGGAGCGAGCTCCTGGACGCCTATCAAAGGATGCTCACCGCAAGAAAAAACAACAGCGTCTAGTCAGCGCCGACCGTAGGAATGTTCTACTCGCCGCCTTTGATGTACACGAACCCGGCTTCCTGCTTGCGAACCAACTCCGCAACACCCGAATCCACCTGGGTAGCGAACGGGAACAGGTCGTCGCCGGTCAGCTTCATTTGGCGCATGGTGTTCTGGCAGGCGGCGATAACCACTCCGCTGTCCGCGGCGGCTTTCAGGCGCTCCGCATACTCGGAGTTCGTCTTCAACAGCATTCGCAAGCCTTTGCCAAAGAACACGATCTCCACTTGGGTGCCATCGGCGGCAAACGTCTTTTGAACGTTCTCGACGTTATGAAAGAGCTGATCCCATCCGGATGGAGCCGGAGCATTCAGCTCAAACACCACCTTATGCTTGGCGGCCTTCGGGGTCTGTGAAATCGCGGCGACGGCAACCACGAGTGCCAGCGCGGCCAAGGAGAAAACTGTTCTCTTCATTGGGACTCCTCTTAGGAAGCCAGTATACTCGATAAGTAAACGTCGTGCCGGTAAGCTACAAGCCCAGTCAGCCCAGCCCTGCCGTCCCTCGGGTAGAGACCGGTCTGGTATACGCGCACGGCTTGGCCGCCATCGTGACATTGTTCGTGTCTGTGATTTTTGGCGTGGTCGCATCCATTGAACTGCTGTTCCCCGACCTGGTGGTGAACCACGCTTGGGCGAGTTGGGGCCGTCTCCGGTACGACCACACGCAGGGCATCTTGCTGGGCTGGCTCGGCAACGCATTCTTCGCGTTCCTCTATCACGCTGTTCCGCGTGCTGACCGGCCGGCCCGTAACCAGCGCGCGCCTCGGCCAATGGCTGTTCGGATTATGGAATTTCGCGGTCGTCTTGCCGGGCTGGGTACTGGTGCTGGCGGGTTTCAGCCAGCCGCTCGAATGGGCCGAATTCCCGCTGGTAGTCGATGTGTTCGTCGTGCTGGCGCTCGTGCTGGCGATCATCCAATTTCTGCCGCCATTCTTCTCGCGCGGCCTCGAGGATCTGTACGTCTCCAGCTGGTACATCATCGGCGCGCTGGTGTTCACGCTGTTCGCCTATCCGATGGGCAACTTCGTGCCGGAGTTCGTCCCCGGCGCGCGTGGCGCGGCTTTCAGCGGCCTGTGGATTCACGACGCCGTCGGTCTCTATGTCACGCCGCTGGCACTGGCCATCATTTACTTCGTCATCCCCGCGGCGACGCGAAGGCCCATCTTACAGCCATTTCCTATCCATGCTGGGCTTCTGGCTCCTGTTCTTTCTTTATCCGCTGAACGGCACGCATCACTACGTCTTCTCCGTGATTCCGATGAATGCGCAGATCGGTGCTATCACAGCGTCGGCGCTGCTAGGTGTCGACGTGATTATCGTCGTCGCGAATCTGCTGCTGTCCCTGCGCGGCGCCGGATTCTTTCCGCGCGACGTAGCTCTGCGGTTTGTCAGCATAGTCGACCATCATCTACCTGGTGGTGAGCATCCAGGGCTCCGTGCAGGCGCAGATGTCGGTCAACCAAACGATCCATTTCTCGGATTGGGTGATCGGACACTCGCATCTGGCCATGCTCGGCTTTGCTACGTTTGCCGCGGCCGGTGGATTGGTGCACGCCTGGCAGCGAATTCCCTGGGTACGCTATAACCCGCGCGCGCTGGATTGGTCCTACTGGCTGCTGCTTGCGGGCGTCATCCTGATGGTCTCGGATCTGACAATCGCCGGGCTGGTGGAGGCGCGCACCTGGCAGTCGGCGGCGCCTTGGCTCGACTCGGTTCGAGCTGCGCGATCGTTCTGGTGGGTTCGTACGCTGTCCGCGATCCCGATCCTGGCGGGGTTTCTGGCACTGCTCGCGGGCCTGACTACCGGGGAAATCGGAGCCGGTCTCAAGGCGGTGGAAGACAGCGTTGGATTGGAACCGGTGAAGCACATCGCGCCGCGCCTGGCGCCTTCGCTGACGGAGGCTTCGTGAGCCGCCTTGTACGCATGTCGTACCTGGTGGCCAGCATCGCGGGCGTGGCTTTCTTCGTTCTGTCCGTGCTGCTGCTGGGTGTGTGGCCGGGACGCGTGCTCGAAGAGCAGACCCGCAAAATGTCGCCCGATCATCCACTCGGTTTGACGGCCAGCGAACAGCGGGGGCGCATCATTTATAGCCGGGAGGGTTGTGCCTACTGCCACACCCAGCAGATCCGCTATCTCGACGCCGATATGTCGCGCTTTGGAGCGCCCACGCTCGCCTGGGAGACGCGCTTCGATTATCCGCATCTCTGGGGCACGCGCCGGATCGGGCCCGACCTTTCGCGCGAAGGCGCGACGCATTCCCTCGATTGGCAGTTCGCACATCTCTATTCGCCTCGCGCATTGGTCCCCGACTCGGTAATGCCCGCGTACGCGACTCTGTTCGACGGTTCGCCGGATCGTCCCAGGCAGGAGGCGCGCGACCTGGTCGCATACTTAGAGACGCTGGGCCGCGCGCGTGAACTGGCCGGACCGGAAGGAGAGGCTCGTGCTCGCGCAGCCTGCAACTGCCCGCAGGATCAGATGGCGCAAATGGCTTTTCACTCATCGACCCTGAACGCGAATCCGGCCAAGACCCGCCGTAAAGGCGCTTATCCGAGGCTCGCTTCCGTCGCAGCGACGGCTCGCGGGGAGGAGGTCTACAGCCACAGCGTGCGCGAGTTGTCATGGGCAGCGCGGCGAGGGCGATGGACCCGGCGCGGCAGGGCTTCACCCTCGCCCGGCGAATTTGGCCGAGCACGAGTACACGCTCGATCGTCTGAGCTTTGCACTGTGGAACGGAATCGCGGGAACTGCCATGCCGGCCTGGCGCGATCTATCCGGGCAGGATCTGTCCGCCATTGCCGCTGTGGTTCGCGAACTCCATGCCGCGCAGTCCGAACCAACTCTTCCCGAGAATATCCGGCTGTTGGGCGCGCAAGTTTACACGGATCACTGCGCGCAGTGCCATGGCGAGAACGGCGCGGGAGACGGATCGGCGGTCAGCGAGATCGACATCGTGCCGACCAACTTCCGGGCCGTGCGTCCCAGTCTCGCGGCCAGCCTGCGTGCTCTCCGGAACGGTGTAGAAGGGACGCCCATGGCCCCTTGGACCGCCAAGCTCAGCGAAGCCGAACTCTCGGCGGTCGCGTATTATGTTCGCGGCTTCTTTCAGCCGATGATCATCGAATGTGATGCGATGTTCTCGTCCATCGCATTTGCGGTTGTGTTTCTGGCGGTCTGGCTCGCTGTGCCGAACCTGCGCGCCTGGATCGAGCGGCCCAAATACCGCTTTCAGGCGAATGTGCAAAGCTATGATAAGGTGCAAGCTGCCCGGTCGGATTCGGGCGAAAGGAACGAACCCACATGAGCCAAAATGAGCGCGGCGGCATGGGCGTCATCCTAATTGCGTGCTGCGCCATCGGAGTCATCACCGTCGGTGCGACGCTCACGCTGGGACGCGGCAGCCTGGGAATTGGGTCGCAAACTCCACTGCCGCGAACGTGCCCGCCATCGCGACCGAAGAATATGGCAAACGATTGCTCGCGCAGACGTCGGAGTTGCTCGGCCCCGATGCTCCCGACCCGAAAATGCGCTACTCGGGCAGCCATCTCGCCTGCGGCTCCTGCCATCTGGGTACTGGAACCGAGCCCGGGCACGTTGACCTTGCTGATGGCCACCGAGCACTACCCCAGATTCTCGGCGCGCGTGGCAGCCACCACGACGATCGAAGACCGCGTCAACGAGTGCATGCAGCGCAGTATGAACGGGCGCCCGTTGCCGCGCAATAGTCCGGAGATGATCGCCATGGCTTCCTACATCCGCTCGCTGGGCGCCAGGGAAGAGGCCATGGGCGCTAGTCAACGCAAGGCGGCACGAGCCGCGCGGCGTTCAAGATTCCCGCGCGCGCGGCTAGCTCAGACGCCGGCCGGCACGTTTTCGAAAAGCGCTGTGAAATGTGCCACGGCAGCGATGGCTCGGGTCTGCTGGCAACCGCGAATCCGATCCATGGCTATGTGTTCCCGCCCCTGTGGGGACCAGACAGTTTTAACGACGGAGCTGGAATGCACCGCGTCCTGACTGCGGCCCGGTTCATTAAAGCGCGCATGCCGCTGGGCCGGCCCGATCTCACCAATGATGAGGCTTTCGACGTAGCGGCGTTCATCAACGCGCAGCCCCGGCCGGAAATGGCGCACCTGGATCAGGATTATCCCGATCGCTCGGCCAAACCGGTGGATAACGCTTATGGGCCGTTTGCCGATTCGTTCCCGATCGATCAACACCGCTTTGGGCCGTACGCGCCCATTGAGGCGTATTACAAACAACTCAAAAAGAAATCGAAATGAGATGCAAATGATCCCCAGAACATTGATTTCCCTGATTGTTCTTCCTCTGCTGACGGTCGCGGCGCCGGCCGTGCGTTCCGACATGCTGGTCACTACCGATTGGTTAGCACAGCACCTGAACGACTCCAACATCGTGATCCTCCACGTATCGCGCGACCGAAAGGCCTATGACGCCGGTCACATCCCTGGAGCGCGTTTCGTGGCCCTGTCGGACATCGCCATCACGCGGGAAGGCATCCTGAACGAACTGCCTCCGGCCGCCGACCTCAAGAATTTGTTCGAGCACGCCGGAGTCTCCGATGATTCGCGCGTCGTTCTGTATTCAGACGCTAACGTGCTCCCGGCCACCCGCGCTTACTTCACGCTGGACTATCTGGGGCACGGCGATCGCGCGGCGCTGCTGGACGGCGGCCTCGGCAAGTGGCGCGCGGAGTCTCGTAAGCTGGCCACGGATACGCCGGAAGTTCGGGCTGGACATTTCACGCCTCGCCCCAAGCCGGATGTGGTGGTGGGAATCGAAGCCGTCAAGGATCTTTCGTGGGCCGCGTCCAACGCGTTGCCCGGAAGCGCAGTCTTGGTGGACGCCCGAACCGCGGGCGACTTTCAGGGCAAAACCGCGGCGCAGGAAATCAGTCGCCCCGGCCATATTCCGGGAGCCGTCAATCTGTTTTGGATGGACGACCAGGCCGGCAAGGACAACACGACGCTTTTGTCCGAATCGCAATTGCGAAAGCTCTACGAAGAGATTGGCGTCACCCCCGACCGTCCGGCCGTGACTTACTGCAATACCGGGATGCAGGCCTCGCAATCTTATTTCACGCTTAAATATCTGGGCTATGACGTGCATATGTACGACGGCTCATTCTCGGAGTGGAGCAGCGCCAAAGGCACAGCGGTTCAGAAGTAGCGATTGCTTTCATTACGTTTTGAAGCGCGGCTATAGCCGCTCGGCGTCATCCCGTTAGATGTGTCGTTCTCAAGGCCCACCCGGAAATCAGGGCGGCCATGGTCTCGGGATTCCCCAACCGGCTGGTCTAACAAAATCGGCCTGCGGTGAAACCATTTACCGTACTGTGGAGTCACAAAACACGGGAGAGGACCAGTGGCCTCGATCGCGCGAATATCGAGCTCAGTTTTCAAGAGACTCCAACAACTCGATACGTGCACAGCCTCGAATGCAATCGAGAGGCTCAAAGTAAGGCTGCGCAACGAGGGCTCCGTTCCCGGCTCCGTGGTGCGCTGCCAGTTCCCCGATTTTCCGCCGATGCTTGGCTACGCGGTGACCGGCCGCATGCGATCCACGTCAGCTCCGGTCGCCGGCCGCGCTTATCACGAGAATATGAATTGGTGGCGATACGTGGCTTCGATTCCCGAGCCGAGAGTCATGGTGATGGAGGATGTCGACGAGCGTCCCGGAGCCGGGGCCTTGGTCGGCGAATTTCACGCTATCATCGGACGCGCATTGAACTGCGTAGGATACGTCACGAACGGCTCCGTGCGCGACTTGCCGGGGGTGGAAGCGTTGGGATTTCATCTGTTCGCGGGCAGCGTCGCGGTGTCCCATATGTATGCGCACGTTTCCGAGTACGGGAAACCGGTCGAGATTGGCGAGCTGGAAATTCAGCCCGGGGATCTGATTCATGGCGACCGGCATGGCGTGCATATCATTCCGCTATCCATCGCGGCGGAGATTCCAAAGGTGGCGTGCCAAATACGCAAGGAGGAGCGCGAGCTGAAGGAATTTTGCCAATCCGGGCGTTTTTCGCTGGAGGGCTTGGAAGAGAAACTGGAACAGCTTCCCGGGGACGGTTTTGAGATGCTTCTGGATGCCGGCTAATCCGCTCAATTGGGATCCGCCTATGCATTCTGAAAGCCACACGATCCCCTGGTTGGCGCTACGAGTCTTGCCGGCGCCGCTTTGGTCGGAACTTTGGCCTCCTGCGGGAACGGGAGCACCGCAGCCAAGGATGTCGCAACTTCCCCTCCAGGGCGTGAGGTCGGCGTGGTCAAGGTAGCTAGGAAAGCATTGCAGCGGACCCTGGTGGTCTCCTCCGAACTGATCCCTTTCCAACAAATCGACGTGTATGCAAAAGAGTCCGGATTCGTGCGGCAACTCAACGTCGACTACGGCACGCATGTGAAGAGCGGGCCAGGTGATGGCGGTGCTGGAAATCCCCGAACTCCAGACGCAAGTGGACGAGGATCAGGCCGATATCAAAGACGCCACCGGCCAGGTGGCCCGCTCTGGGAAGGAGTTGGACCGCGTGGAGGCGCAGCACAAAGTGGCGCATCTGCAATTCACTCGCTTAGATCAGGTCGCGAAATCGCGGCCGGGGCTGGTCGCCCAGCAGGACGTGGACGACTGGCAGGGGAAGGACCTCGCCGCCGAAGCGCAAGTTGAGGCCGCGCGGGACGCCGTCGAATCGGCGCAAAGCCAGCTTGTCCAGCGCACAGGCGAAGCTGCGCCATGACCAGGTGCTGTTCGATTACTCCAAAATCACCGCTCCGTTCGACGGCGTGGTCACCCAGCGATACGCGAATCTCGGCACGTTGATGCAGGCCGGCACGAATTCCAGCACGCAGGCTCTGCCTCTGGTGCAGCTTTCCGAGGACGATCTGTTCCGGCTGGTGATTCCGGTGGCGGAATCCTATGTCCGCTATGTACGAATCGGAGATCCGGTGAGCGTGAGCGTTCCTTCCCTGAACAGAACCTTCCCGGGCAAAGTGGCTCGTTTCTCGGTGGATGTCCAGACGGATACGCGCACCATGCACACCGAAGTGGATGTGCCGAATCCGAATCGGGTGCTGCTGCCGGGCGTGTATGCGGAAGCCACGCTTGACGCTCGATCGGGACGCTCATGCTCTGGCAGTGCCGCAGGAAGCCGTCAACATCGAAGGCGATCAGAGAACGGTCTGGGTGGTCGATCCGTCGAACAAGGTCGAAGAGCGCAAGGTGACCACCGGGATTGAGACGCCGGACGACGTGGAGGTGCTTTCCGGATTACGGGAGGGGGAGTTGGTCGCGGTCGGCGATCGCAGCAGCCTGACGCCTGGAGAAATGGTAACGCCGAAAGAGATTACGCTCATCCAAAGTCAGTCGCAACAGGAGTAGTGTGCCGCTAGGCGCCCATTGCTCTCAGCTTTTACTACGGAAGGGACCATCGCCAATGCCGGGGTTCGCCATTCGTCACCCGTATTTCATCGTCGTGGTCTGCCTCATCCTGGTCGCTGATCGGCGCTACCAGCCTGGTGCGCATGCCGGTCGATCTTTTCCCAGCCATCAATTTGCCGGAAGCGGTGGTGGCGACGTTCTACAGCGGCATGCCGCCCGAGGACATTGAGACCGATATCACCAACCCGTTGGAGCGGTTCTTCACGCTGGCCAGCGGCGTCGATCACATGGAGTCGCGCTCGCTGCCGGGCGTCAGCATCATCAAGGTATTTTTTCAGCCCGGCACCAACGCCGACGCCGATGTGACCGAGCTTTCCAACCTCTCGCTGGCGGACTTGAAGCGCCTCCCGCCCGGAACTCTCCCGCCGGTGGTGCTCAAATTCGACGCCTCCAGTCTTCCGGTTTGCCTGGTCACGCTGAAAGGCCAGGGACTCAGCCAGACGCAGCTGCACGATATCGGCCAGTTCGCAATTCGCGACCAGATCGCGGTGGTGAAGGGCGCCGAGATTCCGCCGCCGTTCGGCGGAAAATACCGCCAGGTGATGGTGTACGTCGATCCCTACAAACTGCTTTCGCGCGAGTTGAGCGTGATGGATGTGGTTGACGCGGTCAACAAGAACAATCTGATTCTGCCGGCCGGCGACGTAAAGATCGGCCCTTACGACTATTACGTTTACTCCAATGCGCTGGTGGACAAGGTCGACGAGCTCAACAGCGTTCCGATCAAGACCGTCGGCCAGCGCTGGGTTTCCGTGAGTGACGTCGGCGAAGCCAAGGACGCCAACCAGATCCAGTACAACATCGTGCGCGTCGACGGGCAGCGTTCCGTCTATCTGCCCATCATGAAGCAGGGCGGCGACACCAATACCATTCAGGTGGTGGACGGCATCCGCACCATGATCGGCCGCCTGACCGGCGTCCCGAAGAACCTGGTGGCCACGGTGGTCTTCGACCAGTCGGCATACGTCAAGGAAGCCATCCGGACGCTGCTGCATGAAGGTCTGATCGGCCTGGCGCTGACCAGCCTGATGATTCTGATCTTTCTCGCCAGCCTGCGCGCCACGCTTCGCGGTCTTCCTGTCCATTCCGCTCTCCGCCTTGACTACCTTCGTGGTCCTGTATCTGCTCGGCAGCACGGTCAACACCATGATCCTGGGCGGGCTGGCGCTGGCTTTCTCCCGCATCATCGATAATTCGGTGATTTCGCTCGAAAATATCTACCGGCATCTGGAGGAGGGCTGCTCGCCGGAACGTGCCGCCGAAGAGGGCGGAGCTGAAGTCAGCCTGGCGGTGCTGGCCGCGACGCTCACCACGGTGGTGGTGTTCTTTCCCGGTCACGTTCCTGTACGGCGTCAGCAAATTTCTTTTCACGGCCCTGGCGCTGGCGGTGGTCATCTCCCTGTTCGCCTCCTATTTCGTGGCGATGACCGTCATCCCGCTGTTCTGCGCCCGCTATCTCCGGGCTGTTCACGGCGCCGAAGCTGGCGCTGGCGAAGCGTTCGGCGACGCCCCGGAAGACCTCCCTGGGAACGCGTTTCAACGCCGCTTTCAACCGCGCTTTTACAGGCCTGCTCGATTTCTATGAACGCACCGTGCGCCGCGCGGTCCAGCGGCCCTGCTCTGACCGTAGCGGTTCTGATGCTGGCCTTTGTCGCCAGCCTCGCGCTCTATCCTCTGCTGGGCGTGGCATTTTTCCCGCGAACCGACGCGGGCCAGTTCACCATCAACCTGAAAGTTCCCACCGGCACCCGCATTGAAGTCACCGAACAATATGTCGCCAGAGTGGAGGACCTGATCCGGAAGATCGTGCAGCCGGCCGATTTTCACATGGTCGTCTCCAACATCGGCATCGTTCCCGATTTCTCCGCGCTCTACACGACCAACGCCGGATCGTACACCGCCACCATTCAAGTGGCGCTCCAGCCATCGCATAAGATCAGCAGCTTCGAATACATGGATCGCGTCCGCCGCCAGATCGCCATGGATTATCCCGATCTGCGGACGTTCTTCAGCAGCGGATCCATGGTGGACAGCATTCTCAACATGGGCATGCCCGCGCCCATCGATCTGCAGGTCAGCGGCACGGATTTGGATCAAGCCAATCAAGCGGCCCGGGAGCTTGCGGCTCGCATCCGGGAACTGCCCGGCGTGGGCGAAGCTTACATCCCGCAAGATATGAATTATCCGGCGGTGCGGCTCGATGTGGACCGGGTGCATGCCGCCGAACTCGGCCTGGACCCGGAAAACATCGTCCACAACGTGATCACCGCGCTGAACTCCAACACCATGATCGCGCCCAATTACTGGGTGGATCGCAAGACCGGAAACGATTACTTTCTGACCGTTCAATACTATGAGAACGGCCGCCCGGCCATTCACGACTTTGTCGATCTGAAAAACATTCCGCTCCGCGCTCCCAATCTCAAGAACCCGACCACGCTCGATACCGTGTGAACCTGAAGAGACTGGTGACGCCGACGGAAGTGGATCATTACCAGATCCAGCGGGTGATCGATGTTTACGTCAGTCCCGCCGGCGAGGACCTGGGCAAAGTTGCCGGCCGGATCGAGAAGCTGATTCGCGCGACGAAATTGCCGGCCGAGGTCCACGTCGATATGCGCGGCATGGTGCAAGCCATGCGGGAGTCCTTCAAGAGCTTTGCGATCGGCCTCTCGCTTTCGGTCGTCTTGCTTTATCTGATCCTGGTGGCGCAGTTCAGCTCGTTTAAGGATCCGTTCCTGATCATGCTGGCGGTGCCGATGGGATTCATCGGAGTGCTGATTATCCTGCCGCTCACGCACACCACGCTGAACGTCATGTCGCTGATGGGAGTGCTCATGCTGGTCGGCATCGCCGCTTCGAACAGCATTCTGATCGTCGAATTCGCGCACCGGCTGGAGCAGCAGGGCAATCCGTCGAAGACGCCGTGATCACCTCCTGCCGCGTCCGCCTGCGGCCGATCCTGATGACCTCGCTCGCCACCATCATCGGCATGGTGCCCATGGCCCTAAAGCTCGGCACCGGCAGCGAACAATATGCGCCGCTGGCGCGCGCCATCATCGGCGGACTGACCGCGTCCGTCATCCTGACGGTGTATATCGTTCCCGCGGCGTACCTTGTAGTGTACGGAAGGGGCCGCCAGAGTGAGGTGCCGAGCCACTAATCGGGACATGTGGCCGTTGGCCGGGTCCGTCACGCGTAGCGCAGCAGTGCCTTGAAGCCATAGTCCATGTGCATTTGAATATGGCAGTGAAACAACGTCGCGCCCGGCTGGTCGGCTGTGAAATCCACGCTGGCGCGCCCATAGGTAGGAACCACCACCGTGTCCTTGATCACGCCCGAAGTCGCTTTGCCATAAATCTCGACAATCTCAAAATTGTGACGATGCAGGTGCAATGGATGCGCGTCGTCGGTACGGTTATGAAACGTGAGCCGGTAGCGAGTGCCCTGCTTGAGTAGGAACTCTTGCTCGTGCGGGTAGGGTTTGCCGTTGACGGTGAAGCTGTTGTATTTGCCCGCGCCGCGCGGGATCTTTTCGAACAGCATGTCCAGTTTCTCAGTGGGGACCGGTTGCGACGATGCCGGCTTCCCAAAAACCGTGTAGTCCCAGTTGGATTTGGGCGCCGCCTTCCACTGCGGCGTGCTGTGCTGGTTCGCGTATTCGACGACAATGCCCAGGCCCCCTTCGCGCACCGGATCCTCGGGCGCACCCAGGATCCAAACTCCGGGCTGATTCATCTCCACGATGGCGTCCACGCGCTCGCCTGGCCCCAGCATCAACACGTCTACGGCGACCGGCATTGGCACCGGATTTCCATCCAGCGCGAGCACGTTGAATTTGTGGCCGGGCAGCGCCAGATGACGGTTCTCGATTGCGCTGGCGTTCAGAAAATGAAACAGCACCCGTTCGCCGGGTTTCACGCGGACCGGCTCGCCCGCGCCGAGCGCCTTGTCGTTGATGGAGTAAATGTCTGAGGCGACCTCCATCCCCGGCTGCCGCGTATCCATCACCTTGGGCTTCTCCGGCTGCGCCCCCATGGGATCCAGATCGTCGTTGTCCATGGATTGATTGGTGAAATAAGGCTCCCAATCGCGCAGCGCCAGGTAATGCTCCTGATCGAAGTTGCCGGGATTGTTTGCGCCTTCGATCACCAAAAAGCCGAACATGCCGGTGTAGCTGCCGCGGTGCAGATCGTCCATCGACATGGTATGGGTGTGATACCAGCGCGTGCCGGCGGGCGTGGGCGTGAAACGATAGCTGCGATTCCCGTGTGGAGGCACAACCGGCGTGCCTTCTTCCTCCACCCCATCCACCTCGGAGGGAATGAGCAATCCGTGGAAATGCACGAACTCCGGCACGTCGGTGTCGTTGACGACATTGACGGTGACCGGAACACCCTCCTTCATCCGCAGCAGCGGTCCCGGCGACGTGCCGTTGTAGCCCACCGTGCTGATGATGCGGTTGGGCGCCAGTTCGACCGTGATTGGCGAGATGCGCAGCGTGAAATCGGTCTTAGCGACGTCTTGCGCGCCGGCCGTGGGCGCGAGAAAGGATTGCGTTTCCTGGCCTAGTAGCGGACCACCAGCGGCCGCCAGGCCGGCGATTTTGAGAAAGTCGCGTCGTTGCATTTGGCAATGCTGAAAATCAGTCTTCGACCATGGTACCGCTGACGTTGCCTGGGGCCAACCCGTCGGTCGCCGCCGTTCGGACAGCGGACTTGCTCTCGCTCAGGCGCGATTCTCGATAAACTTGTAATTTCACGCTCCTATGAAATTCACAATCGCCGGCGTGAGCGCGCTTCTCTGCGCCGCTCTCGGGTTCGGTCAGGCTTCGGCGGCTCGAAACGCCCCGGTCGCCGGCCCCAGCGCCATCGCCACGAAGGCCGATGTCAGCTACTGCTTCGACCGTGTACGGGGCCTCGATCCCGAACGTCTACCGGAGGCATTCGTGGTACTTCGGCTGCGCCTGACGATCGCTTATGTCAACGAGGGAACCCGCCCGCTCATTCTGCCTCTGGAGCACGAAAGAATCATTTACACGGCGCTCAAGGAAGGACAGATGAGCGTATTTAAAGAGGGTCTCGGTCTGTTTGATTCACCCCCGAAGCTAATGCAAGAGCTTCCTGACGACGTCAGCCCGGACAATCCCGTCAGTCCGAAGAACGATGTTTTCACCGTCATTCCGGCCGGTGGCCAAATGACGCCGCCGTTCGCCGAGGAGATCACTCTGCCCGTGAACCGCAAGGGCGTCTTCAAAAAATATCCCGATCTGCGAGGCAAGAGAGTTTACCTGAAGCTTCGGTATGTGCACCAGAAACTGTCCGACGCCCTCCAGGCAAAACTGTCCGACCAGTGGTCGCGCTTCGGTGCGCCCTGGACCGGTACCCTGACCACCAACACCATCCTGATCGATGTTCCGGCCGCTCCGGAAGCGGCCCCCTGCAAAGATAGTTATAAACCGGCGCACCCGAAGGTGGACCTCGACGACCAGAAATGATTCGGGGGGATGCGGGCTTCTTCAAACTATAAAGCTCTCGCCCACGTTGCCGCAGGAGAGAGCTTCTTTACTTCCGGACCGAGTCGGGGCTGACCAAACTCAACGGGTCAGTCGCGCCTCTGGATGCTCATGCTCCTGGTAGTTCCTGGCGGCCTGAAGCACGTTGGGATTTTGGCCCTGCTTCTTGGCCTTTTGTTTCTGTTGGGCCTTCTGCTGCTGACCCTTTGGGTTTTGCTTGTTTTTTGTGTTCATACGTGGAACACTCCTTTCTCCTAATAGATACCATACCGGCAGGCCGGTCGCATTTTTCGCTGCGGGGCTTGGGCGTGGTACGTCGGGTTGCCCGGCCCGCACAGGGTGTTAAACTCCGACTATGGGCCGCGTTGAGCAGATCGAAGCCGCCATCAGCGGCTTGGCGCCGGACGAGTACCAGCGTCTGGTTCAGTGGTTCCGTACTCGTGAGCAAGCACGCTGGGATGAGCAGATGGACAGAGATTCCTCGACTGGCAAGCTGGATTTCCCGTTTGAAGAGGCCGAGCGTGAATCGACGCAAGGGCCCCTTCGCGAGTGGCCGCCTCGAAAATGAAGTCCGTCGCGACTCGCTGACGTAAATTCAGAGATGTTGGGCCTCAGCCTACTCCGTCGTCGGGCTCGTACAGAGGAGAATGCTCTGACAGTTCTCTCTCGCTGCTTGGAGTCGGCATGATCGCAAAGAATTGGTCGCCGCGATCAATGAATCCTTGAACGTCGCCCTCGAACACCTCATTGAGGACTAGCTTGCAGCCCTCACGGGTAATGCTGGCCATTACTGCGTAGTCCCAAGACCTCTTGCAGGGCCATGATTTCACTATCTTCGCGGTTGGCGCGGCGGTCTTGTGTTCGTTCAATCTCTTTTCCACGTTGTCGGCAAAGCCTATTTTTACGCGGTTGGGCAGTGCCTCCGGCACAAGCTGAATAACATAGAAAAAACCAAATCGATCGTCGGTGGGAGATCCCTCCTCAACTTCCGCAACCGGCCCTCGCCTCGCCTCGTAGCTCGCAATGAGCCGATCAGCATCAGGTCGTGAAAGCAAAAGCTTCTCGCCCTTGCCTCTAATCAGTGTCAACTTTAGGGTCTCGTTCTCCCTCGCAACAAAACGGCGAACCGTACCACCGTCGACTCCTAAGCGTTTCGCGATCTCCGGTATCCCAACCATTTCGGGCATGGTGCTACTCCAGCCCATTCTAGCGACGCCCCCACACTTCTGCTACGCTTCTAGAGGCATAATTATCATATGAAGCTGGTCCGGCCCGCCTCCGCCGTCCCCGTCCTCCTGCTGCTTCTTACCGTCGGACTGTTCGCGTTCCAATTTGGCGGCTACCGCGGCCGCCGCTCCTATTACGACTCCGGACCGATGGTGCCCTCGGAATTTTATTGGACCCGCCTCCAATACACCCCCAGCTATGCCGCCGGCAACAGCTTCGGGTTTCGCATGTACGGCTATGGCGGCGGTTGGTCGCGCGACTATCCCAAGGCCGACAACGATTGCCTGATCGCCCTCCGCCGTCTCACGCGCATCCACTCACCCTCGGCGCTGAATGTTACCGACAGCGATAGCGATCATCTCTTCGACTACCCTTGGATCTATGCGGTCTCGGTGAACAACTGGACCTTCACTAAGGAAGAGGCCAAGCGCATGCACGATTATCTTTATAAGGGCGGCTTCCTGATGGTGGATGACTTCCACGGCACCGACGACTGGCAGCATTTCATGGCCGCCATGCGTATGGTGTTGCCGACTGAGCCGGTCGAAGATCTCAAGGACGCCGACGAGATCTACCACGTCCTGTACGACATCAACGAAAAGTTTCAGATCCCCAGCGAGGTTTACGTCAACACCGGCCGCACTTATGAAAAGGACGGCTATGTGCCCAAGTGGCGCGCCATCCGCAACGAGCACGGGCGCATCATGGTCGCGATTTGCGCCAACATGCACCTCGGCGACGCCTGGGAGTGGGCCGATAGTCCCGAATATCCCGAAAAGTTTTCCGGCCTTGCGTTTCGCATCGTCCTCAATTACATTACTTACGCCATGACGCATTAAGCCTCCTTCCGAAGTACACTGGTAGCTCGCTCCCGATCTAAACGATGTTCGAGTTCTTTTTCAAATATCCGCGTAGCGTCTACGAGCGCGGCCAGTTTGCCCTTTTGGGCGCGTGGCCGAAATGGGTGCTGGTGTTGCTGATATTGATGGCCGCCGCCGCTTTGGCGTGGCTGATCCGCTCCCGTCTGGCCGAAGCCGCGCCGGTCATGCGCAGTTGGCGAGCCTGGGTGGTCTGGGGCATGCAGACGCTCCTGGCGGCGATCGTGCTAGTGCTGCTGTGGCAACCGGCCATCACCGTCGCGCAACTCAGGCCGCAACAAAATATCATCGCCGTGTTAGTGGACGACTCGCGCAGCATGGGCATAACCGAGAACGGTTCCACGCGCCAGGCCCAAGCCGTGAATGCGCTGCAGAACGGCGTGCTCGCGAGCCTCAACCGCACTTTTCAAACGCGTCTTTACCGCGTCGACGCCACGCCGGCCCGCATCGATAATCTCAAGGACCTCCAACCCAACGCGCCTTCCACCCGCATCGGCGACAGCCTCAAGCAGCTCAGCGAGCAGACTTCCGACCTGCCCATCGGCGCGGTGGTGCTGCTCAGTGACGGCGACGACAACTCCGGCGGCCTCGACCCGGACGCCATCGCTGCGCTGCGGGCCCGCCACATTCCCGTTCACACGGTGGGCTTCGGACGCGAGCGTGCCGCGCATGACGTCGAACTGGATGATGCCGTGGTTGCCCCGCGCGCTCTGGCCGATTCGCGCCTCGCCGCGAAGATCACGTTCCATCAACGCGGATACGCGGGCGCCAAAATCAACCTGACGGTGCGCGATGTGAGCGCGGGCCAGCCCAAGATACTGGCGGCTCGCACCGTTACGCTCGGGTCGGACGGCAACCTCCAGACCGAGACGTTGATGTTCAACGTCGGTGGTGCGGGCGCCAAAACACTTCAGATCGCGGCCGCCGCGCTTACAGGCGAAGAGAATACGGCCAACAATACCTTAACCCGCGTGGTCAATGTTGCCTCCGACGCCCGCCGCATCCTATATATCGAAGGCGAACCGCGCTGGGAGTACAAGTTCATCCGTCAGGCCGAAGAGGACGACCGCATGGTGCAGATCGTCTCCATGGTTCGCACCAGCCAGAACAAAATCTACCGCCAGGGAATCGCCGATGCCAAGGAGCTGGCCGACGGTTTTCCCTTCGCGTCCGGAGGATCTATTCGGATATCAAGGATTGATCATCGGTTCGGTGGAAGCGGGCTATTTCACTCCCGTCCAGCAGCAACTCATCCGCGATTTCGTGGATCGCCGCGGCGGGGGCCTGCTGCTGCTCGGCGGTCAGTTCTCGCTCGCCGATGGCGGCTGGAACGCGACCAGCCTTACGGATCTGTTTCCCGACCACGCTGCCCACCGAGGCCGGCACTTTTCATCGCGAGGCCGATCCCAGGAATGGCATCACCCATACAAACGTCGAACTCGCGCCCGCCGGCGTGGACAGCATCATTACCCGCCTCATCGACGATCCCGCCGCCAACGCCGCCAAATGGAAGGCGCTGCCGTACCTGATGGACTATGAAGATCCCGGCACTCCCAAGCCGGGCGCGGCCGTTCTCGCCAACATGATTACGCCGGAAGGTCGAAAATTGCCTTTGCTGATTACGGAGAACTTCGGCCGTGGCCGAACCGCGATTATGGCGACGGGCGGCAGCTGGCGTTGGCAGATGAGTCTGCCTCTAGGCGACACCGCGCACGATCTGTTCTGGCAGCAGCTCCTGCGCTGGGTTGTTTCCGATACGCCCGGCCATGTAACCGCGTCCGTCCCCGCTCAGATGCTGCTCGACAATGGCGCAGTGACGATCACCGCCGACGTTCGCGATCCACAATACAACCCTGCCGCCGATGCCAAGGTCGAAGCGCATATCCTAGGCCCGAGCGGCGTCAGCGCGCTGGTCGAGATGACGCCGGTTCCCGACAGCCCCGGCCAGTTTCAGGCCGCCTGGTCCGCCTCCAAACCCGGCGCGTACTTGACCGAAGTCACGGCGCAGCGCAGCGATGCGAATACTCGCACCATGAAGGAGCTCGGCCGCGACGTACTAACCTTTCAGCGCATGGACGGTGTCGCGGAAAATTTCCATACCGAACAAAACCGCGATCTGCTCGAACGCCTCGCCACCCAAACCGGCGGACAATATTGGAAGCCGGCCGACCTCGGCAAACTCGCCAACTCGATTCCCTATTCGGAGGCCGGCGTGACCATGCGCGAGACCAGAGATCTTTGGGATCTGCCGCTGGTTTTCCTGGTTCTCATTGCCCTGCGCTTTTCCGAGTGGTGGCTGCGGCGCAAGTGGGGGATCGTTTAGATGGGCCTCTTCGCGCCCTGGTTCCTGGCTGGCCTCGCAGGTGTTGCGCTCCCACTCTACCTGCATTTGTTGAAGAAGCTCAAGACCACGCCGAGGCCAGTGCCCTCGTTGATGTTTTTCGAGTCGCGCACAATTAGCTCAACCCATCACCGCCGCCTTCGCTATTTTCTGTTGCTGTCGCTGCGCCTGGCGTTCCTCGTACTGTTGATTCTCGCATTCGCCAATCCCTTCATCAACCGCAATGCGGCTGCGCTTTCGAGCAATCGTTTGGTGCTGCTGGTGGTCGACAATTCCTTCAGCATGCGCGCCGGAACGCGCCTCGACGATGCGAAGGCAGCGGCCATGAACGTCCTGGCTGGAAAGGGCGCCGCCCGCGCTCAGGTTGCCGCATTTGGCTCGGGCCTTCGGCTCATGACGCAGCCCATCGAGGATCAAGGAGCATTGCGCGCCGCTGTGCTGGCCATTCAGCCCGGCGATGGCCACGGCAATTTCGGTGAACTGGCGCGCGCCGTCCGCGGCATAGCCGAGTCGGTCCGCACCCCCGTCGAGCTGCACCTCTTCACCGACATGCAGCGCGGCAGCCTGGCCGCTACATTCTCCGACATGGCACTGCCTGCCAACGTCACGCTGGTGCCGCATGCCGTAATCACGAAAGCGCAACCCAACTGGACGGTCGAATCTGTGAACGCTCCTGGCGAAGTCTGGGGCAAGGACGCCAAGCCGGTTCGCGTGCAAGCTGTGATCGCGGGATACGGTACGCCCGCCGCCCAGCGCACCGTGTCGCTGGTCGTGAACGGCAAGACCACCGCCACCAAATCCGTGACCGTCCCCGCCAACGGACGCGCCACCATCGAGTTTCCGGCCCTCACAGTGCCCTACGGCTTCAGCCGCTGCGAGGTCAAGATCGATTCCGCCGACGCGCTTCCGGCCGACGACCTGCGCCGCTTCGCCGTCGAGCGTTCCGACCCCCAAAAAGCCCTGCTCATTCATAACTACGGCGACAGTCGTTCTCCACTCTACATCGGCGCCGCGCTCTCGGCAGCCGCGCAATCGGCCTTCACTCTCGAATCGATCAACGTAAACGAAGCCGCCGACCGCAAGCCGTCCAATTACGCCTTCATCGTTCTCTCCGATCTCAGCACGATGCCGTCGCTGCTCGAAAACTCGCTCACCCAGTACGTGCGCTCCGGTGGCAGCCTCCTGATCGCCGCGGGCACTTCCGCCGGCGCCCGCTCACAGATTCCGATCTTCGGCGCGCACATCATCGAGACCCGCGACTATAGCCGTGTACCCGATCGTTTCATGGCGGTCGGCTCCAGCGACTCCTCCTACCCCGGCGTCGACAAAGCCGGCGGCTGGCCGGGCGTGAAGTTTTTCTACGCTCTCAATGTCGATCCCGGTGCCGGCCCGGATGCAGCGCGCGTGATCGTGCGCTTAGGCGACCAGACGCCGCTATTGCTCGAGAAACGCATCGGCGAGGGCCGCGTGGTGCTGCTCACTTCCGGGCTCGACAACCTGACTAACGATTTTCCCTTGAATCCCGCCTTCGTCCCCTTCATCGAGCAGACCGCGCGCTATCTCGCCGCGAGCGAACGCCAGGGCGGCGCGCGGCCGGTGGATGCCTACCTCGAGCTCCGCAACGCCAAGGAGAAAGGGCAAGGCGTTGAGGTCACCGACCCTGAGGGCAAGCGCCCGCTCACCCTGGGCGAGGCCGCCTCCGCGCAGTCGTTCCAGCTCACCGAGGCCGGCTACTATCAGCTCCGCCTGGCCGATGGCCGCCAGAATCTCGTAGGCGTCAACCCCGATCCGAAGGAATCCAATCTCGACGTGATTCCCGACGATGTCCTGGCACTATGGCAAGGCAAGCGCGGCGAATCTTCGCAGCAGGCGTCCGCAGCCGCAAGCCCGGCGACTTCTCGCAAGATCCCGCAAAGTTTCTGGTGGTACGTCATGCTCTTTGTGCTCGCTTCCGCCGTTGCTGAATCCGCGATAGCCAGCCACTACCTCGGCACCCAGCGCGAGGAATAGAAAAGAAGACGGTTCAGTTCATCGAAGCTTCCGGAATTCGTCAAGATTGATTCCGAGTTGAGCAAGGATCTTGTGGAAAAGCGGCGGCCCGATCTCGCCTCCGCCGTGGATCGGGATCGTAACCGCCCGCCCAATCCGGATGGATCCAACGCTCATGGCTTCCCGTCTGCCGGCGCCGTTCAAAACCTAGCCGCATCGCGGCGCGACGAAACTCCTCAGCGCGGGCGTTCGGCATTCACGATAGCGGTGCTGTCTGCCGGCAGCGATAGCCCCTTCTCGCCGTATTCAGCGGCGATCATTTTAAATACGCTTTCGAGTTCGGCCAGGGCTTCTTCCCGCGTCGGCATCAGCGCGTAACACCCCTGAATCGCAGGAATTTCCGCTACCCAGCCATTCGGCTGATTCCGATACAAGACCACCTTGTAGTCGTCCAGGCCCATTCCATCCCCATTTTACGCTCCTTGCCCGGCGTCCGTTCTTGTCTGCCGCGTTTCGAAGCTGCAATGCCGGTTTTCTTCTGTGTTCAAAAGCATTGGAGGTTGATATCGTCTATTAAGTCCGGATCAAGCAACGACCGGGAGAAACGAAATGGCCGATCTAGCTACGATGCTAAAATCCGACGCACCCTTGGAGGACGTGGCGGGAGCCATTCTGGAAGAACTCGTCAAATCGCATAAGGGCAAGGAACATGTCGGGAATTTTGCAGGGAGGTTCATTGTTGGCCTTTCCGGTCAAGCCGTGGAGCGAGTTAAGAATGCCATATTCGAAGCGTTTCAGTGGCTTCAATCCCATGGAATGCTCGCGCTGACCGATCAGGCGGGATGGTATCTCGTCACGAAGCAAGGCCAAGAGATCGGAAATGCCGCGAATCTGAAGGTCCACCTTGGGAAAGAGCAAAGTAGGGCAGAAGCCACGTACGAAAGTACCGTAAAAGAAATCGCCGGGATGAGGGAACGGGCCGAGTCCGAAATCCAAAAAGCTATCGAGGATACAGGACAAAAAGCACAGACGATATTGAACCTGGCAAGAGAGACAGCACAGCGTGTTTCACTGGACGACGTGCAAAAGCAATTCGACGATGCCGCAAAGCACTGCCTTTTCGGGATAAAAATCTGGGCTTCACTGAGCATGTGTTCCGTTATTCTCTTCGTTATCGTCGTAATAGGCTTTTTCACGTGGGAACCGTCATTTCAGACCACGGTCCAAAACGGGGCGAGTCAAACCGCACTGAACGAAAGAAGCCTGGCCTATAGCTTCGCTATCTATCACACGGTGCTACGAGTCACGATCTTAACGGCTATCGCGGCGATAGCAACATTCTGCTTGAAGGTCCTTCGGGCGCAGTTGCACCTCAGAGAGCAAAATCTTCATAGGCGGCGCGTGGCGAATAGCATGTCGGCATTTCTCGGAGCTACAACGTCACCCGAGCAGCGTGATGTCATATTAATCCGCTTGGCGGACGCAATTACAGCCTTTGGCACTTCCGGGCTGTTATCGGACGATGACTCCATGTCGCCAGCCAAGGTCATCCTGGAGTCAGTACAACGAGGGATCTCCTCTAGAGCTGGGCCGTAGGAGCGGCGGCCATTCCCTCAACCCCTTGTCGCGCGCCGACACTTTGGGCGTCTTCTTTTACCTTGACGCCCGGTTTACCATGCCAATCCGCAGCCGCTACTAGGACCTCTGCGATATGCTTTATATATCGACATCGGCGGTTCCGCTGGAGGCCCCATGAACGCCCGCGCACAACTTCACGCCTACATCGCGCAACTGGAACAGCGTCTGCGATGGGGCACCTGGCTCGGCGGTCTGGCCATTCTCACCGGCGGCGCGTTGGTCGCGACCCTGGTGCTGGTCACCATCGCCAACGCTCTCGCCTTCTCGAACGGAAGCGTCACCGCCGCCCGTTTCGCGCTGATCTTGATTCTTGCCGTTGCCGCTGCCGCCGGACTCGTCGTGCCTCTGCGACGCCTCACGCGACGCCGCGCCGTCCAAACCGCCGAAGCCGCCTTCCCGCAATTCCAGCAGCGCCTCACCACTTTTGAGGAACGTGAGAGCCACGATCCTTTCATCGAACTCTTGGCCGGCGATGCCCTCGATGTCGCCCAGTCCGCCGAGCCTACGCAACTCGTCACTGACCGCCGTCTGTGGATCTCGCTCGGAACCGCCGCCGGCGCCTTCGCGCTCTTGATCTGGATCATCGCTGCCGGTCCTGGTTTCCTCGGCTACGGCGCTTCGCTGCTGTGGACCGGTCCGCACCGCGATAAGCCCGCGCTCTACGACCTGCGCGTCTCTCCCGGCGATGCCGTTGTGCGCCGCCACGCCGACCAGATCGTTTCCGCGATTCCCATCGGCCTGCGTTCGCCGCGCGTCACGATGCATGCGCACTTTCAGAGTTCGTCCAAGTGGGAAGAGATCGCGATGCTGCCCCAGGCCGCCGGTAATTTCGCGGGCGGCTATCAATATCTGTTTGGCGGCTTGCCTGAGAACGTCGAGTATTACGTCACCGCCGGCGCGATGCAATCGAAGCACTTCAAAATTCGCGTCACCGACCTGCCCGCGGTGAAACAGATTCGCGTCACCTATCATTACCCCGCCTGGACCGGCCTGCCCGTCGACGTCGAGGAGCGCGGCGGCGATCTGCGCGCCGTCCTCGGCACCGAGGCTCAGCTCGAAGTCTCCACCGATCGCCCGCTTCAGGGCGGCCAGATCCAGCTCGACAGCGGCGAAAAGATCCAGCTCACGGGCGGTCAAAACAACGTCTATCGCGGCACCGTCAAGATGGAAAAGGACGGCGTGTACCACGTCGCCGGCATGGAGCAGGGCCAGACTGTTCGCATCAGCGAGGATTTTTTCATCGAGGCCCGCAAGGCCAACCCGCCTCAAATTTCGTTGACGCGCCCCGGTCGTGGTGACTACCACGCCAACCCCATCGAAGAAGTGACCGTTGCGGCCAAGGCGACCGACGAGTACGGTCTCAACGGCGTCCAACTGCATTACTCGGTGAACGGCGGCCCCGAGACCACGGTAGATGTGCTCAAGAAGAACAAAGAGAAACAGGCCGACGGCTCGAGCCACGCTCTCGCTCGAAGATTTCAAGCTCATTCCCGGCGATGTGGTCAGCGTCTACGCCACCGCGAAGGACGCCAACGCCGAGTCCCACACCGACATGATGTTCATCGAGGTCGACCCGTTCGAGCGCGAATTTTCGCAATCGCAAGTATCGGGCGGGGGTGGCGGAGGCGGTGGTGGTGGAGGCGGCGATCAAGCGCCGCAAATCTCGCAGCGCGAGAAAGAGATCATATCGGCCACCTTCCGGCAGCAGCGCGACAAGAGCGCGACCCAACAGCAGGCCACCGATATGGCCAAGCTGCTTGCCCAATCGCAATCCACTTTGCACGACCAGGCCCTGACGCTTTCCGGCCGCTTGGAGGCGCGCGAGTTGACCGATGCGGTGCAGGCCATCAGCGATTTCCAGAAGGATATGATCGCCGCAGCCAACGCCATGGCGCCGGCCTCCCAACAGTTGCAGGGGCAGAAATGGAAGGACGCCATCCCCAATGAGCAAAAAGCTCTGCAATTCCTGCTCCGCGCCGAAGCGACCTTCCGTCAGATCGAGGTTGCGTTTGGAGCGCGCGGCGGCGGTGGAGGCGGCGGGGGCGGCGCGGCGCGCGATTTGGCCGCTCTCTTTGATCTCGAGCTCGACACCGAAAAGAACCAGTACGAGACGGAGCAAAGCTCGGCCTCTTCTGCCGACAAGCAACAGCAGGAAATCGACGACGCTCTGAAGAAGCTCGACGATCTCGCGAAGCGCGAAGAGGGTTTGTCCCAGCAGCAGCGCAACGGTCCTCAGACGGCCGAGCAGAAGTGGCAGATGGAAATGCTTCAGCGCGAAGCCGAGCAGCTTCAGCGCGAGATGGAGCAGCAGTTCGGTCAGAATAGCCGCCAGGGCCAACAGGGCCAGCAAAGCAGCCAGAACGGTCAGAGCGGGCAAAGTGGCCAAAGCGGGCAAAGTGGCCAGAGTGGATCAGCGTCCGGGCCATCGGGAAAATCCGGTGGACAATCCAGCCAACGCGCTGGACAGAGCGGGCAAGCGGGCAGTTCCTCCGATGATTCCCAGTCCGCCGAACAGGCCGCCGACAGCCGCCGCCAGGCAGCCCAACAGGCGCTCGACCGTTTGCGCCAAGCCATCGACGACATGAAGCGGTCCGGTTCAAGTGCCAACGCCGCCGATGCCCGCCGCGCGGCCGACCGCTTGCGCGAAGCCACCGACCTGTTGGGCGGTTTGCAGCAGCAGGATGCCTCCGGTCGTCTGAACTCGATGGCCCAGACTGCCGAACAATTGGCGGCCAGACAAAAGCAGCAGGCCGACCACGTGCGCGACCTCATCGCTCAGATGAACTCCGCGCGAACGGGCGGCAAGCCCCCCAACGACCCCTCCGCAAAGGACATCGACAAGATGGTCAACGATCGCCAGCAAGTGAGCGACGACCTGACGCATCTTACGCAGCAAATGCGCTCGGAGGCGCGCGAGCTCGCGCCTACGCAGCCAGCCGCTTCTTCGAAGCTCCGCGGGGCCATCGACGGCATGGACGAAAGCGATCTCGGAACGCGCCTGCAACGCAGCTCGGATTTCCTGCGCGGCGGCAACTTCTCCGATCCGCTCGAAGCCGGTCTTACCAATGACCTGCAAAAGCTAAGTCAGCAGCTCAAGGACGCGGCTCGCGCCCTGGGCAATGCGCAGCCGGCCTCTGAGGACGCCGAGATCAATCGTGCCATGGACGATCTCGCCCGCTTGCGCGATCAGCTTTCCCAACTCGGTGTGCGGCCCAACGCTCAACCGGGACAGAGTCAGTCTGGCCGCGCTGGCCAACCCGGTGGACAACAGTTCCAGACCGGTCAACTCACGCGGAACGGTCAGGCCGGGCAACCGGGCCAATCAGGTCAAGCTGGACAGCCGGGCCAATCAGGTCAAGCCGGACAACCGGGCCAATCGGGTCAGGCCGGACCAGGTGGTCAACTCGGCGGAGCGCAAGCGGGCACCATCGGCGACCGCCTCGCTGGACAGGTTGGCAATCCCGCCGGCGGTGGGGCTAATGGCGACCGCCGCAACGGATATGGCGGCATGGACACCGGCAATACTCGCATCCAGGGCCGCGCCGTCGCCCCGCAGCAAGGTCCCAACCCGGGCGACACGCAGCGCGAGATTGATCAAGGAGTGAACCTCCTCAACCAGGTTCGTAGCGCGGTGCAGGATAGTCCCGAAGCGCGCCAACAATTGCAGTCGCTCATCGATCAGATGCGCAATCTGGATCCCAGCCGCTTCCCCGGCAATCCCGCCCTGGTCGAGCAGATGCACCAGCAGCTCGTCAGCGGTGTAGACGCATTGGAACTGCAACTGCGCCGCAAGCTCGACGAGAAACACGGTGGCACCATCCGCAACGCCGACCCAACCAAGATTCCCGCCGGCTATCAGGATTCAGTCGCCGAGTATTACCGCAAACTCTCGACCGCCGGGCACTAGTCGCGATACGTCGCGGCGCCTGTCATTCCTGCAGCAGCGCGAAGGTCCACACCGATCCGCCGGTCGGTATCTTGCGGTCCGCGTAGCGACTGGCCAGCGCGCCCCCGAGTCCCGACACCACCGTCACATATTGACGGCCTTTGTGCGTATATGTAATGGCCGTCGAATTGACGCTCGAGCTGGTCTTGAACTGCCATAGCGTTTGCCCGGTATCCTGATCGAGCGCCACGAACTCGCCCGTCAATTTGCCAGTGAACAGAAGCCCGCCGCCGGTGGCCAGCATCCCGGCCGAGCTGGGCAATTCGGTTAGCGGCGTCTCCCATTTCTTCTCGCCCGTCAAAGGATTGATCGCCGCGAAATAACCGACCACTTCGCCTGGTTTAACGTCTGGCACTGTGGCATCGACGCCGGTCGAGGTCCCGCCTTTAATCGTCGGCTTCGGCGGCGACAATTTCTGCACGCGAGCGATATTCCACGTGCTCGCATAGATCAGGCCGGTGTTCGGATTGAACGCGATCGGCACTGCGTTAGTGCCGCGCGAAGGCCAGATTTCCACCTCCTCGCCGGCCGCGAACCGCTTGTATACATCGGTCAACACCGGACGGCCGGTGGCCATGTCGATATGCGTGGCCCAATTCACCTTGACGTACGGATGCGCCGCGATCAGCTTGCAGTTGGTGCGGTCCAGCACATACAGAAAGCCGTTCTTGTTGGTCTGGATCATCACCTTTCGAGGCTGCCCGTTCACCCGCATGTCCGCGAGTACCTGCTCGTCGGTGGCGTCCACGTCGTAAACGTCGTTGGGCGTGTATTGATAAAAGCAAGCAATTTCGCCCGTTTTCGGCCGGATCGCGAGCACGCTGTTGGTGTACAGGCTGTCCAGACCCTGTCGCGGCCGGGGGTCGTAGGGCTCGGCATTGCCGACTCCCCAATACACCAGATCGAGCTGTGGATCGTACGAACCCGAGCGCCAGGTCGGACCGCCGCCCTGCGTCCACGCGTCGCTATTTTTCGGCCACGTCTCGGAGCCCGTGTCAAGGCAAAATAGAAATGTCCTATTCCCAGCAAAGTAGAAATGTCCTGTTTTGAGCTAGGAGCCGAAGGAGCGGGCTTACAGTGGATTCGATGTTCCGGGGGAGTCGCGCTCCCTGGGGCAGATCCGAAGACCGCTGCGACGGGGCTGGCTCCGAAGCAGACGGCACCAGACCCCCAGTCAAACCGGGCCCGATGATGCCCGTTCTGGGGGTTTTGGTTTTTGAGGACAGATCTTGCTTTGGTGAAGCCCCCGAGCAGCGGTCTTCGGATACATAAAGCGCGAAGATCGCCGGGCCGGTTTTGCCCGGCGCTCCAATTGCTTTTGGCTTCGGTGCCGGCGCTCAGCTGCGAGCATTGGACACCTCAGTCGGTCGGGCACGAGAAGGCCTCGAGCGGACGGAGAAGTTCTTCATCCAATCGCTTTTGCGCCGGGTCTTGCCCGTTGGGCGTGTCGGCGGGTTGCGAGCGTTTTGGATAACGCCAGTGGCAGCGGCGCAGCGGCGCACGCGCACATAGCGACCCTGAAACTGCACGGCGATGGCTGCCGTCCAAGCGCTCTTCGACCCGCACCCATGCCTTTGCGCATTCCGACCCGAATGTCCCGGCGGTCGATCTGATAGAGCTTGCCGTCGTATCGCACCGTGTAGTCATTCGTCACCTGCCGCTGTTCGACGTGGCTCGAGAATCGCCGCCAGATCGTGCTCTTTGCCCAGAGGGCGATGGGCGTCGGCGGTATCGGCCGGCTTCACCGCCAGGGTCTGATTCCACCAAGCGCAGATATTCTTTCTCCAGGTACGCGTTGGCCTCTTCGAGGGTGCACACCCCGGCCACACGCATTCCTTTCACCAGGCGGTCCTGCGCCGTCAAAAACTGGCGTTCGACGCGCCCCTTGGCCTGCGGCGAGTGCGCCGGAATCCAGACAACGTTCAGTTCGCGCAGCGCCCGCTCAATCTGCGTCGGCGGCATCTGGGGCCGGTCGCGGTCCTCGCGCTGCTCCTGCCGTTTGGTCTTGACCGCCACCTGGAACATCCCCGCTTTGTCCGTGTAAAACGCCAGCGGCCGGCCGAACCGCTCCAGATACGCCCCCAGCAGCCGCCTGTTCTCCTCACTGGAATCGTGCCGCACAAAGCGCGCGAACAGCCGGCTGGTGGCATCGTCGATCATCGCTATCAGATAGATCGATTCCCCGCGGCCCTCCAGCCAGTCGTGGTCGCTGGTGTCCCACTGCACCAGCTCCCCACAGCGGCTCCGCCGCGGCCGCCACTGGTGCACCTCCACCATGCGACGATGGCCGGCTCTCCACAATCCGGCCTTCGGCCATCCACTGTCGCAACGTCTCCTTGCTCACCGTAAGCCGGTGCCGCTTGCGCAAGTATTCTGCCGCCAATGTCGGCCCGAATCCGCGGTACACCGGATCCGTCAAAATCGTGATCGCCTGCTGTTCCATGTCGGCGGACAGCTTTCGGTTGGACGTTCTCCCGCGTAGCTCATGAATCACCGCCCGGTCTCCTTTCTGCCGCAGCTTGCGCAACAGCCGTCGCACGTGCCGCTCGTTGACACCGATCTCCTCAGCGGCCTGTCGTTGCGTGATCAATTTCTTCTTGGCCCTCTTCAGGGCATCCAGCCGGTCTCGTTCGGCCTGGTTCATCAGTAGCTGTCCTTCGTCCACCCCTCAGGCTGGACCCTGTCAATAGGACATTTCTACTTTGCCCAAATAGGACATTCTCATTTTGCTGCGACACACGTCTCGAGCCCGGCTCGCCCGGCGCGGGAATGGTATATCTTGTCCACAATTTCTTCCCGGTCTCCGGATCCCAGCCGATCAGGAACCCTCGCGTAGTGGATTCTCCGCCGGCCACTCCGGAAATCAGCACGCCGTTGGCAACGATCGGTCCGCCCGTGGCGTAGTAGCCATCTTTCAAATCCGCGAATTTCTGATTCCATAGTTGCTCGCCGGTCTTCATGTCGAGCGCGAGCACATGGTCGTCGATCGTCACGCGATAGAGCTTCCCGTTATAGATGGTCGCCGCCCCTCGGTGGAAAGCGGCCCGATGGACGCCCGCTTCCAGATGAACCGGCGTGCGCCAAATCTGCCGGCCGGTTTCAACGTCGATCGCGAAGGTCCATCTGCCGTTGATCACGTACATCACGCCGTTGTAAATCGTCGGTGCCGCCAGCTCCCCCTGATCGTTCATCAGGCTCGTGCTCCAAATCGGCACCAGCCGCTTGATATTGGATTTGTTGATTTGCTTGAGCGGGCTGTAGCTCTTCCGATCGAAGCCCATGCTCTCGGTCGTAACGTTTTCCGGATTCTTGCCGTCGTTGACCAGCTCTTCGGTGGTCTGCGCGAATCCTAGCGCTGCCCAAAAACCGAGTAGCAGCGTCGCACACAGACGAATTTTGCACATGATGGCCTCCGCATCGCACCAGCCTATCAAAAACGGGCGCCGCCGGTATTGCAACGCGGCCCAGGATTTCAAACGCAATACCAAGGTAAAATCAATCGAACAGCACATGAATCAAGAGCATCACCGAAACCCGAGGATTACCTCGTCTACCGGCTCAGCCGTGGCTGCCGGATTATTGGCCTTCCTACTCGCCGCGAATCTCGACGCGCAGGGGCGTGGCGGCGGGCCGCCCGGACCTCCTCCCACAGCGAAGGCTGCTGCCCCCATCGACATTACCGGCTATTGGGTCTCGCTGGTCACCGAAGATTGGCGCTATCGCATGTCCACCGCGCCCAAGGGCGACTTCGCCGGCGTTCCCTTGAACCCGGCCGGCCGCGATGCCGCGAATAAATGGGACCCCACGAAAGACGCCGCCGACAGCGATCAATGCAAGGCGTACGGCGTCGGCGGACTCATGCGCATGCCCACCCGCCTGCACATCACTTGGCAGGACGACAACACCCTGAAGCTCGAAACAGACGCCGGCGCGCAGACCCGCACCCTCAACTTTCGCCCCGCGCAGACGCAGGGAGGCGATTGGCAGGGCGTCTCCCTTGCCAGTTGGGATCTGCCCGGAACCCCCATGGCTCGAGGAGGCCGCGGGCCCGCCCCCAAGGTCGGCGGTTCATTGAAAGTCGTCACTACCAACATGAAAGCCGGCTATCTTCGAAAGAACGGTGTTCCCTATAGCGACAACGCCCTGATCACGGAATACTTCGACCGGCTCAACGCTCCCAACGGCGAAACGCTGCTCCTGGTCATCACCGAGGTCGACGATCCCATGTATCTCACCACGCCGTTCTGGACCAGCACGCATTTCAAGAAGCAGAACGATGCGTCCGGCTGGAATCCAACGCCGTGTTCTAAGTAGAGGGCTGAGTCCAGGAAAAGGAATACCAATGAAATTTTCAATTTTAAATACAGCTCTTCTCGCGATCCTGTTTGGCGGGACATGGCTCTCCGCGCAATCCTCCGCAGCGCCCTCGCCGGGACTCGATCTGAGCGGCTACTGGACGCCCGCCATGCACGAGGACGCGCTCGAGCGCGGCGCTGGTTCCGAGATCGGAGATTACGCCGGATTCGCGCTGAATGAGGCCGGCCGTTTGTGGGCGCTCTCCTACGATCCTTCGCGCGTCACGCTGAAGCACCATCAATGCGACGCATACGTGGCGCCCTATCAGATGCGCGCCACCGGGAACTTCCGGATGTGGGAAGAGCGCGACCCGCATGACCAGCGCCTGGTGGCCGAGCACATCTGGGCGCAGACCACCGAGGGACACCGCGTGGTTTGGATGGACGGCCGTCCGCATCCGCCTGCCTGGGCGCCCCACAGTTTCGCCGGATTTTCTACCGGCCAATTCGTCGGCAACGCGCTCATGATCTACACCACGCACATCAAGCAGGGCTGGCTGCGCCGCAACGGCACGCCGGAGAGCGATCAGGCCACTGTCACGGATTTCATCGTTCGCCATGGCGATCACCTGACCGACGTCACCATCATCACCGACCCGGTGTTTTTGACCGAACCCGAAGTGCGCAGCAACGATTATTACCGGCAGGTGGTGGATCATCACGCCTGGCTGTACGCTTGCGACGATGGCGAGCAGATCATCGGCCGCGCGCCCGACAAGGTTCCCAATTATCTGTTCGGCCAGCAGCCCTTCGCCACCGAGTTCGAGAAGAAATACAAGTTGCCGCTTCTGGCCGGAGTGGCCGGCGCCGAATCCATCTACCCGGAATTCATGGCCAAGATGAAAACCGCTACCGACGCGGATGCAATGGCCAGGATGCAGCCCGTGCCCGGCCACCCGAATGAGGCCAGCCGCGCCGAGGATCCCGAACCGCATGACGGTGAAATTCACGTCCTTCCTCTTCGCAACAACGTTTATCTGCTGGTCGGCGATGGCGGAAACATCGTGGTCGAAACCGGTGACGAGGGCGCCTTCGTGGTGGACACCGGAACCGGCGCGTTAGCCGACAAAACCATCGCCGCCATCCGGAAACTCGACGCCAGGCCGATTCAGTTCATCGCCAACACCGGCTATCGTCCCGAACACACCGGCGGAAACGTGAAGCTCCGCGCCGCCGGTCTTGATCCCAGCGTTCAGGGTTCGTTCTTCTCCAACCAGTTCGCCGATGCCGGCCAGGGCGCCACCATCATCGCTCATCAAAACGTGCAGAATCACATGGACGAATTGAAGATGCCCGCCGACGGCGTTCCCAGCGACACGTTCCTCGAAGATCGCCGCCGCAAATTCCACAACGGCGATTCCATCGAAATGTTCCACGAGCTGAACGCCGTTACCGACGCCGACAGCCTGGTTCACTTCCGCCGGGCCGACGTGCTCGTGACCGGCGATATTTTCACCACCACGCAGTATCCTTTCATCGATATAAAAAACGGCGGAACGGTGCAGGGCGAAATCAACGCGCTCAATGACATTCTCAACCGCACCGTCTATGAGCACGAAGAACAGGGCGGGACTATCGTGATTCCCGGCCACGGATACGTTTCCGACGAGCATGAGGTGGTCGAGTACCGCGACATGATGGTGATCATCCGCGATCGGGTAGTGGCGATGATCAAGAAGGGCGCCACGCTCGAGCAGGTGAAGGCCGCTCGCCTCACCGCCGATTACGACACGCGCTACGGAAAAAACTCGGGGCCTTGGACTACGAGCGCATTTGTAGAGGCCGTCTATACCAACTTGAAGAGCCAGGCCAAGTAGCCAAGGATCTGGCTGCCTCCGTGTCGACCTATCTGCTGATCCATGGCGCCTGGCACGGCGGCTGGTGCTGGCGTAAGCTGGCGCCGTTACTCGAAGCCAAAGGTCACCGAGTCCTCGCGCCCGATTTGCCGGGCCACGGAGACGACCGAACACCTACGTCGACCGTCACGCTTACAAGTTACACCGAACACATCTGCGCAATCGCCAACGCGCAAGCGGAGCCGGTAATCTTGGTTGGCCACAGCATGGGCGGCGTCGCCATCACGCAGGCCGCCGAAAATTGCCCGGAACGAATTGGAGCGCTGGTGTATTTGTGCGCGTTTTTGCCGCGTAACGGCGACTCGCTGATGACCTGGGCATCACAGGATCACGAGAGCATGGTCAACCCATCGACGACGATTCGGCGCGCGGATGGCGCCATCGACTACCAGCTGGAACATTGCCGCGAAGCATTTTACGGCGATTGTGCCGAGGAAGATGTGGCGTTCGCCCAGTCGCGCCTCGTCTCCCAGTCCGTTGTGCCTTTTGGCAAGCCGGTCGAAACGACGGCGGAGCGCTGGGGTCGAATCCCGCGCTATTACATCGAGTGCGAGCGCGACCGCGCCATAACGCTCGGGCTGCAGCGGGAGATGCAGAAGCATTCACCCTGCCGCCAGACGTTTTCCATCGACACCGATCATTCGCCGTTTTTCTCCGCACCGGAGCAGCTTGCCGATATTCTTTTGCGGATTGGAAGCGCGTAAAACCAGAGCTTCGCGATCCGTTGCCGGCGAGCTACTTCTTCGATCGGATGTTGTTCTTGCCTGACAGCTCCACGCAGTTGTACGGCACGTACGGCTCATCGGAAAGCGCCATCACATCCTGGCCGGTATAAGGACCCTTCAGATAGAGCGGGTCGTCGGCGCGATAAGTGCGCGTCAGCGTCCCGGCCTTTTCATCGAAGGTGAACCGCTCCACCACGTGCATCTGATTGCTGTACATGACGCCGATAATCGGAATGAGCACGCCCGGCGAGAACCCGACCGTATCCACCACCAGCGTGTCGCCATCCCATTTGCCGATGGAATGCCCGCCTCGGGAAGGCTTGATGTTCTTGGGATGCTCGGACATGTTCGTGTGAATCGTGCGGACGAAATCCATGTATCCATACTTCATGGTGATCTCGTCGTCCTTCTGAATAATGTCGTTGACGTGCCGGTCATGCACCCAGCCGAACAGGATGTTCGCGACATCGCACTTGATCGCGGGATCGTCGAACGGCTGGTCGTAGCCTTTCGCGGCAAGTACGCCCGCCGGCGTTTCTTCAGGACGCGGAGGTCCGCCCGGACCACGACCGCCCGGTCCTCGCCCAGGTCCGCCTGGACCTCGAGCGCCGCCGCCAGGACCACCCGGTCCAAATCCGCCGATGCCACGGTTCAACGGGCCGCGCCCATCCGGGCCACCGACGCCGACCCACGGCCCTTGCAGATTCGGATGCCCGTTCGGGAGCCGGGCCGGCCGGGGCGTGGTCTTATTCGCCAGGATTGCCAGCGGATCCGCGCCGCTTTTGGTCAGATCCTCTCGGCTGCTGATCTCGCGCCCGTCTTCGCCGATGAACGATTGCAGCATGCACACGTTCTCTTCGTTGCGCGCGGGAGCGCCCTTGATCGTGATCTTCTCCCCCGGCGTGAAGGTCGTCCTGGTCCAGCCCAGGCGCGCCAGCGCCGTCACCGCAGGCAATTCGCAGCGGCCAGTGACCACCTTGCCTTGAGCGTCCTGCGTTGTGAAAAACACGTATGAGTGCGGGTTGACGAAGCGGAAGCCCGTCACCGTGACCTTCAGCTCGATGGTCTTGGTGAGATCGTACGCCGACGCCGAGTGGTGCGCTTGGGCCGTAGTTGCAAATATCGCAAGAAAGAAAATCGTGGACCGCAGCATTCGACCATTCTAGGACGCCAGTGTAAAGACCAGTTGTCCCCAAACCGCCAAAATTGTTAAGGAACGGTAAATCACCGCTCCGGATCTCGCGCCCCGGCCGTCAGCTTTGGGCGATTTTCAGGGTCTCCAATTGACTTTTTGCGTCTATTTCCGAACGTACCTCAGGCGCGGCCGCTAAGCGGATTTCCACCATCAACCCCTGTGGCTGCCGGTTCCTGCACCGGACTGTTCCTTTGCACGCCTCGATGCACGACTTGACGATCGCCAAGCCCAGCCCCGCTCCTCCGGTCTCGCGCGTGCGCGCCAGTTCCGGCCGGTGAAAGGGCGCGAATACTTCCTCCAGCGCCTCTTCCGGCAACCCTGGACCACTGTCCGCCACGGTGATCACCACGTCGCCCTCTTCGCCTTGAGCCGAAATCTGAATTGGGCCGGATTCCCCGGCATAACGCACGCTGTTGCGGATCAAATTGGAGAGCGAGCGGAACAGATAGTCGGGATCGGCCATCACTTGCAGGTTTTCTTCGACCGCAATTTCCACGGTCACGCCGGGAGCCGATTCGCGAGACACCGCTCGCCGCGCAATCTCCGCGACCGCCACGGGAATCCACTGCACTTCCGCCGTTTGCATCCCTGCTTTGGAAAAAGTAAGAAGTTCGGCCACCAAAGCGGACATGTGTTCCACCTCTTCGCGCACATCCTGGACGTACTCGCGATTCTCCACGCCGGTACGTTGCTCCAGCGCTCCAACCGCGAAGTTAATACGCGCGATCGGCGAGCACAGCTCATGTGCGATAGCGCCCAGGAATCTCTTCTGCCCTTGCACGAAGCCGGAAAGCTGCGCCGCCATCTGATTCACAGCCGCGCCCAGCTGCCCTAATTCGTCCTTGCGGTCGGCCGCCACCTGCACGTCGAAGCGGCCTTCGGCGATCTGCTCGGCGGCATGCGTCACCTGCGAGATGCTGCGCGTCAGCCGCCGGATCAGCGGTACCCAACAGGCCACCGAAATCAAAATCACCACCAGCAGGACAAATCCCACCAGCGTAAGATCCAGGAAGTACGCGTTGCCCAGCAGCGAGTCCGACCTCAGCACCAGCACCCCGCGCACCGGATCGCCGCCCGCCGGGCTCGAGATCGGTATGCGGACCCCCATCCAATACATGGTGGGATTACGCGTCGTGACGAAGAACGATTCGTTCAAGGACCCGGAGATCACGCGCGCATGAACGATCGGCGGCAGCAGCAGCGACGGTCCGGCCACGCGCACGCCCTGCGAGTCGTATAGATAAAACGTCACTCCCGCCGCGCCCGTGTGCTTCTTGAGCAGCGTATCGCGGTCGCGAGGCTGCGTATCCATGAGCTCCAGCGCAAGCAGCCGCGCATCGGCCAGCACGCGATCCCGGGTAGGCGCCAGCAGCAGCGAACTCAGGTTCTGGAGCTGCACTCCGGCGAGACCGATCAGCGTCGCTCCCAGCAGCAGCAGATTCAGCAGCGCCAGCAGTAGAATCTTCGCGGAAAGAGAAATCCGCGGCTTCGTCAAACTGTTTCTCCCCAGGGCTTCAGGAGCATGTAGCCCGCCGACCGCACGGTCTGGATGAAGCGCGGCGACTTCGGATCGTCCCCCAGCTTTTTGCGCAGCGAGGAAATGTGGACGTCCACCGAGCGGTCGAAAACCTCGAAATCGCGATCCGCAACCTCCAGCAGGATCTGCTCCCGGCTCTGCACCCGCCCGCATCCGCGCGCCAGGCACAGCAGGATTTCAAACTCCACCGGCGTCAGCGTGAGCGGCTGGCCGTCCAGCGTCGCGCTCCGCGTGTCCGGATCCATTCGCAGCGGACCCACCACCACCTGGGCGCTGTAAGGACCCCGCCGCTGAGCCGCCGCAATTCTCGATCGTCGAATCACGGCGCGCAGCCGGGCCAGCAGCTCGCGCGTGGAAAACGTCTTGGGCACATAATCGTCGGCGCCGATCTCCAACCCGGCCACGCGATCGGTCTCGTCGCCGAGCCCGGTGAGCATCAGCACCGGCACCGTGGATTTTTCCCGCAGCCGCTTCAACAGCTCGAAGCCGTTCAGCCCCGGCAGCATTACGTCCAGAATCACGGCGTCGTAGGGTTCGGCCAATGCGCGAGCCAATCCTTCGGTCCCGGTGTGCGTGGTCGCCACGTGATAGCCTAATGGGTCCAGATAAGCCTTCACCAACCGGCATAGCTTGCGATCGTCCTCGACCAGCAGCAATCGCGCGCCCTCGGGATTAGTTTCCATCATGGCGACTCTTACACTAATACCGTAGCAGTAAGCTGGTTCTGCGCGCAGTTTACACTTCCTTGACAATTCACCTGAATTTTCACACGGAATCTTTACAGTGACGCGTTACACTTAGCGTCATTCGGTCCATTCGGGCCGAGCGGGGGGCATATGCGAGATCTTCGTACGATCGGTTCGCCCATGTTGCGGCGAAGCTGGGCGATGGGTTTGGTCCTGCTGGTTGTTTTGCTGGGCGCCGCATTGTTAACGGCGCAGACCACGACGGCAATTATTTCGGGAACGGTTACCGACGCTTCGGGCGCCGTAGTTGCCGGCGCGAAAGTGGACGTGAAAAACGTCGGCAACCGGCATCGTCCAATCCACCACCTCCAATGCGCAAGGGCGCTATCGGGTCGGTGAGCTGCTGGTCGGCAATTACGAAGTGCAGGCGTCTCAACCCGGCTTTCAGACCGTAGTGCACCGCGGCATCACGCTTACCGTCGGCAGTGAAGCGGTCATCGATTTCTCGCTGCCGGTCGGACAAGCCCAGCAGACCGTGACGGTGGAAGCGCAGGCCACGCAGGTGGATACATCCACGGCCGCGGTCTCCACATTGGTCGAGCCCACCCAGATGAACAATCTCCCGCTGAACGGACGGAATTTCGAGCAGCTCCTCACTCTCGCGCCCGGCGTGCAAACCATTCCCGCTTCCGGCGGCGGATTCTACGGCCGTCAGGATAATTATTCGATCGCCGGCTCACGGCCTGTGGGCGAGGCCTTCATGATCGATAACCAGGATTTTCTGTCGTTCTTCGGTCACGCCACCGGCTCGGGCTCCGCCGGTACCGAGCTCGGCATGGAAGCCATCGGGGAATTCCAAACCCTGACCAATACCTACAGCGCCCAGTTCGGCGGCAACGGAGGCGTGGTGAACGCGGTCAGCAAGTCCGGCACGAACGCCTTTCACGGTTCGGCCTATGAATTCCTGCGCAACAGCGCGCTCGATTCCCGCAGTCCCGTTCGATACCTACATCAAGCCCGGCGACACTTCGGCGAGTCCCCCGGAATTCCGTCGCAATCAGTTTGGCGGAAGCCTCGGCGGCCCCATCAAGAAAGACAAAGCGTTCTTCTTCGTGAACTATGAGGGTCTGCGCGCCGAGCAAGGCGTGTCTTCCGTGACGCCCAACGTGCCGGATGTGAACGCCCACCAGGGCTATCTGCCGTGCTCGGTCGCGGGCGCGGCGTTCCCCTGCAACACGGCGACGAACCTGGCCTACGTGGGTGTCCCGGCGTCGATCGCGCCCATCATGGCGCTGTTCCCGTCCGTTCCCGCGTCACCCACCGGCCTGGGATCTTTAACCGAAATCGGCAACAACATCACGCACGAAAATTATCTGCTCGCCCGCTTCGACTACACGCTTTCCGACAAGGATGCCATCTTTGCCCGCTACGTCCGCGATTACGCGCTCTTCCTGACGCCTTTGAACGGTTCCTCGCTCACGCTTTTCCCCGAGGCGGACAACACGGCCAACAACTTCGCGACCATCGAAGAACGGCACATCTTCTCGCCCAGCGTGGTGAACCTGGCCCGCATCAGCTTCTCCCGCCCCGTTGAGACCGCGGCGCAGGACACGCCGCAAGTGCCCTCGCTCGATTTCGTACCTGGACAACCCAACGGCCGCGTGGCCGTGGCCGGCACCACCATCGGACCGTTCATGCTGCTGCCCTATAACCTGACGCCCAATCACTTCGTCGAAGGCGACGACGTCATCTGGACCAGGGGCGCGCACAGCATCCGCGCCGGCATCAACGTGGAGCGCGTGGACGACAACACCAGCAGCCCGCAATCGCTGGGCGGCACCTACACGTTCCCCGGCCTCCTGAATTTCCTGGAAGCGGCGCCTTCCTCCATATCGATTCCGCTGCCGGGACAGACCGACTCCTTCCGCGAGCTCCGCACCACGTTCCTCACTCCCTACGTCGAAGACGAATGGAAAATGACCAAGCGTCTGACCCTCAACCTGGGCTTGCGCTACGAGTGGGCCTCCGACCCGACCGAAAAGCAGAACCTGCTCCACAACCTGAACCAGTTCGCCAATGGCGTGGCGCTCGGGACCGGACTCGCCAGCGTGCCGAATGCGTTCGGCAACAATATTACCAACCGGAATTTCGCGCCTCGCGCGGGCTTCGCCTATGACCCCTTCGCCGATCACAAGACTTCCATTCGCGGAGGATTCGGAATTTTTTACGACATGCTGACGGGCCGCGACATTTTGCCGGCCTACTGGCTGGCGCCTCCCTTCAACCTCGGCGGCGCGAGCAATCCTGCCTTCCCGAACCCGTTCGCGGGCAGCGGCGTCACTCTTCCGTTGCCGTCGCTGGCGCAGGGCCTGTACTATTGGTCCGGCAGCACGCCCATGGAGATGCAGTACAACTTCAATGTCCAGCATGAATTTCCCTCCAGCCTGGTTCTCACCGTCGGATACACCGGCTCGCAGGGCCGGCATCTCCTGTTGACCAGCGAGTTCAATCCGCCCGAAACGATCAACGGCGCCTTAGGAACGGCCGGTCCCAATGGCACCACCGTGCCGAACATACGACTGAACCCGGCGCTTCAGAGCCTCGCCATTCGGAACACGGTTGGCAATTCGAACTACAACGGTCTCATCGCGAGCCTGAGTCACCGTTTCTCCCGAAGCTGGCAGACACAGGTGTCTTACACTTACTCGAAGGCCATGGATAACGGATCAGCGGGACAGGGTGCTGAGGGAGGTCCGACCGCTCCCCAAACAATTCAGAATCCGTACAACGCGCGCAGCCGATTACGGCCCCTCCAGCTTTGACCACACTCAGACGTTACGAATTAGCAGCATCTACGCGCTGCCCGGGCACGGGATGGCGCTGGGAGGTTGGCAGCTCAGCGGTCTCTTGAGCCGCGCGACCGGCGCTCCGTTCTCCGTCTTAGCCGGCTTCGACCGTATCGGGTTGGGACCCATGGCTACCGACCGGCCTGACTTAGTGCCCGGCGCGAGCACCGATCCAGTCTTGGGAGGCCCCAACAAGTATTTCAACCCGGCCGTCGTTCTATCCTGCAGCCGGTGGGAACCTTCGGCAACGTGGGTCGCGACACGCTGTATGGACCGGGCCTCGTCAACCTGGACGCCGCGGTTCTAAAGAATACGCGCATCACCAAGATTTCGGAAGCGTTCGACCTGCAGTTTCGCGCGGAGTTCTTCAACATCACGAATCATCCGAACTGGGGCCAGCCGGTCAACAGCCTGTTCATGAACGGGATCGGGGCGCGAACGGAACTCCCAACCCCGCAGCGGGCCGGATCACCAGCATTCTCGGCAACCCGCGTCAGATCCAGTTCGCGATCAAGGCAATCTTCTAAGGTCGGCCTACTCGCTTACTACACTTCGCCTGTCTCTCTAAGGTGGACAACGGCCCGAGCAATCATTACTCGACCGCTCGGCCTTCTTTGCAGTTGCACTTTTCCCGCACAACGCCCGAGTCGTTGCTCGTGCCTCCCTCGCTAGTTCCACGATGGCAGATTCCAACTTCTGGCGTGTGGCTATTTTTCTGCGATCATGTACCGCTCTTGCACGAGACCTGTCTCTTAGAATTCAGGCATGTCGCTCAGAGCTTCTCGCTAAGGACCATTCCCGCCGCGGCCGCCCGGCCCTGTCCCAGGCCGCCGCAATCGTGCACGCACTTCTCGATCGGCTTGTACTGATCCTTGATCTTCTTGCGGAATTCCGGATACATCGTTTCGGCTCCGCCCATCACCGCTTCCATCGGGATATGCAGCTGCTCAGTCAGTTCGTTCACGAACGGATTTTTCCCCGGTAAATAGTGCGGCACGGCGCCTTTCTTGATGCCTTCGTCGCCGGGGATGCAGGGCGGCCCCATCGCAGCGATGGGCGCGGCCTCCACCTGAAACGTCCGGGTGCGATAGAGCGGCTCCGTCAAGTAAATCGGATCTTCCACCGACATGGTTACCGTCAGCAGGTCGCGATGCCGCAGGAAGTGCGAGGTAATGGTAGCTTCATCGCTGCCGGGCGCGCCGTTGCGCCGGATGTAGCCCGCTTTGATGTGGGTCGTGTAGGCGGTCAGGACATCGCCCTCCCACACCCCGGTGGTGAAACCGGACCGCTCATGCGGCGCATTCTTGGACGGGTGCGGACGGTCGTCCATCCAGATGGTCGTCGGCGCGCGGTCTTCCCACCCGCCGATTTTCCAGGCGATCGTGACGCCCGTCAGCGGATCGGTCTCGTTCCACATCTTCATGCCGAACGGCCCCATCATCAAGTAATACGGGGGGTAAAACAGGCACACCCGCTCCGGCATCGAAAGCTGCGACGAGGAATAAATCAGCGCTCGTGCGCGCGCCGCTGCATTGATCGGAAGCCCGGTGTAATCCACCGGCGAGGGGCCCGCGAACTTATCCTCGGAATCCTCGTGATTCCGAGCCGCCCACGATCCGGAAAGATCGATCTGCGCCCGCGCCGAAATTCCCGCGGCCATCAACAACCCGCAGCGCTACCAGTATTCTCGAAAATTGGAATCGCATCACCATCACCATGTCGCCGAACACGGCGTCGGATCCCAGCCCGACCCGTCGGCCTGCTTCTTGAACTGCGTGCTCAGGATGAACGGCTCGCGCAAATACAGCGGGTCCTGAACCTCTGACGTCACGATCAACCACAGATCTCCGTTGCGCTCGCGCACCACGTCGTAATCCTCCGTCAGGATGGCGTTCTCGCTATAGGGCACGCCGTTCTTACGCAGATACCCGGCCCGCATGTGCGTGGTGGTCACCATCAGGCTTCCCGAACGCGGCGCGCCGCCGCCCGGGCCTCGTCCTCCAACAGGTCCCTGGCGTGTCCCACAGCGCGACCGAATCGCCCTGCCAGGTTGCCTGCCCGCCCGGCGATTTCCATGCTCCGAAGTGAAACACGCGAGTCTGCGTGCCGGCGTCAATGTCCATCTTGAGCGTCGTTGTCGTCCTGCCAGGTAACGTGCAGGCGCTCGGGAATGCGCATGATCCCCGCCGCGCCATACGATTTGCACTGCTCGCCCGCCGCCGTGTCCTTAGCCGGATCCCAAGCGTCGGCCACTCGCTTCGAGGCCATGTTCATCGGGACGCTCTGATAATCGCCCTTGGGCGGAGTGATCATCCGATACCGCCAGTCCTTCGTGACGACGGAGACCCAGTAGCCGGTCAAATCGATGGGTGCCGCCGCTCTTGGATTCGGAGGCGGACCGCCGCGTCCCGGTCCCCGGCCTTGACCGTAGACTTGCGCGGACGTTACCAGCACTCCCGCGATCGCCGCGATCAAAAGCCGCGTGTTGGTTGTTCTTGAATGGAAGAAGCGCATTTGCTATTTCTTGGCCGCCAGGCTTTTGTAAACCGCCGCAATGAAATCGTTGGTGGTCCAGGAACCCGATTTCGCGCCGTACTGCGTCTCATAGGGCAGCGCCGGATCGGCCGCTTTGATCTGATCGAGCGTCATTCCGCGCTTCAGCATGTCCTGGATCACGTCGCGCAGGGTCACGATCATGTCGCGATACTCCACCACGTCCGCCTGATCGTAGATTCGTCCGTGCCCCGGAATCACGTAGGTTCCGCCTTCCTGGAACACAAACGGGATTGGTGAAATCGCCAGATCGATCAGCCGGTTCAGCGCGTCGATCTCGCCTTGAATGCTGCCGCCTTTTTCCAAATCGATCACCGGGAAACGCGTCGCGTCCAGAATGTCGCCGGCCATAACGACGTCGGAGCCGCGGAAGAGCACGAAGCTGTCCGAATCGCTATGCGCCGCGGGCTGATGCAGCACCTCGATGCCTTCGTGGTTGAAGTAGAGGGTCTTGGGATTGTCGTGGAAAGTTTCGGTCGGCCAGGAGTCGGCTGGATACGGCGCGGACTGGCCGGTCGGCGCGCTCATCCTCGCCAGCACCGTCTCGTACGCCAGGATCGACGCCGCTCCGCCGGTCATCGCTTTGACGAAGCCGGCGCCCGGACCGCTGGCTCCCACGAAGATAGTCTGGCCTGCTTTTGAGAGTGCGTCATTGCCTCCGACGTGATCGGCATCCACGCTGGTATCGATGATGTAGCGGATGGGCTGATCGCTGAGCTTGCGGATTTCCGCGAGCACTTGAGCGGACGCCTGCTTGCGTGCCGGCGTCCACCAGCACCAGGCCGTCGGCGCCGACCAGCACGCCGATGTTCGCGCCGGCGCCGGAGATCACGTAGAAGTTCGGGCGGACGCGCTGCACGTCGAGCGCTTGCGGCTTTTCCTGCCCGAACGCGCTGAGCGCCATAAACAGGACGGCCACGCCAGCCGCGAATGGATTCGTCATTTTTCCCGGAATAAGCACCGCATTCATTGAGTTTTGTGCCGATCGACGCAAAGCGCAGTAACTTCCAAGTGTAGCCTTCGCACGTAAAGATTCCGCTACACCGCTGCTCCATTTTGTTAAGGAAGTGTAAAAGCGAGTTCTCTGCTCGGCGCGCAAGGGCAATAATGATAGTTTCGAGGGATCCATGATCAAACCGTCTACCGTCACGCGGCGCGAAGTGCTGGTAACTGCGGCGGCAACGCCGATCGCTCTCCTGGCGAGCACGCAACGGGCCCACGGCCAGCAACGCGCCCGGCAGTCCGCCGCCGAACATCGTCTACATCATGGCCGACGATATGGGCTATGCCGACGTGTCCTGCTACGGCCGGCGCGAATACACCACCGCCAACATCGATCGGCTGGCGGCGGAGGGCATGCGGTTCCTGCAAGCCTACGCGAACTCGGCCGTATGCTCGGCGACTCGCACGGCCTTGATCACGGGCCGCTATCAGTACCGCCTGCCGATTGGTCTAGAAGAACCGCTGAACGGACGAAGCCAAGGCAATCCAGGGTTGCCTCCCGAGCATCCGACGCTGCCTTCGCTGCTCAAGAAAGCTGGATACGGAACGACACTGATCGGCAAGTGGCACCTGGGCTCGCTGCCCAATTACGGGCCGTTGAAGAGCGGCTACGATCATTTTTGGGGATTTCGCGGCGGCTCGGTCGATTACTTCACGCATAAGGCCGGAACCGCGAACACCAATACCGGCGACCTGTGGGATGGCGACATGAAGATCGAGCAGTCCGGCTATCTGACCGACCTGCTGGGCAACCACGCCGTCGCGTCCATCCAAGAGTACGCCAAAGCGCAACAGCCGTTTTTGATCAGCCTGCATTTCAACGCGCCGCATTGGCCGTGGGAAGGGCCGGACGATCAGGCGGAATCGCTAAGGCTGAAGGGCAGCCTGTTCGATTTTGACGGCGGCTCGCAGAAGACTTACGCCCGCATGGTGCTGGAACTGGATATGCAGGTCGGCCGCGTCCTGAAGGCATTGGATGATGCCGGCATTGCCGGCAATACCATCGTCATTTTCACCAGCGACAATGGCGGGCGAGCGGTTCGCCGATACCTGGCCGTTCACCGGCAAGAAGACCGAGTTGCTGGAAGGCGGCCTCAGAATTCCAGCGATCGTGCGCTGGCCCGGGCACATCCCGCCCAAGACCACAACCGAGCAGGTCGCCGATCTCGATGGACTGGATGCCCACGTTGCTGGCGGCGGCCGGCGCGCGCAGGCCGATCCGGCTTATCCGCTGGATGGGATGAATCTGCTTCCCGCGCTAACGCAAAATGCCGCTCCGGTGCCGAGAAAGCTGTTCTGGCGATACAAATTTCACGAACAGCGCGCGATGCGGGACGGCGATATGAAGTGGCTCAAAATTGGCGAAAATACGTTCCTGTTTAACGTGGTCGATGATCCGCTGGAGCGGGCCAATCTGAAAGACCGGCAACCGGAGGTTTACCGGCGGCTGGTGACCGAGTATGAAGTCTGGAGCGCAAGCATGCTGCCGGAGAAGCCGGGAACCAACTCCGACGGGTTTAGCGCCAAGCAGCTGGCCGATCACTTCGGCGATGCGAACAAGTAATTAATAAGGTAGGCAGAGCGGCAAAGACAGAAGGCGGCATTTGGGTTTGCCGCCTTAGGCCGCTACAAAAATGATGTCGCGCGATTACCAGCGATTGTTGCGGCGTCCGCCACCACCGCCACCGCCGCGATTGCCGCCGCCGCCGAAGCTCCGCTCGGTTTTCGGACGCGCCTCGTTGACATTCAACGTCCGGCCATCCACGTCCCGCCCGTTCAATGCAGCCATCGCCTGATTGGCTTCGTTGTCGTTGCTCATCTCCACAAAAGCAAAACCTCTCGGCTGCCCCGTATCACGGTCCCTGGCGATATTCACACGATCGACGGTCCCGTGCGTCTCGAACAACGAGCGAACAGTCTCCTCCGAGGTTGCAAAGCTGAGATTGCCTACATAAATGTTTTTCATCTGATCTTCTCTTTCTGAATTGGCAGAGTAGCTAGTCGGGCAGGATCGAACGCGGACTATACACCGAACGATGCGAAGCCGAAACAGGCACGGCTGTCAAATACCTCTCGATTATACCACCCCGCATGAACTTACAAGAGAGGAGCGCTGCAGTGGTCCCACCTAAAATCAGTAAGGCGTTTTGAAAGCTGCCTAACCATTTGTAACCAAGCCGCATATAGTTCTAGCCCAAAAGTTTACGAGAACCGTCCCCCCAAATGCGATCACACAAGACTGGCGAGAACCAGACATAGCCTACGTGTAAACCTACGTACCGGTTAGGGGGAACTCGCGATGGTAAGGAAAGGCCGAGGGTCCTATTTTGGTTGTACAGCATTATGACACGTTCATCCAGATCGCTCTCCCTGACCTTGGCGTGCCTGTTCGCGGTTCCTTTTGTTGTTGAAGCTCAAAGCTTTACGCCCATTCGTATCGACTGCGGAGGCGGCCCTTATACTGACCCGCAAGGCGTGCTGTGGGCGGCCGACGCCGACTATCTCGGTACCACTCAAACACTTTCGACCACAGCTACCATCACCGGCACACTGTCTCCGGGTCTTTATCAAACCCAGCGCATCGGGAGCACCGTTCTATATAGGATTCTGTATGTTCCAAACGGGACGTACACGGTGAACTTACGGTTTGCGGAAATCTATTGGACCAAGCCTGGGCAGCGTATCTTTAATGTTGCGATCAACAGCCAGTGGGTACTTTCGAACTTCGATATCATCGCGCAGTCCGGCGGGCCCAACCAGGCGTTGGACGAAGCTTTCACCGTGGCCGTGACAACCGGAACGATCACGATCCAGTTGACGGCGACCACCGATAATGCGGCCATTAATGGGATCGAGATCTTGCCCCCATCCACCGCGCCGACCGGTGGGACGACGGGGACCACGGGAACAACGGGAACAACGGGAACAACGGGAACAACGGGGACAACGGGAACCACGGGAACAACCGGGACCACGGGAACAACGGGAACGACCGGGACCACGGGAACGACGGGAACGACGGGAACAACAGGAACAACGGGAACAACGGGAACAACGGGAACAACGGGGACAACGGGGACAACGGGGACAACGGGGACAACGGGGACAACGGGGACAACGGGAACGACGGGAACGACGGGGACAACGGGAACTACCGGAACAACTCAGACCACCGGAACAACTCAGACCACTGGAACGACGCAGACCACCGGGACCACGGGAACCACAACATCGACGAGCACCACAACTTCCACCGGAACCTCGTCTGTTTTCGTGCGCTGCGGCGGCCCGCAATATACGGATCCGCAGGGGAATGTGTGGGCGGCTGATTACGGCTTCGCCAGCACCACTTCCGCGCCGACCAGCACCTATACGACTACCGCGTCGATTGCCGGAACCAACACTCCGGCGCTGTATCAAATGGAGCGCTGGGGTACGGGCTTCCTTTACAGGTTTGCGGTGCCCAACGGCAGTTATGCAGTCACGCTGAAATTCGCGGAGAACTACTGGACCAGTGCTGGCAGCCGCATCTTCAGCGTCGCCCTCAATGGCCAGTGGGTGCTCGCCAATTTTGATATCTTCGCGCAAGCCGGCGGGGCCAACCGCGCCTTGGATGAGACCTTCAATGCCGTGGTCACCAGTGGGGTGATGTCCATCCAATTCGCCGCCAGTGTGGACAACGCCAAGATCGATGCCATCGAGATCCTGCCGCAAGGGGCCGGCACAGCGCAGCCCGTCACGGTGACAGTCAGCCCGACTTTTACGGCGCTGAATGCGGGAGGGACATCGCAATTTTCGGCGCTGGTGAGCGGCAACAGCAACACAGCCGTGCAGTGGTCGATCGTTCCGGCCGTTGGAACCATCTCGTCCACTGGGCTGTACGGCGCGCCGGCGACGATCACCGCCGGCCAGACAGTAACCATCATGGCCACCAGCGTGGCGCAGCCTACCCAGACGGCCAGCGCGGCGATCTCGCTGATACCCACGGTGTCGACCACCAGCACCCCAACCACGCCCACGCCCACTTCGCCAACGCCGACCACTCCGGCGGTAACCAGCATCAGCCCGACCCAGATCAGCCTGGCGGCATCCCAGACGCAATTGTTCACCGTCACCGGTCTGCAGAGCGCACAAACCTCGTCGGGAACCACCACCACCACGAACTGGACGGTTACCCCTTCAGTTGGTACCATCGCTCCAAGCGGCTTGTACACCGCTCCCAGCGCGATTTCAACGCAGCAAACGGTCACCGTGAACCTGGTCAACACTGCTACCGCCGCGGTATTAGTGAGCGCGAGTGTGATACTGAAGCCGCCTACGCCACCGGCGATTCCGGTCGCACCGGCCGGACTAACCGCGACCGCGGGGAATGCACAAGTGACACTGGGCTGGACCGCCAGTTCGGGAGCAAGCAGCTACAACGTGGGGCGTGCGACGGTGAGCGGAGGGCCCGTACAGCACCATTGGGAGCGGCGTGACGGCGGTCAGCTACACGGACACGAGCGTGACGAACGGGACCACCTATTATTATGTGGTTGCGGCGGTGAACGCAAGCGGGACGAGCGCCAATTCGGCCGCGGTGAGCGCGCAGCCAACCGCCCCGGCGCCGCTCCTGCTCAGACCACTACGATCCAGTTACCGCTGGAGGTAATTGGTCCAAACGGGACCACGGTATCGGCTTCCTTTACGATTCCAGCGGGAACGAATCTCAGCGGACAGCTGCAACTTTGGATGCAGATCCACGGCTTGCGCACGCAAACGCAGGCCAGCGTGCAAGTGAACAATTCGGGTTGGACGCCGATTAACAGCAGCACCGTGACCTTGCTGGGGCTGGCCAACGCCTACGGCGGGATCGGCGGAGGCTTCCACACGCTGACCATGACCATGAATTTGCCGGCGGGCTCGGTGGTGATTGGTTCCAATACCGTGAGCTTCATCTTCAACCAGACCGATGGGCGAGTGAGCGGGTTCCGCGTCCTGGCCTTTAACATTGAAAACTCCAGCGGCACGCAGCTGATTTCTTCTTCCTCGTTTGTGAATGAGGACCCCAATACCTGGCAACCGCCGTTGAATGATGCCGCCGATATCGCCGCGGGTCAGACGCTTTGGCGTACGGCTTCGCTAACCGTTCCAACCTCGTCAGGCGCGCAGCCGATTCAAGCGCATTGCATGGATTGCCATTCCGAAGACGGCCGGGACCTGAAGTACTTCAACTATTCCAATAATTCCATTCAGGCCCGATCGATATTCCACGGACTGACGGCACAGCAAGGCAATCAGATCGCAAGCTATATTCGTTCGCTGAACGTGCCCAACCCAGGCAGGCCCTGGAATCCGCCCTATCAACCTGGGCCGGGGCTGGATGAGCAGCCGGTGGCGAATTGGTCGGCGGGCGCGGGCATTGGCGCCGTGCTAAACAGCGATCAGGATTTGATGAACGAGATGTTCCCCACGGGCGTGCAAGCCGGCTTTTTCTCGCCGAATGGCGTGCTGAATGTCCGCGAGACGGCGATTCCGCTCCAATTACCGGATTGGAACAGCTGGCTGCCGATGATCCACCCCATGGATGCGTGGGGCGATTTTATGACCTCCACTGCTTACCAGGCTATATCTTCAAGTTCGTGCGAAGTTACAGCCCGGCAATGCGACGGCTTACGCCAACAGTGTCGGATATTTTCAGAACTGGGGCGGCAATTATCAGAACTACATTTCGCCCAAAACCAATAACCTCAGCCCGAGCACTTGGACGCCTGCGTACGTGAGTCAAGTCTACGCCACCGGGTCTCTGGACCTTGGTCAAGAGTTGGGAGATAAACCAGGAGTTCGGATTGGAAGGCATGGCGCAAAGCGTTTTTACGAACCCCAAATCGGAGGCTCGTGCGTGGTATTCGCAATTCCCGTTCCTGGCGTCTCCGAACATGCTCAAAATCCCGCAAGGCTCGGCGGGACTGGACAACGGCAGCGTGCAGACCTGGTCCTACCTGGCGCAGATCTGGTATCAGACTCAATTGGTTCTGAACAACTCTGAATATCAGCAGGTGCAGAACAGTCCCATCGACTGGGGTTATGAGTACGCGATGTTAGCGAATGAGTTCAGCAACAATGACAGCGCTCCGCAGGCAGGGTTGTTCAACATTTGGATGACCAAGGCTCTTCAAATCGAGAACAACGGCATCGGGCCGCAGGGTCCCGGCCCAAGCTGGTGGCTGGGAAGCGGTTGGAATTGGATGGTCGCTGATATCAGCCGCGAAGTGAGCCCCGGCTCTCGAAGCATTTGGGCTGGGACGCCGGCGTCCACTCGATCGGCGATTTATAACGGCCTGGTGCAATCCTGGCTGCAAGAGGTGCAGCAGTTCACGCCACAACAATTCGCCGCGAGCGGGATTAGTCTAACCACGGTTCCCACGCCCGGCCAGCCAGACTCGGGGAATTGGATAGACCGGGTTTTTTACATGATTCCACAGTTTGCTTATTACGGTGTCAGCCAGACGTTGATCAACCAAATGGCAGCGTGGGCTCAAAGCATGTGGCCCAACGGCAACTGGTCTGCCACGACCACCGCAACCTGTTCCCTGGATCAGGGGAGCGTCGCATCCGGCGGGGTACCTTTCGCACGCTGCAGTACGGAATAGTGGGACTGAAGCGGCTAAATGCCGCGGTTCATGACGGTCGAATATAAGGCAATGGTCCGGTTCGCCATGGTCTCGAGAGAGAATTCAGTCTGCGCCCGGAGGCGGGCAGCGTCACCGAGCCTCCTGCGCAATTGAGGATCGGAGAGCAGGCGATTCAGGGCCGCCGCTAAGGCATCCGCATCCGAAGGCGGTACGGTGAGTCCGGTTTGATCATGCAAAGATACAAACGGCACCCCGGAATCGATCCGAGTGTTTACTACCGGTATACCGGCCGCCATGGCTTCCAGCTGCACGATCCCAAAGGCTTCACTGCGTGCCACCGAGGGTAACGCGAACACATCGGCGGCCTGATAGTAGGGCGCCAACTTGCCCGGAATTTCTCCCGCGAGGAAGACCTTCTCGGTAAGTCCCAGTTCTGTAATCAGCTGCTGCAGCGGGCCACGCAGCGGACCGTCCCCGATGATCAACAGCTTTCCACTGACTTGGCTCATCGCGCGGATCAGGTACTCAAAGCCTTTGTAGTAGACCAGGCGGCCGACGCTGAGGATGAGGGGATTTCCGTAGTGCCGGCGAATCGCGCTTACGCGGACCGTGTCCACTTGGTCAAAATCTTTCAGCTCGATTCCGAGAGGAATCAAATGGCATCGATCATGATAGCGCGAGAGTATGGCCGAGGTTCGCGCGTAGTCCGGCGAGGTGATGATGATGGCGGAGCTGCGGCGCAAAGCGGAATGCAGATATGGCTGGAACAGGGCGCTCAGGAACGCTTGGCGTACTGTGTCGCTATGATAGGTGACTATCAGGCGTCCGCGATGTCCGCTGGCGAGATAGGCCAGAACCGCAGTAGGATTGGGCCAATGCAGGTGGACCAGATCCGCACCCGAGCGGCGAATTTTTGAAATCATCCCCGGGCATATGGGGGCCGAGGCTACGGTCAGCCGCGTGGAGACACGCGAAACCGCTACATCATCGACCAGTTCCTCTTTCGAGCGGTGATCGTCGCTGGAGACCAGAACGCGTAAATCCAAGGACTTCGTGAGCTCGCCGCAAAGCGCTTGCAGGTGGGTTTCGATGCCGCCCTTGTGAGGCGGATAGAACTTGCCGATGTGAAGTACCTTCAACCGGCGCGTTGATTCGGCGGTCTTCCGAGGGCCGCGAACGCCTTCCGGCTGAATTTGCCCGGTGCCCAAAGTCATGCTAGGAGTATCGCTGGTTTGACAAACACTTGGATGTACTTCTTCCCTAAGGTTAATTCGTCCATCTCTGAGAAAAACCTTAGCCGCCGCTCGGGAGTCCCGGTAATCGGAAATAACTAAAGTTGTTCCATGGGGCCGGTTGCCAAAATACGTCCATTCGTATCAAGGTATTGCGTTTGAAAATAGATCGGCCCGATGTTTCGATCCACGGGGAGCGTGCATGCACCGGTTCCACAATTCTTAACCTGGGGCAGCAGGGCATTTTGCTGATCAAACGGGAAAGGCGAATACGAATAGAGAACTTGAACTTGGGCGGCGCCGGTCACATCGGACAAGCTTACGCTGATCGATGGTTGACTCAATACACCGGTGGTGTTTTGCGCGAACAAATACGCCACGAACCAGCCGGACGGTCCAGCCACGGTATCCGAGGTTGTGCCTGCGGGAAGGGTGGATACGACGATTCCGGCATCGCAGCTTGCGACGTATTTAACGATCTGCTGCCCGTTGACGAGGTAGGGAGACAAGTTTACGGCGAGGGTGCTTCCGTTATTGGCGAACTGCTGAATCATCAGGAGCGTATCGCCGCCTGCATCGCGACGCACCGCGGCCTCATACCAGGCGCCGTAATCCGGGCTGGAGAGCGAAGGTTGAAATTCATAGGCGACCAGACGTTGAGTAAGCAGATTGGCATAGGCGGAGCAGGCGAAACCGAGTTTATTGTTACCGGTGGTGTCCCAATGTGGATGGGGTCCGGCTTGCTCGCCTTCCAAGTTGATGGACGGGCCGTCGTTAAACACTTGCCGCAGCGAAAAAGCCCAAGTGTTCATGCCATCGAAAGTGCCGGTTTGGGCGCGATTGTACCCTTGCGTATTGCGTCCCATGTAGTTGGACCGCGTGCAGCAGGCGCCAAGAACGATGGGATAGGTGAGTCCGGCGAACATGGCGCGAGGGCCTTCGGCCCCTCCAAACCAATTTCGGCCTGGAATGGCGTTATTGTCCGCGATGACATAGGCCGTTCCACCGGTGCTGGTCAGCGACGGTACCTGATAAATCTGCTCGCCGTAAGGAACCTGGCAGGAGTCTGGATTTTCAATGCCGTACCACCACGTCGAGTTGTCAAAACTCGCGTTCCCGGTGGAACTGGTGAAGGTTTGACCGCGGTAATTCTTAAGCCCGTCGGTGGAGCAATGCGGATCGTTCAGGACGCTGCCTGGACCCAAGGTCACGCCGGCAAACATCGCCCCGCCTGAAAACGTAATGGTGCCGGTAGCCGAGCTGCTGATGGTCGATACTTGAACGACGTTGAGCTGCATACCAGTAGGGCTACTCGCGACATAGTATTCTCCATTGCCGGAGGTGGCCCCAGTCACCCATAGCCGGGAGATCCCGTTGAAGACGTTGGCAAGCTGATGCGGCGTTGCGGTAGTGATGGTCTGTCCATTGATGCTGGTGACAGCGACGGGATAGCCGTTGAGCGCGTAGGCCATAGCATAAGTCGGCGCAAGGATCGAAGTGGGTTTGGTCGCGAAGAGGTTCCCGAGAGAGGCTCGATACGGGTCGCCGTTGGTTGAGATCAAGGCGTTAATACTATTCGCGGTAGGGATATAGCCAATCCCGCCGGCATCGTACAGATCGCAGACATCGGCGACATTCGCGTTGCCGCACCACTGATTCTCGAAATAATAGCTCCCATCCGCTCCTCTGGGGGCATAGGACAAGAGCGCTTTGGCGTTCCCGGCGCGGGCCTGGGCATGATAGTTGAGGAAAGCATCGTAGCGCGGCCAGTCAATGCACGGCCCGGTACGCTGGCCTTTATCGCAGATCTGGCCGGTGGCATCCTCGGTGTCGGTAGCGAACGGAGCAATCTGCAAAGTTGTGCAACTGGATGTTCCCCCCGAGCCGCAATTGTTCGAGGCGGCGGTGTAAGTAACGCTGCCGACGCCAGGATTAGGAAATGTGAAGCTGTTTCCGTTGATGTTGGTCAAGATGTAGACAGCCGGAGTGGGGGAGCTTGCCGAAGTGTTGTAATCCAGGCCGGTGCCACTTCCAGAGATGACGAATGCGCCCTGTGAAATCTGGTAACTTGGCCAAGTCACCGTGCAGGTCGTGCTCACCACGCAGGCGATTTGCGAAGGTCCTCCAGATGAGCCGATGGTGCAATTACCGGTACCGCAGGGAACCGGGCCGCTGGGCGTAATACTGGAATACGTTACCTCGTCCTTCATCTCGTTCCATCTCGGAAAGGCCTGCGGGCAGAGCAATCCCCATTGCTGATAGATGTATTGGAGGGGTGGGGTGGCGAAGGAGGCAGCATAACCGCGGAGGCCTGAGTACAAGCCAACAAAGGGCGTGTCGTAGCCGACCCAACCATCGGCCTGGAACCCGACATGCAGCCCGTTGGTCAACACCGCACAGGCTGTATTAATGTCGCTCTGAACTTGAGCATCCCAAGCCGCCTCGGTGTTGGGATACCCGCCGACCGACGGAGGATTCGAAAGTCCGAGCTGTTCGGCCACGTTCCATCCGCCGGCCGCAAAGTCGGCGGCGCATTGAGCAGCGGTGTAGCCTGGGAAAGCGTCTCCCTGGCTGGTGAATCCAAGCAGGCAAGGCGAGGCGCGGAACATGCTTCGCATAATGCTGGTATTTCCGGCGACGTAACCGGCTTGGATGGTCGCGTCATTGCCGACGTTAGGATAATTGTTGGCCGCGACGACGTTGAACCAGTTTACTCGCGAGAGGCCGTAGGTTCCCTCTGTAATCGAAGCCGAAATGGAACCGATGGCTAGGGGGGACCAGGAACAAGAACTCCCGGAACAACTGATACTGGCCGCAGTTACATCGGTGGCCGGAACTACGGGAGTTCCCGCCGTAAGGCTGGTGGCCGCAGCGGTTGAGCCGTCCGTGAAATGAATGGTTCCGGATAGCGCAGCGGCTGCCGAGCAAGACGATGGGATCGCGCCAGGACAGACGGCTTTCTGATCTCGATAAGTGAGCGTCAGTTCGACCGGCAGAACCGGATTGGAGAACGTTTCGGTTTGCTCCCATTGGGCCAGAGTATTCCAACTTCCGTACAGGCATCCGGCAGCGGATCCACCCGGGCAATTGGTTCCGTTGGTATTGGAAGCCATGAGGACCACCTGGTGGGGGCCGTTGTACCAACCAGTGGTGTCCACGTAAAAAGTCAGGCTGGTGGCGGTGGCGGAGGGGCTATTGTACAGACTATTCGGAGAGGCGTAGGTGACGCCCGGAGTTTGCGCCTGGGCGCAGGCTGCTCTTCCATCGATATAGCAATTCCAGGTCTTGGCGACACCAGCGTTGCCGCCGTTCACGGTGACGAGCAGAGCCTCCTGGCCCAGCCAGTTTGCAGCCGTCGCACCGTATTCGCATGCCGACCACGTGTAGGATCCCTGATTTACCGTGAAATTCGGGCCGGCTGTGGCGGAATGCTGCTGGAAAGAATTCCATCCAGCGCAGAACAGCACGAATTCATTTGCGACGGAAGCCGGTATTCCAGTGTCGAGGATCTCGGCCAGCGGAACACCGCCGGAAGCAATCCAATCGTTCAAGCTCACATCGCGCGGGCTGGATGGCGCGGCGCCGGATATCTCATACACGTAAAGCGACGATCCCGCCGCACCAGAAAAGGTTGCGGTCACCGTATAGCCAGAGGAATGCGTGGCGGTGGCTTTTAGGTAACATACCTCGCCGGCCACAGTGGAAATCGTAGTAGCGGAAGTGCAGCTCCCCAGGAAGTTGTTCCCATCCGAGTCCGTTAGCGTGGCAATACCGGCAGAGTTTGGAACATACCAATGCACCCAGGCTACTATCCAGTTGTTGGTTGACGAGATCGACCGGCCGGGCGAAGTAAGGGATGCCTGGCTGGTCCCGGAGGCGGTGAAAATCGACGGACTCCCGACGACCGAAGGCGCGGAGCTTCCGGACGGCTTGAAGGTGACGGTATTGGTGGCGAAATCGACGCCGTCTCCCGCCATGGCAATTTTCATGGACGCCGCTGGAACCGGCGCTACCGAGAGATCCGTGCAGGCGTTCGAAGGTGCGGCGTTGAAGGCGCAGGTTTGCTGGGGAAGCCAATTCTCAACGGGATTCGTTTGGGGCGCGCCGGTTGCCAAGGCCTGCTGTGCCGCGTTGAGCGCGACAAGTTGCAGGATATGATTCGCGCCGTTCCCGACGTCGTAAGAATTCCAGGTTAGGGGGGGACAGCTATGCGGCTCGGTGGCCCGGAAAAATCCGCTAGGCTCGCCGTCGACCAGCAGTTCGACATAGGCCAGCGTGCTGATCGAGGAGACGGAACAAACAATCGAGTAACTAAAGCCCGCGATTATGGCGCCGCTCGATGGCGATGTAATGGTGATCGATTGAGCAGCAGCCGAGCTTATAAGTAGAAACAGACCGGCAATCAGTTTGGTCTGGCATTGCCGGGATCTCGCCCCGGGCGGCGAGTTTGGTGCCGGCCCAACATCGGCGAAACCTTGTGCTTCCGTCGCAATGCGCCGTGACATAGCGCCTGCAGCTCCACTCCAGGTCATCGGATCCTCCTGCTTCGCCATCAGGCTGCGCCACCGGTCAGGAGGAGAAGGGGTGGAGATTTTTCAAGCGCCTCACAGGAAAGGGGAAATTTCAAGGCGGTTTTTGTGAATCAACATTCTCACTAACTTAGTAAGTTGCCTGAATTATTTCGCTTCGGCGATCACTACCGTGCCGCCGCCCATCAGACGATTCCGCTTAACAAGAGGCCGCAGCCAGCGATTTAAGCGAGCCTTCATGCGCTGCTTGGTATTCAGGAAACGACTGTCCGCCACGGTATTGCCGTAATAGTAATGGTCGATCACTTTGAGTCCGGACCGCTCCAGAACCGTGGTTATCTCGGCCGCAGTCCAGATCTTTGCTTCGCGCTGCGATTTGAAGAAGGTTTTGCCTTGATAAGTATAGGTCTCATCTTGCATGAAAACGTCGATATTGGGCTCGTTTGTCAGCCCCCGCACCAATCGCAGAATTTTGCTGAGCGCCGCTGGATTCGGAGTTGTTAGAATCAGCCGCCCGGTGGGTTTGAGCACGCGCCGAATCTCATCAAAGAGCAGGGCGGGGGGATACATCAGATGCTCCAGCACTTCGTTGAGAAGGACCGCGTCAAAAGCGCTGGCGGGGAAGGGCAATGGATCGACTGAGGTATTACACAAATAGAACCCGGCTTGCCGCTCCGGTATCGCGAGGCCGCTGAAATTGGGCAGGGGGACAACGTCCACAGCGCTCGCCTTCCACCCGTTCCGCCAGGCAGTGCCGGCGATCAATCCGAAATACGCTCCAACATCGAGCAAAGCCCCGGCGGGCCTGCGGAAGAGTTCGGCAAGCGTGACGACGGCCCAGTCCTTCGAGAGTTCCAGATACCACTGCATATGCTCGAGCGAGCAGAATGGCTGGTCAGCGCCGGGCGCCGCAGCGCGCTCTAGAATGAGTTCGGCTTCCTGACGGATGAGGGACAAGAGCTCTTTTCGCGGCCAAGACTTCTGGCGCTCGAAAGAACTCGGGCCGGGATTTTTCAATTTGGCCTTGCTGACGCCAGTGTTCATTGTATGTCCGTCAAAATTTGAGTTCTAAGCGGAATCATCCGCCTCGCGTAAAGGCGGGCGCAGTGTAGTTATCTTAGCGTTTTCCCAGCGGACGAGCGTTGCTTCGGTCCAGGTGAGCTTCGGCTGTCCGGTTCAAAGCGGCGCCATCCGAGGCCCGACGGCCTCCGCCCGGAACGAGCCGTTCAATGATCTGGCCAACTTGGGAGGCGAGCAGATTGTAGTCGAAGTGCGCTCGCGCGATGGCCACGCTTTCCGCGCGCCGGGCAAGATTCTCGGGGTGTTCCAAAAGCGCCTGGACGCGTTCAGCCAGGCGGGCAGGATACTCGGGGTCGTGGGTCCCGTGGTAGGTCACCAGCATCTCGGCGGGGAGCACGAGACCGGCTTCGCCAACATCGGTGGCCAGCACGAATCGGCCGCAGGCCAAATAAAGCGGCAGTTTGCCGCTGGTCCGGACTTGTCCCACAATGTCGTTGGTTTGTGTTGAAACGCTGATGTCCATGAGATTGAGATAGCGCGGAAGATCGTCGTAAGGGATCCGGCCCACGAATACGACGCGGTCTTCGATTCCCAAAGCCGCGCAGCGGGCCTTCAATTGCGGCAACCCGCTTCCATCGCCGATCACCAGCCCCTTCACCGGCCATTCGCGCAGACGATGAATGACGTCGACAATTTCGGATCCGTAGCACATTTGCTGGCGTGCATTCCACGTCAGGCTTCCCAAAATTCCGAGCACGGTGAACCCCTCGAGGCCGCACTGTCGACGCAGTTCGCGCTGCTCGCAAGGGAAGAATTGTTCCAAATCGACGCCGTCCGGAATGGCATCGGCGCGAATTCCTTCGGCGGCGAGCAGCTCCTGGTGCCGGTGACTGCGCACCACCACCCGGCTACTGATGGAGAATGCAAGCTGTTCGAGCCGCTTCGTCAGCCATAAACCCAAGGGCCCGCGGCTGCCGGTGCTGCGGCTGAGTTCATAGATCGCGTCGCCGGTATCGACCACCACAGAGCAGCCGCTCACCATGCGGTAGATCCCGGCGGCCAGCACTCCGGAATAACCCATGTCGAACACATAGCAAAGCGCCGGGCGGACACGCACCAAGAAACCAAACAACCGCACCACTGCGTACAGCTTATTCCCAGTCCGATAGGCGCAATGGATGACGAATTGATCCTGCAACCGCACGGCGAAGGAGCGGGCCCGCACGCCCATCGCGCTTTCATGGCCGCCATTGACTACAAATGCTATGTTCATGCGGTTATCGCGGTTCGGGCCGGCGTCTTTGCAGCAGGTCCTCATAAACGCGCAGTGTTTGCGCCGCCACTGCGTCCCAGGTGATCGCTTCCACCGTCTCGCGACCGGCACGCCCCAGGGAGTCCGCGCGCTGGGGATCCTCCTGCAGGAACCGCATATGGCGGGCCAGCTCCGCGTGGCTGGTGACGTCTTCCAGAAGCAATCCGTTCACTCCATGCCGGATCAATTCCGCGACGCCGGCTTCCTGGCTGACCACCACGGGGAGACCACATCCCATGGCCTCCGAGACTACCAGGGCGAAAGGATCGTAGGGAGTGGGGAGCAGGAAAGCGTCGCCGGCCGCATACGCCTTCTCGACCTGTTTGGTATGGCTGGCAAAGATGACGCGCTGCGCTTGCCCGCATTCTTCGGCAAAACGCCGGTAGGGTTCCGGATCGGTTGCAGCCACGCACAGCAAAATTCCTCGATCGACCTGGGCCAAGGCTTGAATGCATCGGCGTGCGCCCTTCCGCAAGTTGCCTACATAGAGATAGACAAATTCGTTTTCCGGCACTCCGAATTCCGCTCGCGCCTGGGCGCGCAAAGCTCGTCTGACCTGAGGGGAAAAAAGTTCCACATCGGTTCCGTGATAGATCACGTGGGATCGTGCCGGGCAGTGATAATACTGGACGAGGTCGCGCCGGACACGTTCGGAGACCGCGATGACTTCGCTGGCCCCGGCGAAACGGTACACATAATGCTCCAAGACGCTGGTAATCGCGTTAAAGACGGCTTCACGCCCGGTCGGCCCCCCTTCAAACTTGCGCAATGCCTCATCCCAGGCGCGGTTGCACATGTGCGCGGTAAACACGTTGCCAAAGAATCCGCAGAACCCTTGGCTGTGCACAATATCGAAATCGCCCCGCACCTGCAGTGTAGCCGGCAAAATGAAACTGAGGACGGTGGTAAGAGCATTGGCCCGCCAGGCGGGGACGGTGTGGAAGTGAATCCCCGAGGTCCCGTCGTCCACGATGCGGTTGGCGAAAACGTGGACCTCATGATCCTTGGCATAGCGGGTGGCCAACTCGGCCACATAACGGCTATGCCCGCCGGAACGATGATAATCGTGTACTACGAAGGCGATCTTCATCCGCGAGCTGTTCCTTCCGGATGTTGGCGTTTCAACGGCGGCCCTGGCTTGCGTGGTAGTCATTGGATTTATTAAACCTTGGTGGCGATCAAGTAATTGCAGGAGGCAAACAATCGGTGCCGCATCACGGACGTCCCAAGTATGCGCTTGATCAATCGCTTGGCCGGGAAACCGGCTGGAGAATCCAGGTACATGTAGCCGGCGAGATCCACTCGAAAACCGGCCGCTAACAGAAACCTGCGCAACTCTCCGGATTGGTACTCGCGGTAGTGAATGTCGCCTTTGTCGATAATCTGTGTGCCGCGGAGCTTGGGTGTGCCGGCAAAATCATCAGTGCCCCAGAGGCTGTGGCGATCGAGCAGCACCCGGACGGCGTTCGCGAGCGTGGAGGGGTTGGGAGTGGTCAAAAGCAACGTTCCGCTTGGCTTGAGCACTCGATGCAGTTCCTTTAAAATGCCTACCGGGTGGTTGAGCAGGTGCTCGAAGACCTCGCCGAATAATACTGCGTTGAAGCTCCCGTCCGGGACGCCGGGCCAGGGGTCCAGCTCATTCAGGTTGGATGCGAAACAGCGCACTCCGGCGCGCCGGAAAAGTTCCGCTCTTTCTTCCGGCTCCCAAGCATCGGTAGCCGTGACGCGGTAGCCGATGCGGCTCGCCAGGAAGCTGATGAAGCCGTTCGCGCACCCAGGTTCGAACACAGTTCCGCCCGATGGTATGAGCCGCGCCAAGTCCGATAGCATTCGCCTGGCGCGCGGTTCATTTTCGGGCCAATAGGAACTGATGAACCATGCATTGTTCGAAAAATAGGCCAACATCTCGCGAACGGCTTGGTCGAGCGATGGACGCTCCGGCGACGACAGGGCAGTGGCGGCAGCGGTTGGATTTGCACTTTTCATCTACTGGAGTTCCTCTCCGCGTTCGTTCAGCCCGCGCAGCAGCCGCACGACGTGCTGGATGTCGAACTGCCGGCGGTAAAGTTCCAGTGCAGCGTCGCCGAGCGAGGCCCGCGCTTCTGGGCTCTCGAGAAACTTTACGGCTGATTCCACGAACGCCGCACTGTCCTTGGCCGGCACGAGAGCGACCGCGCCGCTCGCTCGCCAGAACGGTTCGGTAAGCGCTCCGGCGGTAGTGACGGTTGCGCGGCCATGGGAAAGCGCGGCCATCAGGCTGCTTCGCCGGGTGGTCACACCCTCCGGAAAAGGTTGCAGCATCAGATCACAGGCGCTGAGATGCAGCGAGAGGCGCTCGCCGGCTTCAATCTTTCCGGTAGCGTGAAGCCGATTGGCAAGGTCAGGATAGGCGCGAACGAGCTGGTCCCGGAAGGCGCTGCTGCCCAACCCGATCAGAAGCATGGACGCATTTTCTTTCTGCCGCAACAAAGCCGGAATAATGGCTTCGAGCATCTTTGTGACCGGCTGGCCAAAGGTGCCGAAATGACCAACCAGCGGGCCGCCGGCTGCGTATTGGCCGCGGATCGCCGCGATGGCCGGGGGATCGTTCACTCTCGGTACATTGCTCGGTACGGGCAGCCACTGGAAGCTACGCTGGCGGCCCCAGTCGTAAGGCCGGAGCCGCTGCTCCCAAGCCGGAGTAGACATCCAGACTTGCTGAGCCGCCCGCAGCACCAGCAACGTCATGAGACGGTGCACGAGCGCGGCGGCATTTTGCCTCCAGCGTCCTTTTTGGAACGGCAAGTTCGGCTCATGCACCATGAGGTCCACGCGGTCGCCCCGTACGGACCGGCGCCACAGCCACAGGCAGAAGGGCACATTCAAAGACTTGTATCCAAACCCGTGGGGCACCCACTGAACCAGCAGACGCCGCGGCTGCGGAAAGCGGTTGAGTTGCCGCCCGGCGGCTCTTAGATCGTTCACGGAGAATTTGCCCAAGGCGGCGTGTACCTGGACTCCTTCGATGTCCGGCGCCTTCCCGGGACCAGCCGGGCACCATATGTGTACCTGGTCGCCGCGGGCCGCCATGCCCTGCGCTAACAGGTAAGTGTAATCGCTGACACCTCCGGACTGCGGAGGATATTCGCAGGTAATGACATGCCACGTGATGCCGCGCCGGCTGGAACCGAGCGCTGGATCAGCCGTGGCTACCTCAGCAGATGTGCTCATCTCTTCTTCTCGAGGACGCTTCGATAAACCTGAGCGGTGGCCCGAGCCGTCTCCACCCAGGAGAAACGGGCGGCCCAAGCGAGCCCCTCTTCACGGCGAAGCTGCCAGGCGCCGGGATGCGCCAAGCGCTCCTGAAGCAGTTCCAGGATCGTTCTTTTCCAAGCGCTGACTTGGCCCACCGGGCAATAGGAAGCCGCTCCGCCTCCCACTTCGCGCAGAACCGGAAGATCGCTCGCAGCCACCGGGCAGCCGCACGCCATGGCCTCGATCAGCGGGAGGCCAAAACCCTCCGCCTCAGCGGTATGAACCAGCAGAGTGGCGCGCCGGTATGCCGCCGCGAGAACCGGCCGCTCCAGGAAAGGCAGATTCACTACCGCGTCCTGCAGGTTGAGCTCCTGGATTAACTTCATTTGAGCTTCCGTGAAGCCCCCGACACGCACCAGCCGGGCCTCCGGGATCTCGCGCCGGATCTCCGCAAATACCCGTAGCAGCACATCCAGGCGCTTCCTTGGCGCGGTGCTTCCCACATTCAGCAGCCAGGGTGCGCCGCTATCCGATCCCGGCATGAGCGTCGCGGCAATGGCATCGTCGGCCGGATCGGGCGAAAGTTTACACGACGGATGCACGCCATTCGGTATCACGCTGATGCGTTCCGGCGGCGCCAGCGCGTAGCGCAGCAGCTCATCCCGAGTGGCGTTGCTGACGGCGATGACGTGGCCGGCTTGACGGAAGCCAACCAAAATGCGACGCGTCATGGAGCGAAACCAGGCCGGCCGGGGATCGCGCTCCGGATCGAGCAGGCAACGGAACGTATCCAGATCATGACACGTCACGACCGTGCGTTTTTGAGGAAGGGCGGGAATCAGTTGCGCGTAACTGTGGTCCACCAGATGAAACACTTCCACATCTTTTTGGTTCTGGCGCAGCCAGCGTGGATAATCGACAAACCGATTCCATAAACGATCCCAGTTGCGGGTGGTCCGCTGTCTGCCCAGAAAAGGCATCCGGCTCAGCCGGGGGCGCATAGCCGGCCTCAACATTGTGGCCGCGACGTCGCTAGCCAGTTGGGTTTGAAAGCACTGGGTCAGCATATCGCCGACCAGATCCATACTGGGCCAGCCTTCCTCTAAAAAATCGCACACAATCCCGACGCGCAGCGGCGCGGGGCCGGCCAGAGGCTGGTCATGGAACTGCCGGCTATCGGCGGGCGTAGCGGGACGGTTAGCGACCACGATTCGAACTCGAGACCTCTGGAGCAATTAGTGTCTTGGACGCGACCGCGCGGGAAGACGCGACCGCACAGGAGGATAAGATAGCTTCCAATTCCGCGGTGTGCTTTTCCAGCGTAAACTGCCGGCTGAACTCAAAGGCTCCCTGGCAGAGACTGGCATAGTGATCCGGGTTGGCAAGAGACCTCGCAATCGCATCTGCGAGACCTTCCACGGTGGGCGGATCAGCCGGCGCGAGCTCTCCCGTGCGGCCCGCGATCAACCAATCCGGAATTCCACCGGCTGCGAACCCGGCCGCGGGCAAACCGAGATTTCCCGCCTCGATTCCAACCAGGCCAAAGGGTTCCGGCCACAAGCTGGGCACCACCAGAAGATCAGCGCCGCGCATCAGCTCGCGCCGCCGGGCGTTGTCCACCCAACCGGTGAACGTAGCGGCGATTCCCTCACGCGCCGTCAGCTGTTGCAGTTTCGAAAGCTCGCTTCCATCCCCGGCGATGGTTAGTGTCAGCTTCCGTCCCAGTTTCTTTTCCGCCCGCGGCAGCGCGCGAATGAGGAAGTCAACGCCCTTTACGTCGGTCAACCGTCCGACGAAGAGCAGCCGGCCGTCCGGCGTCTTAGGCCCAGCGGGCGAGGAACCAGAAAAATCATTCAGCGGTAAACGCAGCAGTTGCAGCCGGTCGGAGCTTACGCCGTGCCTCTGCATTTCCGCGTACATGTGCGTGCTGGCGACCAGAATGGAGCGATACTCGGCGAGCTGCGCATTGCGCGCGCGTTCGGTCTGAAACATTTGCCAGGCCAGCAGCGGGTTCAGCCCGCCGCAACGCCGCGGATAATGCAACAAAAGACAAGCGGGCCCAAACTTTCGCGTGCAAGTTTGCAGGACCGGAAAAGCGTGGCATTTCCGGCCGGTCGTACAAGTCCCCCAATAGCCGTGCAGATAAAGGACGGTGGGGTAGGTTTGTTGCAGGAATTGGTTGATTTCGAGTGAAGCGATCCCGTGCGAATAGACTATTTCCGGTCCCCAGCCGGACAGCTCTTGCCATTGGCGGGAGCCGCTCCGCAGCTCTTCGGCATACCAAACCGGCAACCTTGCGTCGGGTGGATCCACGGTGGGCGCTCCAGGATCGGCAGGAGCGTAATCGCACAGCAGGGCGACTTCATGCCCGCTCTCCAGCAAGGCCGGAATGACCGCCTGCAGGTAGGTCTCTACTCCGCCTACAATGCTCCGGTGCTGAGTTGCTATGAGGATTTTCATCCCAGTTCGCTGGATGCGAGGGAGACTCCGCAGCCGTTCTCGGACCGGCGGCTGTTCCAGTCCGACCGTACGGTTTCCATGCCGCTTTTCAAGTCGTAGACCGGCTTGAAACCGAGCACCGCGGAGGCTTTTTCATTGCTATAAATCGCGCGGCTGGCGAAACCTTGAATCGCGCTGTCATCCAGTGGATGAATCCGTTCAGGGCTCAATAGCTTCCGAAGCGCACGGCGCGGGAGCGACGGCCGCAGCCACTTTCTTCCGTACTCGAGAGCTTCGTCGAAGCTCATGGACACGGTCGCGGTCTTTCCCAGGATGCCTTCCAGCTCCGCGAAATAAGTTTTCCAGGAGACCGGCATCCCGTCGGTCGCATTGAAAATGTCGAGCGGCGAATTCGAACGTTCGAGCAGTGTCGCGACCAGGGCGGCCACATCCGCGACATGGATCAGGTTGGCCGTTCCCGTTCCACCATTGACCAGAATCAGTTTTCCCTGCTCCATTAGATTCAGCAGGCTGTTACTCCACCAGCCTCCGCCGGGACCATAGACGCATCCCAGCCGGAGAATGAGCAATTCGGGCGTCCCAGAACTCGCCAGCAGCCCGCGCTCGATCGCCAATTTCGCGCGCGCATAGGTGTCGGAAGCCGGAGCCGGGGGCGTGTCCTCCAGAATGGTGCCATCCGGCTGAGATCCATTCACGACGATGCTGCTCAAGTGGATGAACTTTTGGACACCGGCTTGAGCGCTGCGCTCTTGAAGTGTCAAGGTGGCTTCCACGTCGGCGGTGAAGTTGTCGGTGAGCCCCGCGTGGACCACGGCCGAGGCCCCGCGCAACGCCGTGGCGTAGGTTTCGGGCTGAGTCAGGTCGCCGGTTACGACTTCGATGGACACATCCGTGATGCGCTCGGGAGCCCGGCGCGTCAGGAGCCGGATCTTGAAGTTGCGCTCCCGGAGAAGCTTGACGATTCGCCGGCCCACAAAGCCCGAACCGCCCGTAACGAATACGATGCCTGAGTTATTCACGACGACTTCGCCAGCGCTGAATTCCCGTCCACTCGAACGAAACGAGGGAGGGCCAATTTCGAATCAGGCGGTACGGATCACGGGATTGCCTTGCGCGATTTGCTCGCGGTACCAGTCAATCGTGATTCTGAGCCCCTTCCTCTAAACTAACGCGCGGCTTCCAGCCAAGCACTTGCCCGGCGCGAGAGCCGTCGCCGCGCATCCGCCAGATTTCGTTGGGCCGGTAGGGTAGAGCTCCGATTTCCAGACGCGAACGGGAGACGGTAAGCTCGGCGATCTTGTGCACCAGGTCGCGAATGGCCACTTCCTCGCCGCCGGCCAGATTCATCGGTCCGTCGATCTTTTCCGGATGCTCGGCCGCCAGCATCATCCCTTCAGAAAGGTTGGTGACAAAATTGAATTCTCGAGTTTGCTCGCCGGGAGTGGTTCGAATGGTGTCGCCGCGCAGGCACTTCAGAATCAGCTCCGGAATGATCGCCTTGGTGCTCTGGTAGGGACCGAAGGCATTGAAGGGACGCAGAATGACGATGGAGGTCGGGCCTCCAATCCGCTGCTTCATCCGGCAGTACATCTCGCCCGCATACTTGGTGATCGCGTAGGGAGAAAGCGGGCTGGGCACCATGGTTTCGACGAACGGCACCGCTTCCTGAAAGCCATAGACTTCGGAAGTGGCGGTATAGACGAATTTGGGCACATTCTCGCACACGTCGAACAGGTTCGCGGTGCCCTTGGCGTTGACATCGAAGCACTCCTCCACCTGGCCAAAGCTTTCGCCCACGTGCTGGTAGGCCGCCAGATGAAAGATCACTTCCGGATCGAAGCGCAGGATGGCTTTGAGCGCACCGCGATTGCGCAGATCCGCCTCGATCACTTTGATGCAATTCCAACAGTCCGCCAGGCGGACGTTCTTGATCACATTGCCGTAGCGCACGGTAACAGCTACCTTCGCGCCGGCCTCCAGAAGATTCCTGACCAGGTGCGATCCGATGAATCCGGAACCGCCCGTGACGAGTACGCGTTTATCCTTCATATCGCTCATATCGCTTGGTAATCCATGACGGTCGCAAAATCGGTCATTTGCGCTTCCGCCTGTAGTCTTTCCTTTTCAGTATTGATGGTGAGATGTCTGCCGAGGTGCTGATAAGCGAACAAAGCGCCGGCTTGCGCGAGAGACTCGGAAAAGTTCATCATGTCCGACCCCGGCTGGAGAAAGTCGAGCGCCTGGGGCTCGCACAGCATGAAGCCGATGTTAATCCAATACGGCAACACGGGCTTCTCAGCGAGTTTCGTAATTCTGTTCTTCTGATCGAATTCAATGATGCCGAACGGACTGTGCAGGGGATAGACGGTAAGCGTCGCCAGCGCGCTACTGGCCCGATGGGTGCGCTCGAGTTCCGCCAGATCCACGTTGGCCAGAATGTCGCCGTAGCAGATCAAGGCCGGCCCTTCGAGGTGCGGGCGCGCATCGAGGATGCGGTCCGCCATGTTGGCGTCGCCGGAGTTAACGCACTGAACCTGCCAACGGGGCTTGGTATACTCGCGCGCGAATTGCTCAATGCATTCAGCCTTATAGCCCACGCAGAGCACAAAGCGAGAGATGCCGGACTGCGCCAGATAGTTCATCAGGTGGTACAACAAGGGCTTTCCCTGTAGAGGGACCAGGGCTTTGGGCAAATGATCGGTGAACGGCTTGAGCCGTTCGCCCTTGCCGCCGCATAGAATCACTGCAGTAGCATCACACATAAAGAAAACTGTTCATCCAGAGCCGGATCAAGATGCCAGCCGCTCCAGAGCGCTCACATAACTGCGCCATTCGTCGCCGTTGCGAACTCGCATGGATTCCCGCGCCGCGTGGCCCATCTTTTTCAGAAGGGCAGGGTGGGCCGCCAGATGAGCCAACCGGTCTCGAATGGCCTCCGGGTCCCGGGCCGGCACCACATACCCGTTCTCTCCGTCGGTAACTAGATCGGCAGCCCCCGCGTTTCGCGTTACAATCACCGGAATCCCACTCGCCATGGCCTCCGCCACCACGTAGCCAAACCCTTCAGAAAGAGAGGGATGCACCAGAACGCTGGATTTGGCGTAGACCTCGCCATAGCACTCCCGCACCTGCACCGGACGCACCTGGATGCGCGGATCTCTCTCGATCCGTTCGCGGATGTACTGCGTCACCGGGCGGCTCCCGGGAGCGCCCCAAAACACCAATTCACTGTCCTTTACGGCCAGGGTCTCGAAAGCATCTACCAGGTAGTGGAAACCCTTCCAGGGTTCCAGCAATCCCACGAAACTGATGCGGAACTTCGGTTCCCGGAAGGTGGCCTCGGGAAATTCCGAAACGTCAATCCGGGGCCGTAGCACTACCACATTCTCGACGCCCCTTTCCAGAAACGTAGTGCGCGCGTGCTCCGACAAGACTCGGATGAGATCCGCGCGCTGATACTCCGCCACCGTCCGCCGGCGGATCGCCTCCGAGGTAGCCGGGCGTACATTGAATTTGGCGCATTCCCGCTTCTGGTGCTCAACAAAATCGTCGATGTGGGTGGTGATGGAATCCACCACGGTCCGGCAGCCACGACGCTGGGCGGCTTCCAGGCTCTGATAACACTGTCCGCTGACGCCTTGGAACAGTTTGGCGGGCGGGAGCCTGCGAGCGACATAGTTGTCGAAATGCACGTCGGACAATCGGCCTTGCCAATCGCGCAAGCGCCGCAGCACCGGAACGCGGCCAACCAAGGCGCTCAGCGCCGAGGGGGGCACAACCTCGGTCATAACGCCCGGAAAAGAAGCCCGGCAAAACAAACGGACATCAAAATCCTGACGCAAGCCGGCCACCATGTGGTACAGATTCAAGCCCTGGCCGCCCAATCGGGGAAGAGCGTTCGCAGACACGACCAACGTGCGCTTCATGCAACCAGATTAGTTTTCCAAGCGCCGGGCGTATATATCGCCGTAACGCCAGCCCGAACAGGGCATCCGCTCAAGGGCGGCTAACATAGACCTACCATCGGTCCACTCAGGGAGTGCAAACGTCAGAGTCTCTTCCAGGGAAATATTGAACTCATAGCGCCCCAGGCGACCTAATCGGTCTAATGAGGCGCCTGCCGCGGACGTCGAATCGTGCGGGCGCACTTCGAATGACAGTGCTGGCACTGGCCGGCTCAATCCAGCCAATACCTCGTCCTCGAATCCTTCTACATCGATCTTAATGAAGGAGGGAATGCCATATTTCTCGACTAAAGAGTCGGCCGTAATTACGGGCACCGTCTCGATGCGGTCCCATTTGAAGTGGCTGTTTTGTTTGGACTGGGCCGCGATAAATGTGTCAGAAAATGATGAGCACTCGCTGGTTGAGCAGATGTGGATCGGAAGCGTACCCTGCGCGCTTGCGACACCCACGGCTTCCACGCTCACGCGCGAATACCGAAAAATAGCTTTCAGGCGGCCTGCCAGCGACGGTATCGGCTCAACGGCGACTACCTTCGCTCCCATCTGAACGAATAGCTCGGTACGATCGCCTTGATTGGCGCCGATGTCGAATACCAGATTTCCCGGCGAAACGAACTGGGAATAGAACGCCCGCCAGCGAACGGCTCGCCGCCAAAGACTGGGTTGAATGTAGCGGTTCCTCACCGTACGCGCTGTGCGATACAGGCCTAACGTACAAAGAGCATTTGCAATAGTTTGCATAAGCGTCTGGTTTGGAAATCAAGACTACCCGGCGATGGACGGACCACTTAAGGCCCCTTTGCCGGTCACCATTTGTCTATAAGCCCCGCGATGTGACCACAGCGCTGCGAGCCGGCCTCGATAAATTTGGAGGAAGAGAACTCTTGCGTCGCCTGGTACATCCGCAGGGGAAAGGCCCAACCAGAGCTGATAGCGCAAGATCTTAAACCAGACGTAGACCAATTGAGCCCACCAGGACTGCAGTAGCCATTTGCGCCACGTCGATGATGTCGTTTCCATCCGGTATGCGTCCAGTTTCACGCTCACCAGGCCCTCGCCATAATGCAGCCGCTTGAGATAATCCCACGTCAAGCGAGCCGCAGGCAAATAATGCCTAAAATGCAGGCCGGAATAGCGGTATAACTTCTCTCCACAGCGCTGCATCAAATTGCAGAGCTCGTGATCTTCACCGGCGTCCAGGGACTGCCCCCGGCGACCGCTGACGAGCAAGGTGGATCCTTTCAGGCCATCCAGGATCCGGCGTCGAAAAGCAGTCCCGGCGGTCCACAGAAAGCCCTCTTCCCTGAGCGACGCGGCGCCGTTCGGCGCTCCAGTAACTGCATACCAGCCCTGGTACCGAGGAAGCCACGCTGGTTCGGGACCTTCGCAGCATGCACTACTCATGCCTCCCAGCGCGCCGACTTCCGGATGCTGCTTCATAATTTGCGCCGTAAGATGAAGATAGTCAGGTGCCAGCCAATTGTCATCGTCGACAAACAAAACGATCTCACGAAGGGCTTCCGCAATGCCGCGCTGCCTTGCATATCCGGTCCCCAGCCTGGGTTCGCTTACTAGACGCACAACGATGCCGGAATATTGGATTGAAAACTGATGGACCACGTTGAGCGTCTCATCGGTCGATGCGTTATCAATCACCACGATCTCCCATTCCAAGCCGGAAGGGACTTGCTGCTGGGCCAGATGCCGAAGTGTTTCAGGCAGCCGCGCTGCGCTGTTGTGGCAGCAAATGACAACGGAAATCGAGGGATATGAGGGCTGGGACAATTCGGGCATATACTGCTGCTCTGCGCTGGTTTGGCTAACGTTGCGCGGAGACATACGCTTTCGCAGAACTTTCAACCGGGAACGGTACGCGATATCTGGGAAGCGCGGGTATAGGCTCAGGGGGAACGAGGACCCAACCCATGCCCAGCAATAGCAAAAATGTTCCCGGTATGGCTGTGAGCGTGCCAGTTCCTATCCAGGCGGTCGCAAACGCAAACGCGGTCATACACCAAACCAGTCGCCTGGGAACCATCCAGCAGCCCTGCGCGAAGGCAGTTCGGTAATTGCGGAAAAACCAAATCAAAAAACTCAGCCACAGCAATAGGCCGATGATCCCTTGCTCGCTAAGGATTCGGGCATATTCATTTTCCATTCCAATGGGATTCTTTACCTGCCCCTCCAGGAAGTACGGCATACTCGTTCCGCCCCCGCCCAGCCCATTGCCCATGGGGTACTCGACCAGGATTTCCCAGAATCCCCGATTCACGCTCCCCGCAATGCGGTCGGTGACGTAATCCGTATCGTCGAGTGTTTTGAATCGCTGGAGCCGTACGTCTCGCAGCGCAACCACGCCGACGGCGGCAATGATGAGCACGAATAGGAATCTGTGCTGGGCTTTCATCTTCGTGGTGAAGAGGACGAAGCCGACCATCGCACAGCCGACCACGAAGTTCGTCCGGGTTGCGGACAACAGCATGCCGATCAGCGCGGCTGGAATTGCGATCATCGCCAAAAACCGGTAAATTCCTCTCTCTCGGCTGGTCCACAAGCCAATAAGGTAAGGGACCGATGCAACCATCATGCTGCCGAAGGCGTGAGCGTTTGAAAATACCGATGGAATACGCAAAAAACCGCCCGCGACGTCGCGGCTGCTATACATGATCATCGTCACTGGGCTGAGCGGGAAGAACTTTGGCACTCCCAGCACGTACTCTGCTATTCCAAAAGCCAAGGCAATCAGATCCAAGACCGCTAACCCCAGGGAGAGTTCCACCAGATCCTTCCCCTTGAGTCTCGCGCCGAGCAAAAGCAGAAAAACGAAATAGATGTTTCCGCGCAGCCCCACTAAGGAAACCAACAGCGGTTGGAACGGCATCGCAACCAGGAGCACGGGCCATCCAATCAGCAGTACGGTCCACAACAGCACCGCACGCGAGCGCTTGTTTCCCTTCAAATCCAGGCTGTTCCACAGTTGCGACAAATAAAGGCCCAGCACCGCTGCGTCGAAGATGAAATGTGCGTAGGCGGTGAGCAGATTGGCGCGCACAATGCCGTAAAAATATCCAAACACCAGGACCGCGACGAGGCCCTTTCCGAGCGAACGCCGTCCGGCCAAATAAGACGCGAGGAAGGCGAATAAACACAGGCCAAGGGCGAGCATTATTCACCGATCCTTCGAAGATCTGCTTTGGATATCCCTAGCCTGCTCGGGAGGGCGAGAATCGTTCGCTCGTGTCTAAAAGCGTGCATGCCTATTTTGTTAAGACCGCGATCATCCAGTGACGGCGCAGGCGGCGTCGAAGCTTGTCGGCCTCGACAGTCGTCCGCCGTGCACATCATCGCACCAGCGCCCCGCACTCGCTGCTGGACACGTTGTTGAAATGAATGGTCCCCCAAACCGAGGCCCAGGTAGCTTGCACGCCTCCCGGACCCTCGAGCGGCATCACTTCAAAGTGACAAACGTCGAAGATCACGTCAAACTCGCTGTGCCCTTCCAAGTGATTCCCGCTGCCGACAGCGAGTGCTACGTGGTACTGTCCGGGAGCGAGATTGTGCTCCGCAACGGCCAGCTCCAAGGAGGATTCTTGCCCTTTTTCGATGGAATGGACGATCGGGCCAAAGCCGATTCCAATCGGTGTGCCATCCACGCGGAAGATGGTCGCGCTCAAGCGAAAACGATCGACATTTTCATTTCCACGCACCAGCACGTTGAGCCGAATGGGCTGGTCGGCGGCGATCAGTTTCACTGGAGGACCGGCCACCTCCGCAGTTAAGAATTCGACTTGCTTCTTGAGTTCCGGGATCCGGCGCGGCGCGTTTCTGACGTCGTAAATGGTGGAGGCCAGCTCCCGCGAGGTGGAAAGGTACTTACTCAGCGCCGTTTCGGTCGGCCCATGGTAAATCAGACGGCCGGCCTCCAAAATCACACAAGAGTGCGTCAGCTGTTGAACGGCCGCCATATTATGGCTGACGAACAGGATGGTACGGCCTTGCCGCGCGACATCGCCCATCTTGCCTAGGCACTTACGCTGAAAGGGCGCATCGCCGACCGCCAGCACTTCGTCGACCACCAAAATCTCGGGGTCCAGGTGCGCGGCCACGGAAAAAGCCAGACGCGTATACATGCCGCTGGAGTAATGTTTTACCGGCGTATCCAGAAACCGGTCTACCTCGGCAAATGCGACAATTTCATCAAAGCGGCGATCAATCTCGCGCTTCTTCATACCCAGAATGGTTCCATTCAGGTAGATGTTTTCCCGCCCCGTGAGACTCGCCGTGAAATCCGGTCCCCACTTCGAGCAAACTTCCGATGCGGCCATAGAGTTCGGCTTTTCCGGAGGTGGGGCTCCGTGATGCTGGAAAGGATCTTCAGCACGGTGGACTTGCCGGCGCCATTCCTGCCTATGACACCCAGCACCTCCCCAGGCCGAACGTCAAAGCTGACGTTTCGCAGCGCCCACAGGGTCTCAGGCTTGGGCTTCCTTTTTCCTTGCAGCAGATCGAGCGGCCGTTGAAGAACTTTGACAATCTCTTCCCGCACCGTGGCGTATTGCTGGCGGCTCCCCAAGCGATAAGACTTGCTGATATCGTGCACGCGTATGATCGGTCGCATAAGGTCTCTAGATAAGGTCCGCGAAGTTGTTCTGCATGCTACGGAAGTAGCTGAACGTCAATACGAAAATGGAGTATGCGGTATGCCTATGACAGACGTCAATGAACCCGGCGTTTGGAAACTGGCTACTGAACGTACCGGTACCGGCTACATCTACTCCGGAATCCCTAGATGACATCCGCGAAGCTCTTCTCCATGCTGCGGAAATAGAATGCACCGGCCGTAAGAAGCAGGAGCGTCACGATGGCCGCTTGCAGCAGTCCAGGCCAGTCAAATTGCCGGCCCAAAAGCGAGGCGCGAAAACCCTCCACAATGGCAGCCATCGGATTGATTTTGATTACCCAGCGCCACTGTGCCGGCACCAGGTTGAGGGGATAAATGATCGGAGTCGCAAACATGGCCAGTTGGACCAAGAAGGGCAGAGCATGCCGGATATCCCGATATTTAACATTGAGCGCGGAAAAAAACAGACCCACGGAAAGCGACAGCAGCGTTACCAGCAGCACTAAGAGCGGCAGAGCGAGCACGTTCCAGGTCAGTGGTACTCGATAGCCGATGAACAGCGGCAGCAACAGAAGAAAGGATATTCCCAGATCGATCAATCCCGCCAGCACAGCCGCGGTGGGCATCACCAGCCGCGAGAAATACACTTTCGCGATCAGATTGGCATTATTGACCAGAGAATTGCTGCTGTTGGTGAGGCCATTAGCGAAGAAAGTCCAGGGCAGCAGCCCACAGTAAGCAAATAGCGCGTACGGCACGCCATTCGATGGAATTTTCGCTACCCTGCCGAACAGCACCGTGAAAATCAACATCGTCAGCAGAGGCTGCAATACCGCCCAGATAACGCCCAAGGCGGTCTGCTTGTATCTGAGCTTTACGTCTCGCAGCGTGAGAAAGAAGAGCAACTCGTGGGAACGGCAGAACTCCTTGACATCGATGGCTACCCATCTGCGGCTGGGCGCAATGGTGCGGAAAGGTTTATCAGGGAATGTGGCAATCATCGTAGTTTCTAACATGAGATCAGTTGGTCCGGGCAATAGGTTTTGGCATCTACCGCGACGCTGTTGCGTCCTGCAACATTGCTTTTAGGTCCTTCATCCGCTCCGCCGGGTCGCACAGCTGCCGTGCTCGCGAAGGTCCCGCGGTTCCCAGCCGTTGGCGCAATTCTTGAGATTCGATCAAGCGCCGCAACGCTTGCGCCAGGCTGTCCGGGTCGGCCGGTTGGGCAAGCAATCCGCAAGTCTGGTCGACGATTTCCTGGGCGCCGCCCATGGCCGTGCTGACCACCGGCCGTCCGGCCCACAGCGCCTCGATAAACACGATCCCGAACGGTTCGGGCCCCTGATTGGGCTGGCAAAAAACGTCGGCGGCGGCCAGTAGCTTGGGAACGTCGGAGCGCTGGCCGAGAAATCGAACCCGGTCGGCAATGCCCAATTGACTCGCCAGCTGCCGTAGCTCGCCGAAATATTGTTCTTCTTTGGCCTTTTGCGGACCGCCGGTGATCCAGCAAACCCATTTCTCCGCCGTTTTTAGCCGGGAGAGCGCCTGAAGATGAAGCACATGGCCTTTCCACGGCTCCATGCGGCTCACTTGTAGGATCACGGTAGTGTCGGCGTCCACCCCCTGCTGGTCACGCAAGGCGGCTCGCCACTGCTCTTTCTCCGCCGCCGGCGCTTCGGCGAGCGCGAGCGGATAAAACATGACTCGGACTGGCGCATCAGGAAAATGATGATGCGCGATGCCGGCGGTGAAATCGCTGTTGGCGATCGTAAGATCCGGCCGCAACCGGCGCGCGGCCCTTTCCAGCCAACTCGTGCTGCTTTCAAAGCCGTGCTCCCACAATGCAACCTTGATTCCGGCCGCCCGGGCGGTGCCGCCGAACACCACCAGCGGCCAAGCCATATGGCACAACACCAGATCGAAATGCTTCTTTTCCAGCAACTGGCGCAAGCGGCGTCGCGCCCGCCAGACCGTCCAGGGCCGGCTGATCCGTACGTTCCCGAGCAAGTCTACTGGAACCCCGGCGACCCGCAACTCCTGGCTGCACCGGCCTTCATAGCAGACCGCGAAATGCGGCTCCATTCCGGGGCAGAGATTCCTTTGCTCGGCCAAAGTGGTGAGCAGAGTCTCCACGCCACCGTACAAGTTGCCTGCATTCAAGTGCAGTACACGCAGGCGTCCGGCGGGATGGATGCCCGCCTGGCCGGCCGTTTCGCCGGTAATTAAGCTCGCGTTCAAAGTCGGCACATCTCACTCCCTGGCTGCGCAGCAGGCTGCTTCGACGGCGCTATGGATGGAACCTCGCCCCGAATTGCGCCAATCTCGCGATACACGGTCAGCAACTCGCGGGCGAGGCGCTTGCCGTGAAAATGTCTTTCGGCCGCCGCACGTCCCGCCCGGCCCAATCGCTCGCGCAGTTCGTGGTCTCCCGCCAGCCGCAGAATCTGGCGCGCCAGCCCAGCCTCATCTCCGGGCGCGTGGGCCAAGGCCGTCTCACCATCAGTGAACAGTTCGGACGCTCCGCCGGCCTGGGCCGCGATGACGGCCTGGCCGCACGCCATGGCCTCGATAATCACCATCCCAAAAGGTTCCGGCTGCGTGCTGGCGTGGACCGCGATATCCAAGGAGCGCAGGGCGGCGGGCGTATCCCGCACAAAGCCGGTGAAACCAACCTTGCCTTCCAGCCCGAGATCGCGGGCTTCTTGCTCCAGTTCCTCACGCGACCATTGGCTGCCATTGGTTTGATAGATCGGCCCGCCCATGATATATCCGCGAATCGGTACGTCGGGGGCCAGTCGAGCGAGCGCCCGCAGAAATACCTGGTGGCCTTTCCAGCGCGCGAACGTCGCCAGCAAACCGACCCGAATGGTTCCCGGCGCGGCAGCCGGCAGACCACTCAAGGCATCCAGGTCCAGCTTCTTCCCGGCGGTTGAGAACCGTTCCAAATCGATCGCGTTGTAGATAGGGACAACCGGCAAGTTCGGCAGCAACGTCCGCAGATCCGCGGCCACGCTTTGGGAGTTTGCTACCACCACGCTGCAAGCCCCGCGCGATAAGCGAAGCAAGCGGCTGGCCAGCCGGCGGGTGCTGGCATAATCGTGAATGTGCCAGACCAGCGGCGTTCGGCGGGGGCGCGTCCATGCGCCGAGCAGATGCATCTTGAACCCATTGGTGTGAATGACGTCCGGCTGGAGCGACTGCACGCAGCGGCGCAGGCGTCTCTTGTAAACGAAACTCGCCAGGGCCGCCGGAAATAGCCCGGCCAACATCGTCAGGGGGCGATTCTGGGCATCCCCGAGCCGCGCCAGTGCCGGCGGAAAATGCTCTACTACCACCTGAACTCCGAGCTTGCGCGCCTCTTCAGCCAGCGGGCCGTCTTCGCCCAACACCAGCCACAGTTCCCAATCGGAAGCGGCCGCACGGAGGCTCGCCAATAGCTCCAGCAAGCTGGTCTCGGCGCCGCCCAATTGACCACTGGGATTCAAGTAAACGACTCGCATTAGATGCCAGCCTTAATCGCCTACCCTGAATTTCTCGACCAGTGAAGGAAAGATCAATCTGGCGAATTCTTCGCCGGCGGCCAAGCCTTGCGTCGCGTCATCTCCCCGCAGCGGGGTGACGATGCGGACCAGGCTGACATCCGACCGCCGGTATCGAATCAGGTCCGGCAGCAGCGTGAGCTTGGCTTTGAATTCCGCGGCCCAGATATTCCGGTCGTTCTGATACCAATACAGCACCAGAATCCGGTCATCGTTCTTTTCCAGGACGTACTCGTTCACCGGAATGCCCTGAGCGCGTCCCGGAACCGATAAAGGCCGGATCCGCGACGAGTGCACCAGCCATCCGCTTCCCGGCAGGCAGACGCTTGGGGAATGCGGGCCATAGCTGTTCTGCAGCGACTTGAAATAGGCCACGAACAGATTGATGGTCCGGCTTTCGGTGCTTTTGCTGTAGTCGCGTAACACGTAGGAGTCCGGTTTCAAGTACGCCAGCACATCCGGCTCGAGCGACTGCTCCGATGCGGTCTTCCAGGAGCCGAGCTCGGTCGGAAGATCTTGCAGCAGGGGGTTGGGCAGCTCTTTTTCGGGTATGGAAAGCAAGCGCATGGCGCCCGCTTGAGCCACCAGGATCAGACCTGCCAGCGCAAACCAGCCTTTCAGAGTCGAACTAAATAACTTTACGTTAGACATGAGATCGAGATCGCCAAAGTTTTTGCAGGTACAGGGTTCCCTGGTGCAGCCCGATGCAACCTAAGGCTGCGATCAGAACGCTCACGTATCCGAACGCTTCGTGCGTCGCGCCCGCCACCCAGGCGTGGTTGTACTGACCGGCCACGCCGCTGGCGACGATCCGGCCTGCATTGCCGAGAATCGCGATCGGTATGGCCATGGCCAGAAGCCAGGCCTTCATGGACCGGCCGTTCACGAAAAAGAAGTTATATAGGACGCACATGAAAATGATCGCGAGCAGGGAACGGATTCCGCTGCACGCCTCTTCCACCGAGAGCTTGATCCCCACCATCTCGAGAATGTTGCCCTCGCGCAATACCGAATATCCTAATGCGTCCAGACAGCTCGCCCCCAAGGTGCTGGCGAGTAGCTGGAGCGAGAGGGTGAGGCGCTCAAAAACAAAAGTAGGCGGAGTAATCATCAGGATGAGCGTAGCCAGCGGATACATCAGGCGCCGCAGCATCTCACGGCCATATACCAGCAAAATGCAGCCGGCCAGCGATTCCAGGAATGCCATCCGGCTAACCCAAATCCACTGCGCCACCACTCCTAAAACGGCTTGGAGAGCTCCTGCGAGCAGAAGAATTGCTCCCCACCCGGACGGCTTGGGCAGCACCTTCTGGAGCCTGTGCCGCTCCGTCCATACCATGTAAGCAGCCGCTGGAACGACCAGCAGGCCGTGCTCCATATAAGCGTGCTCATCGAACCAGCTGCCGTAAATGCCCAGCAGGATCGGCCAAAAAGCCAGCACCAGCAGGCCGCCGGCTAGAATCATCTGAACCGTGCTGGCAGATGAATTCGAGACCAGGCGTGGCAACCGCGAGCCGCGGAGGTTTCTATCGGTCTAGGCTCTGCTGGTGTCGCCATAATCGTAATAGTATTGCCGCTTCCGGTCAGAACTCAGGTCGTAGTCGGTCAGCACGGTGCCGAGCAAGGTCAAACCGTCCTCCTGGATGCGCTGATAGGCCTCCATCGCGCTCTCCCGGTCGGTTACGCCGCAGCGGAGCACCAGAATCAGAGCATCCGCCAGGGGCGCGATGATGCGCGTATCGGCCACATGTAAAATGGGCGGCGCGTCGATTAACACCATGTCGTAACGCCGGATCAAAGTCTCAAAAATGGTCCGCAGTCTCGGGGAATAAAGCGCTTTAGCTACGTTGTGGTAGCTGATTCGATTGGGCAGAATGGACAGCCCTGGGAATCCGGTAAAGACGCCTAAGCGATCGGGCGGATACTCGCTCAGCGGGCGATCCTCGCAAAGCAAATCGATCAAACCCCACTCGTTGGGCAGGCTGAACTTACGGTGCAGATGGGGCCGGCGGAAGTCGCCGTCGATCAGCAAAACCTTGCGCCCGGTCTCTGCTAACGCGATTCCTAGATTCTGGATCACGGTGGTCTTTCCTTCCGCGGGACCAGGGCTGGTGATGAGAATCGCTTTTTGAGATTTTCCGGCGGCTTGGTTCCTTAAAATGGATGCCAAAGTGCCTCGGAATGACTCCGCGATAAAGGTGGGGCCGCTTTGCCACGAGACCAGAGCGGTCGCGGCATCGTCGGGCTTGCCGTTCATCGGGATGCTGATGCTTCTGGTCGAACGCCAGGAGCTGGCTGGGGCGCCGTTGTTAATGCTCAGATTCGGGATCACGCCCAACTCGGGAGCGTTGAACATTCGCCGCGATATGCCCGGAGACTTAATGCTGCGGTCGGCGCGTTCCCGGAGAAACACGAGCAGTCCGCAAAGCACTCCGCCTAGCATCGTCCCCATCGAGATATTTAAGATCGGCATGGGCTTGTAAGGCGACTCCGGCGGAGCAGCATCCTCTACGCTCCGTATCGGACTGATCGGAACCGAACTGCTCAAGCCATTTTCGTTGCCCTGCATCAGCAAGGTCTGATACATTTGCCGCCAGGTCTCGACTTCCCTTTTGAGCGCGCCGTATTGTGCCGCCTTGCTGCCCTCTGCGCCGACGCGCTGGGATTGACTGGAATACGCGGCATTCAACAAATGTTCTTGCCGCACGGCCGCCTCGTAGTCGTTTTTGATCCGGCTGACCACGTCGTGGGCTTCGGTGTCGTACGATTTCTGCAAGGAGCCGATCTGGGCGTCGATCTTCTGTACTTTCTCGTTCTTTGGGGTATACACGGTCATCAGCGACGCTCGCTCCCGCTTGAGCTGGTTGACCTGATCTTGGTATCCGCGCAGTCCGGAGTCGCCTAACACCTCTCCTAACGCTTCCGGCGGATTCTTGAGGGTAAGTTCATAGCGGGTCTGTTTGGCGATTCGATCGGCTTGGATTGCCGCCAGCTGCATTTTCAATTGATTCAGCTTGGTGTCGTCGAGAGTGTTGTCCTGCCCCGCGAATACGTTTCCGGAAGCCGCGATAAAATCGCGCAAATGTTCTTCCGATTCCTGCATCTTCACTTTCGTATCTTCAATCTGCTGGGCCAGCCATTCGGCGGTTTTTTGTGAAGTCTGCATGCGGGATCGCGTGGTGTCGTCCTTATACTCGGCCGCCATGGAATTCAAGAACTGAGCGGCTACGTCCGGGCTGGTGGACTCGCATATCAATTCAATGAGTCTGGTTTTGTTCACCGGCCGGGCATCGAAGGTTTGGATTGCGACCGCCAGGCCATTCCGGGCATTTTCCAGCGGATCTTGCGTGGCAGGGTGAATGCGCTGGCGCAGACGCGAGAAGATGTCGCGGCCGGTGGGAGCCAGAGGCACGGTCTCGGATTGGAATCGGTCCGCCGCGCGCTTTAAGAATGTACCGCTGCGCAATATGCTGATTTGCGTCTCGATGTTCACTTCGTTGGCTTCGAAGTTACCGCTGTCCACGGCGCTGTTCTTCAGTATGCTGGTGGTCCCCATGACCTCCAGCAGCAAGTGTGTCTTATAGCGCGGCGAGCTCAGCACCACGGACGTGAAACCGGCGCCCGCCCCCAGGATCATGAATAGCAGCAGCAGCAGCCAATATCTGCGCAGCAGCCGGAGAACGTCGATCTCCTTTTCGGCGGCCCCATCCGTTCCGTTCAAAAGGGGCTGCAAAGCTCGCCCGTTCTCGGATGGGAAGGGTTGCTCGGCATACGGCACCAGGCGGCCTTTATTGTCTTCCAAACCACCAGCGAGAAAATCCATGTTACTGTTCCCCCCGACCATTCGTATCCACTAAGGTATTATTCGAAAGGCATTCATGAATGCGTTTTGCGAAGTCCATGGCGGCGCTAGGATCGTTTTGATTCTTGACGAGCAATTGCAGTTGCTCGGTGACAGCCGCTATGAGTTTTTCCAGTTGGTGCATCTTCTCCGTCATTTCGTCGTCTTCCCGTTGCCGGTGCCCGTCTGTAATCAGCCGCTGGACAGCGCTCCTGGCAAGATCCGACACGCTGCGAGCTCCTTCCTGCTCGCACACGCTCACAAACTGACGGAATTCGTCCTCGGAAATCCTGAAGTAAACTAGCCGTTCTCTTGGTTTTAATACCGCCACGCTCGGACCTCCCTGCTGCGCGAGTTGATTCGGAACTCAGAAGACTTCTGCACAAGCTACCGCCATTTCAGTCCCAACTTTATGGTTCTGATGTGATTTGGCCAACAGTCCTCGGCGCCCTCCGACGCGATTTCAGAGGTTTTTCTGACAATTGTCAGTACGCACTTCGGAGTATGGCGGATGCCATGACAAGTGTCAATGAACGTTAGGACCAAATGAGTTTGCGGGGTACTAGTACGAATAACCCCGTCGAAGTTATTGGAAAAATAGGCGAAAAGAGAACATCAGCGATCACTCCGGCGACCCCGATTTCGAGCGCGATACTGCTCGTCCGGAGCATCCCTGCGGCCGCTAATCCAACCCGCACTGAGCGTCGCCGAAGCCTCAATCCCTCAAAAGCAGAACTAAGCACTCCGAAGCACTATGCCGCATTTTGGAACAAATGTAGAATCAAGATAAGAATGAATATACTTGTCACCGGCGGCGCGGGCTACATCGGTAGCCACACCGCTAAGCAATTGGCCCGCGAAGGTTCCCAACCCATAGTAATCGATCATCTTCAAAGGGGTCACCGGGAAGCCGTGAAGTGGGGACCGCTGATCGAAGCGGATGTGGGCGATCGAGCAGCGCTCGACCAGGCATTTCGTCAATATTCCGTTGAAGCCGTCCTGCACTTTGCCGCCTACGCTTACGTCGGCGAGTCCATGCAGACGCCGGAACTCTACTTCCGCAATAACGTTCTAAACACCCTTAATCTGCTCGAATCCATGCGTGCTCGAGGAGTCCGTACGATCGTGTTTTCCTCTACTTGCGCAACCTACGGACATCCCCGGCAGGTCCCCATCTCCGAGGATCACATCCAGGAACCAATCAATCCATACGGCGAATCCAAGCGCATGGTAGAACGTCTCCTCCATTGGTACGGAGAAATTTACGGCCTCCGTTGGGTGGCTCTTCGATATTTCAATGCGGCCGGTGCGGACCCGGACGGCGAACTGGGCGAGGATCATGAGCCGGAAACGCACTTGATCCCGCTCGCGATCTCGGCGGCGCTGGGACTTAGAAATGCCCTCGAAATCTACGGCACCGATTACGACACCCCCGACGGAACCGCCATTCGCGACTATCTTCATGTGACGGATCTGGCTGAGGCGCACGTCGCGGCACTGCGGTACCTGGATGCCGGCGGACCGAGCACCGCCTTTAATCTGGGTACCGGGCGAGGCTATTCCGTTCGAGAAGTGGTCGCCGCGGTGGAGCGCGTGTCCGGGCGTGCCGTGCCGGTGAGGGAGGTCGGCCGTAGGAGTGGCGATCCCCCGCGCCTAGTCGCCGACGCTTCCAAAGCGGCCCGCGTCATGGGATGGCAAGCGCGGCAGTCCTCGCTTCCGGAGATCATCCAAACCGCATGGAATTGGAAAACCAAGAACCGGGAAAGCGAGCCCCCTGTCGCGGCCAAAAGCGCAAAGTAAGTAGCACAACAATCCAGAGAAGCACTTTAGCGGATGCGATCCAGTACTACGTCCGCTGAATCAGTACCGAATGTCTTTTGTCCGCTCGAGTTCGCTTTGTTAGCTTGTGGATGGGGGAGTTACCGGATGAACGTATCGATTATTGGCACTGGATATGTGGGTTTGACCACGGGCGTATGTTTGGGGTACTTGGGTCATAAAGTGACCTGTATCGATTCCGATGAAAAGAAGATCGCTGCGTTGCGGGCGGGCAAGACGCCTATTTATGAGCCGTTTTTGACCGAGTTAATGGCAGAGGCGCAATCCAATCTCCGTTTTTGCACGAATTATGCCGGCGCGGTCAACGACGCTGAAGTCGTCTTTATTGCAGTAGGCACCCCGCCATCTCCAGACGGGAGTCCCGACCTGCGGTATCTCTCTCAGGCGGCGCGGGGCATCGGCGAGCATTTCAATGGTGACTTCGTCGTGGTCGTGAACAAGTCGACGGTCCCGATCGGGAGCGGCAACTGGGTGGATTCCCTGATGCGCGAATCCTACGAGCAGCACCATGGCCGAAAAGCCAACCACCATTTCTGTGTGGCTTCCAATCCGGAGTTTTTACGGGAAGGCACGGCCCTGCACGACAGCTTGTACGCGGACCGCGTGGTGATCGGGTCCGACGATTCCCGAGCGCTGGAAGTGCTGTACTCGCTGTACCGCCCGATACTGGACCAAACCTTTACACCGCCGACCTACCTGCCGCGTCCGGAAGGGATCGGAGCAGTGCCGTTGATTTCCACCGACCTGGCTTCCGCAGAGCTAATCAAGTATGCGGCCAATGCCTTTCTTGCATTGAAGATCTCATACATCAACGAAATTTCGCAGTTAGCCGAGAAAGTGGGCGCCGACATTACCCAGGTCGCGAAGGGGATTGGCCTGGATGCCCGCATCGGAACGCGCTTCTTGCAGGCCGGCATCGGATGGGGCGGCTCTTGCTTTGGGAAGGATACTTCCGCGCTCGTCTCCACCGGCAAGGAGTACAACTTGACGATGCCGATCGTCGAGGCGGCTCGCGAGATCAACCGTCGCCAGCGCGAACGGGTAGTCGAAAAGCTGCTCAGCGAACTGAAGATCCTCAAAGGCAGGACCATCGGTTTGCTCGGACTGGCCTTCAAACCCAATACCGATGATCTGCGCGAAGCTCCGGCCATCGACATTGCCCGCAAGCTGATCGATCGAGGCTGCAAGGTGAGGGTTCACGATCCGGTTGCGATGGAGCGCTTCCAGCACGAATACGGAGACCTGGGAGCCATCTGTTGCGAATCGCCGGAAGAAGTAGCCGACGAGGCGGATGCTTTGGTATTGGTCACGGAATGGCCGCAATACCGCGATTTGGAGTGGGAGACTTTAGTTGGCCGAATGCATTCGCCTATCGTTCTGGACGGGCGCAACGCACTCGATCGCACTCGATTAGAGCGGTACGGTTTCCGCTACGTTGGGATCGCCGGCTGACCACCGGCCCGCAATCAAACCATCGCAGAACCAACCTCGGCGACGCCTCGCCTCTTAATCTTTCCAATAGCCACCCGGCACGATGCTGCGTGATATTCTGATCTATTAGGCCAGCGCGCAACTCGTGTAGCGATTGCTCGCCAAAGAGGTTTTACCATGTCAGGACATTCCAAATGGGCGACCATCAAGCACAAAAAGGCCGCTCTGGACGCCAAGCGCGGGAAAGCATTCACCCGCATCATCAAAGAGATTATGATTGCTGCCCGCAGCGGCGGCGATCCGGAAATGAACCCGCGTCTCCGCACTGCCGTCGTGGCAGCCAAGGCGGTCAGCATGCCGGCCGACAACATCAAACGCGCCATCATGCGGGGCACGGGCGAACTGGAAGGCGGCCAGATCGATGAAGTGATGTTTGAAGGCTACGGGCCGGGCGGCGCCGCGGTTCTGGTGCAGGTGGCTACCGACAATCGCAATCGCACGGTGAGCGAGATTCGTCACGTCTTCTCCAAAAACGGCGGCAATCTGGGCGAGCTGGGCAGCGTCGCCTGGATGTTCGAGCGCAAGGGGCAGATTATTGTCGAAAAGGACAAGGCCGGAGAAGATCAGCTCATGACGGTAGCGCTCGACGCGGGCGCAGAAGACATGCGCGATGGCGGCGACACTTGGGAAGTCATATCCGCGCCGGAAGCTCACGAAGGCGTTCTCGCCGCGATCCAAAAGGCCGGGATCTCCACCGAATCCGCCGAGATCGGCATGGTTCCCAAAAATCTCATGAAGCTGGAAGGGAAGAATGCGCAGGCCATGCTGCGGCTGAGCGAGGCGCTCGAAGAACACGACGATGTTCAGAACGTTTACTCCAACTTCGACGTGGATGAAAAGGAACTAGAAGCACTGGCATAGCCGCGAATGCGCATTCTGGGCATCGACTGTGGTACTGAACACACCGGCTACGGTCTGATCGACAGCGATGGCCGTTCGCACCAAATGGTCGCGGCGGGCGATATCCAAACCCGCCCCAGCGAGCCGCTCCAGATCCGGCTGGTGACCATCGCGCAGCAGTTGCGCCAACTGATCGGCGCGCACACGCCCGAGTCGGCAGCGGTGGAAGAGGTCTTTTACGCGCAAAACGTGAAAACGGCGCTGAAGCTTTCGCATGCCCGCGGAGTGGTGCTCCTCACCATCGCCGAAGCGGGCATTCCTTTGGGCGAGTACTCGCCGCTGGAAATCAAAACCAGCGTGGTCGGTTATGGCCGCGCCGAAAAGCACCAGGTGAAGCGCATGGTGCATTCGCTGCTGGGCCTGGAGGATGTCATCGAATCCGAAGACGCCTGCGACGCGATCGCCGTCGCTATCTGCCACGCTACCCGCGCCGCCATTCGGCTTTCCGCTGGAGCAATCCGATGAATCGCCGGGCTGTTCTGCTGCTGCTTCTTGCGTCCGCCATCGCTTCGGCCGAACCGAGCGTGTTTTATTCGAAATACTTCAAAGGCAGCACACCCGAGTTCGTAGCCATCAATATCGCGCGCGACGGCCAGGTCACCTATCAGGAGGCCAAGGACGACGATAACCCGATCAAGCTTCAGTTGCCGACTGCGGCCGCCGCCCAGATCTTCGGCCTCGCGGAAAAACTGGACAAATTTCAGCACCCCGTCGAATCCGGCCTCAAGGTCGCCAACATGGGTTTGAAGACCTTTCGATTCGAGGACGGCACGGAGAAGCACGAAGTTCAGTTCAACTATTCCCAGGATGCCGACGCACAAGCTCTGCTGGATTGGTTTGACCGCATTACGGAAACTGAACGGCACTTTATCGATCTTGACCGGACCGTGCATTACGACAAGCTGGGAGTAAACGACGTTCTGCTCCAATTGCAGATTACGTGGGACCGCAAGCGGCTGGTGTCGCCGGATCAGTTTCTCCCGCTGCTGGACCGGATCGCGAAAAACGAAAGCTTTCTGCACGTGGCCCGCGAGCGCGCCGCCAGTCTGGCCGAGACGTTCCGCAAACCGGCCGCGGCACAGGAACCGGCGCGATGACCAAGCGCATCTGTTCCGTTTTATGTTTTGCGGTGGCGTCCCTGTGCGCCCAGCAGAATCCGGCCTTCGTCGAACAGCAGAGCCTCCAGCAGGCGCTGGCGGAGGCGGGGAACAGTTCGGTGGATGTGATCCGGGCGGTCGAAAATCATTTAAAGCAGTTCCCCGATTCCCCGAATCGGCCGCAACTCGAGGCCGGGCTGGCAAAAACTGCGATCGATGTGAAGGACGAGGCGCGCATTATTCTTTATGGCACCAAAGTGCTCGCGCGCGAACCCGATAACATTCAACTCCTGGAGCATGTCGTTCCTGCGCTGCTGCGCAAAGGCGACCAGGCCAGCGCCGGCCAGGCGCTCGATTATGCGCGTCACTACGAGCAACTCATCCAGGCCACTTACAAAAACGAAAAGTTTGTCCCGGGAGGCGGAGCGGCCGAGGTCAAGCGTAAGGACGATCGCGATCGCGCCGTAGCGAGCGCAAGCCTGCTCGAAGCGAGAGCCCAGGGACTGCTCGGCCACAATGAGGAGGCCATCCAGCTGGCTGAGTCGAGCTATACCGTTTTTCCAAGCGTGGAGGCTGGACGCGAGGCGGCCCGCTGGCTTTCGGCGGCCGGCAAAGATCGCGAGGCCGTCCAGTATCTGGCGGATGCCTTTACGATAAGCGCGCTGCGTTCCGCCGATCCGGATGGCGCCAGCGATCGCGCCCGTATGAGCGAGCTTTACCGCAAACTCAACGGTTCGGAAACCGGTCTCGGCGATCTGATCTTGAAGGCTTATGACGACACTTCCAATCTGCTGGCGAGCCGCCGCGCCGAGTTTCGGGAGTTCGATCCCAACGCTCAAATAAAAGATCCCATGCAGTTCACGCTATCGGCATCCGATGGCGGCAAGCTGAAACTTTCGTCCTTACAAGGCAAGGTGATTGTGCTGGATTTCTGGGCCACCTGGTGCATTCCCTGCCGCGCGCAGCGCCCGCTCTACGATCAGGTGAAGGCAAAATACAAAGACTCCGGCGACGTGGCCTTTCTAGCCGTGGACACCGACGAAGACAAGAGCATCGTCAAGTCTTTTATGGAGTCGCAGAACTGGAATCAGGCCACCTACTACGAAGACGGTCTGGTGAGATTGCTCCAGGTCTCCGATATTCCGACCACCATCATTTTTGGCAAGAAGGGCGATGTCACCAGCCGCATGATCGGTTTCCTTCCCGACCGGTTCGTCGATATGCTGACCGACCGGATTGACGAGGCCTTGGGGAAGCCGCCTCGACAACCTCAACCCGCGAAGGCGCCTTCCACGCCGCTCCCGGCGCCCATTCGCCAATGACCACGGAGCCATTTCATCGCGTGATCTGGATTGTGCTGGATAGCGTCGGGATCGGAGAAATGCCGGATGCGGCGGCCTACGGAGATGCGGGCAGCGACACGCTCGGCAACATCTCCCGCAAGCGGCGGCTGCACTTGTCCAATCTCGCCCAGCTCGGATTAGGCAATATCAAGCCGCTCGCGAATGTGGGTCCGGTGGATCATCCCACGGCGGTCTTCGGTCGCTGTGCCTTGGCGTCTCCGGGGAAAGATACGACCACGGGCCATTGGGAAATGGTCGGCATCCATTTGGCGAAACCCTTTCCTTTATATCCGCACGGTTTTCCGCCCGCGATTATGGAGGAGTTCGAGCGCCTTATCGCGCGCGGCACTTTGGGCAACTGCGCGGCCTCGGGCACTGAGATTATCGAGAAGCTTGGCGCCGAGCACATGCGCACCGGCAAACCGATCGTCTACACTTCTGCTGACAGCGTGTTCCAGGTCGCCGCGCACGAAGAAGTCATCCCGCTGTGGGAGCTCTACAAGATTTGCGAAACCGCGCGGGAAATTCTGCGTGGGCCGTATGAGGTGGGGCGCGTGATTGCGCGTCCATTTATCGGTAATCCGGGCGCGTTCACACGCACGGCGAACCGCAAGGATTACGCTGTCCCTCCTCCCAAAGGCATGCTGCTCGATCAGTTGGCAGCCAAGAATATTGCGGTGTACAGCATCGGCAAAATCTTCGATGTGTTCCTGGGGCGGGGCATTGGAGACCACGAGAAGACCAAAAACGACAGCGACGGCATGGCCAAGACCCTGGCGGCGCTCGACGACCTGGAGCGCGGTCTGTTGTTCGTCAATCTGGTCGACTTCGATCAACTGTACGGCCATCGCAACGACGTGGAAGGCTATGCCCGAGCGCTGGAGGAGTTCGACAACTGGCTGCCGTCGCTTTATGAGAAACTAGCGGCTGACGATTTGCTTATCGTCACCGCCGATCACGGCTGCGATCCCACCACGCCTTCCACCGATCATAGCCGTGAGTATGTCCCGCTGTTGGCATACCGGCCGCGGAAGCCCGAGGGCATGGACCTGGGCCTGCGCTCTACTCTGTCTGACATCGGCCAAACCGTGGCGGAGAACTTCGGCGCGAAAATTTCCGAGGGAACCAGTTTCCTCGAAGCCGTGGCGTAATCCAGGAGGCACATTATGCGGCGTCCCATCATGGCGGGCAATTGGAAGATGTACAAGACACCCGCCGAAACATGCGCATTTTTTGAGAAGTTTTTACCGTCGGTTGCCAATTCGACCCATTGCGAGATTGTGATCTGCCCGCCGTTCGTGGACTTGAGTGCGGCCGTGGACGCGACGCGCGGCAGTGCGGTCGAAATCGGCGGCCAGAATCTGTTCTGGGCCAAGGAAGGTGCATACACCGGCGAGGTCTCGGCGCCCATGCTGAAGGCGGTCGGCTGCCGCTGGGTCTTAGTCGCGCACAGCGAACGCCGGCAGTATTTCGGTGAGACGAATGAGACTGCTTCGAAGAAAATACTCGCCGCGCTGGACGCGGGTTTAACCCCGATCTATTGCGTTGGCGAATCGCTTACTGAACGCGAAGGCGGGAGCACCAACGGGATTCTCGAAACACACTGTTTAGGCGGTTTCGGCAACCTGACGCTGGATCAATTTCGCAAAATCGTAATCGCCTACGAGCCAGTGTGGGCCATCGGCACGGGAAAGGTTGCGACGCCCGAAATCGCCCAAGAGACGCACGCCTTCATTCGAAGCCAGGTGCAAGCCAAGTTCGGCGCCGAGACGGCCGCAGCCTGCCGGATCCTCTACGGAGGCAGCGTGAAGCCCGATAATGTGAAGGGCTTGATGGCGCAACCTGATATCGATGGCACGCTGGTCGGCGGCGCGAGTCTTGATCCGGCTTCGTTTGCGGCGATCGTGAACTTCTAGCCTATGCGGCTGATTGGCGCCCTTCTCCTGGCCGTTTTCCTGGCTGCCCAGCCGGTCAAGCTCGCTGAACCATACCGGTCGCTGGTCGATCTGGCCCAGGCCACGCCGCCCGAGTTCGCCGCCGATGCGCTGTTGCGCGTCGCCGAATCGGGAAAGGTCAAGGATCGCGATTCGGTGCGCGATCTCATCGAGCAAGCTTTTCGCCTAGCCGCGCTGGCAAAATTTCCCGTGCGCATGCGTAGTATGCCGGGCACTGTCACCGACACCCGCTCGGGTTCGTCTGAGTCGTGCCTACGACCTCAGGTTGGACACTGTTTCAATGCAGACTCGCGCGGTGCGGGACATGCTGGAGGTCGACAAGGCCAAAGCTTTGGCCTTGTTCCGCGAGATACTACCGCTTTCGCTCGCTCCGTCCACCTGCGAGGGCTTGCTGCTGTACGATGTTTCGGACTTTTATAGAACGCTTGGGGCCGTTGCAAATACGGCATTTGATGAGAAGCAGCGCGCCAAGGAAGAGCATCTGAATTTCCTATTAGGCTACGTCGGACAAGCAACTTCGGCTGCGGAAATCTCACCGCTGAAGGTACTTGTGGAAGAGGCAGCCTTGACGTCCGAACAGCGTCAAATAGTAAGTATTCGTGTGGCTGGCGTGGCTGAGCGCATGCGGACGGATACAATGTGCGGGTCGAGTACAGCGAAGCTCGAACAATATTGGCAATCGGCAGGATCGAAGCAGCTACCCGAGGATGGAGCAAAGCTGCGGGCCCGAGCGGATGGGCATGAGTACACCGAATCAGACCGGTCGTCGGCCGAGTGGCAACAGCGACTGACCGATTTTCTCAGTGAATTGGACGGCTGGACGCCGGGACCGGAGGAGTCCGAAGCAGACTACTATCATGAAAAATCCATCGTGTTCGAAGCGCTCCTCGATATGGTTCCTTTAGGCCAGCAGCGGGACAAACTGCTCGTCGACTATGTCGCCTTTGTCGGCCAATCCGCGCTTCAGCAAGAAAGCCCGGTGGAATGGTTCCGGGGGGCCAGCGACACCCTGGAGCGTATCCGGCACTCCAGCAACGCTGAGATTCCCAAGCTATTAGATCTGTACCAAAACTCCGGCAGTCCAACGCTGGCGTTGGAGGTTGCTCTGGAGAAAGTTCTAGGCGCGAAGCTGCCGCCATCGATGACCGGGGAGAACTAACCGAGCCTGTGACTGAGTCGTTCGCCTTATGGCGAAGGCGGGCCGGTCGGCCGATGGACACAGTGGCATGGAGTCGAAGAGTTCCAACAGAACAGACCGATTCGAGTATTTCCTCTACTCGGCGATAATTCTTGAAACTGCTTTAGCGGCCTTTGTTTACAAGGTAGTCTTGCGCGATGCCGATCTGCGGTCGTCCAACCTGTACTTGGCCGCCCTCTATTTCGGCTTCCTGGGCTGGGCGATTTTCCAGCTGAATCGTCTGCACCACCGGCGAAAACTTCAACCCCCAGAACTTCAACTCTTAACTCCACCTGAGGCGACCGAGCCGGCAGCCGTGTCGTCGCAAACGGTGGTGGAGTTGGAAGACCGCAAACCGGCGCGGCGAATCCTCGGATTGACGGCCACGCAGCTTTTGATCCTTTTGGTAGTTTTCGTAGCGGCGGTAAAGAGCTTCACCTGGGCTCTTGCCAGCATGCACTACGACAGATAGTTCAAACTGCCGCGGGCGCAGGGGCGGGAGATTTCTTCAAAAGCCTGGTCAAGGTGTCGGAGGGCTGAGCGCCGTTCTTGATCCAATGCTGGATGCGCTCGTGGTTCAAGTTCACCACGGGCGGGTTGCTGACGGGATTATAAAGGCCGACCACCTCGATGGAGCGGCTGTTCCGGGCCCGTTCTTTTTCGATCACTACGACGCGATAGGACGGTTTTTTCTTGGCGCCAAACCGCGCCATGCGAATCATGAGCATTTCTTTTCTACTGTACCATTGGCAGCTTGAATTTGCCCAGCCGCTTGCCCAGAAAGCCGCCCCCCGTGAGGCTTTTCATCATTTTGCGGGCCTGGGCGTACTGCTTTAGAAGGGCGTTGACTTCCTGCACCGAAGTACCGCTGCCCTTGGCGATGCGCCGCCGGCGCGCCCCGTTGATGAGCATGTGATTGGAGCGCTCTTTGGGCGTCATGGAGTCGATGATCGCCACCACGCGCGTAATCTCATTCTCATCCACTTTCATGTCCTTGAGCTGCTTCATGGGCCCCAGTTGCGGCATCATGCCGAGAATCGATTCGAGCGGCCCGAGTTTCCGGATCTGGTGTAACTGATCGCGGAAGTCTTCTAGGGTAAACTCGTTGTCGATGAGCTTGCGCTGCATCTCCTCGGCCTGCTTCTGATCAATGGTCTCTTCCACCTTTTCGATCAAGGAGAGCACGTCTCCCATGCCGAGGATTCTTTGGGCCACGCGGTCGGGATGGAACGGTTCAAGCGCGTCGAACTTTTCGCCCACGCCGACGAACTTGAGCGGCTGGCCGGTAATATTGCGGATGGAGAGAGCGCCGCCACCGCGCGCATCGCCGTCCATCTTAGTGAGGATCACGCCCGTAATCCCGAGGCGCTTATGGAACTCGTCGGCCGATTTGACCGCGTCCTGGCCGGTCATGGCGTCGGCGACGAACAGGATTTCGGTGGGCGAAAGCTGCTCCTTCAGTTCCTGTAATTCCTGCATGAGCTGATCGTCGATATGCAACCGGCCGGCGGTGTCCACCAGCAGAACGTCGCGCCCGGATTGCCGGGCTTCGCGCAACGCCGAGCGCGTGAGATCGAGCGGTTTGGTCTCCTCGGGCGTGCCATCGTAGATGGGAAGCTTGATGTCGCGGGCGATGACGCTCAGTTGCTGGCGCGCGGCCGGGCGATAGACGTCGACTGAAACCATCAGCGGATTGTGGCCGTTTTTGGAAAGCCAGCGAGCCAGCTTGCCGGTGGTCGTGGTTTTGCCCGAGCCTTGCAGTCCGACGATCAGAATGGCAGTGGGCGGCTCATTGGCCATCCGCAGCTTGGATTGATGGCTGCCGAGCGTCTTAATCAGCTCGTCGCGGACGATCTTAATTACCTGCTGCGTCGGTGACAGCGCGCTGAGCACTTCCTCGCCCAGAGCCTTTTCCTTGATGCTTTCGATAAACTGCTTGACTACGCGAAAATGAACGTCGGCCTCGAGCAACGCCACACGAATCTCGCGCAGCGCGGCCTCCATATTCTCGGGGGTGAGCTTCCCTTCGCCACGCAGATTTTTGAAGACCCGCTGCAGCTTATCGGATAAATTATCAAACATGATTTAATTCGGAAGCGCTCGGCTTGTGGGTAACTGTCCTTATTATACGGCAGCGGGCCACGCGTCCTTGCGCGTATCCAGCAGCATATAAGTGACCAGGCCAACGGCGCACAGGCGCTTCTGACTGTCGAAAAGATCCACGCGCGTGACTCCGAGTGTTTTCCCCGCTCGCAGTACATAGACGCGGGCCGTGATTTTCTTCCCCGCGACAGGCCGCAGATAATTGACCTTCAATTCGGTGGTGGTCATGGGGCGCTTGGCTTTGTAAGCATGAATTAGAGCGTGCCAAGCGGCCTCATCGGCAATGGTAGCGATCACACCGCCGTGCAGTACCCCCGCGCTGTTCATCAACTTGTCGCTGAGCGGGCAGGCGACGGTCACGCCATCCCGGTGCTTGCGAATCACCTCGACTCGAATGCTGTCCTCGAAAGCCATCTCGATATGATATCCGGCAAGACCGGTGCGCCCCGGCGACCACATTCTGCAGGGCCGCGCGGGCGGAAATTTGTAATGCGATCAAGCGGCGAAGATATTTTTGCTCGCGTCGATCTTGCAGTAGATGAACGCCCCCATGAGACATAGGGCCGAGGCGACCAAGAAGGGCACGTTCCAACCAAATCCCTTTACCAGGTAGGCGAGCAACGCGGGTGAGATCGCGGCTCCCACGTTGCCGCACATGTTCATCACAGACGCGGTGGACCCGGCGAAATCGCCGCCGATGTCGAGCGGGATGGCCCAGGAGACGCCGACGGTCAATTCCAAACCGGCGAAGGCCAGGCAGCTGAATGCCACGCAGGCCCGCGGATCGTGCGTCAGCGTCGCCGGAATAATTCCCGCCGCAGCGATCAGGAAGCCTGCCACTCCTACCAGTCGCCGGGATCGCGTGAGATTCCCGGTGCGGCGGCAAAGCAGGTCGGAGAGCCAGCCGCCGGCCAGATCCGCTGCGGTGCCGGCCAGCAACGGCAGACTCGCGTAGAACCCCATTTGCTTGAGGCTGAATCCGCGAAAATCTTTCAAGTAAGTGGGGAACCAATCCAGGTAGACCGCGAGCGCATATTGATAACAGAAGTACATCAGCGACAGCGTCCACAGCGTGCGGCTGGAGAGGATTCGCCGCCACGGCACCGCGGTTCCGGCGCGCTTCCTGGCCCCGCCGGTTGCGGAGTGAATCAGCTCGCGTTCTTCGGCATTCACGCCGGGATGCTCTTCGGGAGTGTCTCGATAGTACTTGAACCAGGCCACCGCCCAGACCAGGCCGAGCCCGCCGAATATCAGAAAGGGCATGCGCCAGCCGTAGCCGATGATCATGTACACAACCAGCGGCGGCGTCAGAGCAGCGCCCAAGCGCGAGCCGGCGTGCGTAATGCCTTGCGCGAAGCCGCGTTCGGCCGGCAGCATCCAGCGCGAGAGCGATCGCGTGGCGATAGGGAACGCGCCCGCTTCGCCGATGCCGAAGATGAACCGAATCGCGATCATGGAAGTGGCGTTCCAGGCCGCGGTGGTGAGCGACGTGAATAAACTCCACCAGGCCACGATCCAGGTAAGGGCGCGCCGCGGACCTATACGGTCGCCCAGCCATGCGCCGGGAATCTGAAAAATTGTGTAAGCCCAGCGGAAGCTCGCCAGAATCCAGCCCATCGTGATGAGCGAGAATCCGAACTCGGCGCGGATGGAGGGCACCGCCGAAGCGATGACGGTGCGATCCATGTAGGTGATCATGTAGATCGCGACGGTCATCGCGAGCACGACATGCCGGACGCGGGTAGGACGGCCCAGTGCGCGCTCGTCGTGCTTAGCGTTCAGTTGTCCGGAAGCGGCGGGTTCGGCTCATGGTCCGACGACACCGGCTGGTTCGGCGCGCGCGCGTGATTCCCGGGCGGCTTCGGTAAGATAATCGAGCGCCGCGGCGGCTCCGCCTTTGGCAGTGCGGAACCCCGGCGACCGCGAGTCCCATCTCCACGCCGCTCAGCGTTCCCGCCAGCATGAGGTCGTTGAAGTCGCCGAGGTGGCCGATGCGGAAGACCTTTCCTTGCAATTTTCCGAGACCAGCGCCGAGCGGCATGTTGAACTGTTCCAGAATCACCTTGCGCAATTCGTCGGCGGAGTAGCCGGCGGGCGTGAAGACGGCGGTCGCGGAGCCGCTGTACTCTTTCGGATCGGCGCACACGATCTCCAGACCCCAAGCGCGTACGGCGCGCCGCGTGGCCTCGCCATGACGCTGGTGCCGCGCGAAGACGTTCTGGAGGCCTTCCTCGCGCAGCATTTCAAGCGACTCGCGCAGGCCATAAAGCAGATTCGTCGCCGGCGTGTACGGGAAGAATCCGTTTTTGTTGTGCGCGAGCATGGCTTGCCAGTCCCAATAGGATTTCGCCAGCCGCGCCGATTGCGAGGCCGCCAGCGCCTTTTCGCTAACGGCGTTGAAACCCAGGCCGGGCGGCAGCATCAGGCCTTTTTGCGATCCGCAGATCGTTACGTCCACTTCCCACTCGTCGTGACGATAGTCGATGGAAGCGAGCGACGAAATGGTATCGACCAGCAGCAGCGCCGGATGCCGCGCGCGATTCATGGCTTGGCGCACCGCGGCATACGCGGCTGGTGACGCCGGTGGAGGTCTCGTTGTGCACCACGCAAACCGCTTTGATCCGATGCTCGCGATCTTCGCCGAGCTTCCGCTCGACGGCTTCCGGATCCACGCCGTGCCGCCAGTCCCCCGGCACGAAGTCGACCTCTAATCCGAATCGCGTCGCCATCTCACGCCAACCCGCGGCGAACTGGCCGATGTCGAACATCAGCAGTTTGTCGCCCGGCGATAGCGTGTTCACGAGCGCTGCTTCCCAAGCTCCGGTTCCGGAGGACGGGAAGACGATTACTTTTCCGGAAGTTTGGAAGACCTCCTTCAGCCCCTCTAAGACTTCGAGACCGAGCCGGCTGAATTCCGGGCTGCGGTGATCGATGGTCGGCTTGGCCATGGCGCGCAGCACGCGCTCCGGCACGTTGGTTGGTCCGGGAATCTGAACGAATTGACGTCCGCTGTGATATGAAGACATTGGCATCCTGAAAGCTCCATCATACATCGCGTGACCGGCGTTCCTGGCAGCTGCGGACGTTCTCCGGCGCGCGTGAGATAATGGCAGCGATTATGTCAACCGCAGGACGTCCAATCCCTCGTACGAATCGGCAGTTCAAGCTGGCTGCAAGGCCCGTGGGGCTGCCGAAGGAATCTGATTTCACGCTGGTAGAAGCGCAAATCCCATCGCTTGCGCAGGGCCAAGCGTTGGTCAAAACCGTCTACCTCTCAGTCGACCCTTATATGCGCGGGCGAATCACGGGCGTAAGAACCTACGCCGATCCTGTCAATATTGGCGACGTGATGGAGGCTGGCGCAGTAGGGCAGGTAGTCGAGTCGAAAGCCGGCGAACTGGCCTCTGGCGATTTTGTGATGGGCCGCTGGGGGTGGCAGGAATACGCGGCTGTTGATCCCAAGAGCTGCGCGGAAGCTCGACCCGAAGCTCGCGCCCGTCTCAACCGCTCTCGGCGTGCTCGGTATGCCTGGAATGACGGCGTACTTCGGCTTCCTCGACATCTGCAAACCGCAACCGGGCGAAACCGTTTTGGTCTCGGGTGCGGCCGGCGCTGTTGGTTCGCTGGTGGGACAGATCGCAAAAATCAAAGGCTGCCGCGTGGTGGGGATCGCCGGCACGGACCAAAGATAGATTGGCTCGTCCAGGAACTGGGCTTCGACGCCGCGTTCAATTACAAGACCACCGCCGATTATGCCGCGAAACTGAAGGAGCTTTGCCCGAATGGCATCGATTGCTACTTCGACAACGTGGGCGGCAGCACTACGGATGCGGTATTCCCATGCATGAACACCTTCGGCAGGGTGTCGGTCTGCGGGCAGATTTCGCAATACAATCTGGCAAAGCCAGAGCCGGGCCTGCGGCTGCTGCCGTATGTCCTGATTAAACAGCTCAAAGTGGAAGGCTTCATTGTGACCCGCTTCCAGAGCCGCTTCGGCGAGGGGATCCCGCAGATGGCGCAGTGGATGAAGGAGGGCAAGCTGAAATACCGCGAGCAAATCGTCGAAGGGTTCGAGAACACGCCGCGGGCGTTCATCGGCATGCTGCAAGGGGAGAACACCGGCAAGATGCTGGTGAAGGTCTGACTTACGCTTCGGCGCTGCGCGCGGTCTGCTTGTCGAAATCGGCGAAGGTCTTACCCTCTTGAACCAGGCGCTTCAATAAAGGCGCGGGCGTCCATAGTTGGCCGTGCTGCTTTTCGAACTCGGTGATCCGCGCCAGAACATTTTTGAGGCCTACCGTATCGGCATACCACATTGGTCCGCCGCGATACGCTGGGAAGCCGTAGCCGTTGACGTAGATGATGTCGATATCGCCGGCGCGCAAGGCGATGCCTTCTTCGAGAATCCGTGCTCCCTCGTTCACCAGCGCATAGATGGTACGCTCGACGATTTCGGCCTCGGATATGGAGCGGGGCGAGAAACCGGCCTCATGGCGGGCCTGGACGATCAAATTATCGATGTCGGGATTGGGCGATGGACGCCGCGCTGCATCGTATTTATACCAGCCGGCGCCGGTCTTCTGGCCGTAGTGACCGGCCTCGCACAAGCGATCCTCAATGAGCGGCTGGCGGATGCTTGATTGTTAATCTCGCCGGATTCCTTGCGAATGCGCCATAGCACGTCCAGGCCGGCCAGGTCGCTGGTGGCGAGCGGCCCCATGGCCATGCCGAAGTCGTAAAGCGCCTGATCGACGGCCTCCGGGACTCGCTCCCTCCTCCACCAGAAATTCGGCTTCGCGGTGATAGGGGAAGAACATTCGATTCCCGACGAAGCCGTGGCAGTTTCCTACCAGCACGCCGATCTTGCCGAGCTTTTTCGCCAGCGCCATCGCGGTCGCGATGACTTCCTTGGAGGTCGCTTTTCCACGCACGATTTCGAGCAAGCGCATGACGTTCGCGGGGCTGAAAAAGTGCGTGCCGATGACTCTCTCGGGCCGCGAGGTGACGGCAGCGATCTCATCGACATCCAGTGTGGAGGTGTTGGTGGCAAGAATCGCGCCGGGCTTGGCGACCTTATCCAGTTCCGCGAAGAGCTGCTTTTTGAGGGACATGTTCTCAAACACAGCTTCGACGATCAGGTCTACGTCGGCGAAACTGTCCGAGGAGAGCAATATGCGGTCGATTGTGGGCTGGATGCGGGCCAACCGCTGTTCCACGGCTTGCTCGGTCAGTCGGCCTTTCTTCACCGAATTGGCATAGTTTTGGCGGATGGTGGCGAGGCCTCGATCCATGGCCGCCTGGTCGGCTTCCTTCAGCAACACGGGAATGCCGGCATTGGCGAAGACCATGGCGATGCCGCCGCCCATGGTTCCCGCGCCGATCACGGCGACTTTGTTCACCGCGATTGGGGCGAGCTCTTTCGGAATGCCAGGAACCTTGGACACTTCGCGCTCGGCGAAGAAAACATGGATGAGCGCCTTGGATTGATCCGAAAACAGACAGTCCTGGAACAGTTCGGCCTCGCGCTGAATCCTTCATCGAACGACAGACGAGTCGCGGCTTCGATGGCATCGATGGCGGCGAGCGGCGCAAGCAGGTTGCGTTGCCGTTTTCGCGCAGTTCTCACGCGCAGCCGAGAAGATGGCTTCGTTCGCTGATGCTTCACCGAGCTTATCGCTCGAGTCGCGCGTGCGGCGTGGGGGCTGTAGCCGACCTTGGTGCGCGCGAACGCCAAGGCACCTGTGAGCAGATCGCCTTCGACAATGTGGTCAATGATCCCGGACCGGAGGGCGTCGGCGGCGCGGATCGGGTCGCCTCCAACGCACATCTCCAAAGCCTTCGGCACGCCCGCGAGCCGCGGCAGGCGTTGCGTTCCGCCCGCTCCCGGAATAATGCCGAGTTTCACCTCGGGCTGGCCGACCTGCGCGGAGGGCACGGCCACGCGGTAGTGACAGGCCATGGCGGTCTCCAGTCCACCGCCCAGTGCAGCGCCATGAATGGCGGCGACCACCGGCTTGGAGCATGCTTCGATGCGGTCCAGCACGCGATTGAGACCCGGGCCTCGGCTTCGGTCGCCCGTCGAGGTCAGCTTTCCAAACTCGCGAATGTCGGCGCCCGCGATGAACGTTCTGCCCGCGCCGATCAAGACCATGGCTTGGATCGACTTCGTCGCGCTCGAATTGATCGACGCCCGCGGCGATGCCTTCCGGCACTCCAGGACTGAGCGCGTTCACAGGGGGATTGTTGACGGTTAGGATGCCGATTTGGCCGTCGCGGCTGATTTCGACTAGTTCGCTCACGGTCTGATTCTAGCGCAGGGAACTAGCTCGGCTAGTTGCTCGGATTTGCCGAACCGCACGGCGAGAATTCAGTTTTGGATTTGGTTGGTATTGTTGCTGGAAAAGATGTCGAGGAAGATGCTGACCAGGTATCCGAGAAAGATACCCGCGGCGAAGCATCCAATCAAGGCTTGAATGGTGCTGAGTCCAAGGCTATCCCCGATGGGCAGTGCGGCGGCGAGTCCGATCGCGCCGAAAATGAGACTGGTCAGCAGTCGCTTTCTCATAGGTCACCGCCTCCGAATATGCAGGGCAAGTTTTGGTTGCAAGCAGAGTATCGGCGGTATTGCCTGGATAGGCTAATAGGTGGTTGCAGCAAATAGCCGGGGCGCGGACCTTAACCCATCACCGTATTCCGTCTTAGGACTAACTGAGGTGGAAGTCCTATTCAAGACCGCTAATCGAAGTCGAAAGGATTTTTCGGCTTGGGCGCGTTCGGATTTTCCTTGGCCTGCTTGAGCAACTCGTCGAACTTTCTCTCCAGAACCTTCTGATGGCTCTTGTGATCATCGAAGGACTTCTGGAACACCTCGGCCCGCCGGGCTTCTTCGCCCCGGAGCTTTTGAACGCCCGCACTTATGTCTTCGAGCGTCCGCGGTTTCTCCGGCTCTTTGTAGCTGATGACCACCTGGAGTTCCGGATCGATCTGAAGCGTGGCCTCGCAGCACGGGCAGCGGAGTTCGATGAGCTTATTCTTGCTTTTCGCCACAACCTAAATATTAGCGCAATGCGGAGTGAGGGGTCAGGGCTGTTGATAGGGTATGATGCGCGGGCCGTCGTCCAGGCCTTCGATGCGTATGACCTGCTTTTCCGGTTTGGGCGGAACTCGCATTGATCCGAATCACCGCCTGAGGTCTCGATAGCGAGGCGGTGGCAGCCTGCATGCGCGCTTTCGCACCCATAACCGCTGCAGTCTCCAATTCTTGCGGAGTCATCTGTAGATTGACCTTGGCGATCGGGCCTTCCGACGTGATCTTCAGGTTCTTCTCGAACTCGGCCAGGGCTGCTTCGACGCCTTTATCCTTGGCCTGCGTCTTCATTACTTCTTCTATCTTCGCGACGACGGTCTTAGCGGCCTCTTCGGTTTCAAACCGCATGCTTATGTCGCTCTTTAAGCCGTTGCGCAACGAGACGCCTGCCTCGAAGCCGCGTTCTTCGGACGCCAGCTCCTTCATGCCAAAGAAATTCGGCATCCGGTCCGCGGTCAGCGCATGCAATCCGTTGCCCAGCACCCAGATGTCGTAATTGGCGTCCATCTCTCGGGAACGGGCCAGCATGGGGTTGGCCGCCGCCGCGATGGGAAAAGCTTTTATGCTCCAGGCTCGCAAACACCGAGCGCGGATCGCCGAGCAGGACCGTTTGGGGGTTCAGCAGAACGATCGCCATGCTTTGCCCATTCGCACCCTGTGGCCGATAGACCTGAAACGAATTGAAAAGCTGCGGTTTCAAGCCATAAGTAAGAAGCGCCTTGCGGATCTTGGCCAGCTCGAAGTGGCCGCCCAAAGCCACCAGCACTTCCGGGTCGCCGGCTTCCTGGCCGGAACTTCGGGCCGAAACGAGAACCCGATCGATATCGTCCAGGAATTCAACACCCGGAACGGAGCGAATCGACGCGGTAGCATTGAGCAGTTTCTCATGCAGCGTTTCGACGGCGCCGGACTGCCGGACCAGCTTCCAATTAACGCCGATCAGAACGTTTGCGTCGGGTTGCACGTAGCGCAACAGCGCGGCGTCGTTCGGAACGCTATTTGTTTGGCCGGTTAATATCGTAGACGCGCATAACAGTGCGAGGACAACGGGCAGCGAGGAGATTCGAGGCATGGCAACCGTTCTATCGGCCAGTTTCGAGGCCTGCTCCAGGTACTAAGGCGGGATCAAGTTTCAACACGAAGATGCTATATTAAGAATGCTTTTTCGATGCCCTCCGGGCCCGTAGCTCAGTTGGTTAGAGCGCTACCTTGACACGGTAGAGGTCACAGATTCGAGTTCTGTCGGGCCCACCATAACTTAGCGGCATTCCAGACCTCCCCCCGCGCGCCACCTTCGCGCCGATGGAATCCTGGTACGGAGTCACCAAGAATCATCCCGTTAGCCCGCGCCTTTACAAGCAGAATCAAGCTCCCTTGCCGATAAGCATCGCATGGTTGTTGGACGATGAAATCCGCGCCCGATCCGGGGGCGTTACCTCCGGCCGTGGCCCTGGGCGCTGGCGGGTACGACCTCGGATTGGCCGCTGCCATCAACCAGGCGGGGCAGGGGGTGGTAGTGACCGACCCCTCCGGCCGAGTCGTGTATGTCAATGCGGCTTTCACCAGCATGACCGGATACAGCTGGCGGGAAGCGATTGGCCGCACACCGAGCCTGCTCAAATCCGGGTCCCAAGACCCCGCTTATTACAAAGACCTATGGGAGACCATTAGTCACGGCCGCAATTGGCAAGGGGAGCTGATCAACCGGCGCAAGGATGGCTCGCTCTACATCGAGGAGATGACCATCGCGCCGGTGTTGGATTCGACCGGCCGCATCGTCCGCTACATCGCTCTCAAAAAAGACGTCACCGAGCAGCGTAAATCCGCGGAAGCGCAGCGGCTGCTGGCAGCCATCGTAGCATCCACTGGCGATGCCATCATCGGCACCACGCTCGATGGGATCATCTCTACCTGGAATGGAGGCGCGGAGGCGATTTATGGATATCGCGCCGACGAGGCCGTCGGACAAACCATATCGATGCTGTTGCCACCGGAGCGGTGCGCTGAGAAAGGCCAAATTCTAGACGGTATCACCAGCGGAGGAAAGCTGTCGGAATTCGAGACCGTCCGGATCGCTAAGGATGGCCATCTGGTCGATGTTTTGGTCAGTATGTCGCCAATTAAAGACGCGGCCGGCAAGATCGTCGGCGCGGCTTCGATCACGCGCGACATCCGCGAGCGGCGTCGGGCCTACCAGGCCTTAAGCGATCATGCGGATCGATTTCGAGCGCTCTTTGAACGCTCGCTGGATTGCCTTTACATCCACGATTTTGAGGGCAACTTCCTGGATGCGAACCCAGCCACATTGAACCTTTTTGGATATACGTATGAGGAACTTCTCTCCCTCAACTCCTCGGCTTTGCTCACTGCGGATCAGATTCCCAAAGTCCTTCGTGCGCGCCGGGAGTTAGACCAGACCGGAACCTTGCAAGCAACGGTCGAGTACCGATTGCGATGCAAGACCGGCGCATTCGTCGATGTAGAAACCAAGTCCTCGGTGATTCCTTTTAAGGGAACAGCCCGCGCGATTCTCGCCGTGGCCCGCGACATCACCGGGCGAAACCGTGCGGAAGAGGCGCTGCGAGCCAGCGAAGAAAAGTTCCGGCAGCTGGCCGAAAGCATCCGTGAGGTCTTTTGGATGATGAACGCGGCCGGCACCGAGATTCTGTATGTCAGCCCCGCGTATGAACAGATTTGGGGCCGCACCTGCGATGACCTCTACCGCAATCCGATGTCTTGGCTGGAGGCCATCGAGCCGGAAGATCGGGAGCGGGCCCACGCCGTCTTCCTGCGGCAGATGGAGGGCGAACAGGTCGAGTCCGAATACCGGATAAGAACGCCCGGCGGAGAGCTGAAGTGGGTGCGAGACCGGGCGTTCCCGATCCGCAACCCGGCCGGCGAAATCATCCGAGTGGCGGGAATTGCCGAGGATGTCAGCGCGCGCAAGCAGGCCGAAGCCGCCCTCGCCCACCAGGCCCGGCACGACCATTTGACCGGATTGCCGAACCGGTTGCTCCTGTCGGACCGCCTGGAAGCCAGCATCGAGCGAGCTAAGAAAAGCGGGCTCCAGACGGCCGTAATTTACGTGGACCTGGATGGATTCAAATTCGTCAACGACACGCTCGGGCACGAGGCCGGGGATATGCTGCTGCAGCAGGTGACCGAGCGGTTGCAGCGCTGCATCCGCGAACTGGATACGCTGGCCCGCATGGGTGGCGATGAGTTCATGCTGGTGATCAACGAGGTGGAGAACGACGGGACCGCCCTGTCCATCGCCGAACGGCTGCGGGCGGCGCTCAAAAAACCGTTCAGCGTGGCCGGCCAGCAAGTCCACGTGACCGCCAGCGCCGGCATCGCGATGTATCCGCGCGACGGCCAGGACGTCAGCACCCTGCGATCGAACGCCGACACGGCTATGTATGGGGCCAAACGCGCCGGTAAGGACCGGGTGCAGCTGTTCTCGCCCGCCCTGCGGGATATTTTCCTGGAGCGCTGGGAACTGGAGGCCCAACTGCGGCAGGCGCTCGAGCGCGGCGGGCAATTCTTTCTGGACTACCAACCGATCTTCGAAGCGCAGAGCCAGGAGCAAACCGCTTTCGAAGCGTTGCTGCGCTGGAGGCATCCGGAGCTCGGCCTGCTATCGCCGTCCAAGTTCGTTCCGATAGCCGAAGAGAGCGGGTTGATATTCCAGCTGGGCGCCTGGGTGCTCCGGCAAGCTTGCGAGCAATGCCGCTTATGGCAGCAGCGCGGCCCCAGCGGCGTGCGCGTGGCGGTGAATGTGTCCGCCTTGGAATTCGCCCAGCCTGAGTTTGCCGTGAACGTTCTGCGGGTGCTCGAAGAAACCGGATTGCCGGGCAGGCTGCTGGACCTCGAGCTTACCGAGACCACGCTCATGCGCGATCTGGAGCCGGCCATGCGCAAGATGTCCTTGCTGCGTTCCCGCGGCGTGCGCATTGCGATTGACGATTTTGGCACGGGCTACTCGTCGCTGGGCTATCTGGCGCGGCTGCCCGTGGACGCGCTCAAGATCGACCGCAGCTTTGTGTCGGATCTGGCCGCCAATCCTACCAGCCGGTCCTTGGTGGCGGGGATGATTGCGCTGGCTCACAGCATCGGCAAGCGAGTGGTGGTGGAAGGCGTGGAGACTGAGGCGCAGCTGGAGATACTGCGCGGCAGCGGCTGCGATGAGATGCAGGGCTTCCTGCTCGGCCGCCCGAGGGCGCTGCCCTTCTGGAAAGAAACGGCGGCTGAGAGCATCGCCGCGGATATGGGCGAACGCACGCTGACCGAAGACCTGACGGCGGCGAACAACTAGGATACTTTGGCAACCTGCGTCAATTGGTCGGCCACGGCCAGCACGCCCTCAATCGATGGCACAATCAACTGGCGGCGGCCTAATCGAATCACGCCGCGGCGCGCCAGGTTATTGAGCGTGGTGGAGGTGGTTTCCCGCGTGGCGCCGATCAGGCTGGCCAGCTCGCCCTGCGATAAAGGGATGGAATATTCCGATCCATTGCCTTTGGCGCCGAAGGTTTTGGCCAGCTCGGCCATGTAGTAAAGAATCCGGTATTCGACGTCGTGCAAGCACAGCAGCTCGATCTTTTTCTCGAGCTGGCGTTTGCGCTCCATGAGCAGCCGGGAGAGCTCGCGCCACAGTTCGCCGCGCTGCTCGCAGAGCCGCACAAACGCCGGCCGCGGGATCACGTAAATTACCCCTTCCTGCAAGACCTCGGCCGAGCTGGTGCGCGTCTGCTGCGTCGCCAGAGCTTCATCGCCAAACAGCTCGCCCGCGGAGACGACTTGAAGGATGATCTCCTTGTTATCCTCGCCGCGCTTATAGATTTTCACCAGACCCGATTCGACGAATAAGAGCGTGTCCGCCGGACCGGTCTCGGAATAGACGATTGCAAACCGCCGGTTGGGAGAGAACTTCGTCACTCCCTCCAGGTTGGTCAGCTCAGCGCGTACGACGGCAGCTATCGAAGTAGATTGCGAGTCCATTAATCCTGCCTATTATAGTCCGAATCTCAAGCCAATGGTCACCTGAGAAGCCAAGTTGTAATGTAAGTGCCGTGATCCGTATAAACTAACCCGAAGTTCCTCGGGTAGGCTCTCTGAGCTGGCGGGCAAAGCGCGCCGCATGGCCGAACTCGGATCGCATCTGCTCGGGCTCCAGGGCCCGGCAGAACTCTTCCAGTTTAGCGACATAATTTCTCAGGGCTTCCTGAATCGAGTCCCGATTGGTGGCTAGGATATCACGCCACATCTCAAACGAGCTGAGCGAGAGCCGCGTGCTGTCCACCAGCGCGGGGCCGAAGATGCCGGCTTTCGCCTCGGCCTGCCCGTCCAGCATGGAGGCGAGCGCCGTGGAGGCTAGCTGCGGCAAATGCGAGGTGTAGGCGACGATGCGGTCGTGCCGCTCGGAATCGAGCGTGACCGGCACGGCTCCGATGCGGCGGATCCAATCCAGAAATTCGCAGCGCCAGGGGCGTTTCCAGTTCAGCCTCCGTTCGCGGCGTCAACACGTAGGGACGTCCTTTAAACAGACCGGCCTCGGAAGCCTCGACGCCGAACCGCTCGCGGCCCGCCATGGGATGCCCGCCCAGGAATTGACAGCGCGAGAGCACCGCGGCCGCTTTGTCGACGATCGCCTTTTTGGTGCTCCCGGCGTCGGTAATGAGCGCATCGGGCCTTACCCACGCGTTCAAGTCGTCCAGCAATTCGATAATTCGAAGGATGGGCTGCGCCAGATAAATCAGATCCGCCGCTTGGGCGCCTTCCTGAGCGGGCAAGGCCTCGTCGATCACGCCCAGATCGAGCGCGCGCCGCACCGTCGCCGGGGAACTGACCCCGATGATTTTTCCGGAAAATCCAGCCTCACGCAGCGCCAGCGCGAAAGAACCGCCGATGAGGCCAACGCCGAAGATCGCGACCGTCTGCATGGCGCGCTCCTATACCGCTCGATCCACCGCTTGGGCGATGATGCGCAACTGATCCATCAGCTCCTGGAATTGCCGCGGCCACAGGGACTGCGCCCCGTCGCTCAAGGCGTGCTCCGGATCCTGGATGCACCTCCACCAGCAGGCCGTCGGCGCCGGCAGCCACCGCCGCGCGCGCCATGGGCAGAACTTTGTCGCGCCGGCCGGTGCCGTGCGACGGATCGGCGATGATCGGCAGATGCGATAGCGATTTGACCACGGGAATAGCCGAAATATCCATGGTATTACGCGTCGCGTTCTCGAAGGTTCGAATACCCCGTTCGCACAATATCACTTCGTAATTGCCTCCCGAAAGGATGTACTCGGCGCTCAGCAAAAGCTCTTCGATGGTGGCTGAGATTCCGCGCTTGAGCAGGACCGGCTTGCGCAGTTGCCCCAGTTCGCGCAGCAGGTTGTAATTCTGCATGTTGCGCGCGCCCACCTGCAGGATGTCGGCATAGCCCGCCAGCAGCGGGATTTGGGTTTGATCCATCACCTCGGTCACCAGCAGCAGCCCGTGGCGGTCGGCCGCCTCGCGCAGCATCCGGAGACCCTCTTCGCCCAGGCCTTGAAAGCTATAAGGAGAAGTGCGCGGCTTGAAAGCCCCGCCTCGCAGGACTTTCGCTCCCGCCGCCGCAACCAACTCAGCCACCTGCCCGATCTGATCGCGGCTCTCGACGCTGCACGGGCCGGCCATGACGACCACTTTGTTGCCGCCGATCTCGACGTCGCGGATCTTGACGATGGTCCCGCCCGGCTTGAAGTGGCGGCTGGCCAGCTTATACGGCGAGACGATGCGATGGCATTCCTTGACGCCTTCCATCACCTCGAATTCGAGCGGGTCGCGGTCGTCGACCGGACCCACGCCGCCCAAAACCGTGTGCATTACGCCGGACGAACGATGGACAATGAAGCCCAGCGACACCAGCCGATCAATCACCTTCTGGACCTGGGGCTCGCTGGCCCCTTCCTGCATCACAACCAGCATGAGCTTCCACTATAGCGAGATGATCCGCGCCGGCGAAACTCCGCGAGCTTGCCGCGAAAAACCGGGCCGCTAAAAAACCTGTCGCGCATGCAGCGCCCGAAACAGGGGCCACATGCGCGACAATAACTCGGCGATTAACCGGATCAGTGAGCCTTGGTGGTGTCGTCGCCGTCCTTCTTTTTCTTCTTGCCCTTCTTCTTGCCGCTGTCGTCCTGTTTGGTCGTGTCCTGCGCGAAAGTAACAGCCACACAGCCGATCGCTAGGGTAAGGCCCAGCATCAGCGTCATCAGTTTCTTCATGGGATCTCCTTCGAGGTCTTGGTAGGTTAGTAACTGTACTTCATCGATATGATTCCAGGACTTCATGAAGCAGGGTTAAGCTCCTTATTAAAATCGCTTCATGTTGCTAAAAACACGTATCGCGCATGAGACTACCCTTGGCAGGAAGCCGCATGCGCGACGATATTCTGGAGCAAAACTACTTGAAAAACTAGTCCTTCTTTGTGGTGTCGGCTTTCTTTTTCTTGCCCTTCTTCTTGGTGGGCGTGGTAGTCGTGTCCTGCGCGAAGCAGACGGTAACACTGCCGATGGCCAAGCCGAGGCCCAGCATCAGCGGAATCAGTTTCTTCATGTGGAGATCTCCTTAAAACGAGGAAGTTTCGTTTAACTTCAGCTCCCATGATTTCAGCGGCACATGAATGTCAGCTTAACCGTCCGTTAAAATGGCTTCATGTCAGAACCGGTTCACCTCGCGTCAAAAAATCATCGGGAGCTGTATCTGATAAAGCCATAAGAACTTCACCGCGAGAGTCGGTTTGCGATCGGCTGGCGGCGGGCGTCGTTATATTATGATTTGCTCACATGAAGAAGGCGCAACTCGCCCGGCAGCTCGCGAAAGAATCCGGCATCACGCCGGGTGCGGCGGCCGACCAGGTGGATCGAATTGTGGGCGACATCCTGAAGCGCGTGCGCAAGGGACAAAGCGCGTCTCTGCCGGGACTGGGCACATTCCGTGCGGATCGTGACAAAGACTTTCGATTCGATCGCGGCTTGCCCTTCCTGCTGGACCAGGGCAAGTCAGCCAAAGGAAGCCGGTGAACCGAAGAATTTCCAACTCCACTCCCACGCGACGACTCGCGCATATCGTCAGGAGAGCCTTGGAGCAGGGCGCGCGCGTCGAGATTGACGGGCTGGGCACATTTCTGCCGGGACGGAATCAAGGTTTCCGCTTCCTGGCTCAGACCAAGCCGCGCGTGTTTATCGCTTATGTCGAGGAGGACCTGCGCGTCGTGAAAAAGCTGTATCAGGTCTTCGCCGCGCATGGTTTTCGTCCCTGGCTCGACAAAAAACAGCTGCTGGCTGGGCAAAACTGGCCGAGATCGATCGAAACCGCCATTCAGAGCTCGGATTTTTTCGTGGCGTGCTTCTCCCAGCGTTCCACGTCGAAGCGCGGCGGCTTTCACAGCGAGCTGCGATATGCGCTCTCCTGCGCGTCGAAAATCCCGCTCGACGAGATTTTCTTCATTCCGCTTCGGCTGGACGACTGCGTTGTGCCGCGTCGAATCGCCGCAGCAAGTTCAGTACGTCGATTTATTCCCCAACTGGGAAGCCGGCGTTAGGCATGTGGTCCGCGTCATGCGGGATCAAAGCGCCAACCGGAAGCGCAAGAGGCTAGCGCTTGCTGGCTAGCTTCTTCTTGATCGATTCGGCATCCTTGGCATCCGGCGCGAGCTCCAGGTACTTCGAATACGCCGTCCTCGCCGCCGTTTTATCCTTGAGCTTTTCGTCGCTCTCGCCCAGACGGAGAAATGCCTCCGCGTAGGTCGGATTCCAGCGCGTGGCTTCCAGGAAGCGGCTGGCCGCGGCCTTGTAGCTGCCCTTCTTGAAATAGTAGGTTCCGATTTTGAAATCGCGATCCGCCTCCAGCGGATTGAACGCGTATTCCTTGGGCTTTATGCTGTCGTCCTCTTCTGGAGGCTCCTGCTCTTCCTGCTGAGGCTGGGCCGCGGGCCGGGACTTCTTCAGCCCATTCTGATCTTGAGCCCACGCGAGACCTGCCAGCACGCGCTGCCAGCAACCAGATCCGTCTCATTTCTCAAGTATAGCCAGCGGCGCGAGCCATGCCGAACGCCTGCGACAATGGGATTAGACCCCGGTAGTCGCTTCTCGATGGACCTTCGCGAAAAAGCCGCGTCCCTGCCCCTGTTGCCCGGCGTGTATCTCTATAAAGACGCGCACGGCACCGTCATTTATGTAGGCAAGGCGAAAAACCTCCGCTCGCGCGTGCGAAGCTATTTCTCCGACGAGCGGCTGGCCGACGTCAAGACCGGCACGCTCATCTCCGAAGCGCGCGACATCGAGTACATCCTGGTCGACAACAACAAAGAAGCGCTGGCGCTTGAAAACAACCTCATCAAGCAGTGGAAGCCGCGCTTCAACATCCTGCTGCGCGATGACAAAACTTTTCCGTATATCAAGCTCACCAACGAAAAATATCCGCGCGTGTACGTGACTCGCCGGCTGATCAAAGACGGATCCACCTACTTCGGCCCGTACTTTCCCGGAAATCTCGCGCACCGGCTGGTGCACTTCATTCACCGCTGCTTCAAGATTCCGTCCTGCAAGGTCGATTTCACGCGCGTGCACACGCATCCCTGCCTGGAGTTCCACATCCACCGCTGCCTGGGTCCGTGCGTGCAAGGCTTACTCGCCAACGACGAGCAGTACGCCGCCGCAGTTCACAAAGTGCGGTTATTCCTGGAAGGCCGGCTCAAAGATCTGACCCGCGAAATGCGCACGCTGATGCAGGAAGCCTCGGATGCGACGCGCTTCGAAGAGGCCGGCGCGCTGCGCGACTTGATCGCAACCGTCGAAGAGATGGAGGAGAAGCAGAAGATCGCCGCCGCCGAAGGCGAAAACATCGACATCCTCGCTTACTACGCCGAGCCGCCGCTGGTAGCCGCGAATCTCTTCCACCTGCGCAACGGCCGCATTGTCGATCGCCGCGAATACTTCTGGGAAGATGTTTTCGATTTTCAGCCGTCGGAGTTCTTCTCGTCTTTGCTCAAACAGATCTACCTGGATCAGCAGTACATCCCCAGCCGCATTCACGTCCCGGTGGATTTCGAGGATCGCGAAGCCCTGGAAGAACTGCTGAGCGAGAAGCGCGGGCGCAAAGTGGAAATTCAAACGCCGCAGCGAGGTCAGAAAAAAGCTCTGCTCGACCTGGTCGAAACCAACGCGAAACACGCTTTCCAGCAACGTTTCCGCATCATGAAGCCGTCGTCGAAAGCCATCCAGGAGTCGCTTGCAGGACGCGCTGGGTCTAGCCGAGCCGCCCAAACGCATCGAATGCTTCGACATCTCCCACATCCAGGGAACCGACAAGGTCGCTAGCATGGTGGTGTGGGAAGACGGGCGCATGAAGAAATCCGACTACCGCAAGTTCATCATTCGCACCGTGGTCGGGAACGACGATTTCGCATCCGTCCGTGAGGTCGTGACACGCCGCTACTCGCGCCTACAGCAAGAGAACAAGCCGTTCCCCAGCCTGATCCTGATCGACGGCGGCCTCGGCCAGTTGCACGCCGCGGCTGAAGCGCTCGAGGCGATTGGCGTCATCAACCAGCCGCTCGCTTCCATTGCCAAACGTGAAGAGATCATCTACGTTTTTGGCCAGGAAGACGAGCCGATCCAACTCGACCATTATTCGCCCGTGCTGCACCTGATCCAAAACGTTCGCGATGAGGCGCATCGGTTCGCGGTAACGTTCCATCGCAACCGCCGCAGCGCCGCGCGGCTCACCTCCGAGCTCGAGCAAGTGGAGGGCGTCGGATCGAAGACCATCGCCAAACTGCTGCGTGAATTCGGCAGCCTGGAGCGTGTCCGCCAAGCCTCGCCCGAGGAGTTGAGTAAGGTGATTGGCCCGGCCGCCGCGCGCCGGTTGCGGGAATATTACAACGCCCAAGCTGGACAAGACCTGAAGGTGCTGAACCAGGCTTGACGTATGTTGTCAGATATGACAACATGGCAATGTGGGCTAGTGACGGTTAGAAAGGATGTCACCGCGAACACGGCCCGTTTCATGGATCAGAGCGGCCCTGAAGGATTTCGAGGCCTTCCCGGAAGGGGCGAGATCGATCTGTCTGGCCGCGCTGACCATTGCGGCGGAGGGCGGGAAAGCTGATCTTGCGAAGCCGATGCGCGGGATGAGGTCGGGTGTGTTCGAAATCGCGCTGAGGTTTCGCGGTGATGCGTTCCGTGTGGTCTACACGGTGCAGTTCACGGAAGAAGTCTGGGTCGTGCACGCGTTTCAGAAGAAATCGACGCAGGGCATCAAGACGCCACAGCACGAAATCGATTTGATAAAGGACCGTCTGCGGAGACTGAAAGAGATGCTGCAATGAAAAACCAAAAGTTGGAATTCGTGCGTGGGAGCGGGAATGTGTTCCGCGACCTCGGCCGCAAGAACGCGGACGCCGAGCAGTTCAAGGCGCTCCTCGCAGCCGAAATTATCAAGGCGCTCGATCGGGACGGCCTGAGCGTGCGCGCTGCACATGGCCGAACCGGGATTGCGGCCGCCGACTTCTCGCGCATCCGCAATGCCGACCTGGGGCGATTTACCCTCGATCGCCTGATGTCGATCCTCAACCGGCTCGGCTCGCGCGTCGAGGTAAAGCTCCGAGTGCGACGGGCTGAACCGGTCCCGCACGAAGTCAGGGCGTAGAGGAGAGTCTTAATCGATGGATGGTAGGAACGACCTTTGGCATGATTTGGAAGTCACTGATCCGCTGAATCAGGTGATCTGGGATGAATCCGTCGCAGTTCAGTTAGAAATCGGGCCGCCGGAGCAGCTCCGTGCGGTCAACTCGGTTGGTGCCCAACAGGCAATGATCGAGGGGGCGGCCTACAGCCATATCCCGTGCTTGCCATGGGTGCCGGACCTACTGGTGGCGGACTGGAAAGCTCAGTCAGCGATTCTGATCGTCGGCTCTGCCTATGCTGGCTTCATTCGCGAATATTCCAACGACAAAGGGATGCCATTAGCTGAGTACGTCGAAGCCTACGAGCAGCGATCAGTTAAGCTCTTCATCGATTCTTTCAGGGAAAATGTCATTGCGAACTGGCGTTACTACGACTTCGTCCAAGATCTAGTCAACGGGCTTAGGGCGAGCGGCCACGATGTACCTGGTTTCGCTCTTTTTGACGTGTGTCGCGCTAGCTTCGTCTGCCGAAGTGAAGCAGCTGCGATACCTCGCCGTCCTACACTCAACCGGGTTCTCAGGAAGGACAGAGGCGGCGATCAGACGGTTCGCTGTCAACCGGCTGTGTTTTGCTCGTATGTCGAGTCGAGCAAGCCAAACGAATGGCTATGGAAGAGAATTCAAGGATCGAAAGCCACTCGGATTGTCGCATTAGGCACCATCGCTGAGCATGCTCTGCTGCGTTGTTTCGCACGGAACATTGACAGTGGGCATCTAAGCATCCGTTCAGTCCCCGACAATCACGAACCGAGGCGTATCAACGAGCGGTCCGGCTGGAAGAGCAAGACGGAATGGGCGCTGGACTATGCCGACGGCCGACATTACCTTGCGGACTGGCAGAAGGACGGTTGGTGGGAGATCCAGCAAAAAGACACCGAGAACACACGTTTGTGGCAACTTCTTCCGGTCCCTCATCCCTCGCGCGGGCATGTAAAAGAGTGGATATTTGAACGCTTGGTGCGGATGCGGCCGCTCGCCGCCCGAGCGAGTTCTGCGCCGATCGCGCCGCCGAACAACTAAAAGTACTAAACTAAATCGTCGGCACGCCGTCCCATCCGGAGGCCCCACCCGCGGCTGGCTCTCCAGCACGCGTTCCAAACAAGGAGCTTGTCATGCGCGGAGCATACTGATGAACGACGCGCTCTTTATTCACCGCCTCCATTTCGCATTCACCGTCACCTATCACTACATCTTTCCCCAACTGACCATGGGCCTCGCCCCATTGATCGTTGTGCTAAAGACGCTCGCGCTCAAAACCAAAAACGCCGACTACGACACCGCCGCGCGCTTCTGGATCAAGATCTTCGGCATCAACTTCGTCGCCGGAGTCGTCACCGGCATCCCCATGGAGTTCCAGTTCGGCACCAACTGGGCGCGATTTTCGCAGCTCACCGGCGGCGTCATCGCACAGCCGCTCGCCATGGAGGGCGTCTTTTCGTTCTTCCTTGAGTCGGCGTGCCTCGGCCTGGTGCTGTTCGGCGAAAAGCGACTCGGCCGCGTGGGCCACTGGTGGGCCACCTTCATGCTGTTCCTTGGAACGTGGCTCTCCGGCTTCTTCATCGTGATCGCCGACGCCTGGATGCAGCACCCGGTCGCTTACAACCGCCTGCCGACGGGTCCTTCGAGGTCACCAGTTTCTGGGGCGTTCTCGGCAACCCCTGGGGCCTGATCCAATACGCGCACGTGATGACCGGCGCGCTTACCACCGGCGCATTCGCGATGGCCGCCACCGGCGCTTTCTACCTCTTAAGCAACCGCGCGATCAATTACGGCCGCATCTTTGTTCGCGTGGGAGTAATCGCCGGCGTGATCGCTACGGTAGTTCAAATATTTCCCACTGGCGATCTGCATGGACGATACATGGCGCTTCATCAACCCGTCACCACCGCTGGGATGGAAGCGCTGTTCCACACGCAGGCGGGCGCGCCCATCGTGCTTTTCGGCCAACCCAACGTCGAACGGCAGACCATCGACAATCCGCTCGCCGTCAACAGGGTGCTCAGCTTTCTCATCTATGGAACCACCGCTGCCGAGGTGAAAGGTCTCAACGATTTTCCCACCGACGTCTGGCCCACCAACGTTCCGCTCTTGTATTTCGCCTACCACGTGATGGCGGGCCTGGGGACGCTGTTCGTCGCCATCATGCTGATCGCGGCTCTGCTGCTCTTACGCGGCGCGTTATTTCAAACTCAGTGGATGCTCTGGGTGCTCTTGCTGGCCGTGCCGTTTCCCTACATCGCCAATATGGCTGGCTGGTTCACCGCCGAAGTCGGACGCCAGCCCTGGCTGGTCTATGGCCTGGTCCGCACTGAGAGCGGCTATTCGTCGAACGTCTCGGCGGCCAACGGCCTCTTCACGCTGCTCGGATTTATGGGATTGTACGCGCTGCTCACTATTTTTTATCTCTTCCTTTTGCAGCGTCAAATTGATGCGGGACCGGAGGAGACCTGATGCAGACGCTCTGGTTCATCCTGGTTGCTCTGATGTTGACCGCTTACGTCGTGCTGGATGGCTTCGATCTGGGCGCGGGCGCTCTGCACCTTTTTGCCGCGCGCAACGATCAGGAACGCCGCATGCTGCTGCGCGCCATCGGACCGGTGTGGGACGGTAACGAGGTCTGGCTGCTCGCCGCCGGTGGAACGCTCTTCTACGCTTTTCCGCTGCTCTATGCCTCGAGTTTTAGCGGCTTCTATCTGCCGCTCAACATCGTTCTGTGGCTGCTGGTTTTCCGCGCCATCGGCATTGAATTTCGCCTGCACCTGGACAGTCGCGTGTGGCGCGATTTCTTCGATGCCGTTTTCTCGCTCGCAAGCCTGCTGCTGATCGTGCTCTTCGGAGCGGCCTTCGGCAACGTCGTGCGCGGCGTGCCGCTCGGCCCCGATCACTACTTCTTCGTCCCGCTCTGGACCGATTTCCTGCCCGGCCCCCAGCCCGGCGCGCTCGACTGGTACACGGTTCTATCGGCGGTCGTCTCCGTCGTCGCGGTCAGCCTGCACGGCGCACTGTACGTGATCCTGAAGACCGTCGGCCCGCTCAACGCTCGCTTACGAGCCTCTGGTGCAATGGCTGTGGCCCGCGCTGATCGTGTTGACCATCGCCAGCCTGATCGCTACCGTAATCGTCCGCCCTCAGCTTCTGGACAATTACCGCGCTCAGCCGGTCGGCTGGATCATTCCAGTGGCCGTCATCGCGGCCCTGATCGGCATGTTCTATTTCAACCGCGCGCGCCAGGAGCGCAATGCGTTTCTCGCGTCCTGTCTCTATCTGGTCGCGATGCTGTGCGGCGCGGCGTTTGCGTTATACCCGGCGCTGCTGCCCGCTTCCGGCGACCCGGCCAATAGCCTCACTCTGCAAAACGCATCCGCCGGAGCAAGCTCGCTCTCCATCGGCCTGGTCTGGTGGACGATCGGCATGGCGATCGCAGTCGCGTACTTCATCTTCGTGTACAGCATGTTCAAGGGGAAGGTCCCCACAGCGGAAACCGGCCACTAAGCCGCCAGGCGCAGTTTAACAGACGCCTAATGCCGGAAATGCCGGATGCCGGTGAACACCATCGCCAGGCCCAATTTATTGGCCGCTTCGATTACTTCGGCGTCGCGCACCGAACCGCCCGGCTGGATCACCGCCGTGATTCCGTGCTTGGCGGCTTCTTCAATTCCATCGGGGAACGGAAAGAACGCATCCGAAGCGAGCACCGTGCCTTTCAAAGGCAGCATGGCCTTCATCGCGCCCACCTTCACCGAATCCACGCGGCTCATCTGTCCCGCGCCCGCGCTGACTTCCTGCCCCGCGCGCGCGTACACGATCGCGTTGGACTTCACGTGCTTGCACACCTTCCATCCGAACTCCAGCGCCCGCCACTCTTCCTCGCTGGGCGCACGCTCGGTCTTCACCTGGCAGTCGGCGCGAGTGAGCCGATGCGTGTCGGCGGTCTGCACCAGATATCCGCCGCTGATCGATTTCATGACCGGTTCATCCGCCGGCGTGGGCGCAACTTTCAGCAGCCGCAGATTCTTCTTCGCCCCCAGCACATTGCGCGCTCCCGGCATCGTAATCCGGCGCGGCGATCGCCTCCATGAAAGTCTTGGCGATCTCGCGAGCCGTCTCTTCATCCACTGTCCGATTAAACGCCAGCACGCCGCCGAAGGCCGAGATCGGGTCCGCTTCGAACGCCCGCCGGTAGCTTTCGGCCAGCGTCGCTCCCTCCGCGCATCCGCACGGATTGGTGTGCTTGATGATCGCCGAGGCCGGCTGATCGAACTCCTGGATCAGCTGCCAGGCCGCATCCAAATCCACCAGATTGTTGTAGGAAAGCTCCTTGCCCTGCAATTGCTCGGCGCCGCCGATCCCGCCCTGGCGATTGGAATAGAGCGCGGCCTTCTGATGCGGATTCTCGCCGTAGCGCAGATCCAGCGCGCGCGGCGCACGAATGTCGAGAAAGCCCGGCAGCCCCGACTGCTTCTTCCACGCCCACGCGAGCCAGCCGCGCCGAGATCGCCCGGTCATACGCGGCCGTCAGCGCGAACGCCTTTTGCGCCAGACGCCACAGTGTCGCCTCCGACAGCCGCCCCTGGCATTCCTGCAGCTCCTGCAAGAATCGCCGGATAATCGTCGGGCGAAGTCACCACCGCGACGTCCTGATAATTCTTCGCCGCCGCGCGAATCATGGTGGGCCCGCCGATGTCGATGTTCTCGATCAGTTCCGCCATTTCCACGCCCTTCTTCGCAGCCACTTTTTCGAACGCGTACAGATTCACCACCACCATGTCGATGGCCGGTATGTCGTGTTCGGCCAGCGCCTGCATGTGTTCGGGATGGCTGCGTATCGCCAGATACTCCGCCGGCGATGCGCGGATTGATGGTTTTCAACCGGCCGTCCAGCATCTCCGGGAAGCCCGGTAACCTCGGATACTTCGCGCACCGCCACGCCGCCTTGTTGAATCGAGCGGGCGGTCCCTCCGGTCGAGATAATCTCCACGCCCAGATCCTTAAGTCCCTGGGCAAAATCCACTATTCCGTGTCTTGTCGGTAACGCTGATGAGTGCACGTTTGATTTGCAGCCATTACTCTACAATGGTAAACGTGTCTTATCCGGTAACGTTAATTCCAGGCGACGGCATCGGACCCGAAGTGGCCGAAGCCACGGTGCGCGCCGTCAATGCGACCGGCGTTTCGATCGATTGGCAGCGCGCCGACCTGAATGCAAGCATCATCTCCAAATCCGGGCAGGTGCTGCCGCCGCACGTCATTGAATCGCTCGAGCGCACGCACGTCGGCCTCAAAGGTCCGGTCACGACGCCCATCGGCGGCGGATTTCAGAGCGTCAACGTGGCCCTGCGCAAGCAGTTCGATCTGTACGCCAACGTGCGCCCGGTGCACTCGCTTCCTTGTTTGAAGACCCGTTTCGACGACGTCACCATCGACATGGTGATCTTCCGCGAAAACACCGAGGACCTCTATTCCGGGCTCGAGCATGAGGTCGTCAAAGACGTCGTGACCAGCCTGAAAGTCATCACGCGCACGGCGTCCATCCGCATCGCCGAATACGCGTTCGATTTCGCCAAGAAGACCGGCCGCAAAAAGGTCACCGCCATTCACAAGGCCAACATCATGAAGCTGGCCGACGGCCTGTTCCTGCGCTGCTGCCGCGAAGTGGCCCAGCGTTTCCCCGAGATCGAATACAAAGAGCTGATCGTCGACAACGCCTCCATGCAGCTGGTGATGCGCCCCGAGACGTTCGACATCCTGCTGCTTCCCAACTTGTACGGCGACATCGTGTCCGATCTGGCGGCGGGCCTGGTGGGCGGATTGGGCGTGGTTCCGGGCGCGAACATGGGCGATCACGACGCCGTCTTCGAAGCGGTTCATGGCAGCGCTCCCGATATCGCGGGCAAGGGCATCGCGAATCCGACCGCGCTCATGCTGTCGAGCGTGCTGATGCTGATTCATCTGGGCGAACCGGCCGCGGCCAAACGCCTGCGCGCCGCCATCGAGCGCGTCTATGCCGAGGCGAAATCTTTGACGCCCGACGTGGGTGGTCGCGCGTCGACCACCCAGTTCACCGATGCCGTGATCGCGAACCTGGGCTGAGTCCGGCCCTGTCGCAATTCACGTGCGGCGATTCACGTGCACACGACTTGGGCGGAATGCCGTCCGCACACACAAAATATTTTGGAACGCTGGCCTATAGCGACGAATCGGTCTACGAATTTCCGCTCGGGCTGCCTGCCTTCGAAAACGAAAGACAATTCGTATTGATCGAATCCGCGCCGCACGCGCCGCTGGTTTTCTTGCAGAGTCTCGCCGATCCGGCGCTTTGCTTTCTGGCGTTTCCCATCCTGACCATCGACCGCGACTATCGGCTGGAGATGGCGCGGGAAGATCTTGAAGCGCTCGGTCTGGACCCGGAGCGTCAGCCGGCGCTCGGGACCGAGGTGCTGGTCCTGACGCTGATCTCATTGCATGACAAGTTTTCAGCGACCGCCAATTTGATGGCGCCGGTGGTGGTGAACCTCGCCACTCGCCGCGGCCTGCAGGCCATCCGGCAGGACGCGGTCTACTCGCATCAACATCCCGTCCAGCCGCCGGCTGCGGGGAGCAGCATGTTAGTACTCCGCCGGCGCGCGGGTGAAGCGCTGCTCATCGGCGATGAGATCGAAATCGAATTGCTCTCGGTGACGTCGCAAGGCGCCAAGATCGGGATCCGGGCCCCGCGGGACACGGTGGTGCTTCGCAAAGAGCTGAAGATCACCCGGGAGCAAAATGCCCGCGCCGCCCAAGGCCCGTCGCTCGGTGAATTCGAGCGCGCCCTCGGAAAACTTGCGCCTCCGAACTCAAGAACCATCCCCCCTCCCCGATAAGCCCTTTGAGAACTGAGAGAGGCGTCTGATCAGCGCACCCGGAAGCCGGCCGGCGTAGGACCAAAAGTCACGCGCGGCGAGATCGGTCCGGCGTCGCGCGGATCAGCATCCTCTCGAGGGCGCCAAAGGCGCTCCGGCGCGCGAAGGTCCGCGGGCTCGAGTCCTCACATCTAAGGAGAGAAAACCGTGTCTTTTAGTATCAATACCAACGTTGCTTCGTTGCAGGCTCAAAACTACCTGCGCATCGACAGCAATTTCCAAACGCAAACCATCGACGAGGTGACCTCGGGTTATCGTATTGTCAACAGCGGCGACGATGCCGCGGGCTTGGCGGTAGCCAACAGCTATCGCTCCAATGAAGCCGTGCTGACCCAGGGCATCCAGAACGCCAATCAGGGCTTGAGCCAGTTGCAGATCGCCGACGGCGGTCTCAGCAACATTTCCGAGCTGCTGGACCGGGCCCGCACGCTGGCCACCGAATCCGCTTCGGGCACCTTTACCGGGGACCGCAGCACGCTGAACGCGGAATACCAGAGCGTGCTCGGTGAAATTAACCGGCAAGCGCAAGCCATCGGCTTGAACAGCGGCGGCACATTCGCGAAAAACCTGTCGGTATTCATCGGCGGCGGCGAAGGCGCCACCAGCGCGGCTGCGATTACCAATGGTTCGGTCTCGGTCGATCTGAGCACCTCCGCCGTAGACACGCAGAGCCTCGGGCTGCAAGGCTATACGGCCGGCTACCAGGCTGCCGCCAACGCCCCCGATGAGGGGCTGTATGATCTGGGAGACTCGAGCACCACCAGCGTGGCCAACATTATGGCCGCCAATCAGGCCACCATTACCGCCAATAACGGCGACACGTCTTTTGTCATTTCCGGCCCGGGATTCTCGGGTGGCGCCGGCGGCGCGATTACCGTCAATGTGAACCTGCAAAATGTCGGAGATACCACTTCGCTCGCCACTGCCATCAACGCCGGCATACAAAGCGCCGACCAGGGAGGCACTCCGGAAGCTGGCGCATTCGCGGCCGCCAACATCCAGGCCGTAATTCATACTGGGACCGACGGCCATCAGCAGTTGGAATTCACGTCCGCCAACACGGCTTTTGATGTGACCGCCGGTGATACCACCGCCAACGGATTCCTCGGGAACTTAGGCACCAACACGGGAGGATCGGCCACCAACGCCACCGCGACGCCCGAAGCCGTCGGCACCAGCTCGGAATTCATCTCCGGGGGAACGCAGCAAACCGCGGGTTTGACTTACACCAACATGGCGTTCAACGCCGGGGGCGGCGGGGCCGAGGATGCTGAGACGCTCACTTTGGTCGCCAATAACGCGGACGGCGTCCCGCAAACCGTGAACATAACCCTGGACGCCGGCACCACCCAGGATTTGACGGCCGCAGGCGCCGTGGCTCAGATTAATCAACAACTCCAGCAGACCGACAATCCTGCGCTGCAAAGCATCGTCGCGACTACCGACGGAGGGGCCAGCGGTGTAGGCAAGATTTACTTCGCCAGCAACTCCAGCTCGCCGTTCAGCGTCACGATCGGCGCGGAGGCCGCGAGCGGAACCGAGGGGACCACCGGTTTGGCTTCGAACTACAACACCATCGTACAATCCAAATCGGTTGGAGTCGGCGCGACCTCCGACATCAGCACCCAAGCCGATGCCGAAACCGCTGTTGCGGCGCTGGCGAATTCGGTTACTGCGCTCGGCAACTCGCAGGCCACCGTCGGCAGGGGCGAGAATCAGTTCAATTACGCCATCAACCTGGCGCAATCGCAGCTGACCAACTTCCAGACCGCCGAGTCCAGCATCCGCGACGCCGATCTGGCCACCGAAGCGGCCAACTTGACCAAAGCGCAGATCCTGATGCAGGCCGGCGTGGCCGCGCTCGCACAGGCTAACTCGGCGCCGGAAGCGATTCTGTCGCTGCTGAAGAGCTAACTCACGGCCAGTCGGCTGGGGCGAAGGCGCGCTTCCCGCGTCTTCGCTTTTCTTTTGCAGTACCGGCTGCGGCAGCCTGAAATTCCGGAGCGCGCGCTTAGGATGCCGGCTCCTGTTCTCTCATCCGCTGAAGGAAGGATTGCGCTTCGCCGTAGCCGGGGCGGAGCCGGATCGCCTCGGCGAAGTCGGCGCGGGCCCGCTCGCGCTCCGAAGTATAAAGCAGGTGATACACGCCGGCGTGCAGATGAGCCTGAGCGTCGAGCGGTCTGGCGCTTGCGATGCGCTCGGCGACTGCGGCCGCCTCGGCGAACATGCCGAGCTGATGATATTCGGCGGCCAGAAAATCGAGGCGCGAGTGGTCGCCCGGATGGGCGGCCAGCTCTTCGTTCAGGATCCCGATATACCAAAGATTTCTGCGGCGGCGGGCTTCCGGGTCCAGTGCGAAATCGTGCACGATGCGGATATCGGTGGGAACCAGCCGGCCCCCGGCGGCCAGAATCGAGGCGTCCATGGTTTCGTGCACCCGGCCGCGGTAGCGGTAATCCGGCCGATTGGGGAACAGACGGACCACGTGATCCCGGGCCGGGCGTTCCGCATTCGAACGGAAATTCAAGCGCTCGAAGTAGTAGCCGGCATTCTCGCCGCGCGCCACCAGTTCCTGAATGACCGGGAGGCCGGCCGGTTCGAGCGATTCATCGGCGTCCAGCGCCAGGATCCACCGGCCGCTGGCGCACGCCAGCGCGTGATTGCGCGCGGCCGAAAAATCCACAATCGAGAAATCGAAAGCCTGGACCCGGGCGCCGTAACGCCGCGCCAGCTCGCCGGTTCGGTCCGTCGAACCGGTATCCACGATCACCAGCTCGGCGTCCAGGCCGCCGACCGAATCGAGACAGCGCTCGAGCACGCGTTCTTCGTTCTTAACAATCATGCACAGGCTGATGGTTTTCTCGCTCATGAACAGGCCGGCCGGGACCCCAGGCATGCTGAACTATTTATCGGCAAAACCGGAGGAATTCTTGACCTTTTAATGTGCACGTCATTGGCGACCGAGCCGCGCGCGAAAACGCGTGTCGGTCCGCTCACAGCGCCTCTCCCCGCGCCGATATGGACTAACGTACCCAAGCTACAGACAAAGCGCGGGTCGAAAGGAATTCAATTTAATGCATCGAATGCAAGTCTTTCTCGTGCTCGCGCTGGTACTCTCGGCGAGTATGATATACGCTACGCCGGCATCGCCCTTGGTGCCGACCAATTCGCCACTCGGAGCGGTTACCCTGACGTTCAATCAGGGCAACGAGTCGGCTGGAACTGCGGTGAGCGTCAGCCTGGCCACCGCGGCCGTGACAACGGGGCCGGCCACTCAGACGTTCTTCACCGTCGATCCCACTCCGGCCAATTTGCCGATCTGGCTCTCGGTGAGTCCCATGAGCGGCACCGTAGTCAGCCCGATTGCGACCGGCTCGGTGGCCGGGACACCGGTTCCCTTGAGCATCGTAGCGAGCGCGGTATGCGCCAGTTTAGGCGCGGGCACCTATAGTACCACCGTCCACGTCCAAGTTTTGGGCTATTCGGACCTGCTTATCCCGGTAACGCTCTTAATCAAGAACGCCGCTCCCACGCTGGCCGTAACAGGTGGAAACAGTATATTGAGCGCGCTCACCTGGAACATCGGCACTACCCAGAGTCCTTATAGCATCCCGCTGACTTCCAACGGCCCGCCCATCTCCTTCACAATTCCCACGGTAACGTTCACGACCACCGGCACGCCCGCGGTTGCCAACCCGGTGACATTCACGCCGGCCAACGGCGGTATCGCCTACAGTTGGGGCGCGAGCATCGCAGTCACGGTTAATCCACTCGTCTATGTCACCGCTACCGTCGGTGGGACAATCACGGGCAGCATTGTAATCAGTTGCCCCAACGCATCGCCCACCAGTATCACGGTGCCATTTAGCTTGACCATCGGTTCTCCGGTTGCCACTATCGCGAGCCTGTTTCCCTCGCAGGTGCCGGTGGATGCCACTACCACCGACAACGTGAACCTCACCATTACCGGCGCGGGCTTTGTCCCTGGCGCGCTCGGCGGCGCCAATACCACGGTTGTGTTTGTGAACACAGTCGCCTTGGCGGCTGGAGTCTCGGTGCTGAGTCCGACCACCATCTCGGTGCAGATCCCCAACAGCAGTAGTCTGTTCGCAGCAGCCACCCCGGTGGTCATCGGCGTAGACAATCCGAATGGGGCAACGGCGGCCGATCCGGGCACCGGGGACGCGAGTTTGGTCGTCACCACTGCGCCTATTATCACGACCGTCACGAGCGCCTCGAGTTTTGTTGAGAATGGCGTCAACGCCAACACCTTCGCGCCCTATGACCTGATCAGTATTTTCGGAACCAATTTTTGCCTGGATTGCGGCGGAAGCAATCCGACCTTGCTGACCGGCACTCCGGATGCGACCTTCCGCTATCCGCTGTCGCTCAGCCCGGATTCGAACACACACTACGTGACCGTGCAGTTCAACAAACACGGCAGCACGCTGATCGCGCAAGGATATGTGCTGTTCGCCAACAACACTCAAATTAACGTCCTGGTGCCGGCCTCAGTCGGAACCCTCTCCGGTATAGTCGGAGCAAATACCGTGGACGTAGTGGTCAGCTATAGCGAGGTTGCGCCTCCCGGAGCCCCTGGCGGCTCGGTCAGTTCTACGGCGTATCCGGTTAACATCGCCCTGGTCGACCCGGGCATCCTGACGGTAACCTCCGATGGAGCCGGACAAGGCGCGATTCTCAACTCCGACTACTCATTAAACAGCAGTACCGACGCCGCAACGCACGCGACCGGAGTGGTGATGGTATACCTCACCGGTTTGGGCGCACCGACCAGTGCCGCCAGTAACGCTACCACTACTACTGCGCTGGCTTACCCCGGGAGTTGCATTTCCGCGCTGGGCGCACCCCTAGCGACGCCGGTCGTCACCGGGTACCTGCAAGTCATGAACACGACCAATACAACCACCTGGACTGCGCTCGATGGCGTGGTCCTCCAGAGCGCCGATATTGTCGCCGCCGGAACATTCCATTTTGCTCCCTGCATGGGTTCGGTGACCGCGACGATTAACTCGGTTGCCGCAACCGTGCAATATGCCGGATGGGTCGCGGGATCCATAACCGGTCTCTACCAGGTGAACCTCCTGGTTCCTTCCGGCGGGCTGCCGTCCGGTGCATCAGGAGCAACCTCGGTGCCAATAACAATAACGATCGGCGGGAAGACCACCCAGCCGGGCGTGACCATGTACGTAAAATAACGGCTATATCAAACTACCTCCGAACAACCTCGGGCGGAAGGCATTCAGCTTTCCGCCTTTCTTTATTTCTGAATCTTCAATAACACGTTCGCTCCCGATGGTGGTCATGAAATTGGTGTCGCCCAGCCAGCGTGGCAGCACATGCATGTGGATGTGGCCGGCGATTCCCGCGCCCGGTGCTCTTGTGAAGTTATGATGAAAAGACGTGAAACTCACGATTGATCTGGGTCGCGAGGAGGATGGGCGCTGGATCGCCGAAGCGATCGAGCTTCCTGGCGTTATGTGCTATGGCCAAACCCAGGCAGAAGCGATCAGCAATGCCGAGCGCCTCGCTATCGAAGTAATTGCGGACCGCATCGCTCACGGGGAGCTTCCATCGTCTGCGCTCTGCGTCTCCTTCACAATTCCGGATGAGCAACTGGCCCGCTAGCAAGGCCCGGCGGGTCCTCGCCGCATTGGAGCGAATTGGTTGGAAAATCAAACGACAGCGTGGCTCACATCGTCTGCTCGCTCGACCGGACTGGCCGGACTTTGAATTCGCATTTCACGACCAAGACGAGATAGGCCCGCGAATGTTGGCTAGAATCGCCAAGCGTACCGGTTTAAGACCGGAAGACCTCTGAGCTGCTGAATTGGTTCTGGTGAGGAACGTGAATAGAGGAAGACTGTTCTTTGCATTGCTCATAGCATTGATTTTCACCGGACTTAGCCCGCTCATGATTCGATTTCCCGATCGCTTTGGGGCGGCTGTTGTCCTGCTTTTTCCAGGCTTCCTTGTGGCGATAGTCACGAGCGGTAAAGTCCACGCCTTCCCCACGTGGGTCGTCGCGCTCGGGAACTTCGCGTTTTACTTCTGATTTCATTCCTCCTATGGGGACTTTGGAAAAAGTATTCGCAGAACTAACGGCAAGCACAACATCAGGCGCCGGTACGCGTTTCGAACGCCGCTTTCAGTTTTGTGTACGTGCTGGCAAGATCCTCCGGCAGCACGCGCGTCTCCCCGACCGTGGTCATGAAATTGGTGTCGCCCAGCCAGCGCGGCAGCACGTGCATGTGGATGTGGCCGGCGATTCCCGCGCCCGCAATTTCTCCCAAATTCATCCCCAGATTGAAACCGGGAGACCGGTACACCTCGCCCAGATGACGCTCGGCTAGTTGCGCGAGCAGAATCATTTCCTCGAGCGTATCGGTGGATGCCGCGGCCAGGCTCGCGACATGCTCGTACGGGACGATCATCACGTGCCCGGTGGTGTAGGGATACAGATTGAGAACGATAAAGTTGAGCGCGCCGCGGTGAACGATGAAATTCGTCTCGTCATTCTGCTCGGCCGCCATGCGGCAGAACACGCAGCCTGCTCATCCGTGTCGCGAACCCCTTGGACGTACCGGTAGCGCCAGGGACTCCAAAGACGGTCCATGGAACTTCGGTTAGGAGGCGCGCGGAAGAATCGGAAGAGGCCGGAACTGGGGCGGGCTGATTTCCTCCGCCGTCGCTCAAGGTGTTCACCAGGTCCTTCAATTCCTTGCTGGGCTTGAAATAAGGAATGCGTTTGGATGGAACTTCGACGCGGGTGCCGGTCTTCGGATTTCGTCCCACGCGAGGCTGTCGCTGGCGGGTTCGAAAACTTCCAAATCCGCGGATCTCGATCTTATCCCCCGTGCGCAGCGAACGAACGATGCTGTCGAAGATGGCTTCTACGATCACCTCGGAGTCCTTGCGGGTCATTTCCACGACCCGGGAGACTTCCTCGATCAACTCGGCCTTCGTCATGTGTGCTTTGATCTCCCTTAGTATCGGGCTTACCGGCTTTCCGTCTTGACTCTGATGTTCATGACTTCTTCGATCGTCATTGTGGCGGCGGCAGCGTGGCGCTGGTAATCCTCCAGTCTGGTTCTTTCCTCATCGTCGGTCAGGGCTCGGATGCTCAGGCCGATCTTCTTTTCGGCCTCGTTGAGCCTGACCATCTTGAAATCCATTTCTTCCCCGATGGGCAAGCGGCGACTCGTCCGGCCGGCGCTCCGACACTCCTGGAATCTCGGAGCGGTGGCACAGTCCTTCCACGCCCGGCGCCAGTTCCACGAAAACGCCGAAATTGGCGGCCCGGCAAACGCGGCCGCGCACCACGTCGCCCACCTGATGCGTGCGGAAGAACGACTCCCAGGCATCCGGCTGCAGCTGTTTCACTCCCAGCGAAAGCCGGCGGTTGGGCGCGTCGATGTTCAAAATGACGGCCTGCACCAACTGGCCTTTCTTCACCACTTCGGAGGGATGCTTGACGCGCTTGGTCCAGGACAGATCCGAGATGTGCACCAGGCCGTCGATGCCCTCCTCAATTTCGATGAAAGCGCCGAAGTCGGTGAGCTTGCGCACGCGCCCTTCCACCACCGAGCCGATGGCGTAACGCTCCGCGACGGTGGTCCAGGGGTCGGCTTCCAGTTGCTTGATCCCGAGCGAGACGCGCCGCTCCTTGGGCTTTACTTCCAGCACCACGGATTCCACCTGATCGCCGACCTTCACCACTTTGCTGGGATGCTTCATGCGCCGGCTCCAGGTCATCTCCGAGATGTGGATCAGACCTTCGACGCCCGGCTCCAGCTCCACGAAAGCTCCGTAATCGGTGACGCTGACCACGCGTCCGATGACGCGCGACGCGGCGGGATAACGTTCGTCAATACTTTCCCACGGATCGGGGACCAGCTGTTTCAGGCCCAGCGAAATGCGTTCCTTATCGCGGTCGAATTTCAGCACCTTGACGGTGATTTCGTCGCCGGCGTTCACCATTTCGGAGGGATGCGTGACGCGGCCGTAGGACATGTCGCTGACGTGCAGCAGTCCGTCGATGCCGCCCAGGTCGATGAAGGCGCCGTAGTCGGTGAGGTTTTTCACGACCCCGTTGACCACCGCGCCTTCTTCGAGAACCTGCAGCGCGGCGCTCTTGCGCGTCTGCTGCTCTTCTTCGACGGCCATCTTGCGCGACACCACGACATTTCCGCGGCGCCGGTTCAATTTCACGATCTTCACCGGGATGTCCTTGCCGATGAAGGCATCCAGATTATGCGACAGCCGGGTCTCGATCTGCGAGCCGGGCATAAACGCGGGGACCCCGACGTCCACCGAGAGACCGCCCTTGATGCGTCCGGTCACACGGCCGGAAATGATCAAGCCATCGCGAAAAGCTTTCTCCAGGTTGTCCCAGGAACGCAGGCGGCTGGCCTTTTCGTGCGAGAGCAGGATGTAACCTTCCGGCTGGATTCCCTGCCGGTCGATCATGACGTCGATCACGTCGCCCACCTGAACGGGAATGGTGCCGTCGGGCAGCGCGAATTGCTCGATGGGGACCAGGCCTTCCGACTTGTATCCGAAATCGACGATTACGTCGGTGTCGTGGCGCTTGACCACGCGCCCTTCGAGCAGTTCGCCTTCATGGGGTGGAGCGAAGTGAGTGTAATCCTCAATGAGCTGCTCGTAATCCGGTTCCTCGCCGGCTGCAAGCGGGTTTAGATTGCGCTCATCTGCTCTACTGGCCATAGCCAAACTCCCGATTCATGCTACTACAACGGCGAGAAGGCGAATCCAAGGGAGCCTGCCACAATCCAACGACAGAGTTGATTTTGCAAGAAGTCCTAATTCCAGCCGACAAACCGTTGATAGATCAGCACTTCAGAACTATAGCGGAGCCGCAACCGGAAGTCAACCGGAGGTCCTTGCCACTCTAGCCAAACTAGTACCAGAGCAAAAGCTCTACTCGCGCCCGCAGATTTCCGGTGTCTGACACATGCCGCCCGGGCAAGCTGGAAATTCGGAAGCCTTGGCCTTTCCATTTGAATGAGTTGCGAAGGTGGAGAAGGCCGTGGTCAGATGCGCCTGACCGCACTGGGGACAAACCGGCACTTCTCCGCCTGACGCACCAGCTTTTCAAACTTGGTCCCGCAGTCGTCGCAAACGTATTCGTAAATCGGCATGTTCAGAGCTCCAACCTACTAATTTTACCGCAATTTTATTGCAGGAACGTTGCAAGCCTTCCACTTATTTGACTTGTGCCAGCCCGCTCAACTTCGCTTCCAACATAATAAGGAGCACGAGTACAAAAACGACGCAAGCGCCCAGCATTGGCGCGATCATCACCGCTCCGATTCCAAAGGCCTCGGAAACGTAGCCCAGCAGCCAGGGCGCCAGGAAACCGCCGGTGACCGCCAGCGAGAAGATGCCGCTATAGAGCCCGGCGTGATATTTCGGGAAGCGATGCGCCATCTTCTCCGCCACCAGCGGATAGACACAGGCAAATCCCGCTGCCACAAACAGAATCCCCATGAGGGCTCCGAAGAAATTGTTCGTGAAAGCGAGAACGGTGATGCCGAGCAGCGAGCCGGCAAACGAGCCGATCAGAATGAGCGCGTGGCTGACGCGCGGCAACAGTAATTGCGCGAGCATTCGTCCCAGCAGCAAGACCAGCCAATATGCCGCCAGCATCAGCAAGGACTCCTGCGGGCTGATTCCCAGGCGGCGAATCAGAAACAGCGATAGCCAACCGCCGATCGACCACTCATTGCCGAATTGGAAAAAGAGCAGCAGGCTGAACAGGACCGCGCTGGGGCTGTTGAGGTCGCGCAGCACTTGAGAAAGTGGAACCGGAGCGGCGCGGCATTGCGACGATAGCTTCGCCTTAGCGCAGAAGACGGCGTAGATTCCAGGCAGAATCGCAAACAGCATCAGAATGCGAGGCACGGTGTAGACGTAATAGGTACCGGCCACCAGCAGAGGAGTCGCAAAGCAGCCCAGGCCGAACAGGACCCCGGCGAGATTTACGGTAGTGGCGCGATCGCGTTCATAAAGCGAGGAGATCGCGAGAAACAGGCTGGCGTTTAGCAGCCCGGCGCTAGCCCCCAGCCAGAGCACTCCCAGGATCCGCCAAAGCGCGGCTGCCGGCGGCGAGTACAGAGCCAGAAAAAGAAATCCAACTCCCGCTAAAACGTTCGCCAGAATGAGAGTGAACTTGAGTCCTTTGCGCGCCAACAACCATTGGCCAAGTGCAACGCACAGCAGGAAGCCGAGATTCAAAGTGAGGAAGTATTCACCGACTTCGCTCAAATCCGGCGTTAAGTGGTAACCCCAGGCGGGCAGGATGGCGCCAAGAAAGGACACCAAGATACCGGAGATCGAAAAAGCCGGAAGAGAGCGCCGGCCGTCGGACATCTCCGCGGGGAGTCTATCCAAGTCAGGCTCGACGAACTGCGACCGGGCAGACCTGGCCATCAGTGCTATTCTAGCGCCGTCTCTGAAGTGGCATCCGGAATCGCGTAGGCATTGGTCCGTTTTGCTACGGGAAACGGAAGAGTTTTGGCAGCGGCGACTTGTTTTACAGGAGGTTGCGAGTGGCGTCCCGATTGCTCTTCAACACGGCAATCGAGGCGTTGGTTTCGTAATTTTGGGAGTTGCCTCTCTTTGGTTTGGTTTTCGTCACGCCCTGCAGCGATGCGGGGCATCTTTTTTTGGACCCTGCCTTTTCTTCTCACACTACCTATAGTGGCCCGCGAGAAACAATTTGACAGCATAGTAGTGTGGGCTTTATGATGGTTGCATCACTGAGAAAGGAGGTGGTCCAGTCTAACATTATGAGCACTGATGGTAGTAACTGTAGCCCAAATTCCACGCGCGAGGTGGCCGACTCTTAAAGTCGCCGTTCGAACGTTCAGGTTTCGCTTAGTGACGAAGCCGCTCCTCCTGTGGACCGGCCCTTCTCTGCGCGAATGTAAGTAATACCCTGGGATTAACCTAGGCTACCTGCCCCCGCATCCACCAGTTCCGGTGAGTGCGGGGGTTTGTAATTCTAGCGCAAGTTTTCAATTTTGACAGCGCCGCGCTACACTGAAAGATACTGAAAGGATTGGTCTCCAATGAAAGCCGGAATTCATCCCGCCTATGAAGAAGTGAACGTGGTCTGCGCTTGCGGCAACACGTTCAAAACGCGCTCCACGCATAAGGGCGACCTCCGCGTCGAAATCTGCTCGAGCTGCCATCCCTTCTTCACCGGACGCCAGAAGCTGGTGGATACGGAAGGCCGCGTCGACCGCTTCGTGAAGAAATTGCAAAAGTCCAAAGATCTGAAAGAGAAAGGCAAGAAGCAGCCGGTAGCGGTGAAGTAACTGGCTTCGTTTTTTCGTTTTTTGTCCTTTACCGGTGCGCCTCGCGACCCGCTGCGGCGTGGATTTTCACAGCGATTTGGTTCGGCAGCAAGGTATAATACGGAAGTTTCAGGTCTTCCATGAGCGACTGGCAATTTGCACAAAGCGATCCGAACGAGCAGTTGGCGCTGCTGCATTACTTCACCATGAAGAAGCTGCAGGGCAGCCGAGGAAATCGATTTCACCATCACAGTGAAGGAGTTTTCCACGCCCAAGAACCCGGCCCTGAAGTTTTTCGCGCAGGCCGACAAGGAAACCAACCAGCAGGTGATAGCTTACACTCCGTCCGGCTGGGGCAAAACAATGCTCGAAGCCTTGGCGGCGTGTATCCGGGAGGTCAATCGCTTTCCTTACCAGGCGCCGAAATCCGAGTCGACCAATGCTTGAGACCGGCGAAGACCGACACCATCGGAGGGATCTATGACTTTCAGAACCAGCGCGCGCCAGTCCGGCGATGTCGCAATTCTCGATATTTCGGGTCGCATTGTCCTCGGCGACGGCTCCAAGGAAGTGCGCAATAAGATCGCGGAGCTGGTGAATGCGGGTCACAAGAAGATCCTATTGAATCTGGCCGAGGTCAGTTACGTGGACAGTTCCGGCTTAGGCGAACTGGTTAGCTCTTACTCCAACGTCACCAAGGCGGGTGGGAAAATCAAATTGCTAAACATCCAGCCGAAAGTCGCCGACCTGCTGAAGATCACCAAGCTCCATAGCCTGTTCGAGTCGTTCACGGCGGAAAGCCAAGCGGTAGCGAGCTTCCACGAGAATCAGCAAGCGGCTTCGGTCTAAGCTTGTTAAATTAGTCCCGCGCCGTTGAGCGGCGCCCCACTCCATGAATTTGATCCAGCTCAGCGCCGGAACGCCGGTTCCCAAAGCGGACGCGGCGCTGGTTGACGCTGATGCGCTCCGGCGCGAGCTCGAGCGGCAGCTCCAGGGAGAGATACGGTTCGACGCGATTTCGCGCGCCCTCTATTCCACCGACGCCAGCGTCTACCAAATCCGTCCGCTCGGCGTAGTGATTCCCAGGACTCGCGCGGACATCGTCCGCACCGTCGAGATTTGCGCCCGGTTCCGTTGCCCGCTCACGATGCGCGGCGGCGGCACCTCGCAGGCTGGGCAGGCGATCGGGGAAGGCATTCAGGTCGACACGTCGAAGTATTACAACCATTTGCTTGAAGTGAATGCCGAGGAGCGCTGGGTGCGCGTGGAGCCGGGCATCGTGCTCGACGAACTGAATGCTCAACTCGCGCCACTGGGGCTGCGCTTCGCTCCCGATATCTCCACCGCCAGCCGCGCCACCATCGGCGGCATGATGGCCAACAATTCCTGCGGCGCGCGCAGCGTCCTTTACGGAAAAACGATCGATCATGTTCTGGAGCAAATCGTTGTTCTTTCCGACGGCAGCATCGCTCATTTTCGAGAGATCGCGCGCGATGAGATCCCCGGCGGAGACACACTCGAGGCGGCCTGTTACCGAACGGTGCTGGGCTTGGCCGAAGAGCACGCAGCCGAAATCGATCGCCGTTATCCGAAGATTCTGCGGCGCGTGGGCGGCTACAATCTCGACGACTTCATCGATCCCGCCAGGCCGGTAAATCTCGCCAAGATCATGGTCGGGTCGGAGGGCACTCTCGGCGTGGTGCTCGAAGCAAAGCTCCGGCTGGTCGCGCTGCCCAAAGCGAAAGCCGTGATGGTGATCGGATTCCACGATCTGCTCGAATCGCTTTCCGCCGCGCCGGTCATATTGAAGCACCAGCCTTCGGCGATCGAGGTGATGGACAAAGCGATTCTCGACAACACGCGCCAAAACATTGCGCTCGACCGGATTCGCAATGCGATCGTCCAAGGCGATCCCGCGTCGACTCTATGCGTGGAGCTCTACGGCGAGCGGAAAGAGGATCTGCCGCCGCGCTTGCAGGCTCTCGAGCAAGACCTGCGCGCTCGCAAGCTCGGTTATCACTACCACACTGAGACGGACGCTGCGGCCCAAGCCCGCGTCTGGAGCCTGCGCGAAGCCGCGCTCGGATTGTCGACGGCGATGAAGGGCGATGCGAAATCGATTTCTTTCGTCGAAGACACGGCTGTCGCGCCCGAGAAGCTCGCGAGCTTCATCGGCCGGTTTCTGGCGATCGTTCAAAGTCACGAAACCACGGCCGGCGTTTACGCGCACGCCTCAGTCGGCTGCCTGCACGTGCGGCCGGTCGTGAACATGAAGACCGAAGAGGGCATCGCCAAATTCACCAGCATCGCGGAACAAGTCGCGGACCTGGTGGTGGAATACGGCGGCGCGTTATCGGCCGAACACGGCGACGGCATGGTGCGCAGCCCGTTCATGCGCAAGCTATTCGGCGACGTGCTGTACGAAGCGTTTCGCGAGATCAAGCGCACCTTCGATCCGTTCGGCATTCTGAATCCCGGCAAGATCGTCGATTCACCTCCGCTCACCGCGAATCTTCGATTCGGAACCAGTTACCGCGCGCTCAACCCGCCGACCTGGTTCGATTTCTCCGAATATGGCGGCGTGGCCGGCGCGGTCGAGATGTGCAGCGGCGTCGGAGCATGCCGCAAGACGCTGGCCGGCACCATGTGCCCGTCGTACATGGCGACGCGCGATGAATCGGCCACTACGCGAGGACGCGCCAACGCTCTGCGGCTGGCTCTCTCAGGAGAGATTCAGGAATCCGGCCTCGGCGATGAGGGCGTTTATCAAATCTCGATCTTTGCCTGGAGTGCCGCGCGTGTAAAGCGGAGTGCCCGGTCAACGTGGACGTCGCGCGCTTCAAGAGCGAGTTCCTGGCCGATTATTGGAAGCGACACGGAACGCCGCTGCGCGCGCGCGGCTTAGGCCGAATCGATCGCCTGTCGATTTGGGGAAGCCGCTTCGCTCCTTTCTCCAACTGGATCTCCGGGAGCGCTCCTGCCAGAGGCTCTCAACGAAAAGCTGCTCGGGATCGACGCGCGCCGCCGGTTGCCGGCCTGGAAGCGCGAGACGTTCGCGAACTGGATCGAAACGCGCGGAGCGAAGTCGTCGGCGAGTGGACCTACCGTCACTTTATTTAATGACACCTTCACGAATCACTACGAGCCGGAGATTGGCAGAGCTGCGCTGGAAGTCTTGGAAGGCGCCAGCTGCAGCGTGAAGGTCGTAAGACCAGGCTGCTGCGGACGGCCGCTGATTTCGCAAGGACTGCTGGGCGAGGCTCGCCAGTATGCCGCGAAGCTGGTCGAGCCGCTGTTCGATATTGCGAAGCGCGGCGAGAAGATCCTGTTCCTGGAGCCGAGCTGTCTTTCCGCAATTCGCGAAGATGTGCCTTCTTTATTGCGGGGCGAGCAGCAGAAAAAAGCGCGAACCGTCGCCGAGGCCTGCGTCCTGTTCGACGAATTCGCGGCGCAGTTGGATTTGCCATTACGCGCTGGTCCGGGAAAAATTCTGCTGCACGGGCATTGTCATCAGAAGTCGATGGGCTTTTTGCGAGCGTCGATCGATCTTCTATCGCGCATCCCATCGGCGACGGTCGTCGATCTGGACGCGGGTTGCTGCGGCATGGCCGGTTCATTCGGCTATTCCAAAGAACACTATGACGTTTCGCAAACCATCGCCAACCGCCGCTTGCTTCCCGCGGTGAAGAGCTATGCAATCGGCCGATGTGCTGGTTGCGCCCGGCACATCCTGCCGGCATCAGGTGGCCGATTTGGCCGGCGCGACTGCGCTTCATCCCGCGGTTTTGATTCGCACTCTGATCGATCGAGGTGAGGCCTGACCGAGGAGCGGGACGGAAGCGGGCAATGCTCCGTGGCTGTTCGGCGCGCTCGGTCTGCCTTACGGGATCTCGAACGCGATCCTAACCATCCTGATGCCGTATATGCTGCGCCAGCAAGGCGTCGCAGTGGATCGCATTGCCGGCATCGTCGCCCTGGGGACGCTTCCCGCCGTATGGTATTTTCTCTATTCGCCGCTGGTGGACATCGGTGCGCTCCGCCGCACTTGGATTTTGTTAGCGGCCGGAGCGGCTGGTCTCTGTTCCGCGCTGGCCGTACTTTTCTAGCGTTTTCCTTAGTCTGGGTGACGGTCCTGCTCGTAGCCGCGAGTGCTTTTGCCGGTCTGTTGTCCTCCGCGAACGGAGCGCTGATGACCACGCTGCGGCCCGGCGTCCGAGGGCGCGCGGGCGGATGGTATCAGACCGGCAATCTGGGCGGCGGCGCGATCGGTGGCGGCATGGCGATCTGGCTCGCCAACCGGACTACGCTGCCTCTTCTCGCGTGCGGCGTTATGATTCTGATTGCCGCTCCTGCACTCGCAGCTTTCCTGGTGCGCGAGACGCCTTTCAAACATAGCGGCTTGATCGCGCATCTTGCCAGTCTGTTTCGTGACATCGGCCAGGTGCTGCGCTCCCGCCGCACCTGGATTGGCCTTTTGTTTTTTCTTTCGCCGGTCGGCAGTGCGGCAGTCGTTAACCTGATCTCAGGCGTGGGTCCGGATTATCATGCTTCCAGCGTAGAAGTGATGTGGATCTCCGGCGTCGCCGGCGGATTGCTTTCCGCGTTCGGCAGCTTGATGGGCGGGCGAGTGGCCGATCGTATGAATCGAATGCTCGCGTATGTTTTAGGAGGCGGGCTCTCGGCGATATTCGCGACGTATCTGGCTTTCGGCCACGCCACGGCCTGGACCTACGGATTTGGATATTCAGGCTATGCGATCGCCGCGGGGTTTTCCTACGCGGTCTTCACTGCTCTGGTGCTGGAGGTGCTGGGCGAAAATCGGCGCGCGGCCGGAACCGCCTACTCACTTTTGGTTGCAAGCGGCAACCTTCCGATCGCTTACATGACTTGGCTGGATGGCCAAGGTTACCAGCGCTGGGGACCAAAAGGATTGATGGGCGTCGATGCACTCGCCAACGCTGGTGGCGGGCTATTGTTTCTGTTAGTCGCCTATGGGGTCTCGCCGCTTCTGGAGCAGCAGCTAACGAGCCACGCTCGCGGCCGACTCGCGCTCAGCCTGACCGGTTTCGGCAAAACGGCTCGCGAATTTCTCGAGTTGCTCGACGGTGCGGCCCTTCACGGCATCGCCCTGTTTGCGGTTGTATTCCAACGTCTCCAGCTCGGTCCAGAACGAATCGTTGAGGCGGTTGATCATGTTGAACATCGCAGATGCCATCGAAATCTCGACGATCTCGGCATCAGTGAACAATCGCCGCATGTCGTCCCAATGCTTCCCGGTGCGATTGGCGGTATTGAGCGTCATGGCTTCGGACCATGCGATGGCCGCGCGCTCACGTTCGTTGAACAAAGGGCTGGTCTTATAGGAATCGTCCTTGAGCGCCGCGATATCGTCTTCTTTCAGGCCGAGCGCTGCTCCGAAGATGGAGGTGTGCGTCGCGCAATAGTTGCACTGGTTCACCATCGAGGTTTTGATCGTCGCCAAATTGCGGAGCCGCACGTCGGAGACGGCGCCCAAATTCGGCTGACGGACAGCCGCGACCAGGCCCAGGAACCATCTGGCAAGAAGGGGACTGTGAGCCGAGAGAATGCGAACCAGGTTCGACGTGCGCCCAAGCAGAAGGTTGGACGCTTCAATAATCTCGGCGGCTACACCGCTGGCTTCTTCGTTGGAGACTCCGCTCAATCGCTGACTCATACTACTCATGTTACGACACTAGCTCTTGTATTGAGGAAGCAGCTTCAGAGCGTTGTCGCGATAGATGCCCTGCAGTTCGTCGGCGCTTAGACCGCTGGTTTTCAGTCCGGCCAGTTGAGCCGCTGGATTCGCAAACGGAAAATCGGTGCCGAATACGATCTGCGATGGGGGCACCAAAGTCTTCAGCGACTGCATCAGCACCGGGTTGGTAGACTGCGCGGTGTCGTAATAGAACCGTCTGAGCTGCGAGAGCCTGGAGTTCGGCTCGCCGGGTTTCGTAATGTTGTCGCCATTTCCGGCTGGCCCCAAGAAGCGTCCGGCGACAGATACGAGCGTGCCGCCCGCGTGCGAGAAGATGAATTTGATATCGGGGCAGCGCATGGCTGTGCCGCTCACGATCAGACTCATGATCGCGCGCGTAGTGTCGGTGGGATATTCCAGGATTTGCGACTGGACGCCTTGAATCAAATTGGTGCAGCAAGAGATGGCGAGCGGGTGGGTATAAACAACCGCCTTGCGCCGGTTCAACTCATCAAAAAGCGGATCAAATGATTTATCGCCGAGCCACTTATTGTCGTAGCTGGTCAACATCGCGACGCCGTCGGCCTTTAGCGTGTCAAAAGCGTACTCTAGTTCCTTAAGACTGCCGTCGACGTCGGGAACTGGCAGAGCGGCGAACAGGCCGAAGCGTCCCTTGTAACTGCCACCATCTTCGCCGCGGCGTACTCATTGATCTCACGCGCGGCACGGCGCGATTCTTCGATATCGCCGAACCACACGCTCGGCGCAGTGGGCGAAACCATCGCGGTGGCGATGCCCGCCTTATCCATATCCTCGAGATTTCTGCTCGGCGTGTAGTTCTTCCATTGAGGACCGCCGCCCATTCGCTTGCGCCCTAAGAGGGCGATGTAATCCGGCGAAACGAAATGCTGGTGGACGTCGATGCAGCGCGGATTGTCGCCGCCCCTCTGCGCATCAGCGTCGCCCAAGGGAACAAAGCGCTCCCCGCAAGTCCAGCGAGTCCGGTGATAATCGTGCGCCGGGATGGAAGCGAGGAAGCGCCCGCTCGGTCCGACAGGTTCCTGAGGCAGTCTTGAGCTGAATACGCCCTGGGCATGTTTGGGTCCATGGCTTGTCATTATGTGGAAAACGGCCAGCACTGTCAAGCACATGCTACCGTGTAGTTCTGCCGTGCTTTTCTTAAATGGCCAGCGATTCTCCTCAGTTTAATTCCCGCCCGGATAAGGGTGCGCGAACTCATAGCGAAGCCGAGGTGGTTGCGGCAGCGCAGAAATTGGCGTTCGTGCGTCCGCTGGCGCCGTACCCGGGATGGAATTTCGGATCCGACTGGGACAATCCAGATTTAACTTTCCGAATCCGCCGCAAGATTTGGGAGGTTTTCAACGAGCGCGGCTTGGAGATTCCTTTGCTCTTCGATTGGTATGAAGGACTGCGGCTGAATTTATTCCTGGGAAACGATCTCAGCCGGCAATTATTTATCGCCGGGTGTTCGGAACCGAACGAGTTCGCCTTCTTGAATGGCATCCTGACGCCAGGAATGGTTTTCGTGGACGCGGGTGCGAACGATGGTCTCTATAGTCTGTTCGCGGCGCGCCGCGTAGGTCCGGCGGGTTTAGTTTGGGCATTTGAGCCGAGCGCGCGGGAATTCGCACGATTAGAAGAGAATTTAAAGTTGAATGCGCTCGAAAATGTCCGGCCATTTCGGGCCGCGCTGGCCGATCGAAATGGAGAGGTGGATTTGGCGGTTGCCGGCTTCGAGCACGAGGGACAGAACACGCTGGAGCTTTCGCGCATGCCGGCGTGGCTTTGCTTCGCCAGGAACGCGTCTCCGTTCATCGGTTGGACGATCTGGTCAAGGAAGCCAATCTTCCCAAAATCGATGTTATGAAGATCGATGTGGAGGGCGCGGAGTACCGCGTGCTAATGGGCGCCCAGGAAGTCTTCAACCGTTTTCGTCCGATTTTGCTTTTTGAAGCGTTGGACGGAGCATTGCAGAAGCAGGGCGCGAGCGTCGACCAGTTGCTGCAGTTGATACGCTCGCTCCGATACGAAATCTTCGGATTCGATGCTGCAACCGGCCGGCCCGCTCCGGCGGATTTCGGGGCCGGCAACAGGATTGGGGTACCTGCCGAAAGCGCTTTCGCGCACCAGTTGGCGCGGGTGGAAAATAAATTGGCCGCCAGGGCGCCTGAAGTTAAAATAGCTAGGTCCGGCTTCCAACCTGAGCGCCAATCGGAGAGATCGCAACCTTATATATCCTTGGTTGCGACCGCTCGAAATGACGACCAAGGCGGCAACTCGCTCGCCAGGATCCAAATCTTCGTCCAGGGTTGGATCTCACAATGCCGGCGGCACAATCTTCCATCCGAACTGATCCTGGTGGAATGGAACCCCACGCCGGACCGACCGCGTTTGCGGGATGTTTTGCAGTGGCCGGAAGACTTGGGTCCCTGCCAGGTGCGGTTCATCGAGGTTCCCGCGGAAATTCATCGGCGTTATAAAAACGCGGCGACATTGCCTCTCTACCCGATGATCGCGAAGAATGTAGGAATCCGCCAGAGTCGCGGGCGCTTCATCCTGGCCTCGGATATTGGCATTCTATTCTCGGATGAACTGATGGCTTTCCTGGCCGAGCGCGACTTGGAGAGCGGCCGGATGTACCGCATTGATCGGTACGACGCGATGGCAAACGTGCCGCTCCATGCGAGTCTGGACGAGCAGCTCGAGTACTGTCGCACGCACCTGCTGCGAATTAACGCGCGAGAGGGCACGTATCTCGTGGATGCCGAGGGCAAGGTGATTGCAAAAGAGGAGAATGCCTCGTCTTCTCCGGCCAGCGCTTCAAAGCCAAAAAGTCCGTGGCAGAATCTTCAAGGCGTGATCGATCGAATCGCGTCCCATGATCCAACCGTGACCCTCACCTTGCCGGTTCCGAAGGCAGTGAAACGTGCTGCGGGGTTTTACGTGAGATCGGGCGGCTTCACAGGAATGCTCCTCAGGAAAAAAGTTAATTCTCCGGTGGAGGAAGTCGACTTGCCGGGCAAGCTGCACACGAACACCTGCGGCGACTTCACGCTGGCCGCCCGTGAGCACTGGTTCAATTTGCGCGGTTATCCGGAATTTGATCTCTACTCCATAAATATCGGCTCTGTTTTTTGCTATTGCGCGCATTATTCCGGAGTTTCCGAGGAACTTCTAAAGGATCCGCTGCGCGTTTACCATATCGAGGAAGCGCGGCGCTCGGCGGGGACAGCCGAAGGAGAGGCCGAACTCTGCGCACAGCTGGCATCGGAAGGCGTGGGATCCCTTCCAGTTTCCGTCGTCGCCGCGTGGGCGGAGCAGATGCGCCGGATACCGTGCACCATGATCTTCAATCACGAGGATTGGGGACTGGGCAGTCTGGATTTAGTGGAGAGCGCCCCGCCCGCGAATACGGCTCGGGCAGTCCGGGCCGTTTCCGATCAGGCTTGGTTCCGCACTCTCTAAACTGCTATCGAGCCGGCCGGCGGGTTATTGGGATCGTACGGAGTGAGTCCAGGAACATTGATACCAGGCGCCGATTCGACCGGACTCTGAAGAGCAGAGGGCACCCAGGTATAGCCATAGGTTTCCCGTAAACTCGTGGTAGCCGATGGGTCCCAACCCCACGCCATGATGGGCACATCGATGCTATAGCCTTGCGAGGCGAGTTGCTCGGCTAGCTGGGTTCGCTGGCCGGGATCCTCGATGTACTGCAACTGTTGGACCGCCGCAGGTTGCTGCGCCCAGTAAGCCTCATCGAAGGACTGCTGGGGATTTGCGGCGGGCTGAGCTTCAGCAGACGGGCTTGCTGTCGAAGCGCTCGACGGCGACGTAGCGGCGCTAGGAGTCGCAGCAGAGCTGGATGTGCCCAGGAAAGGTCCCAGACCGGCGAGGTCGGGTGCGGTGGATGCGGTCGCGCTCGAATTGGCCGTTGTGGCCGGAGTTGAAGCTGCGGAGTTTGAAGTGGTGCTGCTTGCCGAAGTAGGTGCAATGGAAATGTTCACGCTATTCGGGTTGATTCCGAATTGCTGCAAGGTTTGAGTTACAGCATCGGAGAGTGCAGTTTCAAAGCTCTCGAGCGAAGAGGGGCTAAGAGAGCTAGCGAGAGTGGTGGTGCCGGCGCTCGCCGATGTTGACGAGACGTTATTGATTGGGATCATATGTTATCTCCTCCAGTTCATCAAGTTGCTTTTGTTCCCATTAACCGGTAGATGTAAGCCAAAATCTCGGCCACGGCCCGATACAAATGGGATGGAATCTGTTGTCCGACTTCCACGGACTTATACAAAGCTTGCGCCAGCGGCGGATTCTCGATCAAAGGAATCTGGTATTCCAAAGCGCGCGCGCGAATCCGCGCTGCCAGATAGTTCTTTCCCTTCGCCACCACCACGGGGGCCTGCATGCTTTCGTGGTGATAACGAATGGCTACGGCGTAGTGAGTTGGGTTTACGATGACGGCAGAGGCGGTCTTCACTTCGTCCATCATCCTGCGGCGGCGAACATCGCGCTGCAAGCGCCGGATCCGCATTTTGACTTGCGGGTTGCCTTCGGACTCCTTCAGCTCTTCTTTGAGGTCGTGTTTGCTCATCCGCATTTTCTTGGCGAAGCGCCGTTTCTGACGGAACAGGTCGACGGTGCCGAAGAGCACAAAAAACGCGGCGGCCTTCCACAGGACATCCATGCAGAGCGAGGCTCACTACTTGAAGTCCGGCTCTCAAGCTGGTCAATGGCACGAGCAGCAAGCGCTCCGCGTTATTCGTCACCAGCCAATAGAGGGTTGTTCCGAAGACCAGCAGCAGAGCTGTCGCTTGCATGGCCGACGTGATCCCGCGCTGCGGCGCGGATTTGAGCTTGCCCAGGAAGTCGAAGTTCGTTGCTCGCGGCGCGAGCTTGTACAGGCTGATTGAGAAACCGGTGGAGCTTAGCTGGAAGGCCACTGCGGTGGCGACCAAGACGCCGCTCGCAACAGCCAGTGGAAACAGCGTTGCAGCAAACGCTTGGTGCAGAATCTCGATCAGCAGAGAGGAATTGAGGTCCGCGCGAAAGGCCTGACGCCACACAACCCGGGTGGTACTCATCAGTGTGCCCAAAAGTCGCTGTCCGGTTTCGGCCAACAAGAAGACGAAGACCGCGAACTGGAGCCCGCTGACGAAATCGCGCGAGAACGCCAACTGGCCTTCGCGGCGCGCCTTGAGCAACCGCCGTGGCGTGGCTTTTTCTGTTCGCTCGCCTGAGTGCGTCATATGCGAGTTGCGGTCAAATCAGAAGCCCAGCAGGCGTCCTAAGGCTCCAAAAGCCAGGTTGGCGGACTGTTGATAGAGTCTTGGAACCAAGAGCACCAGGACGCTCAGTGCGCCCAAAGCCACGGCGATTTTAAGGGGGAACGCCAGTGCGATCAATTGCAGTTGAGAATTCAGGCGCCCCAGCAGTCCTACCGACACATCGATCAAGAAAAGCAAAGTAATCAGCGGCAGCACGAGCCGGAGTCCGGTGGAAAAGACAGACGATCCGAGCATGACCAGGCCTTCCACGCTCGGACGGGATGCGACAAAGCTGCCGGGAGGATGAGTCTCCAGGCTGCGCGACAAGATCATGAGCAATTGCCGGTGGAGTCCCATCGCAAAGAAGAGCAGCCCGGCGGTCAACTGGGCGAGAAGAATGAGAACCGTCGAATCGGCTTCGGTGTTCGGATCGACGGTGGACGCATACGCGAAGCCGGCCTGTGTGCTGACGGCCTGCGCGGCCAGGACCAATCCCTCGATGATGAACGCCACGGCCAAGCCGGTTGCTAAGCCGATACCGGCCTCGGCGAGCATCCATCCTGCGAATCGCATGATGCTGTCGGGTACCGGATCAACCACCGGCCAGCGCGAGTACAAGGCGATGGTCAGACCGATGGCCAGCGTGATCTTGGCGGCATCCGGACCGGCCTGCAGGCCCGGCAGTGGAAGAAACACGAATATTCCGGCCATCCGCGCCAGGACCAGCAGAAATCCATATAGCAGCGAAATGTGCAATGCAGGGTTAACGTGCATAACGCGCTAAATCGCCAAACAGCGCAATGGAGTACGCCGAGATCTGCTTCAGCATCCACGGCATCAAAAGAAGAAAGCCGAACAGGAACGCTGCGAGACGGGGAATAGTGCTGAAGGCAGCATCCTGCATAGAGGTCGCGATCTGAATAATATTCACGACGATACCAACTGCAAAGCCGATCAGAAGCAGTGGCGCGCACAAGAGCATGGTGGTCCACAATGCTTGGCTAATGATATGTACCGCTGCTTCGGGGGTCATAAGTCACGAGTAAAAACTTTTCAGGAGCGATCCGACCACGAGATTCCAGCCATCCACCAGAACAAAGAGCAGGATCTTGAATGGAGCCGAAACCATCACGGGCGGCAACTGCACCATCCCGATCGAGAGCGTGATAGACGCCACCACCAGGTCGATGATCAAGAATGGCAAGAACAAAACCGCGCCGATTTGGAAGCCCGCTTTCATTTCGGAAAGTATATAGGCAGGAATCAAGACCTTCAGGTCGACATCGGCGGGCGTGCGCGGCGGCGGCAGACTTCGTCATTTCAATGCACGTCCGGATGTCCTTCTCGCGCGAAAACTTCAACAAGAAGTTCTTGAATGGTTTCGATCCTTCCTCGAAACCTTGTTGCCAACTCATTTGCCCTTTTTCCACCGGTTCCCAGCCGCGCTGATAGATGTCGACAATCACCGGTTGCATGACGAGGAAAGCCAGAAACAGAGCCAGGCCGACTAAAACCTGATTAGACGGCGCCGATTGTGTTCCCAATGCCTGGCGAAGGAAATGGAGAACAATGACGATGCGGAGAAACGGGCTCACCGACATTACCGCCGCCGGAAGCAGCGTAAGCAGGGTCAAAAGAATGACAATCTGCATGGGGCTGCTGAGCGTGAGGCCACCCCGCGCGTTGGCCGATCCGAAAATTGGAATTACCGGGTCGACGGCGGGCGCCGCTGTTGCTGAGGCAGCGAACGATAACAGCAGCAGAATCGAATAAAGTTTGCTCATCTGTTACTGGAGAGCAGGTCCTGCTGAACGGAAGCCGCCAGTCCGTTAGAAGCCGGGGTATCCAAGACCATGCAACTGGACGGGGCCGTCGCTACCAATACAACTTTGCCCGAGACTCGGACTAAGTGAATAGCATGATGCGGCGTGAGCTGGACGCGCTCCACCAGTTCCAGGCAGCGAGCCCGGCCTCGCCGTGATCCTAGCGACGCCAGGCCGCGTCTCTTGGTAAACCACACCAGACCGCCCAAGAGAGCGAACACGAGCAGCACCATCGCGATCTGTTCAGTTAGTTCCATTTTCACTAGCCGCGGCGTCGTTATTTTGCGACAACTTACTTACTCGAAGCGAGACCGAATCGTTCAAGACAACTAATTCGGCCTCGGCTAATTGGACGCCGCCCGCGGAGAGCGTGAACGGCTTGCCCGCGGGGTGGCCCGTGCGAAATACCGCGCCCTCAGTTAGCTCGAAAATTTCGCCGATCGTGATCGCCAAGCTTCCTAGTTCGAGTTCCAGCGTGAACGGCAAATCGCCGAACCGCTGCAATACCTCAGAGGCATTCATTCCGATCGCTAACTATTGCTTGAGGTTGAGCAGAACTTGAGTTAGATCGTCCAGCGTCGAAACCACTTTGGAGTTAGCCTCATAACCCTCTTGATATACGATCAGATTCGTGAATTCCTGGGCGATATCCACGTTGGAGGACTCCAAAGCACCGCCTATGATCGTTCCACGGCTGCCTGTTCCAGGCTGGCCGACAACGGGGGTGGAAGTTTCGGAACCGACTTCATAATTGTTCTGCCCGACGGAGATAAGCGACTCTGGATTTGCGACGGACGCCATCGCGAGCTGTCCAATCACTTGCTGGGTGCCGTCGGAAAAACTGGCAACGATTGAGCCGCCATTCGTTAACGAAACCTGGGTGACCTCAGCGGATGCAACGCCATCTTGCGAGGTGCCCGAAATCGCAGACGGGGATGCGAACTGAGTTATGGTAGGGTTGCCATTGGAATCGTAAAGATTCCAGTTCATATTCAGATCGCTCGCGCCGTCGGACAGCCCGGTAGCGGCGACCGAAATCTGACCAGGAGGCGCAGGAGTTAGTAAGTTGCCGTTGCTGTCAAACGACAATGTTCCGGTGGATAGTTGGGATGGTGTACCGGCCGTGCCACTGGTGAGATCCTGGCCTGGAATAGTGACCGCATAGCTCCAGGTGTTTGGTGCAGTCATCGTGTAGGTAATCGTCAACGTGTGAGTCTCTCCCAAGGAGTCGATCACTTGTATCGGAGCCGAAAAGGTCCCTGTAGACGTTCCCATAACGCCGTTGGCCGCCAGATTCAAACTAGTTGTGAAGTTTTGGGTCGCACTGGGCTGGTGCAGCGAATCCGACGGTATGACGATGTTTCCGATGGCGTTGTTCGTATTCACAACCCCGTCGGTAGCTGACCAGCCTTGTACAAATTGACCGGTAGCGGTCTCCAGATTGCCGTTGCCATCCAGCTGAAAGTTCCCGGCGCGGGTATAGAGGGTATCGCCCGCAGTATCTCGGACCACGAAGAATCCGTTTCCTTGAATCGCACCGTCGAAGGCGCCTCCGGAAACCTGAATGGATCCTTGTGAGAAGTTACCTTCGCTCTGAGAGGCTGACACACCACCTCCGATTTGCAGCGAGCCACCTCCCACCGACTGTGACAACAGATCGTAAAAGGACGCGGAACTGGACTTATATCCGGTGGTGTTCACATTTGCGAGGTTGTTGCTGACGATATCGAGTGCGGCTGAATCGGCGTCGAGTCCGCTAAGTGCAACTGAAAATGATCCCAAGTAGTGCTCCTTTATTGAATTTATTAGCTTCCGGTGCCGTTAGTCGGCGAAGTATTGTTTGTCGAAGTTGTTGATGTCGAGTTGTCGGCTTGTATTAGTAACCAAGGTCTGAGACGCCTTGATTTATTCCTAAGAGTTGATCCAGTTGGTTGAATTCCACCAACTCGCCGACGAACTGGGTTGGGTCAGTGGGATCGGTCGGATCCTGGTTTTGAATCTGTGCGATCAGTAACTGGAAGAACGTGCTTTCATTCGTTAAAGAATTGAGAGAACTACTCGATGAGCTGGAGGAATTGCTGGTTCCGGTTGCTGGCGTCGTGCGGGGTTGCGTGGGATTGATTGTGGGGGTCATCAGTGGGTTCCTCCTGGATTGTTATTGCCTGTGATCTGTTCTTCGAACTCGTCTTGCCAATCTGCGCTGTTCCCGCGACGATCGCGCTGGGCTTGGCGATCGCTTTGACCGAACCTGGGCTGCTGGTGAGAAGGATTCCTGCCGTCCGCACCGCTGTCCGATGATCCGCCGTTCGGAGTCATCGTCGCCGGCATCTTGACATCCGCTTTCCAGCCTTGACTGCTCAGTTGCCCGGACAGTTCCGAAAGATTGGACCGAAGCGAATTTCGTAACTGCGGATCCGATGCGTGCACGGAAACGTTCACCGAGCCGCCGCGGTCGGTGACTCGAATGGAAGCCGAAGATTCCTGATTATCGCCGAGATGAAGTTGTATTTGGGTGGCTGCTCCGGTTTTCGGTGCTTCCGCCGGAATCGGCTGTGAGTCATAGGCGGCGACGGGCGAGCTCCCTTGAGCGGTTTCGGCTGGTTCTGGAGTAACTGGAGCGGAACGAAGGTCGGTCGGCGTGACAACCGGCGTGTCGTTCATTGCTAACTGGGTTTGCGAGTCAGCGCCTTTAACAGAAAGCGCGGGATCACTCATATCCCGGTTGCCTTTGGTCGGGACAGTCGCACCTGGATCAGATGTAGCTTGATCTTGATTCTTCCCGGTATCTTCGGTGTTCGCGTTCTCCGCAGGATGATTAGGGCGCGCAGGCGGCGTCGCGGCGGCTTGGGACCGCGAGGGCGAGGCATCCGTCGGCTGTAAACGGATGGCGAAGGCGACGTTATCGGTTCGCGCCGAAAAAGGAACGTTGGATAGTGACTGGCTCAGGAGTGTGTCGCCGACGCGCGCGGCCGATCGATCCTGAGGTCTGGTTTCGGACGGATTCTCTTGCTTGGAATCAGGAGAGTCGTCGACCGCTTCTCCAGGCATCCGGAATGTTTGGGGCGATTGAGGAGTGAGCAGTGGGAGAACAGCGCTGCTCGCTTGCTGGCCCTGCTGTGATTGCGGTGAAGCCTGCGAGGGCGCGGCTTGAGTGGGCTGGGGCGTGGATTGAGGCTTTGGCCCTGGCTGCGGAGCCGCTGGGTCGGATATTGCCGGTGTCGCTTCGGAATCGCGAGCGGGAACGGGCCGAGTAATGGCGGGGGATCTTGTGGTGCTCGGGGAATTTTTCAAATTGGTCGAGCGTCCCAAGGGTTTAGAATCGCTCTGACTGGCAGGCGCTGATTGAAGCGCAACTTGCGTCGCGGTTAGATCGGCGCTCGCATCAGCGGTCGGGGGGATCTCTTTGCTTGGCCCGGACCCGCTGGATTTGTGTATATCTGACGTGCTCGGTTGGAGCCGAGGTTTCCGCTTTCGAATGCGCCGGTATAGGAGAGCTAACTAAGTCGCCCTCATTCGCTGATGGCGGAACGGACGGACTAGGTTTCCCTTCCAATGGTAGAGGGCTAAAACTCTGATTGGCACGGAACGGGAGCGTCGCCAGGTTCGCGATCAAGGCACTTGGCTGTTTCGAGGCGGTTTCCGTGGACGGGACGGTACTGGCCTGAGTATTGACTTCCACACTATCGTCGCTTGGCGTGTGATCCCCTTCCGCCGGAGAAGCCGGTGCGCTTTGCAGACGGAATCCTGGTCGAGGGTGCCGAGAAGGAATACGGGGCTTTCGGTAGAGCCAGATCGAGATTCGCTACGAGATTGGAGACAGGAACGGTTTCAGCCGTTCCTTTTCTCGCCACCTTCGCCGCTGCTGCGTTCTTTCCTGCGGTAGTCTCTTGATTTGTTCCATCAGTATCCGCGCCGTCCGGAGCGGTAGACAGGCTTTCATACATGGACTGAAAGACAGTACTCTCTTGCGACGAGAGTGGGCCTTCCATGGATGTCATCGCCTTATAAGAACGTACCGGCACATTCGGGCTCGTTTGCGCTGCTGGAGTAACCGCCACTGCCGGCGACTGATGCAGGTTCCCGGCCAAAAAGCGAACGGCTGTTTTTCAGAGAGTTAGTTCGGAGATGCGTCGAGAACTCGGCGAACGACGACTTACTTCCGACGATTGGTAGGGACTTGGCCCCTTCCACATATCGCGAAACTGCCGCTAAGTTATAAACTTTCTTTGCGCACTCAAGTTGGCCGCGCACTTGCAATGCTTACGCCGGCACGATGGATCAGATCAGTGTACTGGCCGCAAGCGGAATGCGCGCGAGCATGCAATCGCTCGACCTGCTCGCGAACAACATGGCGAACGCGTCCACCGGCGGATATAAAGGTGACAGCGAGTTCCATACTGTGTTCGTTTCTGAAGCGGCCAATGAGGATGGTACCAGCACGCCCTCCAGCCTGCCTATCATCCAACGCGCCTGGACCGACTTTTCACAGGGTTTGCTCGAGCCGACCAATAATCCGCTGGACCTCGGGCTTCAAGGGAAGGGCTTTTTCGTTGTGCAGGGGGCGTCCGGACCGCTTTACACGCGCAATGGGAGCTTGCATCTCTCCACGGATGGAACTTTGCTAACTCCCGCCGGTTATCCAATCCTTCAGAAGGGCGGACAGCCGATTCAGGCGCAGCCCAATCAACCCATCGAAGTGTCGGGCGATGGCAGCATCCATCAGGCCGGCCAAGTGCTCGGACAGTTGCAGGTGGTCGATTTTCAAGATCAGTCCACATTAGTGAAGTACGGAAATAATTACTTTCAAAACGCCGGGACGCAAGATCCGCCGGATGCAGCTGACACTCAGGTGCTTCAAGGAAAGGTGGAAGCGTCGAATGTGAGCGCTTCCCATGGCGCGGTGCGCTTAGTAAGTGTGATGCGGCAGTTCGAGATGATGCAGAAGGCGATTTCCATCTCAAACGATATGGGACGAGAAGCCATCGAGCAAGTCGCCAAAGTATGACGGGGAGGAAAAACCAGAATGATCAGAGCACTCTTTAGCGCAGCGAGCGGAATGAATGCGCAGCAGTTGAACGTGGACAATATCGCCAACAACATCGCGAACGCGAATACCACGGGATTCAAGGCGCGGCGTCCTCAATTTCAAGACTTGCTCTATCAAAACATGATCCAACCCGGCGCGGCGGCGGCTCAGCAAACGATCGTTCCCACTGGCCTGCAGTTGGGACTTGGCACGCGTCCGGTCTCCAACGAGATCATTTTCACCCAGGGAAATTTCTCCGAAACGGACAATCCTTTGGATGTCGTGATTCAAGGGAACGGCTTCTTTCAAATTCAAACTGTGTCGGGTCAATTGGCATACACGAAAGCAGGCAGTTTTCATCTGAGCAATACGGGGCAACTGGTCGATGCTAGCGGCAACCTGCTCGATCCGCCCATCACCATTCCGCAAAACGCGCAATCGCTCACGATCGCCGCCGACGGGACGGTGACCTATACGTTGCCGGCGCAGGCCGCGGCGCAGCAGGCCGGTCAGATACAGCTCGCAAACTTTCCTAATCCTTCAGGTCTCAATAGTATCGGCGGCAACCTCTATCAGCAAACGGATGCGTCGGGAGATCCGGTGGTCGGGCCTCCCGGAGGCACCAACGGCATGGGCACACTGCTTCAAGGTTATCTCGAGCAGTCCAACGTGAGCGTGGTCCAGGAATTCGTGAATCTTATTGTGAGCCAGCGCGCTTACGAGGCGAATTCCAAAGTGGTCAAGGCCGCCGATGATATGTATCAGCAAGTCAATAACCTCAAGCAATGATCGGCTGGCTTCTTCTTTTTAGCATGATGAATTACTCGGGACATTGTCAGACAGTCAGGAGCGATCGACTTTTTGGCGAAGACTTAGTCAACGCGCTGCCGGTATTTGCCGGGATGCCGGGTGATGCTGTAATCGGATATTCTCCAGCGCCGGGCACGCGGCGGGACTTCTCGGCGTCCGAGCTGTCGCGCATCGGAGCGAAATACAATATCGCGGTCCCGGTAGGTCTCAAAACTTGCTTTGAATGGGAAACCCGGCCGCTCAGCGAGGAGGAGGTTGGCGCGGCTATTCGAGAGACCCTGCGTGTCCCTCAGGCGCGCGTGGATGTCGTGGCGATGAGTAAGTCGCCGGCTCCGGTGGGGAAATTAGTCTTTCCCTTGGCGGGGCTCACGACCACCGGGGAACACGATCGAGAGATTCCCCCGACCTGGACCGGCTATGTCCTGTATTCGAACGATCGGAGATTCGCCGTCTGGGCCCGCGTGAAGGTTTCTGCGACTATGATGCGCGTCGTCGCGGTCCAGTCTGTTCCGGCGGGCATGACCATAGAGTCCCGTCAAGTTCGGCTAGAGGCCTATGATGATTTGCCATTGGAAAACGGCGTGGCTCGAAATGTGGATGAAGTTGTCGGCCGCGTCTCGCGCCGCGCTATTCGTGCGGGTCTTCCTGTTTTTCGCACGGATCTCACCGAACCGCTCCAAGTTCAGCGCGGCGACCTGGTACAGGTGACCGTCATCTCGGGCGGGGCCGAAATAGGGCTGCAGGCCCAAGCCGAAAGCGCGGGGAGGCTAGGAGACATGATCCAGCTGAGGAATTTACAAAGTCAAAAGACATTTCAAGCCCGTATCGAAGGGAAAGGAAGAGCGCTCGTGATCACCGAGCCAATCCAGCTCTTCGCAAATATCCAATGAATATAAGGATTACAATCGTCTTCTTTTCTTTAATTAGCTTGTGCGCCGGCGCATCCGACGACAGTAAGAAGAAAAAGGCTCCGCCCGAACCCTCGCCGCTCGACAAGTACATAAGCGAGGCATCTAAGGATGCAAGTTCGCCGGAGGCGTCCCATCCGCCTGGATCCATCTGGTCACAAAATGCTTTATTCGCGAATTTAGGAATGGATCTGAAGGCGACACGCGTGAACGACTTAGTAACTATTGTCGTAAATGAAAACTTCTCCGCGGTTGCTACGGGAGATGTGAAGACTTCCCGCCAGTCTGCGGCGCAGGCTTCCATCACGGCCGCAGGCGGCATTACCAAGGCGACCGGCCCGCTCGCCAATCTGGCCAATGCCACCGGTCAGACTGCCTTGCAAGGCACAGGCGAGACGAGCCGGGGAGCAGTCCTGACAGCCACCATGAGCGCCCGGGTGACTCGTGTTTTGCCTAACGGTTACCTCGTGATCGAAGGTACCAAGCGCGTACAAGTCAGTTCGGAGAATCAGATCGTTACTGTACGCGGTGTTATCCGGCCGGTTGATTTAGATACTACAAACAGCGTACCTTCTCTACGCATTGCGCAAATGGAAATCCAAGTAAATGGCAAGGGAGTAATTAACGACTCCGTCCATCGTCCGAACTTCCTGTATCGGCTGTTATTAGGAATATTGCCTTTCTAACACCAATGATGTCTCGATTGTTTGTATTCTTTATCGGTATCGTGATTCTTCGATTTCCAGCGGATGCGGATCCCCCAGCCGTGCGGTTGAAGGAGCTGGTTTCACTCGGCGGCATTAGCGACAATCAGCTGATCGGCTATGGAATCGTAGTGGGTTTGCGGAAAACGGGCGATAGCCAACAGACGCTGTTTACCGTACAAAGTCTCACTAATATGCTTCAGCAGATGGGCATAACGGTGAACCCTTCGGTGATATTGGTGCGGAACACGGCGGCCGCCATGGTGACCGCTACGCTGCCACCTTTTGCTCAACCTGGATCCAAAATCGACGTTAGTGTAGCAGCGATGGGCGACGCCGCCAGTTTGCAGGGCGGCATGCTTCTGATGACCAGTCTTCGTGGCATCGATGGGCAGGTGTATTCGGTGGCGCAAGGTCCGGTAGTTACCGGAGCCTTCATTGCCGGAGGGGCCGGCAACACACAGACCTTGAACCATCCCACGCTGGGGCGCATACCCGACGGTGCGATCGTGGAACGGCCCGCGCCCTCGGTAACGCCAACCACTCAGGTCAAATTGCAACTGAACAGCGCCGATTTTACGACAGCGGCCCGAATCGCCGAGGTCGTGAATCATCATTTTCTATCGGAACCAAGCCCGATTGCACACGCCGATAACTCGGGGTTGGTGAGCGTCGCAATCCCCGCCGATTTTGCCAAGCGCACGACGGAGTTCATCGCCGAGCTGGAGGCGTTGCCTGTTCAAACCGATCGCCCGGCGAAAGTGGTTATTAACGAAAGGACGGGGACGATCGTGATGGGCAAGGAAGTACACGTTTCTCCCGTCGCCATCATGCATGGGAATCTCACTGTCGAGATTCAGACCTCTTACGCGGTCTCGCAGCCGGGTCCCTTTTCTTCTGGAACGACGCAGGTGACGCCTCAAGTCTCGGTCGGAGTCAAGGAAGAGAAAGCGCGTAACGTGGTGCTCAAGGAGGGCGCCACGGTAGAGGAATTAGTACGCGCCCTGACCTCGATCGGTTCCACTCCGCGTGATATTATCGCGATCCTGCAAAGCCTGAGCAGCGCGGGCGCCCTGGAATCGGTGATTGAAGTTATTTGAGCAGATAAGATGGATGTCCGATCTTTAGCCGGCACGCCGTCATCACCGGATTTGACGGCATTGCCTGCACGGAACGCCCTGGCCAGCCCGGGTAACTCGACGTTTCATGAGGCTCTGGCCGATGCCTCGGCTAATACCAGTAAGATTGCGGATGCGGCCAAGCAGTTCGAAGCGCTGGTTGCGGGTCAGGTGTTGAAAGCGGCGCGCGAGTCAAGCCAGGGCGGCTGGTTGGGCAACGACGACGATCAGACGGGCGAGCTGACGCTCGAAATGGCGGAGCAAGCGTTCGCGCAGGCTTTGGCGGCTCGTGGTGATTTCGGAATTGCAAAGATCGTGACAGCGGCGCTGGAGCGTAAACAATCCTAAAATTGCCAGCTCCGTTTCGCGGAGGCCGCGTCCGTCGGTTCGTAATGTGTCGAGGAACTGGCGGGGCGGACCGATCCCTTCGATTCTGTCTGCGCCGAGACGTCTTGGAGTTCACGAGCGTTGACATTCTGCATCGCACCGATCCAGCCGTCCAGAAGGGTCTGCAGAAGGCGGCGAACCTCCTGGAAGAGGCTCTCCGACTTTTCGGCGTGCGCGCGGATGAGCTGCCGCTGCAGATAGCTATACAGTCCGCCGAGTGTGTCGCAGTAGGCGGGATGCACTTCGCGCCGCAAAGATAAGCGCAGCTCCGAGATCAGTTCAATCGCTTTGGTAACGGAATTTCCGCGGCGCAGGATATCGCCCGAACGGAAAGCTTCCAGAGCTTCCTCGACCGCTTGCATGGCGGACTCATATAGAATGCGGATCAGCTCCATGGGCGAGGCGGCCGCCACGCGCTGCGAGAGGTATTCCTTGTGAGGGCTTCCAGGAGACATGTTCCATACTACGTATCGCATCAGTCCAAAACCTTTAGAAACATTTTTATATACCCGCGTTTGGGGGGAGAGGAGCGTACCCCCCACAAGAACAAGGTCATTGAGGCTCAAGTCTTTTGCAACATCCACCGATGTTTTGGCTTACAGGTAAAAAACAAGGTCAAACTACGTCGATATGGACGAAGCGATTCGTGTGAACAGTGTGTTGTGGATTGTCAGCGACCCAGGAGGAAGTGAAGAACAAGAACACGAACCCCCGTTTTCGTTTTGCGGCTGGAGCGAGGCTCTAGAGCGGCTCGGAAAACCGGATCTGGATGCGGTGCTTTTGCAGCTTCCCATCGCGCCTTACGCGGCCGAGGAGCTATTGGCGAAGATTCAGGAAACCGGCTGCCAGGCTCCCATTGTCATTTATGAACCGTGCGGAGCCATTAGCCGAGCCGTTGAGTTGACGATGCGGGGCGCCTTTCAATACGTTTCGCATACGGTTCGCCCGGAAGAACTGCGCGAACTGCTACTGCTTGCCATCCGCCATCGGAGTCCGCGGGCCCAAGCGCATTCCGAACCCGGCGACCGCCGCAATCTGCTGGTCGGTTCCAGCAGCACGATGCGGGAGGTAACTGAAATCATTGCGCTGGTTAGCAACCGCCGATCTACGATCCTGATTACGGGGGACACCGGTACGGGCAAGGAAGTAGCGGCGCGTTCCATCCATCAAGCCAGCAATCGAGCCTCCCAGAGAATGGTCGCGGTGAATTGCGCCGCTCTTCCGGAGCATTTGCTCGAAGCCGAATTATTCGGCCATACCAAGGGTGCATTTACGGGCGCGATAAGTGCGCGAGTCGGGTTGTTTGAACAAGCTCACGGAAGCACGATTTTCCTGGATGAAATTGGTGAAATGCCCTTGCCTCTGCAGGCCAAGTTGTTGCGGGTGCTGCAAGAGCGTGAGATTCAACGGATCGGCAGTTCCGAGCCGCTTCCGCTGGACGTGCGGGTTATCGCCGCTTCCAATACAAACCTTCTGGATGCGGTAGCAAATCGCAAGTTTCGCGAGGATCTGTATTACCGCTTGAACGTGGTTGCTTTGCGCATGCCTTCCCTTCGGGAGCGGGTTTCCGATATCCCCGAGTTAGCCGGGCATTTCCTTACCAAAATCGCCGAGCACGAACGCGGCGCGCGGAAGCAGCTCTCCCGGGAGGCGCTCCCGGCGCTTACGAACTACTCCTGGCCCGGGAACGTCCGGCAACTAGAACATGCCCTGGAGTCGGCCGTGGCTCTTAGCGGCTCGCGAATGATTCTGTATCCGGGCGACTTCGATTTGCCGCCGGAGATCGAACCGGAGGGAATTGGCCCGCTGTCGTCGATCGACGTGCCGGATGCCGGCATCAATTTTGAGCAGTTGATGATTGGCATTGAGCGGCGGCTCCTGGAACGGGCTCTCGCCAAATCGGGCGGCAATAAAGCTCGCGCCGCCAGCATGCTCCACATGAAGCGTACCACCCTGATCTCAAAGTTCAAGTCCCTCGAAGTCTGCGCGTAAGCCGGCATGCCGCAAGCTCGTAAAGTCACGCCCCCGGCTTCGGCTCCAGCCAAGTCGCTGCCTTCCGTTCAGCTTTCCAAGGCCGGCGAACTCGCCGTTCCCATCGTGGTGCTGCTGATCGTAATTGCGCTCATTACGCCGCTGCCCAGCTTCATAATCGACGGCTTGATCGTGATGGACTTGATGATGTCCGTCATCGTCATGATGGTGGCAATGTACATCGGGCGCCCGGTGGAGTTCAGCGTATTCCCAACCGTGCTCCTGTTGCTGACGCTTTTTCGGCTGGCCTTGAACGTTTCCACTTCCCGTCTGATTCTGCTGAACGGCAACACCGGTACGTCAGCCGCCGGCCATGTGATCGAAGCATTCGGAAGCTTCGTTGTGGGCGGCAGCTATATCATCGGCGCGGTCATTTTCTGCGTGTTGATCGCGATCCAATACGTCGTCATCAACCACGGCTCGGTGCGCATTTCCGAAGTGACGGCCCGTTTCACCTTGGACGCTCTCCCCGGCAAACAGATGTCGATCGACGCCGACCTGAACGGCGGGCTGATCGATGAGGTCGAATCTCGACGCCGCCGAAGGGAGTTGAGCAGCGAAGCAGAGTTCTATGGAGCCATGGATGGCGCTTCCCGGTTCACCCAGCGCGACGCCATTGCCAGCATCATTATCACGGGCGTAAACATCATCGCCGGATTCCTGATTGGCGTGCTGCAGCACCACATGGACCTCGGACACGCGCTGCAGACCTACACCGTTCTCACCATCGGCGACGGTCTGGTCACCGTGATTCCGGCTCTGATGATTTCCATATCAGGCGGCCTGATCGTAACGCGGGCCAGCTCGGATACAAAACTAGGCGCGCAGTTCCAGGAACAGGTTTTCGGCAAATCCGAGCCGCTGCTGCTCGCGAGCGGCGTGCTCTTGGCACTGGCGATTATCCCGGGACTGCCGGCCGTGCCCTTTTTAGTTTTAGGCGGCGGGCTGGGCGCAATCGGCTGGCGCAAGCGCCGTAAACTCGACGCTAGCGTCGCGACTTCGACGGATTCCGGGGAAAAACCAGCCAAGGAAAATATCGACGCGCTGCTGCAGGTCGACCCCTTGACCGTAGAAGTTGGACTGGGATTGGTCAAGCTGGTCGAGGGCGGCCCGAGCTCACCCTTGCTGCAAAGAATCTCCTCGATTCGGAAGAGCCTCGCAACTCAATTAGGTTATTACATGCCCCCGGTAAAGGTGAACGATAATCTGTCGCTGCGCTCGGGTGAATACTCGATTCTCATCAAAGGGGTTGAAGTGGCGCGCTACGAACTCCAAGCAGGCCAAGAGCTGGCGATCCCAAGCGCCGTGATGGACGGCAGCGTGGAGGGCCGGCCCACCAAGGATCCCGCGTTCAATCTGGCCGCCTTGTGGATCCCCTCCGAGCGGTCCGCGTTTGCGCGATCGCGCGGATATACGGTGGTCGATGCGGTCAGTGTCCTAGGCACTCATTTTTCGGAAGTCGTGCGGCGCCACGCCCACGAACTCTTCAACCGGCAAGACACCAAGAGCTTCTGCGATCGCGTCGCTCAGAACAATCCGAAGGTGGTCGAGGATTTGGTTCCAAAAATGCTACCGCTGTCGGTGATCCAGCGAGTGCTTCAGAACCTGTTGAGGGAAAGAGTCCCGATTCGCGATGGCGTCACTATCCTGGAGGCGCTTAGCGAAGGCGCGCAGATGACCAAAAACCCGATCCTGCTCACAGAATGCGTTCGTCAGGCGATTCGTCGTCTGATCGTCAGTTCGCATGTCAACGCACAAGGAGAAGTTTCCGCGTACTTGATGGAACCATCGGCCGAGCATGTGGTGGAAGCAGCGGTGGAACATTCCGAGAACAATAGCGTCCTGGGACTGGCTCCGCAAACTGCGCGTGACTTCGTCAGCCGCATCACCCGGAAGTTTGAAAAGCCCGAATCGTCCGCGATTCTGCTGGTGAATCCGGGCGTCCGTTATTTCATTAAGCAGCTGCTGGAGACGGCCTTCCCCGATATTGCGGTTCTTTCGCACAGTGAAGTTCCGCCGGAAATCAAGATAAGGTCGCTGGGCTGGATCGGATGAGCGAGCCAATGGAACAATCCGCAGTCTCCATGAAAATCAAATCTTACTTTTCCAGCTCGGTGGAGAAAGCCATTCAAGAAGCTCGCGCCGAAATGGGGCCGGAGGCGATGCTGCTCACCACGCGCCGAGCATCGCGGCAGACGCGGCATCTGGGCGCCTACGAAGTCGTCTTTGGATTGCCTGCCGGCAGCGCCGCTCCACCTTCAGCCGGCGCTTCTTCGGACCTCAGCGTCGAGCTGCAGCACTTACATGCGCAGTTGGAAGAGGTCAAAAGCGCACTGCAAGTAGGCGGCGTACGGGCATCCGAGACAGCGCCTTCTTCCGTTGTGGAAGAACTTTATCGGGATCTTCTGGAAGCGGACCTGGAGCGGGACCTGGCTCGAAGGGTCGCGGAAGAGGCCGTGGCTGCTTGGCGCGAAACGCAGCCGACACCGGGATCGTTGCGGGGCGCGGGCACCTTGCGGCGTCTGGCCGTCGATTCACTCTCCAAGCGTCTTCGCTTCGCTGCCTCATTCGCGCCGCAACCGCAGGAGTCCGGACGCTTGGTGGTTTTTGTAGGACCCCCGGGCGCAGGGAAGACTGCCGCTCTTGCGAAATTCGCGGTTCAACACTGCCTCGCGGCGCAGCGTTCGGTTCGAATTGTCTCGGTGGACCCCCATCGTGTCGCCTCCCACGAGAAGCTGCGTGCCTTGGCGGGAGTCATCGGAATTGGCTTCACGCCAGCCAATACCATGAGCGAATTCGCAGAAGCGCTGCGAGAATTCCGCTCGAAGAATGTCATCTTGGTGGACACGCCGGGATACGGGGGCCGGGACTTCGAAGGCGCTCATGACATTAGCAGCTGTCTGGCGTCCGTCTCTCCGAAGGAGATCCACTTAGTTCTGCCGGCTTCGATGAAACAGGCAGACCTGGGCCGCTATGTCCGCCAATACGAGCTGTTCCAGCCCGATTATCTGCTGTTCACCAAACTGGACGAGGCCGAATCGTGCGGCGCAGCGCTCTCTACGGCGATCGCGGCCAATAAGCGTCTCTCGTTTCTTTCGAACGGGCAAAATATTCCCGAGGATCTCGATCCCGCGAAATCTGGACCTCTGACCGCTTACCTGAGCATGCGAGAACCGGCGGAGGCAGTTTCAGCAGCCTAAGATGGCCACCAATGCTCTAACTAACGCGGAGTTCTACGCGCCCGCCTCCGCGGTTGCAGCCAGCGAGCGCGAGCGCTTGATCCTGGACCATCTATCGCACGTCCGCTGGGTCGCCATGAGGATTCATGAAAAGATCGGCGGCGCTGTCAGTTTGGAGGATCTCGTTTCCGCCGGTGTGATCGGCCTCATCAACGCCGTCGATAGTTACGATCCCAAATTCAACGTAAAACTCAAGACCTACGCCGAGCATCGCATCCGCGGATCGATTTTGGACAGCATTCGCGGACTAGACGGCATCCCGGCGCATAAGCGCAAGCGCCTGAAGGAGGTCGAAGCGGCCATCGCGGCGGCCGAACAACGTCTGCAGCGTGTGCCGGGCGAAGAGGAGATCGCCGCTGAACTGAGGATCTCCCTGGTTTCCTATCAAGACCTGCTGAGCGAATTGCGCGCGGTCAGCTTCGGGAGCCTGGACGAGGTAGCCGACGGATTTTCAGAAAGTAAGCTGCTACGCTACGTCGCGCAGGATGAAGAAAACGTTCCAGCCAGGATATTGGAGCGCGCCGAGCTCGAGAAGCTTCTGATCGATGCGGTGAATAAGATGCCGCGCCTGGAAAAAACCATTCTCACTTTGTATTACAAGGAAGAGCAGAATTTACAGGACATTGCGCAAATTCTCGGAATCCACACGACGCGTGTTTGCCAGTTGAAATCGCAGGCTGTCCTGCGTTTGCGCGCCTATGTCATGAAGAAGTGGCCGAGCAGCCGAGGAATTCTTTAATGAATCCGGAAGAAGAGAGCGTACAATCCGCCACCAGCGAGCCCGGCTCGGAAACCCGAACTGAACGTGCGGCCGGACCACGGCTGCCGGAAAATCAATCCTCCGCTGCGCCGCTGCTGATGGGAGTAAAGTTGCCCATCCGTATCCTGCTCGGGCGCACCCAGCTTTCTCTACGCGAGATCACGCAGCTCGGAAACGGTGCGGTAGTGGAATTGGATTGCTCTCCAGACGATCCTGTCCAGATCCTGGTTAACGATCGCGTTATCGCTCACGGCGAGATCGTCGTGATGGCCGGGAATTACGGCGTTCGCATTACCAAAATCGCTACGAAAGAACAAAATGCGGAGCTGTCCTCGCCTGACAATGGACTGCTGAATCTCGCTGAAAAGCTAAGGTAACTCGAATGTTTGTGACTCTCGCTCCATTGATCGCCCTAGCGCTGAACCTGGTTCTGGTGCTGGGGGTGCTTTATGGCGTGCATCGGATGCTGTGGAAGTTACGGAACCGCATCAGCGCTTGCGAAGGCAAGATCGAATCCTGCGCAGGTCAGCTTACGGACAAAATAAAGGACGTAAACCGCAAAATAGCTGAATTCGCACGCATGGACGTGTCAGAGCCGGCCGGCCTGACGGCGACTCTAGGCTGCGGCATAAATACAACGCTGCGCGGCAAGGCGCTCAAGATGCATCGCATGGGTCAATCCGCCGAGCGCATCGCCGAAAACTTACGGGTGCCCAAAGGAGAGGTGGAACTGCTGGTCAAGGTGCATCAGATCGTGATGCGTCCTTATGAGAACGAGGGCAGCCTAGTACGCCAGGACGCGGCGGGCTAATAAATCTTAAATCGCGGCGGCCAGAGGAACGATACAGCAACAGGCGCAAAAGAGGGGGGCCATGACTATCAATAATGACGATACCCGAAACATTTCCCAGTTGGATCTGGACCGTACCAGCGGCTCGTCGCCGATCTCGAGCGGAGTTCCTTCCAACACTTCTTCGGCGAATCAAACCTCGGCCAACGATTCCATCGCCCTCTCAACGAGCAACGATCTGGTTCAGCAGGCCCTGTCTTCGGGCGTAGCCGACCGCGCGGCCCGCGTTCAGCAATTGCAGCAATTAGTACAGAGCAACCAGTATCAGGTGGATGCTACAGGCCTCAGCAAGGCTCTCATTGCCGCGCATCTGACTGGAAATTAGTGCCCTCTCAGGACCAAAACCGGGAATGCATGCGAGACCCGACCGCTCCGGGAAGCGCGCGCGAGCACCTGAAAGCCGCCAAGATCGGCATGCGGCAGGTCAAGCAACTGCTGGCTCAGCCCTCGCCGGAAAACGCGGACCAGTCTGCCACGGTGCTACGCGAAGTGGAAGTGCAACTCGGCTGCGCGGCAGCGCTGCTGCGCGGAAACAGCGGCCAACAGGATCAGGAGGTGCGCTCCTCGCTGGAGGAATTGCAAGCCGAAGTGGCCGTCCTGGCACGATTTCTTGCCGAGGGCGACAAGCTGCTCTCCGGTTGGCTCCAGGCCGTGCAAGCCAAGCGCGCAGGATACACCCAACGCGGACAGGCGGCTCCGCTCGTCCTGGTCAACAAAATAACGGTGGAAGGATGACGCGGCGTGGGTAATCTATTCACAGCTTTGACTTCTGCCGGGCAGGCGCTGCAGGCCTTTCAAGCTGCGATCGACGTTACGCAGAGCAATGTGACCAATGCCAACAGTCCCGGCTACGCAAATCAGGTTGCTACCTTGCAGTCCTCCGATGATGCCTCCGGAGCAGGGCTGTCGGTCGGAGTAACGGAACAAACCACGGACACGCGCAACCAGTACGCCGAAACGGCAGTGCAGCAGCAAGTTTCGCTATTAGGCGAATACCAGCAACTTCAAACCTCGTTGGCGCCCTTGCAGACGGTATTTGACGTCTCGTCCAGCAGTGCAATTCCTTCGGCGCTCAACCAATTGTTCGAGAGCTTCTCGAACTGGAGCGCGCAGCCCAACGACGCCACCGCTCAGGCCGCCGTGATCAGCGCGGCTCAACAAACCGGCGCAGCCTTCCAACAGGCCGCCGCCCAGCTCGCCACCATTACTTCCTCCACGGACGCCTCGATGCAATCCACCGTGGCGCAAATCAATCAGGACGCCGCACAGATTCAGCAATATAACGAGCAGGTAAGTACGCTCGGTTCCTCGAATCCGGGGCTGGACGCTCAACTGTACAGCGCTCTCCAGGATCTGTCGAACCAGACCGACGTCCAGGTCATCCCCGGCAACGGCAACACGGTTACAGTCTTACTGGGCGGACAGGATCCGCTGGTCATCGGCAACCAAGTAAACACGCTCCAGGTTGCGAACGATCCCTCCACGACGCAGAACGGGCCCCCGAACGTATCGATCGTAGATAGCACGGGAACCGATGTTACAAACGACATTACTTCCGGTGCTCTGTATGGACTGCTGACGGTTCGCAACAACATACTTCCTTCGCTGGCCGGCGGAGGATCGCAAGTGGGCGGGCTGAACACGCTGGCACAATCGCTTGCCGACACCGTGAACAACGTGCTTGCGCAAGGCTCCACCACTTCTTCGCCGCCTTATCAAACGGGCCTGCCGTTGTTCACCTATAATTCGAATTCACCGGGCGGCGTCGCGGCCAGCCTCAGCGTAAATTCAGCGATAACACCTAGCCAGTTGGCGGCAACCGATCCTGGTCCGCCGCCGGTCTCTAACGGCATCGCGCTAGAGCTGGCCGGTTTGGACAGCGCGCCCGGCGGTCAAATTAACGGCTTAGGCTTTACACAATATTTCGGCACCTTAGCCGCCAGTGTGGGCAACGCGGCGAATAACGCGAACACCGCGGCATCGGCGCAAACTCAGCTAGTTACACAGGCCGAAAACCTGCGACAACAACTGTCCGGAGTATCCATCGATGGGCAGGCAATTAATTTAGTTCAATTGCAAAGTTCTTATCAGGCAGTAAGTAGAGTAGTGAACATAGTCGACCAGTTGATCCAAAGCTTAATAGATATGGTGCCGCCGGCCAGTTAACTCAAAGCCTAATAAATATGGTGCAGTGATTCCACTCGAGAAAAGCCTATGATAAGCGGATTAAGTCCATCCAGCCAGCAATTCCTAACATCCATTGATCTGCTGCAACAACAGATGCAGACCGTGGAAACCCAACTCTCCAGCGGATACCGTGTAAATCAGGACTCTGACGCCCCGCAAGAGGTGGAAGATATTTTTCAGACGCGCGCGGAGCTCGGCCAAACAAACCAAGCGACACAGAACCTCACCACCGTGCAAGCCCAAGTGAACGCCGGAGATTCCGCGCTGCAAACCGCTATACAGGTGCTCCAGCAGGCATCGACGTACGCCACCCAAGGCGCCACCAGCACCACTTCGGCCGATCAGCAGCAGCAGCTTGCCACGCAAGTGCAGTCCCTCCAGTCCGAACTGGTGGGGCTAAGCCGTACAGAGGTGGACGGGGTTTATATCTTCAGCGGCGATCAAAGCGGCTCGCCGGCTTACCAACTGGACCCGTCGAGCGCCACCGGTGTCGATCAATTGATCACCACTCAGGCTACTCAGCAGATTGCCGATCCGACAGGTGTCACCTTTCAAGTCGCTATGACCGCTCAGGATCTTTTCGATAACAGCGATGCCAACGGTAATCCCACGCCGCAGAATGCCTTTGCCGCCCTGCAAAGCCTTCAAACCGCGCTCCAAAACGGCGATCAAAGCGGCATTACTCAAGCCCTATCGAACGTTCAATCCGCCAGCGCCTATCTGAACCAGCAACTAAGTTTTTACGGGGCCGCCGAGAATCGAATTAGCTCGGCGCTCAGTCTGGCGCAGGCCTTTCAAGTGCAGGACCAGACCCAGTTAAGCAATTTACAGGACGCCGACGTGCCAACCGACGCCGTCGAATTGACGCAACTCAGTACGAGTATGGATGCCGCTATGGCGGCTCAAGCGCGGCAACCGGTATCGACGCTTTTCGATTACTTGCCACTTTCTTAGGCGGGCTATTCAGATATCTCAGTGGTTTCACTTATGGTTCACAACATCCAAACTGCGCCCGCACATAGAGAAACAGGCGAATCCTTGTGGCCGTAAGAAATACATTAAATCTTCGCTGTGCCCTCGCGATATAAGTGTGTATTCCAAACGTGGTGCGAGCGTGCAGCGCACTAACTGATTAAGGGGAAGGAAAATCTTGATGTTCAAAGTGAATGCTCCAAAGATTGTGTTGACTATGCTCGTGCCACTCGTTGCAGCCGGCGTGCTGCAGGCACAAACAGCATCGCCGCTCACCTCCGACCATACGTCGGTCTCGCTGAGCTGGATTCTTGGAACCGGAGATGGCTCGCCGGTATCACCCAAGATTATTGCCACTTCGTCCACCTACTTCACCATCGATCCCACTACAGTGCCGTTCTGGCTCACCTTGGGGGCGATGAGCGGAACCGCGGTCAGCGGCGGGACGACGGTGAGTTTTGATGCGAACTCCACGGTAACCCCGACGCTAAGTGTCGGCACTTATAGCGCGAGTGTACATTTCAAGGTCAGCGGCGATTCGGATTTTGTACTTCCCGTAACCCTGGCTGTTTCTCAAGCCGCCGCTTCGGTGTCAGTTAAGGAAGCAGTAAGCAGCGCGGTAACAATCAATTGGGCGCAAGGGTCAGCCTATCCTACTCAGACTTTGACCTATGTTTCCAGTGGCAATCCAGTCGATTTTACGTTAACGCCTTCCTCGACCACGACCACGAATGGTAGTGTTGCGAACTGGTTGGGAGTCGCTCATGCCAGCGGCGTAGCCTACAGCTGGGGCACCCCGATCGCCCTGACGTTCCTCCAGGCGGCTTTCGACACGGCTAATGTTGGCGATACTTTGACAGGCCAGGTAATCGTGACGCCAGCCGACGGTGCTAGCGCGGTTACGATTGCCCTAACCATTAATGTAACTTCTCCGCCTGCCGTTATCACGCGTATCTTCCCGGCCGAGACGCCCGTTCAGGCAAGCAGCCCGGTTGCGATCAATGTGGTCATTACCGGCACGGGTTTCTACAACTCAGGCAGCGGCAACGCCACGGTGGTTAAGGTGGCCGGCACCGCAGACTCTAATGTCACCTTTGTCAGCAGCACCACGATGATCGTAGTTGTACCGACTTCAGCTCTCGGCAGCGCCAGCGAAGTTGCGATACAGGTGCAGAACGGAACCAGTACGGCGTCGTCAACAAACCTGAACGTTACCGCCAACCCGATCGTTTATGCGACCACCGACAGCGCCAGTGTGGTAGAGCCTGCATCAGGTACCAATCCCACCATCGCTCCGTATGAGATGATCACTCTCTTCGGCGTGGGCTTCCTCGGCGGCGACACGAATACTTTCACGGGAACCTTGGACTCCTTCTCGCGCTACCCTGCCGCGATCGTCGACACCACCGGCACCGCTACCGACCTGACCGTAACTTTCACCACCTCGACTGGCACTGCGATCGCCAACTGCGGTGTAACCGGTGCGGCTAACTGTAACGCTTATCTGCTGTACGCCTCGGATACACAGATCAATCTATTCGTACCGGCCGAAGTTGCCGGCAACGCAACGGTCAAGTTCAAGGTGACATACGGCACGGCTGTGAGCAGCGTCTATACCGCGACGGTTGCCGCCGCCAATCCCGGTGTCTTCACCACCAGTTCCAGCGGCCAGGGCCAGGGCGCCATCCTGAACCAGGATTACTCTGCGAACTCTACGACCTCTACCAGCACGAAGGCGGCTGTCGGCACTACGGTCATGATCTTTGCGTCCGGATTGGGAACTCCCAATAGCACCGCAACCGACGTAGCGGCTACGGCTGCTCCGACCTACCCAACCGGGTGCGTCTCTCCGGCGAACTACATGACCGCCGTAAACAACGGTACCTTCACCACGGGCAACGCGAAGCCGGGGACAGCCTACAGCTCACTGGATGGCGCCGTCATCCTCAGCACCAACTTGGCGACCGATAAATTCGCGCCTTGCATGGTTAACTCGGGTACCACCGCGGTGACTGTGACGATCGGCGGTAAATCAGCGACCGTGAGCTACGCAGGCTGGGTGGCTAACTCGGCGGCCGGCTTGTATCAGATCAATGCCGTGGTTCCGACCGGAGTCACCGGCAGCGTTCCCGTCGTCGTAACGGTGGGAGGGACCGCCAACAGTCAGGCGGGCGTTACTTTGGCGACTCCGTAACCGAGCGCCACAGCAGTTCGTTTCTAACTTGGCGGTGGGGTCCTCAGGGGCTCCGCCGCCGTTTTCTTTTGCCGGTCTTAATCCGCCGCCCCAATTCCTTAAATTTCTTGAACTGGTCTTCGATACGACAACCATGGCACAGAGTCTGAGGCATCCAGAAAGCGCCGCGCAAATCGCCGGCCGGATTTTAGTCGCGTGGCACAGTGGACAGAGCGTCGAGTTCGAAAATCAAGTTGAGTGCTATAACGGGTTCCAGTATCAGTCCTGCTCACTGGACACTTGCGAAAGCGAAAGGATGGAGGCGCTAGAGGGCGCCCTCGAATGCTTGCGCAGCTTTCCTCAGGCCCGGGTACGCGCGGCGATACAGGTGTTAGAACATTTGGCTCGACCGGTGCCCGGTCTTAGCTGCCGAGTTCTTCGATAAGAAGAGCGCGGTGTGCCCCCGTGCTTACGACTTGCCCGCTAAATCCGGGTCTTCCATTCAAGCTGCAAGTTACTTTGCGCTCCACTGGATAATCTAACTTAACTACCTGCCCTTCTCGAAGCTGAAGCAGGTCGCCGAGGAGCATGTGCGATCCATCGATCCACACGTCCAGGCCAACCTTAACTGGCATCATCAACTCCAGCGTGCTGTCAACCGAAGCGCCCAGCTCCGCTGCTGGAATCTGGTCACTGACCGACGCTTCTCCGACCGCGGCAAACAGGTCCAAGGGCGCTATCAGTCGGAGTGCTCCGAGCGGCTCCTCGCCCGCCAGCTGGAACTGTGCGGCAAATACCGGTTCGGTGGGCGCCATCAAACGGGCAGGTGACTGTTCCACTTCAATGGTGACGGCTTCCAAGGGCATTTTGACCAGCGCCGACCACGCGCGGCATGCCTCCGAAAAAATCAGCCGGAACAGCAGATGTACCACTTGTAACTCTATTTCCGTGGGCTTCCGGCCGGGTGCGGGAAAGCTTCCCAGTTTAGCGCCCAGCGCCAGGCCCAGCAAAGGGAAACAGGCAGAATTTTCCAGCTCCACCAGCAGCTTGCTCTGGTAGCGCCCCACCAGCGCCAATCCAAAGCAGGAGGAGCTGTCCGATAGAGTTAAATCGCCAAAAGGAGCTTCTCTGCCGTCCGTATATGCGGCTGTGAAAGAGCTGCGAAAAAAGGTCGAAAGGCTCAAGGAGAGTTCCCGCGCCAGGGCCTCATTGGCCGCCTGCATCAGTTCTCCCGGCAAGCCCTTCAGCTTCGCGAAGTTTTTAAACTCCACTTTGGTCCAATTGGCTTCCATGTGGTAAGCGGGTGCATGTTTTCCATCGGCTGCCACAGGTAAACACTTTATTCATCGTGTTAGGTAGTCCCTTCGGCCATAAATCTTTTCCCGGAGTTTGTCGATAAACCTTCGAACTACTAAGTGGAGAACTCTTGATCCAGCTCACTCGGCTGAACCATGTGCCGTTGATCGTCAACGCCGACCTGATCGAACATGTCGAAGTTACGCCGGATACTGTCGTAACTTTGACGACCGGTCAAAAATTCCTGGTGCTGGAATCCTCCGAGGAGATCGTGGCTAAGGTGATTCAATTCCGCGGTGCAATCTTGAGAGAAAGCGGCTGTCCCTTACGAGGAGCGGATGCCCGATTCCAGCGTCCGGATTCGGAACACCAGCCCGCACCTCTTTTGGCGAAGTAACCGGACGTCATGGCGAATAACGCTGAGTCAACACCCAAGCGCCCCTCCAGCAAGCCGGACCTAGCCACGATCGGAGGTCTGCTGCTGGCCGGCGGCGGTATTTTGGGCGGCCTGCTTCTGGAAGGTGGAAAGCTCACCGACATCGCGCAGATCACCGCGCTGATGATTGTGCTGGGAGGAACCATCGGTGCAGTTATGGTAACCACCCCGCTCAAGACGCTCATCCGCGCGGCCAAGTGCCTCGGCAATGTTTTTTTGGAACGGGCCGAAAGCCCGCAGCAGGTCATTGAAGAAATCATCGGCTATGCTACCAAGGCGCGCAAGAATAGCATTATTTCGTTGGAGTCGGATCTGCCGAACATCGCCGATCCTTTTCTCGCCAAGGCCATCTCGTTGAGCGTGGATGGCACCGATCTGCAGGAACTCCGCAAGATGATGGAGCTCGACATCGCCCTGGATCAGCGCAGCGGCGAAGCGGTCGCAAAAGTGTACGAAGCCGCCGGCGGATACGCGCCCACCATCGGCATCATCGGCGCGGTGCTGGGCCTGATCCAGGTCATGAAGCATCTGGAAAATATCGAAGAGGTTGGACGCGGCATCGCGGTAGCCTTCGTCGCCACCGTCTATGGCGTTGCGTCCGCGAATCTTTTCTTTCTGCCCGCGGCCAACAAGATCAAAGCGCGCTTTCATCACGGCTTGCACATCAAGGAATTGATGCTGGAAGGCGTCTGCAGCATTGTGGAAGGGCTGAATCCCAAGCTGATTCGCGTGAAACTCGAGGCTTTCGCCGACGGCGAGCCGGAATCCTCCAAGAAGGCCGCTGCTCCCGAAGCGCGGGCGGCCCGTCCGGCCGCGGCCGCCGAAGGATAGTTTCATTGCCGAAGAGACACGGCCCCGAGCCGCCCGAAAATCACGAACGCTGGCTGGTCTCCTATGCGGACTTCATCACTTTGCTGTTTGCGTTCTTTGTCGTGATGTTTGCGTCTTCGCAGACCGACAAGGGCCGCGCAAAGCAGGTCTCGGAAGCAGTGGAGAAAGCGCTAAAGGACGGAACCTCGGTCAGCGTTCCTCCTGCGGTCGCCAAGATCCTGGGCGGCACCGTGGATGACAAAGGTCAGGGCAACGCCATGATGAAGGGCCCCGGCGGCGCGCAGCGCGCGACCAAGGATACACCGCCGGAAGTGGTGGCGCTGTTGCCGTCGCTCGAGCGCTTGAATAAGGAGCTGGCCGAGGAGATCAAAGCCGGAAAGCTGGAAGTAAGGCTCGAAGCGCGCGGCTTGGTGATCAGCCTGCGGCAATCGGCGTTCTTTTCTTCGGGCGATGACACGCTCGACGCTTCTTCCCTGCCTATCATAGAGAAACTTGCCGACATTGTGGGAAGCCTTCCGAATGCCATTCAGCTCGAAGGACACACCGACTCCATTCCCATACACAACCAGCGCTTCCGCAGCAATTGGGAATTGTCCTGCGCCCGCAGCATCGCCGTGCTGGAAGCCCTGTGCGGAAACTACCATCTGCCCCGCGACCGGTTTTCCGTGGTTGGCCGCGCCGATACCCTGCCGGTGGACACCAACGACACGCCCGAAGGCCGCGCCCGGAACCGGCGGGTGGATGTGGTGATCGTGAACAGCGTCCGGAGTTCGGGTCAGAATCCCGCTCAGCCTCCCAATTCCGCGGCCGCCCCGGCCAAATAAACCCGAATCGTCCCCACGAGTACTTTGGCTACCTTCGTCCTATGCAAAAAAAATGTGAAAACCGGTCGTGGATCATCGACAAGGTAAGTGCACGCTGGAAGCTGGCGTGATTCGGCGGGACGCCGAACAGATCACGAAAGAGGATGAAACATGATTTCGCTTCAAACTAACACCACCTCGTTGTTCGCGCAGCAAGCTCTTAATAACAACATGAACTTCGAGAGCAATACGATCGAGCAGTTGACGTCCGGTTATCGTATCAACTCCTCTGGAGATGATGCTGCGGGTCTCGCCGTCGCAAACCAATATCGCGCCCAGGTCGCCGAGCTAAATCAGGGCGTTCTGAACGCCAGCAATGGAAGCAGCACGCTGCAGATCATCGACGGCGGCTTGAATAACATTTCCAACATTCTGGACCGTCTCCAAACGCTCGCCACCGAGTCGGCCAGTGGAACCTTCTCCGGCAACCGCAACACGCTGGATTCCGAGTTTCAGACGCTACTGGGCGAAATTAATCGCCAGGCCGCCAACATCGGTCTGGCGTCAGGCGGCGGCACCACGAACACCGGCGCGATTGGTTCTTCCCAGTACAACACCGCTGCACTTCAAATCTTTATCGGTGGCGGCGACGGTACCGCTGCCAATAACGCGGATTCCGCTGTTACGGTGGATTTGACCGATGCGACCGTTGGCGTCACCGGCGTGGATACCGCTGGCTTGGGCCTTTCCACCGGCGGCACCAACGACAACGTCAAAACCGCGACCGCTGCCGCGACGGCGTTATCGGACATCGAAACCGCGATCTCTAACCTGGGCACCATGCAGGGCGCGGTCGGCGCGGGCGAGAATCTTCTGAACTACGCTACTTCGCTGGCCAATTCGCAAATCACCAACCTATCCTCGGCGGAATCGTCGATCCGCGACGCCAACGTCGCCCAAGAAGCCGCGAACCTGGCTCAGGCGCAAACCCTGCAGCAGTCCTCCATCGCCGCTTTGGCGCAGGCGAACTCCATGCCCGCCGCGCTTCTAAAATTGCTCGAATAATTTGAAAATTAAAGCTCCTTGCGATCTGGGCCGATCTTAACCGAGAACGGTCCAGTTTCGTATTTCTTGGAGGAGTCTTCATGAGCAGCAGCACAAGTTCCGTTAACTCCCTCAGTTCAAGTTCTATAAGCCTCCCTGCTCAGCCCCTACACCACTACCACGGGTTCGAGCACCTTCTCGACGGATCTTCAAAACTCCGTCAATCGCGCGATTGAGATTGCCTCGCTTCCCATGCAGGAGTTGCAGGCTGATCAGACCACGATCAGCGGCCAGACCAGTGAACTCAGTACGCTGGGCACCCTTTTCGGGAACTTGCAAACTTCCATTCAATCCTTGGAGTCGGCCACTGGCGGCAACGCGCAGTCGGCCACTGTCTCCGATTCGACGGTGCTGCAAGCGAATCTGACGGGCAGCGCTTTGCCGGGAACCTACACGGTGCAGGTCCTGGATCCCGGTTCGTCTTCGAGCGCCCTGAGCAACGCTTCGGTCGCGGACCCGACCAGTGACAACATTAGCTCCAGCTCCTCGTTCACTTTGACCGCGAATGGCAACACCTATACCATTCAGCCTGCGGCGGCCAATCTAAACTCACTCGCCTCGGCGATTAATGCCAGCGGGGCGCAAGTACAGGCCGTGGTTATTAACACGGGAACTCCGGAATCGCCCAGTTACCAACTCATTATTCAAAGCACTGCGCTGGGCGATTCTTCCGTCCAGCTCAATGACGGCTCCAACGATCTGATGAGTTCCCTCACCACCGGAGGGGACGCCTCCTATACCGTCAACGGGCAGCCTCCGAATGGGATCACGAGCGACTCCTCCACGGTCACCATTGCGCCTGGTTTGAACGTCACACTTCAAAACACAACCGGGACCGCGACCGTTACTGTGGCCGGCAGCCTGAGTTCGGTATCGAGCGCACTTTCCTCGTTCGTGAGCTCCTACAACGCCGCGGTTACCGAACTCCAGAAGAATTTCGGGCAGAATGGCGGAGCGCTGGTGGGCGATAGCAGTGTTCTGGACATGGAGCAGGCGCTGACGCAGTTGGTGAACTATACCGGATCGAGCGGTTCCATCACTTCGCTTGCGCAATTAGGCGTAGAGTTCACCCAACAGGGCACTCTGACGCTTGATTCGAGCGCCATCTCGAATCTGTCCTCCTCCCAAATCAACGACGCGCTGACGTTTCTCGGCGATGCGGACAGCGGCTATCTGCAATACGCCACCAACACGCTGGATAGCATCACCGATCCCACCGATGGCGTGATCGCGACGGAAACTCAATCGCTTCAGAACCAGAACCAGCAGGATCAGAATCAGATCAACACCGATCAAGCCCAGCTGACTCAGCTCCAGACCAACCTGCAGAATCAGATGGCCCAATCGAATGCGTTAATCGCAACGCTGCAGGAGCAGGATACGTTCCTCCAGGGACTATTCCAAGCGGACACCAGCACCAATCCGTATGCCATCCACGGCTGGATAAAATCGCGCACGATTTTCGGTCGGCCATCCTGGCCGGCGACCACACCGCCGCGTCGCGTCTGGTCATGGAATATGCGGCGGCGCTGCAGCAAGTGTGGATGCTTCTCCCGCAGCACCAGCGCGCCTCCTCCGAGATTCCGCGGCAGGCGCTGGAACTTCTGGCTTGGGCGCGCGCCGTCACGATCACGCAGCGTGTGCTAGCCGCCGAACAGCTCGCCGTCGTGGAAAAAATCATCCTCTATCGGCCCGCGGCCCGGCCCGAAGCGCGCTCCGGCGCCATCGAGATCAGCGTCTAGCAGGCAGCGCCAGCGTCGAAATCTCAACGCTAAGTGTCGTTCCCAAAACGCACCATCCCAATAAGTCTCTGAAAGATCGTGGAGCCGAGCTTGGCCTGCGAATTGCACTCCGACGGCCTTCATGTTGGACAACGTCGCTTCAGGCGTCGAGCATTACATGAGCCTGCTCAGTGCCCGGCAAAAGCTGGTCGCTTCGAACATCGCCAACGCGGACACGCCCGGATATAAAACCAAGGACATCGATTTCCGCGGCGAATTCGAGAGCCAACTGGCGAGCTTCGAACCTACCGTGGTCGAAGTTTCCGGTCTCAAGACCAAGAACGACGGCAACAACGTCGACATGGATCGGGAAGCGCGGCTGCTGGCCGAAAACGCGCTGCGGTTCAGCGTGGCCACCAATCTGGCGCGCTCCGAAATTCAAACCTTGAAGGAAGCCATCCAGGGAGGCACTACCAGCTCATGAGCTTGTTTTCTACCCTGTCGGTCAGCGCATCGGGAATGTCGGCCCAGCGCACCCGCGCCGAGCTTCTGGTGGAGAATCTGGCGAACGCCGAGACTACCCGCACGCCGGAGGGCGGCCCTTACCGGAGAAAGGATGTGGTCTTCGCCGAGGATGATTCGGGCGGCTCCTTCTCCTCGGAACTCAGCTCCGCGCTGGGTTCGGGCGCTTCCGGAGTCGTGGTCAGTGAAACTACCGTCGACAATAGCGAACCCGACTGGCGCTATCAGCCGGGCCACCCCGATGCCGACAAGAACGGCTACGTCGCGTTTCCCAAGGTGAATCCGGCGGAGGACATGGTCGACCTGATGGGAACCTCGCGGAGCTACGAAGCCAACGTTGCCGCGATGTCGGCGGTGAAAGATATGATTCAGAAATCTCTCGATCTGTTCCGTTGATCTCCATGTCCACTCCGATCTCACCCGTCCGTATGATCAGCTTGCCGGAAACGGCGCAGCTGGGATCGTCTGCAGCCGGCGCGGCGCCCGGCGCGTTCGGTTCGATGCTCGAAGGCATGATGGGGCGCGTCGAACAATCGCAGGTCCAGGCGCAACAGGCTACCGAAAGCTTCTTGACCGGCGGCAATGAGGAATTGCACTCGGTCGCGCTGGCTTCGCAACGCGCGGAGTTGCAGTTTGATCTGTTTCTGCAAGTCAGGAATAAGGCCGTCTCGGCGTACCAGGAGATCATGAGAATGCAGGTCTGACGCCTGGCCCGGTTCTCTCGCCCGTCACTTCATGGATCAATTCAAAAAGCTTTTCGCATCGCTGCCCGTACGGCAACTGTGGACCATCGTGATCTGCACCATCGCGATCGGCGTGGGCGTAGTGGCCTTCTCGCGCTGGCAGCGGGAGAACGGAATGCGTCCGCTCTATACCTCTTTATCGCCGGAAGACGCCAGCAGCATGGTTCAAAAGCTGCGGGAAGGCGGCGTCGATTACCGGATCTCGGAGAACGGAACCACGCTGCTCGTCGCCGAGGACAAGGTGCCGGAGCTGCGGCTGGAGATGGCCGGCTTAGGTCTGCCGAAAACGGGACGAATCGGCTTCGAGATCTTCGACAAAACCAATTTCGGCATCACCGACTTCGCCGAACGCGTGAATTACCGGCGCGCCGTGGAAGGCGAGCTGGAACGCTCCATCATGGCCATCGCCGAGGTGCAGCAGGCCCGCGTGCATGTCAGTTTGCCGAAAGAATCGGTCTTCACCGATTCGCAGGAGCCGGCCAAAGCCAGCGTCTTGGTAGGACTTCGTCCCGGCAGCGGGCTGTCGCAGCAGAATGTGATCGCAATCACGAATCTGGTCTCGAGCGCCGTGGAGGGATTATCTCCGGAATCCATCGCCGTGGTAGACATGCGTGGCAATCTGCTGAGCCGGCCGCATCGGGATGGACTCGCGGATGGATCTCAGAGCACTGAAGCGTCGCTGGACTATCGCCAAGCCATCGAGCATGACCTGGTAGCTGAAAATCAACAACACGTTGGAGCCCCTCTTGGGCGTCGACAAGTTCCGCACCGGCGTCTCGGCGGACGTCGACATGACCAGCGGAGAGCAGAGCGAAGAGACCTTCGATCCCGCGAAGACGGTGATGCTCAGTTCGCAGAAAACCGAGGATACCACTTCCAACAACCGCACCACCGCCAGTTCGCCACCCGGACTCGCCGCCAATCTGCCGCCGACGACCATCGCCGCCAGTTCAAATCCAACGGCCCAACAGGCGGCCTCGCAGCAGCCCGCGGCACCGCAAACCACCCCACCAACTGGACAACCGCCCACCACGCCAGCGGCGCAGCAAGCCGCGGCACGTCCCGCCGGCAACAGCACCAGCTCGGTCAAACGGACGGAAAGTATCACGTACCAGTCCAGCCGCATGACCAAGCACATCAAGCTGGCCCAAGGCGCCGTGAAGCGGCTGTCGATCGCGGTTCTGGTGGATCAAGGCAGCAAGTGGGAAGGGCAGGGCAATCAGCTTCACCGCGTTGTCACGCCGCCCGACCCGGAGAAGCTGAAAGCCATTCAGAGCCTGGTTTCTACTCTGGTCGGTTTGGATACTGTGCGCGGCGATCAGCTTACCGTCGAGGCGCTTCCGTTCGACAATACTCTGAGCTCAGATCTTACGTCGCCGGGCTCGCCGGCGCTTCCCAAGAAGTCCGACCAGACCTTGTCGCTGGAGACTCTCAAACAGAAGCCTGCGCTGCTTTGGGGTAGCGTCGGCGGAGTGGTGGTTGTGGTGGCGCTGGTGGTGTTCGCCATGACACGGGGTAAAAAAGGAAAAGTGAATTTCGAACCGCGGGAAGTCTTGCCGATCCCGGTCACAACGGATACGGCCGCGATCAGCGCGGCGGCCGCCGCCGGGCACATACCTGGGAGCCTGCCGGCCTTGATGCCGTCTCGAACGGAGACCCTGCTCACGCAGCTCCAGGAAAGCGGAAAGAATAATCCGGAAGCGTGGGCCGGTGTCCTGCGCGGGTGGCTGTCGGAAGAAGAAGCCAACTAGAGTTTCGTCATGGCCACGCACGAGAACAATACTTCCAGGATGTCCGGGTCGCAGAAGGCCGCCATTTTGCTCGTGGCGCTCGGAGAGAAAATCGGCGGCGAAATTCTGAAGCAGTTGAACGACGAAGAGGTGAAGGCGGTCAGCAAGGCCATCGCCCGGCTCGAGAAAGTTACTCCCAATCAGACTGAATCGGTATTGGAAGAATTTTCGCAATCGGTTTCCGTGAAGGGAGGACGGGGAGGCTTCGATTACGCCAAGAGAGTGCTTTCCAATGCATTTGGCCCCGAAGGCGCGAAACGAATCGCCGACCATCTGCCGAAGGGCGGCGCTCGCATCAGCAAGAATATCGAATCGCTGCAAAGGGCCGATCCGCAACAGCTCAGCCGCTTCATTGAAAACGAGCATCCTCAAACCATTGCGCTCATTTTGGTGCACCTCTCTCCCTCCCCAAGCCGCTTCGCTGCTCGCGAATCTTGCTCCCCAGCTCCGCTCCGACGTCGTGGTGCGGATGGCGCAATTGGATCGGGTTTCTCCCGACATTGTGTCGAGAGTTTCCGTCGTGATCACTGAAAAGCTAAGGACGCTGGGAGAGTTGAAGACCGAGGCGCATGGCGGCCCCAAATCGGTAGCTGAGATTTTGAACCGCATGGATTCAGCCATCAGCGATGAGATCCTGACCACCATCCAGGATGAGCAGCCGCTGCTCGACGCGATTCGCCACTACATGTTCACCTTTGACGATCTGCTTTTGATCGACTCCATGGCGATGAAGGAAGTGGTGGCCAAGATCGACCGCAAACTGCTGGTGGTGGCTCTAAAAGGAACCAGCGACCAGCTCAAGGATCACTTCTTGCAGTGCATGTCGCAGCGTGGTGGGGAGATGCTGCGCGAGGATATGGAAGCGGCGGGTCCGGTTAGAATCCGCGACGTTGAGGCTGCCCAGCAGCAGATCATCGCGGTGGTGCAGCAACTGGAGTCCCAAGGCGTTCTTAGCTTGAAGGGCGGAGAGAACAATCAGTATGTCGTCTGAAATTGTCAGAGGAGACCAACTGACCGCAGCGCAACCCGTGCCTTGGCGAATGGTTACCGCCGGCGTCCGGACTTCTCCAGCGAGCCGGCGCTCCGAAGCCGAGCAACAGGCCGGCTTACGACTGGATCAGGCGCGCCGCGAAGCGTTCGCCGAGGGCTTGGCTGCCGGACGCCAGCAGATCGAAGAACAGGTTCGTCCCGCCATGGAGGGTCTCGCGCAAACCCTCGCCGGGCTGGCCCGCCAGAAGGAGCTTATCCGCGAAGAGGCGACGGCGGATCTGGTTCGCCTGGCCGTCTCCATCGCCGCGCGCGTAATCCATCGCGAAACGGCCGTCGATCCCGACGCGCTCTCTGGACTCGTCAAAGCGGCTTTCGCCAAAGTTCAGTCCCGCGAAATAAGCCGAGTGCGCATTCATCCCGCGCTGGAAGGATTGGTTAAGAAATCGCTGGAGCAGTGCAACGCGCCCAATAATCTGGTCTTGGTTCCCGATGCCGGACTCAAGAACGGCGAGATCTTTTTCGAAACTTCGCAGGGAATATTGGATTCCTCCGTCGAAACGCAGTTGCGCGAAATTGAGCGCGGTTTGATCGACAAGCTGGATCGATAATTATGCTGGCCCTCGAAAGCTCCTCCATGAACCTCTCCGCCATGGAACGCCTGATTCCCGGGGTCCCTGAGATCGAGCTGCTGCCGTGGGTGGGCGAAGTCACCGACATGGTCGGTCTGCTGATCGCGTCGCGCGGGCCCGTGGTTTCGATCGGCGACTTCTGTGAGTTGCAAACCTCCTCAGGGCGTTCCGTCCGTTCGCAGGTGATCGGATTTCGAAATGACCGGGTTCTCTCGCTTCCGTTGGAGGAGACCGACGGGCTGCAGCCTGGCGATCGCGTGATTGCTCGCCGTGACGACGCGCTCTTGCGCGTTGGCCCGGGATTGCTCGGTCGCGTGTTGGATGGCTTCGGCCGACCCATCGACAATGGCCCTCCGCTGCACGCATCCGCCGCTTATCCTTTATATACCGCTGCGCCCTGTCCTTTGGACCGCGAGCACATCGTCGAGCCGCTCATCACCGGCATTCGTGCGATTGATGGCATTCTGCCGTGCGGCAAAGGCCAGCGGGTCGGCATCTTTGGAGGAAGCGGAGTAGGCAAGAGCACGCTCCTGGGCGCTATGTCGCGGCACAACGACGCCGACGTGAGCGTCATTGCGTTGGTAGGGGAACGAAATCGCGAGGTGCGCGCATTCTTAGAAAACGAGCTTGGCCCGGAAGGACGCAGCCGCTCGGTGGTGGTGGTGGCGACTTCCGATCGGCCGGCGCCTTTGCGCATCCGCGCCGCGTTTGTAGCCCTCGCCGTCGCCGAGTATTTTCGCGATCAAGGCAAGAACGTCCTGCTGGTTCTGGATTCGGTGACTCGCCTTGCGATGGCGCAGAGGGAAATCGGTCTCGCAGCCGGCGAGCCGCCCAGTCAAAAAGGATACACGCCCTCGGTCTTCGCCCTGCTGCCCAGGATTTTCGAGCGCTCCGGCCATTTCAAGAAAGGCTCCATCACCGGCTTCTTCACGGTGCTGGTGGAGGGCGACGATTTCAATGAGCCGATTTGCGACGCGGTGCGCGGTATTCTGGACGGCCACCTGATCCTCTCGCGCGATCTGGCGGTCGCGGGCCAGTATCCGGCCATCGACGTTCGACACTCCATCAGCCGTCTCACTTCGCGGATCGCCTCGGCGCAGCAGCTTTCAAACATCCAAAAAATGCGCGAGGCGCTCGCACTCTATCACGATTCTCAGGACCTGATTCAGCTGGGGGCCTACGCCGCCGGGACGAATCCGAAGCTGGACGCGTGCATCCGCCTGCGGCCTGAAATTCTGAATTTTCTGAAACAGGATGCCCACAGCTTCTGCCCGTTCTCCGAGACCCTGGAGCGGCTGGAGAAGCTCGTCGGCGCTTTAGGATAATCCGCGCGTGACCCGCTTTCAATTCTCGCTCGAAAAAGTGCTGCGTTGGCGATCCGTACAACTGGCCGCTGAAGAACTGAAGCTCAAAAGATTGCTGCAAGAGCAACTCCGTCTGCAAAGCTTGGGAGCTGAACTCGGAGTGGAGAAAACGCGATTAATCTCCTCGCTCGAAAGGTTCGGCGATCTCTGCGGCCAAGATCTTCACGCCGCCAGCGCCTATTCCAGTCTCCTGAACCGTCACGCGGGAAAAATCTCCGAACAACTGGCGCGCTGTGAGAAGGATCTTGGCCTCCGGAAGAAAAAGTATCAAGTGGCTCAGCAGCGAGTTCACCTGCTGGAGGAGCTGAAGCGCAGACGGCTTTCCGAGTGGCGCGCCGGCGAGGTTCGCGAACTCGAGACGCTCGCTTCTGAGTCCTACTTGGCCACGTGGAATCGAGAGCGTTTATAAGACCGCCGCGCAAAGCCCGGTCGTTTTCCGGTTATTCCGGCGCAACGCTTCACCCCCGGCGGCGTGCGTTCTGACGGCGTTTCGGCTCCGGTCTGATTTCCGGTGCGAAGGCCCGGTCGACTAGTTCGGCTTGCTCCTGCTGATGGCGCTTGAGCGATCCCGCCGACGGACTCGCGCTGGCGGCACGGCCCACGTAGCGGAGCTACCCGCTGATCCGGTTCGAGCAACGGCTGGATCTGCTCCTGCAGAAAACGCCACGCGCCCATATTTTGCGGCTCTTCCTGCACCCACACGAAATCGCTCGAGAGCGGATACCGGTCCAGAATGTCCTGGAGTTCGCTGGCCGGGAACGGATAGAGTTGCTCCAGCCGAACGATCGCCACGTCCTTGAGCTTGCGCTCCTCGCGAGCAGCCAGCAGATCGTAATACACCTGGCCCGAGCAAAGCAGCACGCGCGACACGCGTGTGAGCTCCAGACCCGTGGGATCGTCCAGAACCTTGCGGAACGCGCCGGCTGTAAAGTCGTCCAGCGCGGAGACGGCCTTGGCATGGCGCAGCATGCGCTTGGGCGTAAAGATGATGAGCGGTTTGCGGACGCCCCGCCGATCCGCTCCGCCGTGCATCTGGCGGCGCAGTACATGGAAATATTGAGCGGGAGTGCTCGCATTTACCACTTGCAGATTGTTCTCTGCGCAGAGTTGCAAGAAGCGCTCCAGGCGCGCGCTGGAGTGTTCCGGACCCTGGCCCTCATAGCCGTGCGGCAACAGCAAAACCAGCCCGCTCGGCTGGCCCCATTTCGATTCGGCCGCGGCGATGAACTGATCGATCATGATTTGAGCGCCGTTGGCGAAGTCGCCGAACTGCGCCTCCCACAGCACCAGCGTCAACGGATCCGCCACGCTGTAGCCAAACTCAAACCCCATCACCGCATACTCGCTCAGCGAACTGTCGTAGACGTTGAAGCGCGCCTGATTCGGAGCCAGGTGCTGCAGCGGGACGTAGAGCTCGCCGGTTTCGCTGTCATACAGCTCCAGATGCCGCTGGCTGAACGTTCCTCGTCCGCTATCCTGACCGCTGAGCCGGACCGGTGTGCGTTCCAGCACCAGACTGCCGAAAGCGAGCGTTTCGGCCGTAGCCCAATCGATCGGAGCGCCGTTCAGAATGTCGCGGCGTTTCTTGAGAAAGCCTTCCAGCTTCGGATGGACGTGGAAACTCGCCGGGAACGTCGTGATGCCTTCGACCACTCGCTCGAGCGTGGCGCGATCCACCGCGGTATTGGGGCTGGGCTGGACCATGTCCTCCGGATCGATAACGCTGCAGCTCCTGCACCTCGTAACGTTCTTCGTTCTTTTTGGCTGCGTCGTAAAGCTCGTTCAGTCGCTGGCTGAGACCCCGTCGAATATCTTCGATCGCGGCGGAATCGAGCACGCCCTCGCGAGTCAAGGCATCCGAATACAAGGTTGCGACGGACGGGTGGCTGCGGATTTTCCGGTACAGGATGGGCTGCGTATAGCTGGGGTCGTCGGCTTCGTTGTGCCCGTGCCGGCGATAGCAGAACATGTCGATCACCACGTCGCGCTTGAAGGTCTGGCGGTAATCGTAGGCCATCTGCGCGGCGCGAATGCAGGCCTCGGGATCGTCTCCGTTGACGTGGAAGATGGGCGCTTGCACCATGCGCGCGACATCGGTGGAATAGGGCGTCGAGCGCGCCTCATCGGGATTGGTGGTGAATCCGATCTGATTGTTGATCACCAGGTGGATGGTTCCGCCGGTGGTGTAGCCTTCCAGTTGCGACAGGTTCAGCGTCTCGGCCACCACGCCCTGGCCGGCGAAAGCGGCATCGCCGTGGATCAGAATGGGGATCACGCGCTCGCGCTTGGTATCGCCCAGCCGGTCCTGCTTGGGCCGCACGATGCCTTCCACCACCGGATCGACGGCCTCGAGATGGCTGGGATTGAACGCGACGGAAACGACGATCTCCTTGCCGTCGGCGGTCTTGCGAACGCCGCTCGCGCCCAGATGATATTTGACGTCGCCGGAACCCTGCGTGCTGTCCGGATCGATTCCTTCGAACTCGGAGAAAAGCTGCGCCATCGATTTTCCGACCACGTTCGCCAGCACGTTCAAACGGCCGCGGTGCGCCATGCCGATGACGGCTTCGTGGACGTTGGCGTTGGCGGCGCGATCCAGGATCTCGTCCAGGATCACGATGGCCGATTCCGATCCTTCCATCGAAAACCGCTTGTGGCCGATGAAACGCGTGTGGAGAAAATGTTCGAACTCTTCGGCTTCGATCAGCCGCTCCAGCGCGCGCGTCCGGGTGGCGGTGTCGAGCGGCCAACGGTTCGCCGCTGGGCTCCATGCGAAGCTGCAGCCAGCGCTTCTGCTCCGGAATTTGGATGTTCATGTACTCGCATCCGATTTTTCCGCAGTAGGTTTGGCGCAGAGTTTCGAGAATCTCGCGCAGCGTGGCGACCTTCTGGGGCTCGTCATCGTCGGACATCAATGTGCCCGTCAGAAACTCGCGATCCAGATCCCAGATAGTGAGACCGTAGGTCGCCGGATCGAGTTCGGGATGATAAACCGCTTCCGAACCGAGCGGATCGAAATCGGCGATCAGATGCCCGCGCACGCGATAGGCATTGATCAATTGCAGTACCGCCGCTTCCTTGGCGACCTCGTCCAGTTGCGCGCCGCGCACGCCCGGAATAGAAACCGGACGATCCGGCTCCCAATTCACTGGCTTGTGCGGGATCCTGCAAGTCCGCGAAGATCTCTTCGTAGAAGCCGTCCGCGCCCTGAAGCAGCGCTTGCAAGCGGCCGAGGAACATGCCCGATTCGGCGCCCTGGATCACGCGATGATCGTAGGTGCAGGTTATCGTCATCACCTTGCTCAGCCCGAGCAAGGCGCGCAATTGTTCGGTAGTGCCGTGGTACTCCGCCGGGTAGTCGATCGTTCCGGTGGCGATGATGGCGCCTTGGCCCGGCATCAGGCGCGGTACGGAACCGAGCGTGCCCACCGTGCCCGGATTCGTGAGCGTAATCGTGGTGCCTTCAAAATCCTCGATGGTCAGCTTGTTCGCGCGGGCGCGCGACACGATATCGTCGAAGGCTTCCACATACTGCGCAAAGTTCAGCGATCCCGCATCCTTGATGTTAGGCACCTTGAGCGAGCGAACGCCATCCTTGCCCTCGATATCCACCGCGATGCCGATATTCACGCGATCCCGTACGGCGCGAAACGGCTCGCCATTGGCTTGCGCGTAGGCGTGGTTCAGGCTCGGATTGGTTCGAATCGCTTTCACGATCGCCCAGCCGATAATGTGCGTGTAGGAAATCTTGCTCTTGCCGACCAGCGTCCGATACTCGTTGAGAATCCTGCGGTTCTCATCGATCACCTTCACCGGGATCACTCGTTGTGAAGTCGCCAGCGGAATGGTCAGGCTGGCGTTCATGTTCTCCGCGACGCGCGCCGCCGTGCCGCGCAGAGGAACCAGCGTCTCTCCTGCGACGTGTTGATGCTCGGGAACTTGCGCCGGAAGCGTTTCAGGTCCGCCGTTCATCACGGAAACCGGATGACTGGTATGCCCGCCGTTGCCCGGTGCCGGAGATTCGCCGCCGGATTCAAAAACTTTTTTCCAGCTCTCGTCCACCGTTCTGCGGTCGTGCAAATACTCTTGATACAGCTCGTCTTCAAGCCAGCTATTGATACCAAATTCGGGTGATTGCGATTCAGACATGGAAGATTTTTAAAAAGAGACTCAACCTCGGAGGAAGCTTTCTTAACTCCTATGATACCGTATTTCGCACTCCGGCTGCCTCGGCGAATCAATAGGTTGCCAGTGTAAAAGTAGGTAACAACCAGGAACCGGCGATGGGCATTGCCGCATCTCATATAGTGGAGAGGACATTGAGAATGAAGCGTAAAATCCAGAAAATTTCGATGGCTCTTGCAGTTGCTGTTCTCGCCGTTCCGATGTTTGCGAGGAGTACCAATCCCACCACTCGGAGTCTGCCCGACGAGGTCCGCCATCAATTGGTGATGTTGCCTTATTTCACCGTTTTCGACAATCTGGCGTACACCGTCGATCCCAACGGCGTGGTGACGTTGTCCGGCCAAGTGAGGCAGCCATGGTTGAAGTCCGATGCCGAGCACGCGGTAAAACACATAGCTGGCGTGACGCTGGTGATTGACAATATCCAAGTGCTTCCGCTTTCGCCGATGGATAGCCGCATCCGCATGGCTGAGTACCGTGCGATTTACGGCTTCGGCAGTTTATACCGATATGGCCTGGGAACTAATCCGTCCATCCACATCATCGTGGATAACGGCCATGTAACATTAGTCGGCGTCGTAGATAATCAAGCGGACAAGAACTTGGCCTACATCCGCGCCAACGGAGTTCCAGGAGTTTTCTCGGTGACGAACGACCTGCGAGTAGCGAATGAAAAAGGTTAACGCATAGAACAGGTCGTACCAAAAGAGTGGCCGCCGCTGAGGGAAGGGCGGCCATTCGTGTGTTTGGGCGATTAGATCTTACTTGGTGGAAGTGCTCGTGTCGGGCGCCACGCACGTGAAATTGCCCGCGTCGTCGGTACTCCCGGAACCCTTATATTTGGCCACTTGCGGATAGGGACAGAGCGGCCGCGTCCGGTTGGTCTTGCCGTCGGTCATGTGCGACGCGATCATCTCGGTCGGCGCTTTGCCATGCTCCACCCATTGCTCCATCGCGCCCAGCGTGTCGAAATTGTTTGGTCCTGGGCCGCCGCCGCAGTGCGTCATTCCGGGCACCATGAAGAGCCGGATCGAATCGGCCGCCTTGGCAGCGCCAACGGTTTTCAGCACGCTTGAGTAATAGTCGATGCTGTTCTGCGGCGGAACGATCTGATCGCTGTAACCGTGATACATCAGCAGCTTGCCATTTTTGCTGAAGAACGGTTTTAGATTCGGGTCGTTCGAATTGTTCAGCCCTTTGTCTACTTTCTCGGCGTACTCGATATCCTTGTCGAAATTCATCTTCATGAAATCCCACTTAGGGTCTTTAAAGATGACATAGGTGTAAGTGTTGACTGCAACCCCACTCTCGCGCGTCGCCGGGCGGCCGTTGTCGAGCGGACCCGCGAGCACGCCCCAAGCGATCTCGCTTCCAGGCAGCAGCGGATACATGAGCTGCTTGTGCGTGCGAGAGTTTACCGTCGGCGCGAAAATCGCCTTCGCCGCTTCCACCTGAGGAGCCGTCAGGCAGGATTTGTCGTCGCCATTCTTGCATGCCAGCGAGGCCGGGTCGAAGTGGCAGCGCAGCGGCTCTTCCAGCAGCCCGTCCTTCACGCCATCGAGCGCGTCGCACTGAGCCAGAATCGCGTTGTGGATCAGCTCGTATTTTTCCGGCGGAATATAGCTGTCCTCGTTCTTATGGACTGCCTGCGCGATCTTAATCCACGCCGCGTGCAGATGAACCATGTTATTGGCGGAAGCGCCGGCGATGATGCCGTTGTAATCGTCCGGGAATTTTTGCGCCTCGGCTAGAGCTTGCTTGCCGCCACCGGAACATCCGCTCCAGTAAGAGTATTTCGGCGCGTTCCCGTAAAACGCCTCCAGAATGGCCTTGGCCTTGACGGTCATCTCATGTTCGGAGCGCCATGCGTAATCGACCACCTTCTCCGGATGTCCCAAAGCGAAGCTCGCGCTAGTGACGTCACTTTGATGTCCCGTGTCGGTGGAAGCGGTCACATACCCGCGCCGCACGCCCTGTGCCAGCGCGCCATAGGTAATCGATCCCGCCCAACCGCCGTTGCCCACGCCCTCGTACTTACCGTTCCAGCCCGATGTCGGCAGCCAGACCTCGATCTTGATGTCCGAATCGGCGCTCGGCTTGAGCAACGCGGCAACGCGGCAAAACTCAGGCAGATTCTTAAATGCGGCGTTGTTGCCCTGCGGCAGCGTAAATCCCCCCGCAGGCACCACCTGCGCGGTTGTAATGGTGGCATTCGGCAGAGAGAGCGAGGCCAGGCTCTCGCACGTGGCGGCCATCGCGGGACCAGCTTCAAAGCTGACGAGTACCGCGCTAAGAACGAATAGCCTTCCATGACCTGAGTTCATATTGCACGCTCCTTTTGAAGGAAGTCGGATCAGCGAACTCAGTATACAAAAAACCGCGATGGCCCGCGTTTACCTGTTCAGAACACCTTAACCTCGAAGCCGCCGAACACGCTCCGGCCGGGCATGTCGACCCCTTGAATCTCCTGATAGTAAGTATTGGTCGCATTCGTCATTTGGAAGAACGGATGGATGCGCCCGCGTGCCCATGCAGCATATATATCCGCGAGCACATAGGAACTGCTGCCGAATCGTTGTAACGCTCCTACGCGAATTCGAGTAACTAGATCGGCTTTCCAAGTCGCTTGCCAATTCACTACGCCTTCGTGAACCGGATAATTGAAGACATATTTGGAGTAAGTGCCCGGTAAGGTGTCTTCGGAGCCGAAAAGTCGCGTGTACGAAAATTCGACTGTGTCCGCGCGCGCTAGAGTTACTTTGGCAGCGGCTTCCGCGCCGGTAAAAACCAGATGGTCATAATTCATCGCCTGCCAGGGAGCGGTGAGCGAGTAACGGACGTAATCGATCACATTCCGTTCCCGCCGCTGGAACGCCGTAGCTGAAGCGGTCCATCGGCTACCGGAATAAAAGTCCAGACCAGCTTCCGATCCCCAGGCCGTTTCAGGGCGAAGATTCGGGTTCCCTATATCATCGGGGTCGAAATAATAAAGCTCGGTGTAAGTAGGCAAGCGGAAGGCGCGGCTCAGGCTGGCGCGCAGCTTTAACTTACTCGAAAACCAATACCCGCCGCTGACCGACGGGCTCAATTCGTTTCGTGTCCCGTCGTAGAGTTCGTCGCGCAGCCCGACTGAAAGTGAAAAACGTTTGAGCGCGCGCATATCGAGCGAAACGTACCCGGCTCCCCAGGTGCGCTGGTGATCGCCCAACGCAGGTCCGCAAGTTGCCGCCACCAACGCAGTTTCGCCGCTGCAGTTCGTGCTCGCGATCACGTCCCGAAACGCCTCGCCGCCATAATGCAGGGCGATTGCGTGAGTTAGTTCGTTGGAACGGCGGATGGCCGTCTGATAACTGTCGAGCCGGTGCCGATTGGTGTAAATCCAAGGCTCGTCCCGAAAAAGAACGTACAAATCGGTGTGCCGCCGCACCGCAAAATCAATCTCGGTATTTTTGCCGAGCGTTTGACGCAGTGCGCCATACCAGCCTCGCGTGCGCTCCCACGAAGGATAAGGGCCGTAAAATTGGTCTGCGCCGAACGGGCGGTCGCTCATCGCGAGCGTCAGGCTCGTGATTCCCAGCCGATTGGTCCAATGCGTCACCGATGCGAAGGAGAGGTCCCGGTAATCGCGATCCGGTTCAAAGCCGGTTGAGAAATCGCGTGAAGCAGTAAACTGCTCGGCCAACGAACCGTCAACCCACGACGCGATGCCGCGCTCCTGATTTTGCCCGAAGTTTCCGATCCCGGCGCGCAGCAGCAATTCCGAGGATTCCGGCGTGCGCGTGATGAAATTCACCACCCCGCCGATCGCGTCCGATCCGTAAAAAGTCGAACCGGAGCCGCGCAGGATCTGCACCTGAGAGATGGCATCCAGCGCCAGCGGAAGATCCAGATCGTGATGGCCGGACTGTGCGTCGTCCAACCGCAAGCCGTCCAGCAGAATCAGGATCTCGCCGAAAGAGGAGCCGCGAATCGACAGATCGGACTGGATGCCGTTGGGCGCGCGCTCTTCGAGATCGAGCGAAGAGTCGAGCTGGAGAAGATCGAAGAAGGTGCTCGAAGTGAGGCGCAGATCCTGCGTGTTGATGACGTGGATGGCGCGGTCGGCTTCTTCGAGCGGAATCGGCTCCCAGGTTCCGGTGACCACGACCGTCTCCGGCGGCTGTGCCGGTGGAGTCGCAGGTTGAGCAGCAAGAATGCTGGCGAGAAGAAGCAAACAGGCAGGCAGCTTCAATGTTCTATGTTAAACTGACTCGCACCGAGCATGAAACCGGATGCCGCTTTCGCCGATCGTGCCAGCCCGACGGAGCAAACCGGCTTCATCGCGCGTGGCGCGCTTCGATTGACGGCGTGGACAGAGCGCTGGGTTCCCGATGCATTTATCTTCGCGTTGCTGGCGACCCTATTCGTCGTCATCGCCGCGAGGATCGCGACCAAAGCGACGCTGCCGCAGGTCATCGATTCCTGGGGCCGCGGCTTCTGGGAATTGATTCCTTTCACCATGCAGATGGCGCTCATCATCATCACCGGGCATGTGCTCGCGACCTCGCGCCCGATGGGCCGGTTGATAAGAATAATGGTGGCCTGGCCGCAGTCGCCTCGTGCCGCGGTGATGTTGGTCACGGCGTTCTCGCTCGGCAGCGCCTGGATCAACTGGGGCTTCAGCCTCATCTTCAGCGCCATGTTAGGACGCGAGCTCGCGCGGCGTGTGAAGGGCGTCGACTATCGCGCGCTCGCGGCAGCGAGCTTTGCCGGCATGGGCAGCATCTGGGCGCAAGGTTTAAGCGGCTCGGCTTCGTTGCAGATGGCCACGCCGGGCGCGCTGCAGCCCTCCGTACGCGATATCATCTCGCATGGCGGCTTGGTGCCGGGCGGCTTCATAACCTTCAGCCACACTATTTTTCTGTGGCAGAGCGTCTTGTCGGTCGTCGTGGAAATGATCGTGGTTCTGGCGGTGATGTGGCTTGCAACTCCGCCGGCCGGAGTTGGCCGCACCGCTGAGGATTTAGGAATCGAATTGGAAGAGCAGGATGCCGAGCCGCCGGTTCCCAAAGTCCGCACGCCGGGCGCGTGGCTGGAGCACTCGCCGATCCTGACATGGTTCATCGTAGCGTTAGGCGTCGCGTACCTGGTTCGCTACTTCCTTCAGGCCGGCGAGCCGCTGAATGCGATCAATCTGAACATCCTGAATTTCGCGTTTCTGCTGGCCGGTTTCCTGCTGCATCACACGCCCGCCCGCTTGATGCACGCGGTGCGGAACGCGACACCGGCGGTCTGGGGCGTGCTTCTCCAGTTTCCTTTCTACGCCGGAATTGCGGGCATCATCACTGCGACCCACCTAAACGATCTGCTCGCCGCCGTGTTCGTGAAGTTCTCGACGCCCACCACATTCCCTCCGCTGGTCGCGATTTACTCCGCTGTCCTCGGCGTGTTCGTACCGTCGGGAGGATCGAAATGGGTCATCATGGCGCCTTACGTCATGGCCGCGGCGCACTCGCTGAAAGTGCATCTGGGATGGATCGTGTGCACCTATAATCTGGGCGAGGCGCTGGCGAATTTGATCCAGCCTTTCTGGATGCTGCCGATGCTGAGCCTGTTCCGGCTCGCCGCGCGCGACGTGATGGGATACACGTTCGTGCTGTTCCTGGCGCTTACCCCGGTGGTGCTGGTGCTCGTTACTGTGCTCGGCCGGACGCTAGGATATCCGCTGTAGAAAAGCGTGACGCGCCGTTATTCGTGAATCCGGAAGCTATGGCGCTGCATGACCTCGCGGACCTGGCCCACGGATTCGGGCGCGACGTAGAAGAACGCGCCCACCCGTTCGCTGCGAAAAATCAAGCCGCCGACGTAATTATCAGCCTCGACCGCGTAATCGACGCCCGCCTCCGTGAGAACCGATTCGAGCCGCAACGCCTCTTTCAACCGCTTCGCAATATAGATGAGGTTCAGTTCGCGATCTTCGAAAAAATCGGGATCCTGGCGCATGCAGCTCGATGACGTCAGGCGCTCATCGCTTTGACGCGCGCGGAGAATGCCTCATAAGCTTGCGGATTACTGCGATTCATGTTGTCGATCATGGCCTTCGCAACGGTTTCCATGTTGCAGTAGATGTTTTGGGCTGTTAAACATTTTCCTCATCTCGGGCACAACGTCAGCGATCTTGGTCCAAACGAAGAGAAGCTCGCCGCCGTTTTGCATGAAGAAGCTCCTTATTCAGTACTCCTGATGTGACGAAGGATGCCGCCATATCCCAATAGCTGGTTACCATGCGGAAGGAGGCTTCCACTTCGGAACCGGGCGGATACGCGGCTTGAAACTCCGCCACAGTGGCTACCGGCTTCAGGCGCGCGATGTCGGTTCGCGCTTTGCGCATGCGTTCTTCCCTGCGCAACTCGTACAACTTGAGAATCAGATTCACATCATCGTAAGTGGCTTGTTGATCCATACGAATCTAGTGTAACCTCGGACGCGGCTCCGTTCATCTCTTCGACCAGGCGGTGGACAAGTTCGCCGGCCGGAAGCGCGCGGACGCGGGCAACGCCTTGTACCGGCCCAGAGCGACAGGTAATCCGCGAGTCCCTGTTTGGCGGCGGCAGTGCGCATGGCGCGAGTGAGGATGTTCTGGAGCGGATAGGGAAGAATGAGGTCCTCGCGGCCGGCGAGTTTGCGAATGAATTCGTTGCTCAGGCCGCGGGCGGCGCGTCCGGAGAAGGCGCGGGTGATCACCGTTGTGTCCTCTCGCGCATTGAGGATCGCACGTTTGTAAGCTTCCGATGCGCCCGATTCCGGAGACGCCAGGAATGCGGTGCCGAGCTGAGCGGCGGATGCGCCGGCATCCAGAACTCGAGCGATGTCGCGGCCGTCCATCAGGCCACCGGATGCGACGACCGGCAGCGGCATAGCGGCGACTACGCCGCGTACCAGATCGAGCGTGGGGATCAGCGCTGCTTCGTATGATCCCAGGAACGTTCCGCGATGCCCTCCCGCTTCGCCGCCCTGCGCGATGATTGCGTCCACGCCGGCCTCGGTGAGTAGGCGAGCTTCGGCAACTGTAGTGGCTGTGCCAACGACGAAGATGCCGACCGATTTCAAGCGCGCAATCGCGGCCGGGGAAGGGATGCCGAAAGTGAAGCTGAACGCCGCGGGGCGGGCTTCCATGACGGTTTCGAACTGCTGTCCGAATGGATCTGGCGGGAGCTTCGGAGCGTTGGGAGGCGGTAATTCGAGGCGTGCATGGATCTCGGATAGCAACTCCAGCATCGGCGCGGGATCGACGCTGCGATTCGGTTTGGAAGCCTCCGGCGAACAGATTTATGCCGAATGGCTTGTTGGTCAGGGTACGGATGCGAGCGGCGGCTTGAGTGATCTCGGCCGGGGTCATGTAGGCCGCGCCCAGGAAACCGAGCCCGCCGGCGTTCGAGACCGCAGCGACGAGCTCGGGAGTACTGGGCCCGCCGCTCAACGGCCCGAGGATGATCGGATGTTCGATTCCGAGGCTATTCAGCAGTTCGTTACGCACGGGTAGTTGGATGCAGCCATCACGCCTTGGGATGCGCCTTGTCGTAAACGGCCATGAGGTCGGCGAGCGAGACCTGCGTATATTTTTGCGTGGTGGAGAGCCGGGCGTGGCCGAGCAATTCCTGGATCGCGCGCAGATCGGCGCCATCGCTCAGCAGATGCGTAGCGTAAGCGTGGCGGAGACTGTGCGGATGAATGGACGAATCGCCGGTGATCATGCGGGCGTAAAACTTGACGATGCCGCGCGCGCCGCGGTCGGTGAGACGCCGCCCCAGATGATTCAGAAAAAGAGCGCGCTCCCCGGCCGCCGCCGGCTGCCGCTCGGTCAGATAACGGTCCAGCGCGCGAGCGGCTTTGGTCGCGTAGGGAACCTGCCGCTCCTTCCGGCCCTTGCCGCGCACGCGCATCCAACGTTCGGTGAAATCGATGTCGTCCAGATTCAAACCGGCCAGTTCGCTGATGCGCAGGCCGCAGCCATAGAGCAGTTCGAAGATCGCCAGATCGCGCGCCGGGAAGGGCCGGTCCAGATCGTCGGCGGTTCGGGGAATCGCGTCGACCAGCGTGTTGGTCTGCTCGGCGGTCATCACGATGGGCAGCGATTTGGGGGCCTTCGGGGTTCGGACGCGCCGTGCCGGGTTGGCGGCGACCACGCCCTCGCGCGTCAGATATTTGAAAAACGAACGAACGGCGGCGAGTTTGCGGCGCATGCTCACGGCGGTCAGGCGCTGCTGGTACAAATGGCCGAGCCATTCGCGGATGGCCGATGTGTCGATCTGTTCGAGGCGTCGGGCGGGCGTTGCCTTCGATCGTGAAGTAATCGAGAAACTGCTGGAGATCGGAGGCGTAGTTTCGCACGGTGTGAGCGGAGGCATTCTCGCGGCGCAGCGCATCAAGAAAGCGATCGATGTGGGCGGCGAGGTCAGGCATGCACGCAACGATATTCGTCGAGACTTTCAAGTGCGCGGCGGCAGACTTCGGCGTGCCGGGCTTTTTTGTCGCGGCGCAAACGCTGGCGAGTGGCGTCGTCGAGCGGCGGCAACAAGTCGAAAGTGATATTGGCCGGCTGGTAGTTGGCAGCGTCGGCGCCGGAGACGTAAGCGCAGAGCGAACCGATGGCGGTTTCGCGCGGGAAGGGTCTGATCTCGGCGCCGGTCGCGAGATCGACTGCGTGCCGTCCGGCCACTAAGCCTGTGGCGATGGATTCGACGTAGCCTTCGACGCCCGAGATCTGCCCGGCGAAGAAGATGTGCGGGTTTGTTCGGAGCTGCAACGTAGGAGTCAGAAGCGCCGGCGCATTGATATAGGTGTTGCGGTGGATCTGGCCGTAGCGCAGGAATTCGGCGTTCTCGAGGCCGGGGATCATGCGGAAGATGCGGGATTGTTCCGCGAATCGCATGTGATTTTGAAAGCCGACCAGGTTGTAGCTGGCGGCTCGCAGGTTTTCCTGACGGAGCTGGACCACGGCGTAAGGACGGCGGCCGGTGCGTGGATCGGTCAGGCCGACGGGTTTCATGGGTCCGAAGCGCAGGGTGTCGCGACCGCGGCGGGCCAGTTCCTCGATGGGCAGACAGGCTTCGAAAAACCGGGCGTTGTCTTCAGGGTTGTCCTCGGGGATGTGGGCCGGCACCGGTTCGGCGGCGAGGACGGCGTCGACGAAGCGCTCGTACTGCGCGCGGTCGAACGGGCAATTGAGGTAGTCGTCGCCTGCCGTCGAGCGACTTGCCGTAACGGGAGGCCCGGAAGGCGATGTTGAGATCGATGGAATCGGCGTCGACGATGGGGCTGATGGAGTCATAGAAGAACAGGCGGTCGGTGCCGGTGATGCGGGCGATCTCGGCGGCGAGCGCACTACTGGTCAACGGGCCGGTGGCGATGATGGTGATCGCGTCGTCTGGGATGGAGATCGCTTCGGCGCGGCGAAGTTCGATCAGGGGATTTCCAGCAATGGCGGCGGAAACCTGCTCGGCGAAGACATCGCGATCCACGGTAAGCGCATGGCCGCCGGGAACGCGAGCTTGCTGGGCAACGGCGAGGAGGAGCGAATCCAAGCGGCGCAACTCCTCCTTTAGTAGCCAGGGAGCCGTGTCGGGCGATTCGCTCTTCAACGAATTACTACAAACCAACTCGGCCAGATGGCTGGTTTTATGTGCGCCGGTGGAGCAGAGCGGGCGCATTTCCGTGAGGGTGCAATGGATAACCGGCCCGGGCGATTTGCCAGGCCGCCTCACATCCTGCCAAACCGCCGCCGAGGACTTGAATGGGCGCCACTGATTTTAGAATACAGCGCTCGGCTTAAACAGTCGCGTGTTGAGGCGACGTAATCGCAAACCTGGCGACGGCGGGGTCGACGAGCCGGGCGAAATCACTGTAGCTCATGTGGATGACATCCCGGTGCGTACCCGCATTGAAGGCGATGAACTCCTGTTCGGCAATGCTCAGGTCGACGACTACCGGCAGATTGAATAAGTTGCCGAATGGCGGCATTGCGCCGAGTTCGCAGTCCGGGAAAAGCTCCTGCATTTCGCGCTCGCTGATCAAACGGATATCCGGGTCGTTCAAGCATCTGCCGAGGGTATCCATGTTGATGAGGGAGTCGGCGGGGAGCACGGCCAGGCCATAGCCTTGCGCCGTAGCGTAGACCACCGTTTTGGCTAGTTTGTGGGGCGAGATATGTTCTGCGAACGCGACTTCGACAGCGGTAAAAGCCTGAGAGTGCCGGGTATGCGCGTAGCAGACGCGGCCCAGGTCTAAGAAATCGATGCAGCGATCTAAAGTGGACATAAAAATATACCCCTTCACCCAGATGGCGTGCAAAGGGATGACCACAAACAATACTAAATGTTTCAGCGCAAATGGGAGGGTCGTGCGCGAAAGCGCGCAGACAGTTTGGGAGAACAATGGCGCAGGCCGACGCACGGAGATGTGCGAGCGAGTGAGCGCCGGAGTGCAGACGCAACTACCCTCAGGCAGCCGCGCCCTTAATGACTAGAGACAGGCCTTAATCGAAATGGCCGCCCCACTTCCATCCGTCGGATGGGCGGGTGATGTTGACCATGCGGAGCCGATGGTCGTCGGGATTGCGGCCTGGCTGCCCATTGATCACGACGCGATCGCCCGGTTTCAAGCTCTCGCGAGTGACGCCGTCGCGGCCGAGCTGGCCGCCGCCGCCCCATTCAATAGCCCAAGTCTGCATCACGCCTTTGTCGTCGGGAGCTTCCACATGCAGGAAAGAGTGAGGATTACGGAACAGGAACTGAACCACTTTTCCGTCGATCTTCACGGTCTGATCTTCAATGTAAGTCGCCGCGAAGGAATGGTGAGCATAGGCTGAAGTACTGGAAATCACGGCTCCAGCAGCCAATGCAAGTACAAACAGTGTACGCTTCATACTAAATCTTCTCCCGGAAGAGGATATACAGCACTCAGTGTACCGCGCCGGCCATCGGGCTGTCTACGGCAGTAAAGTACTAATTCGGACTGCTGGACGGGAGTTACTGGCGCATCTGGGGCCAGGCTTCGATCTTGACTCGCGCTACCAGCGTGGCTCCGCCCTTGCCGTCGGGGCCAAGCACCAGCGCCTCGCCATCTTCCAGGCCGGATGACCACTGGGGAAAGGCCGCGGCGATGTTCGGTAGATGCGTGATGATGAGGGTATTGGTGTGCGCCGGAAATTCCGTCGTCCTGGACCGCAGCCAAGCGGATTGCTCGTCGGTAGCCTTTTGCATGCTTTGACCGCCGTCGCCCAATTCAGGGTAGGGGCGCGGGTCCGGCAACTGGGCCAAACGGGCGGTTTCGAGCGCCCTGTAAGTGGGGCTGGTGAGCACGTCGCCGATGGGGATCTTCAAGTCTCGCAAGGCTTTTCCCATGCCGATGGAGGTGCTGCGCCCGGCTCCGTCCAACTGCCGCTCGAGACGGAGGTTGTCCGGGTCAGCGGTTTTCTCGGTAGGCGCTTCGCGCGGGGAACTGGCGTGTCGCATGACGATCACGTATCCGCCTTGTCGCAGAGCGTTGACCAGGGCTGTACCTGATAGCGTTTGCGGTTGCGCTGTTACCGCCGCCAGCAGCACAGCGACCGTTGTTTGAATCGTAGAGCGCACTGAGTCCTCCGGTGTTTGCAGCCGAGCTACTCGCTTCATTGTAATGCTGTTAAAGTTGGTTGGATGATGTCATTTGAATCTGGCCCTTGGGTTCGTTTGGCAATTCTGGGCGCTGCGGCGTTGGGACCGGTGGGGTGGGCGCAAGAATATCCAAAACAAAGCCAACTCCCCGATCCGTACCGGTTGGTGGAGAATTGGCCGACGCTTCCCCAGACTATGAATGGCGGCCACTGGGGCGAGCTCATCCGGGCGGATATCGATCCGAAGGGCAACATCTGGGTGTTTCATCGGTGCTTTAATACGCTGCCGGCGGGGAACGCGACCTGCGTAGGCCGTTCCGAGCCGCCGATTTTGGAGTTCGATCCGTCGGGCAAGCTGCTCGGGAGCTTCGGCGAGCGGATGTTCGCGTTTCCGCACGGGTTCACGATCGACCGGCAGGGAAACATCTGGGCGAGTGATGCGAATGCGAGTGCGACGGTGCTCGGGATGTCGGCCAAGGACGAGAAAGGCGTGGTGCGGGGCCATCAGGTCTTCAAGTTTAGCCCCTCCGGCAAGCTGCTGATGACTATCGGCAAGGAGGGAGTGGCGGGAAACGGCCCGGATACCTTTGACCAGCCGTCAGGTATTGCGATCGCGCCCAACGGCGATATCTTCGTGACCGATGGGCACGGGAAAAACGACCGCGTGGTGAAATTTTCGAAAGGCGGGCGGTTCATCAAGACCTGGGGGCATCACGGAGCGGGGCCGGGCGAGTTCGACCAGCCGCACGACATTTCGATCGGCGGGTCCCAGGGGCACGTTTTCATTGCGGATCGCAGCAACAGCCGGGTGCAGATCTTCGATCAAGAGGGCAACTTCATCGCGGCGTGGAAGCAGTTTGGGCGGCCAAGCGCGGTGTATGTTTCCAAAGACGACACGCTCTACGTGAGCGATTCGCAATCCAATTCGACGGTCAATCCGGGTTATCCGAGGGGCATCACGGTGGGGAGCGCGAAGGATGGATCGCTGCGAGCGTTCATACCGGATCCTGATTTGGCGCAGGCGGACGTGAATCGGATTTCGGGGGCATCGGGCATTGTGGCGGACGCCAAAGGGACTATTTATGCGGCGGACGTCGGGCCGCATCGGTTGAGAAAATACGTTCTGAAATAGTTCGCGACGCTTACGGAACGACGTTCCGATCGACCAGTTGCAGGTGAGCGCCGTTGGGGTCGGTCACGATGAGCCATTTGTTACGGCCATTGAGAAATGGCCCGCCGGAGACGTTCATGATTTGCCCGCCCGCGGCTTTCACTCGCGCGACTACGCTGTCCATGTCATGAACGGCGATGCGGATGAGGACGGAGTTCGGGTCGGCGACGAGCGGGTGCAGCGGCTTACGGTCGACGCCCTTGAATTCGAAAAAGTGAAGCGGCGGAGTTTTGTCGGGGAACAGGACGGCGCTCTCGCGATACTGGCCGCCTTTCAAGCCGAAGACCTCGAGTTGCTTGGGGTCATTCATGAACGGTGAGTCGGTCTTGACGTCCACGCCGAGAACGTCGTGATAGAAACGCGCGTTCTTCTCGGTGTCGTTCACGGTGATGCCGATGGTGACGCCGGTGATGAAGCTGCTGGGCGGAGCACCGTTGGCGCCGGGCCCGGTTGCAGGCGCGTCGCGCTGCACGAGCTTGACGAAGAAGCCGTTGAAATCCTGAAAGTAGATCGCGCGGGCCAGGATCCCCTCTTCGGTCACGCTCACGGGTTTGCCGCCGGCGGTGAGCACCTTGGCGTGGCCTTTGGTTAACCACTCCGTCAGAAGGTCGATGTTGTTGGTGTTGAAGATGAGCTGCATGGCGCCGGGATCCTGCAGGTGCGTGTCGAGCCGCATGCCGGTGGCGCCGCTGAACTGTTCGATTTCGAGGTTCAACTCGGAACCGGGGACGCGCAGGAAGAAGTTACGCGTGTTGCCTTTCACGCCGTACATGTCGTCGAGGAAGGGGACCTGCGGATACCAGACCAGGCGCGCGCGCGGATCGCCGTTGGGAGACTCGAGGCCGAGCAGACGGTGATAAAACTCCTCGGCACGGGGAAGGTCGCCGGTAACGGGCAAAAGGTTCAGGATATGTGGGCCGGCCGGCTCGGGTGGCGCGGGCCGTTGGGGAGCTTGCGCGAATGTCAAACACGTTCCGGCTGCGATGAAGGCCGCCGTGGCAGCGATTGGTTTCATAGTTTCTCCGCCTGCTTGAGGCTTGTCTATAAGGTTCTACAACGCGCCTGGTTGGATGTCAACGAGCGGTTCAGGAGCGTGGTGTCGTGGCCGAATAGAATGGCGCGCATGTTCCGAGCGAATTCGGCCGCGGAGAAACGAGCTGCGTAAGCTTGAAGGGCGGGAGGATCGAGGTCGCGTTCGAGGCGATCCCAGGTATCAAGGGCATGCTGGAGGGACGCGTCCGTGGGCTCATCGTAGAGGATTCCGCCGAGGGGATCGGAGAGTGGCACGGTTTCAAGCGCCCCACCTCGTCCGAGCGCGATGACAGGCTTGCCGCTCGCCAGCGCTTCTACGGCTGCGATGCCGAAGTCTTCCTCGCCGGGCATTAAGAATGCGCGGCATTGCGCGTACAGGTCGCGGAGTTGAGCATCGCTGACGCGGCCGCAGAATTCGATGTTGTCTTTAGCGGCGCGGTTGAGAGCCTTGTATTCCGGGCCGTCGCCGACGATTTTTAGCTTGCGGCCGTTGCGGGCGAATACTCGAATGGCCGAATCGATGCGCTTGTACGCTACCAGTTCGGAAACGATGAGGTAATAGTCATCGGCTGGTTTCCAATAAAACTGCTCCACGTGCACCGGGGGATGGATCACAATCGCTTCGCGGCGATAGGTTCTCCAAACGCGCCGGCGGACATTCTCGCTGTTGGCGACGAAGTCGTCTACGCGCGCGGCGGTGGAGTAGTCCCACAAGCGAAGATAATTGGCGAGCGGTGTCATGAGGACGCGCTTGAAGCGCGAGTGGGTCCACTCGTTGCGGTAGGCCGGATAGAGGTCCCACAGATATCGCATGGGCGTGTGGCAATAGCAGACGTGCCGCGCGCTGGACGGGACGATTACGCCCTTGGCGGGACCGGACTCGCTTGAAACGACCAGATCGTAATCGCGCAGATCGAAGCTCTCGAGCGCCATCGGCATCAACGGGAGGAGTGAGCGGTAGGCGAAGCGAAAAGGCTGCAGGAACGAGGCTCGCACGCGATGGGAGCGGATGGCGGGCGAGATGCGCGCGGGATCGTAGAACAGAGTGAAGATGTCGGCGCCGGGCAGTAACTCGCAGAGGGCTTCGAGTACCTTCTCGCCGCCGCGCATCTTCAGCAGCCAGTAGTGAACGATTGCGGCTCGCATGTTGGGAGGACCCAATGTCGATTATGATCGGAAATTTTCAGCATATGCGGGGAGCTTGTTTCAGCTTTGTACCTTTCTTGTAAAAACTCCCGTTTCTGCGCGTTTGGCACTTGGAGTTAGGCGCGCCGATGACTTAATCTGGCAACGAAAGCCTATGCGAACGCCGGAACAATCTGACGCCCAACGAATGCTTCTTGATCCTAGGCTGTGCGAGTTCGAACTGCCCTTGCGCCGCAGATTTTTTCCGCTCGGGTTTCCCTTGGATCTAGAAACGAATTCGTTCGACGTGATTGAAGCGGCGGAGGAAGGTTGGGGCGCGTTCTCGCAGGCGTTTGAGGCGAGCCCCGTGCGCCTGGCCCTCGGAGTTACCGACAGCGACACGATGCCGCTAACGCTGCAATCGACCTTCCGGTCTCGAGATCACCTGATGTCGGTGGTCGCCGACGCAGAAAATTTCTATGCGTGCGATTTCGATCGCGGTTATGCATTCGGCTGGGTAACGCGGGCGGTCGCGGCCGACCATCCGTTCCTGCGTTACCGCTTCCTTACGGGCGCGGCCAACATGCTGATCGAGCAATTGGCATTAGCGCCGCTGCACGGCGGGCTGGTGATGCGAAAGGGTCGCGGGCTGCTGTTCTGCGGCGAATCGTTCGCCGGCAAAAGCACGTTGGCGTATGCATGCGCGCGCGGGGGGTGGACGTTCATCAGCGACGACGCGACGTTTCTGGTGCGCGGCAGTACGGACCGCTGTGCGATTGGACACCCGCATAGCATCCGCTTGCGGGAAGATGCACGCACGCTGTTTCCCGAATTAGCGGACCGGCTGCCGGCGGTTCGTCCCAACGGCAAGATCGCCATCGAGGTGCTTACGCGTGAATTGCCGATCGCGATTGCAAACGGATGCTCCATTGATCACGTTTTGTTCCTCAACCGTCAGGAACACGGCTGCGCCCGTCTCCGCCGTTATTCGAATTTGCAAGCGTTCGAGGAATGGGAAAGCTACGCTTGCTTTGGCGCGGAGCAAGTGAGAGCGGCACAGAAGCGCTGCTACGAGCGGTTGTTCGCGGCAGGCATTTGGGAGCTGAGCTATTCCCACTTCGAAGATGCCGTGGCACGTCTCGAACGGCTGGTGGATACAGGAGCCTGAGTGGTGCGCTGGAGCCTCTCACTGGCACTGGTACTCGCGACGCAGTGCAGCGCCCAAGTCTCGTCGGGCAGCCTGCTGGGCGATATCCGCGACGAAAAGGGCGCATTCATTGCGGGCGTCGCGGTGGTGGCTCGCAATGCCGACACCGGTTTCAGGCGCAGCGCCGCCACCAACGAATTCGGCAGCTATCGCATGGACGATCTTCTTCCCGGGGCTTACACGGTCACAGCGCAGAGAGACGGTTTTCAGGCCGTGACCGTGTCCCCTTTTTTTGTGGAAGTGAATCAGAAGGCGCGTTTGGATTTCGATCTGCGGGTCGGCTCAGCGCACGACACCGTCACGGTGAACGCCCGCACGTCGGCGCTGCAAACCGACGATGCAGGCGAAGGGTATCTGCTGGGCTCTGATTTTGTGGAGGCGCTGCCGCTGCTGGGCCGCAACATCATCGACCTGGTGACGCTCGGACCGGGGGCGATTCCACGTCAACTGGGCGGCTTCACGCACGACATCATGAATGACCTTCAAGGAAACCGCGGGGCGGTGGCGTTGAATGCGCCGGTGAACGGGGCGCGGTCTACCGGCAACAGCTATATCATCGACGGCGCTTATGACACCGATCGCAATGTTTTTTCGGTAGCGGTGATTCCGCTGATGGAAACGGTCTCTGAGTTCCGGATTCAGACTTCGCTCGCGCCGGCCGAGTTCGCGCAGTCCGGCGGCGGAGTGATCGACATAGTTACTAAGTCGGGCAGTCCCGCATTTCATGGGAATGCGTTTGAGTTCTTTCGCAATGAAGCCACCGACGCACGCGGATTTTTCGAGGTGCCCGGGCTTCCGCGTGCCATCTTTCGTCAGAACCAATACGGGGCGACGCTCGGCGGGCCGATCGCGCGTGCAACCTATTTTTTTGCATCCTACGAAGGCTTGCGTTCGTTATCGGCGAGCTCGACGCAGCATCTGGTGCCGGATGCTACGGTTCGCGGGGGCGATTTTTTCGGCCGTCAGATTATCTACAATCCCTTGACGCTCAATGCTGCGGGAGCGCGCGAGCCGTTCCCCAATAACGTGATCCCGCCTAGCATGATCGATCCGGCCGCAGCGAAGTATCTGGCTCTGTACGAGCCGCTGCCGAATTATCCGCTGGCCAACGGCTTCGATTACGTGGACTCCACACCCAACCGCGACAATAGCGATAATGGTTCCCTGCGCATCGATCACGCGACCGGCGAGCGCAGCCGTTTCTTCGCGCGGTACACGGTCAACGATGAACGCTCGCTGCTGGCAGGCTCGTTCCCCGCGCTGCCCACGGTGGAAACTTTGCGCGCGCAGCAGGCGGCCATCGGCCATACGTTCGCGGGAACATCCTGGGTGAACGAGACGCGTTTTTCATTTACGCGGCTGCGCGTGTTCGATACCACGACGGACGCGTTCGGATCCAATGCGCTCGCCAATCTTGGCATTAACGGCCTGTCGAACAATCCGTCCGCTTACGGCCTGCCGGCGCTGACGGTAACGGATTTCGATACAGTGCAGGATTCCGATAATCTTCCGCAGTTGCAGCGCGACAACACGTCGTATTTTTCGACCTCGTTCTCGCGAACCGTCGGCCGGCACACCTGGAAGACCGGTTTTCAATTCACGCATTTCACGATGGCGTACGTGCAGAGCTTATACGACCGCGGCAACTACGTATTTAACGGGACCTACACGCAAGACCCCTCGAATCCGGGAAACACGGGCGATGCGTTCGCTGATTTTCTGCTCGGCTTTCCGGAACAAACGCAGCGAGAGGTGGGCTGCCGCAAGCCTATCTGCGGCAGAACTCCTATGCAGCGTTTATTGAGGACGACTGGCGGCTCACGCCACGGATCAGCATCACCGCGGGACTGCGTTATGAGTACACCGCGCCATTCAGCGAGGATCGCGGCAACATGCTGAACCTGGATTGGTCCAATCTTCCGAATGCACCCACGCTGCAGCATGTCAGTACAGATACCAATCCCGAGTATTTGAATCTTGCGCCGCGAATTGGATTGGCGGCGCGGCTGCCGCATTTATTTTCGAGCGCACGGGAGACCGTCTTCCGAGCCGGTTACGGAATTTATTACGCTCCCGAAATCGCGGACGAAGCGTACGATCTGGTGCGCAACGGCGTTCAAAATCAAATCAACGAACCGGGCGGATTGGCGCCCGTGCTCACGTTCGAAAATGGCTTTCCGCAGACTTCGACCACCGGATTCCCGAGCTACTTCGGAATTGACAAGAATGCGCCGACGCCCTACGTGCAGCAGTGGTCAGCTGGTTTTCAACAGGACGTGGCCGGGAACGTGGTGGTGGAGATTTCCTACATCGGCACGAAGGGCACGGATCTGGCGCTGTTCCGGCGATTCAACACGCCCGCGCAGGTGGAGATTGGAGCGGATCTGCCGCCGCGCCCTGGCGATCTACAGTCGCTGCGGACCTTTCCGGAACTGGGCACGCTTTTTCAGACGCAGCATATCGCGAACTCGATCTATCATTCTTTGCAGATCAAAGCCGAGAAGCGGTTCACGAGGCGGCTTTCGTTCCTTGCGAGCTTCGTCTGGTCGAAATCGATTGATGACGCCGACAGCCAGATCGCGGGCCAATATGAAAGCTTCGGCGCGCAAGACGAGCGCAATCTGCGGCTCGAGCGCGGGCTTTCGTTCTTCAATGTTCCGAGGCGGCTGAGCGGCGGGTACGTGTATTCGTTCGCGACTGCGCCCGTCTGGAAGCCGGCGCTGAAAGACTGGCAACTCAGCGGGGCCTTTACGTTCCAGGACGGGACTCCGGAAAACCCCGTTTATCTTGCGACTGATTATGCTAATTCGGGTACGCCGAATCGACCGAATGTAGTGCTGGGACAGCCGATTCTCTTGCCTAGCAGCCAGCGCAACGCCAATCAGTTTTACAATGTCAATGCGTTTTCGGTCGCCGGCGCCTTACACTTTCGGCGATGCGGGCCGCGACATTTTACCCGGCGCGGGCAACGCGGTGGTGGATGTCGCGCTGCTGCGGCGGTTCTTCGTGAGAGAGGGAAAGTCGCTCGAATTTCGCGCCGAGACGTTCAATGTGCTTAACCATCCGAACCTTGGAATCCCGGGGCCGTATCCCGATCTGGGGCCATATTTCGGAAAGGCATTCTCCGCGGGACAGCCACGGCGCATGCAATTTGCACTAAGATTCGATTTCTGACGCAATTCGACGCCAAAATTCCGTGCTATGTTCGGGCGGCCCTCGAAGCCTTGCGCTTTTGCTCCCCTGAGAGATCGGGGCTCGCGCGACTCGACGACCGCGATTGGACTGTAGCGCTTCATTTTTCCGATCGAGCAGGTCTAACGCTGCCGCTCGGGCTGTGTTGCCGTGAGGCGATGCCGCAATGGGTCCAGGACCGCGTGGATCGCGACTTGGCGAATAACGCGGAACGTTGGCGCCGTCTGAAGATGACCTACGCGCAGGCCGCGTGTGCGTTTGAAGACGCCGACTTAGAGTTCGCCGTCCTGAAGGGGTTCAGCCACTGCCCTCGTTTCGTGAGTGATCCGCGCTTTCGCCCTCACGGCGATCTCGACTTACTGTTTCCTGAAGATCAAGTGGAGCGAGCCTATGAGGTGGCTCTGGCCCTGGGGTACGAAGCCGCTCGTGCTGAAGATTCGCGGCCGCTCAATCACCTGCCGACGCTCCTTCGCAAAAACGGTTGGGAGTGGAAAGGCGATTTCTTCGATGTGGAGATGCCGGTTGCTCTGGAGTTGCACTTTCGGCTGTGGCAAGAGAAAACCGAGCGATTCATGCCCGTGGGCTTGGATGCATTTTGGGATCGGCGCGGGAGCAGAGAAGTGGACGGGCTGCGTTTCACAGGCCTCCACCCCGCCGATGAAGTCGCGCATGCCGCGCTGCACCTGCTGCGGCATTTGCTGCAGGGGAGTTTGCGCCCGCTGCATGTGTACGAGTTGGCGTGGATGCTTCACCAAAGCGCCGATGCGTCGGATTTTTGGAGCACCTGGACGGAGCTGCACGATGCATCACTGCGGCGCCTGGAAGCGATTTGCTTTGCTCTGGCTCAACACTGGTTCGATTGCCGGATGCCAGAGGTTGCGCGCGAAGAGATCGAGCGTCTTTCACCGGAGATTCGTCGGTGGCTGGCCGAATATGGATGGTCGCCGGTGGCAGCGCGATTCCATCCAAATAAAGACGAGCTGTGGCTGCACTGGAGTCTGCTTGAGTCGACGTACGACCGGTTCGCGGTATTGCGGCGCAGGTTGTTGCCGGTACAGTTGCCGGGCTTCGCGGATAGCGCGCACGTCCCGAATGAGCGGCGCACGTGGCGTATTCGCGTTCGGAGCGAGTGGCGTGCGTTGAATTATTCCGCGTCGCGCTTGCTTTTTCACGCGCGAGCTCTTCCCTCTACCGCGGCAAGTGCAGTGCGATGGTTCGGCGCTGGGCAGGGACTGGGGGCCGATTATTGGCGCGTTCTGGTCGCGGAAGGCTTTTTCGATTTCGGGATGTTCGTCTTCTTCTTCCTCTACAATCTCTACCTGTTGCAGTTGGGTTTTCGGGAGAATTTCCTGGGGCTGATGTCGAGCGTCATGATCGCCGGAAATTTCGTCGGATCGATCTTGGCGGTCTTCGCGATCGGCCGGTTTGGTCTCAGAAGGACCCTGATGGCGTCGTTCGCGCTGACGGCGGGCATTTCCGCTCTCCGGGCCGTGGTGCTGGCGCCGCAACTTTTGCTGGGGCTAGCAGCCGTTGCGGGCCTGATGTCCTCAGTCTGGCCGGTCGCTCTCGCGCCGACGGTCGCTTCCGTGACAACCGAAAGAAACCGGCCGCGCGGATTCAGCTTCATTTGTTCTTCCGGGGTCGCCATTGGTATTTTTGGGAGTCTTGCGGCGGGGCGCTTGCCAGGCTGGATTTCACGTATGCATCTGGTCTCATCGAGCACTGCTTCTTATCGCGCCGCTCTGCTCGCCGGATGCTGTATTGTGTTGCTGGCGCTTTGGCCGCTATCGCGAGTAAAGATGGCCGAAGGGCCGCTACCCGGGCCGCGCAAGTTCCATCGTCCGAGCCCCGTGCTGTTGCGCTTTCTGTTCGCCATGTTGATTTGGAACTTGGGGACCGGCCTTTTCAATCCATTTCGCAATGTTTTCTTTGCGCGGCAAATTCATTTGGCGGTCGACAAGATCGGTAATGTTTTTTCCTGGTCGCAAGTCGCACAGGTGGCCGCAATGCTGTTCGCGCCGGCGATGTTTCGGAGATTCGGACTGACCCGCGCCGTCGCGGGAATGGAGATCGCTACTGCGCTGACGCTCATCGGGCTGGCGGCGGTTAGTGGTCCTGTTGGCGCCGCGGTCGCCTACTGTGCCTTCATGGCGGCGCAATACATGAGCGAACCGGGCATGTTCACGTTCCTCATGGACAACGTCGCGGTGGGGGAGCGCAACAGCGCTTCCGCTTTGAATTTCCTGGTGTCCTACACGGGACAGGCTGCTGCGGCGGCCGGTGCGGGCGTCCTGCTGGCGCGTTTCGGATATCCGCTGGTACTTGCAGGCGCTGCGGTCATCTGCGCTACGGCAGGACTGCTTTTTCGTGCTCTGCTCTCGAAGCCGCCACCAAATTCTCCATCACCGCTGTGATGCGCTGCTGGTAGCGAGAGATTGTATAAAAATCTTCGAACTTACGCCGCGCGTTGGCAGTTACTCTTCGAAGTGCGTGCGGATCCATGAGGAGAATCTCGCGGATGCGAACCGCCAGCGATTCGGGCGATAGCTTGCGCGCGAGGAATCCGGTCTCTTCATCGACAACCAGCTCCGGAATTCCGCCGGTTGGGAACGCGACCACTGGAACGCCGGCGGAAAAAGCTTCCGCGAGGACGCGACCCATGCCTTCTTCTTTGGAGGGCACTACCAGTAAATCGAGACCGGCGAAGATGGGCGCGACATCCTCCTGCCAACCGAGAAACTCGACCGGCAGGCCAGAAGCAAGGTTTCGAACGCTGTCGTAATAACTCGTTTCTGCAAACAATGGTGCGCCGCAGATCAGGAAATGTATATTGCTGAATTCGCGCGCGAGGAGCGCCGCAGCCTGTACGAGTTCCTTCTGGCCCTTTTCCGGGCTGACGCGTGCGATCATGCCGATGCGCCAGTGCGTTTCCGGCCCAAATTGGCGTTCGCGGAACCCGACGTCGGGAACGCCGTTGGGGATCACGTAAGGTTGCTTGTGAAGGTAGCCACGAAGCGGTTCTAAGACGAAATTGCTACATGCAACCACCGTCGCATTCGCGCGCGAGAGGCTCCATCCAACCAATTTCGCCCCAATTGTTTGGGGGATATGGCTGTGGGCATGGAACAGAAGCGCTGCACTCTGTGGGCAGGCCAGGCTTGAAGCCGGTAACAATCGCGGCCCATTTACGTAAACCAGATCGATGGCAAATTGTTGGGACAAGTTCCGGATGATGTGCGTCTGCTCCCGAAGGTTGACTGCGAAACGCACCAAATCCACGGGTGTTTTTCGATGCGAGCGGTAAGGACCGCAGGGGATGGAAATTACTGAAATACCGCGCGACCGAAGCTGTTTGATCAGCGGTCCTGTTCCGGGAATAGCCGCGTGGCTTTGCCAGCCGCGCTGCTCGACCGCATCCACGGTATCGAGCAAAGCGCGCTGCGCGCCGCCCATTTCGCTGAACTGATCAAGGAAGAGGACGTTCACGCTTCGGTGTGCGATGCCAAGGCCAGCACAAAGAAGTACACGGGTAGGATCCTCCAATAGGTGAGAAGATCGGCCGAAAACATCTGCACGGTCTGGCCGGCCCAAAAGCACAGCATCCATGCGCCGCAAAAAGATTGCAGAGCGGTGGATGATCGCGCGGCGCGATAGGCGGTGACGAGAATCGCGACATTGAGCGCGACCACGCCGAGTAATCCCAAGATTCCAGTTTCTGCAAGCAATGTGAGATAGGTATTGTCACCGACGGAGCGTGCTCCGATGAAGTCCGAGTACGGGAGCGTCTTGTAACCGACGCCGATTAGCGCGTGCCAGGGATTCTCCCGCAAGAAATCGATAAGCGTCCGCCAGCTCTGCAGGCGTCCTGAAAGCACCATGTTCGGCGATTCCGAGAAATATTGGAAGGCGGCGAAAACGCGCAGCCATGCAACTCGGGCGAAAATCGGGAAAGCAGCCCAGAGTAGCGCCGCTGCTCCGGCCGTCGAAATGGCGATGCCGGCCAGAGACGTCCCCAGCGGATTCGTTTTCGATGCAGCCAGAAGAGGACGATTAGGGCTACCGCGAAATTCGCCAGAGAACCGCGTGAAAAGGAAAGCACCAGCGCAGCGGCGAAGGCTGCTCCTCCAGCGGTCAATGAGATTCTTGAAAAGGGCTGATCGTCTTTGTTCCGGAAGAGCGCCACGGCGATCATCTCCAAGAAGAAGGCGCACAGGTTTCCGAGCGTGCTCGCTTCGTAGAAGACTCCTTGCGCACGGCGGTAGACGCCGCTGTCGAGCCAGATAAACTGCTGCTCGTAGCCGGCCGGGGCGGGGAACTGAAAGTAGAAATCGGCGCACGCGAATAGCGCGGAGGCGGCCGCAGCCCAGAAGATTACTTGAAGCATTCGAAAACCGCGAGCCGAATCCAAGCGGCCGGGGCCATCGCGCGTATAGAGGAACACGTAGATCGAGATTCCGAAAAGCAAGACGCGCGCGAGACTGGCTGCGGCGATCGCGAGCCCAGAGTAGAGCGCTGCCCAGCTAGTGCTGGCGACAAAAAGGGCCCAGAGCGCCAGAAGAGAAATGGAGCAAGTGTCGGCGCGAAACCGCCATTCGCCGAGCCTCAGCAAGCCGATGAAGATGCCCGCCGCCGCGAAGATCAGGGCCGTATGCGGACCGGAGTCGCCGAGTGCAATGGGCAATGGCGGTGTAAGGAGCGCGCAGAGGAAAAACAGAGCAACCCATGCGGTAGAGCTGCCGAGCAGATACCAACATAGTGGAATAGCAACGAGTGGCGCGGCCAGCACGGCCTTCGCGCCGACTCCTGGAACCAAGGCAATGGCGGTCGCGTACAGACCCAACCCGGTGCCCAGGAGCCATTGGGATCGTTCCCGTGGATTAACGGTAAGGATCACGCCCGCATCCCGCGCGCCACCGTCGGTTCAAAGCCGACCGGTTTTCGCCGGTAGACAAACCGAAGGCTGAGATATACGACGGACGCAGCGAGCGCTAGAAACAGCGCCACGATGACATTCAGAAAAATATTAGGAGAGCTGGGCCGGCCAGGAACAATTCCGGGATCGATCACGCGGAGTTGTTCGGCATGAGTTCCGGCGGCGGCTTCAAATTCGCGCAATCGCGCCGAGACGGCCTCGTAGGAAGTTTGCGCGACTCTTAGTTCGCTCTCGAGAGCGGCCCGCTGCGATGTTCCGCCGGCTAGCGCGGCAGTTTTCTGTTGAATGACGAGATCGAGCGCTTGCACGCGCTTTCCAAGTAACTCGGCGCGGGCGCGCGATGCTTGTAACTGTTCGCGAGCGAATTGCCCGCCGGCCGCCAGTTGTTGTTCGTACTCAGCCGCCTCGCCTTGCGCGTCCACGAGCTTCTTGCTGCAGCTTGCTTTGCAAATCGACATTCGCGTCGATCTCCGACTGAAGAGACTCGGTCGGTTTGCTCACCACCAACTTAATCCATTGCTGCTGCACGTCCTGCAAGTGCCGCTGCGCGTCGGAAACCTGCTGCTCGGCCTGCTCTACAAACTCGTGATCGGAGGCGATGCTTTCGCGCCGGCTCGTGGCCACGGTCTCTTCAGCGATATATTGAGCGACGCGTTGCGCGAGCTTCGGATCCGAGAGCGTCGCGCTGATTTCCAGGATCTTGGTGTCTTTCACTTTGACGACCTTCAGCACGCTCCGCTTCAGCGATTCGATGGATTGCGAGCTTCCGGGAGCGAGCAGATGAAATCGTTCCACCGCGCCGGCAAACAGGCTGTCGCCGGTCGCGAAACTCTCGTAGGTTTTGAGAGATTCCAGATACATCGGGCTGACCGCCGTGGACAGCCGCGCGTCATTTCCACCCGGCGGTTCAATCACGATTCTGGCAGTCGCGGTGTAATGCTTAGGAATTAGAAAACTGATGCCCAGAGAGAGCAGGAATGCCGCGCCGCAAGCGGCCGCCGGAACGCGCCAGCGATGCCGGATGTATTCGACGTATTCAAAGGCATCGAAAGTTTGATACATACTATTTTCCTATGCGGAACGTGCGTTAGGCTGTCGGTATGCAGTTCCTAGTGCTGACGGTCGTGGCGCTCGTCCCACTGCTGATCACGCCGAATCTGCTGTCTCACTACGATATTACGCCCAAAATCGCGCTTCTTTTGTACGTCACGGCGCTAATCCTTTTATACAAAAATGCAAATGTCTACAACGTTCGCGCGTTGTTTGGCACATTCGCGGGACGCTGGTTCATGGCTCTACTCGCGGTGGAATGGATGGCGGGCGCAGTCGCGACGAGCTTCTCCACCAACCGCGCTCTTTCGCTGGACGGCGGGACCTGGCGTCGCTCGGGGCTGCTTTCCGAGACCGGTTTATTGCTCTTCGTGCTGCTTGCAACAGCGTGGCTAGTGCGCGATCCGAACAACATGCGAAGGCTATTGCAAGCGTCGACGATTGCCGGAGCCCTTGCGGCGGTTTACGGCATCGCGCAATACCTCGGGCGCGATCCCTGGCTTCCTTCCAACGCCTATGAGGTGGGGGATGAACCGTTTCGCATCGTTCGGCCGCCGGGAACGCTGGGGCATGCCGATTATTTCGCGGACTGGCTGGTGGCCGCCGGCCTTCTCGCGTTGGCGCTGGCAGCCGTGGAAAAAAGTCCGTGGCGCAGGCGCGGCGCGATAGCTGCCTGTTTGTTGATCATGCTCGCGATCGTCCTAAGCGGAACGCGTGGAGCGTTGCTGGGAGTCGTGGCGGGCGCTGTTGTCTTCGTCTTTGCTCGAGGCAGGCGTGTTGGCCCGCGCGAAGTGGCGCTCGCTGTCGCCTTTTTCGCCGTTGTGGCCGCCTTGTTTTTCACGCCGCTGGGTGCAAAGCTGAGAGCACGCGTGCATTGGTCGATCGAAGACGCGCGGGGAGGCGCACGCCTCTTGCTGTGGCGCGACTCTATTGGAATGGCCACTCACCGGCCTGTGTACGGCTATGGGCTGGAAACCTTCGCCACCGATTTTCCGCGTTTCGAGTCGCTGGAGCTGGCCCGAGCTTACCCGGATTTTTACCACGAGTCGCCGCATAATGTTTTTCTGGACGCGCTCACTGGCGAAGGCCTGCTCGGCCTCGCGGCGTTATTGGGACTATGCGGACTCGGCGCCTGGGCCGCCGTCAAGGCGTGGCGATCAGGTCATCCATTGGCGGCGCCTCTTTCGGCCGGTCTCGCGGGCGTGCTGGTCGCGCAGCAGTTCTCGGTTTTCGTTTTCACGACCTGGCTCTATTTCCACTTACTCATTGCATTACTGGTAGTAACTGCCCTTCCGCAGCGGTCCTCGGAGGCGAGTAAGTCAGCACGATCGAGTTGGGTGCTGCCAGTTAGTCTGCCGGTGAGCCTGGTGCTGGCGCTGTTTGCGACTCATCTGGTAGCTGGTGATCATGCGCTGGCCGTCGCCGAGCAGCGGATCGCGGCCAATGATGCGAACGGAGCAGCGAGCGCTTACCGGGGAGTTTTGGCTTGGCAGATGCCAGGAGCCAGCGATGATCTAGCCTACTCGCGCGCTATGCAGGAGTTGGCCGGCCGATCGCCGAATTTCGCGACCAAGCTCGAGGCTAACCAGCAAGCGCTGGAATCCGCAATTCGAGCCGTCAGCACCGCCGAGGATCGGCAAAATGCCTGGTACAATCTGGCGACCGTGCTGGCAACTCATAACGACGCTATGGGCGTGGAGCACGCGCTGCGAAACGCGATCGCGTGGGCGCCCAACTGGTTCAAGCCGCATTGGACACTGGCTCAGCTCCTGGAATTGACAAACCGGCACGAAGAAGCGTTGCGGGAAGCTCGCGCAGCCGTGGAGCGCGATGGTGACAAAGACCCTGAAGTCGCCGCGACGTGGAAGAAATTGAGTAGCAAGCCTTAGTACGGGTGCAATTTTCACAAAGTTTTTACCTGCCGGGTATTGTTGTGCCTGGGATCCTCGCCTATAGTGAGCCCAGGAGACTTATGCGATTCCGGCTGACGCTCTTATTATTCGCGGTAACCGGTCTCGGTTTCGCTCAAGCGCCCAGCATCTTAGACGGGGGCATCGTGAACGGCGCCAGTTTCGCGGCCGGGCAACCGATCACCGGTGGTTCGCTGATATCGATCTTCGGGACCCACCTGGCGTCGCAACTCGCCTCCGCCGACTCCATCCCGCTCTCCACTCAATTGGGCGGTGTCACGGTGCAGTTCGTCAATGGCAATACGACGGTGAATGCGCCGCTGCTATTTGCGGGCCCGGGAAATCCGGATCTGATCAATGCCCAAGTGCCCTGGGAGGTCGTTCCTCCGAATACAACGCAAACTGTGAACGTGATTGTGAACGTCAATGGAGTTGCATCGGCGCCGCAGTCCGTCACAGTCGGGCCATTTTCGCCCGGCATTTTCAGTGTGAACGGATTGGCGGTTGTAGTGAACAACGCCGATGGAACCCTCGCATGGCCAGTGGGAAGTGTCCAGGGCCTGACCACGCATCCCGCGAAGCTTCACGATGTCATGATCATCTACGCGACCGGGATGGGAGCGGTGATGGGCGGCCCGCCGGCGGACGGTGCAAACGCCGGGTCGCAAATTCTCAGCAGCCTCGTGAATCCGACGATCTTGGTGGGAGGCATCCCCGTGATTGGCTCGGATTTCATCTATTCGGTCCTCAGCCCGCAGTTCGTCGGCCTCTATCAGGTGGCGTTCTTTGTTCCGGAAAATGCGCCCACCGGTAATGCTGTATCGTTACAGATCCAGATGGGCGGAATCACCAGTCCGTCCAACGTGACGATGGCGATTACTCAGTAGCGCTACTTGCTACCAGGCGCCGTTGCCGCGAATGACCGCCGGTATGGTGCGGAGCAGGACGCTCACATAGAGTCGCGGCTTCAAGGTTCGGACTAATTCCAGGTCCAGTGCGGACCGGCGCGGGAATCGGATGGCGCTTCGCCCGTATACCTGCCAAAGGCCAGTCAGGCCGGGTTTAACCGAGAGCAGCTCGGCCGCGTTGTGCCCGTAGTATCGGTCGATCTCGCCGCGGGTCAATGGCCTCGGGCCAACCAACGACATCTCACCGCGCAATACATGCCATAGTTGCGGCAGTTCATCGATGGAATGACGACGGCAGAACCTGGCGAGGCGGCTGCTGATGCGCAGGTCGCAAGAGAGCTTTCCGCCTTCCGCTGGATCGGCGACAACGTATTCCACCCAATGCATTGGCGCCGGCCTGGGTTCGTCACGGGACCACATGGTCCTGAGTTTCCAGACCCACATCGGCTTGCCACCCTTTCCAACGCGCAAATGAGCCACAAAGGGAGAGCGTCGCGAAAGGCCGGCTAAAGCGACGGCGGAAGTCGCGATTATGGGGCCGGCCCAGGCCAGCAGCAGAAAACCCGCGGTGCGTTCGGCGGCCTCAGCGAACCGGCTGCGTTGCGGCGCAATGGTTGGCCGGACGAGTACGCGGTCAATTGGCTCCAGATCGATGGTCGACAAATCGTGCGGCCCTTCCAACCTTCTCCCCGAGTATAGGGTCGCCGCTCGGGCTCTCCAAGCGATCCATCAAGTGTTTGCATTCTTTTTACAGGTTTGTAGCAGAATCAGGCCCAAGGCTTGACTAGCGGCCGCGGATCGCATCCGGCAGCGAGACATGATTGGCGTCGAGAATCGTGCCGGTAGCCCGCTCTAAGGCCGCGCGCGCCTTTAAATAAGCGCTCTTCGCGACCACAACGGTCGACCTCGCCTGCGCCAGATAGCTCTGATATTGAATGATGAAAAAACTGGTCGACGCGCCCACCTCGAACCGGGCTTGTTCGGCCTCCAGCGATTCCTGTTGCAGGCGCTGAGTTTCAAGCGCCGCCTCATAGGACGTTCGAGCGCGCCGCATTGCGACTAAGGCGTCCTGGATCTCGAGTCCCGCCTGATTGCGGAATTGCTGCTGCCGGATTTGGCTTTGCCGCAGCTGAACCTGATCGCGCGCCAGATCCGCTTGCGCCACCCGGTTCCGAATCGGCAGCGTGATGTTCAGGCCGACACTATAGGTCGGATATTTGCGCGTGAACAATTGCTCCAGCGCGCTTCCGTAACCCCCGATGAAGGTGGCATCCATGTTGGTCGCGAAGGGGCTCGATTTGACCGGCCAACGCGCTGTTCTGCGCCGCTCCGACCAGGTCGATCTCAGGCAGCAGAGCATTGCGCGAGCCATCAATAGAGATTTGCGCGGTATCCACCTGAACGGCGGCCTGCTGGAGGTCCGGCCGCTTGGCATACGCTTCGGCAACCAGATCCTGGATAGGACGGATATCGTCGGTGGCCGGAACGTCGATGCTGTCGGTTGGAATCACGCGGGCGGCGAGCAGATCGTAGTCGGCCGTTCGCCGCAAAATTACGTTCTTTACGATGGCCTCCTGTTCTTCCAGCAAACCGCGCGCGTCGATCAAGTCCTGGCGGATCGAAAACAGCTGCGCGTTCGCTCTGGTCAGCTCGATGGGCGCTTGGGTACCCTCATCGACCCGAGCCTTGGTGTCGTCGTAGAGCTTTTGGGCGGCCTGTAAGGTCTCGTCTTGCACCTTGACGTCCTCGGCCAGCGCCACCAGATCCGTGTACAGGCGAACCACCCCGTATACGGTCGCGATAAGCTGCTGCTGGAGCAGCAGGCTTGCGATTTTCTGCTCGCTCTTGGCGATTCGAATAAAGCGGCGATTCACCGCCAGGCCGAATCCGCGCAAAAGCGGCTGCGTGATGGTGAACCCGAGACTCGACGTCGTGTAAGGGCTATACAGAGTGAGAACTGAATTCATGGTTTGAGCTGTATTGTTGAATCCGACGTTGAGCAGAGTCCCCGGCCCAAATCCCTGCACGTACGAAGAATTGGCAGTGAAGATATTCGAAACTACCGCGTTGGTGCCGGAGAAAAACGCATTGGTCTCCGGCGTGGTTTGATGCGTGCCGGCCAGTTGGCCGATGATAGCCGGGTCAAACGGCGGTATCACCGGGCCAGTGGAGAAAGGAATGCTTCCCAAGACCGATAAATTGTCCTGAGCCTCCGACAGCACGCCCAACTCTGAGGGATTGGTCGGCACGGCGCCGGTGGTGATGCTAGGGGTGGCCGCGGTAGTTACCAGAGGACTGGCCGGTCCTCCTACCCCCACCGGCACTTCGGCAAGGTCATAGGAGAGGCCGCGCAGCAGCCCCCCTCCTTTTGCTCGCACCAGCTCAAAATCGGCGGTGGGGAGCCCGTAGCGTTGCAGTTCGATGTCCAGATTGTTTTCGATCGCTAACGCAATTGCATCCGAGAGCGAAAGATAAATGTTGCCGGCGCGCAGTAGTTGGCGAATCCGTGGGGAGTTCGTCAGATCGAGGGGCCGGACCGGGTACTGTTCGACGAAAGGGCGGTCCAGCCATCCAAAGTTCTGCGATCTCAGCGTGGGCGCTGTAGCCAACAGAAGTAAAAGGAAACCAAGCTTGATTTTTCTCATCATAAGTTTTCGTTTTAGTGCAGAGCGGACAGAAAAGCGGATCCCCGGGGCCCGCCGTTCGCCGGTTGGCCGTTGGTTGCGATCTCGGTACTTCTTGAACCGCAACTAAGTGATAACGCCGGAGCGCCACGCACGGGGCGGATCGATATTACACAAGTCTTACAAATCATTGCCAGGATCACTGATACGTTAGGAGTACACGTTAATACGGGAGATTTCGTGAGCAACGACATTATCGATATCTATAGCAATAGGAAGCTCAACTGGGCGATCACCACGGTATTGGTGGTCTTGCACGCGGGAGCCGCGGCGGCCCTGTTCATGTTTAGCTGGAAGGCGCTCGCAGTGGCGGTTTTGCTGCACTGGATCGCGGTCGGGCTGGGTATTAGCATGGGCTATCATCGGCTGCACACGCACCGATCTTACAGACTTCCACAGTGGCTGGAGTACTTCCTGGCGATTTGCGGAACCTTGAGCCTGGAGGGCGGTCCCATCTTCTGGGTTGCGACGCATCGGATCCATCATCAGTATTCAGACAAACCGGGTGACCCCCATTCGCCCCGCGACGGCGCGTGGTGGGCGCACATTGGCTGGATTCTAACGGGAGAGTCCAAACACAACAATACCAAGCTGTTGGCCAGGTACGCTCCGGATTTGGCCAAGGACCCGTTCTATGTCCAGGTGAACAACTACCACTGGCTGTTTCCGATCCTGCTGGCAGGGGTGCTGCTGGCCATTGGCGGCCTGCCGCTGATGCTGTGGGGCATCTGCGTCCGCATTGTTTTCGGGCTGCACGCGACGTGGGCCGTCAATTCGGTGACGCATCTGTGGGGTGGTCGCCGGTTCAACACGCGTGACGATTCCCGCAACAACTGGTGGGTGGCGCTGCTTACTTTCGGCGAGGGATGGCACAACAATCATCACGCGCATCCCACCTCGGCTCGCCACGGTTTGGCTTGGTATGAAATCGATTTCTCCTGGATTCAGATCAGCATACTGAAGTACCTCGGCATCGCGAAATCGATTCGCGTCGTCAAGGTCCAGACGCCGGTAGTCGAGCGGGAAGCGGCCTAGCTCAGTTTCCGCGGCAACCAATCCGAAGACGCGCCACCGTCTTTTCACATCCCCGAGCATGTAACCGATTTACTCTGGGCTAAACTGAGACATATGTCCCGCAAGGTGAGCGTCGTGATTGAGAAGGACGACAATGGCTTTTATGTGTGGTGCCCCGAATTGAAGGGCTGCCAGTCTCAAGGCGCCACTTTGGAAGAGACAATCTCTAATATTAAAGAGGCCATAGAACTCTACCTTGGTAACAATATAGTTGACAAATCGACGCCAAACCGCTATGATTGAAGCATGGGAAACGAACCGAAGACGCTTCAAGAAGCAATCCTGTACTTCGCCGATCCAGCCAATTGCCGTCGCTATCTTGTGGCGCGACGCTGGCCGGAAGGCGTTGTTTGCCCGCGCTGCGGAAGCACGAAAGTCGTATTCCTGGAGAAGTACAATCGGTGGCAGTGCAGCGTTACGCACGACGCGCGGCAGTTCACTTCCAAGACTGGAACGATCTTCGAGGACTCTCCGATCAGCTTGGACAAATGGCTCCTCGCCATGTGGCAAGTCGTCAACTGCAAGAACGGGATCAGCTCATATGAAATCCATCGGGCCATCGGCGTTACGCAAAAAACCGCGTGGTTCATGGATCACAGAATCCGCCTTGCATTGGGCATGGGACCCGGCCCGAAGTTCACCGGTGAAGTCGAAGCGGATGAGACCTTCATTGGTGGCAAAGCGCGCAACATGCACGCCGCGAAACGCGCGCGACGCATCACCGGCACCGGCGGTAAGGATAAAACAGCCGTCATGGGGATTCTGGAACGCGACAAGGATGGCAGTAAGGTCCGCACCGTGGTCATTCCGAACCGGAAGAAGAAGGCCCTTCAATCCGAAGTCCGCAAACATGTCGAAGCTGGCTCCGCGCTGTACACCGATGCACTGAAATCCTACGAGGGCCTGGGCGATTTTGAACATCAAGTGATCGATCACGCCGTCAACTACGTCGATGGCCGCGTGCATACCAACGGCATGGAAAACTTTTGGTCGCTGTTGAAACGAGGACTTTCCGGCACATACGTGAGCGTTGAACCGTTCCATTTGTTCCGTTACCTTGACGAACAAGCGTATCGCTATAATAACCGCAAGCTCAATGACGCCGAACGGTTCAGTCTCGCGGTCAACGGAGTTGTTGGGAAGCGCGTCACTTTCGACGAACTCACCGGCAAGACGGCGCAAGCCTGAATGCTGCCGTATCGAAAGCCGTCTCGTGGCAGAAAGCGGCAATCGTAGCCATGAACAGATCTGAATCCCTTGCGGGTCCTTCTAATCTTCACTTCGAATTCCCGCTTGCTAATAGAGAAGCGCGATTCAAGGAACTTGTGATGTACGTGTCACACAAGTGCATGGACGATCCCACGTACTCAAAAATTAAGCTGTTCAAGATCCTGTTCTTTTCGGATTTTGAATCGTTCGGCATATACGCGCGCCCATCACCGGCATGCCCTACAGAAAACTGCCATTCGGACCGTGCCCGGCGGATTTTCCTCGTATCCAGGCGGAAATGATTCGGGACAACCAGATCAAGATTTTTTCGCGCAGGGTCTACGAGCATTCAAGTCAACGCCTTTTCCCCCTGGAGGCTCCTACATTCGATTTTCTTTCCGCTCGCGATGTTTCGGTCGTGGATGGATGGATTCAGTTTTTCTGGAACATGACAGCGAAGCAGGTAAGCGAGTATTCGCACGGGAAAGCCTGGAAGATCGCGGGAGAATTAGAGTTGATTCCTTACGAGGCTGTTTTCATTTCCTCCGTATTGGATGGGTCAAACAACGCCAGCATGATCTGTCTAAAGCCGCTGCTTAGATGCTGCTGTCTCCACTGATAGCCACCATATAGTGCTCCGACTCCGGCCAACAGTAATACAATCGCCAAAATGAGCCACTTTTTCACACGGGGTCCCCGGAGTGGGCAGTGTATCACACGATCAACAGTTCGGTGTTGTCCCACCCTTAGGACACTACCAACAGTTCTGATTCCAGCTATCGAGGTAACTAAGCGTGCTATAACAGAAAGTGGTTCGGCGCTGTCCGGTCGAGCCCGCTGTCTTGGCACAGATTCCCCCGGCGTTAACAATTAACGGTGCAATCCAAAATTGGAGTGTGCACCGTTATGTGGTTTATACATGGGACGTACAGCGAGTTCTGGGCTGCTGACTGTGGCTGGCGTTAAAGGCAGAAGTTCCTCCAACTGAAACGGCCTGATTCCAGCGCCATCGATTTGTCAACTATATTGTTACCCTACCTTGAGACGCTCCCCGCCGACGAGCGGGATGTGCTGCTCAGCCGCGAAATTCTCACTGCCGCGGTCGAAGTGAATGCCTAGACTGCCTCGGTGGACCACCACCGAGGCCGAACGTGCGCTGCTCCGCGCTGGATTTGGAATTCATGGGCTCCAAGGGCAGCCATCGCATCTACCAGAAGGGCGAAGTACGAGTCGTTGTTCCGTTTCATAGCGGCGCGACGCTTCACCCCAAGATCGTCAAGCAGGTGCTCGAGATCGTCGAAGGCGCCGGCAAAGCCGATCTCACCTAGCAACCTGTCCAATTCACCCGTAAGTTCCCGGGAGTACTTGCCCTCCGCCTTCCTCCAGCGCTGATAGTATATGTACTGATCCCGAGTGGCAGTCCGCACCGGACCGGATCAGAACATTACAGGAGGAACGCATGCCTACTTCCGCGCTGCGGCGCATTTTGCAAGTCACCTCGATGGTCGCGATCTTCGTATGGCTGGGCGCCGTCCAGGCCGCCGATCTCAATCCCAAAGCGATAAACATTAAGTTGCCGGATCAGATCAAATGGGTGGAAGGGAACGGAGGCGCCGCCAACGCGATCCTGCTCGGCGATCCTACCAAGCCCGGCCTCTACATCGAGTTCACCAAATGGCACGCCCACCACATGAGCCATCCGCACTTTCATCCCAATGACCGTTACATTACGGTTCTCCAGGGTACCTGGTGGGTCGGCACGGGAACCAAGTTCGACCCCGACAGCACCGTGCCCATCCCGGCCGGCAGCTTTGTGACGCACTACGGCAAAGAGATTCACTATGACGGCGCCAAGGACCAGGACGTCGTGCTCGAGATCCTGGGCGAAGGGCCGGCCACCAACACGCCCGCCGAAGTGAAATAAGCCCGGCCTGGCGGGTCTTCCACTGGAGGTTGCATGTCACAAGCGTTAAGGATTTTATCCGGGATTATCGTAATCTTGACTTTTTCTGGGCGGATGCCCGCGCAAGAAGGCCTGGCCACGCAGCGTATTTTGTCGCTCGGGATGGCCAAGACGATCGCGGAAGGCGCATTGGCCGAATGCAGATCCAAAGGGTTCCATACCGCAGTGGCCGTGGTGGATCGCGCCGGACAGCTGCTGGTCTTTCTGCGCGATGAGCAGGCCACGCCCGAAACCATCGAGATGGCTCGGCGCAAAGCTTACACCGCGCGGATCTTCCGCATCACGACGCTGGAGTTCCGGGAGCGCACCAAGGGCGATAAGGAGGGGGCGGGGCAGCGCAACGTCACGGATATGATCGCGTTGGGCGGCGGCGTTCCCATCAAAGCGGGCGATGAGACCATCGGCGGCGTGGGCAGTTCCGGGTCCGGGCAAGAGACCGACGACGGCTGCGCCAAAGCCGGAATCGCGAAAGTCGCGAATTTGCTCAAATAATCCACCGGCTTGGAGCGCGCTGCGTTTTACAAAGTATTTACAGCCGCTTTACAGGTGCAGGCGAGCACTCGCATTAACATACCAGTTATGCGTAAACTCACCTTGAGTCGGATATTTCCTGTCGCGTGCACGAGCTTCTTGCTCGCCGCATTGGTTAGTTCTCTGTCGGCTCAAACGACACCTCCCAACAATTTCCTGGTACACAACCTGGTTTCCGATCTCGCGGGCGCTGCCGATCACCAAGATAAGAATTTAGTAAATCCTTGGGGCAACGCATTCAGCGCCACTTCCCCTTTTTGGGTTGGAGATAACGGCACGGGGCTATCAACTCTCTACGATGGTTACGGGAATCCGTCCGCCACAGTCGTGAGCATACCCGCCGCTGGGGGAGCCACCACGCCCGGTCCGGTCACCGGCGTGATACAAAATGCCTTCGCCTCAAACACGGCTGCTTTCAACGTGGCACCGGGCAAACCGCCGAACTTCATGTTTTGCTCACTGGACGGCGTTATCTCAGGCTGGGCGCCGTCGGTGAATGCGACCCAGGCCCAGGTGGCGGTGGACAACTCCAAGTTGGGCGCCGAATACAACGGTTGCGCTCAAGGCGGAACGTCGGCAGTGCCTTTGATTTTTGCCGCCAATTTCACTAGCGGCGGGATCGACGTATTCGATCTCAATTTCAAACCGGTCGTCAACGCAAACGCTTTTGTGGATTCCGCGGTACCTTCCGGTTACGCTCCCTTCAATGTTCAGGTGATGAACGGCAGCGTCTACGTCACCTACGCCAAACAGGCGGCGGATAAGAAGCACCAGGTGTTCGGCGCCGGCAACGGTTATGTCGCGGTGTTCAGCCAGTCGGGAACTCTTCAGGCGACGCTGATTAGTCAAGGCGCACTCAACGCGCCTTGGGGGATGGCGATCGCTCCGTCCACTTACGGACCCTTCGGCGGCGCTCTGCTGGTTGGGAATTTTGGCGATGGGACGATCAACGTGTTCAACTTGACCACAGGAGCACAATTGGGCACGCTGGACGACCTCAAAGGCAATCCCATCTCGACTCAGGGGCTGTGGTGGATTGGTTTTGGAAACACCAGCAAAGATCCTGGAACCCTGTACTTTACCGCCGGCATCGGGGGCGGGCCGAACAACGATCCGATTGAATCGCATGGCTTGCTCGGCAGCATCCAGGCCGCGCCCTCATTCGTCACCACAGGCGTGTTGAATGACGCTAGCTCGATCTCGGGGCCCGTAGCCCCCAATACGTGGATCGCTCTTCGGGGAGCTGGAATGTCAGCCACGTCAGGTACCTGGACGGTGACCGGCAGCACCCTGCCGACGACGCTGAACGGGGTCACCGTGACTGTGAACGGCGAAGCGGCTCCGATCTCGGCGGTTACCAATACGCAGCTTACGTTCCTGGTTCCGGCCGATATTACACCCGGCGGCAACGCTCAAATCCAGACCACGAATAACGGCCTCACCAGCGCGGCGCTGTCCGTTCCGGTTGTCACTCTTGCTCCGGCGTTCTTCATCGAGGGTACCGCGAACGGAAACAGCTACATCGCGGCCGAGCATGCGAACGGAGGATTGGTCGGTCCCACTACGCTTGTGGCGGGCAAGACGACGCCGGCTACGAAGGGCGAAGAAATTGTCCTCTACGCAACCGGATTTGGGCCTGACTCACTCGCCGCGGGCCCGCTTTCCCCGGTGCCCGACATCCTGATCGACGCGCTGCCCGCGCAAGTGATTTTCGCCGGCCAAATCGCGCCGGGAGTGGACCAATTCAACGTGATTGTGCCGCAGGGGGCCAGCTCCGGCGACGCGCTGGTGGTAGGCTTGACGGGCATTTATGAGACGCAACTGGGCGCGTTCATAAACATCCAGTGAGTTCGCGAAGCGTCGGGATTCGCTTCCCTCACGTTCCAGTGGCCTGGTAGGCGGGAGCCAGGCCATAAAATCGCGCGCACTCCGGTTCGCGCCCGCGAACGATCCGTTTGTCCTTCAGTTCGCCTTGATGACTGGTGATCACGGTGCACTGCCGCTCACCCGCCGCGCCATCATAGTAGAGAATTACCCAGTCTTGCGTCCGGTTCAGTTTATGCGCGCGGGCGGTGTTTGAAAAAAGCGCCGTGTAATGCCGATCGCCGCGCTGCGTGTGCAAGATCGGCAGCCAGGCTTCTCCTGCCGGATTGAAGCGCCGCGGCGCGATCCTATGAAGCTTACCCGACCCAGCCGATTCGCGGTACTCGCGGTCGACATCCAGCAGCTCTTCGACCGGAGCTTCGTCACGCGCGTTCAAAACTGGCCGTAACCGGCCCAGCCGCGTCGCCAGGGAATCGATGATCCCGGTGACACGCTTGTGCCCCAGCCCGGCGACATCCACCAGCCGACCATCGTGCGCCGCCGCTTCGAGGTCCTCCAAAGAATCGATGCCGAGTTCCTCCTGGAGCCGCGCTGCTTGCACCGGGCCAATGCCTGGCACCGTTTGCAGTAGTTCTGTCGCTCTGGTTTCGCCGCGTAAACGATCCAGCATCGGAAGACGCCCCAGCCGGACGATGTCGCGAATTGCGACGGCCAAGCGGTCTCCGATGCCAGGCAAGTTTCGCAACTCGTCGAAGCCGCCCTGCTTGAGAATTTCGTTGACGGGCCGGGGAAGCCTCGCTATGGTCTGGGCCGCGCGCCGATAGGCTTGCACCCGAAACAGATTCGCCGCCTGCCCTTCGAGCAGGTCCGCGACTTCATCCAACTGCGTGGCTACCCGTGCGTTCAGATCCATGCCAAGACTCTTGCCGCCGTTTCGGCCCTCTAACGCGCGACCAGATGTGGGACCGGGTTCACCATGAGCAGATTCTCCACGTCCGACACGCCGGGAGATCCCCAGGCCGCACATTCGGCCGCTTCCCGTTCAGCCCAAGACTGAGCGTTTCCGCTCAATACAACGCGGCTTCCCCGCACCTCTACCCGAATGCCGCTGGCGTCCAGTTGCGCGTTGCGCAGCAGCGCTGCTTCGATTTGAGTTCGCACCGCGACTTGTCGGCGCCGGGGATAACCACGATGTGGTTATTGACGTCGCGCACGCCGGCCAGATAGCGGATGCATTGGTCGGCCGATTTGCGTTGGAACTGCCAGTCCACGGTACCCTCCAGCGTCACGCGGCCCCGGTCGAGCCAGACTTGGATTGTGCCTTTTGGCAGCAGAGTGTTCCAAGCGATGGCATTCCCGGCCGCGCGGGCGATCTCCTCATCGCTTCGTTCGAATTCGGAAGGCAGCATCACATGCAATTCGCAAGCTACCGCTTTGACTCCGCGAACCAGGCTTGCGACTTTCTCCGCCTCGCGTTTTTCCGCATAGCTCCCCACATGACCGTTCAGGACCACCACGCCATCTTCCACCGAAACGCCGATTCCTTGCGCGTCAATGATCGGTTCCCAGTCGAGCGCTTGCTCAACTTCTCGCCGTAGTTCTTTGTCGTTCATGTTCCTGCTCCCCTTTCTAATTCCCGGCATCCCGGGTCAGCCGCGTAGTCCGGTGGGTCGCCCATTAAGCCTTGGCCCCGACCGGCTCGGCGACCTGGATATGATTGGCGACGTCGGTGATCCCGGACGCCGACCAGGCGATTAGCTCCGCCTCTTGTCGCTCCGCCAGTGAGCGTACCTGCCCATGCAGCACCACTCGGTCCCCATTTACCTCCACCAGAACATTCCGGTCTTCGATTGAAGGGCTGCGTTTGAGCGCTGCTTCAATCTTTTCCTTAACGTCTTCGGCCCCGATGGCTGGATTTACGTTCACCAGATTGTCCACGCCCTTCACGCCGTTGATGGCTGCCACGGCCGCAGCGGCGGCATCTTTTTGGTACTGCCACTCCACGGTTCCTTCCAGCGTGACCCAGCCGTTTTCGACCACAATTCGAAGCCGGTCCGCCGGAACTGCGCTATTCCACGCCAGTATGTTGGCTGCGGTAGTCGCCAGATCCGGGTCGCTGGGATCTATCGGAACTGCCGACCTGAGGTCCAGTGCGGAAGCCACCGCCCGCACGTGGGAAACACGCTCGGCGGCATGTACCGCAGCGAGCTTCTGAGCATGGCCTGCGGCCATTCCGGTGAGAGTGACGATCCCGTCTTGAACCGCTACGCCGATTCCGGCTGCATCCACGCCGATGCTGTAGAACAACTCCCGCTCTACGTCCTGCCGAACTTGGATGTCCTTGTTCATATGACTCTCCCGCAGATCAAGCGTGCAATCGCGCCACCAAATTCGCTCTCAAATTTTTTTTCACATCCGCCCTTTGTTTCGCGGTTCATCGTTGCCCGGCGGGCGAATATAGGGTCGGATGCCGCGTGTTTTCGCGCAAGGCGGCTGAGTACTTTCGGCCAAACGGCATTGGCGGGGAAATTGCACGTTTTAGGGTGGAGAGGTCCTATGCTTCCCTTCCGAAAGATTTTATGCCCGGTCGACTATTCAATGCCTTCCCGAGCGGTCGTTCCTTACGTCAAAGACATCCTGCGGCATTTCCAGGCGGAGGCAGTCCTGGTCCACGCTTATGGACCGTCTGCTGTAACAGCCCACGGATACGGCGAGTCTCTCCATGACGAACCCCAACCTTTACGAGGAAATACAAGCTGGCGAAACCGAGCGATTGCGGGCATTTGCTCAGGAGGAATTCCCTGGTCAGCACGTTGATTCCATCGTCGAATTGGGGGAGCCAGGATGCATCCTTCAAAAAATCGCCCGGCATGAGGGCGCCGATTTAATAATGCTGGCTACGGGTGGGCACGGCCCGGTGCGCCGGCTGCTGCTCGGATCGGTCACCGCAAAAGTGCTGCACGACATGAGCACTCCGGTTTGGACCGGTATAGGTCGGGTTTTGACGGAGCATTCAGGGAAAATCCCGTACGAGTCGATCCTTTGCGCCCTGGATCAAACCGAAGAAGCGGAAGGGGTTCTGCAGGCCGCCGTCACTGTCGCCGAGGTTTATCACGCACGCCTGTCGCTCTTGCACGTCGTGGAAACGCCTATGCCCTCCCAGGAAGTTGATTTTGGCCCGCTGAAAAAGCAGTTCATCGATGCCGCCCATGTCTGGCTGCGGGAGCTAAGGGATAAAATGGCCTCCCAAGCCAGCTATACAGTAGCGGATGGGATAATGCCCGATGCCGTTTGCTGCGAAGTAGTTCGAACTAAAGCCGACCTGGTGATCACCGGCCGCGGCCGTTCCCAAACAACCTTCCGGAGGATGTGGTCCAATCTCTACTCGATCGTTCGCGAGTCGCCCTGCCCTGTGCTGAGCATCTAGCGCTTAGCTCCTAATTCTGCCCTGGTTCGTTCAGCAGCATCTCGAGCATGTTGCGCCAATAGCCCTCAGTCAACATTGGATCGCCATTTCTTGCGGGTGTTTGCGACCCGAATGTCTCCCTTCCGATCAATCCAGACGATTTGCGGGATTGTAAAACGCTGGTGAGCGGGCAACCCGAGGTATTCCATCACTTCCTCCAACGTGCTCGAGCCGACCGGATAGCTGATCGCAAAGTTCTCGGCGAATTCCGGAACATACAGATCCGCCATGGAATTAAACGCTACGTCGACCGGTTGGAACCCGCGCGCGCCATACTCGGCGGAAAGCTTTGTGAACACCCGCGAAGCCTCCTGGCAGATCGGGCAAGTGGTATGCACAAATATCAGCGCGACTACCTGGCCGCGGAAACTGCTGAGCAACAATTGCTTGCCATCCGGCATGCGGATCACAAACTCCGGGGATGGCCGCAAGACCGCCGGAACTGCTTCCGGGCTGCGAGTCAGATTTGGATGGATGTCGCTGCGGGAAAAACCAATGGTTGGTATGTCGCCGGCCTGGACGATTGAGATGCCGGGCAACATCAAGCCACATACGGAAAGAACCACCGCGGATCGTTGCACGAGTCCTCCTTCCGGCCAATTGGCGTGCCGGTCCGGTATTCCGGGCCGAAGCGACAATGCCTTTTGTTGCACGATCTGCAAGTCGGCTGCCGTTGCCGCAAAATTCGCCTGAGCGTCCTCAAACAATTTGAAGGCGAATGCTCTGCGGAACTAGCCCCTACCGCCGCGCGCAAGGTTGCGCGATCCTGCCCCAATACGTAGCTTCAGTGGGAACCTGCCGCGTGGCCCGCGTCGTACGTCGAAGATGGCGGAGGCTCCTCGACTGCGGCGGGCGGCGGGCCCGTTAGAGTGATGGTCTGCGCTGCCCATTCGAGCCGCCCTTGGCTATTCGCAACTGCCTCGACGATTTTCGTGAACAGTTGACTTTTCATGGCCGTTCGCTTGGTGTAGTCAACCACGTAGCTGACTGAGAATTCGAGCGACCCGGCATTTACGACCAGCGAGACGGTGGGTTCCAACGGAGGCTTTTCGATTTGAAAGTTCTCGCTGATATATTTCCAGGAGATCTGCGCCTCGCTCAGGTATTCGCCAACCTCCAGCGCGGCTACTTGTAAAAGCACCTCCCTGGCCAGCCGGCAATCGCTGGTAACTGAGAACACCACTTTAATCTCATCCCAGACAAACCGGAATCCTTGCGAGTAGTTAAAAACGGACACTTTCAAGACGGTGCTGTTGGGAATGCGAACCAACCTGCCGCTATAAAAGTCCCGACTGACCCAACCGCCCGTTTCCATCAAAGTGGTCCGCAGCAATCCGATGTCGATCACGTCGCCGCGCGTGTCGCCGATCTGAATTCGATCTCCCACAGAGTACAGCCTCGAAAAACCAATGGAGAACGCGCCGGCAATGCTCGCCACCACGTCCTGCAGCGCTACCGCAATACCCGCGCCGATAACGCCGATTGTGAAGCCGAGGCGGCCCAAGCGATCTTCGAAGAGTATGGCGAGGAAAAGGAGAGTCGCGAAATATCCCGAAAAGACGACGAACTTCCGAACCCGGTAGCGCGCATCGCCCTGGCCAAAGCGCCGCGGCAGCGTTTTTTCGAGCACTTGGAACGCGGAGTGAATGAGGAGAATTCCGATAAATGCGGCAATGCACTTCCCGAGGAGCGAAAGCGAAACAGCCTGTTTTAAGAGGTCGTTCATCCGGCCACCGTCACGTATATTTCGTACTTCGTATTATCCTCGACTGGGCTCCCTTGACTTCCTGGCGTCGCTGGGCTTCAAAAGCGCTCTTCGCTGCGAGTCCTACAATAGATGCATGAGCGGGAAAAAACGAAACCCATCTGTTGAGACGTCTGCTTCCGACCAGAACAGTGGCGACCCAGGCGCAGCGGGACAGTCGGGAGATGTGCAAGGTCTATCGAGCCTAGCCGAGGCCGACTCGGAGAGCGTGGAAGAACTCGCGGAAGAGGGGCAGGCTTTCGAAGCTGAAGCCATCGACGCCGTGGAGAATGCGCCGGATGCCGATGAGGGGGAAGTGAAGACGAGAGAAGTCTCGGAGGACGATGTTCCGGAAGAATACTTGAACCAGGATTGAATCGAGAGCGCACGGCATCGGTGTCCGGATGCGGACAAGAAGATCGATGGCGGAGGAAGAGGGATTCGAACCCCCGAGCGAGTTACCCCGCTAACGGTTTTCAAGACCGCCGGTTTCAACCACTCACCCATTCCTCCAACTTCAAGCTAGCGGATTCGCCCGCCTCGCCGCAAATCAACACCGGCAGAATTGCCAGTGCTACGAAAAAAACCGTGGAATCGTGGCGACAAGTCTTTTCCCTTGCGCTGCCATCTGCCAAAATAAGCATGAACTGTTTTTTACACTGATTCCCGGAGGATCGCCAGATGCAGCTGCGCGTTCTTGCTTTTGTGCTCGCTGGAGGCAAAGGCACGCGTCTTTACCCGCTGACCAAGGAGCGCGCCAAGCCGGCCGTTCCGTTTGGCGGACGGTACCGGATCATCGACTTTGTGCTCAGCAACCTGGTGAACTCAGGGATCTATTCGGTGTACGTGCTGGTCCAGTTCAAGAGCCAGTCGCTGCTCCAGCACTTGCGGGAAGGCTGGGAAGCCGCCAGCCTGTTACGAAATCATTTCATTATTCCCGTTCCCGCGCAGATGCGATCCCCCGGCGAGGACTGGTACCGCGGCACGGCCGACGCCATCCATCAGAACATGAACCTGATCGAACAGGCCGAGCCGCACGTGGTCGCGATCTTCGGCGGCGATCATGTCTATCGTATGAACATCCGCGAAATGATCGAGTTTCACATCGAGCGCGGCGCGCAGGTCACCGTCTCGGCGATCCCGGTGGAGAAGGAGCAGGCCGTCGAGTTCGGTGTGATCGAAACCAAAGAAGACGGCGCGATCACGGGCTTTCATGAAAAAAAGCCGGACGCTCCCACCATGCCGGGAGATCCCAACCGGGTTTACGCGTCGATGGGAAATTATCTCTTCTCCACCAAGGTGCTCCTGGATGAGTTAAGAATCGACGGGGAGAACGAGCACAGCTCCCATGATTTCGGCCGCGACATTCTGCCCGGTCTGATTGGGCGCGTGGAAATGTTCGCCTACGATTTCCAAACCAACCGCATCCCCGGCGATCCCGCTGGAGCACCGGTGTATTGGCGCGACGTCGGAACGCTGGATGCCTATTTTGATGCCAGCATGGATCTGCGTTCGGTTTCGCCCGAGCTGAATCTCTATAATCGGCAGTGGCCCCTTCGCACGGCCGGCTACTTCGATGCCCCGGCCAAGTTTATTTTTGACAGCGACGGCCGGCGGGGTGAGGCGCTGGATTCGATCGTTTCCGGAGGCGCCATCCTTTCCGGCGGCATTGCCCGCACCTCCGTGATCGGCCGCGGCGTGCGGGTTCATTCCCACGCTACCGTCGAGGAATCCATCATCTTTGACAACTGCGACATTGGCCGGCGCGCCCACGTGCGCCGCGCGATTTTGGATAAAAACGTGCGCGTTCCTCCCGACACCATGATCGGCTACGATCTGGAGCGCGACCGGCAGCTGTACTACGTCACCGACAGCGGAATCGTCGTGGTGGAAGGCCATCGTTCGCCGGTGGATATCTCGGCCATGAATCTATAAGTCGCAATCGGCTATTCTTCCTTATTCGCAATGGTTTAGCCTCGCCTGTCGACGCCCGGGCCATGCCAAAATTGTCCCGCCGCGAAAAAGTTCGATGTAACGAGTTACTTCGCTACTGTGTCGAACAAATGAGATGATCCCTACAGCTGTAAATCCATCCGATGAAATTACCACGGTTTTGAACGGCGTTCCCGCCGCCGAAATTCGTACACAGCTCGATTTTATTCTCCGCAGCCGCGCCTTCATTCAATCGCACCGCATCCGCCGATTCCTGCAGTTTGTCGTTGAAGAGAGCCTTCTTGGCCAGCCGCACCGGCTCAAGGAGTACCTGATCGGTCTGGAGGTCTTCGATCGGCGCGAAGCCTTTGATCCCCGGGTCGACTCCATTGTGCGTGTCGAAGCCCGCCGGTTGCGCTATAAGCTCGAAGAGTACTACCGCACTGAAGGCCGAGAAGACGGGGTGCGCATCGTGCTGCGAAAAGGCAGCTACGTGCCGATCTTCGAATATCGCAGTGCGGGAACGTCCAATGTGACGATTTCGCCCCGCCGGACGGTGGAAATCTCCCCGCTGACTTTGGTGAATCCACCGCCCGAATCCGCTCCGGTGGCCGACGAGATCCAACGCCGCCTGAGTCACGTGTTCATTAAAGAAGGCTGCTTTCAGGTCACCACGAAATCCGACGCGACCGACGCGCCCGAACAAAATGGAAACGGGCACGCTCCCCATGCCGCTGACTACACGGTGGAGGGCAGCGTCGAATTCCGCCCGGACGATTTCCACGTGATCCTGCAAGTCCAGCGGGGCGTGGACCACTCCTACGTTTGGTCGGAAGCCACCGACGGTCAATTGGGCGACCTATCGTGCGTGGACCGGCTCGCGCAGGCATTGTTACGGGATTTGACCGCCGGCCCCGGCGACATGGTGCTGGCACGCCGGCAAGCTGTTCCCAAAGAGAGCCGCGACTTTTACTTGCAGGGCCGGTATTTCTGGAAGCTCGCCACTCCCGACAGCATCCGCGAAAGCGTCGGTTGCTTTACCAACGCGGTGGCGAGCGACGAGAACTATGCGGCTGCCTGGGCGGCGCTGGCGGAGGCCGTGCTGGTCAGTTCCATGTTCGGTCTGATTCCTCCGGCCGAAGCCGGATCACGGATGAAGCAAGCCGCCTCCAAGGCCACGGCGTTAAACGCTCTCTTACCGGAAGCCCATGTTGCGCTCGGATCCGTGTTGTCGCTGCTCGATTGGGATTGGGCCGCGGGTTCCGAGGAGCTCCAGAAAGCCATTCAGCTCGATAGTCACGAACCGGTCGGCCACATCGCTTATGGAATTCACCTGGCGTGTTGCGGGATGCTCGATGCCGCCGTCATCGAGGTCGAGCGCGCGCTCGAGCTAGACCCGGCCTCGTTATTTCCCAATTTCGTTCTGGGCTGGCTGTACGGTGTTTCGCGCCGCTTCGATGAGGCCATCTCGCAGCACCTGCTGGTCTCCAAACTCGCCACCGACTATGGCCTGCCGCATCTCGGCCTGGGGATGTCCTACGCCGGCAAGAAGCAATTCGGGGATGCGATTGCGCACCTCACCAATGCGAGCCAGATGAAGTGCCGCTCGCTTTTGCACGGGCAGATGGGCTATTGCTACGCAATGTCGGGCCGCCGGGAAGAAGCCTTGCACGAAATCGGTTCGTTGAACCAGCAGGTCCGAAACCCAGTATGTTTCGCCGACCAGTTTTGCTGCCATATTCGCCGGCCTGGGCGATACCGAACAGGCCCTCGGCTATCTGGAAAAAGCGGTCGAGGTCCGCGATACCGCGCTGCCGGTGCATCTGCTGAGCATTGAGTTCGATAGCCTGCGAAAATTGCCTCGCTTTCAAGCGTTGCGCGAGCGCATTGGTTTGCCACAAGCGGATGCCGTTCAGACCGGAAGCTGAGCCGAAGCAAGCGAAGCTTTAATAATGGGACGTAGGGGACTGACCTGCTAAAATCGTGGTAGCGTGGAGCAAATCGGCCGGTACCGCATCTTAGACGAGCTCGGACGCGGTGCGGCCGGCATTGTCTACCGGGCGCAAGATCCCGCCATCGGTCGCATCATCGCGATCAAGACCATCCGCTTATCCGATATCACCGATGAAGCCGAACGTGCACGCCTGCGGGAGCGCCTGTTCCGCGAGGCGCAGTCGGCCGGCATTCTTTCTCATCCCAACATCGTGACGATCTACGATATCGCCGAAGCCAACGGCTTGGCGTACATCTTCATGGAGTTTGTAGATGGGCCGCCGCTCGAACGCCTCCTCAACAGCACCGAGCCGCTGGACGGATCGATCGCGCTCTCCATTCTTCGTCAAACCGCAATCGCCCTCGACTACGCGCACAAAAAAGGCATCGTGCATCGCGATATCAAGCCGGCCAATATCCTCATCCACGAAGGCACTCTGGCTAAAGTTACCGATTTTGGCGTGGCTAAGATCGTTTCCCAACAAATGACGCAAGCCGGAGTCATGATGGGCACGCCCAACTACATGTCGCCCGAGCAGGTGCAGGGGCATGCCGTGGATGGCCGCGCCGACCAGTTCTCGCTGGCGGTAATTGCCTATGAAATGCTCACCGGAGAAAAGCCCTTCGTCGCCGATCAACTGCCTTCCTTGCTGTACCGGATTGTCCGCGAAGATCCGGTTGCGCCGCAGCGGCTGAATCCAACCCTGGGCTTTCAGTTCGAGGCAGTCCTGAAGAAGGCGTTCGCCAAGAGCGCCGCGGATCGCTATCCCACTTGCGTCGAGTTTGTGGATGCGATCGCCGCCGCCTCTCACGCAACCCCGGGCTGGCGTCCCCTTCCGAGAAGCAGCGCGCAAACGCTTCCCACCATGGCGGGGGGACCCATGGATCATAAAGTGGCTCCCCGTCCGGTGTTGGCAGGACCGGGTGAGCAGGTTCATTCGCCCGCTACCGCGTCTGTGCCGCTTTCCTCCTATGCGCGCCGCGAGGAGCAATCCGAGACCGGTCACCCGTTGCTGCGCAGTTTGGTCTGGATGCTGGTTGGCATTGGTCTGGTGGGCTTGGTCCTGTTCGGCGCTCAGAAATATTTGTTCAATCGCAGCACCGATGCCCCCGCGGCACAATCGGACGCGCAGAGTCAGCCCCCTGTCGTCCCGGACACGTCCAAACCCAGTCCCGTAGGCCAGGCGAAGGCTCCCGAGCAGGTAGCCAAGCAGGATGTGGCGACACCGCCGGCGGCAACCAATCCGGAACAACCCGCCACCTCGAATCCTCAGCCGAACGCGCCTCCACCGAGTGCTCCACCAGAAACACACGCTGCGCAGCCTCCAGCGCCCGCTCCAGCGATTCCAGTTCCCGCGACTCCAACTCCCGTGATTCAGCCACCGGCCGCAAAGCCCAACGCTCAGCAGAGCGTTCAATTCGTGACCGATCCTCCCGGCGCCCAAGTCACCATCGACAGCAGTTCGTCCATGGCTTGCAAAGCGCCCTGTATTATTTCGCTCTCGCCGGGCCGCCATGCGCTAAGCACGAATCTGCCGGGCTACCGCTCTTATCCGCGCGTCTTCAATGTCCCGCAGGATGGCGATATTTTCCTGTCTCTCACCAAGGCTTCCGGTACGCTGAGCGTCACGTCCAACCCGCCCGGCGCGAGCATCGAAATCGACGGCAAGCTGCAATCCAATCGAACGCCCGCCGTTTTCAATCTTCTTCCCGGCACTTATCATTTGAAGGTCGCGCGCAACGGGGCATTTCTCGATTTCGACGCGCAGATTCGCGACGGCGACTTTATCAACAAGCGCGTGGATTTTTAGCGTGGAACGCAAGATCTTCTGGCTCTTATTTGTCCTCTTAGGTCTGATGGCCGACTGGTTTCTCCCCGTTTGGTGGGCGATCGCGGCCACCTTCCCGATCGGCGTGTTCAGTTGGTGGGTGGCTTACCGGAGCGAATGGTTTCACTAGCAGGCCTGTGACTACGTCGCCCAAGATACAGCCTGTAGCGGGTAAGCTGGTCAGACCGCTACTAATCGAAGTAAACCCGCTTTACTTTCCCCGCTAGTCGGTTTACCATAGAGCATCCCCCGAGCAGGTAGAATATCAGGAGGGACGTGTAGTTTGCTGAAACTAAAGCGAGTTGAGGTTCACGGTTTCAAATCCTTCGTTGATCGTACCGAGATGCGGTTCAACGGATCGGGCATCACAGCGATCGTCGGACCGAATGGCTGTGGGAAATCCAATCTGAGCGATGCGATCAGCTGGGTGCTGGGCGAGCAGTCGGCTAAAACTTTGCGCGGCACGCGGATGGAAGATGTAATCTTCGCCGGAACGCGCGACCGGAAACCGCTCGGAATGGCAGCCGTCACCATGACGCTGGCCGATCCCTCGGCTCATGCGCACGGCCACGCCCACGCGGCGGAGAACGGTCACGGCATTCCTCAAAGCAACGGGAACGGTCACGTAGATCACAAACCGAGCGAAGTCACCATCACCCGACGTCTGTTCCGCTCCGGCGAGAGCGAGTACCTGATCGATGGCAGACACGCCCGCCTTCGGGATATCCAGGACCTCTTTATCGGCACCGGCCTGGGACCGGAAAGCTACGCGATCATCGAGCAAGGCCGCATCGGACAAATCCTCAGCAACAAACCGCAGGATCGCCGCGCGATCATCGAAGAGGCGGCTGGGATTGGCAAGTTTAAAACCAAAAAACGGCTGGCCGAAGCCAAGCTGGAAGGCGCCAAACAGAATCTCGCGCGCGTGTTCGACATCCTCGAAGAGGTGAGCCGGCAGGTGAACTCGCTTAAACGCCAGGCGTCCAAAGCCAGGCGCTACGAAGAGCTGAAGAGCGAGATGATCACGCATTTGCGCAAATCGCTCGCCGGCCGCTACCGGATGCTGGAGCGCGACGCTGCGAAAACCGCCTTGGACCTGAATCTTGCTGCATCGGAGTTTCAGACTCTTTCGAGCCAGGTCGCCGAGCGCGAAAAAGAACACGCCGAGCTGCAGCAAACCTGTTACCGCAACGACGCCGAGCTAACCGCTGCGCGCAAAAAATTAGCGGATCTGCAACTCGAACAGGAGCGCACTCGGGGCAAGCTGGATTTTCAAGCCAAGCAAATCGGCGGCATCGAGGAACGGCTAACTCAAGGGGAGACCGAAACCGAAGAGTCGGAGAAACGGCTGGCTGAGCATCACCAGCAGCTTGAAATTCACTTGCAAACGGTCGCCGAACTGGAGGCGCAAACCGAAGCCGCGCGCCGGCGTTTGACTGAAAAAACCTCCGAAAGGGAAGGGATACAGGGCGCTCTCCAGGAACGTACCAGGACGCTGGAGACCGGACGCCAGAACGTCCTGCGGCTGCTGGGCGAGGCCGCGAAACTCAAAAATCAGCTGGTGCAGATTGGCGAGTATTTGTCGGCCATTGACCGCGACTCGGCGCGCGCCCAGAAAGAAGAACAGGAATCGCTAACGGATTTAGAACGGCTCGGCGCGGTGAAAACCGATCTGTCTCAAAAAATGACCGCCCGCCAGATGCAGCTCGAATCCACCGCGGATCAGCGCCGGCGGCTGGAAGAGGATCTGACAGCGCGGAAGGCCAGCGCGACGGAAGCGCGGCGCGAGCTCGATCAGCTTCGCACCGAAGCGTCGCATCTGAAAGCGCGCCGGGATTCGCTGGAAGAGATTCTGTCGCATCGCGCCTACACCACCGAGAGCGTCAAGCAGTTGTTTACCGCCATCGAGCGCGGCGACGCTCAGGACTTCCACCCCGCGGGCGTGTTGGCCGATTTCATCGAAGTCGACGCTGCTTACGAAAAGGCAGTCGAAGAATTTCTGCACGAAGAACTCGAATATGTGGTGGTCCAAAATTGGAACGAGGCCGAGCGCGGCATCGACATCATGCGCGCGGACTTCGATGGACGCGCGACGTTCCTGGTTCATCCGGAGCCCGAAGATCGGCCTGCATCCACCGAAGATTTAAATGCGGCCGAAGGTGTGCTCGGCCAGCTAAGCAATCATCTGCGCTTTACCAACGGCTTTGCGCTTGCTCCGCGCCACTTGCTGCCGCGCTTGGCGCACTGTTTCCTGGCTGCCGATCGCGCTGCGGCGCAGCAGCTTGCCATCCAAAATCCGGATCTGTTTTTCCTGCTGCCCGATGGCGTCTGCTATCACGGTCAAGCCGTGAGCGGCGGGAAGAAAACTGGAAGCGGTCCGCTGGCCCTCAAGCGCGAGTTGCGCGAATTGATGACGCAGGTCGGCGCCAAGCACAAGGCGGTGGAGGAGACCTCGGCGCGGCTCGATCAACTCGACCGCGAGATCGCTCATCTTAGCGACGATCTGGAGAGTCTGCGCTCGCTTCAACAGAGCCAGGAAAAGGACGCGCTGGCGCTCGATCACGAACATCGCAAGCTGGCCGAAGAACTCGCCCGCACCCAATCGAGGCTTTCAGCGGCGCGCCTGGAGTTCGAGCGCTTGCGCCAGGAAGGGGACCGATCCCGCGCGCAGCAGGAAGGCGATCAGCGCCAGCTCGACGAAAAGGAAGCGGCACGGTCGATCGAAGAACAGGTGCTCGAACAATCCCGGCAGGATCTGGAGGAGCTGCAGATTGAGGCGCACAAGTTAGTGGAGGAGCACGGCGCGCTGCGCGCGGAGCTGGCTGGTTTCGAAGAGCGCCAGCGTTCGGAGCGTGCCACCGAGGCTCGGCACCGGGCGCAGATAAACCAGATTGTTGCGCGCAGGCAAGAGATCGCCGCCGAGATCCAGCGGCTGGGCATCGAGCGATCCCGTTTGCTGGCCGATAATATCGAACTGGATCGACGTGCGGGCGAACTGCTCGAGGAGATTCGTCTCATCGAAGAGACTGTGGCGCGTCTGGCGTCGCTGGAGACGGAGATGCGTACCAATCTCGCCGCTCTCGAAGAAGCACTTCGGCAACTTCGCATCGATGTGCAATCGGCCCAGGAGAAACGTTCCCAGATAGAACTCGAGCTGGTGAAGAAACAGGTCGAATTGAAATATTTGGACGAGACCAGCCGCAAGGAGCTAAACGCGCCGCTGGAAGAATTAGCCGCGGGCGAGGAAACGGTACTCGACGACGACGGTCTCCAGGAAGCCGAGCAAAAATATCAGGAAGTGAAGGCGCGCATTGAGGCCTTGGGGCCGGTCAATCCGCAGGCGCTGGAGGAATTTCAAGAAGCTCAGCAGCGCTACGAATTCTTGAACGCGCAGCGGCAGGATCTGTTGGATTCGATTCGCGACACCGAGAAAGCGATCCACGATATCGACATCGAATCCCGCAAGCGCTTCACCGAGGCTTTTGAGGCCGTCAACGGCCATTTCCGCGAGATCTTCCGCACCCTGTTCGGCGGCGGCACGGGCGAGATGCGGCTCACGGACGAATCGAACATTGCCGAATCGGGCATCGATATCGTGGCATCGCCCCCCGGCAAAAAGCTGCAGAACGTGCTGCTGCTTTCGGGCGGGGAAAAATCACTGACCGCCATGGCGCTGTTGATGGCCATCTTCCATTACCAGCCGAGTCCGTTCTGTATTCTCGATGAAGTGGACGCTCCGCTCGATGAACCGAATATCGTCCGGCTCAATCGGCTGATTAAAGAGATGTCCTCGCAGACGCAGTTCATCGTCATCACGCACGCCAAGCGCACCATGGAAGCGGCTCAGGCTCTGTACGGTGTCACCATGCAGGAGCCGGGCGTCTCGAAATTGGTGTCGGTACGGTTCGAGCAACCCGCTCCGCCGCAACCGGTGGAACAGCTCGCGCTCGAGAGCGCAGCCGTATAGCATTCAGCTAACCGCGAACCCATCGCAGACATCATATTTGACGTCGATTTCCGCCGAGTTGTTCCCAGGAACCCACTTACTAAGTTCGGTGTCTACTCTGGCATGTTCGAACAAACATGTGCGATGGCTGGACGCGGGAAAAGTAAGTGGGCCATCTTCGTTCCGCTAAGTGGTCAATGTATCGCTGTCGGGACTGCGTTGTTGATCCCGCTGATTTATACGCAGAACCTGCCGCCCATGCAGTGGGAGAAGCTTCCGTTGTTGGCGCCGGCCCCGCCCGCTCCGCCGCAGCCGGTTACTCGCACTCCCGCTCGAACAGTACATGCGATACCGAAAATCTTCACCGCGCCAGGCTCGATTCCGCGCAAGATTGCCTTGATCGTCGACGAACCGGCCGTGCCGATAAGTGGAACTGGGTTGGGCGTTTCAGCCGGCCTCGAGACTGCCAGCGAGCCGGTCAATCTCGCGTCCATTCTGCTCGATCGATCGGTCATCCCGCCGCCACAGCCGCCGGAGCAGCCCAAGCCCGCGCTGCATGCCCCGTCCGTTCCTGTCCACGTCAGCGGCGGCGTCCAAGCGGCAAAGCTGCTGCGGCGCGTGGTGCCCCTCTATCCTGCGCTGGCGAAGCAAGCTCGAATCTCCGGCACGGTGCGTCTCGTCGGTGTCATCGGAGAGGACGGTACGATCCAAAATTTACAAGTAATCAGCGGCCATCCACTTTTGGTGAACGCTGCGGTCGAGGCGGTGCGGCAATGGCTGTACCGGCCCACGCTACTAAGTGGCGAGCCGGTGGAGGTCATCGCGCCGATCGACGTGACCTTCAACCTCAACTAACCGTCCATCGCGCTTAGTGCGTGAGTTCCCGAACCACGCTGACAATCCAGGCGCCGGCCAGTATGACGGTCATCGCCAGCGACCCGTAGCCGACGCCGCGCTTGAACGGCGCAATCTTGTCGATTCGCTTTTGAACTTCACGCTGTTCCGCCGCCAGCTTCGTTTCGCCCGCGCTGAGGTACAAAGTATCTTCCTCGTGCAGATTAACGAAGGAGCCTATAAAAATCAGCACAATGTATGCGGCCACGAACACCGCCCAGATCGCCAAGATAATCATCATTGGAGAAGACATCGACATGGTTTCCTCCCAGGGAATCCCTGTTCATGATGTGATATCGAATTGTTTCGCCGGTGTCAACCGGGTGGGGGTCCTGGCGGTAGCTGGCGCGCACAATGGCTTTCCGACAGATCTGATAAAGTGGGTTGCCATGAAGCTCCGAACTTTTGCCGCCCTTGCCGTTTTGGCCGCCACGCCCGTCCTCGCGCAACTCGCCGCGCCCAATGCTTCCGGCGTCGCTATGGGGCATGTTCATCTCGCCGTGAAGGATGTCCAGGCGCAGAAACATTTCTGGATCGACATGATGGGCGGCACGCTGGTCAAGAACGGCCCGCTTGAGCTGATTCAATTTCCCGGCGTCTTTATAATGTTGCGCCAGGCCGATTCCAGCGCCCCTCCTGCTGGCTCCATCGTGGATCACTTCGGCTTCGTGGTGAAGGATATGCCCGGGTCGATCGCCAAATGGAAAGCCAACGGTCTGCTCGTTCAGCAGACCGGCACGAATCCTAATCAAAGTTACGTAACGGGTCCGGACGGCATCCGGCTGGAGGTGTTTGGTGATCCCAGTCTTCCGGTGCCCGTTGAGATGAATCACATCCACTTCTTTCCTCCCAAGCAGGATATACCGGCCATGCAGGACTGGTATGCGAAGACCTTCGGCGCTGTGAAGGGCAAGCGCGAGAGTGTGGCCCGGCCCGGCAACTGGATCGATTGCGACGACTTGCCGGGCGTAAACCTCTCCATGTCGGCCAGCGAAACCAGACGCGCCCCCACCGCCGGCCGCTCCATCGATCACATCGGTTTTGAAGTGCGGAACCTGGATGCGTTCGTGAAGAAGCTCGAGGCCGAGGGCATCAAAATGGACCAGGCCCCGCGTCAGATCCCCAATACGAACCTCAAAGTCGCGTTCCTCACCGATCCTTGGGGCACACGCATCGAGCTGACTGAGAACCTTGCGCCGGCCCGCGCAGCGGAATCCTCGGCCAGCCGTTAACTGCCTTGGTCGCGATTGTCTAAATAACCGCCCTGGACGGGGCGATTATGATACACTGCGGCCAGATCGGTTTCTCGTCTCTTTTGGGGAGGCCCCTGTCGTCCGCCGAGATTTTGATTGAAGCTCTTGCTCGGGATACGACTTGAAAATGAGCGCGCGTTCAAAAGCGCCGGAAATTCTGCTGAATGGACGGCGCGTTTCCATCGATGGCCAGAGCGTTCAAACTACTCTTCTTGACTTTCTGCGCGATCGCGGGCTGACCGGCGCCAAAGAGGGCTGCGCCGAGGGCGAATGCGGCGCTTGCACGGTGATCGTGGTTGGCCCGCACGCTAAGCAATCCTGCTACCGCGTCATCAACAGTTGCCTGGTGTTCCTGCCGATGGTCGCCGGTCAGGAGATCTATACCGTCGAGTCGCTGGCGGCGGATGGCCAGCTTGCGGAAGTGCAGCAGGCGCTCGCATCGGCCGGCGGGTCACAGTGCGGTTATTGTACGCCCGGCTTTGTCATGAGTTTGTTTGCCGAGCAGTATCGGCCGGATCGCCAAGGCGCGTGCAGGCCCCACGAACTGGGCGGCAATCTTTGCCGATGCACCGGTTATCGTCCCATCCGCGACGCCGCGCTTTCACTCGGTCCTGCGCCACCAGGAAAATTTTTGAGCCGTCTCGCGAGGCCAGCGGCGCCGGTTGAAAGGCTCTCGTATAGAAATAATGGCACGCGTTTTTCTCGTCCCACAACAATTCAGGAATGTTTTGATATTGTCGAGTCGGATCCGCAGGCCGGCTGGGTTGCCGGTGCGACCGACTTGGCCGTCGAGTCCTATCTGCGCTTTCGCCGTTGGAATCATCTGGTCAGTCTGGAGGCCGTGGAGGCGCTGCGCGAATTCACCGAAACGCCGGAATACATAAGGATCGGCGCCGGACTTCCTCTCGGTGAAATTGCGTCGCACTGGCGCAACGCGCCTCCGATGGTGCTGGAATGGCTCCCACTCTTCGCTTCCCCGGCTCTGCGAAACCGCGCGACCTTAGGTGGAAACTTGGCGACCGCATCGCCCATCGGAGATGGCGCTCCGTTGTTGCTCTCTCTGGATGCCGTGATCCATATTGCCAGCAAGAGCGGAAGCCGCGCCGTCCCGTTGGCGTCGTTCTTCACGGCCTATCGACGTACACTTTTGCAACCCGGCGAGTTGCTTACCAGCATTGAAATTCCGAAGCCGCTGCCGTCGTTCTCCCGCTTCTACAAAGTTGCGAAAAGGCGTGTGGACGACATCAGCACCGTTGCCGCTTCCCTGGCGATGGACTGGGACGCGGCTGGTCGCGTGGCGCGGGCCCGCTTTGCGTTCGGCGGTGTCGCGGCGACTCCGATCCGTGCAATCGAAGCCGAAGAGTGCATCCTCGGCGGACCGTGGAGCCAGACGGCCGTCGAACGCGTACAGGCCGTGCTCGACCGCACGCTCCACCCAATCAGCGACCATCGCGGTTCGGCCGAGTATCGTCGCGAAGTGGCCAAGAGCCTGGTTGAGAAATTTTGGTGGCAGAGCCGGGAGCGCGGTCAATGAAGATCGCCGGACAACCGATCCCGCATGAGAGCGCCCAAGGCCACGTAACCGGCGAAGCGCTCTACACCGACGACCTGCTCGCGCGTTTTCCGAATCCTTTGCATGCATGCCCCGTGCTGGCGCCGCACGCGCACGCTGTGATCAAGAATCTAGACGCGACTCCTGCGTTGTCCGAACCCGGCGTTTGCGACGTCCTCACTGCGGCAGACGTTCCGGGCGTTGGCGACTCCGGCTCTTCCCACCACGACGAGCCTCTGTTTCCAAAAGAAGTGTTATTCCATCAGCAACCGGTCGCCTGGGTATTGGCCGATACGTTGGAAGCCGCGCGCCGCGGTGCTGAGCGCGTCTGCGTTGACTACGATCCGCTCCCGGCAGTTCTTACGATTGAGCAAGCGATCGAGGCCCAGAGCTTCTTATCCGGGCCGATTTCGCTGCGGCGCGGCGAGGTCTCCGTAATCGATTCCAGTGCGCTGCAATTCAAAGGCGAGCTGTCGATCGGCGGCCAGGAGCATTTTTATTTGGAAACGCAGTGTGCCCTAGCTTGGCTCGATGAAAGCGGCGGCGTGGCAGTTCACTCTTCCACGCAGCATCCCAGCGAAACGCAAGAGGTGGTGGCGCGCGTGTTAGGGATCGGCCGCCATCAAGTGACCGTCGAATGCTTGCGAATGGGTGGCGCGTTCGGCGGCAAGGAAGTGCAGGCCAATCCCTGGGCAGCCATCGCGGCGCTGGGAGCTTGGAAAACAAAACGGCCCGTCCGTGTTCGCCTCACGCGAGCTCTCGACATGGCGCTCACCGGGAAGCGGCATCCGTTTCTGGCCCGCTATCGCGCGGGGTTCGCCAGCGACGGCAGCCTCGAAGGCGTCCAAATCTCGCTTTATTCCGACGGCGGATGGTGCCTGGATCTATCCGAGCCGATTCTTTGGCGCGCGATGTTCCATTGCGACAACGCCTATCGCTTGCCCGCGTGCGAACTGATTGGCTATGTCTGCCGCACCAACAAAACCTCGCAGACGGCCTTCCGCGGATTCGGCGGCCCGCAGGGAATGGTGGTGATCGAGGAGATTCTCGATCAGGCGGCGCGCCGTCTATCGCTTCCGCCGGAGCTCGTCCGCGAGAAGAATTTTTATCGGGAAGGCGACACGACTCATTACGGGCAAGCGGTCAAGGATGCCGGCCGCATCGCCGCCATCTGGCGTCAGCTCAAAGAGTCCAGCGCCTTCGATCGCAGGCGCGAAGAGATCGAGCGTTTCAACTCCGGAAGCGTCTACGTGAAACGCGGCCTCGCGATTACGCCCGCGAAATTTGGAATCTCCTTCACGGCGACTTTTTTCAATCAAGCCGGCGCTCTCGTACTGATCTATCGCGACGGAACGGTTCAGGTGAACCATGGCGGCACCGAGATGGGGCAGGGCTTGCACACCAAGATCCGCCAAATTGCGGCTGAGAGTCTGGGGCTTCCTCTCGATGCCATCCGCGTCATGCCGACACGCACGGACAAAGTTCCGAACACCTCGGCGACTGCGGCCTCGGCCAGCACCGATCTGAATGGCGCCGCTGTCGTGGATGCCTGCATGCAACTCAAGCAGCGGCTCGCGACCGTTGCCGCGAATCTGCTCGCCTGCGGGCGTTCCGACCTGCACTATTCCGATGGGCGCGTGTTTCAGAGCGGCGATGAAGGGCACGCCATTTCTTTCGCGAGCGTTTGTGAGGCCGCCTATCGGCAGCGCGTCTCGCTGTTTGCGGAGGGCTACTATCGCACGCCCGAGATTCATTTCGATCAACTGGCAGGGCGGGGAAAACCGTTCCACTATTACGCCTATGGCGCTGCGGTTTCGGAAGTCGAAGTAGACGCCTTCACGGGCGACTATCGCCTGCTGCGCGTGGATATCCTCGAAGACGCTGGTGATTCCGTTTCGCCGCTGGTGGATCGGGGGCAGATCGAAGGCGGATTTATTCAAGGCGTCGGTTGGTTGACGCTCGAAGAGACTCGTGTGGGATTCGCAAGGGCGCTTGGCCACGGCGGGCGCGTCCACGTATAAGCTTCCCTCCTGGTCGGAAATGCCCGACGTATTCAATGTAGATTTTCTCGAGCGCGCTATTGAACCGGGCGTCGTGTTCGGGAGTAAGGCCGTCGGCGAGCCCCCGCTCATGCTGGCGATCTCGGTCCGCGAGGCGATTCGAGCAGCCGTCGGCGCGTTTGGCGACGGGGGGCCGGTAACTTTCGCGAGTCCCGCCACGCCCGAACGAGTGTTCTTCGCGATTCGCCACGCGCGAACTGTGCGCGATCCATTGCCGGTTCCCGCGGGAGGAGTCGAGCGCCAGTGACCTCCGCCCCCACGGGCGAATTACTGCGGGCGCCCATCTTTCATACTCCGCGGAATCCGTTTGTCAATGAGGGCGCGCTGGTCGCGTATTCTGACGGAGGTCTGCTGATCCGCGATGGCCGTGTTGCCGCTTGCGGCCCTTTCGAAGAATTGCGGGCTGCGAATCCCGATGCCGCTAGCGTGGATCTGCGGGGCGGTTTTCTGCTCCCCGGCCTCATCGACACGCACATCCACTTCCCGCAATTGCGCGTGCTCGGCTGCCTGGGGCGGTCTCTTCTAGATTGGCTGGAGCAGTGTGCTCTGCCCGAAGAGGCGCGAATGGCCGACGTGTCCTATGCCTGCCAAACGGCCCACGCATTTCTTCGCGCCTTAGCGTCCCACGGCACTACCACGGCCTTGGTATTTGGCGCGCATTTTCCCGCCGCTACCGCAGCGTTGTTCGAAGCCGCCGAAGCTTCCGGCTTAAGGATCATCAGCGGGTTGGTTGTTTCCGACCGCCGGCTTCGCGCGGAATTGCATCAGACTCCTAAGTCTGCTTATCGCGACAGCGTCAGCCTGATCAGGCGCTTCCACGGCCGCGGCCGTCTGTCCTACGCGGTAACGCCCCGCTTTGCCCTCTCGACCACAGAAGCGATGCTTGAAGTCTGCCAAACGTTGATGCGCGAACGCCCCGGCCTCCGCTTCCAGACCCACATCAATGAAAATCTTGCCGAGAAAGAGCAAGTAGCAAAACTGTTCCCCTGGGCAAAAGACTACTTGGCGGTATACGAACGCTTCGGCCTGGCGAGCCGCGCGGCCGTTATGGCGCACAACGTTCACACAAGCGCCTCCGAACTGGAGCGGCTGGCCGCGAGCGGTACGGCCATCGCGCATTGTCCCTCGAGCAACGCCGCGCTGGGCAGCGGTACTTTTCCGTTGCGCCGGCACATCGACGCGGGTGTTCGATGTGCGCTGGGAACCGACGTAGGAGCCGGCATCGGATTCGGCATCCTCCGAGAAGCGTTGCAAGCCTACTTGATGCAGCGGATCGCTCCCGATGGTTGTCTGCTTGGCCCTGAACATCTGTTATATCTCGCGACGCGCGCCGGGGCGGAGGCGCTCGGGCTGGAGGGTGAGGTCGGAGATTTCACGCCAGGAAAAGCCGCCGATTTCATTTACCTGCGGCCGCTGGCGGGCACTCCTTTAGCGGAGACCGTCAACCACGCCGAAAGCCTGGAGCACGCATTATCGGCGCTCTTCACAATGGCAGGCCCGGAAAGTATCCGCGAGGTCCGCGTCGAAGGCGCTATGGTTTACCCCGCTCAGGATCAATGACTCTGGACGAAATCAACTCCATGGACCGCGATCGTTTCGTTCAAGCCCTCGGCTGGGTTTTCGAGAATTCGCCTTGGGTCGCCGAGCGAGCTTTTGCCGCTGTGCCGTTCCGCGACCTTAATGCCTTGCATCGCGCCATGGTTGAGCAAGTGGAACATGCCGAGCAGGAAGACCAGCTCGCACTGCTTCGCGCGCACCCGGACCTCGGAACTCGCGCGCGCATCAGCGCCGCTTCGCAAGGCGAGCAAGCGGGCGCTGGTCTCGATCACCTGACGCCGGACGAGTTCGCACGCTTGACTCGGCTCAATGCCGCCTATCGTGATAAATTTGGATTTCCATTTCTATTCGCGGTGAAGGGCAGCACGAAGAACGACATTCTCCGGGCGCTCGAACGGCGATTGCAGGCTTCACCCGGCGATGAGCATCGCGTCGCGCTTGAGCAAGTGAGCCGCATTGCCAGATTTCGATTGGAAGACTGTCTTAAGTAAGGAAGAATCGTGGAGCAATTTTCGAGCGGCTGGAAACGAAACTACTACGGCAAGGGCGACGTTATCGTCTACCGTCTGAACCGCGACGGAGATCTTTCGCGAACAGAGGCCCCTGTCTTCGGGGCTAACGTCACGATGCTGGTGTATGGCGATGCTTTTTGGCCGACCTATACCACCGGCGACAACACCGGCCTCATCGCCACCGATTCCATGAAGAATTTCATCCAGCGCGAAACGCTTCAATATCGCGGCGCCGATCTGGAGGACTACTGCCGGTTTCTGGGCGCCAAGTTTGTCGCGATCTATCCGCAAGTGGAAGGCGTCCAGATATCGGCCACGGAAATTTCTTATTCGGAAATCGGCGGCGGTGCGTTTGCGCCATCCGGACCCGAGCGAGCCACTTCCCGCATCGAAATGAACGGCGGCGGAATCGTTGAGATTGCCTCCGGAATCCGCGGCTTCAAACTGCTGCGCCTCGGCGGCAGCTCCTTCCAAGGCTTCGTGCGCGATCAGTACACAACGCTGCCCGACATCGCGAACCGGCCGCTGCATATGTGGCTCGATCTGGAGTGGCTTTATACTGAGCCCGCCGCCGCTTTTAGCGCGGGCGCGATCACGCGAAGCGTGCGCCAGATGGTGCACGACGTATTTCAGTGCTTCGAGTCGGGAAGCATTCAGCAGCTGATTTATCAGCTTGGCGCGAAGATGTTGGCCGATATTGCCGCCATCGCCGAAGTTCATCTGGAGGCCAACAATCGGACTTGGGATACTGTCGCCGAACACGGCAACGAGCTTGGCGTCTTTACGGATGCCAGGCCGCCCTTTGGCATCCTCGGCCTCAGGCTGCGGAGATAATATGGGCCGATTGTCGACGCACGTTTTGGATACTGCTCGCGGCGAACCGGCGCGTGGCGTAGTCATCGATCTGCATCGCTTGCAAAACGGCGAGCGGGTACATCTGAAAACAATCGCGACCAATGCGGATGGCCGCACCAGTGAGCCGCTGCTCGCTGACCAAACCATGCAGGCGGGCGTTTACGAGTTGACCTTTCATGCCGGAGATTACTTTCGCACCCTAGGCATCGTGCTTGCCGATCCACCATTTCTGGATCAAGTCGTGATCCGTTTCGGTTTGGCGGAACCCGGCGCAAATTATCACATCCCGCTCCTGATTGCGCCCTACGGCTACAGCACCTATCGGGGATCTTGATGGACGCTCGTCAAGTGATTGAGCGCTGCCGTCTGCTGGCCCAGTATAGCGAGGAGGTCGGCCACACCACGCGGACATTCTTATCGGAACCGATGCGGCCGGTTCACCAGCACCTTCGCGCATGGATGGAGACGGCCGGCATGCGCGTGTTCCTTGATGCCGCCGGAAATCTGCGAGGCCGTTACGACGCTTCGAATGTCGCCGCGCGCTGCTTCTATATCGGATCACACGTCGATACCGTCCCGCGTGCAGGGGCCTTCGACGGCGTGTTGGGAGTCGTGCTCGCGGTAGCGCTCATCGAGAATCTCGCCGGCCGAAAGCTTCCGTTTCACCTCGAAGTGGTCGCGTTTTCTGAGGAAGAGGGTGTCCGGTTTGGAGTGCCGTTCATTGGAAGCCGCGCGATGATGGGCCAGATCGACGGAGTCCTGTTGGAAAAGCGTGACGCAAACGGCATCTCGGTTCGCGAGGCGATTCAAGCTTTCGGCCTCGATCCTTCGCGAATCGCCGAGGCGCAGGCGGATGAGAACGCTCTCGGCTATTTTGAATTTCACATCGAGCAAGGCCCGGTGCTCGAAGATCTGAACCTGCCGCTCGCAATCGTGGAATCCATCGTAGGACAGAGTCGCGCGACGATGACGTTTCAAGGCCGCGCCAATCACGCTGGAACCACACCGATGCATCTTCGCCGCGATGCTCTGGCGGGCGCTGCCGAGTGGATCACCGCGGTCGAACGCGAGGCCAAAAATGTTCCTGGATTGGTCGCCACGGCCGGAAGCTTGGAAGTAGAATCGGGCGCTGCCAACGTCATACCGGGACGCGCGCGAGTCAGTCTGGACGTGCGTCATGCGAACGACCTTGTCCGGAGGCAATCCGTCGAGCGTTTACTGGGATGTGCCGAGCAGATCGCCGCGCGCCGCGGCTTGTACGCTTCCATCGAGCATCACCTGGACCAGCCTGCGGTCCCGATGGATGACGCGTCGCTGCGGCTCACAGAACGCGCTGTCGAAGCCTGCAGGTACCCGGTGTACCGGATGTCGAGCGGAGCCGGCCATGACGCGATGATTCTGGCTCGCCGGATGCCCGCCGCTATGTTGTTTCTACGCAGCCCAGGAGGCATTAGCCACAGTCCCGAGGAGAACGTTTTACTTGACGATGTCGCTGCCGCTTTACGGGTGGGCGAAGCGTTGTTGCACGAGTTGGAGACCGGCGATGTCTGACCAGGTCATACGCGGCGGGACCATCGTTAACGCCGATGGTCAGCTTCAAGCCGACATCGCAATTTCCGGCACGCGTATCGAAGCCGTTGCGCCCGACCTGCCCGGCGCCGCTTCCGAGATCGACGCGCGCGGTCTGTTCATTTTCCCCGGCCTCATCGACGTCCACGTTCACTTCAACGAGCCGGGACGTGCCGATTGGGAAGGCGCCGCTTCAGGTAGCCGTGCGCTTGCCGCTGGCGGCGGCACACTGTTCTTCGATATGCCGCTCAACTCCACGCCGTGCACCATCAACGCGCGTGAGTTCGACCGCAAGTGCGCCGCCCTCAAAGCCGCTTCCATCACTGATTTCGCTCTCTGGGGCGGGCTCGTGCCGGGCAACCTCGGCGAAATGCAAGAGCTGGCCGAGCGAGGCGTAGTTGGCTTTAAAGCTTTCCTGTGCGACTCAGGGCTGCCGGAGTTTCTTCGCGCCGATGATTTGACCTTCTTCGAAGGTCTGCGAGAGGCCGCGCGGCTCGGACTACCGGTCGCGGTCCATGCCGAGAGTCAGGAACTCACCAGCGGTCTGGCCCGGCGTGCTCTGGAGCAAGGCCGTTCCGGTGTTCGTGATTTTCTGGCTTCGCGGCCCGTCGCCGCCGAATTGGAAGCGATCCAGCGCGCCACATTTCTCGCCGGGGAAGCGCGCGCGCCACTGCACATCGTTCATGTCAGCTCCGGCCGCGGGGTTGCGCTAGCCGCCGAAGCCCGGGCCCGAGGCGTCGACGTCTCCATCGAGACCTGCCCTCACTACCTGTCCTTCACCGAAGAAGATCTGGAGCGGTTAGGCACCCTGGCGAAATGCGCTCCCCCGGTGCGGAGCCGCGACGATCAAGCGGCGTTATGGGATGCGGTGCTGCGCGGCACCGTCGATATCGTCGCGTCCGATCATTCCCCCTCGCCGCCCGAGATGAAGTCGGGCGATTTCTTTCGAGCTTGGGGCGGCATCGCGGGAGTGCAATCCTCGCTCGCGGTCTTGCTCGAGCAGGGTCACCGTCAGCGTGGCTTGCCGCTCGAACGAATCGCCGCATTGTTCGCCGCCACGCCCGCCCAACGATTTCGGGTCGCGAACAAAGGCAGCATCGCTCCCGGTAAGGACGCCGACCTGGCTATCCTGGATCTTTCCCGATCGTTTACTCTCGCCCCGGAGCATTTGCTGCAACGCCATCGCTTGAGCCCCTACGTCGGATCGGAGTTTCGAGGCGCTCTCATTCGCACCATGCGGCGTGGCGAAACGATTTTTTTGGACGGCGCCGTCACCGCGAAAACGATGGGCGAACTGGTGCGGCCAACCGGCACGCAAATGAAGACAGCTTGACAGGAGAATCGATGCACCATCTTGGCCACACTCGCAGCGCTCGGCGTCACGATCACCTGCTTCAGACGCCCGACACGTTTGTGCGATCGCCGCTGCCGAGCATGCAGAACGCCACTGCGATCGTGCACGTCTCTCCCGCGACGGGAGCGCGATTCACTCAATACACCGCCGAATTCGAGAGCGGAGGGCGTCTGGAGGCGGTCGGCGAGCAGCGCTTCACATACGTTCTCGAAGGGGAACTTCAAGCCGGCGGAGCGACGCTTGGCCCCGGCGAGTTCGCCTACTGGCCGGCCGAAGGTGGCAGAAGCCTGCAGGCCACGCGTCCGACCTGCGCGCTGGTGATCGAAAAACCCTACCTGCCTCTCACCGGCGTGTCGGCTCCGGGGTTTTTCGCAGGGCGCGAATCGAGCGTTAGCGCGGAGCCGCTGCTGGGTGATCCATCGCTCCAGGTGCGCGCGCTCGTTCCAAATGACCCAGCTTTCGATTTTGCCGTAAACACGATGACCTACCAGCCGGGCGCAACTCTCCCGGCCGTCGAGATGCACGTCATGGAGCATGGCTTGGTGATGCTTTCCGGCGGCGGCATCTATCGCCTCGGCGAACATTGGTATCCCGTCCAAGCGGGCGACTTCATTTGGATGGCGCCGTATTGCCCGCAGTGGTTTGGCGCGCTCGGCAAAATTCCCGCGAAATATCTGATCTACAAAGATTGGAATCGATAAAGGTGCGGTTCTTCGCGAGATCGCGGGGAAGACCGCCGAAATCGCCGCGCGCCGAAGCGATCGCCAAGGGGTGCACTGGTGCTTGCGAAATCCTCGCCGAGCTTTCAAACTGATCGCGGTCGTACAATAGAGATTATTCGCAGGCATCGATTCTCGCCAGTCCTGTCCGTCCTCGCGGTAGCGAACTTCGCTATGCTCGCCTCGGCTAAATCCTATGACAACGTCGAGTACAGCCGCGCCGCCGGAAATAGTCTTCAATTCGATGCCTGGGTGCCTGATGGCGCCGGTCCGTTCCCCGCGGTCATTATCGTTCACGGTGGTGCATGGGTCACCGGCGATCGAAGGCGCAGCGTTGAGCCGCTTTTTGAACCTCTCTCAAAGGCTGGCTTCGCGTGGTTTTCCATCAGTTATCGCCTCGCCAGGGACATCGATGCGGAGTCGGTGCCGAGCAGTGTTGCGTCTCTGCTCTCGCTCGGCGCAGCTGTCGACGACGTGCGGGACGCGATTAGTTTTGTGAAGACGCATGCGTCCCAATATCACATCGACTCCAACCGCATCGCTCTGATCGGCGAATCCGCCGGCGCACAACTTGCGTCTATGGCGGCGCTGAAACCCGAATCTGCGGGCGCGGTCCAAGCGGTGGTGGCTTTTTACAGTCCGAGTGATTTGGTAAAACTGCTCGATGCAAATCCGCGCATTCCTGCGTCAGTTCGTCAAGCTCTGCGAGAGAGCGCCTTCGGTGACATACTGTTCTCGGGTCTGCGGGATCTATCTCCTGTCGCTTGGGTCCGCAAAGACTCGCCGCCGTTTTTGCTCATTCATGGAACGCGCGATATGTTGGTGCCCTTCGAACAATCCCAGGCGATGTGCGACGCGCTGCGCACGGCTGGTGCCAGCTGCGAACTCTATCCGGTGGAGGGCGGCGGACACGGTATGCTGTGGTGGGAATCGACGCTGGACACGACCGCCTATAAGCAGAGGATGGTTCGCTGGCTCGATAGCCGGCTGCGAGCGCCCAAACAAAATTGATTTCAGAGCGCGGTGAAGATCACTCCGATGCCGCGTATACTGTGCGCACGGCGTTGCCGGCCGCATTCATGTTGTTCCAATCCGGATACTTCGCTTTGAATTCCGCCGTTACCATCCGCGCGGCATCCTCCACGGGCGTGCCCTGTCTTTTCAGCTCCAACGCGCGGCCTTGAAGATCCACCATAAATGCGCGGTACTTCGCGATCAGCGAGCCATCGCCGAGCGGTCCATGATCCGGCACGACATAGCGCGGCTTCATAGGCTCCAGCTTATCTAGGATCGCGATCCAATTCTTCACGCTGGCAAATGTGTACGGAACCTGCTTGTTCTGTACGATGTCGCCGGGGATCAGCGCATGATCGGTCTCGACCATGATGAGCTCATCTCCCACGGTGTGCGCGGCTCCCAGCCAGAACAGCCGAGCGGTGATTCCACCCAGGTCGAGCGTGAGTTCGTCGCGATAGGTGATATCCGGCGGCCGGAACTTCACGTCCTTCAGCAGGTCGTCCAACATCGCGGACCTCTTCCGAAAGCCCTCGACGAACGGCATCGCACGCGTGTCCATTTCTTCTTGCTGTGCTACGTTCCGAATCAGCACCGTGCGAGGCGGAAAGGCCTGCTCGCCCGCAACGTGCTCGGCGTGATAGTGCGTCGTGGTGAGGTACAGATTCGGCGTCTTGGCGAGCTTTTCCACTGCACGCATCACGACCGCCGCATTACGCGGTCCCAGGCCGGTGTCCACCACCAGCGTCGCGCGGTCTCCCACGACGATGACAGCATTCGGAAAACCCATGACTGCGTAGACATGGTCCGACACCTTTGCCAGCGAGTTTTCCGGATACATGGGCTGGTCGGCCGACTGTGCGAACGCGGCCGCAGCGATCGTGAAGAAAAGCGGCAGTGCGATGGCCAATCGAAGTTTCATGCTCTTACCTTACCAGGGCGCGATACCTTCGTCGCTGAAGTTTCCGCCGGTCGGCCCATCGTCTGGAAGCAGAGCCAGACGAACCGGAGTCGCGGCGCCTTGCTCGACAGTCTTGGGTCCCCGATTTTGATTCATGTCCGTCGCGGTGTAGCCTGGGTTGGCTGAGTTGATCTTGATGCCCGTCGCCCTTAGTTCCTTGGCGAATGCGATGGTCATCGCATTGAGCGCGGATTTCGATGAGCAGTACGCCAGCAGCCAGTTGGCATCTTTGAACGGACCGTTCGGGTCGGCATGCAGCGTAAGCGATCCCAGTCCGCTCGACATGTTGACGATTCTTGCTGCTTTCGATTTCTTGAGCAGCGGCAGCATGGCCTGGGTGACGCGAAACACCGCGAACACGTTGGTCTCGTATGTTTTCTTCAACGTTTCTATATCTAGCTGCGAGGGCGCAAACCAATCCAGTGCGATCCCCGCGTTGTTCACCAGAATATCCAGCCGCCCGAATTGCCGTTCCACTTCAACCGCCGCCTGATCCACGCTCTTTTGGTCGTTCACGTCCAGAGGAATAAACTGCACCTTGAAACCTTGCGCTTTGAGCTCCGCTTCCACCCGTTCGCCGCGTTCGCGATCTCGCGCGCCGAGCAAGACGAACACGCCTTGAGCGGCCAGCTGCCGGGAAATCTCCTTTCCCAATCCCTTGTTGGCGCCCGTCACCAATGCGATCGCTTCACTCGGATTCATGCGTGTTCATGCCTCTTTCTGAATCGTGGAACGCCTGCCCAATCGGCTAGGTGGAGGCCGCCCGTTTTAGGTATGCGCGAACCGTCTCGCAGCGTGCATCCTATAAGCGAAGGAACTAAAACGTGACCAATCCTCTCCTGTCATTATCGGAACATCTCGCTTCCACTGTCGAGCAGGCCGGGCGATTCGTCGTCGCCGTTCACGCTCGCGCTCGCATCAACTCCAGCGGTGTTCATTGGGTCCCTGGCGTCGTGGTTACGGCCGACCACACCATTCGCCAGGATGAGGACATCCGCGTAACGGCGCCCGATGGCTCAACGCTGCCCGCTGAACTGGCCGGCCGCGATCCCAGCACCGATCTCGCGGTGTTGCGCGTGAACAACCTCAATATGCCCGTCGCTGCGAAGGCCGGAACTCGCGCCTTGAAACCCGGAAACGTTGCACTCGTGGTCGGCCGCTTTAAAGACAGCGCCAACGCCGCGTTTGGCGTGCTCAGCAGCCTTTCTGGCCCGTCGCAGACCTGGCGTGGAGGCCATCTGGAGCAGGTGATCCGGCTGGATGTAGCTCTCCAGCCTCCTTCCGCCGGTGGAGCGGTAGTCGATGCCGAAGGAAACCTGATCGGAATCGCGACGGCGGCACTTTCGCGAATTTCGGTGTTCGCGATCCCGCTGGTGACAGTGCAACGCGTGACCGAAAAGCTGCTCGCTCACGGGCGGATTCCGCGCGGCTACCTGGGAGTCGGCTTACAACCGATTGCGATCCCCGAGCATCTCAAGAGTAAGTTGAACCTTGCAGCTTCCGCTGGACTGATCGTCGTGAGTGTGGATGCCGATGCGCCCGCCGGCCACGCGGGAATCACGCTGGGCGACGTTTTACTCGATCTGGCCGGCCATGCGATCGAGCGGCCGGACGACGTGCAGAAGGTCTTGGATTCTGAATCGATCGGCAAGAAGCTGGCCGCGCGAATCCTGCGAGGCGGTAATGCGATGGACGTCGAGTTGACGGTTGCGGAACGGCCGTCCAGGAGATGAATCATGCACTCAGCAGGCTTCGGTGATGTTGCCGAAAAGCTGCGCCGCTCCACGGTGCAAGTTGTCAGCGGGGCGCGTCGAAACTTGGGCTTAGGTTCGGGCGTGATTTCGACGCCGAATGGCACGGTGATCACCAATGCTCATGTGGCGCGCGACCAATCGGTGAGAGTCAAGCTTAGCGACGGGCGGTCGTTTCCGGCTCAGGTGGTAAGCCGCGACGTTCGCACCGATTTGGCCAAGCTTAAGGTCAAGGCAGCCGATTTGCCGGCGCTCAGTTGGCGTTCGTCGGCCTCAGTGAGACCGGGCGAGCTCGCCATCGCGGTCGGCAATCCACTTGGATTTCTCGGCGCTCTTTCCACCGGCGTCGTGCACGCCACCGGGCCGGTCGCGGGCATGGGCGCGCGATCCTGGGTTCAAGCGGCGATTCGGCTCGCTCCGGGGAACTCAGGCGGTCCGCTCGCCGATGCGGAGGGCAGAGTCATCGGAATCAATACGGCCGTCATATCGAGCGGCCTCGCGCTGGCTATCCCGAGCGATCGTGTGCTCGAGTTTCTGGAACGTGGCGCAGGCCCATCGCTGGGCGTCTCCGTGCGTCCAGTACCGTTGGACCGGCAAGGGAAAATCGGGCTCCTCGTGCTGGAGGTGGCCTCGAAAAGTTTCGCAGAAAATGCCTCTCTCCTCATCGGCGACGTATTGATCGCGGCCAATGGCCAAACATTTCGATCGCCAGATGATTTGAGCGATGCGATCGATCGATCCGCGAACTCGGTGCTGAAGATCGGCTTCCTGCGTGGGGATCGACGCAGGGAGCGGGAAGTCTCGATTCCGTTGACGCGGGCCCGACCGGAGGCGGCTTGATTCGGGTTCACATCGCAATTGCATCCGACGTGATGCTTGCCGGCCTGGAAGCCTTATTGCGCGAAAATCCAGAAATTGAGATCGTCAATTCGGCCTCGGATGCCAATGTTCTGGTTCGCGACGACGTGCCGGAGATTTCCGAGGCGAACAACAGCGCACCCGCCGTAGTGTTGACCGACGACTTCTCGATCCATGACGTGTGGCGTTCCGGAGCGCGCGCCATCCTTCCGCGCGATGCGCCCGGAGCGCAAATTATCGCCGCGATTTATGCTACCTCGGCCGGTCTGGTCGTCTTTCCCGCTGAGGATACCGCGACGATGCTCCCGACGCCCGTGGAGCAACCCGCCGAGCCGCTGACCGCGCGCGAAATGGAGGTGATCGAGATGCTCGCTGAAGGTCTACCCAATAAGCTCATCGCGCACAAACTGGCCATTTCCGAACACACAGCGAAATTCCATGTCAATTCCATCCTGGCGAAGCTGAACGCCGGCACCCGTACTGAAGCCGTCATGCGAGGCGTACGCCTGGGGCTGGTTAAAATTTAGATATGATCGCAGTTTCGTTTGGTGAGCAAACCAAGCGGGAACCGTATCTGGCTGCACTGACGCTCAGTCGATATTGACTTCGTCGAGAATCCACGCACCCTGGAGGGCCTCGATGGTCTCATGCTGACCGGCGGAACCGACGTCGATCCGGCGCTGTTCCACCAGGATCGTGCACCTGAAACCGATCTACCGGACAAAAAACGCGACCAGCGAGAAATGGCGCTCGTAGCTGAGGCACTCAAACGAGACATCCCCATTCTCGCGATCTGCCGCGGCATGCAGCTTTTAAATGTCGCTCTCGGCGGCACGTTGAGGCAGCACATCGAGGGTCATCGCCACCGCGGAATACCGGATGCTCACTCCGTTCAGATTGCCGACGGAACCAAGTTAGCCGCCATCTTGAAGGCCGGCGAGTATCGGGTCAACTCGCGCCATCATCAATGCGTCGACCGCGTTGGCAAGGGCCTCGTCGTTTCAGCGAAAGCCGACGAGATTATCGAAGCGCTGGAACTTCCCGATAACCGCTTCGTCGTCGCGGTGCAATGGCACCCGGAAGATCGCATGGACCGACACCGCGACCGCAAACTTTTCGAAGCGTTCGCAAGCGCCTTGCGTGACGTCACTTCAGCGGCACCAGCATAAAGGTCAACAGAAAAATAATCAGCGCGGCAAACCCGAGCGTCACGCGATTCGCGTCCAGCTTGCTGAGGTCGTAAATCCGCGGGTGCCGCAAGCCAAACAAGAACAGCAACACCGCCCAGACATACCAGCTTGGCGCGAAAAACTTCCCCATCACAACCAGCACGCCCACCAGTGCCATGGATAAATACTTATGCGCCCGGCCGATGAACGTGTACAAAATATGCCCGCCATCCAGTTGCCCGATCGGCAGCAGGTTGAGAGCGGTCGCGAGAATGCCGACCCAAGCTCCCCGCGCAATCGGATGCAGCGAGATATCCGACGGGCGCACGCCGGGAAAGACCAGCCATTCCATGATCCTTTCGAGCGCAGGCACTCCGAAAATCAGATCGCCGCGCGCCGCGATGCCAGGCACGACTCTCGAATACGCGATGCCGATCGCCAGCGCGGGAACCAGCACTACGAATCCGGCCAGCGGCCCCGCAATGCCGACATCGAAAAGCTCTCTGCGCGTATAAATCGGCGACCGGATTCGAATGAACGCCCCCAGCGTCCCGATCGGTGTGGGCGCGGGCAAAAAGTACGGCAGGCTCGCGTCAATCCCGTAGTACCGGCACGCGAAATAATGGCCCAGCTCATGTGCGAGCAGGATCGTCATCAGCGTGAGGGAAAAGGCCAACCCATCCACGAGCATGAGCGGATGCGCGTACAGAACCGGTAAAACGTTCAAGTATTGGTCCAGACTGAGCGGCCGATTACGCACGAAGCTGTGCATCAGCGCCACTCCCACAATGGTCGTGGTCAGCAGCGACAGCCCCAAAAGGACCCAGTGCAGAATCCAGCGGGCGGTTGAGATTTCGCTTCGCGGAAAACTGAGCGCGGCGCGCCAACCGCTACTCGTCAAACTCGGAACCACTACAACAATACTACTGCAGCGACTGCAGTTCCTTGCCCGGCTTAAAGCGGACTGCCTTGCCCGGAGGAATCGCTACTTCGGCGCCGGTGCGCGGATTACGCCCGATGCCGGTCTTGCGGGGGCGCACGTTAAAGATGCCAAACCCGCGCAACTCGATCCGTTCGCCGTGAGCCAGCGCCCGCTTCATGCTTTCAAAGACGGTTTCCACGGCCATCTCGGCCTTGGTCTTCGTAATACCCGTCTTATTAACGACTTCGTTGATGATGTCGAGCTTAATCACTCAATCCCCCTTGGGCTGGAACTTAAGAACGGAGCAGAACGGATTGGCTCCCCGGCGGTTGCAACGAGGCTCGGAAGAGCAGAGCAAACCCTATGATAGGATTAGGGTTAATTCCTTGTCAAGCGAGCGCTCGGCGGTGCGGGCAAGCTAATGTTCCGCGAGCGCGATCACGTCCAGGCCAAAGGGCGCGTCCAGCGATGGCAATCCCTCCACCGGCAGCAGCGTGTTCGGCCCTTTCGAATACTGCGTCCGCACCGCGCGGATACGATCCGCCAGCGCCGGCGAGGTTGTATAAAGATGCGACATGATCACGTGATCGAGGCTGGTGTTGGTGGTGTTTAGCGCCTTCTGAAGCCGGTCGAAGGCCAGCTTCAAATCACTCTCCTCGGGGCCGAACGCCAGCTGCGTTCCGGTAATCACGAGCGTCGAGCTGGGCGCGACCGCCAGATAGTATCCGGGCCCGGAGTCAGGAGGGCCTGGACGCAAGGGAGCACGCAGCCGCGCGACCATCTCGCAATCGGCTGCCGAAGTTACCGGCTCGCGCTGCATTTGCACGAAATTTCGACTCGGCGCTCGGGAAACTGGCAGCCATCAGGCGACCCGTGTCCTTCTGGTCGTCCAAAGAACTTACGAAACAGGTCGCCCGTAGGACCTCGCCACCGCCCGACCCAGCCGCGCCGGCGAGGGCGCCCTTCAATTTCTCGAGCGACTGCGCGACGCTCGACCCGATCTGACCGGAAAAGAAAGCGACCCCTTGCGGATTCACCACTTTCCGATCCGCTTCGATGCTTTCGATTACCACCTGCGCGCCCGCCATCGGCAGCGCCCCCACTTGAACGACGCTGACTACCGGGAGCGGCTCGTGCTTTTCGGTGAAGATCTCCCCCACCAGTTCGCCGACCCGCCGCAGATCGCCCGACCCGGCCACAAACGCCCTGAGCTTGATGATGGTGCCGTGATTCTTGTGCAGCAATGCGTTCAGCGCATCCCGAGTCTGCTGCGACAGTAATCCTTTCGCCGATAATGGAGAGACGGAGAACGCCAGCCGGTTTGCCTCGGCCGGCAAAGCCAGAGGAAGCTCGCGCGCCGGAGGCAGCGTCTGGGTGACGTCCTCGTCCTTCTTCTTTTTCTTGTCGGTGTCCGGAGCTACCACCGGGATGTAGCCATCGTCATCGGCCCCCGGCTTCTTTTTCTGCGCACTGAGGTCGCGTGCCGTCAAGCCGCAGAGCAGGACGGCCGCCAGCACGCTACTCCAAAAAGGCTTCACTGCTTGCGACCCGATTCTATCAAACTCCTTACAGGACGGGCTGTCATCCTTGTAGCCAAGGTTCACGGCGCGTTTAGTCGAACTCGATCGCCGCCACGATGATGCCCAGCTCGCGGTGATCCAAATCGCCCGGGTAAAGAGCTTTATTGAGCGAAAAATGGACGACATGCCCAGGGCCCGCCGCCGAGGCATTGAGCCGGCGGACGAACGTATGGGTGCCGGGCTCGTTGAAAACTACCGGGGTAAGTTCCTGGCCATCTAATTCTGCGCGAAGGGTCAAGGCTCCCAGACGTTCCGTCACCACCGGCGGAATAAAGACGCGCATGGTCATGCGTTGATAATTTCCGTCCGCGGCGTCCGGCAATCCGACGGAAAATTCCTTCTTGGTCCAACGCCAGCCGGTCCGCTCCACCGCATGCCAACCCGCAATTAAATTCAGATGGCCCAACCCAAAATGGCTTTGAGGAGATAGAATGCGCGTTCGTCACGGTTGATGCTTACCGGATCGGAATCGTCATCGCCCGCAGTGAAGTGCTCGCACACGCCCCAGCCGGAGCGCTTGAGCAGCCGGCGTAGCGCTGCTTCGGAGAAGATCCAATAGTTCGAATCGTCCTCATTCAACTCGTAAGCGTCGAGTAAGTAAGCGATGGGCATTCCGGGCGAAATAGCGCTGCCATCAGTAAGCCGGCGAGTTATTCGAGTGCTCAAAATGCAGTAAGTCGAATGCCGGGCCAGAGTCTCCATCGCGTAGAAAGGATTTTTCAGATGATAGAGTACGCCCAGCAAGACCGCCAGACCATAGCGGTCCTCCGGCAGAGCGAACTGAGTGTCTACGTCCATCTCCTGCAGTTCGATGGAGGAACGCAGGCGCTCTTTCAACGCCTGAACGCCGCGCATTCCGTTGTGGTTGGTAGCGCGGTTATCGATCGCAGTCACGCGGCATCCCAGCGATTCAAATAGGAAAGCGAGCTCGCCATCTTGACATCCGGCGTCGAGCACGCCATCCCGGCGCGCGCTGTCCAGCAGGGCCGGCCACCTTTCGCCGCCCACCAGCCGCTCTATGTGCGGAACGTTCGACAAAGTCCCATAGGGATACCATTCAAAGTCGACGTTTCCTAGCTCGGCCTGGGCTGCTGTTACTTTGGCGCGCAGCGCACCCGCGGCGATCGTCAAAGTGCCGGGAGCGGCAATCGGCGGGTGCTTTTCGAGGAAGAACATCTCAATGGCGGCGTGCCCGGCCAGTGTATCCTATGCGCGCGAATGCCAGCAAGAAAGCCCATTTCCTCTGGCGGCCAAAATTGTTACAGTGAGGGATGTGAGCGTAGTAACTTCGCCTCCCAGCCAGGTGCGGACCTCGAATTTCACGCTCTACGCCTGGGCCGTTCTCAGCTGGAACATCCTGGTGATCCTGTGGGGCGCCTACGTTCGCGCCAGTGGTTCCGGAGCAGGTTGCGGAGGGCATTGGCCGCTGTGCAACGGCGAAGTGATTCCCCTGGCGCCGCAGGTCCAGACCATAATCGAGTTCACCCATCGCCTTACCAGCGTGGTGGCGTTCCTGGGAGTGGGCGGCCTGCTGACCTGGAGCTACCTGATCTTTCCCAAGAACCATAAGGTTCGGCAGATGGCCCTGGTGTCGCTCGCGCTATTCATCACGGAAGCCGTGCTCGGCGCTGGGTTGGTCCTGCTTGATTACGTGGGCGCGAATGCCTCCGGCGCCCGCGCGTTCTACCTATGCTTGCACTTACTCAACACGGCGTTTCTGCTGGCTGCGCTGATCCTGGCCGCCTGGTTCTCTCAGCATCCGGATCGAACCTTCCGCTGGCCCCACCCGCTCGTGATTGCGGCATTGCCGATGGCTCTGCTGGTCATGGTCACCGGGACCATCGCGGCTTTGGGCGACACGCTTTTCCCCGCCTCGTCTTTAGCCGCGGGCTTGCAACAGGATCTCGCGGCATCCTCCAACATTCTGGTCCGGCTGCGAGGCCTGCATCCGGCTTTGGCGATTCTCGGGGCCGTTCTGTTTGTCTACGTGGCCTTCAAATTCCTGCGAACGCCCGCGCGTCACACCGCGCTCGCGGTGCTGGGGCTTTCGATGTTTCAGGTCCTTGCCGGGGCCATCAATATCGCGCTGCTGGCTCCTACCTGGATGCAAATTATCCATCTGCTTCTGGCCGACCTGGTCTGGCTGGCGCTGGTGGTGCTGGCGATGGAAGCTGTCTAGGCTTCTCGCAGATCTAATGGACCAACTCCACCAATCCTTCGCTGGAGCGTTCTAAAGTCAGAGTCCCGCGATCGAGCGTTGCCAGAATTCCTGCATGCGCTCGGGCAACGGCTAAGAGGTACGCATCGGTCACCTGCCGGTGCCCCACGACGCCCGAAATATCCTGGAAGGCTTCATCCAGCGGCAGGTCGTCAGGCCAGAAGTCGTGCCCGGGTAGTTCTTTTATGCGTTCGAGCAGAGCCAATGCCGCGGCAGGAGAGACCGCGTCCGCAGTGAATTTGGGATTGCTGGATATCCGGACGAAGCCAATCTCAGTGAGCGGGCAAGTGCGGAAGCCCGCCGCCCGTTTTTTTGCGAACCACCGTTGCGCGCTCACATGATGCACATGGGAAGGCCAAACCAGCGCGAGAACGACGTTAACATCCAAGAGATAGGGCTTCAAAGTTCGTCTTCGGCGTCGAGAGTCTGCTCGAGCGTAATCGGCTTGGCGCTGTCCGGAAGCACGAAACAAGGGAATGCTTTTTTCGTAGTGATCCGTCTGGGCGGATTCAATCCGCGGCGGGCGAGCTCCGCTAGAGCGTCGCCTAACGAGACGCGTTTGAGGTTGGCCAGGGAGCGCGCGGCCTGATAGACGTCGTCTGGCAAGTTTAGCGTGGTCCTCATCGTGATGATTATAGCATCATGATGCGATGATGCTACTGGATGTGGGCCCCGGCCTCAATGCGAGTAGTATAAAACGTGCCTGTCCGCGGCCAGGGATGGTTCCGCTACCCCCTGTCAAGGCAAAATAGAAATGTCCTATTCCCAGCAAAGTAGAAATGTCCTGTTTTGAGCTAGGAGCCGAAGGAGCGGGCTTACAGTGGATTCGATGTTCCGGGGGAGTCGCGCTCCCTGGGGCAGATCCGAAGACCGCTGCGACGGGGCTGGCTCCGAAGCAGACGGCACCAGACCCCCAGTCAAACCGGGCCCGATGATGCCCGTTCTGGGGGTTTTGGTTTTTGAGGACAGATCTGCTTTGGTGGAGCTCCCGAGCAGCGGTCTTCGGATAAATAAAGCGCGAAGATCGCCGGGCCGGTTTTGCCCAGCGCTCCGATTGGTTTTGGTTTCGGTGCCGGCGTTTAGCTGCGAGCATCGGGCACCTCAGTCGGTCGAGAACGAGAAGGCTTCGAGCGGATGGAAAAGTTCTTCATCCAATCGCTTTTGCGCCGGATCTTGCCCGTTGAGCGTGTCGGGGGTGCGAGCGTTTTGGATAACACCAGTGGCAGCGCGCAGCGGCGCACCCGCACATAACGACCTTGAAACTGCACGGCGACGCTGCCGTCCAAGCGCTGTTCGACCCGCACCCATCCTTTGCGCATTCCGACCTGGATGTCGCGGCGGTCGATTGGGTAGAGCTTGCCTTCGTATCGCACCGTGTAGTCATTCGTCACCTGACGCTGTTCCACGTGGCTGAGAATCGCGGCCAGATCATGCTCTTTGCCGAGAGGGCGATGGGCATCGGCGGTATCGGCCGGCTTCACCACCAGGGTCTGATTCCACCAAGCCAGATATTCGTTCTCCAGATACGCATTGGCCTGATCGAGGGTGCACGCCCCGGCCACACGCAGTCCTTTCACTAGGCGATCCTGCGCCGTCAAAAATTGGCGTTCAATGCGTCCCTTGGCCTGCGGCGAGTGCGCCGGAATCCAGACAACGTTCAGCTCGCGCAGCGCCCGTTCAATCTGTGTCGGCGGCATCTGGGGCCGGTCGCGGTCCTCACGCTGCTGCTGTCGTTTGGTCTTAACCGCCACCTGGAACATCCCCGCTTTGTCGGTGTAAAACGCCAGCGGGCGGCCAAACTGCTCGAGGTACGCCCCCAGCAGCCGCCGGTTCTCCTCACTGGAATCGTGCCGTACAAAGCGTGCGAACAGCTGGCTGGTGGCATCGTCGATCATCGCTATCAGATAGATCGATTCCCCGCGGCCCTCCAGCCAGTCGTGGTCGCTGGTGTCCCATTGCACCAACTCCCCACAGCGGCTTCGACGCGGCCGCCATTGGTGCACCTCCACCATGCGGCGATGACCGGCGCGCCACAATCCGGCTTTGGCCATCCACTGTCGCAACGTCTCCTTGCTCACCGTAAGCCGGTGCCGCTTGCGCAAGTATTCTGCCGCCAATGTAGGCCCGAATCCGCGGTACACCGGATCCGTCAAAATCGTGATCGCCTGCTGTTCCATGTCGGCGGACAGCTTTCGGTTGGACGTTCTCCCGCGTAGCTCATGAATCACCGCCCGGTCTCCTTTCTGCCGCAGCTTGCGCAACAGCCGTCGCACGTGCCGCTCGTTGACACCGATCTCCTCAGCGGCTTGTCGTTGCGTGATCAATTTCTTCTTGGCCCTCTTCAGGGCATCCAGCCGGTCTCGTTCGGCCTGGTTCATTAGTAGCTGTCCTTCGTCCACCCCTCAGGCTGGACCCTGTCAATAGGACATTTCTACTTTGCCCAAATAGGACATTCTCATTTTGCTGCGACATGGTTCCGCTACCCCCTTTACTCCGCCCTGAAAGGCGGGTAAACTAATGACCGGCCACGTGTACCATCGGGTTGTCCGAAAGGAGCGGGTATGACGGATGCCAGGTTGCTAAGCGCGCTCGCTTTGGGTGCGGTTCTAACGTTTTCCGGTACGGCGATTGCCGCCGAAGCCTCGACCAACGGCGGGACGGCGCCGGCCGCTAAGCCGGTCACCTTCGCCAAAAATGTCGCCCCCATTCTGCAGCAGAAGTGCCAGGAGTGCCATCGCAAAGGGTCCATGGCGCCGATGTCGCTGATCACATACGAAGAGACCCGCCCCTGGGCGAAGTCCATCCGCCTGCGCGTGATGACGCGCCAGATGCCGCCCTGGCATATCGACAAGACCATCGGCGTGCACGAGTTCAAGAACGACATGTCGCTGAGCGACGATCAGATCGCGACCATTGTCCGCTGGGTGGATTCGGGCGCGCCCCAAGGCGATCCGAAAGACATGCCGCCTCCCAGGCAGTGGCCCGCTGATAACGAGTGGAAGGCCGCGAAGGAGCTGGGCCAGCCGGACCTGGTTGTCAAGTCCGATCCCTACACCATGGCGGCTCACCATCAAGACGTTTGGTGGCGGCCGCTCTCGAACATTCCTGTCACCGAGCCCCGCTGGGTGCGCGCGGTCGAGGTACGGCCAACCACAGCGGCCGGGCGGCGAGTCACTCATCACGCCGTCGCATACCTGGCGCAGGATGACCCCGACAGCGTGATCCCGGGTACCGGCGATTCGGATTTCGGCGCGCGCTCCTTCCTGATGGAATGGGCCATCGGCAAGGGCTATGACTTATACCGGCCGAACACCGGTAAATTGCTGCTGCCCGGCTCGCAGATCTCCTGGGACATCCATATTCACGCCGTGGGCGAAGAGATTCAGGACAGCGTGGAATTGGGCATTTGGCTTTATCCCAAGGGACAAGAGCCGAAGTATCGAACCTACCTCACTGCCTTTCAAGCTCTGCGCGGATTTAAAGATTCCACGGCTGCTCAGAGTCGTTTAGGAAAAAACATGGATATTGCGCCGAATTCGATGGGTCAGACCGACAACTATACGGTGCTGAGAAAAGCGGCGATCCTCGAGAATTTCCAGCCGCACATGCATCTGCGCGGCAAGGCCATGTTGGTGGAAGCGATTTTGCCGGATGGAGCCGTTCAAACCATCAGCTATGTCGGCAATTTCAATTTCAACTGGATGACCAACTATATCTATGCCGACGACGCCGTGCCGGTGCTTCCCAAAGGCACCATCATTCACGTCACGGCCTGGTATGACAACACCACCGCGAACCCCTTCAACCCGGATCCGGATCAGTGGGTGGGCTACGGCGATCGGACCGTCGACGAGATGGGGCACGCCTGGATGAACGTCACTTACATCAGCGACGAGGATTACAACGCCTGGGTCGCCACGCACAAACTTAAACTTCAGGCTCAGGCAAAGCAATAGCAGGTAGTCGAAAATTGAGAATTCGAGTGTTTTGGATCGCGGTGATTCTTGCCGCCACGGCCGTGTTGATTTGCGCGCAAGTGGCGGCTCCTCCCGAGCCTGCCAAGGCCTCGGGCACCAGCATCACAGGCGCGTTCGAGGGCTGGTTCAAAAATCCGGACGGGAGCTTCGGTCTTCTGCTGGGATATTACAACCGGAATCGCGACCAGGAACTCGACCTACCCATCGGGCCGAACAATCATATTGATCCCGGCGGTCCTGATCGAGGACAGCCAACGCATTTCCTGCCCGGCCGCGGATGGGGCATGTTTGCCGTCAAGGTGCCGGCCGATTTTGGCGAAAACAAGATCACCTGGACCATCGTGGCCAACGGCAAGACTACGGTGATCCCGGCCAGCCTCAAACCGGATTACGAGATATCGCCCTTCGTTGAAGCGGCTGTGGGCAACACGCCGCCGGTCTTGACGTTTGAACTCGGCGGGCCTTCCGTGCAAGGTCCACAAGGCCTCACCACCGAACGAAGCGCGAAAGTGGGCGCTCCGCTTCCGCTGACTGTGTGGGTCTCTGACGATGCGAAGTTCACTTCTTCGTCAGGCGCCAAGCCGGAAAACCTAGGACCTCCAGTCACCGTACACTGGACGCTCTACCGCGGGCCCGCCGCGGTCTCATTCTCGAACAACCGTCCGGCGGTCGAAAAAATCGAACGCAAGGACTCGGCCGCTGTCTTCAACGGCAAAGCCACCGCCACCGCTACGTTCAGCCAACCCGGCGAGTATATCCTGCACATCGTCGCGAACGATTATTCGGGCGAAGGCGGCCGCGGGTTCCAGTGTTGCTGGACCAATGGCCAAGTGAAGGTGTCCGTTCAGCCGTAAAGCGCATCTCGCTACAGCTACGCACTAGAATGGAATTGGGTGTCGCCTGCACGACGAGTTGCGTTTGACGTGCTGCGCAAGGTGGAAGAAGGCGGCTATGCATCCGACCTTCTGTTGAAGCTCTCCGAGAAACTCGACTCGCGCGATGCCGGCCTGGCTTCGGAAATCGTGTTCGGATGCCTGCGCTACCAGGCTCAGTTGGATTACCTGATTGACCGGCTAGCGGCCAAAAAGCTCGATCCGGAAGTGCGCATCGCCTTGCGCATGGGTATCTACCAACTGCGCTACCTGGACCGCATTCCGCCGCACGCGGCGGTCAGCGAAAGCGTGGAGTTGGTGAAGCGTGCAGGCAAAGGTTCGGCTGCCGGGCTGGTCAACGCGGTGCTGCGCAAGGTGGACGCCGCTCCGGTCGCTTGGCCGGACCGGGCCACCGAGCTCTCGCTTCCCGCGTGGCTGGCCGAAAAATGGGATCGCCAGTTCGGACCCGACACGACCGAGAAGATCGCGGCGACTTTTCTCCAGCCGGTCCAGAACTATGTCGCTTCCACGGGCCGGATTCAAGACATCGGCGCGCAGTCGGTTGTGCCGATGCTCGATCTGCGGCCCGGACTCACCTTGCTGGACCTGTGCGCCGCGCCCGGCAACAAGACGGCCCAAGCGCTGGAGTATGGAGTGCAAGCGATCGCCTGCGATCTGCATTGGCATCGCCTGAAAAATCTGGAAGGATTGCGGTGCCATCGCGTCGTGGTGGATGCCACCCAGGAGCTGCCATTTCGCGGCCATTTCGATCGCATTCTTGTGGACGCGCCCTGCTCCGGTACCGGAACGCTGGGGCGGAATCCTGAAATCAAGTGGCGGTTGCAATCCTCGGACCTGATCGAACTGCGGCGCAAGCAGATAGCGCTACTCCGGAACGCACTTCGGCATCTTAATCCCGGCGGCAAGCTGGTGTACTCCACCTGCTCGCTCGAGCGGGAAGAGAATCAGATGGTCATCGAGGCGGTTCCTGGACAGTGGCAAGTCATGCAGCGTTGGCCCGGCATCGACGAGGGGGACGGTTTCTTCATCGCGGTGTTAGGCTGATTGCGTGCATCCGAGCTAAGGATACAGTGGTGTCCTTTTCTCCGAGGATGATATGACGACTTTTCCCGGGACCTCCCAGCCAACGGCCGGGCGGACGTTGAATAGGTCTTGCCATCGAAGCGAAGTTCCGCTTCATAGCCGGGCCGAACGGCGCCTCCTCGTTCCCAGACGGACAAATTGTGCCAGCCGTTCGTTACCTTGTCTAGCATCCGAATCGGTGGCCACGGAGATCAATATCGCTAACGATTCTGTAGGAATTGCCTTGTGGTGTTAAGCCTATCGCGTTGCAGCCGCCGCTTCCACACCAGTCCTGTCCTATCAGGTACACGATCGACCTCTTTCTTGCGGCCACCTTGAGATCGACAAATGCAGCAACGTATCGCAGCGTTTTGTCCTCGCCGCTTTGCCGGTCAGGGCCTGCAGGAAACTTCGCAGGGGTCCTGGCGATTGCGCTGAAACGGCGATCGTCAAGATAACGCCGCGGCAACAGATCGTGCTTACTGATGCACCAGGTCCCATTCGGCAGAGCCGCGCTGGATCAACGGAGTCACGTCGGACATGAGCAGGTAGCCCTGACCGGCGAGCGATCGGGCGGCTTGCTCGAACTTGGCCAGATACTCTTCCTTGCTCGAGTAGCGCTCTTCGATGGATAGGCGGGGGTCACCGGACTGCGTGCGCTCCGCCTTGGTGCGCGCGAAAGGAATGTAGGAGCCAACCAGCGCATAGAGATGCTCGGAGCCGCCGATCTCGGGAGCGCGCAAATTCCAGCCGGTGTAGGTGGCCAGCGGCACTTGGATCTCCGGCATGCGGATGCCCGCGAGGTCGTTGCCGTCGCGATCGACCTGGGGGACGAGAACCGGATAAGGCTTGCCGATTTCCGGCGGTTCCTGGGTCACGATGCCCTTGCTGCGAAACTCAGGACCATAGTTCGATGGATAGGCGCGATGCAGAATCGTCGGGAAGTTGATGCCGGGGATCTTGGGGAAATTCAGCTCCGACGGCGGAACGAGCTGATGCGTCGCGATGCGCGGATATTGGGACGGCGGCGGTTCCTTGCCATTCTTCACCCAGGCATCCATGGCGTTCAACAAAGCCCGATGCGCCCAGTTGTACGGATCGGGGTTAGGCAGGTTCTGGGTGCCGCGGCGCACGGGTGGGAAGACGGAGGGTCCGTGTTGGGCGCTCGCGAATAAATAAATCCGCGTGGTCTGCGGGATGGCCACGTCCATCTTGCCGTCGAGCGAGGTGTGGACGAGCGATGCGGCGCGGTCATAGTATTCGGTGGATGTGTTGGTGTAGAACACTCGCGGCCAGAATTGTTGCGGCAAGAGCGTGGGTGAGCAGCCCGTCTTTTAGACCGGTCTCCGGGTCGGTTTCCTCAAAATCGGTGAAGGGAAAAATGTCGGCGGGATAGAGCGAGCTCGCGATGCCGGCCGTGGCGCGGTTGGGCTGCGCGAAACGCTGATTGAAACTTCCCACGCCGCCGCCGGGACGCTCGGCGAGCACGCCTTCGAAATACCTTGCGATTCTTCTCGTCGCGGTTGAAGCCGAAGTACAGAAACGATCGCAGGAAGCGGCCGCTTTGCGATGCGCCGTAGCTATAGGCGCGTTGGAGGCGATCGATATCGGGTGCGCCGGCAACGCTGCCGCCGAATTTGAGCCAGGAGATCATGTCGCGGATAGCGGCAAATCCGGCGCCGGCGACGGGCGGATTCTCGGCAGTGTAGACCAGTTCGTAGATGCGGCCGGGATCGAAGCCGGTTGGAAGGACGAGATTGTTCGAGCCGTCGATGTGCCAGTCACTGCGCGGGATGGTGGTGCGCGGCCCTTCCACCATTGTCGCGGACGGTGAGCTTCAGCGCCGGGTCATCCGGGTTGAGGACCTTGTAAGGCGCGATGGGGCTGCTGTTTTCCTTTTTGTCGAGTAGAAATTCGCTGCGCACGATGCCTTTGACGGCCTGCGTTGTCGGCGGATAGAAGTGCATCAAAGCGGGGTTGGCGGCGACGTCGAACTGCCAGCCCACCCACAGCAGTGTGTAGCCTTCATTGAGCAGAAAGCCGTCGCCGAATTCCTCCGGCTTGCGGGGGTTCGGCGAAACGGCGGCGCGGTCGAAGTTCGAAAGCAGAGTTTTGCCGCCGCGGTTGGAGACCTCGTAGAACACGTCGCCGTTGCCTTTGGCGGAGTCTTTCGGGCGCAGAATAAAGAAGTCGGCGGAAAACTCGACCAGGCCGTCTTTGTTGCGCGGCGCTTTGTCGAGGTCTGCGATCACCTGGTTGACCGCGAGCTTGGGATCGACGGCGAAGTAAGCGCGTCCGGTGATGCGCTCGTACGCGCCGGTCTTGCCGAAGGCGTGGCCGTCTAAGACGTCGCTACGCTCGGTAACATCGAGGCGGACGAGAGCGGCCTGGCTGACGGAAGCAACGCAGAGAGCCGCGAGCAGCAATCGATTGAGCATACGACCTCCTTACTCGTACTTCTTTCCTGCTATGTATACCGCATTCACGGTTCGGGTGTTGAGAATATTGTCCAGCGGATTTTTGTCGAGCACGACCAGGTCGGCGGCCTTGCCTTTGGCGAGCGTGCCGAATTCCTTGTCGACGCCCAGGGCTTCGGAGTTGGTCTTGGCGTAGGCTTGAATCACCTGCATGGGCGTCATGCCTCCGGATTTGACCATCAGCTCCATTTCCAGGTGCTCGAAGAAGCCTTCGTAGCGCGGATTGCCGTGACCGGTGTCGGTGCCGAATCCGATGCGCACGCCCGCGGCCGCCATTTTCCTGAGATTCTGCGAGGCGATTTGAAACTCGCGGCGGTTGATGGCGATGTCGGGATCCTTGGCGTCCAGGTCCTTTAGTTTGGTTCTGCCTTCCTCGACGCGCGTAGCCGGCATGTACTTGCGCAGGAACGGATCGTCGAGCCAGGCGGGCGAATCGGCATAGATGTAGGAAGACATTTCGCGGACCAGCGTGGGAATCACGGTAATGTGTTTGGCCTTGAGCTCGTCGATGAAGGCGTCATCGACAACCCGGTCGCGGATCTCGTGGGCGAAAATATCGAGGCCGTGATCCATGAGGAACTGCGCGTCGTCACAATAATATTCGTGCGCCATCGCCTTGAGGCCGTGCTTGTGCGCCTGGTCGATGACGGCGAGCTGAATTTCGGTTTTGAGCTTTTGGACGGTGTGGCGTCGGTCATCGACGACGATTTTGACGGCGTCGGCGCCGCGCTTGTACAGTTCGTCGACTTTGGCGCGGGCTTCCTCGGGTGTGCGGGCGTCCTTCTCGAACTCGAAGCGCGTGAGGACGGTGTAGAGGCGCGCGCCGCGGATGTCGCCGTGCCGTTGGGCGTCGCGGATTTTCAGGACTGCGTCGCCGTCGCCGCCCATGCCGATCACGCTGGTGACGCCGTAATGCGCGTACATTCTGAGCTTGTCGGGAGTTTTCTCGTCGATGTGGGCGTGCAAGTTGAAGATGCCGGGGATGATGGTCTTGCCGGTGAGATCCACAGCTGGGGTACCTGGCCGCAGTGAAACCGTGAAAGTACCCATCTGGGCGATCCGGCCGTTCTCTACGACGATGGTCGCGTGGCGCATCGGCGGATTTCCGGTGCCGTCGATGATGGTGGCATTCGAGAGCACGATGTTCTGGGCCGGCAGGATCGCGGCAGACGCCAGGAGCAAGGCGAGGACGTAGCGCATTATTTTACTTCTCGTCTGACCATGATACAGGGATCGGAGGGGGAGCCGGGGCGGGCCTGGGTTCGTTTGGCAATTTTGCTTTTCTAGCGTCGGCGCGTGAGTAGGTCATGGGAAGGCGCATGGGGTCCGGGGTGAGTTTAGCAGGGGAATGGCTGTTTACGACTAGGATGCGGATGCAAGTTGGGGCGGAATCAGGGGAAGACGGGAATCTAGATACGTGAACGGGTAGAATCGGAAGTAGAGATCCGGAATGAATGATTTTGGGCGATCGGGGGATTAGTCTCTATGGATTCTGCTTGGAAATCTGAGTTCTCCCATCGTATGCGTTCGTTTGAGTCGAAGCATTCGCTAAGGGATGGATGGCAGTCGGTTTCGATCAAAGTCCGCGTTGCTTCGGGATGTTTTCACAAGGAGCATTCGCCACGTGCGTACCAGCTGATCGAGCGACAGCTTTTGTCAAGCCAGACGACGAATTTAGCTATATCGAACATGAAAGCGGTCCAGAGGTCCTGGCATGGATTGCGCTTGCGACTGCCGGGGCGACACTTTCGAAAAGCGTTATTGAACTGGTGACAGCAATTATTAAGGCTCGGAGCGAGGGCATAACCAAGGGGGATGCTCCCGCGGAACCAATCGAATTGATCGTTCGCAAAATGGGTGCGGGCGATTCGTTCATCGAAGAAACTGTGCTGAGGATCGGTCACAGAGATATTGTTACTCGAGCGAAGATTGAGGCCCTAATCAAGGATGCACTGAAGCGTCTGCTCGCAGAGGAAAACAATTCAAACCGTGAGGCAACGAGAAAGCGCGGAACGCACGGCTAGTGGCCGCTACTGACGCAGCAGCGGCTTCAAGTAGCGCATCACCGTCGCCGCGACGATTTCGTTTCCCTCGGCAGTAGGGTGAATGCCGTCGCGCTGGATGAGCGCCCGGAAATTCCCGTTGGCCACGATATCCTGCATCAAAAACGGGATCCGCGCCAGCTTGTATCGATCCGCCAAATCGACATAAACTTGCTCGAACGATTTTATGTAGGCGCGCCCGTAATTGGGCGGCAGCGTCATGCCGGCGATGAGCTGCCGGATGCCGGCCTTGCGAAGCGCCAAGATGATTTGTTCGAGATTCGCGCGGGTGGTCTCGATGGGCAAGCCCCGCAACCCGTCGTTGCCGCCGAATTCGACGATTACAACGCGAGGCTTGGCCGCCAGCACTTCGTTCAGCCGGTTCAAACCGTCGCTGGTGGTGTCGCCGCTGACGCCTTCATTCACCACGCGCCAAGCAAGGCCGGCACGATCCAGGTCTTTTTGCAGAAAATCGGGGAAGCTGTAGCCTGGCTCGGCGCCGTAGCCTGCGGTCAAGCTATCGCCAAAGGCAACAATGACGGGCCGGTTAGCGTCGGCCGGCTTGGATTGCGCCGCTCGGTTTTGCGCTGGTTTCTGAGCGGCCGCGGCGGGCGCTTGGGCGAACGCTTGCCCGCCCCAGGCGAATTGGAGTAAACCCAACGCCAGCGCGCAACATCTAAATATCAAAGTGAAACCCATCCAATGCCATAATAAAGAAGAATTGCCCGAGGAACCTATCCGAGCGCCCGCGATTCGGGTCTCGGCTCTCACGAAAAGCATCCAGACCGCCGCGCATCGGGTGGATATTCTGCGTGGCATTGATTTTGACGTTCTGCCGGGCGAGTTCGTTGCCATCATGGGTCCTTCGGGCAGCGGCAAGAGCACGCTGCTGGGGCTTTTAGCGGGTTTGGACACGCCCACGTCCGGCAAAATTATTTTAGATGGCGAAGACATCACGGGCCTGGACGAGGATCGCATGGCGGTGCTGCGCGGGCGTAAGGTTGGCTTCGTTTTTCAGTCTTACCATCTTTTGCCGACGCTGACGGCAGAGGAAAACGTGCTCCTTCCCTACGAATTGACGGGCGGAAACGGCTCGGAAGGAAAAACGCGCGCCCGGGAGTTGCTCGCGAATGTCGGGCTGCTGGACCGGCGCGACCATTATCCGGTTCAGCTTTCCGGCGGCGAACAGCAGCGCGTGGCGCTGGCGCGAGCATTTATGGTCCGGCCGCCCATCCTGTTAGCCGATGAACCCACTGGCAATCTGGACAGTCAAAATGGACAGCACGTGCTGGATTTGCTGATTTCTCTGAATCAGCGCGAGCGGACGACGCTGGTGCTGGTGACGCACGATTCAGCGCTGTCGAGCCGGGCCAATCGCCGCATCACGCTGAGCGACGGGCGCATTGTCAGCGATGAATCGAGCGCCTAGGAGGAACCATGGGATTCTCCTGGACCACTGCCGTTAAAATCGCTTGGCGCGAGTCACGCTCGTCGTCATTCAAGTTTTTGTTTGTGATTTTCGCAGTGGCGGTGGGAGTCGGATCGCTTACCGGAGTACGTGGGTTCAGCCGCGCGTTTCAGGGAATGCTGTTGAGCCAGGCCCGCACGCTCATGGCAGCGGACCTTTCGCTACGGGTTTTCGAAACGCCGACTGAGCAGCAAACGGCGGTCATGAATGAGCTGGCCACTCGCGATGTTCAGCACACTTGGATCACCGAGACCCTGAGCATGGCCTCCGGCGGTGATTCCAAACCTCCCATGCTGGTTTCGGTGAAGGCCGTGGACCCGAAGCTCTACCCGTTTTATGGCGAGATCGGCCTGGTGCCGGCCGCGCCGCTCTCGAAGGCGCTTACGTCGAATACTGTGGCGGTATCGGATGACGTCCTGCTGCGGCTGAATCTAAAAGTGGGCGACACGCTGCGGTTGGGCGATCAGGCATTTCAGATTATTGGCCGGGTGGTTTTCGAGCCGGACCGCATGCTCGGCACGTTGAATGTTGGTCCGCGGGTGATGATCACGCGCGAGGGTCTGGATCGGACCGGACTGATGTTGCCGGGCAGCCGCGCTTCCGAGCGATTTTTGTTCCGCCTTGGACCGGCCGCTCCGGGGATCGAGCAGGTTCGCCGGGAATTGAAGGCGTCCTTTCCCGATGCTCTGATCGCGGATTTCCGCGAGTCGCATCCCATCGTCACGCAGGGGCTGAATCGCGCCACGACCTTTTTGAGCCTGGTGAGCCTGATCACGCTGATCGTGGGGGCGCTGGGCGTGGCGACGGCAATGCAGGCGCACATCCAGCAGCGCATGGATTCGCTCGCGATCATGAAATGCCTGGGCGCGCGCTCGAGCCAAATCATCCGCATATATCTGATACAAACGCTCGCGCTCGGCCTCGCGGGAGGAATCATTGGCGTCGCGTTCGGACTCGCGGTGCAGTGGATACTGCCCCAGTTTCTGGCTCGTTACTTTCACGTGGAGCCGTCCATGCGGTGGGATTTCGTCACGGCCGCGCAAGGCATCGCGGTTGCGATTCTCTCGGCGCTTCTGTTTACGCTTTTGCCGCTGTTAAGCATCCGGCGGATTCGGCCGAACGTAGTTTTACGGCGGGAAATGACGGAGACCAATCTCAACTGGCGATCTCGCTTGGCGCAGGCGCGCCCTTCCATCCTGGCCGGCATTGCGATCGTCGCCGGTGTCGGCGGGATTGCGATGTCGTTCGCCACCGGAACTCGCAACGATATCTGGAAAACGGGCGAGTATTTCGCGGGCGCGCTGGTGGTGAGTATGGCAGTGTTGTCCGGAATCGCCTGGCTGCTGTTGCGCGGTCTCAGAGTGCTGAGCCGTCGAACCATGCCTGCCTCGATTCGGCACGGCATCGCGAATCTGTATCGGCCGGGGACGCATGCGCAATCGGTGCTGGTCGCGCTCGGGATTGGCGTCACGTTCACCATGACCGTGTACGTGGTGCAGCGCGGCGTGATTGCGCAGATGAATCGAACTGCGCCGCCCGGGATGCCCAACGTGTTCCTGGTTGACATCGCTCCGAAGGACCGCGATGCCGTGCTGGCGCTGGTGAAACAGCAACGCGGCATTGAGGACGCGCCCGAAGTCATCGGTACCGTGGCCGGAAAGTTGATCGAGGTCGACGGGCGGCTGATCGAAACCATGGCGGTGAATGGCTACGCCCGGCGGTTCCGCAGAGCGCGGCCCGTCACTTATGCGGACCGCTTGCCCGACGACGTGGATGTGGTGCGCGGGCAATGGTGGAATTCCACGCGGCCAGGCCAAACCGCCGAAGTCTGCGTGGACCAGGATTCCGCCCGAACGCTTTCCATTGCTCCCGGCTCGATGACCCGGTGGACTATCGCCGGCAAGGAGTTCGCCGCGCGGGTGGCATGCCTCTACAACATCGATTCGGTCCATCTGGTGAGCCGTGTGGAATTCATCTTCAGCCCGGGCACTCTGGATCAATTTCCGCTGGTGTATTACGCCAGCATGCGCGCGCAGCCGGCCGCGGTGCCCGCGCTCGAAGAGGCGATGTATCGAAGCTTCCCGACCGTCAGTGTCATCAACCTGGCCGACGTGCTCGAGACCATGCGGGGCGTGGTGGACAAAATCGCCGAGGTGGTGCGATTCATTTCGCTGTTCGCAATTCTAGCGGGCGCGGTGATCTTGTCGTCGAGCGTGGCGGGAACACGTTTCCGCCGCATGCGCGAAGTCGTGATCCTGAAAACGCTGGGTGCGACGCGCTGGCGCGTGAGCCGAATTTTTTCGGTCGAGTTTCTGGTTCTCGGCGCGGTGGCCGGAGTGATGGGCACGCTGCTGGCCGATGGATTCGCGAACCTGCTGCTCAAGCGCTTCCTGGATGCGGAGGTCTCCTGGCCGATTGTGCCAAGTCTCATCGCTGTCGCCGCTACCGCTCTCATCGCCAACGCGGCCGGTTGGATGGCCAGCTTTCGCATCCTCGGCCAAAAGCCGCTCGAGATCCTGCGCGAGGAGTAGTAGCCTGCTCGCGGGGAGATCCAAGGAACCAGACTCGCACCTCGCTGCGGAGATATACTGTCCTACGTGCGCTGCGCAGCTAGCCAATTCGCGAACCGGAAAGCGATCTACGGACCGATCGGACGATTCGCGGTAACAATGTTCTCGGCGGTGTTGCTCCTGGCATCCTTGGCGCGGCCTGCGCGCGCGCAGCGGGACCCGCATCCTTCGGCCGACAATCCGCCCATCGTTCTGGCCGGGAATCCCGTGCAGGCCTTGTTCGTGCAGGGATCGGGCAAAGCGAAGGTCTACATGCTGGTGGGCGCGGGCCCTGGCAATATAGCGTTGCAGGTGGGCGACGAGGGCGCGCTGTTGGTGGATACCGGGACGCTCGCGATGGCGGACCAAACGCTCGCCGCTGTAAAGCACGTGATGGCCGGTCTCACCGACCAGCCTATTCGCTGGATCCTCAACACGCATTTTCATCCTGAGAGTACCGGCGGCAACGCGACCGATTTCCCTGGCGGGCGAGCAGTTGGTCGAGAACAGCGTCGGGACTATACCGCTCTTCGGCAAACAGAATGAGGTTCAGCCGGCCACCGTGGTTGCGCACGAGAATGTACTGAAGCGAATGAGCGCGCCCACTGGTTCTCAATCGCCCACGCCGGTCGCGGCCTGGCCGCTTATGACGTTCTTCACGCCGGACAAGAAGGTGGTCTTTAACAACGAGCCGATCGTGATGATCCACGTGCCGGCGGCTCATACCGACGGCGACAGCCTGATCTTGTTTCGCCACTCCGATGTGCTCGCCACGGGCGGCGCCTTCGTGACCACCAGCTATCCGGTACTGGACCTGAAGGCGGGCGGCACCATCAACGGAAATATCGACGCGCTGAATCGCATCATCGATCTCGCCGTGCCGCACGATCACCAGGAAGGCGGCACCTACGTGATCCCAGGCGAGGGACGTCTGTGCGATCAGGCCGATGTGGTGGAGTATCGCAACATGGCCGCAATTATTCGCGACCGGATTCAGGACATGATCAAGCGCGGCATGACACTAGAGCAGGTGAAGGCCGCCAAGCCGACGGCCGATTATGATCCACGGTACGCGACGCGCCAGTGGACCGCCGACATGTTTGTCGAAGCGGTGTACCGCACGCTGACGTCCAGTGGCCGTAGCGGTGCGAGTCAGAATTCGAAGATTCAATGAGACGGTTTCGAAATTTTGCGGATGCGCTCGCGGTCGTGCTGGGCCTGACTGGCGGGGCGTGGAACGTGGCTGCACAGCCAGGCCGCGGCGCGCAGGCGCCCCAGACAGCCCAAGCTCGAGCGCCCATCGATCTCACCGGGTATTGGGCGTCAATTATCACCGAGGACTGGCGCTGGCGCATGCTGACGCCGCCCAAAGGCGACTTTACCAGCGTGCCCCTCAACGCCGAAGGTCAGCGCGTCATGAACGCGTGGGACCTGTCGAAAGACATCGCCGCGGGCAATCAGTGCAAACCGTTCGGAGTGGGCGGGATCATGCGTATGCCGACTCGTCTGCATATTACGTGGCAGGATCCGAATACGCTGAAGATCGAAACGGACGCGGGAACGCAAACGCGGCTGCTGCGCTTCGGCAAGCCGGAACAGCCCGCCGGCGAGAGAACCTGGCAGGGGCGTTCGATCGCGCAGTGGGATTTCGGAACCTTGGTGGGGCGCGGCGCTGGGCCGCCTCCGCCAGGCACCCGCGGCTCTCTGAAGGTCACGACCAGCAATCTGCGCGCCGGCTACGTCCGCAAGAACGGCGTTCCCTATAGCGAGGATGCGGCGATCACGGAGTATTTCGAGCGCGACTCCGACAGTTCCGACGGCGCTCAGTGGTTCCACGTGATGACGATCGTCACCGACCCGAAGTATTTCACTGAACCTTTCGTCACCGATTCGTTTTTCAAGAAGGAGCCGGACGGCTCGAAGTGGCATCCGACCGGTTGCGAGATCGCTCCTCCTTCCGTGCTTACATCTCCGGACGCGGCGAGAGGAGGGCAGAATGAGGGTCCTTGACGGTTCGCATATGCTCGTCGCGTTGACCGGAATTATCGTCGTTGCGATGCTTGCTGGCGCGCCTGCATTTGCGCAAAGCGATTTTACCGGCAAGTACCGGAAGTTGAATCATTCGGACGCCTCCAAGCGCGGCTCGGGGCCCGAGATCGGAGACTATACCGGTCTGCCTCTCAATGATGCGGCCCGCCTGCGAGCCGATTCGTGGGAAGCGTCTCTGTTCACGATTCCCGAGTACCAGTGTCGTCCGCACACGGGCCCGTATTTTGAGCGCGGATTTTCGGGAACAACGATCAAGTGGTGGGCCGAGATCGACCCAAGAATCGAAAAGATCGTCGCCTGGCGGATTCGCGGCGGGTTCGAAGAGCCGGAGCGGTGGATCTACATGGACGGCCGTTCGCATCCGCCGGACTATGCGGCGCACACCTGGTCTGGATTTTCGACTGGTAAATGGGAAGGCGCGACGCTGGTGGTCCACACCACGCACCTCAAGGAAGGCTACACCGAACGCAATGGCGTCGCTCAGAGCGATCGCACGGTGGTGACCGAGAACTGGGTGCGGCACGGCGATCATCTGAACGAGATCACGATCATCGAAGATCCGGTGTATCTCACCGAACCGCTGGTCCGGTCAAATACCTGGGTCTTCGACGATTCGCTGCAGTTCTACCGCAGTCCTTGCGCTCCGCAGGAGGTCACCGTGGAAGTGGTGCGAACCGCCACGGAGGTTCCGCATATTCTGCCCGGGCGGAACAAGGATCTGCCGGAGTTTCCGATCCGCTACGGCATTCCTTACGACGCCGTGCGGGGGCATGCCGAGGCGCTGTATCCGGACTACGTGGAGAAGTTGAAGACCATGCAGCCGGCGACCAAGCAGACCGCGCCGAAGTAGGGCAAAACGCTTGGCCCGTCACGCCTGCGGCAGCTTAGCCCAATGCTCGTACATCTTCCAGCGGAGGTTCACGTCCTGTTGCGCTTCCGCCAAAAGCAGAGCGGCCGTTTCGGGCGAACTGCGCACGAGCACGTTGTAGCGCCCCTCGTTGTAGACATATTTTTCAAGCGGCAGCGAAGGCGGCCTGGAATCCAACTGAAACGGATTCTTGCCGTCGCCCGCCAGCTCCGGATTGTAGCGGAATAGCGGCCAGTACGCCGATTGCACCGCCGCCTTCTGCTGGTCCAGACCATGCGCCATGTCGATCCCGTGCGCGATGCAGTGCCCGTAAGCGATGATCAGCGCCGGCCCGGGATACGCCTCGGCTTCGAGGAACGCCTTCACGGTCTGGGTATCGCTGGCCCCGATCGCCACGTGCGCGACGTACACGGTGCCGTAGGTCATGGCCATCATCCCCAGGTCCTTTTTGCCCGAAGTTTTTCCGGCTGTGGCGAATTTTGCGGTCGCGGCGCGCGGAGTGGCCTTGGACGCCTGCCCGCCGGTATTCGAATAGACCTCGGTATCGAGCACCAGGACCTTTATGTTTCGGCCGGAGGCGAACACATGATCCAGACCGCCGAAGCCGATGTCGTAGGCCCAGCCATCGCCACCCAGCGTCCAGACGCTCTTGCGAACCAGCGCGCTGGTGAGCGCCCGCAAGTCCCGCGCCTCAGGGCTGTCGATTGCTGAGAGCCGCCGCTCCAGGTCAGCGACGCGATCCCGCTGGGCCTGGATGCCCGCCTCGTTGGACTGATCGGCATCCAGAATTGCTTTCGCCAGTTCCCCGCCGATCTCGTTGCGCAGCCTCTCCACCAACTCCTGGGCGTATTGCGCCTGCTTATCCAGCGACACGCGCAAGCCGAGGCCAAACTCGGCGTTATCCTCAAACAGCGAATTCGACCAGGCCGGCCCGCGCCCCGCTCCGTTCACCGTATAGGGCGTGGTGGGCAGGTTGCCGCCGTAGATGGACGAACAGCCCGTGGCGTTGGCGATCACCAACCGGTCGCCGAACAGCTGCGTGAGCAGCTTGATGTACGGCGTCTCGCCGCAGCCCGCGCACGCGCCCGGAAACTCGAACAGCGGCTGGAGCAGTTGGATATCTTTCACGTTGTGGACGCTCAGCGCGCTGCGGTCGAACTCCGGCAGGCTTAAGAAGAAGTCCCAATTGCGCTTCTCCTGCTCGCGAATGGGCGCTTGCGGCGCCATGTTGACCGCCTTGTGCGATGGATCGCTCTTGCTCTTCGCCGGGCACACTTCCACGCACAGCGTGCAGGCCGTGCAGTCCTCCGGAGAAACCTGCAACATGTAGCGCAGATGTTCCCGGTCCTTCCAGCGCGCCACCGTCGATTTGAAGCCGCTGGGGGCTGCCGACAATCTTTCGGGATCAGCCAGCTTCGAGCGAATCACCGCATGCGGGCAGACCATCACGCACTTTCCGCATTGAATGCACAGCTCCTCATCCCACACCGGAATTTCCTGGGCTAAGTTGCGTTTCTCCCATTTGGATGTGCCGGTAGGATAGGTGCCATCGAACGGCAGCGCACTAACTGGCAACTCGTCGCCGTCGCCCGCGATCATGGGCGCGAGTACATGCCGCACGAACTCGGGCGCATCCGCGGAAACGGTTGGACGCAAGTCAAACGAACTGTTAGCTACTTCGTGAACAGCCACCTCCTGCAAGTGCGCCAGCGAGTCGTCGACCGCAGCAAAATTCTTCTGCACCACCGCGTCCCCGCGCTTTCCGTAGGTTTTTTCGATGGCGTGTTTGATGGCCGCGATGGCCTCCTCGCGCGGCAACACTTTGCTGAGCGCGAAGAAGCAGGTCTGCATCACGGTATTGATGCGCCCGCCCATGCCGTTGTCTTTCGCCACGCGGTAGGCGTCGATCACGAAAAATCGCAGCCGCTTTTGGATGATCTCGTTCTGCACCGTGCGCGGCAGATGCTCCCACACCTCGTCAGCGCCAAAAGGACTGTTCAGCAGAAACGTCGCGCCCGGCTCGGCCAGCCGCAGAACATCGATGCGTTCGAGAAACGAAAATTGATGGCACGCCACGAAGCTCGCGCGCGAGATCAGGTAGCTGGAGCGAATCGGCTTGCGCCCGAAGCGCAGATGCGAAATCGTCATGGCGCCGGACTTCTTCGAGTCATAAACGAAGTAGCCCTGCGCGAAATTTTCCGTATCCTCCCCGATAATCTTGATCGAGTTCTTGTTGGCGCCGACGGTTCCGTCCGCTCCGAGCCCGTAAAAGACCGCCCGCACTGTCTCGGGATCCTCGGTGGAGAACTTCTCGTCGTAGGACAGGCTGCGATTAGAAACGTCGTCACGGATGCCGACCACGAACTGCTTGCGCGGGCTCGGCAGCGCGAGTTCCGCGAAAACCGCGGCGCACATAGCCGGAGTGAATTCCTTGCTCGCCAGGCCATAACGGCCTCGGATGACGCGCGGCCACGCCACAAAACAGCCGTCGGACTCGTGCAAGGCCATGATGACGTCCTGATACAGCGGCTCGCCCGCGCTCCCGGGCTCTTTGGTCCGGTCGAGCACCGCGATGGCCCGCACCGTCCGCGGCAGCGCATCCACAAAAGCCTTGGCTGAGAACGGATGGAACAGATGCACGTTGATCAGGCCGACTTTTTCGCCGCGAGCTCGCAGCGCCTCCACGCACTCTTCGGCCGCCAACGCGCTCGACCCCATCAGCACCACCACGCGCTCGGCGTCGGGATCGCCGAAATAATCGAACAGGTGATACTGCCGGCCGGTGAGCGCTGCAAACCGATCCATCACGCGCTGCACGACGCCGGGGCACGCCTCATAAAACGGATTCACGGTCTCGCGCGCCTGGAAGTACACATCGGGATTCTGAGCCGTCCCGCGCAGCACCGGATGGTCCGGGTTGAGAGCGCGCGCCCGATGTGCTCGCACTAATTCGTCCGGGATCATGGCCCGCATATCCTCGACGCTGAGCTGCTCCACCTTCGCGATTTCGTGCGAGGTTCGAAAACCGTCGAAAAAATGAATAAAAGGAACCCGGGATTCGAGCGACGCCGCGTGCGCGATCAGCGCCATATCCATGACCGCCTGCACGGAGTGCGAGGCGAGCAGCGCGAAACCGGTGGCCCGCACCGCCATTACGTCCTGATGGTCGCCGAAAATCGAAAGCCCTTGCGCCGCCAGCGCCCGCGCCGCGACATGGAAAACCGCCGGCGTCAGCTCGCCCGCAATCTTGTACATGTTGGGGATCATCAGCAGCAGACCCTGCGACGAGGTGAACGTGGTCGTCAGCGCTCCGCCTTGCAGCGAACCGTGCACCGCGCCCGCCGCTCCGCCCTCGCTCTGCATTTCCACCACATTGGGAACCGATCCCCAGATATTCTTTTCACTTGCCGAAGACCACTGATCGGACCACTCCCCCATCGCCGACGATGGAGTAATCGGATAGATTGCAATGACTTCGCTCGCTCGGTAGGCAACATAAGCGGCTGCCTCGTTGCCGTCAATCGTGACTTGTGTGCGCTTCAAAACTACCACCTCCCAGACGTTCGTCCATCAACGCAAACTGCACGCCAGACGCCGTCCGTAAGGCTCTGTGATTCCAGGCTGTTTGCCTTCAATTTTGGGTTATTTGACCCAGCCGTCCTGCTCCTGCCCCGCGCCATATAACATCGATGCTTTGAAGATGCGCGACTTAGCCCAATTCTCCGTGGCTGGCAAGGTGCACTTTCAGCGTTTCCATATGTTGCCCTATCTTCAGAAATGCGATCCCCCTTCCGAGGACAAGCGTTGGAAAATCGTCGCCGCCACGATGCGAAAACTGGGTAATGAGCGTAACGCTCTAATCGAGACCCTGCATACACTTCAGCAGGCCTTTGGCTATCTGGATAAGCCCGGCCTGACCTATGTGGCGGCCATGTTGAAGATTCCGCTCAGCCAGGTTTATGGCGCGGCAACGTTTTACAACCATTTCACGATGAAGCCGCAGGGCGAGCATGCCTGCATCGTGTGCACCGGCACGGCCTGCTACATCAAAGGAGCGCCGGCGATACTCAAGGCGGTCGCGGCGGCCGAAGGCATAAGACCGGGCGAAACTACGCCGGATGGGCGAATCAGCTTACTCACTGCGCGCTGCTTTGGCGCTTGCGGGCTCGCGCCGGTGGTGGTGCTCGACAAAGAGGTGATCGGGCGCGTGACGCCTGAAATATTACACAAGAAGCTGCAAGAGGTCCGCCGACATGCTGGTTGAGGAACTGAAGTCGATCGCAGCGCACGAGCGTCAAGTGCGCGCCGAAATCCCGATGCGGGTGAACGTTTGTGGCGCGGCCGGATGCCAGTCCCTGGCCAGTGACGCGCGTGAAGAGCGCGCTGGTGGAAGCGGCTGCTTCCGAAGGATATGGAGCCGAAAGCTGCGCGATCCGCAAGGTGGGTTGCCTGGGATTGTGCGGCGCCGGACCTTTAGTCAGCGTTGAGCCCGGCGGGATCCTCTATCAGCGCGTGCAGCCGTCGGACGCCCCCGACATCATCGCGGCCCTGCAAGGTCCGCCCGTGCGGCATATTCACCTGGATTCACAACTGCCTTTCTTCGCCCGACAACACAAGACCGTCCTCGAAAACTCCGGCCGCATCGATCCCGAGAGCCTGGAGGATTACATCGCTGTAGAGGGCTATGCCGCGCTGGCTTCCGTGCTGAGCGAGCGCGCACCGGCCGAAGTAGTCGCGGAAATCCACAAGAGCGGACTGCGCGGCCGCGGAGGCGCCGGCTATCCCACCGGCTTGAAATGGGGCACGGTGGCCAAGGCGGCGGGAACGCCCAAGACCGTGATCTGCAATGCCGACGAGGGCGATCCCGGTGCATTCATGGATCGCAGCGTGCTCGAAAGCGACCCGCATCGGGTGCTGGAGGGCATGGCCATCGCGGCCTACGCGGTAGGAGCGAGCGAAGGCTACATTTACGTTCGCGCCGAGTATCCGCTGGCCGTCGCGCGCCTGAAGACCGCCATTCGCGACGCCGAACGGCAGGGCCTGCTGGGCAACAGCATTTGCGGAAGCCACTTCAATTTTCGGATCAACATCCGGCTGGGCGCGGGCGCCTTTGTGTGCGGCGAAGAGACCGCTCTGATCGCCTCCATCGAAGGCAAGCGCGGCACGCCTCGTCCCCGGCCGCCTTACCCCGCCGCGTCCGGCTTATGGGACCTTCCCACGTTGATCAACAACGTGGAAACCTACGCCAATATCGCGCCCATCATCCGCAACGGCGGCGATTGGTTCGCCGCCATCGGCACCGAACGCAGCAAGGGCACCAAGGTATTCGCGCTGGCGGGAGCCATACAGAACGCCGGCCTGATCGAAGTTCCCATGGGCATTACGCTGCGCGAGATCATTTTCGAAATCGGCGGCGGCATTCCCGAACGGCAAGCAATTCAAAGCCGTGCAGACCGGCGGCCCTTCCGGCGGCTGCATCCCGGAAGCTTTTCTCGACACGCCGGTGGATTATGAAACGCTCACCAAGCTCGGTTCGATCATGGGCTCGGGCGGCATGATCGTCATGGACGAGACGTCCTCCATGGTGGATGTGGCGCGCTACTTCATGGAATTCTGCATGACCGAATCCTGCGGCAAGTGCATTCCCTGCCGCGCCGGCACGGCTCAGATGCATTACCTGCTTGGGAAGTTTGCCGACCGCGAGGCCACGCCCGCCGATCTGGCGCTGCTCGAATCGCTGTGCGACATGGTGCGGAACACCAGCCTGTGCGGCCTTGGCCAGTCGGCGCCCAATCCGGTGCATGAGCACGCTGCGCTATTTCCGGCCCGAGTACGAAGCCGCATTTGCCGCGGAAGGAGCGAAGCTAGCGATGGCGGCCAAGTTGTCACTCTCGAAATCGATGGCCACGACGTCAGCGCCCGCGACGACCAGTCCATCATCGAGGTCGCGCGCGAAAACGGCGTCCAGATTCCGAAGCTCTGCTACGTTTCGGGTCTTTCCGACATAGGGCGGCTGCCGGCTGTGCCTGGTGGAGGTCGAAGGAACTCGCCAAGCTGCTGGCCGCCTGCACCACCAAGGTCGCCGAGGGCATGCACGTCGCCACCCAGAGCCCGCGCCTGCAACGAATACCGGCGCATGATTCTCGAGATGCTGTTCGCCGAGCGCAACCACGTTTGCAGCGTATGCGTCTCCAACGGCCAATGCGAGTTGCAGTCGCTCGCGCAGCAGCTCGGCATCGATCACATCCGCTTCCACTACGTCTATCCCCAGCTTGCCGGTGGACGCCAGCCACATGTGCTTCGTGCTGGATCAGAATCGCTGCATCCTGTGCACGCGCTGCGTTCGCGTGTGCGATGAAATCGAAGGCGCGCATACCTGGGACGTGATGGGGCGGGGCAGCGAGTCGCTGGTCATCACCGATCTCGCGCAACCCTGGGGCGAATCGCAAAGCTGCACCAGTTGCGGCAAATGCGTGCACGTCTGTCCCACCGGCGCGCTCAGCGAAAAGGGACGATCCGTGGCCGAAATGTCCAAACGCCGCCAGTTCCTTCCCTATTTGACCCTCATGCGAGGTGAGCATCATGAGTAACAACAAGCCAACGCTGGCCACCGTTTGGCTGGATGGCTGCTCCGGCTGCCACATGTCGTTTCTGGATATGGACGAGCGGCTGCTCGCGCTCGCCGAACAAGCCGATCTGGTCTACAGCCCACTGGTGGACCGCAAGGATTTTCCCGAGCAGGTGGACATCACGCTGGTGGAAGGCGCGGTCTCGAACGAGGACGATCTGGTGAAAATCAAGAAGGTTCGGGCGCACACCCGGATTCTGGTCTCGCTGGGCGATTGCGCCGTCACCAGCAACATTCCCGGCATGCGCAATCGCTTTCGGCGTGAAGCCGGTGCTGGAGCGCGCCTATGTCGACACCGTCGCGATCCCGAAACCGTTTCCCAGCTCCGTCATTCCTCGCCTGCTCGATCGCGTGCGCCCCATCCACGAAGTTGTGCCGGTGGATGTGTTTGTCCCCGGCTGCCCGCCGTCGGCGGATTTAATTTTTCAGACTTTAGAGGACCTGGTTGCCGGCCGCCCGCCGCGTCATCAGGCCACCCAGCGTTTTGGCGCTTGAATTATGCCGAAAACAATTCTCATCGATCCTGTAACGCGCATCGAAGGCCACGCCAAAGTCACCGTGCAGTTATCCGACTCGGGCGAAGTGTCTGGACGCCCGGCTGCACATCACGCAATTGCGCGGCTTCGAGAAATTCTGCGAGAACCGGCCTTTCTATGAAATGCCGTCGCTGATGGCGCGCATCTGCGGCATTTGTCCGGTCAGCCATCTGATCGCCTCTTCGCAAGGCCTGCGACGCCATTCTGGGCGTGAACATCCCGGCCAACGCCGCGCGCCTGCGCCGCATCATGAATCTGGCGCAGATTCTCCAGTCGCACGCTTTGAGCGTTTTTCATCTCTCCTCGCCTGACCTGATCCTCGGAATGGATTCGCCGCCCGAGAAACGCCATCTGTTCGGTGTAGCGGCCGCGGCGCCCGAAGTCGCGCGCGACGGGATTCGTCTCCGCCAGATCGGCCAGCAAATCGTCGAAATCCTGGGCGGAAAGCGCATTCATCCCGCTTGGGTGGTTCCCGGCGGCGTCAGCGCGCCGCTCACTGAAGAAAAGCACCAGCAGATCCGGGCCATGCTCCCGGATGCAATCGCCGCGCTGGATCGAACGCTCGATCGTTTTCGCCGGCTGCTGCAATGTTTCCCCGAAGAGGTGCAATCCTTCGCCAATTTTCCTTCGCTGTTTCTCGGACTCACGGACGGCTCGGGTGGTCTGGAATATTACGACGGGCCGCTGCGCATCGTGGGTCCCGATGGAGCGGTGGTAGCCGACCATCTCGCTCCGGCGGATTATCCCTCCTACATTGGCGAAGTCGCCGAGAACGATTCGTACTTGAAGTCCGCGTTTTACCGCCCGCTCGGTTATCCGGACGGTATCTATCGCGTAGGGCCGCTGGCCCGCCTGAACCTGGTGACCCGCTGCGGAACGCCCCGCGCCGATCATGAACTCGGGGTGCTGCGCTCGTTCGCGGGCACGCCGCTGCTCAGCTCTTTCTACTATCATCACGCGCGCCTGATCGAGATGCTGCATGTGGTCGAGCGCATCGAGGAGCTCCTGGCGCATCCCGATATTCTCAGTCCGCACGTGCGCGCGTTTGCCGACCCGAACCAGGACGAAGGCGTGGGTATGTCGGAAGCGCCGCGCGGGACGCTGCTGCATCACTACAAAGTCGATCGCAACGGGCTGATCCGCTGGGCTAACCTGATCATCGCCACCGGGCACAATAATCTCGCGATGAACCGCGGCATCCAGCAGACTGCGGCGTACTTCGTGCGCGATGGCAAGTTCTCCGAGGGCGCCCTGAATCGCGTCGAAGCGGTCATTCGAGCCTTTGATCCGTGCCTCAGTTGTTCGACTCATGCCGCCGGCCAAATGCCGCTCGAGATGAATCTGATCGATTCCACGGGCGCTCTGCTCGACCGCCAAGCGAGGTTCGAGTGAAGCGGCCCTTGATCATCGGCTACGGTAATCCTCTGCGCGAGGATGATGGAATCGGCTGGCGCGCAGCCGAACTGTTGGAGCGAACTCTTGCCCCAGGTGCGGCCGAGGTTTTGAAATCCCACCAGCTAGTGCCGGAGCTCGCGGCTCAGGTGGAAGGCGCATCCCTGGTGATTTTCCTGGATGCGGCAGTCGATCAGGAACCCGGCTCCGTTTTTCAAACGCTTGTCGAAAAAAAGGAATTCAGTCCTTGGTCGCATCATTTGTCGGCTGGACAGGTTTTGAGCTTGGCGAACAGCGCGCCCCCGGCGTTCTTAATCAGCGGTGGCGCATCGCGAACCGGCTGGCGGGAGGATCTAAGCGTCCTGGGCGAGCGGGCTGCAGCAGCGATGGCCGAAGCAGCCGCCCAGCTACTCCGAGAGCAGCCTTAACCAGGTGCGGTCTATTCAAGCTTTTGCTTCGGTTAAAGCCAGCAGGTGTTCGGCCTCCGGCTCCACCGTGCACTCTTCATCGAAGAGCATGGTCGACCCAGCTGTAGCTGCAAACGGCGGCCATTTCGGAATTCCGTGGTGGTTGGGATCGCCCGTGCGCGCGAAACTGATCCAGGCATCGCTCACTTTCGGTGCCAGCCGATGGGCCTCTGCAACGCTTCCGGTCATGTTTTCGCAGCGATCGACGTTATCGAAAACAAAGGCCAGCTCGCTGCAGTGGAAGGCGCGCGGACGGCCATCCAGCACCGGAGTCTGCCACGCAAATAAGTACAGATAGGCCGGCGCCCCGGCGAGAGCCATCTTCCGGCGGGCTTGCAGTACGGCATTGCGCCGGACCGGTGAGGCCGCGATCAACGACAGCACGTCAAAATTGGCGGCGTCCGGGTAAGCTTCGCGATAAGCATTCACGATCGCCTCGGGATCGCCGAACTTGGATGCAAAGGTCCTCAACTCTTCGGTGGTCAGCGAGTCTGCGTTAGGATTATCGATTCCGGTAACAAATTCGTTCAACACCGTTCCGATCATCATCGGCACGTGGTAGGAGACCTCGGGCGCCCGCGGATCGAACGGAATGCCGGGCAGAATCGTTCCATCCACGGTGGGGGTCCATCCGATTTGGTCCCAAACTCTCACCGGATCCACCGTCGGCGTGTATTTTTTTATCGCCACGCTGGCCGCCGCGATGAGCCGCTCGGCCGGAAGGGTATGCAACTGCTCGATCTGCGAGCTAGCCAACCCGAGCTCGTCTAATGTTGCCGCGGCGATCCTGGCCGATTCATCCGGGGTGGAAACCGGAAGCAGCGATCCGCTTTGAACCACGGCTCGATGAAACAGTCCCTTGGCCGCCGGCATGCTCATTAACGCGCTGACCTTTCCGCCGCCTCCGGACTGGCCGAAGATAGTGACGTTTTCGGGATGGCCGCCGAAATTGCCGATATTGTCTCGCACCCACTCCAGGCTGGCCACCAGGTCGAGCAGACCGACGTTCGAAGAAGCTCCATAACGGCGCACGTCGTATTCAGCCAGGTTCAGGAAGCCAAGTGCGCCCAAGCGATGATTCACGCTGACCACGACCACGTCGCCGCGACGGCTCAACCGCTCGCCGTCATAGGAGCGGAGCTCCTGGCCGCTACCTGCCACGTAGCCGCCGCCGTGCAGCCAGACCATGACGGGCCGTCTTTTGTTGTCGTTTATGCCGGGGGTCCAGACATTCACACGCAGGCAGTCTTCACCCGCCACGCCGTCATTCCAGGAGAAGAGCCAAGCTTCCTCATCGCGCTTCCAGCTTAGCCGGGGTACCTGCGGGCAAACCGACCCGTACATCATCGAGCTGCGAATATCGGTCCACGGTTCCGGTTTCGAGGGCGGACGAAAGCGCGCGTCGCCGCCGGTATCGGCGCCATACGGAATGCCCTTGAATGTGAAAATACCGTTGCGAGTGTAGCCCCGCACCTTTCCGAAAATGGTCTCCACCACCGCGTTGGTATCGGATGCCAAAATAGGCCCGTGCGGCTTTCGATGGGGCGTGCTCTCTGTACGAACCGCGTTCAAAGCGCTCGGAACAACGCCCGCCACGCCGAGTTTAGCCGCGCTTTTGAGCCAGCTTCGACGGTCCATCACTATATAGTTCCATCGTCCATATTGAATAACGCAGTTGATAGTTAAGATACGCGCGCGACTACTAAGTGGTTACCGACTCAGCGCCCCTTTGGTTCCAGAGAGATGCACCCGAAGAACGCAGTACGGCTACAACCAATAATAGTTATCGCCGAGTTTTTACAAAAAACTCATGCGGGTTTTGCGGGCTGAACCTTATCCTGGATTAGCGAATTAGAAGGCGTACTTCAACGCGAACTGGATCTTGCGCGTCGTTTGAGCGGCATTATTTAGGCCGAACAGATTGCTGTTGATGGCTTGAAAAGCGTTCACTACGGAACTGCCCGGCTGGGCCGAACCGGCCGGGTTCGAAACGAAGCTGTTGGTCAGATTGAACGCATCGGCGCGAATCTCCAGCGAATGCCTTTCTCGAAAACGGAAGATCCGGGAAAGGGCCATGTCCATGTCCCAGAACGTCGGTCCCACCATGCTGTTCCAGCCCAGATTGCCAAAGATTCCCAGAGCCGGATCGGCGAAAGCGCTGACATTGAAGTAGGGCTGATTCGGGCCGGTCAGTCCGGTATAGGCGTCGGAGAGGACCAAGTTCGGCCGCTGGTGTTCGATGCCGCTCAACTCGCGGTCAATCCCAGTTCCGTCCTGGATGGCCATCGGCATGCCGGACGAGAAGCGGTAGATGCCCGAAATCTGCCAGTCACTGGCCACGATCCGCAGGATGCGGTTGGAGTATTTCGGCGTTAATTCCACGACCGTAATATTGACGATGTGGCGCCGGTCGGCGTCGCAGTTGCCGCGGTCAAAGTTCAGATTGCCGTACATGGTCGAGGTTTGATCGGCTTTCGAATCGTACCCCTGAAAAACGCCGATGCAATGCGACCAGGTCCAATTGGCGCTGCCACTGACGCCATGGCTGAAGCGCTTCTGCACCGAAGTCAGCAAACCGTTATAGATTTGCGTGCCCGCAGGCTCCCATTGATCCAAAAATCCGACATACTGCCCCTGAGAGGGATTCAACAAACTGAGAACGCGGCGGGCTTGGGTATTGGCCGTGGAACTGCAGTTGGTCGCCGTCGCAGCGCAGCCGCTAGCCTCGACCGTTCCCACGAGCTCCGCATAATTGACCGGCTGGTTGATGTCCAAATGCTGTACGCGGCTACCGATGTACGAGCTGGAGACGAGCCAGCTGCTTCCAATCTGCCGTTGAACCGAGAAGTTCCACGAGTACGTGGTTGGCGAGGGCAGGTTATAAGGCGCGGACATGAAATTTGCGGCTTGGGTGAAAATCACGTTCGGGTTGACGGTGTATGGCAACGGGTTTCCGCCTGGAATCGTCGCGTACGGATTGGCGAAGTTGAAATCCCCGGTATACGTGCTGCGTCCGCCCCAAGGGTTGAAGCCGGCTTGATCCAGGCGCGATACGCCCGGTATGGACGCATAGCCGTACGCATAGCCGGCGCGGATAGACGTCTTTCCGTCGCCTTTGGGATCCCAGGCTAGCCCCCCGCGCGGATCGAAATGATCCCAATGGCTATAGGCCCCGGAGTCTCCTGGAAAGCCGGGATCGCCGGGGAAGTAGAACCCGTCCGGCGCGTTCAAGAACACCGTGCTCCTATCGCAAGAGGTCCCCGCCGCCTGGCAGGCAGTGGCAGCCAGGAATCGGCTCATGCTGAAATTCGAGAGAGTGCCGTTTTTCACCACCATCGGCAAATAGGGCTCCCAGCGGAGTCCGAAATTGAAAGTCAAACGGGGATTGATCCGCCAGCTATCCGTGACATAAAGGTTCATGTAATTCTGCGCGCTGGCGCCGATATTGGGAAGCCCGTCCAGGAAACTGCTCACGTTGCCGGTCAGGAAGTCGGCCATGCCCAGTCCGGTGACCGAGCCGTTGAAAGTGAATTGTCCGGCGCCCGCAAAATCGTTGAGAACGTCGTATTTCCCTACTAAGAAACCTGCGCCGAAGGCGATCTGATGGGACCCCTTGATCCAATTCATGTCCTCGTTGGCGGATTCAGAGGTTATGTAAGTGGCAGCCTTGCCTTGTCCTCCCGCGGCGCCGCCCCCTCCTGTAAATCCGCCGGTGATAATGAGACCGCCCAGTTGGTTCTGTTGGGCGCCGCACCAGAAGTTCTGAACACCTGCCTGGCAATAGTCGAAATACTGATCTTGGATATTGTTGGTGGCGCTCCGCTCAAAGCCCAGGTGGAAGGACTGAACGAAGCTACTGCTCACAATGTAGGTATGTCCGACGGCGTACGACTGCACCAGTACGCTCGAACCCGTGTCGCTCGCCGTCAAAATATTGGGCGTGAGAGAGAAGGCATTCGGAATCGCGGTAGTCGTATCCAGACCGCGGAAGAAAATCGATTGCTTATCGCTCAATTGATAATCGAACTTGGCGGTATACTGGTGAACATTCTGGTACGCGGGGGTGTTGTAGGTAATCAAGCCGCATTGGTTGGGCGTAACGCCGCTGGCAGAGAGGCTCTGCAGAAGTTTATTGGCGATGTACACGGCCGGTGCGGAATAGAGCGCCGGGCTGATCATCTGGTTGACGAAAGGCGCCTTCAAAGCCTTGGCAACGCCAGCGTTGCATGGCGCCGAGGCATAGGTGGTCCAGTCCCCGTTCATCACCGCCGCCGTCGGAACGTTGGTGATGGTGTTGTCGGGATTCGAATGGATGTCCGTACCCTGGAAACCGAAAAAGAAGAACAGCTTGTTTTTCTTGATGGGCCCGCCAAACGTTCCGCCGTACTGACTTTCCTTGTAATTAACGGCGGTCGGCGAGAAGTACTCGCGGGCGCTGCCGAATGCACTGTTGCGGAGAAATTCGAACAGATTGCCGTGGAAATCGTTGGATCCCGACCGGGTTACCACGGTGATGGCGGCCGACGCCCCGTGCGACGCAAGTTGACCGCTGGATTCAACTTTGAACTCCTGCACGGCGTCCGGAAATGCGAGGGGCATGGTCGCCGAGGTCTGGTAATTGATATGGTTTGCGCCGTCCAGGTAGTAGTCCGTTCCGAACGGCTCGCCGCTGGAGGGTTGCCCGGCGATCGCAATCATGTAGGGGTAGCGTCCGTTAGGGTAACTCACGGCGGCGCCGGTCAGCGTCATCAATTGGGTCACGTCGCGGGTGAGCAGCGGCAGGTCCACGATGCGCTGCGTCTGGACCACCTCGCCGACGCCCGAACTGCGCGTTTCGACCTGGGCGGCGTTCGCCTCCACCACGACCTGCTCGTTCACGGCTCCCACCTTCAATGCGACGGCCACCTCGACGTCGGCATTCACTTGCAGCACAATACCGGACTGGACATATTTCGTGAAGCCCTCCTTGGTGACCTCGACCTGATAAGGCCCGAGTGGCAAATTGGTCAACACATAGCCGCCATCCGACCCGCTGGTGGCTTCTCGAGTGATGCCTGTGTCGGTCTGCGTGGCCTTCACCTGGGCGTCCGGGACGGCCGAACCGCTAGCGTCTTGAACTATGCCGTGAATTTGCGCGGTAGCCTGTCCCCAAGCGACAGTGCAGGCGAATAGGCTGAGCAGAAAAGTGCTCACAACAAGCTTCATGGCGAAGCCCTCCCGGTTGAGATGTCTGGAAAACTGGCAACAAGCTATATCACAGCCGGGTATGGGAGTCAATGCTAGTACGCAAATTTGCTAGTGCGCTAATTCGCCGGACTATCGAGTTGATGGCGCTAAACGCTATCGGGCTACGGGGAAGCGCCAACATGGCCGGGGCGGAAGTTATTTTTGGTGCGGGGGTAGGTTATATGCGAGGGAAAACTGCTACACCCTGATTGGATGCGCCAGCGCCGCGCTTTACTGCCGGGCTGATACAAGGGCTGATGATGGTGAGTACCCCCCTAGGAATGCGAAAATCAGAAGTGCCATGCTGTTATCCGGTGCGTGTCGTCCATTCACTACCGTGTCAAGTATACATGTCATAGGCGTGGTATGTTGAGAACCGGGAGGTATCCATGATCCGTTCCAGGATTGTCCCATTGCGGATTGCCACGATCGGCATGACTGCCGCGATTGCAGGTTCGATGCTTTGTCGCGCCGCCGCTCTGCCAAGTCCCACCGTCGACCAGGCGCATACAGATAAGAAGGCAGAAACCGTGGTTTTCGCCGGAGGATGTTTTTGGGGCATTCAAGCTGTTTTTGATACCACGAAAGGGGTCTCGAGCGCCATCTCAGGTTATTCGGGCGGCAGCAAAGTCACCGCCCACTACGAAATCGTGAGCACCGGGACCACCGGTCACGCGGAATCGGTTCAGGTCACCTTCGACCCGTCTCAAATTTCCTTTGGCCAGTTGTTACAGATTTATTTCTCCGTACATGATCCGACCGAGTTGAATCGTCAAGACCCGGACGAGGGCACCCAGTACCGCTCCGAGATTTATTACTCCACGGACGATCAAAAGCGGGTAGCCGAGGCATACATTCAGCAGTTGACCGCCGCTCATGCATTCCCGAAACGCATTGTGACGAAGATCGCTCCGCTTCAGGCGTTTTATCGCGCCGAAGACTACCATCAGGACTACGTTCTTCACTGCCGGCAGAATTTGCCGGTATGCACTAACAAGCCCTATGTCGATCAATTCGACATACCGAAGCTGGTTAGCTATCGGCAGCAGTTCCCCCAGTTTGTGAAAGGGGGTAAATAGTGACTACTCTGCATTTCTCGAAGGCCCGCAGGCAGTTTCTAAAATTTCTCGGCGTCGGCACGCCGGCCGCGCTGGCGCTCCGCACTTTGGCCGCGGCGACAATCGAGAAGAAGACCGTTCGCATCGTCCAATTCGACGCTGCGGGAGTACGCACCGGTGTGGTCGAGATGGAGAAGGTCGAAAAGCCCCTCTCGGAATGGAAGAAACAACTAACGCCGGAACAATTTCAGATCACCCGGGAAGCAGGCACAGAGCGTCCCGGCACCGGCAGGTACGCCTTTAGTCACGACGACGGCCTGTACCATTGCATCTGCTGTGATACTGTGCTCTTCGATTCGAAAACGAAATTTGAGTCCGGCACGGGTTGGCCGAGCTTCTGGCAGCCCATCGCCAAGGAGAATGTCCACTCGCGGAGCGACACCTCATTAAGCATGCTGCGCGATGAGGTTCTGTGCTCTCGCTGCGACGCGCATCTGGGACATGTGTTCGACGATGGTCCTCCGCCGACGCATCTGCGCTATTGCATGAACTCGGCGGCTTTAAATTTCGTGCCGCGTGCCAAACGGCAAACTTCATAAACTCCATAAACTCCAAACCGGACCATCTGAGCAATGACTACGCCCCAGGACGTTTCTCAGGCCGCGGCGAGTTCTTGGGACACGCGCATCCGGCCAGAATCGACTTACTCCGCACGTTGGGCGAAATCATGTTTGCTGCTGACTTGGCGTGGCCGCTGGCAAAGGATCCCGCTCTCCTTGAGCCGGACCAAAGTATAATTCGAACGTTACCCGCTGAACGACTAAAGTAGGACGACGCAACATCTTGTTGAGAGAGGACTCGCATTGTGAAACTTCAGGGCAATACGATTTTGATCACCGGCGGCGGTTCCGGCATAGGTATGGGGCTTGCGGAAGCCTTTCATAAACTTGGGAATCAGGTTATTATCTGCGGCCGGCGAGAAGACGCAATTAGCAAAGTGTGCGCCAGGAATCCGGGCATGCGCCATATCCCGATGGACGTCACTGCCCTCGACTCCATCCGTGGCGCGACGAGCCGGGTTCTCGCAGAATGGCCTGCGCTCAATTGCGTTATCAACAATGCGGGCGTCCAACGATATGTCGATTTTTCTGCCAATCGTCCGATCGATGACTCTGGGCTCGAAGCCGAAATCAGTACGAATTTCCTCGGTTTGGTTCGTCTCTGTTCGGAGTTTGCCCGGCATCTTCGCAGCCAAAAGTCCGCCACTTTGATCAATGTGTCGTCCGGTCTGGGGTTCGTGCCGCTCGCCCGTTTCCCGGTGTATTGCGCCACGAAGGCGGCGGTTCACTCCTTCTCAATCTCCTTACGCCGGCAACTGGAGCCTTCGGGTATCAAAGTAATCGAAATTATCCCGCCGTATGTCGATACCGATCTCGGCGGACCTGCCAAGACGCGGCCCAGCGGCGCGCCCGTTCCCATGCAGTTGGACGAATTCATCGCGGAGACCATGAAGGAACTTGCAAGCGATGCCGAAGAAATCGCGGTTGGCCCAGCCAAGAACCTGGTTGCCTCCACTTCGACTGCTGCATTCAAGCAGACCTTCGCGGGAATGAACCGCTGATCTCGGTTCACAACCCAGGTTTATTTGAGCGCAAGCCCCGCAATCAAAGCGGCTCCTCAACGGCGGCATTCTTCCCCAGACGGTCAGCCAGTCGAGCATCTGGCGCGGTCCTGGACTTCCCCCCGTCTCGTAGCAAGCTTCGATCGATTTTCCGTTTCAAAATGTTTATGAAGTCGCGCAGCGGGCCAATCGGACGACCTATGGCCTGGCCGCGGCCAGGATCCGAGGGGCTGCCGGGGCGCTGGCTCACCGTTTTAACGAGGCCCAAAAAACCCGCAACGTTTTTTGGACGACGCCCGCTCAGGACCCACCACGGTCAGTCGGGACCAGGAAGTTGGTCCCAGAGTGGTACAATATAAGCGATCGAGTGTTCGCGAATAGGTCTAAGTCCCTTTGAGTTCTGGGGATAAGCGCCGGTGACGCGCAACCGCTCACGTTGTGAAATTTTAGCTCTTTTGAGTCCTTTACGGGTGTGTGGGAAACGCTGGTGTCCCCTGAGCCTGGCAATGGACGTCTTGTGGGGATCGGATCCGGCGGGAGGCTCTGACGTATGCCAAGAATCGATTTTATCTTGAACGGAAAATCGACCGAAGCTTGCTACGAGACGGGCATGCATTTCCTGGATGTGCTGCGCGAGGAATGTGGCATCACTTCCGCCAAGAACGGCTGTGCGCCGGAAGGCGCCTGCGGCTGCTGCGTCGTGTTGGATAACGGACGCCCGGTACTCAGTTGTTTGCGCAAACCCGAGCAGATGGAAGGCCACAACATTACCAGCATGGAGGGCCTCGAAGAGGATCTGCGCCGCGTGCTCGGCGATGCGTTCGCTCAAGAGGGCGCCGTGCAGTGCGGATTCTGCATCCCGGGGATCGTCATGCGGGCTTCGTTACTGGTAAAACAAGGCAAGGCCCACGATCGCGAAGAGGTCGCCAAGGCTTTGGTCGGCCACATTTGCCGCTGCACGGGCTGGCACCGCATCATTGATGCCATCCAGACTGCCGGCGAGGCCTGGAATAACGGGAAGCAGGTGAATCCTGGACCGGCTCGCCGCCACAACTATTTCGGCGAGCAGTACGGGCGCGTGCGGACGAGTACCTATAAGAACGGCTATCACCCTCCCACCGGCATCGGTGCTTCCCCGGTGCGTTACGGCAGTATCGATCAGGCCATGGGTACGAACGCTTTCGTTGACGATATGCGTGTCCCCGAAATGCTTTATGGCGCTCCGGTGCTGACCGAGCATCCGCGCGCGAAGGTACTTTCGATCGACACCGGCGAAGCCGAGAAAATGCCTGGGCGTGGTGCGCATCTTCACAGCCAAGGATGTACCCGGCTATCGGGGATCCGGCATCGCGGTTCAGGATTTGCCCGTCTTTGTCGCCGTTGGCGAAACTACTTGCTGCATCGGCGATGTGTTGGCGCTGGTGGTGGCTGATTCCCAGTTCCATGCGCGCGAAGCCGCCAAGCAGGTCAAGATCGGCTATGAAGTTCTGAAGCCCCTCACTGATGCTTTCGAGGCCATGCAGCCCGACGCTCCGTGGGTACATTGCGAAGGTAATCTAACACGTAGCTCCAAATATCCTTCAGCCGACCACGGCGTATTCGCGCGGCGACGTGGATAAAGCGCTTGCCGACGGCGGCGCACGTGGTCGACCAGGTGTTCCAGACCCAGGCGGTGGATCCGGCGTTTCTAGAGCCGGAGTCTTGCCTCGCTGTTCCCCAAGGCAAGGGCGTCAAGGTCTATTCACAGAGCCAGGGTTCAACCTACGATCGCAACGCGATTGCCAAGATGTTGAACATTCCGAGAGAAGACGTGGAAGTGGCGCTGACGTCGAGTGGCGGAGCTTTCGGCGCCAAGGAGGACCTGAGCGTTCAAGGGCAAACGGCGATTGCCGCGTACCTGTTGGGCCAGCCGGTCAAGACCACGCTGCTGCGCACTGAGTCGGCTCGGGTGCATGTCAAGCGGCATCCCATGACCATTCATATGACCGCGGGTTGCGACGCGGAAGGAAGATTGGTGGCGCTTCGCGTCCCGCATCGTGGCCGATGCCGGCGGGTACTCCAGCACCAGCGCCAAGTGTGCGCTGCGCGCGGCCTGCCACGCCGGCGGCCCGTACCGCATTCCGAACGTGGACGTTGAAGCCCAGGCAGTCTACACGAACAATCCCAACAGCGGGGCCATGCGCGGCTTCGGCAGCAATCAGGCGCAGTTCGCGATGGAGGGCATCATGGACATGCTCGCCGAAAAGTGTGGGCATCGATGGCTACGATATCCGCGAGCGCAACGTGCTGTTGCCGGGCGATGCCTTTGCCACGGGCCAAATCATGCGCGAAAGTGTGGGCATCCTGCAAACGCTCCAGGCCGTTAAGGACGTTTATAAAAGCGCGAAGTACGCAGGCATTGGCTGCGGCATCAAGAGCACGGGTCTCGGCAACGGCGTGCACGATGACGGCGCCGTCAAGATCAGCGTGCTTCCGGGTGGACGCGTTGCCGCCTACACCGGCCACACCGAAATGGGTCAGGGATTGTTCACCACCTTGCGCCAGGCGATTGTCGAGGAGACCGGCATACCCGGCCGAGAATATTGAAGTCGGTTGGGCGCCCGAGCTAGGCGAAAAAACGGGAGAAACATGGGCTTCCCGCGGCACGGCGCTTACGACTGCGGCGGCCATCGAAGCCGCCAAAAAATTCAATGATGCCCGCAGGACCAAAACGCTCGAAGAACTCGCCGGGCAGGATTTCTACGGCGATTATGTGTGCGACTTTACGACGCGGCCTGGAACTCCCGAGGCGCTCAAGAATCCAACCACACACCTGACGTTCAGTTATTCGACCCAGGTAGTGATTCTCGGCGATGACGGCAAGCTGGAGAAAGTCGTGGCAGCTCATGATGTCGGTCGCGCCATCAATCCGATGGCCTGCGCCGGCCAAATCGAAGGCGGCGTGCACATGGGCTTGGGCTATGCGCTTTCGGAGAATTTCACTAGCACCAATGGCATTCCGAATTCGCTGATGATGCGCGATTGCGGCATCCTCAGGGCCAAGGACACCCCGCAGATCGATCCGATCCTGATCGAGGTCCCGGACGAAGTCGGCGGCTATGGTACCAAGGGCGCGGGCGAAATCGGTTTAGTCGCAACCGCGGGAGCTGTGGCTAGCGCCCTTTATAAGTACGACAAGATCCGTAGAACCCGCCTTCCGATGGACGATTCGCCCGCCGCGGCTCCCTCAGTGCCGAAGATCCGGCGCAAAGCGGGGGTCTCGGTGGGAATGGAGTTATAGTCCGAGCGCTGGTGCGATCTGCTGAAATAGGGCGACATTTTCGGGAGGCTATACCAGTTCCCCGAGAACGGCCGAGATGGTCGCCGTGATTCGGGAGTTGGGCACTGTTTGGCGGCAAGTCAACGGTGGTATACTTCCGACTGCCGGAAGGCCATTTTCGGATTCACTCTTCTGTTCTGGAGCCAAGGGTATGCGCACTGGTGTTAAGAAATCAATGACGGTCTTGTTTCTGTCCGCCCTCCTCACGGTGGTGGCTGCGGCGCAGAACGCTCCCCATCCTCCGGACGCCTGGAATATGGAACTGGTCGGGGCCTCGCAGAACCAGGGGCAGACGGATATAGGACCCTACTCGAAAATCAGTCCCTGGCCAAACCCCGACGGCGAGTATTTCTATTCGGGATGTTACGATCCCGCACCGCTCGATCCCAGACCGGAGGCGGCCCAGTGCTTCATGACGATCAGCCTGAAGAACCCGAATAAGCCCGAGCGTGTCGCCACGGTATACATCTTTGACCCCGTGGCGTCGCCCGAGCCGCCCGCCTCGCACCCGGTCTGGAAATCGAAGGAACTGGCCAACCTCCCCGTCAAGGTGCCTTGCGATACTTTCAAGGACCCGGAAGTGCTGGCTGGAACCAAGCGCCCCGCCTGCTGGGATCCCGGCTGGAACACGCACACGCATTACGTCGCGGAGGGGCCCGGGAAAATTCTTGCGGTCAATGAGGAACGCCGGCGCGGCATCGGCTCCGATTATCAGGCCAATTACCACGGCGTCAGTTTTTACGACATTTCCAACCCCGCCAACCCCATAGTTCCTTTCCCGCTGGCAAGCCCCTGTTTCCGATCCCGTGGACGGAGAGTACCCGGACGATGCGGATGGAACGCACCACTTCAACTTCCGGAACCAGGGCGAGCCGGGGTTTCTGAACAACAACGACAATCGCTATCTCTTCCTCGGCACGGAGTACAAAGGCTACGTCGGGATGATCCTGGTGATCCTCGACGCGCGCGATCCCCGTCATCCGGTGGAAGCGGCTACCTGGCATATCCCTGGACAGAAGACGCCGGAAGAGGATGCCCAGAGAGACTGGGTGCAGCAACGGAACTTCAGCAGCCCGATCCGGAAGGACCCCAAGACAGGAAAGCTGACCAAGCACGTGGCCATGCACTATGCGACGGTTTACGGAAACACTGCCTACCTTTCCTACCGCCAGGGCGGACTGGTCATCCTGGATGTCTCCGACATCAAGAAGCCCCAAGCTCCTATCCCGGCTCGATTATCTTGTGCCCGGCTTTGACGATCCGACCATGCCCGATTCCATGAAGAAATTTCCGCTCGATACCACGGCGTACGGCAACGCCCACTCCGCCAAACTCGTCCCGGGCCGGCGGAACCTGCTATGGCTCACCGATGAGTACTTCAGTTGTCCCTACGGGCACCTGCGCATGGTGGACGTTGCTGACCCGACCAAGCCGAAGATCATTTCGCATTTTCTGTATCCGGAGAACACAGCCTGCGATCCAGCCAATCCTGGAAGGAGCGCGACTCCGGCGCGATTCCCGAGGCGCGGCCCCTCGACCCACATCGGCAACGTCCGCGATGGCGTGCTCTTCCTCGCCTGGTACGGCATGTGCGCGCGGGCCATCAACATCCAGGATCCGCTTCACCCGGTCGAGGTCGGGCCACTTCACTTATCAAATCGATCCCAGCAGGCCGGAATTCGCGGGGTGTGACACCTACGACATCATCTTGGGGCAGAACGGATTGCTCTATGTGTCCGACGGCACTTCCGGGCTCCGCGTCCTCAAATACACCGGAGAAGTTCCGCAACCCGCGCGCAAGCCCTAGCGGCCAGGTGCGCACAGGCCGTTCGTGTCCGTTGTGCGCAGTAACGTAGGACGCGCACAGGCCGTTCGTGTCCGTTGTGCGCAGTAACGTAGGATGCGCACAGGCCGTTCGTGTCCGTCGTACGCAGTAACGTAGGACGCGCACAGGCCGTTCGTGTCCGTTGTGCGCAGTAACGTAGGATGCGCACAGGCCGTTCGTGTCCGTTGTGCGCAGTAACGTAGGACGCGCACAGGCCGTTCGTGTCCGTTGTGCGCAGTAACGTAGGACGCGCACAGGCCGTTCGTGTCCGTTGTGCGCAGTAACGTAGGATGCGCACAGGCCGTTCGTGTCCGTTGTGCGCAGTAACGTAGGACGCGCACAGGCCGTTCGTGTCCGTTGTGCGCAGTAACGTAAGGTGCGCACAGGCCGTTCGTGTCCGTTGTGCGCACTGACGAAGTGCGGCGGGAAGTCGAACAGAGAAGAACACGCCGTAGCCGTGCGTACCTTTCGGATTGCCCTGAACGGCCATAATCTGCGAAAGGCCAGTTCAGCCGAGCGAAGTTGTGCACACGAACCCCACTTCATTTCGGAGGCCCGAGGTCTGCGGGCTTCGAATGGATGAAGGTTTTCTAGCGCGGCCAGACTGCCAGGCCCCCGGCAAGCAGGGCGAGCGGGAGGAGGCCGATGAGCCACCCGAGCGACGGATCGCGGTTGAGCGTGGCGTCGTCGGGATCGGCGGGGTTGACGTAGCAGGTTACGGTCGAGCCCGGCCGGTAGCCGCTGGTGATACGCTGCGCTGACGCCCATCCGCTGTCTGAAAACTCAAAAAAGCTGTAGGTGTCGGAACGGTGCTCGTGGTCATCCACCACGTACGAGTAGAGGATCTCCGGAGAATAGCCGTCGCTGCCTTTGGTGGTGGGCATACCGCCGCACTTCGCTGCGAAGGATTTTGCACTCTTGGGCGCGCCAGGAGCGCGCTACGATGGCGTGGCGCACGGGACCCAGGAGAAACGCCATGAACAAAACCGAGCCGACCACAATGCAGCAATGCGGCCGCGAATCGGCGGCCGGCAATGGGGTTGGCGGGAGGCCGGACGCGCGGTTTCGGCTGCACACGAAATACGACGCTGTAGAATCCAGCGGCCCCGATGAATACGAATAGCAGGGGGATCGGGAGGAAGAGCAGAAGCGCGAGGCCCGCGCCTTTCCGTTCGAGCAACGCGCCCGCCGGATCGCGAGGATCGAGATAGCAGGTTGCGCGGGAGCCGGCCGGCCAGCGGCGGGTGAAGCGAACGGCTTCGCGATAGGTCCCAAAGGGGCGGGAACTGCGCAGGGACTCGCCCGTGGACCATGTGTAGCGGAGATACGCAAACCAAGGAGAACGGTCGTTCGATTCGCGCACTTCGCTTTCGACGATCTGGCATGGGACCGACTGCCAGGTGTAAGTGGCCGCGGAGGCGATTGCCTCGCGGACCACCATCACCACGAAAAAGAGGCCCAAAACGAAGAAGGGCACGAAGACGCAGCCGAGTGCCCGGGACGGAGCTTTTGGGTTGGATGCTGAACCCACTCTTTCCACTGTAAGACAGCGCGGCGTTCTTGGTGTCGCTCGCCTCTCCGCCAAACCCCGAATTTGAAAAGCATCGTCCGAGAACGCCGTGATATAGCAGGTGGCGCCCATTGGATGGCGGCACCGGTTACTTCCAGTCCGGACCGTCGCCGGGTTCCGCGTGGCGATTCGAAACACGGCTGTTCACCAGCGACACGTTTGTCATGACGGCAAATGCCAGGAGCGAGACTTCGCGACGTATCTGGGTGGGGCTGCTTGGACCGCGCGACGAGCATGGCTCTGGACGCCGCCGGCAACATCTACGTCGCGGGGACTGCCACTTCTATCGGACTCGGCGCCGGCCACAACTTCCCCACCACTCCGGGCGGCACAGTCGACGGAGACACGCCTCGCGGCGGTTTGTTATAAGTTATTTGTTTTATTGGTGCGGATGAGAGGACTTGAACCTCAAGGTGCTGCATGGTTGCAATCATTTGATTCTGCGACTTTTTTTATTGTCGATAAACGCGTGTTGAGTTGGTGTTGAGTTGTCGTCCGATTCTCTCTCCTTTAGGCAAGAGCCATCGCCCATCTATGGCCGAACTCCAGGCCTTGACCCGTACGGGCATTTACCGTACAATCATGACAGAGGCGGTCTATGGCTACTCTTACCAAATCGAAGAATAAGCGAAAGGCTGCCAAGTCGAAGGCCTATCGCTTCGATGCACGCCTCAACAAGGAGCAGAAGCTCTTAATCCAGCGAGCAGCTGACCTCGAAGGTCGGTCAATGACGGACTTCGTCCTGCATAGCGCTGAGACAGCTGCCGAGCGCACCATTGAGGCACGAGCCATGCTGATCTTAAGCGCCCGCGAGACCCAATCATTCGTTGACGCCATCCTGAATCCTGCCGAACCAGGGCCAGTATTACGCGCGGCGGCGCGACGCTACAAGGCTACACAAAAGACAGCATCAGCTAGTCGGTGAGATCGCCATCATCTTTCCCTTACGCCTTTGAACCGCTCGGAGACCATGACCGAACGGCATTCTCTTGTGGCGTCCCGGAGCTAGACAATTACCTACTGCATCAAGCTGGTCAGGATGCCAAGCGCAAGGTGGCGGCGCCATTCGTAATGGTGGACAGCGCGAGTCAGGTGATTGGCTACTATACTCTGTCGGCCTACGGAATCCGGCCGGCGGAGCTGCCTCCGGAATTGGCGAAAAGATTGCCAAAGTATCCACTGCTTCCAGCGACGCTTCTCGGACGTCTGGCGGTCAACAAGGCCCATCAAGCCCACAAGCTGGGACAAGTTCTATTGATGGATGCTCTCCAGCGCAGTTGGAAGAACACAGCGGAAGTAGGTTCGGTCGGAGTAGTGGCCGAAGCCATGAATGAGGCAGCCCACAAGTTTTATCTTCATCATGAGTTTATCCCATTGGCAGAGCACCCACAAAAGCTTTTCATATCAATGACTACAATACAAAGGGCATTTACTTTTTGAGTCGCGGCCATCGACGGCTATCGGAATAGGTATAGTGTTTACCAAGCTGTTCCGAACCAAGGTTGCGCCAGCAAGGACGGTGCGCCACCGATACTATTTTCCCTTTCCGATCTCGTAAAACCCGTTTTCGCCGTTTCGATCCGCAATAAATCGGGACGGGAAGACGGTAGAAGCTTTCTGCCAGGAGAACGCAGTGGGCAGTCCGTCGTTTTATGCGTGGAGGAAGCGGCTCGCGGAAAAGAGCCAGCCGATCGGCTTCGCACTGGTGGAGACTCCAGCACTCCGCCAGCAACGTGGTCAGCCGGTCGAGCTGATCTTGTCCTCTGGTGACCGACTTCACATTGGCCCTGGTGCGGATGCGGCCACGCTGCGGCTCGTGCTCGGCATCTTGCGCGAAGCGCGATGATTCATCTGCCGGCCAGTGTGCGGGTGTATCTGGCGACTGCGCCCTGTGACATGCGACGAAGCTTCGATGGGCTGCACGCGCTGGTGAATGCAGTGCTCCAGATGGACGCCTTCGCCGGTCATTTATTCGTGTTCGCCAATAAACGCCGGGACCGCGTGAAGATCCTGTATTGGGATCGTGACGGCTTCGCCGTGTGGGCCAAGCGGCTGGAGGAAGGCACCTATGCGATGCCGTTTTCCGAATCGGACGAAGTACGACGGGAGATCACGGCGCAAGAGTTGGGAGCACTGTTGAGCGGCATTGATCTGAATCAAGCCAAGCGCCGCAAGCGGTACCGGCGCAAAGCTGTCGAAGCCGCATAAACATTGACGGCTAACACATTTTTCTCTTGGTGAACGATCCCTTTTCCGGTTACACTTGAGCTTGCCCGTCGATCCAAAAACACTTCCTGAAGACGCGGCAACGTTGAAGAGGATGTTGGTCGACGTAACCTCGCAACTGGATCGCACCGAGCGTCTGCTGCGCCAGATCCTTCAAGCCAAAACCGGATGCAAGAGTGAACAACTCTCACGCGAACAGCTCGCGCTATTCGCCGCTGAGTTGGGAATGAGTTTGCCGGAAACGGAAGAATCGGACGATCCCGAGGACGAGCCGCCGGGCGGCGCATCGGCGAAGAAGTCAGCGAGCGCTATGAATACCTTCCGGCGCAGATGAAAGTGGTCGAAGATGCCTGTTTCACTTACGCCTGCGCGTGCACAGTCAAGACGGCCAGCAAGCCACCGCAGCCCATCGAGAAGAGCACGGCGTCGGCATCGGTGCTGGCGCAGGTGATCGTAAGCAAGCTGGCCGATCACCTGCCTTTACACCGGCAGGCCAAAATGTTTCGGCGGCACGGAATCGAAATCGCCGAGCAAACCATGTGCGGCTGGATGGCGCAGTCGGCCGAACTGCTCCAACCTTTATATGAGCGTCTGAAACGGCACGTGCTGGCCTCGAAGGTGGCGGGCACCGACGATACGCCGGTGAAAGTGCTGGATCGCAATCGAAAGCAAACGCGCAAAGGAAGAATCTGGCCGTATGTGGGAGACCGGGAGCACGTGGCGGTGATCTATGACTATACGGCGACGCGGGAGCGTGCGGGGCCGGAAGAGTTTCTTCAAAACTATCGTGGATACCTGCAGGCGGATGCATACGTGGCCTACGATTCTTTTTTTCTGAAGCCCGAACGCGGGATGGTGGAAGTGGGCTGCTGGGCGCACGCGCGCCGGCATGTGCATCAAGCGCTCGATAATGATCCCTCGCGCATGCGGACACTGTTGTTGATGATCGCGGAGTTGTATCGGGTAGAAAAGCTGGCGCGCGAGCGAGCGCTGCGCGGCGAGGATCTGCGGGTAATGCGTGAGCAGGGCGCGCGGCCGGTATTAGAGAAGCTGCATGTTTACTTGCTCCAGATTCGCGAGGAGCTGTTACCCAAGAGTGAAGCCGGACAGGCGGCGAACTACATCCTGAAAAACTGGACCGCCCTGACACGCTACTGTGAACATCCGGATCTCTCGATCGATAATAACCACACCCAGCGTTCGTTACGCGGCTGGGCGGTGGGCCGCAACAACTGGACGTTTTTCGGCAGCGACCGTGGCGGGAAAACCGCGGCGGTGCTGAAAAGCTTCGTGGCCTCGTGTGAACTCGTGAAGGTGGCCCCCTTCGCCTGGTTCCAGGATGTGTTATCGCGCATTGCCTGGCATCCCCTCACCCGGCTTCGACGAACTGCTGCCACACCGCTGGGCTGTGGCCTGATCCCGCGTGGCTGCTGCGCCGTTGGCGAGACGGAGCGATCCGGCCAAAAACCATCCTCTGTGGCCAGCATCGGATAATATCCTGAAATGCCTGCAAAACGGGCCTCGGGGAAGGCTAAATCCGCTAACGTTTTTGGCCAGGCCCGCCGGCCGAAGAAAATGTTCCGGGCCGGCCTGTACGCCCGTGTGTCCACCAATGATCAGCAGACTCTGCCGATGCAGACCCGCGCGCTGCGGGAGTATGTTGCGCGGCGGGGCTGGACTCTTGCCATGCAGATCCGGGAGGTCGGCTCCGGAACGATCGAGCGACACGCCCGCGAGCAACCGCTGGGGCCGATCGGTGACGGATCTGCTGGCGACACTTCAGGACTGGAGCATCTCGGCGTCGGTTTCGTTTCGCTGACGGAGGCGCTCGATCTCACGACTCCGGCGGGTCGCGCGATGGCCGGCCTGTTGGCGATCTTCGCCGAGTTCGAAAGGGAAATCCTGCGCGAACGAACGCGGGCTGGGTTGGCACAGGCACGGCAGAACGGAAGGCGACTGGGAGGCCGGCGACCGCGGCAGTCCACGCTGCCGAAATCCGGAAACTGCATCGCGCCGGCATCAGTAAATCCGAAATCGCTCGCCGCGTACAGGTCGGGCGCACTTCCGTCCGCCGAATCCTGGGAGCACGGTCATGAGAAGACCCAAGCGTGACCCGGCCCGAGAGGATCGAATCCACAACGAAGCGATCGTCGATGCGCGGCCCGAAGAACAGGCAATGAGCTGGTATTACTATCTGGAAAGCAAACTGACGTTTCCTTTCACCGCCCGCTGCATCCGCTCCCAAGCGACTTCTCCACTGCGGCAAGGAGAGACCGTCGAAGTGCGTCGCCTCGCCAAGCCAGAGGCATGCGAAAGCGACATGCTCGTGCAAATCCAATGGCAAGGCCGCAAGATGGCTGTCCCTCTATCTCAACTCGCCGCCATTCATCCCAACGAATCCACCGCGGAAGCCGTCGGCGACTGGCATTACTGGGTGGCCCAGGGTTACCTGTTCTGAGTTCGTGCGAGCATTCCACATGAACCAACGTCAGTCGAAATCTCAACCGAAGTGGACCGATGTCAAGGCGAAGCTCACGAGTTTGGATCGGCCAGCCTTGCTGGGCTTAATCCAGGATCTCTACAGCGCCCATAAGGACAATCAAACGTTTCTGCACGCCCGCTTCGGCTTGGGCGAAGATATGCTTCGCCCCTACAAAGGAACGATGGATCGCTGGCTTTGGCCGGACGCCTTCAGCAAGCAGGTTCCGTCCGTTCTAAAGGCCAAGCAGGCCATTTCCGATTACAAGAAGGCCGTCGGCGACCCCGCCGGCCTAGCCGAGTTGATGGTCTTTTATTGCGAGCAGGCGTCGGGCTTTGCGAGCGATCTCGGCTATCAAGACGAAAGCTACCTCAATGCCCTGGTGCGTATGTTCGAGCAGGCTCTCATTATCGCGACTACTTTGCCCGCCAGCAGCCGGGACGCCCTCGTCGCTAGGCTGGATCGAGTTCGCACCGCCGGCCACGAGTGCGGCTACGGCGTCGGAGACGACATGGATTCCATCCTTGCCAAGCACGCCCAGCGCAAGGACCGTCAGTCCAAGCGCCGGTAACCTGTTTCCTGTCGGATTTACGCTTCACGCAGGCTTGCCGGAAACTCACGGAAAGATGAGTCTCGAAACGCGCGAGGACCACCATCCCCAGACCACAATCGGCGGATCGGTGTCGGGACGGTAAATGTCGTTTCAGAACGTTCGGCGTAATGCTCCCGTTTGAGGTGGCCCTGGCAAACCGCCGCATGAAATGAAACGTCCGATCTGAAGCATCGGATCGGCACTTTCAGAGCGCCGCGCCCAGACCGTTGGGTCGAAAAAAGTGCGTCGGGTCAATCCGTACGCTTCGCCCCATCCGGCAACTCGGCGCGCATCGAAAAAAAACTTGCAAAGCACCGATGAGTTTTCCCCCTCTCGGCGGTTATACAGGGTGAGAGCACAAAAAAAGGAGAAAGGAACACCGTTATGAACATTCAGAACAAGACAGTCTTGATCACTGGAGCAAATCGCGGCATTGGCCGCGCGCTTGTCAATGAGGCGCTTAGACGGGGAGCGAAGAGGATATATGCGGGAACGCGCGGCGCACTCTTAGTTCGCCGACGCTCGCGTGACACCCCTGACGCTTGACGTGACCAACGCCGCGCAGATCGAGCAGGCGGCCAGCGAGGTCAACAGCCTCGACGTCCTGATCAACAACGCGGGCATCGCTCTATACGACGATCTGAGCAATTTCGACGTGATCGAGCAGCACCTGGCCGTCAACCTCTTCGGGAGTTTAAAAATGAGCCGCGCTTTCTTGCCGGCGCTGAAACGCTCCAAAGGGGCCATCGTCAACACTCTGTCCTTGATGGCGCTCGCCCCGTTGCCACTCACGCCTGCTTACGCGATTTCAAAAGCCGCCGCGTTCAACATGACGCAATCGCTGAGAGCACTCCTTGCAAGTCAGGGCGTGACGGTCCATGGCGTGTTCCTCGGTCCCACCGACACGGACATGACCCGAGGCTTTGAGATACCGAAGGCCTCGCCCGAATCAGTCGCGCAGGGCATCTTCGACGGGTTGGAGAACAAGGAAGAGGACATCTTCCCCGACCCCGCATCCCAGTCAATTGCGGACGGCTGGCGCACTGGCGTAGCCAAGGCGTTCGAGCGCCAGTACGCGGGCTTCGTGCCGGAGAGCGTGGCGGCGTAATAGCACGCCTAGCCAACAGGAGAACAAGCCATGAAGAAGCGCAATTTCACCACAACCATTTCGGTGGACCAAACGCCGCACGAAGCCTTCGCCGCCATCAACAACGTTCGCGGATGGTGGTCGGAAAAGATCGAAGGCACCACCGCAAACCTCGGCGATGAATGGACGTATCGTTATAAAGACGCGCACCGTTGCACGATGAAAGTGACAGAAATGGTGCCCAACAAGAAAGTTGTCTGGCTCGTTGTGGATAACTACTTCAATTTCACTCAGGACAAGACCGAGTGGACGAACACGAAAATTGTGTTTGAAATCTCCACACAGAGCGACAAGACGGAAATCCGCTTCACCCACGAGGGCTTCGGCGCTCACCAGAAGTGCTCCACATCTGCTCGGATAGAGTTGCCACTGCTGGAAACGGTCTCTGGAACAACAAGAGTTGAAGGGCTGCGATCATCACGCGGAGCGGCGAGCGTGTTTGTTGTAGGAGGGATCGAGGAGGGATGATATCATCCACGCCGGAGGCGTGAGCGAGGAGGCTACGGCTGGCGAAGCAGACGGGATAGCCGATGGCGGAGATGTTGGAAGTACGCATCATCGATGTGCAAGCCGAGCACCTCGTCGATGACCGGCGAGAAGTAAGCAAGGGATCGAATCAATCCCAATGGCGGTGCTCCGGCGGGACGCGTCAGGCGCCGGACGGTAGCCAACACGAACGCATTCTCCACTACCGCCAGCGGCACACCACGCTCGAACAACTGCACGGCAAACAAGCGGTCCGGCCGGCGCACCGCGCCGGAGGTTCCCGGCGTGGAACGATACGCATCGAGCACCCGCTGGACGTAGGGAGCCGATTCCATGAAACTCAGCGCTGCGGCTCGCGCAACGACGGACCATCGATCCGCACCGTGTGGCAGTAATGCCGCAACCGGCTCAGCAGCGCATCCACCATCGGCTTGTTGCCGAGAAAGGTGTGCCATTCCTCATAGACCAGATTCGTTGTCACAATGGTGGAATGCTGGTGGTACCGCTCCTCCATCAGCTTGAAGAAAATGTTGGATTGCTCGGGCTTCAGATTGATGTAGCCCATCTCATCGATCAGCAAGACGTCCAGACGCGCCAGACGGTTCACCAGCCGCCGTGTGGAACGGTCGGCGAGCGAAGCGTACATCTCATCGAACAGATCCTGCGCGCGGATGAACTGGCAGCGTAGACCGTTTTGCAGCGCCTTCAGCAGAATGCCGCAAGCGAGTCCCGTCTTGCCAACGCCGGTTGGCCCGACGAACACGAGGTTCTCATGCTGGGCGGTGAAGTCGAGTTCGGCAAAAGCACGGATCTGCTTGCGGTTTACGCCCGGTTGCCGCGCATAGGGAAACGTTTCCAGCGACCAGCGCTCCGGCAAATCCGCACGGCGGATGCGCCATTCCAGCGCACTCTCCTGGCGCTCGCGCCATTGCTCGCGCAACAGTCCAGCAACGAACTCCGCATAGGAGATCTGCCGTTTCTCGGCCGCGCGCAACTGCTCGTCATAGACCGCATGCATGCGGTGGAGCTTGAGGTTCTTGAGCAGTTGTTCGATCTCGTCAGTCATTGTTCCCCTCTTCGTTCAGCAGGAAGTACTCGCGCGCCACGCGGCGCAAGATCATGCGCTCGACGCGATCCAGATCGTACAGCCCATACTGCGCGGCTTCGGCAATGGCGCCCAGAAACGGCTCACGCGGATACTCGCGCAGCAGCCGCAGCAGTTGCCGCATCGCCAGGGCAATCACCTTGCGGCCCTTGCGTTTCAGATCTTCCACATACGGCGCGATCTCCGGCGCGGCGGCGAGAATGGCTCGCTCTTCAGGAGACGGCTCGCCGCGCTTTACTCCCTCGCCGCGGGGCGGCCGATGTTCTTTCAGGGTGACGCGTACCTGATCGGGCGTGGCAATGCGACTATGCGTCACGATGCGGCGCGCATCGAGTTCGATCTCGATCTTGTCGCGCGTCTCGCGCACTTCCACGCGGCGGCCAATGAACGATGCCGGAACCGAGTAACGGTTGGTGTGCAGCGCCACATAGCCTTCCACGTCGACCATGCGTTGATGCAGCCGGTAGACTTCCGGAATGAAGGCAGGCAGTGGTTTCAAGTGCAATCGCTCGACCGCGTAGAGCTCGCGCGGCACGGCGCGAATATGTTTCTTGTACGTCGCGTTGACGCGATCACACCACTGGCGCGCCTGGTGGTTCAAGTCCGGCCAACTGGTGAACGTTCGGCCAGCCAGAAAGTTGTTTTCGATGAAGTGGAAGGGGCGTTCGACTCGCGCGGAGCGATTCGCATCGCCGATCTCGTGAGCCACAAAGCGGAACCCCAAACGTTCGGCAAAGGATGCCATCTCCGGCACGGGTTCCATCTGCCGGCCGCTTCCTCGCAACACGACAACATGGGTGTTGTCGATCATGATCCGTTGCGGCGAACCGTTCATGTAGCGCAGCGCTGCGGTGAGGAAGACCTTGCAATCGAAACGCTGGAACGTGGGTTGGATCTCAAAGAACAGCATCCGCGAGTAACACAGCACCGCCGAGGCGGTCTGCGCTTTGTACTTGCGTCCGTCCACCGTCACTTGGTGCGGCGAAGTATCGTGCTGCATCTCCACTCCGGGATCGAAGTGGTAGCGGCCCGCGGGCACCATCGGTGTCTGTCCGATGCCTTGCCGCCGGCAGAATGCCGTCAACGCCTGATACGACAGTTCCGCGCCGCCGGCCACCAGTTCCTCATGGACTCGCACGAGATTGCCTTTGCAGGCGGGCAACAGCTCCAGGATCTGCTGCCGGTAGGGCATGGCTTTCTCCCCCCGCTCGATCTTGGGCGCTACGCTGGAGTTCGATTGCAGCACCTTGCGCACGCTGTGGCGCGAGAGGTTCAACAGGCGCGCGATCTCGCGCTTGCTGGTCCCCTGGGCGTGCAGCTCCAGAATCGTCGCGCGTTGCGATTGGCTCAGCATGATTGTTCTTGTGTTCCTCGATTCGTTCGGCGAGCTGGTTCAACAAGCCCGTGGCGTGATGGATCTTGCGCAGTATCTGCTCGCTGTTCTGTGGTGGGACTTCGGTTTGATTCAGAGCGCGTTGCGCCAGGGCTGTGATCTTGTTCAGATCGTTGTCCAGAGTGATGGGTGTTGGCTGCTGCCTCTGTTGTTGCACTTTCAGAAACACTTCCGGCGAGGTAAGAATGCGCTGGCGCAGTGTGCCTTTGGCATCACGCCAAGCGTTGTAGAGTGCGGCGGCTTGCCGCGTGGTCCAGGGCTGCCGGGCGAATATCGCCGCCATCTGGAGGCACTCTTGGAGACTCACTCGCGCCACCGGCACGAGGTATCGCATGGCGATCTGGGCTGCGATCTTACCTTCACGCACTTGCTGCTGGACCGCCTCCGGTAATGTCTCCACCAACGACAGGCGGCGCGTCACCCAGGTGACGCTGTGGTCGAAACACTTCGCCAGATCGTCAAGCGAGTAGCCGTGCCGCTCTTCCATCTCCGACAGCAACCAACCTTGTTCCAACGCGCTGTCCGGCTCGCTCATCCGCAGTGAACGCTCCAGCACCAGAGCTTCGGCTTCGCTCAGGTCCCACACCACAGCTTCCACGGTGTCGCGGCCCAACCTCTGCAGCGCGGCGACGCGCTTGTGGCCGTCGATGACCAGATAGCGTTCGCCCTGCGGGATGACAATGATGGGCGTTTGCTGACCCGTTTCAGCCAGCGAAGCGATCAGCCGCCGTTGCTGTGCCGGGTGGCGCACCCGGAGGTGTTCCAGGCGGCGGTCCAGCTGATGAAACTCCAGCGATTGCGGCATCGTTCGCGGCTCGGGTTTCAGTATCGCCGAGACCGGATCTGGTCTTTTCCGGCAAACCCGGAAGTGTGCCGGAAACTCTCGTCGGATCAATTCGATAGGCGTTGAACTGGTCTTTCGTGGAGCGCAGCAGAAGTGTGCCCATCCTCCCAATGAAATCAGCGCCTTTGCCTCCGAACTGGTCTTTTGCGAGGTCCCAGGGAAGTTCGTTCAAAGGCGCGGGTACGCGCAACGGTTCTGCAGCTGAAAACGGCTCACGCGGGTAGCGCTGATCGATTCGATAGGCAGCGGCGTAACTCGGGTTTCGGGCCCGCCAACTGGCTTGCGTTTTCTTTCGCCGGACGGCTTGGCACTCAGGCTTACCGCAGGCTCTTTGGCGGTCGCCGACTCGCGAGTCCGGTCGGAACCACCGCCGGCAGATCCGGCACGGTTTCTTCCGGGCATCGGGCACTCTTCATCTTCATCATCCGCCGTGCAAATGGGTCACTTCTGGCTAGCTTAGGTGGGTCGTTTTTCGCGAGCGCCGAAGCCCCGTCTAGCTATCCCACTGGTTTCAATTTGCCGTGACCGACTTGTGTAGGCCTAAAAATGGGCTTCTAATCATCACAGCCGGGTATTCATGAAGAACACAAGCGAGGGTGATTCTCAACGCCAGCGTAAGCCCGCCTTAAAGGCAAAGGGTATTTATGTGCGCGTCCCCAACGACCGCGTATTCAATTGTGGCGATGAACCAACCGCTGTGCATGCCATGGCGGATGCCGTCAAACGATTCATATCAGAATCCTCGACTGTGGCGTTCACGCTGGCGATTCAAGCGGACTCCTAACACTTCGGTACGCTCACCAATGCCTTATCCTGAGCGGAATGGAGTACTTTTTCGTGTGCCCGTACTGCGGCGAACGGATATCGATGGTGCTGGACACTTCGGTAAAGGGGCAAACCTACATAGAGGACTGCGAAGTGTGCTGCCGGCCTATCGAAGTGCGCTACAGCGTCGAGAATGACGAAGTGTGCGACTTTGAAGCCAGGGCGATCTAACTCGCACGTGCGAAAATATTGGAGTCGCAGGTTTCCGCGGAGAGATGAAAGTCACATTCAACATTCTCGGCTGCTTGCTGGTAGTCGTCGGAGCCATCTGGTTTCTGCAAGGCATCAACGTCCTGCCGGGCAGCTTCATGACCGGACAGATCCGGTGGGCGGTCTACGGCGGGATTGCAGTCGCGGCAGGCGTCGCGTTATTGTTCGTGGCCAACCGCAGACGGCTGGACGGAAGGCGCTAGAAGTCCGCGATCCCGTCTCGAATCCGCGCCAAAGCTTCAACTCGCTAAGCGTAAGATCGATCTTGAAGATCTCAGGCGCCGATAGGTTTCCCTGTAAACTAGAGCCTGATTCGTGAAGGATTCTGCGGCAAGGAGGAGCCATGTTGAAGTGGAAGGTTCTGGCGTTTCTAGGATTGGTGTTCGGCGTTGTCGGAGTCATGTGGGGCTACGCTCAGCAGAAGAAAGCGATCGGATTCTTCGAATTGCGCGTCTACAAAGCTCAGCCAGGGAAGCGAGACGCATTAGCGGCGCGGTTCGCAGACCGCACAGCCGCCATCTACGCAAGGCATGGGATTACGAACGTAGGGTACTGGATTCCGCAGCAGAGCGACCCGGAGCTGGGCGTCAGCGCAGAGGACACTTTCATTTATATGCGGGGCTATCCCTCGAAGGAAGAACGCGACAAGCGCCTCAAGGCGGCGCACGACGATCCTGAATTTGGTGAAGTGGTGACGAAACAGGAACAGAACCCGGCCACTCGATTGATCGTGAAGGTGCACAATATCGACATGACGCCCAGTGGTGACTACACTGCGATCGCGATCACCAAGTAGCGCCCGCCGCATCTTGACGCCAAGGGCCGGCCTTAAACCCCGTGCTCCTCAAGAATGGCTCGGATGCGGCCCTCCTCGGCGCGCTCGCGCCTTGCTGCACATAGAATGGGAATGGCATGCGGTACTTGGTGCGCGCACGTGTCAGGCCTGGCCGCGAGCGATCCCTGCTCCAGGCAATTGAAAGCCGAACTCTGGGTAAAGGTTCCGTCGCCGGCGGCGAGTACCTGCGAAATATGCAAGCAGCCCGGCTTGGCTCGGACGGCACGGCCCGCTGGGTGGAGGTCTGCTTCTGTCCGACTCCACTCGAAGAGGAGCAGCCTTATTGGGAGCAATACTTCGAACTGGTGAAGGTGCAGGACGCGCATGACCGCAGGCGGTGCCGGGACCAGAACGGATCAGAGCCGTGGGCCTGCGAGAACTGCGATTGCACTGAGCGTTTGGAGAGCAAGCTGGCAACTCTCGGTGATCCGTTTTTGAGGACGCTCAAAAAAGACTAGCTTTCACACGACTTAAGGACCGACCGCATACGATGTTCGGCGGCGGTGCTCCCGCAGGGCCTCTCCGGCGCGACGGCTAGTTGCTGCTATCCAATCTGAGCGAATATAGACCGGCGAAACGCAACTACTTTCCGCCGAAGATTCCCACTTTCATTGCCTTCACGATGCGCTCAGCGATCTTGCGTTGACCGACTCGCCGGAACGCGCCCAACAGAACAGCACGGTCGCCAGCTTCGGCAGACCGTACGAGCTTCTTGTCCTTAACACTCACGAGTTGGACGTTGGCCTCGAATTTGTCTTCCCGGCAATCACGCCGCCCGCGATAACGTCGTACCAAGCAGACCCAGCCTTTTGCGAGACGCCCGTCAGTATGTAGTCTGCGTCCTTGTCATCGAGCACGACCGAAAGTGGCACGTTCTGTTTTCTGATTTCGGGCGGGATGAATCCGTCAAGGCCACCTTCCATCTTAGCGATGAAGATTTTGGACCCAGCGGGGATGTTGACTGGCTCCTGACTATGCAGCAGAAGTGTCAACAGCAGCAACGACGAAACCAGGAGCGCTGACTTCATTCTTCCAATTCTTACGCCGTTATCTCACGCTAAAGCCAAATCCTTGCCTGCCCCCCTCCGTTAGTTAAAGAGCGCAGGATGTTCACCCAGAATTGAACGTCGGGATCGGCTTCAGCAGCCGCCCAATCGGAGGGGTGCTTGCGCTCCAGTAAACTCAGAATTTGTTCCGACGCGAATTGTTCCTCACGAACTAGCTGGAGGCGGTCACGAATCTCGCGACGGCGCGCTTTGGCTTCCGCCGTATACCTACCGTGCCGCAGATTCGCGATCCTGGAACGTGCGAGACTCGCGGCCGTCCTCGGCCCCCTGGAAGCTCCGCCGTGGAGCCGGCACCGGGTGTACTGCTGAGCCTTCTCGCTCCACATCGCAGGGCACTGACAACGTGTGCCTGCCTGTGTGAGAGCGTTGCAGCGCGGGGATTTGCTGGGATCTCCGGGGGGATTGCCGTTCCGAAGTTGGCCGCGATTCTTGGGCGCACTTTGAGTGGGCTTTCGCGCTAAATTTCCGCTGTCCACAGAGTCCATCTTCTCGTTCGTTGAAATCGGTCGCGTGCGCGCGCCTTTTTCGGACTTCCCGCCGCCGTGCTCGCGGAGCCAAACTCTATCCATGTTTATTAAAAAAACAGCCACTTTTGCCCACCGTCCACGCCGATCGTATCGCGGACGATTCCGGTCTTCGGGGCGATCAGATGGTGATAAAAGCGTACCCGAAGAGGATGAATCTTGCACCATATACCATCCATCCTCCCGGCGCCGGGGCCTGAGAAAGGATGTAGTGGAAAATGTAGTCACTATCCCTAAAACTCGTTTGCAAAAGTGAGCAAGCATGCATAAAGCGCGAATCGCTCCTCAGCCCCGCAGACAGCAGCGACGAGCGACAATGGGCAATGTTTAGGAATCGTAGGTGATCGCCGGACGCCGACTTCTAAGCTGAGGGTCGCTGGTTCGAGTCCAGCCGCGCCTACCAACCGAGCGACGCGCGTCTAGTAAGCTTTTGCGATCACCACGCGGCGGTCCACGGTCTCGCCCGTGACAATGCATTTGCCTGGGCCGTCGTAGTCGTCCCTCAACGGCACGCAGCGGACGGTCGCCTTGAATTGCTTCATGCGCGCATCGCAAGCCGGGTCGTCCTTCACATGCGCCATCACGAATTTGCCGCCGCCCTTTTCGGCCGTGACAGTATTCAGAATCGATTCCACCTCTTCGATCGAGTTCGCGAGTACCGTGTTCGATTGCAGGCGCTGCTTCGCCGTCGCGTAAAGGTCCTTCTGCATCTGGTCCAGAACGATTGGGAGCCGAGCCGCTAAGTCCGCCTGCGGCAAAACTTCCTTGGTCCCGGTATCGCGCCGCTTCAGCACGATGTTGTTCGACGCCAGATCGCGCGGCCCTAGCTCCAGCACCACCGGCACGCCCCGCCGTTCCCAGTGGAAGAACTTGGCGCCGGGGGATTGCCCCTCCCGATCGTCCAGCTTCGCGCCAACCTCTTTCGCGATGCGCTCAGCAGCTTCCAGCACTTTGGCGCGTTCCTCGTCCTTGCGGTAAATAGGAACCAGTACCGCCTTCACCGGAGCCAGTCGCGGCGGCAGCACGAGTCCCTTGTCGTCTGAGTGGCTCATAATCAGGCCGCCAATTAAACGCGTGCTCACACCCCAACTGGTCTGCCAAACGTAGTCGAGCTGGCCTTCCTTGCTCTGAAACTTCACGTCGAACGCCTTGCCGAAGTTTTGCCCGAGATCGTGGCTGGTCCCCGCTTGCAACGCGAGCCCGTTCTGCATCATCGCTTCGATGGAATAGCTACGTACCGCGCCCGCGAATTTCTCCGACTGCGTTTTCATGCCTTTGATCACCGGCATGGCCATGATGTTCTCGGCGACCTCGGCGTAGATGTCGAGGATCCGCAACACTTCTTCGAGCGCCTCTTCGTGCGAAGCGTGCGCGGTGTGCCCTTCCTGCCAAAGAAATTCCGTGGTCCTCAGGAACATGCGCGTGCGCAGCTCCCACCGCATCACGTTGGCCCATTGATTGAGGAGCACAGGCAGGTCGCGCCAGCTCTGGATCCACTTGGCGAAGAAGTGGCCGATGATGGTTTCCGAGGTCGGGCGAATGACGTACGGCTCTTCGAGCTCCTTGCCGCCGGCGATCGTGACCACGGCCAGCTCGGGCGAGAAGCCCTCCACGTGTTCGGCCTCTTTTTTGAGGAAGCTCATGGGAATCAGCAGCGGAAAGTAGACGTTCTGATGTCCGGAGGCTTTGAAGCGGTCGTCGAACTGGCGCTGAAGCAGCTCCCAGACCGCATAGCCATTGGCTTTGATGACCATGCAGCCCTTGACGATTTCGGCCGGCTCGGCCATGTCGCCTTGAAGCACCACGTCCTGATACCAGGCGGCGAAATCCTGACTGCGTGCGGTAATGGGAGATTCGGGCATGAATAAAGAATGTTAGCTTAAAATCTCCAGAGGAGGAACAACTGTGAGGCTTCGAACGACCGGTTTTGCATTTGTTGGTTTGCTGTGGATGGTGTCGAGCGCCGCAGCCCAAGAGAGACTGCCGTACATTCCCAAGGATCAGTGGACAGACGCCCAAAAGAAGGCAGTGGCGGATTTGATGTCGAGCAAGCGCGCGCCGAGCGACGTCACCGGCCCGTTCATCGTCGAGATGCGCAGCCCGGAGTTCATGGATCGCGCACAAGCCCTGGGTGAGTTCCTGCGATTCGGCACTACATTGCCTCCCCGGCTGAGCGAGATGGTGATTCTGCTGAGCGCGCGCAGTTGGACGCAGCAGTACGAGTACAACGCGCACAGGCCGCTCGCATTGAAGGGCGGTTTGAAGCCGGAGATCGTTGCGGCAATCACAGAGGGTCGGCGTCCGGTGGCGATGGCCGAGGACGAAGCGGCGGCCTACGATCTGTGCGACGAACTCGATCGTAACAAGAGCGTCAGCGATGCCACCTACGCGCGCGCCGTGAGACAGTTCAAAGAGCAGGGCGTGGTGGAGATCGTGGGACTGAAGGGGTATTACACGATGCTCGCGATGCTCATGAACATGAACCGGACCGCGGTGCCGGGCGGGAAGCCGCCGCTGCCGGAGTTTCCGCACTAAACTTCTGTTTAGTGTTTCTGAGCTTGAAGCTTTTTGGATTCGGCTTCGACTGAGCGCATCACGCGCAGGAAATTTCCGCCGTAGATCTTGCGGATATCCTCGGCTGAGTAGCCTTTTTCCAGCAGCGCCCGCGTGAGGTTCGGGAACTTAGACGGATCTTCGAGGCCACGCGGAGTGCAGTACACGCCGTCGAAATCGCTGCCGATTCCCACCGCGTTGATGCCGCCGATCTTAACCGCGTGATCGATGTGGGCGACCACGTCTTCCAGTGTCGCGGGCGGCACCATCTTCTTATAACTCGCGATCATCTCGTCGTCGCCGGCTGGACCGGTCAGCTTGGTCTCGGGAACTTTCTTCGCGGCCTCGGCCGATTTTTCCGACAAAAATCCACAGTTGAAGTTGATCTGGATGACGCCGCCTTTTTTCGCGAGCGCCGCGATCATTTCATCGGTCATGTTGCGCGGCACGTTGCACAGGGCGCGGCAAGAGGAGTGCGACGCGATGATAGGGGCGGTGCTGACCGCGAGCGCGTCCCAGAAAGTCTTGTCGGCGACGTGCGAAACGTCGATCATCATGCCCACCCGGTTCATCTCGCGCACCACCTGCTTGCCGAAATCTGTCAGGCCGTTGTGGTGCTCGACGCTGGGCTTGTTGATGTCGCCGGAGGAGTCTGCCCAACTGTTGGTATTGGTGTGGGTCAGTGTCATGTAGCGGATGCCGAGCGCGTAATAGTCGCGCAGCAGCCGCAGGCTGTCCTCGATCGCGTGGCCGCCTTCGATGCCCATCAGCGCGGCGATCTTGCCCTCCCGATGGATGCGCTCGATGTCGTCGGCCGTGGTCGCAAGCACAAAATCACGAGGGTAGCGCTCGACGATGTCATGCCGCACGGTGTCGATCATCTCCAGCGTCCGATGCGCGGAGCGGTTGTCCTTGACGTAGCTCGAAGCCACATAGACGGCGAAAAACTGCGCGCCTACGCCGCCCTCGCGCAACGAGGTGAGGTTCGTGTGGCCATCGTTCCTGCTCTTTCCGATGTCGTAGCCGTCCACCGTGCGGCTGGTAATGTCATTGTGAGTGTCGATGAGGAGCGCGGAACTGTGGACGCGCTTGACCTCGGCGTCGGTCACTTTGCGGGTTTGGGCAAGCAAGGCGATTTCAAAGACAAGCAGCCCGATAGCGAAAAGGCGGCCCATGCCCTGACTATAGCGCAGGCCCGCTAGGATGAAGAGGCCATGTCTGGCTTGAACGACCCAAGATCTGTCGCCGAGCTGTTTGAAGTGGCGCTTCAGGGCGATTACGACGACGAAGCAGCGTGGGCCGCAGTGGCGTCACTGAGGCTGCGGGCAACGCCGGAGATCCTCGAGTACGCGAAGAAATACTGCGGTTCCGATGATCCCAAAGCTCGGGCGCGCGGCCTCGATGTGTTGGCGCAGCTAGGCACCGGCAAACCGGATTCCGAGCGTCCTTATCTCAATGAGTGCGTGTCGATGGCGCTCGCGGGTTTAAAGGACACGGAATCGCTGGTTGTTCATTCCGCGGCCTGGGCATTGGCGCATTTGCGCGGCGAGCGTGCAGTCGCGGCCCTGATGGAAATCAAGCGCCACCCAGACACGGGCGTCAGGCATGCGGTCGCTTACGGCATGGGGGGCCGCACAGAAGCCGAGCGATCCACTTTGATCGAGCTTATGGACGACGACGATGATGAGGTCCGCAATTGGGCAACCTTTGAGCTAGGAACAATCTGTGACGTTAATTCCCCAGAAATACGCGACGCGCTTCGCAAACGTTTGAACGATTCCTTTGAGGAAGCTCGTAGTGAAGCCGTATGGGGCTTGGCGCGGCGCAAGGACCCGGAAGGGCTCCGGATTTTATTGGAAAGACTGGCATCAGAAACTTGGGAGGAAGGCGATGGGATGTCTGCGGCAGAGGTGCTTGACGTGCCGCACGATACGTCCCCGGAGGAGCTTCGACTCGGGTTGCGAAAGCTGCTCGGTCAAAGCGGCCCCGCGTCGGCATAAGTACTATTTATACCAGTATCCTCTTGCATTTGCGGAACCGGTGGGCTAAGCTGGATGCTAATGAGCGCCTACGAAAGGAATATAGGCATCGCCGTAGCCCAACCAGGAGCGGTTCGGCCTGTTCTCCTTTCGGTAGGTGTACTTCCGAGGTTGTTGCCCATTATTATTCAGGTCGCCGTACCCGGCCCCGCCTGAAGGGCTTCGGAAGAAAAAGTTCCGAGAGGCCATCGGCGGGGGACAAAAAACCCAGCTGATGGCCTTTTGATTTTTAGCGCACTATTCAGTAAGTTAGGGAGGCAAGCCCATGTCGACGAGCACCGCACATCGAACCAGCGGCGCGGCGGAATCGAAGCTGATGTCCGGCGCCCAGACGCTGCTAGAGTGTCTGGTTCGCGAGAACGTAGATTGCATTTTTGGTTATCCTGGCGGCGTTACGCTGCCGCTCTACGACGCGATCTACGATCATCCGATCCGCCACATTCTGGTTCGCCACGAGCAGAACGCCGCGTTCGCGGCTGAGGGTTTTGCGCGGTCGACCGGGCGGGTCGGCGTTTGTCTGGCGACATCCGGACCGGGCGCGACGAACCTGGTGACCGGCCTGGTGGATGCCATGATGGACTCGATCCCGATCGTGGCCATCACCGGGCAAGTAACGTCGAAACTGATCGGCAGCGATGCGTTCCAAGAGGCCGACACCTTCGGCATCAGCCGCTCCTGCACCAAGCACAATTACCTGGTGAAGACCGTCGCGGAACTGCCGCAGATCATCCATGAGGCGTTTTACATCGCCGCCAGCGGACGTCCGGGGCCGGTGCTGGTAGATATTCCGAAGGACGTTTTTCAGGCGCAATTGCATTATACGCCGGTGTCTTCTATCCACTTGCCGGGCTACAAAGTGTTTACCGAAGGGCACGCCGGGCAGATCCGGCGCGCAGCGCAGATGATGTGGGAGGCGGAACGGCCGTTCGTTTATGCGGGCGGCGGAGTCATCGCGGCCAACGCATCGGACGAGCTGCGGGAGCTGGTGGAACTGCTGGATGCGCCGGCGGTCAACACGCTGATGGGCTTGGGCGCGCTGCCGGCCGAGCATCCGAATTTCGTGAGCATGCCGGGCATGCACGGCAGCTACGCGGCGAACATGGGCATGAGCGGAACGGATCTGCTGATCGCGCTGGGCGTACGCTTTGATGATCGCGTCACGGGCCGCCTGGCCGCGTTCGCGCCGCATGCCAAAGTGATCCATGTGGACATCGATCCGGCCGAGATCGGGAAAAATCGCGCCGCGGATCTGCCGATTGTCGGCGACGTGAAGCGCGTGCTGGAGAAGATCAACAAGGTTCTGCACGAGCTCGCGCCGGCGAATCGAGAGAGCAAGGCGGCAGCACGCAAGGCTTGGTGGCAGCAGGTTCGCGACTGGAAGAGCGAGCATCCGCTGGAAGCCTCCACGTCGCCGACCGAGATTAAACCGCAGCACCTGATGCGCGAGATCGATCGGTTGTCGGGCGGGCGCGCCATCGTCGCTTCCGACGTAGGCCAGCATCAGATGTGGGCGGCGCAGTTTATTCGCTTTAACGAACCGCGGCTGTGGCTCAACTCGGGCGGTCTCGGGTCCATGGGCTTTGGTCTTCCTGCCGCGATCGGCGCGCAGTTTGCGCGGCCCGACAAGCTGGTGTTTGCGATCGTGGGCGACGGCGGGTTCCAGATGTCGATTCCGGAGCTGGCAACGGTTGCCAATCAGGCGCTGCCGGTGAAAATCGTCGTCATGAACAACGGGTATCTGGGGATGATCCGGCAGTGGCAGGAGCTGTTTTACAACAACCGGCTTTGTCAGGCGGAGCTCATCTCGTTCCCGGATGCGGAGAAGCTCGCAGGAGCGTACGGGTTCAAGGGACGGACGATCGAGAAGCCCGAGGAGCTGGCTGCGGCGCTCGAAGAAGCGGTGCGCGAGCCGGGGCCTTATTTGCTGAACGTGCGGGTGTCGCCGTACGAAAACGTGTACCCGATGGTGCCTGCGGGCGGCGCCATCAACGAAATGGTGCTCGGGCCGCCGCAGCCGGTGGAGGCGTAAGCGATGCTGCAAGTCATTTCGTTATTGGTGGAGAACAAGCCTGGCGCTCTGATGCGCATCACGGGCGTGCTGAGCGCGCGCGGCTACAACATCGAGAGCCTGACGGTGGCCCGCACGCTCGACCCGGAGCTGTCGCGCATGTCGATTGTGGTAGACATCGATCCGCAGCTGCGCTCGCAGGTGATCAAGCAGATGAACAAGCTGATCAACGTGCTGCAGGCGTCGGATCTCACGGACTCGCCCGCGGTGAAGCGCGAGATGGTGCTGCTGCGCGTGCGCGCGCCGCTTTCGAGCCGCGCGGCAATCCTGAAAGAATCCGAGATTTTCGGAGCGCGCGTGGTGGATTCCTCCACCGAAGGTTTTGCGCTCGAAATGACGGGAGATTCGGAAAAATTGGACGAATTTATCGATGTAATGCGCAGCTATGGCGAAATCGAGGCGACCCGCTCGGGCACCGTGGCGGTATCGCTGGAGGCCAAAAAGCTGCGTCTGGCGCCGCCAGTGCCTAAGATGGCGCCCAATGAAAAATTAGACGAAAAGGTGGAAACGAGAAACTAATGGTAAAAAGATTTTACGAAAAAGACGGAAATCTGGCAGCGCTGAAGAATAAGACGGTAGCGATCCTGGGCTATGGAAGCCAGGGGCATGCGCACGCGTTGAATCTTCGCGACAGCGGCGTGAACGTGATCGTAGGGCTGCCGGCGTCGAGCAAAAGCGTCGCCAAGGCGACCGCCGCCGGGCTCACCGTGATGAGCGTGGCCGATGCCACCAAGGCCGGCGATGTGTTGATGCTGCTGGTGCCGGATCATATCCAGGGCGATTTGTATCAGGCCGAAATCGCGCCGCATCTCACCAAGGGCAAGACCTTAATGTTTGCGCACGGCTTCGCCATTCATTTCGGGCAGATCAAGGCGCCCGCCGACGTGGATGTTTCGATGATCGCGCCCAAGGCGCCGGGACACCGCGTGCGCGAACTGTTCACCGAGGGCGTGGGCGTTCCGGCGCTGGTGGCCATTCATCAGAATCCGTCCGGCAAGGCGCTCGAAACCGCGCTGGCGTACGCATTAGGCCTGGCTTGCCTTAAGGCTGGCGTGATCGAAACGACGTTCAAAGAAGAGACCGAAAGCGACCTGTTCGGCGAGCAGAGCGTACTATGCGGGGGCGTGAGTGAGCTGATTCGCGCCGGTTTCGAAACACTGGTGGAGGCCGGTTATGCGCCTGAGATCGCGTACTTCGAGTGCCTGCACGAGATGAAGCTGATCGTGGATTTGATCTACGAAGGCGGTCTCAGCTACATGCGCTACTCGATCTCCGACACCGCCGAGTACGGCGATTATACGCGTGGCCCGCGCATCGTGAACGACCAAACGCGCGCCGAGATGAAGAAAATTCTGTCTGAAATTCAGTCCGGACAATTCGCGCGCGAGTGGATCGAAGAGAACAAGACCGGCCGCAAGAAGTTCCTCGCCATGCGCGAGGCTGCCAAGGATTCACGCATCGAGCGCGTCGGCCGCGAGCTGCGCGAAATGATGACGTTCTTGAAAAAGAAGAAGGAGGCTGGTGTGCCGCAGGAGCAGGGCGCGGCGGCATCGACCAAGTAGTTTATGCGGATCCACACTTTCGATACCACGCTCCGGGACGGCACGCAGGGCGAAGCCGTCTCCTTCTCGGTCGATGACAAAATGGTCATCGCGCAAAAGCTGGACGAGCTGGGTATCGATTACATCGAAGGCGGGTGGCCCAATTCCAATCCCAAGGATAAGGAGTTTTTTAAGCGCGCCGGCGAACTCAAGCTCAAGCACGCCCGTCTGACCGCCTTCGGGTCGACGCGTTTCGCCAAGAATAAGGTCGATCAGGATCCCAACGTTCGCGCGCTGCTAGATGCCCAAACGCCGGCGATCTCGATCTTCGGCAAGAGCTGGGACCTGCATGTCGAGCGCGCGCTCGGCATCGATGAACAGCAGAATCTGGAACTGATTTCGGAAACAGTCAAATACTTGAAGGATCATGGCCGCGAAGTGGTGTATGACGCCGAGCATTTCTTCGACGGCTACAACGCTAATCCTGATTTCGCGCTCCGCACGCTGGAAGCCGCCAAAAAAGCGGGCGCCGACGTGCTGTGCCTGTGCGACACCAACGGCGGCAACCTGACGCATCGCATCGAGGAGATCGTGTCTGAGGTCCGCAAGCGCTTCGACGGCGTACTCGGTATCCATGCCCACAACGATTCCGATGTCGCGGTGGCCAATGCCATCGCCGCAATCGAAGCCGGCTGCACGCACGTTCAAGGCTGCATGAACGGATATGGCGAGCGCTGCGGCAACTCCAATCTGGTTTCGATCATCGCGAATCTGGAACTGAAGCTGGGCCACACCACCATCGGCCACGAGAACCTCCAGAACCTGACGGCCACGGCGCGCTATATCGCCGAATTGGCCAATCTGCCGATGCGCAACGATCAGCCGTATGTCGGCCACAGCGCCTTCGCGCACAAGGGCGGCGTCCACGTGAGCGCAGTTTTGAAGGACTCCTCCACCTATGAGCACGTGAAGCCGGAAGAGGTCGGCAACCGCCAGCGCGTGTTGTTGAGCGATCTTTCGGGGCGGGGAAATGTGCTTTATAAATTGAAGCAGCACGGCCTCGCCGAGCGGCTGGACGCCGAAGGCCGCCGTCAATTGCTGGAGCGCATCAAGGACCTGGAGCATCAGGGCTACGAGCTCGAAGCGGCCGAGGGGACGTTCGAGCTGCTGGTCCGCGAGGCGCTTCATCCCGGCCTGAATCTTTTCGAAGTGGTGAACTACGACGTCACCACGCGCTTGCACGGAGGCACCACCGCCACCGTTACGCTGCGCATCCAGGACAGCGTCCACACCGCTTCCGCCACCGGCCACGGCCCCATGAACGCGCTCGATGTGGGCTTCCGGCAATGCCTAGCTTCGGTGTATCCGAACATCAAGGATGTCCGGCTGACTGACTACAAAGTGCGCGTGCTCGACTCCAAGAAAGGCACCGCGGCCAAGGTGCGCGTGCTGGTCGAGTGGACCGATCACAAGCGCAGTTGGGCCACGGTCGGAGTCTCCGACAACGTGATTGAAGCGAGCTGGCGCGCGCTGGTGGACGCCGTTCGCTTGGAACTGATGCGCCTCACCGAACAGGACGAAAACATCGAAAAAGCGGTGGAAGACTACTGCTGGGGCGTGTAGCGGCACGGCCCCGAAAGACTAAAATCAAGACATGGCGACGACCACGCTGGTGACCTCCGAGCAGTACCTGGCGATGCCGGACGAGTTCGATCAAAGCGGCAATCGAATCAAGGACGAGCTGATCGGAGGGGAAGTCGTCAAGATGCCACCGCCTGGGCTAAGACACGATGTTATCAAGAGTAAAATTCACGCAATGTTGGCCGCCTATCTCGGCGCGTATCCGGAGGTCGAACTCACTTCGCTAGTGGAGACGGCAGCTGAGGTCACCAAGCATGACACCTTAGTCCCCGATGTTAGCGTCGTTCGAAGCAGCCGGATCGCCGGTGATGCAAGGATCCTCCAAGGCGCCCCGAATCTTGCTATCGAGGTTGTCTCTCCTTTCGACACCGCCAAGCACCTCAAGCGCAAAGTCGACGCTTACCTCCAAGGCGGTTCAAAATCGGTCTGGGTGGTCTATCCCGACGCCAAATCGGTGGAGCTTCACTCTGTCGATTCCATGCGGGAATTCAAGGGCAATCAGACCATAGAAGATCCGCTCTTGCCGGGCTTCTCCGCACCCGTGGCTGCTTTCTTCGAGCTGAGTTGAAGCGCCTCCCGGATTCATGCGCTACTTCCTGTCCAAAGCAGTCCCGCCCTTCTCGCGCATGCTGCTGGTCGAAAGCGGAAGCCGCCAGATCTACGAAAAGCTGCTCGGTTTTTTTTACGACTCCTACCCGAACCTGCAGGCCGACCTGGTGACCTGCTTCGCCGGCGTGCCGCAAAACTTCCGGCAGGATCGAGGCGCGGTGTATCGCGTCACCGATTATCCCGACGCCGAGTCGCGCCGGCGCTTCTACCAGGAACTGGCGCGCAACCAGTACAACGTAGTCGCCATCATCTGTTCCGCCGAACCGATCATGACCAAGTGGAAATGGTGGCTGGCTGCTCGTCTGCGCGGCAAGGTACTGGTGGTCAACGAAAACAGCGACTATTTCTGGTTGGACCGAGGCCGGCTCGGAATCATCTGGCACTTTATCTTGTTTCGCGCTGGATTGACTGGCGCGGGTGCGATCAGCACCTTGGCCCGGCTCGCACTCTTCCCGTTCACACTGCTATACCTGATCTTATATGCAGCGACTGTCCATTTTCGGAGGATACTGAGAACGCTATGAAAGCTGTCTTTGTCGAACAGTTTGGCGGTATCGATAAGCTGAAGTTTGGCGACCTGCCCAAGCCGTCGCCTGGTCCGGGCCAAGCGCTGGTGAAGATCGCGGCATCGGGCGTCAATTACATTGACATTTATTTTCGGATGGGTCTTTACCCCGCGCCTTTGCCGGTTCAACTCGGAAGCGAGGGCTCGGGAACCGTGGAAGCGGTCGGTCCGGACGTCACCGGCGTTGCGGTCGGCGATCGCGTGGCCTATGCCATGGCGCGAGGTTCGCACGCCGAATACGCAATTGTTCCTGCTTGGCAACTGGTGAAGATTCCCGCCTCACTCGATTTTCAAACGGCGGCCGCGGCCATGCTGCAAGGCATGACGGCGCATTATTTGACGCACTCGACGTACGCCCTCAAGTCAGGCGACTCCTGCTTGATTCACGCCGCCGCCGGGGGCACCGGGTTGCTTCTGGTCCAGATGGCTAAGATGCGCGGCGCGCGCGTGATCGCAACCGTCGGCAACGAGGAGAAAGCCCAACTGGCGCGGGATGCCGGCGCCGACGAGGTGGTCATTTATACGAAGGACGACTTCGTTGCCAAGGCCAAAGGCGTGAACGTGGTTTACGACTCGGTTGGAAAGACCACTTTCATGCAGAGCCTCGATTGTCTTCGCCCGCGCGGGATGATGGTCTCGTTTGGTAACGCCAGCGGGCCGGTGGCTGACTTTTCCCCGCTCATCCTCGGCCCAAAAGGTTCACTGTTCCTTACGAGACCTACGCTGGTAAATTACACCGCGACTCCCGAAGAGCTGGCTTGGCGTGCCGGCGACGTTCTAAGCTGGACCGCACAAGGCAAGCTGAAGCTGCGGATTCACAAGGTCTATCCAATGGTGGATACCGCCGGCGCACAGCGCGATCTGGAAGGCCGCGCGACAACAGGGAAGCTGCTGCTTGTCCCCTGATCCGCGCGCGATCCGGTTCGGCGAGCTGAAGGTCGATGCGTTTCTCGTATCGGGCTTGCCGAACATTCGTTACCTGAGCGGTTTCACCGGCGATCACGCATTGCTGCTGGCCACGCCGGATTCGCTCATGCTGTTTACCGATCCGCGCTACACCATCCAGGCTTCTGACGAATGCACCTGCCCTGTTAAGACCATTCACAAAGGACCGTTGGACGCTGCGGCGGTCCAGATGATCGGACGCAAGCGGCTCAAGCGGATTGGATTTGAAGCTTTGAGGATGACGTACGACGTGTATCAGCGTCTGAAGGAATCGCTGCCGCTGGGAGCCTCGTTGAAACCGCTCGGGGCAGTGATCGAACGGCTGCGGATGGTGAAGTCGCCCGAAGAGATCGAGCGCATTCGCACCAGCGTCAACACCAATTCGACGGCATTCGCCAAGACCGTGTCGTCAGTACGGCAGGGTGTTTCGGAGTCCGCCATCGCGGGTCAACTGGAGTACGAGATGCGACGGTTGGGCGCCGAAAAGGCCGCGTTCGAGACCATCGTGGCCTTCGGTGAACGGGCTGCCTTACCGCACGCGCAGCCGACGTCAAAAAAGCTCGCCAATGACGAGATCGTCTTGATCGATATGGGCGCGTGCCAGGCCGGCTATATGAGCGACATGACTCGCGTGCTCTTTCTGGGCCAGCCGAATCGCAAGATCCAGCACATGTATCAAGCGGTTTTGAAGGCGCAGCTCGCGGCGCTCGATTCCGTCCGACCCGGCGTGACTGCCAGCCACATCGATCGGCAGGCTCGCAAGGTGCTCGCGTCGGAAGGCCTGGCCAAGGAATTCGTGCACTCCACCGGGCATGGCCTGGGGCTGGAGATCCATGAGCCGCCGCGGCTCGGCAAGACGGACAAGACCAGACTCGAGGCCGGGATGGTGATTACAATTGAACCTGGCGCCTACATTCGGGGCTTCGGGGGCATCCGCATCGAAGACACCGTTTTGGTGACCAAGAGCGGTTGTGAAATCCTGACGCCCACTTCCAAGGAGTTAAAGCTTCTATAGATGTCGAATGACGAGATCCGAGAACTAATCCAGCTCGTCGTGGAAAGCGGCATTGCCGAACTCGAAGTGCAGCGGGGCGAGGACCGCGTGCGGATTCGCCGGACGATCGAAGCACCGCCTGCTCCCGCACCTCCGGCGATTAGCCCTGAGACGATTATCACCGCTCCGGCGGGTGCTTCACTTGCGAACGCGGCCGCGCCTCAGCCGGTTGGAAACGAGGTTATCGTCAAGTCGCCCATCGTGGGGACGTACTACGACGCGCCGAAACCGGGTGATCCGCCGTTCGTCAAGGTCGGCGATTCGGTGGAGCCTGGCCAGGTGCTGTGCATCATCGAATCGATGAAGCTGATGAACGAAATTGAATCCGAAATCGCCGGCACCATCGTCGCCAAACTGATGGAGAACGGGCGGCCGGCGGAGTACGGAGAGGCCCTGTTCGCCATCCGCCCGCGCTGATATGTTTCAGAAGATCCTGATCGCCAACCGCGGCGAGATCGCCGTTCGCGTCATTTGCGCTTGCAAAGATCTCGGGATTCAAACCGTCGCGGTTTATTCGGAGGCCGACCGCCACAGCCTGCACGTGCGCTTCGCCGATGAAGCGATCTGCATCGGGCCGGCGAAAAGCGCGCGCAGCTATCTCGATATCGCGTCGGTGATCAGCGCGGCGGAAATTACCAACGTCGACGCGATTCATCCCGGCTACGGTTTTCTGAGCGAGAATCCGGATTTTGGCGAGGTCTGCGAGAGTTCCGATATCAAGTTCATTGGGCCGAATCCAGCCGTCACACGCGCGATGGGCCTGAAGCAGCAGGCCCGCAGCGAGATGGCAAAGTACGGCATCCCGATTCTTCCGGGATCGGAGGGGATTCTGAAGTCCGCCGAGGAAGCGCTCGAGACCGCGGAGCGCATCGGGTATCCGGTGATGCTCAAGGCATCGGCGGGCGGCGGCGGGCGCGGGATGCGCGTGGTTCGAGAGGCGCCGGAGCTGCCGTCACTGCTCACGCAGGCGCAGCAGGAAGCGGGCGCTGCGTTCGGATCGGAAGACGTGTACATGGAGAAGCTCATCGAAGCGCCGCGGCACATCGAATTTCAAGTGCTGGCCGATGAGCACGGCACAGTGGAAATTCTCGGCGAGCGCGATTGCTCCATCCAGCGCCGGCATCAAAAGCTGCTCGAAGAAGCGCCGTCGCCGGCCGTCAGCGCGAAGCTGCGCGAGAAGATGACCGCGCGACTCTGCGATGCGATGCGCCAGATCGGATACACGAATGCGGGAACGATCGAGTTCCTGATGGACGAAACCGGGAACCTCTACTTCATCGAAGTGAACGCGCGCATTCAGGTGGAACATCCGGTGACGGAAGCGATCACGGGCACCGATCTGGTGAAGGCGCAGATTCAGGTGGCGGCGGGAATGCCCTTGTCGGAAGTGATCCAGCGGCCGATAGCGATCCAGGGGCATGCGATTGAGTGCCGGATTAACGCGGAGAATCCGGAGACCTTCGCGCCGTCGCCAGGAAGAATCACGGGCTGGAATTTGCCGGGAAATATCGGCGTTCGCGTCGATACCGCGGCGTACACCGACTACATCGTTCCGCCGTATTACGATTCACTCGTCGCGAAGCTGGTCGCGCAGGGCCGCGATCGCGCCGAAGCCATCGCTCGCATGCGGCGGGCGCTGGACATGTTCGTGGTGGAAGGCATCTACACTACCATCCCGCTGCACCAGCGCATCATGAACGATCCGGATTTTATCGCCGGCAAGGTGGACACGACGTTCTTGCAACGGTTCCGCTAGAAGGCGAGTTCGCTTTCGCTGACGTCGATTTCCATGCGCAGCAGCGCGACGCTGAACGTCTTGCCCTGCGCGTCAATGCGGAGCGACAGCGTGCCGCCACCATCGAGAGCTTCGTACAGCAGAAAATTCAACGCGCCGAGATTGGGCAGCTCGTAGCGCTCCACTTTGCCTTTCACGAAATCGCCGAAAAATGTTTTAACGCGCTCGGCGGTCACTTCGCGGAGGAGTAGAGGATAGTGGCGGGCATCGTAGGCGATCACGCCGATGTTGCAGATGTCGCCTTTGTCGCCGGATCGTCCATGCGCGATGCGCGAGAGCGGCATTTTCACTCCACCACCTCGACTTTCGTCGGAACCAATTCGCGCGGGATCAACGCCGGCCAGTAAGCAACAATCTCGCGCACCGGAGGTCGGCCTTCGCCGTAACCGGTCGCGGTCGGCGGGCCGCTCAGAACCAGCGGGATCAGCTCGCGTGTGAACCGGTCGACCGCGCTCCGTTCCGGGCCGCGCACGCCGATGCGGAGCTGCACTTCGGGAGGATTCGGATTGGGTACGGCGACCGGGCCATTGCACGCGTTCACGCCGAAAAATTCGGTGTAGATTTTGTCGAACTTCAGACCGAGTTGTTCCAGGCGAGCGCGCACGATGCGGTCAGCGGCTTGGGCCTTTTCCAGCGCTTCAGGAGCGCTGTAGACCAGCGTCCCGATCGATTTCCAACCGTCCGCATAGCTGATGCTGAGCTTCAACATTTCGGGGCGTGGGCCGCCGCGTATGCCGCAGACGCGCACGCGATCCAGGCCGGTGTCTTTGAGTTGGATGGTTGTGAAATCCGCCGCGCAATCGGGCGTGAGGTAATTCTTGGGGTCGCCGATTTCGTAGAGCAGTTGCTCTTTTATGACGTCGGAAGAAACGCGACCGCCGGTGCCCGGATGCTTGGTGATGGCGAAAGTGCCGTCGGGTTCGGCTTCGATAATCGGATACCCGATGTTCGCGAGATCGGGAATGCTCTGCCAATCCACCTGACAATTCCCGCCGGTGGATTGCGCGCCGCACTCAACGATGTGGCCGGCGACGATTCCGGACGCGAGCTTATCCCATTCGTCGGCCTTCCAGCCGAAGCGGTGAATCATCGGGGCAAGCGCAAGGGCCGCGTCGGCGCAGCGTCCGGTGACGATGACGTCGGCGCCCGTCGCCAAAGCTTCTGCCAATGGAAAAGCCCCCAGGTAGGCGTTGGCGCTGTGGATGCGCGCGCGAATCGTGTTGAGGGGAGCGCCGGTGTCCATGTTGCGCATCGGGTGGCCTGAGGCGAGGAAATCGTCCAGGCGCGCGAAAACGTCGTCGCCTAAGACCACCGCAACCTTCAGCGATGGCGCGACGCGACGGATCTCGCGCGCGCACGCGATCGGATTGACGCCGCCCGCGTTGGCGATCACTTTGACGTTCCGGTCTCGAAGCAAGCGCTCGATCCGCGCGATCAACGGCGGAAAATCGCGAGCGTAGCCGAGGCCGGGGTCGGCTTTCCGCTGCTTCTGAAGAATCGACATGGTGACCTCGGCCAAATAATCGAGGACCAGATAGTCGATGGGTCCCTGCTCGATCAGGCGCACCGGCGCTTCCAGCCAGTCGCCCCAAAAACCTTGCCCGTTGGCGATGCGAATCATTTATAGCGTCTCGAGAACCAGCTGCTCGCGATGTGGATGCGCGGTGGCGACTTCGAGGGCGAAGGTCAGCACTCGCCGGGTTTCCAACGGATCGATGAGGGCGTCCAGGTGACCTCGCGCCGCAGCGTAGCGTGAGTCGAGCCAACGTTCGTAATCCGCCCGCGTCTTCTCGATGCGCTCTTCGAGATCCTTGGGAATCGGCTGGCGCTCGGCTTTCAACTTTTCGAGTTCTGCGCCGTGAATGGCCTGCACGGCGGAGTCGCCTTCCATGACGCCGATGCGCGCGGTGGGCCAGCCGAAGGTGAAATTCGGATCGAAGCCTTGGCCGGCCATGGCGTAGTAGCCCGCGCCGCTGGCGTGATTGATGGTCAGAATAATTTTCGGGACGGTAGAGCACGCCATGGTTTCGACCATCTCGGCGCCGGCACGGATGATCGCGTCGCGCTCCGCCTCGACGCCCACCATGAAGCCGGAAACGTCCTGAATATAAATGAGCGGCACATTGTTGCGCTCGGCGTTTTCGACGAAGTACGCGGCCTTGCGCGCCGATTCGGCGTAGATGATGCCGCCGATACGCGGGCCGCTTTCGGTTTTAAGAAAACCGCGGCGATTCGCCATGAGCGCGACGGGATGGCCGGAGAGCTTGGCATCGGCGCACAGCAGCTCGGGCGCGTGGCCGGGTTGAAATTCCAGATAATCGTCGCCGTCGAAAATGCGTTCGATGGCGGCCTCCATGCGGTAGGGCAGGCGATGATCGGACGGCATCAAATCGTAAAGGCCCTCGGCGGGCTGGGCGGGTGGAGTGCCTTGGGGCGCGGGGATAGGCGCGGGCATGGCTCGAAATTTCTGGCGGATCAGCTCCAGACACGCGGCTTCATCCTTCGCCATGAAGTGAGCGACGCCGCTAGCGGTGGTGTGCATCTTCGCGCCGCCGAGCGATTCAGCGTCCACCACCTGGCCGACCGCGCCCTTCACCAGGTTCGGCCCGCCCAGGCCCATGAAGCTGGTGCCTTCCACCATGATGATGATGTCGCTGAGAGCCGGCAGATACGCGCCGCCCGCGATGCAGGGTCCCATGACAGCGGCAATTTGGGGAACGTGCAGTTTGCGGCGCATGAGCGAGTTGTAATAGAAGATGCGCGCCGCGCCGTACTGGCCGGGAAAAATACCGTCCTGCAGGGGAAGGTTCACGCCGGCCGAGTCCACCAAATACACGATGGGCACGCGGTTGCGCATGGCGATCTCTTGCGCGCGCAGAATTTTGGTGATGGTTTCAGGCCACCATGCGCCGGCCTTCACGGTGGCATCGTTGGCGACGATAACGGCGGGGCGTCCTTCGATTTTTCCAAGACCGGTGACTACGCCGGCGGCGGGCGCCTGGCCGTCGTATTGGTCGTGGGCGATCAGCAGGCCGATTTCCAGGAACATGGTGCCGCGGTCGATCAGTTGGTGGATGCGCTCGCGCGCGGTCAGTTTGCCGTCGCGATGCTGCTTGTCGATTTTCTTGGGACCGCCGCCTTGCCGCAGCTTTTCTTCGAGGGCTTGCAGGTCCTCGACGAGCTGGCGCATGGGGCCGGCGCTGGTGGTGGGCACGATTCAAGAATACAGTACGTGTGTAGTCTGGCGGTTGCGGCGATGAGTGGATTTTTTGTTAGGGAGGTCGCCCGCCGGTGAGGCCGTCTTGGGTTCGTTTGGTAATTTTTGTTGAGCGGATTTTGTTAAGCCGATCCCGTTTGCGTGAAGTTAGGCGCATAAGGTCCGGGTCGAGTTTAACAGGGGCGCATGTGATTGCGAGAGCCGGATGGCTGCAAGTTGATGGGTGGGCAGCGAAAGATTCTGGTGGAAATAAGTCACTGCGGTTTTCGTGGCGACCTTTGCGGCGTGCCGTTCTTGCTAAGATCCTAAGAAATCATGGCAACGCCACAAACTTGGCTTGAGGTCCTTGCTTGGACGAAGGCACTCTTCGATGCGGTCACTTCTTCGGCTAACCTTTACGACGCCTACACGAAACACACACAAGAGGATGACACCCAGCAAGAAGCGCGGCGGGTGAGCGTGGCGTATTCCACGTTTTCCGAAGAAGAGGTGACTGCAATGCTCCAAAGGCTAAAAGGATGCCGCGACCGTTTCGTATCGCAGGGCGGAGGGAGCGAACGAGCAAAATGCATCTGTAGCGTGTTGAACGAAGCCAAGCGAGGCAACGGGGGCACGCTTCCGAGTATTGATGATTGGAAGCGAATCTACGGTACGTTGAAGTGCGGCTAGTTGATACTCGGAAGAATGTATCGTGGCACGATTCAAGAATACAGTACGCCTGTAGTGTTTCGCGCACGCGCGAGGAGTCGCCAGGCTACAGGGACATTTCGCGGGGCTGAATCGCCAGAGCGAGCACCGCGCCTACCAGGCAGAACAGCGATATGTCCATTTCGCTAGCGCGCAGCCATCCATAAGGCGTTGCCAGCGCGCCGAGCAGATAACCGCCGAACGCCGCGCCGCCGTAGAGACTGGTGACGAACATGCCCGACCCTCGTCCGGAGTGGCTTCGGAGCAGCGCCTTGACGTGATAACCGGCGAGGTTGACGTATAGCACGGCGCTGCCGGCAATGCCGTAGATGCAAGTGAGCAGTTCGCGCTCCAGCATGCTGAGCGACGGCTGGAAAAGAAGATAGCCGAGCACGGCGATCGAGATCAAAGAGCCGCTCAGGACCAGCTTGGGAGAGAACCGGTCGCCGAGCCAACCTCCGCCGATGGACGTGAGCGCTCCGATCCCGAAGAAGCCGATGACGGTGCCCGCGTCGGCCGCCGAGTAATGCAGATTCTCGCGCAGGAAGGTTGGATAAAGCCCGAGGAAGCCGTACATGGTGAGGCCGTGGATCAAGCTGAGAATCGTAAGGATGACGGTGTTGCGATTGGCCAGTGTTGCGGCGCCACCGGTATCGGCGAGCGTTTTCGAGGCGTGAACCGTTTCGCTGAACCAGGGGCGCACCGTTGCGGCGATCACCACGATCATCGCGAAGCCGAATCCACCGAAGGCCAGCATGGGCGCGTGCCAAGTGCCGTAATCGGTTCTGAGCATGCCCGCGATGAAGGGGCCGAGGAAGCCGCCGATTCCGTAGCAGACGTTCACGGAGCCGATGGCAGCGGCGCGGTTGCGGGAGAAATAATTCGCCGCGAGGGCGAACATGGAGGTCGCGAGCATGGACATGCCGATGCCTTGCGCGGCGAGACACACGAGCATGCTGACGAATCCCACGGCGACGGTGGTAAGGGCGGTGGCTCCGGAGAAGATGGCGATACCGATCAGCAGGACGGTCTTGCGAGTGAACCGGCTCAGAAGGTAGCCGGTCGGCAGGCCGGCGAGTCCCAGGCCCAGGGTAAAGATGGTGGCCAGCAGGCCGGTGCTGCGGAGCGAGAAGCCGAAGGCGCGCCGGACATCGGCGGCGAGGACGGGGAAGAGGTAACGGTCGGCAGCCATCAATACGTAGGAAACGAGCAGAATTGTGAACATCGCGATGGCGACCGAGCCCGCGCCAGCTTGTTCCTGGGGCGCAGGTATCGCGGCCCCGATTTCGACTGCGCTCTGTGGACTGGTCTTCGAACCTGGACTCATGTTTTGAACCTCGCTGCGCGTTGCCGGCCGGTCTCCAGATCCGCTGTAACCCGCGGAATTGGCGGGCATTCTGAAGTTTTTCCCGGCTGAGCCATTCTAGTCCTGTCGAGAGGAAGAGCGCAAGGTTGGCCGGATGCGGCTTGTAGCGTGGCGCTGCGGCGGGCGGATGTCAGGCAGAAATTACGGTCAGACGGTGGAGCGCCGGCCGATTATCAAGCCGACCACGAACAACACAAGGAAAACGTAAAACAGGGCCTTAGCAATCGGTTCCGCTGCAGGGGCAACGCCTCCAAAGCCAAGCACGGCGGCAAGAATGGCAGCCGCCAAGAAAATCCAGGCATAGGTCAGCATGGTTTTCTACCTCCGCTGAACATAGTTGCAATGCTTCCGCCACTTCGCGGAGCGGTATGTGACGTCGTGTTACACCCTAGAAGTCGGTCTTCTGCGACGGTGGGATCGCGACGCGCAAGGCATTCAAGACGGCCGCTAGATCGATGAATTCCTGAGCCACTGCTCCCGTCACCGGCGCGAGATGGCCGAAGGCCGCGGCGATCATGCCGATGACACTGAGCGCCATGCCGCCCACGCCGCTCTGCAAGGCGATTTTGCGCATGTGCCGGCTGATATGCATGAGCTCGTCCACTTTGGCGAGGGAGGGTTCGAGCAATACCGCATCGGCGGCCTCGGCCGTGATGTCGCTGGCTTGGCCGAAGGCGACGCCGACCGTGGCCGCTAGCATCGCGGGCGCATCATTGATGCCATCGCCAACATAAAGTGTCTTGGCGAGGCGCGTCTCGTTTTGGACGATGGTCAGCTTTTCTTCGGGAGTTTTGCCGGCGTGCACTTCGGTGATGCCGACGGCGCGCGCCAAGTAGCGCACTTCCGGCTCGCGATCGCCAGACAACAGGATGACTTTTTGAGCACCATGCTTGGGTTTGAGATGCGACACGAAGGCGGTGCTTTCCTGGCGCGGCTCATCGCGGAAACGGAACGCGGCGGCATAGGCGCCATTCACAAACACGATGCATTCGAGCCCGGAGTTGGCAGGGGGCAAGTCGCCGACCGCGGCGGGTGCGAAACGCGAGACCTCGCGACGCCCTGTAATCTGGACCGCGCGATCGTCGACGACGCCCCTTAAACCTTCGCCCGGTTTTTCACTGATCACGCGCACGGGCTCCAGCAAGAGGTGTTGCTCTTCGGCTGCCCTCAAAATCGCAGCCGCCAGCGGGTGCTTCGAATACTGCTCCAGGCTGGCGGCCAAGCGCAGTACCTCGCCGGCCGGGAAATTCGGAGCGGCGACGATCTCCGTCAATGTGGGTCTGCCATAGGTGAGCGTTCCCGTTTTGTCGAAGATCAAGGTGCGGCAGCGATCCACCTGTTCGAGGATGCCGGGATTCTTGATGATGATCGCGCTACGCGCCGAGACCGAGATTGCGCCGACGATCGCGATCGGAATGGCGATCAACAGCGGGCAGGGCGTCGCGATCACCATCACGGCCAGGAAGCGGTGCGGATCGCCGCCGGCCATCCAACCCAGCGCCGCCACCGAAATCGCGAGCGGGGTGTACCAGGCTCCCAGACGGTCGGCCACCCGGCGCATGCGGGGCCGGTTCTGCTGGGACGCATGCATGACCTGCATAATTTTGGCGTAGCGGGAATCGACCGGGAGCCTCGCGACGGAGATGGTCAGCGCGCTGTCGCCGTTGATGGCTCCGGAAAGCACGGGAGCGCCGGGCGTCTTCGAGATATGAAATGGTTCGCCGGTGAGATACGACTCATCCATCGATCCGTGACCTTCCAGCACGGTCCCGTCCACCGGGCAAATCTCATGAGGCAGGACGATCAGTTGGTCGCCAATCGCGATCTGGTCGAGCGAGACGTCGGTCAATCGGAAACCCACCGAGCGATGCGCGATGCTGGGCATGCGTTTCGCCAACGCGTGGAGGACTGAAGACGCCCGACGGGTGGCGTATTGTTCCAGCGCGGTGCCGCCGGAGAGCATCAAGACTACAATTGCCGCGACCAGATACTCGCGCATGATGACGGCGGTCACGATTGAGGCTCCGGCGAGAAGATCGGAGCCGAATTCGCCCGCGAAGACCCTTCGGCCTAACTGCACAACCAGCGGGATGCCGCCGGCCGCGACCGCGATGAGCAGGGGGAGATCGGACCAGAATGCGGAAACGTGGCCGATGTAGCGCAGCGCCAAGCACGCGACGATGGACCCGGCCGCGAGGAGGGCGATATACGCTTCTTGCCTGCGCTCACGGTCGGGCGGCTTGGCAACCCTGGCTGCTGCGGCGCGCACAGGTTCGGGCAACGGCGTGTGCAACAAGGATGACATTTCCAGGAAATCCTATTCCTGCGGTGCAAGCGATTGTCCAAAGCTGGGGTTAACCGCACGGGGCAATGTGGATTTTCGCCCTAAAACACTTGGGTTGACCCAAGAGCGAGCCGGGATTGGTTGCGATAACTCGATGATTCCATTTGACTTTCTTGGCTGGGTGCTAGGCTGCACCAGGGCACCTGGACGGGAAGGAGTGCGCTTATGGGCCGCATATTGTCGAGTGGCTTCATCCGGATCTTTCTTATAGTCACCGTGTTGGCGGGTGCCGTTGGGTTGCAGAGCGCGGGCAAATACACGTTCAGCAAACGCGATAAAGCGTACTATGCCGATCCGCGGCTCGTTGCTTTTGTTCGTCCCGGTTTGGTCTTTAGCATTTCGAGCGCATCGATCGCCCAGGACGGAACCATCACGGCCAGGGTTCTGGTGACCGATCCCCTCGGGGTTCCGCTCGATCGCAACGGCGTGGACACGCCCGGTGCGATATCGTTGAGCTTTATCGCGGCAACGATCCCCAGTGGCCAAAAGCAATACACGTCATACACTACTCGAACCGTGACGGCGGTCAGCGGCGGGGCGACCGCGACCCAGGCGGCTGCCGATTCGGGTGGAGCTTTCACGAACAACGCGGATGGCGATTACACGTACACCTTCAAAACCAAGGCGCCGACGACCTTTGACGTCACTGCCACTCAGACCGTGGCGGTCTACGGGTCCCGGAACCTGACCAGCTTCGATCTGGGGACAAATTACGCCTCGGCCACGTTCAATTTTGTTCCGAACGGCTCGAAGGTGACGGTCACGCGCGATGTGGTGCGCGACCAGACTTGCGACAACTGCCATGAAAGCATGGAGTATCACGGTGGTTCCCGAGTGGGCGTGGCGCTGTGCGTGATGTGCCATACTCCCCAGTCCGTGGATCCGAATACCGGGAACACCATCGATTTTCCGAAGCTGGTCCACGAAATCCATATGGGTTCGGCAGCTCCCAACGCGCAAGCCGGAAACCCTTACACGATTTACGGGTTTACCGGGTACGTGAATTGGGGCACGGTCGTGTTTCCGGGCAGCAGTTCGGCGAATGATCCGCGCAACTGCCAGGTTTGCCACAATCCCAACAGCGGGGCAGCGCAAGCGAACGCTTATTTGACGCCGAATCGCGAGGCTTGCGGCGGTTGCCATGATAATGTGAACTTCGCAACGGGCCAGAATCACGTTAATCTGCCCCAGATGGATGACACCCAATGCGCCAACTGCCATATTCCGCAGGGGGATCTTCCCTTCGACGCTTCCATCATGGGAGCGCACATCACTCCCACGGATTGGTCAGGCTTACCCGGTCTGGTGATTAGTATTGTGAGCGTGGCGAACGGGACAGCGGGGAACAAGCCAACCGTCACTTTCACATTGAAGGATGGTTCGGGCAATCCCATTGCGGCCAGCAGTTTGGTGGGCGGCGACAACCGCCTGGCCGTCGTTATGGCTGGCTCGACCGTTGATTATGGCTACACCAACTTCGGCTCGGACGTGACCACGCCGGGCTATGTTTCCGAGGACGCGACCAAAGCGACCTGCAGCACCAGCGGAACCTGCGTATATCAATTCCTGCATGCCATTCCCGCCAACGCGACCGGCACTTACTCCATTGGGATGGAAGGCCGAGTGGGCTACACCATCAACGCGGACACCACGGGTCTCGGTAGCCACCGAATACGGAGCGGTCAATAAGGTCGTTAACTTCTCGGTGGACGGTTCTGCCGTTACGCCGCGCCGAACTGTGGTGAGCATCGACAAGTGCAACGCCTGCCACACGTATTTATCGGTGCACGGCGAGAATCGCAATCAAATCGAGATGTGCGTGCTCTGTCACAACCCCTCCGATACGGATGCGTCCACGCGCGCTACGGCGACTAACCCGGCCGATGCGGCCGCGCCTCCGCAAGCGATCAATTTCGCGCTCATGATCCACAACATCCATGATGGATCGGGCGTTGCGGCGGAAGGCCGTCCTTACGTCGTGGTTGGATTCGGGGGCAGTCACAACGATTTCTCGAACGTGACCTTCCCGGCTTTCAGCCCGGCCGGCGCCGTCGGCAACGTGCAATCCTGCACCATGTGCCACGTCAATGGTTCGGAAGCGAATTTTCCCACCGGCTTGAACAATGTGGTGACGCCACAAGGCTACGAGAATCCAACGCCTCCAGTGACTGCGGCCTGTATGACCTGCCACGCCACTCAGCCTGAGTTCGCCCACGGGGTAGCGAACACCACGTCGTTGGGCGAAAGCTGCGTGTTGTGTCATGCAACGGGGCTGCGTACGACGTCGACCAGGTACACGCTCAGTAATTCCTCCTCAGTGAACAGCGCGCACAACGCAGCGGGCCGCGATTGATTTTTCCGTTTAGCGAGCCCGTCCCGCACTGTGCGCTTATGTTAACCCCTTGCGCTGCGGACCTCGATCCGCAGCGTTTTTGTTATCGGGGAAAGCCGAGAAGGAGCGAGTGCTAGTTGGCGTGGCCCGCGAGATCCAGGGAGTGTTCCTCAATTCCGGTGAGATCGCAGGAAGAGAGCACCGTGGTCTCGATGTGGGGAGGGACCATCAGGGAATTCTTGATGAGACAAGCGTCCACGGCCCGCAGGACGCCATCCCGATGCCGGTGAGTTAGGCCGGGTGCGATCACTTCTATGTGCACCGAGGTGATCCGAGCCGGCCGATCGCCTTTGGCCGCCGAGACCCGAATCTCCAGATCCTCAGTGGGCAGCGCCCTGGCACGCAAGTACTCTGCGGCATAATACGCCGCACAGGCCCCAATGGAGTCAGGAACAACTCCGGCGGCGTCATGGCCGAGTCTTCGCCCTCATTCTCAAGCGGTTGATCGGAAAGCACGCAATGCGCGCGAGCGGTCATTTCAAACTTTTTGCCACCCAGATATCGAACTTGGACGTTCATAAATATATGAATCCTCGTTCATTGTGCTGCACGATTGCAGCCACGCGAGCTTGCCCCGGGCCGGCGCCTTTAGAGAACTAGTTCCGCTTCGACCGATTCGCTGTCGCGGCCTTGCTTCACTTGGAAGCCCGCCCGCTCGAAA
>CAVSYF010000004.1:0-255554 GCA_963732175.1 Bryobacterales bacterium | reverse complement strand
GCCGAACAGTTCACCGGGATGAAAGGAAAGTACGTGCCCCTGGCCGACACCGTTCGCAGCTTCAAGGAAGTCGTCGAGGGCAAGCACGACGATTTGCCCGAGCAGGCCTTCTACATGCAGGGCGACATCGAAGACGTCAAGAAAAAAGCCGAAGAGCTTCGCAAGTAGGCACCCATGGCCGAGACTTTCGAAATCGAGATCGCCACGCCCGAGCGCCTGTTGGCGCGCGAAAAGGCGATTCGCGCCCAAATTCCTGCGAAAGAAGGATACATCGGCGTGCTGCCCGATCACGCGGCCTTTCTCTCCGAGCTCGGCATCGGAGCGCTGACCTACACCACGCCCGAAGACCATCGCTACAGCATGGCGATCCGCGGCGGTTTTCTGGAAATCTACGACAACGTCGTCCGGGTCCTGACCGATGTCGCCGAGAAAGGTCAAGAGATCGACGTCACGCAAGCTGAGAAGGATCTCAAGCACGCTCAGGATGATATTGTCAATCCGGCTCTCGGCGTGGACATCGCGGCGGCGTTGATCGCGGCACGGCACGCCCAAGCTCGCATCGACGCAGCCCGCAAAGCGGCCACCAAAGAAGAGTAACGCTACAATTAAAGTAGCGAATGATCCGCGCCGTCTTCGAGCTGCTGCTGACGATTGTCGTCATCACCCTCCTGCGAGGCGTCATCGGGATCATCTCGAAGGCACTGTCGGGCCAGGCTAACCGAGGTTCCGCGGCCCCACGTCCAGCCGGTCAGGTGCCGCTCAGCGGTGAATTAAAAAAAGATCCGGCCTGTGGAACCTACATTTCCGCTGCTACTTCCATCAAGGAAAAGGTCGGCGGCCAAACCTTCCATTTCTGCTCCAAGGAATGCCGCGATAAGTACGTTGCTTCGCTCGCTCGTTAGCCTCGGGTTTATCGCAGCGCTGCCGGCCCTGCCGCAGCCGGTTTTCTATAAGGACGTTCTTCCGATTCTCGAAAATCGATGCCAGCAGTGTCACCGGCCTGGCGAGATCGCGCCGATGCCGCTCGTCAACTACAGCGAAACCCGGCCTTGGGCCAAAGCGATCCGCAACGCGGTGCTTTCCCGCAAGATGCCGCCCTGGTTCGCGGACCCGATGTTCGGGCACTTCGCCAACGACCGTTCTCTGTCGAAAGCGGAAATCGACACCTTGGTTCAATGGGCCGATGCCGGCGCGCCGCCGGGCGATCCAAAGGAGGCCCCGCCTCCCCGAAAATGGCCCGAAGGCTGGAATATCGGATCTCCGGACGCTATCTTCGAAATGCCGAAAGCGTTTTCCATTCCGGCAGGCGGCGCGGTCGAGTATCAGTACCTGATCTTGCCCACCCACTTCTCCCACGACGTCTGGATCCAAAACGTCGAAGTGCGCCCGAGCAATCGCGCCACCGTCCATCACGCCGTGGTCTACATTCGCGAGCCGGGTTCAAAATGGCTCGAAGATGAGCCGCGCGAGAAAATGTTCTCCGTACCGCTCGCGACAGGCTTCACCACCAGCGATATTCTGATGGTCTACACGCCCGGAAATTCTTTCGACGGCTGGAGCCACGGCATGGCGAAACGCATCAAGGCGGGCAGCGACCTGGTGCTCCAGATGCATTACACCGCCAACGGCGCGGCTACGAGCGACCGCACTCGCATCGGCCTGGTGTTCGCCAAAGAGCCGCCGCAAAAAGCCATCCTCACGCTCCAAATGGGCAACGACAAGTTCGTCATCCCGCCCGGCGAACCGAATGACCGCGTTCAGGTTTCCGGCACCATGCCCAACGACGCTCTGCTCATCAGCCTCTTTCCGCACATGCATCTCAGCGGGAAAGCCTTCCAGTACCTGATTGACGGAGGCGACGGCCGCATAGACACGCTGCTCAAAATCGACCATTACAATTTCGACTGGCAGCTCAACTACCGGCTGGCCACTCCCCGCCTGATTCGCGCCGGAACGCGCTTGCTATTTGTCGGCTACTTCGACAACTCCGCCAACAACCCGCGCAATCCGGACCCGAGCGCCGAGGTTCGCTTCGGCGAACAAAGCTGGGAGGAAATGATGATCGGCTTCTTTGACGTCGCCGTGGATGCCTCGCTCGACAAGCCGTCTTTCTTCGTCCGCCACTAAGGCGGCCGAGGTGCGATACACTCCCACTATGCGGTCATAAAGGCGCTGATCTGCCTGAGCCGCACCAACTCACTTGTCCAAACAATACGTAATCGGGATCGACCTGGGAACAACCAATAGCGCGGTCGCCTACGCGCCAGCCGGCGGCGACTTGCTGCAAATGCCTGCGGTCACGCTCTTCCCCGTGCCTCAATTAGTCAACCCGGCCGAAGTACGCGCCGAGCCGCTGCTGCCATCGTTCCTCTACCTGCCGGGCCCCGCCGATTTCCCGCCCGGCTCCATCGCTCTTCCTTGGGACGAATGGCCGCGCTACGTCGTCGGACATGCTGGCGCAGAAGCGCGGAGCCGAGGTCGCCAGCCGTCTGGTCTCTTCCGCCAAATCCTGGCTGTCGCATTCCGGCGTCGACCGCACCGCACCGCTCCTGCCGCTCAATGCTCCCGAAGGCATTCAAAAAATCTCGCCCGTCGAAGCTTCCCAGCGCTACCTCGAGCATCTTCGCGCCGCCTGGGATTCCAAAATGCCGGACGCGCCGTTCACCGCAGCAGGAGATCCTGGTCACCGTGCCGGCCTCCTTCGATGCCGTGGCCCGCGAGCTCACGCTGAAAGCGGCCGAACTGGCCGGCTATCAAAACATGCTGTTGCTCGAGGAGCCGCAGGCCGCCTTCTACGCCTGGATCGAGCGGCACGCCGATTGGCGCGAGCGCGTACGTGTGGGCGACCTGATCCTGGTCGTCGACATCGGCGGCGGCACCACCGATTTCACTCTGATCGCCGTCACCGAACAGGGCGGCGAACTTCAACTGGAGCGCGCCGCGGTCGGCGAGCACATTCTGCTCGGCGGCGACAATGTCGATCTGGCGCTGGCCCGCCATCTCGAGCAGCAGCTCGCATCGAAAGGCACCAAGCTCGACGCCATGCAGTTTCACGCTCTGTGGCAGCAGTGCCGTCTCGCCAAGGAGCGGCTGCTCGAGGAAGGCAGCAAAAAGCGCGAGGAAGCGATTACGATTCTGGGCCGCGGCACCGGATTGGTGGGCGGCACCATCAAGACCAAGCTGCTGCGCGAAGACGTGGATCAGATCCTCGGCGAAGGTTTTCTCCCGCGTGGTCTCCAGCCACGATGCTCCCCAACGCCGCCGCGCCGGCCTCGCCGAAATCGGTCTTCCTTACGCCGCCGACGCAGCCATCACCCGTCACCTGGCGCGTTTTCTCCGCCAGCAGAGCGCTCAATCCGAACATGGATCCGTCCGCCGTACCGCCAGCGGCCTCGCCTGCCCCGACGCACCTGCTGTTCAACGGCGGAGTCCTGCGCGCCGACCTGGTTCGCCGCCGCATCCTTGAAATCCTCAACGGCTGGCTTACCGAGGAAGGCCTCGATCCCGCCAGTCCCGCTGGTCGGAGAAGACCTGATGCACGCCGTTGCGCGCGGCGCGGTGTATTACGGACTGGCGCGCTCCGGACGCGGCGTGCGCATCCGCGGCGGCATCCCGCGAACATATTACGTGGGCGTCGAAAGCTCCATGCCGGCAGTCCCCGGAATGCCTGCTCCCTTGAAAGGCCTGACCGTCGCGCCCTTCGGCATGGAGGAAGGAACCAAGCTGGATTTGCACGGCCGCGAGTTCGGCCTCGTCGTGGGCGAGCCTGCCGAATTCCGCTTCTTTCAATCCGCCACTCGCAAAAACGATGCCGCCGGCACCATGCTCGAAGAGTTCGGCGACGACCTCGAAGAGCTGTCGCCTGTGGAAGTGACCTTGCCCGCCGACGGCAACTCGGGCGACTTCGTGCCGGTTACGCTGGAGACCGTGGTCACCGAAACCGGAATGCTGCAATTGTGGTCCGTGGCGCGCGACGGCCGCCGTTGGAAGCTCGAATTCAATGTCCGCGAGAAAGTGAAATAATGGTGGGCCATGGCCGTTGAGAAATTTTCTTCTCCTGCGAAAACGGGTCCCACTCCATCGCGCCGCGAAATCCTCACCGGACTGGCTGCCATCGGCGCGAGCGCAATCCTTCCCAGCGGTAGTTTATCGGCGCAAACTGCGCGTTGGTCCCGGGCCATCGCTTCGATTTCCATCATCACTTCGCTTCGCCCCGCTACCTGGCGTTCATCGCGAACAAGAAAAGTTCCGGATATCAGACCTGGGAAAAGTATTCGGTCCCGAAGCAGCTTGACACCATGGATAAGGCCGGCGTAACCACCTCCTTCCTCTCCATGACGACGCCCGGAATCGCCTACGGCAATGACGAGGAGACCCGCGCGCTGGCTCGCGACATGAATGATTTCGCCGCCAAGCTGATCTCCGATTACAAGGGCCGCTTCGCGCTGTTTGCGGTCCTGCCGCTACCCAATATCGATGCCAGCCTGCGGGAAATCGAGTATGCCTTCGACAAGCTCGGCGCCGTCGGCATCGGCACGATGACCAGTTACAACAACAAATACCTGGGCGACCCGATGTACGCGCCCATCCTCAAAGAGGTCAATCGCCGCAAGGCCATCTTTTACACCCACCCCATCGACGGGCCCTGCTGCCAGAATCTCATCCCGGATGTCGGCCCCACCGTTATCGAGTACAACACCGATACCTCGCGCACCATCGCCAGCATCATCGTCAGCGGCGCGGCCAATCGCACTCCCGACGTCACCTACATCTTTTCGCACGCCGGAGGCACCATGCCCTATTTGGTTGAGCGTTTCGGCATCGGCGGTCCCGACAATGTCGCCGACAACCTCGCCCGCAAGCCCGAACTCAACTCACGGCTCTATCACCTGCGCCGCTTCTATTACGACACCGCGCAGTCTTCCAACCCAATTCAAATGCAGGCTCTGAAGATGTTCGCCGGATCTTCGCAAATCGTCTTCGGCTCGGACTTCCCGTTTACCAACATCTACGGCCACGTGGTGGGCCTCCAAAAATGCGGCTTCAGCGCCGAGGAGCTGCTCGGCATCGATCGCGAGAACGGCCTCCGCTTCCTGCCCGCCCGGTTCAAAACGTGAAGCGGAGGATCGGAGCATTCATTCCAAAAACTCGAAACCGGAGCGTCCGCGGATTCGTCCGAGGTTGATATACTGGGTCGATACCGCCTAAGTTTCGTCTCATGAAGTATTTCGCCCTTTTATTTTTGTCATCATTGACGGCGTTTGCCCAAGCCTTTCTGACCGGCCAAGGAGGTCGCGTCACGATCGGCCAAACCACCTTCACGTCGCAAGATACCGGAAGCCCGTCGCAGTTCCAGCTCGGTGGCGTCGGCGGATTGGCATACGCCAACAACACCTTGTTTGTAGCCGATTCCAACCACGTCCAGGCCACGCCCGTAGATAACCGGGTGCTCATCTACGACAATCTTTCTCAGATGATCCCTGCGCCGACCGCCGACCTCACGCAGGGACTGCGCTGCCCCGTGTGCTTCGGATCGAATCAGAATTATGGCGCCAGTGTAGTCCTGGGCCAGCCGGATTTCGTTACCACCGCGGTCAACACCGCTACGCTTTACACCATTACCGCGGCCAGCAACGCGGAGCCGATCGTGCTGACGTTGAACACTACGGCGGGCCTGTTTGTCGGGGAGACCATTACCGTTCAAGGCGTCAACGGGAACGACGCAGCCAACGGGGTCTGGTCCATTCAGGCGCTCAATTCGACGCAAGTAACCTTGTCGAGTTCCACCGGAAATGCCAACTACACGGGCGGCGGCACGTTGGCGTCGTCCAATGTGACCGCGTCTTCGATGCGTACGCCCACCGGTATCGCTTCCAACGGACAGATCCTGGTGGTCGCCGATACCGACAATAACCGGATTCTCATCTGGAACAGTATTCCGGCCGCCATCGACCAGCCGGCCGATCTCGTGCTGGGCCAGCCCAACTTCACATCGGTTTCGCCAGGCACGTCCCGCACCGCGCTGCGCGGACCCACCGGCGTCTGGATTCAGGGCAACCAGCTCTTTGTCGCCGATACGCAAAACCACCGCATTCTGATTTGGAATAGCCTCCCCACCGCCATCAATCAGCCTCCCGACCTGGTGCTGGGCGAGCCGGATTTTAATACCGCTCCTCCGGTCACCGTCAGCGATATTCCCCCAACCGCCAACAACCTTTACTCGCCCGTATCGGTGACTTCGGACGGGCAGCACCTCTTTGTCACGGACCTGGGCCATGCCCGCGTACTGATCTGGAACTCCATCCCCACCCAAAACCAGCAGCCCGCCGATGTGGAGATCGGTCAGCCGAACATGACCACCGAGGGGCTGATCGTGGGAGAAAACAACGTGCTCGGGAATTGCGTCGCCGAAACGACTCTCGATGCCGATAGCAATCCGACCTATCCGGCCGGCTGCATCACTTTTTGTCCGCCCAACGGCACCGATACCGACAACAACCCGACTTATCCCCTGCGCTGCGGTCTAACGCTGGGCTATCCGCGCTACGCGTTGTCGGATGGACAGCGGTTGTATATCGCCGATGGCGGCAACGATCGCATCATGATCTATAACACCATCCCGACCCAAAATGCGACGCGCGCCGACATCATACTGGGCCAGCCGGATGAGTTCCAGGATCAGGTCACCGATGCCAGCGGAACTATAGTCGAGCCCGACGCGAACGTTCTGAGCTCCAGCCCCAACACCATTCGCACGCCGCTTGCGCTCGCCTGGGATGGCGTCAACCTCTATGTGGCGGACCCCTATGACCGGCGCGTGCTGCTGTTTACGCTCGCCGCTCCGAACGTGCCGATTACCGGCATCAACAATGCCTTTAGCCTGAATGTCTATGCGGTCGGCGCGGTCACGTTCGCCGGAACAATTACCGCCAACGACGTGCTGGAGATCACGATCAATAGCGTCAATTACACTTACACCGTTAAGAGCAGCGATACTCTGTTGACGCTCGTCCAGAACATGACCAACCTGATCAACGGCCAGGGCGGCAGCGGCATCCCCGACGCCAATGTCGTGGCCACGGCCAATGGCGCTTTTGACCAGGTAGTGCTGACTTCGAGGACTCCCGGTGCGAACGGCAACAACATCACGTATTCGATTACGACCACTCCCGCTTCCAGCGGAGGAACCGTCACGGAATCGCTTACAGCCGCGGGATCTACCCTGGCGGGCGGCGCCAGCGCGGCGGAAGTCGCTCCCGGAGCACTGGTTCAGATCTCGGGCACGAATCTTAGCGATAACACTGCGAACGGCGTACCGAATGCCGAAGGTTTCTACCCGAACTTGGTGGGTGGAGTGGAAGTTTACTTTGACGGCATCAAGGCCCCCATCGTGTCCGTCTCGCCCAATCAAATCGAAACCCAGATTCCTTACGAGATCGCCGATTCCAACGGTATCAGCGCAGTTGTTCACACCACTCACAACGACGGCACCGTGACCGATGCCGACGCCATTTCGGTTCCCATCGTGCTCGAGAATCCTGGGATTTTGGCAGTCGTGGGCGGGAGCGATCCGCGGCCTGCCATCGCTTATCACACCAGCAGCTATTCGACGGCGTTGGTGGACGTTGAGGGAACCATCAATCCCGGCGATGTGGCCACGGTCACCATCGAGCAGCGCAACTATAGTTATACGATCCAGGCCACCGACACACTCACCACCGTGCGCGACGCCCTGGTTGTGCTCATCAACGCGAATCCTGACGAAAAAGTGATCGCCTCGCCATCCGGTGAATACACGCGCATCATTTTGACGTCCAAGGCGCCGGGCCCGGACGGCAACGGCATCGCCATCACCGTCACGAACACTACCACCAGCACGACCGGCACTTCGATTTCACTCGCCACTTTGGGAAATGCGTACACTTGCTGCGGCACTTCCGGGGGAACGCAGATAACACCGGATAATCCCGCGCTGCCCGGGGAAGTGATTTCCATTTACGCCACGGGATTGGGTCTGGCGACGTTAGCCGACGGCGCCACGGTCGCCGGCGCAAGCGGCCAAATCTACAACGGACCCGCCTACAATTTTCCGGAAACTCTGGTGGACAATGCCCAGGCCGGAGGACTGACGGCGAACGTCTTGAGTGCGGCTTTGAAACCCGGCATGCTGGGCGTCTTTGAAGTGCAACTCCAGTTGGATCCGACCTTGCCGACCAATCCCCTCACACAACTCTACATCGCGCAGAGCTTCTTCACCAGCAACATTGTGACAATCCCGATCGTTTCGCCGTCGGATCAAGCAGCTTTATCGGCCGAAGACGAAGCTGGCGCGGCGCGAATCCCTATACAGCGTCGTCCACAACCCAGGGCGCAGAGCGATGCTAGATAATCCGGTTCATGGCTTTCCGCTCTGATGGTCTGAAAGTCGGCGATATTTCCGGAGAAGTTCATAGAGCACTACGCCGCCCGCGGTGGCAACGTTGAGCGAATGTTTCCGCCCCAGCATGGGAATGCGAACGTACGTATCGCAGAGTTCGAGTAGGGACTTGGGCAGGCCATCCACTTCGTGGCCGAACAGAATGCAAACCGGGAACATCGGATTCCAGTCGAACAGGTCCACGGAGTGAACGGCGGTTTCCACCGCAGCGATCTGGTAGTGCTGGGCCCGGAGTTGCTGGATGAGCGCGGCGGCATTCGCGTGATGTTCCCACGGTACCGTTTCGTCGGCGCCTAGCGCGGTCTTCGAGATCCCTGGCTTGGGCGGCCGCCCGGTGATTCCGCAGAGGTACAGTTTTTCGCACGCCGCGGCATCGGCAGTTCGGAAGAATGCCCCGACGTTATATAAGCTGCGAACGTTGTCGAGCAGGATCGACACCGGGATCGGCCGCAGGGCGTCGTAGGGCTCGGAGGCCTGCGTGGCCCGGTAAGGCGTCCGGTCGGTCGGGATCAGTAGACCTCGAAACAGAATGCGCGATTGTCGCCGTTGGGCGAAAGCGCATACTCGCCGTTCTCGAGCGGCTCGCCGACCTCGACCCGGTAGAGATGACCCGAAAGCGGAGTCACGGTCAAATGCAGAGGGCGATTGCCGCCTCTCCGGCGCCCGGAGGAGACCGAAACTTCGCGATTCCCGCCCTTCACATCAAGCCGGTAAAGCTCTAACCGCTCGGGCGAGATTTTTTGGGCGTCCAGCAGAAAGATGGGCTCGGCCAGAGGCGTGCGCGCGGGCGACGTTGCTCCGGACATGACAAAAGTAGAATCGTTCTTGCGATCCTCGCGAGCCTGAGCGACCTCGGTTTCGATCAGATTGTCGGCGTGCACCAAGTACGGGACATCGGGCTTGGGCGGAACCGGTCCGTCGTATTTATCCGCGGCAAATGCGAATGGGGCGACCAGCGTTACGGCCAAAACGGTTCTTAGCAACATGCTCCCAGTTTCGCGCTTTTCCGGGAGCTTTTGCAGCCCCTGGGGTTAGCTGCTTCACGGCAGCGCGTTCTTCAATGGTCCGGCAGATGCGCAGCAGTTCTTTTTCGTCGATGGGCTTGGTGAGCACAAAGCCCTCTCCGTTCTTGAAGGCCATGGCGAGCGCCGGATCGAAGCCGTCCGTTAAGAGCACGAAACTTCCCACGCGATAGCGGACGCGCTCGAAGAACTCCACCCAATTCAGGCCCGGCAAGCCGGACGGCGCAAATCACGATATCGAACCGCAGGCGTTGCGCGACGTCGGCGGCCTCCTCGGCGCTCGAAACGGGAACCACGCGGTCGCCCCGGCCGCCCAACATCTGGACCAGCTGACGCTGTATTTTGGTGTCGGGTTCGACGACCAGAATGGTTAGCTGACGGCCGCCTTCGGGACCCTCGCCGGAACTGGCGAAGCCGGCCGAGGGTGTTTCCATGACGGGGAGCTCGATCTCGAAGCGGACCTGGAACGGCGACAAACGGACCTCGCGGAATTCGCCGCCGTAGCTTTTGATGATGCCTCGGGAAACGCCCAAGCCCAGGGTTTCCGAGCCGGTGTGATCGCCGTCGGTCGAATCCGTCTTGGGCTGATCGTGCGACCGGGTGAGATAAGAGATCTCGATCAGCACCTGCTTGGCCAGCAGGCTGCTGGAAACGGTAATGGTCTTCTCCGGCGCCTCGGCCGCTGATTTCTCGGCCTCCACCAGCAGATTCAAAAGTACCTGCTCGAGCTGGCCCGGCGAAGCCAGAACGGTAGCGGCTTTTCCAGAAAGCTGCGCCTTGATTTCGATATCCTTGGCCTTCCATTCCGGCGCACGAAATCTTAGAACGCTGGCCAACAGCGCATTCAGATCCAGCGGCTCAACCTGCGATTGTTCCACTTGCGCGAAGGAAACCAGGCGCGCCACAATTTCGGAAGCGCGCTGCGCCTCATTAGCGATGGATTCCAACTCCCGCGCGTGACCGTCGTTTTCCTGCGCTTCGATGGCAGAAGCCAGCATCGCGATGGACTCCAGCGGCGAGCGCAGCTCGTTGGCCACGTCGGAAATTAGCTGACCGGCCGCGGCTAGTTTTTCGCTGCGAAAGAGCTGCTCGCGAATGGCTTGCTGCTCCTGCAGCTTGAGCGCGGCGGCCACCTGGTTGGCCAGATGCTGCATGGCGGCCTGTTCGGTGTCGCTGAAGTAGTGGACTCGTTCGGAATGATGCAGGGCCAGCACTCCCACGGCTTCATTTTGCGCGAGCATAGGAACGAACAGCAGCGAGCGCGGGGCGGCCACCGGGCCTTCGTTGCGGAACTCCGGAGTGCGGCGCGAATCGGCAACCGCGATTAAATTCCGCTTGCGGAAGCACGCGGCCACCAGGGAAGGGATGCCGCCCGAGGGAGCTTCGGGATCGATGATTTCGACGGCCGCGGCGGAATGCACGCCTTCCAGCATCGCCGTCCCGCGATTCAGGATATAGAGGCCGAGGGAAGCGGCATGCGACAGGGCCGGAAGCGCCGAAGTCAGTTTGCGGAGCACCTCGGCCGGAGAGGAGGACGAGATCACCTCTTCGCCGAGCGTGTTCAGCAGCCGCATTTGTTTGCGCAGCGCCGCCATGCGGTTTTCGCGGAACCACCAGATGGCGGCCAGGGCGCCGGCCAGAATCAGTGCCGCCAGCAGGACCGGGGGCTGGATCATCCAGCCTCGCTCCAGCAGCAGCAGGGCGGCCGGGCTAGGAATCAGAATCTGGAAATAATGGTCATAGGGAGGCAGCGTACAGTATTGGCTTGCGATGCCGGTGATGCGAATCCGGTCACCCGGCCGGAAGCCGTTGAGTTGAGGGCCGGTATCCCGGCGGGTGCGGGGAAGAAAGACGCTCAGATCCTTCGCCTTTTCATCGATAGAGAGCAGGTCTCCGCCCGCATTCTGGTCTTTGTCGGCCACCATGCTGTCGGTGGTGACGAGCACCCCTAAATAGCGAAACGAAGCCAAGTCGGAGGGCTTCAGAACGCGGGGGGCAGGGGGTGTCTCGTGGCCGATCCGGCGCACTTCACGGGGTAAAAGGGTGGGGCGGCCTCCGCGCCGCGCCAGCAACCCCTGCGCTTCTATCCAATCGCCCGGCTCCAATCCTTGGAACTGATGGCCGGCGCCCTGGAGCAGAAGGCCGTAGGCGTCGGCGTCCTGGATGGCCAAATAGTAGGAGTCGGTGATCCAGATGGGATGAGCGGAAACCTGACCGCTGACCAGAATCTCTTCGCCCTCATATTGAGGCACGAAATCGGGTTGTACCCGGGAGCCGGCCTGCTGCAGGGTGATCTTGGTTTGCGCGCTCGCGGGCATTCCGCAAATGAGGTACAAAATCGCTAGGCAGCTGAACACAAGGGATTTGCAAACCAATGGAGAGAGCTCCCGGAGTACCTGAGCGCGATGAATCAAAGGACTCACACTCCTAAGATCGGCAGAGTGCGCGTCGACTGCAATGGCGCGATATTCAACGATAATACCACGCGCCGGTCCCTACCCTAGGGATTGGATGCCTCCAAGGTGTGCAGCTTCTGCTCGAACTCCACCTCTCGCGCGGCGGAAAACTCATTGAAAATCTCGCGATTTACGAAGAGCTTATTGTCGGTTTTGAGTTTCGCCATGCGCTCGGTGATCGTGCCCGAGGGCTGGTTAAGCGTGCCCGACCAGGCGTAGGATCCGGTTTCGAGATAGATGTCCACGGGATACAGTTTTTTCAAAGTCTCGAAGGTGTGATGGACGCTCGCTTCTGTGATGTAGCCGTTCCGGCTGAGATCGTCGGGATACTCCCAACAACAAAACTCGACGACTTTGTAGTTCTTGCCGCCGTCTTTGACGGTGTAGGCGAAAGTCGCGGGCGAGGGGCTGTGTCCAGGGATCAGATAGACCGTGACGCTCAACGGCCCCACCTTCACGACGTCGCCATCGAACAACGCGCGGTCGACATGGACAGGAGGATGAAGGCGCGGACCTCGGCCGCCGCCCGCCGCCGGGGGAGCGGGGATGGCCGGTGGGTTGAACATGCCATGCTGCAGGTAAGGGATTTCGGCGAATCCGGCCATCACCTGGGCGCCGCTCTTCTCCTTCATGTAGGCGGCTCCTCCGGACTGATCCTCGTGATTGTGGTTGAGCAGGATGACCTTGATGTCGGTCATCTTGAAGCCGAGGCTCTCGATGTTTTTCTCGACCCGTTCCTGAGAAGCTTCCATGGCCGAGCCCATCAGGATGTGGCCTTGGGGCGAAGTCAGCAGGTAAGCCTCGCCGTTGGCGACGCCGACGAAGTAGAGGTTCCCCATAATCTTGAACGGCTCGGCGGGCGCGCTCATGTCGGTGATCTGTTTTCGAATTTCGAGCGATTTCGCTACCAGTTCCTTGCCCAGCTCGGCTTGCTTGGCGGTGAAAGGCGGGTACGGCGCGCTAGTTTGCGCATGCAGAATAGGGGCACAGATCGCAATGAGCAATCCGAGGCTCCATGGAGTACGAAGCATGAATGTTTCTCCTAAAAAACTGGGAATGAACGCCCCGGACGACATCCATTCGAGTCAAGCATATCAGATGGAAGTGAGGGCCAGCGCCGCCGTTTCAGGCGGTGCGCAGTGTGCTAGGATAAACGCGATGTTTGAAAGTCGCCCTGAGTTCTGCCAGGAACGATTGCAGCTTCTCGGTGCCTACCGGGAAGCCGTTAAAACTTATTCGGACGCAGTGAACAAGTTGGCTGATTTAGCCGGAACGGGTCTGTTGTCGGAGTTTGAAGTGCTGCGCCGGGCTTGCCGTACAGCCTGGGAGGGAACGGAAAAGGCTCGCTTGACGCTTTTCCGTCACGAGGCCGATCATTGCTGCGATCGGGTTCTGCAGCAACGGTCCATAGCCGCCGGCGCGGATTAATTGTCGGTTAGTGAGTCATCGCGTAGATGATGTAATTGACGCCGATGCGAATCCCGAGCGCCGAGAACTTTTCGTCATATTGAGGGTCGTCGGCCCACTCCCAGGAGTCGCCCAGGTCGGAGTCGAAGGTCATGGCGACCATCACGCGACCTTTGTCGTCGTAGATGCCGCGCCAGCGCGCCGGGCAGCCCTCGCATTTGTAGGTCACGCCGGTGCTCAGATAGCGGGCGCCGGGAACCTGATAGCGATCATCCAGATCGTAGACGGAATGAAAGATTGGGGACGAATCCGGCAGATCGACGATAGGGCGGTCGGGAAAGACACGCTGTCATGCTTTGGAGAAACACTTCCCATTGCGAATCGCCCCAGAAATCGTCGCACATGAAGAAGCCGCCGCGCAGTAAGTAGTCGCGCAGTTTGGCGGCCTGGGAATCGGTGAGATCCCACCAGCCGACCTGAACGGCGTAGAGCCAGGGCCAGTTGTAGACATCATCGCCATCGTCCAGGTTGACGGGCTGCTCGGCCGAGCGGGTGTGAATGCGGGTGAGACGGCGGACCGCTCGCAGGAAATGCCGGTCGGCGCGCGGATAATCCTGGGTCCACATGGAATAGCCTTTGGTCCAGTCGCCGCCGTATCGCCGGAAACCGAAGCGGCCGCCGGTCTGCGGGTACATGAGGCGCGCGAAGGTCCATTCGGTCTTTTCGTCGAAGTCGGAGGGCAGCGGGAAGTTGTTGTACTCGATGCCGGGATATTCGCGGAAAGGGCGCTGGAACGCGAGGAGCGTCCCCATCAAAGCGAGGACGCCGCCTGCAAGCGCGAACACTTTCCGAGACGACATGGCTGGATTCAGGTTAGCGCGTCGTTGCCTGAGGCGCACAACGGTCAGCGCCTGTGCGCTAGGTCATCGCAGAAGCTCCAAGATCGCCGAGGAGACGGCGTCGGGCTTTTCGCGGGGCAGGAAATGTCCGGCGCCCGGGATGATGCGGCGGGCGACCAAGCGCAGGGAAGAGCGCGCGCTCGGCCGGTGAATCGGCGGGCGGCCGCGCCACTCCGTCATCGGCGCCGTACAAAACGATGGTGGGCACGGTGATTTTGGGACGCTCGGCCAGTTGCCGCTCGACGGCCAGGAAGCGGCCTTCGCCGGGCGCGTTCCAATTCCGATGGCGGTAGGAGTGAATCACCACGTCGACGAAGTCGGGATTGTCGAAGGAGGCGGCGGTGCGGTTAAACGTTTCCTCGCTGAAGTGCCAGGTGGGCGACCAGGTCTCCCAAATAGGCGGCACAGCGGGCGGCGATTCGCGGTCAGTCCGGCCCGTCCGCGGTCAGTATTGAAATACCACTGATACCAGAGCGCACGCTCGACTTCGGGAGCGGCAGGCTGCGGTGGCGCGACGGTGTTCTGTATGGAGTACCCGCCGATCAGGACAGCGGCGCGCACGCGCTCGGGGTGCAGGGCCGCGGCGATGCAAGCGGCTCGCCCGCCCCAATCGTATCCGGCCACCGCGAAGCGGTCGAGCTTGAGCGCATCGGCGAAATCGATCAGGTCCTGGCCAATGGCGGCCTGTTCGGCCATGCGCGGCGCGGCTGCATCACGGAAGCGGGTTGGCCCGTAACCGCGCAGATAGGGGACGCAGCACCCGGTATCCGGCCTTAGCCAGTGGCGGCGCAACTGCGTCCCAAGCGCGAACATCGTCGGGGAAGCCGTGCAGCAGGATGATCGGGAACCCGCTCTTGGTTGCCGCTGTCCTCATACGCGATGTTGAGCACCGGTGTTTGCGCGATCTGGACGGCCGGCTCTTGGCCGATTTGCGCCCGCGCGAGACTGGCTAGCGCCGTCCCGACGAACGTTCTGCGAGTTGCACCATTGGCTCACGCCAACGTTAGCATAGGTCGAGCGCGCTTCCAGGCTTCTAGGTTCCGTTCTTCTTGAGGAAGGTTCCTTTTTCGAGCTCTTCGAAGGCCTCGCGCAGCTCCTGCTGCGTATTCATGACGATCGGACCATACCAGGCGACCGGTTCCTGCAGGGGCTTACCCGATACGAGCAGGAATCGGATGCCATCGTCGCTGGCCTCGACCTCCAATTCATCGCCCTGGTCGAAGAGCACGAGCGAGCGGTTGTCGACAGTCGAGGGAGGCACGGTCTCCAGCCATTTGACGCCTTCGGTTGGCACGGCGAGCGGGCCGGAAGCGTTGCAGAATTTCCCGTTTCCCGCAAATACGTAGGCGAAGGCATGACGAGTGGTTTCTATCGGCAGCGTGCGTCTGCGGCCGGGGGGCACGGAGACGTCCAAATAGATCGGATCGGCCGCTATGCCATCCACGGGACCGCGCTTACCCCAAAAGCTTCCGCAGACCACACGAACCTTGGTGCCGTCATCGTCGGTGATCTCGGGGATATCGGCGCGCTTGACCTCCTGGTAGCGCGGCGGAGTCATCTTGAGGGCGGAAGGCAGATTGGCCCACAGCTGGAAGCCGTGCATCCGGCCGGCGTCGTCGCCTTTGGGCATTTCCTGATGAATGATGCCGCTGCCCGCGGTCATCCACTGGATGTCGCCGGGGCCGATGGTCCCGCGGTTGCCCATGCTGTCGCCGTGGTCGACAGTTCCGGCTAGCACGTAAGTGATCGTCTCGATGCCGCGGTGCGGGTGCCAGGGGAAACCCGCGAGATAATCATCCGGCACGTCGTTGCGGAAGTCGTCGAGGAGCAAAAACGGATCGAAATCCTTGGTGCCGCCGAAACCGAATGCACGCCGCAGATGCACCCCCGCACCTTCCAGGGTGGGCTTCGATTTCATAACGCGGCTGACGGGGCGAAGTGACATGAGAGCCTCCTATTCAACTATGTCAAATGGCCGGGCTTGGTTCACTACCACCATTCAGGTATGCCGCCGCCCCCATTTCTAGGGATGCGTCCGGCCTTCCCAACGGCTACGCTAGGCCTTGATCGTCATACTAGAATGAATCTGGCAGCGCCGGGCCGGCTTCTGTATCAACGGAAGATGCAAATGAGTGATCAGACCCACATCCGAATCCTGGCGGTGGACGATCATCCGCTCCTGCGCGAGGGGATTGCGACCATCATCAACAACCAGCCGGACATGGTGCTGGTGTCCCAAGCCTCCAGCGGTACCGAGGCCATCCAGCTTTACCGGGAGCATCAGCCCGACGTTACGCTCATGGACTTGAGGCTTCCGGACCTGAGCGGCATCGACGCCCTGATCGCCATCCGCACGGAGTTCGGAGAGGCGCGCATCATCATGCTAACCACCTTCGAAGGGGACGTGGAGATTCAGCGCGCGCTCGAAGCCGGGGCCCGCGGATATTTGCTCAAGAATATGCCCCCGAGCGAACTGGTGGAAGTGATTCGTCAGGTACACGCGGGAAAGAAGCGCGTGCCCACGGAAGTGGCGAATCACCTGGCCGAGCACATGGGCGACGAGTCTCTTACGGCGCGTGAAATCGATGTGCTGCGGCAGGTGGCGAGCGGTAATCGGAATCGGGATATCGCCGACCTCCTGTTCATTTCCGAAGAAACGGTAAAAGTTCACATGAAGCACATTATGGACAAGCTCGGCGCCAAGGACCGGACACAGGCGATCGCGATCGCGGTGCGTCGCGGAATAATTCAGCTTTGACGGCGCCGGTCCCCCGAAAGTGGTATGTAAAAATCACAACACTTTGGGATTCGCGTTGAGTCTCTAATTCATTACTCTCCTGTTAGGGTCCTCTTCAAAAGCGTTGAAGAAATCCGGGGAGAAGGCCGCTGAGACACTTATTTTTTGCATTCCCGGGTGGGTGGCCCGGGGCAGCCCTGTTGCTGCTGCGCGCGGTATTCGGGCTAGTGATCCTGGTGCAGGGCGGTTGCTATGCACTGCAGCCAAATTCAACCGCAGCCAGCTGGATTGTAGGCCTGGCAGCCCTGGTTTGCGGCGGCCTGCTGATAGTCGGTTTTCTCACGCCCGTGGCCGCGGCAGTGGCGGCGGCGGGTACGGCCGGCGTAGGGCTTTCCCTGCTGCCCGCTTGTAAGCCAAATCTTTTTGATTCCGCAATCTCGCTCATTTTGGGGTTGACAATACTGGTAACCGTCGTTGGACTCGGGCCAGGAGCATTTTCCCTGGATGCGCGGGTGTTCGGCCGCCGCGAGATTATTATCCCGCCACGAAGAGCGCCGCTACCGTAAGCCGTCACCCGAGTGAATATTCCAGAAACCGGAACGCCCCGGTAGAGCATCTATAAGAAGCCGCGTTCGGAGGAAAGAGTGCCAGATTGCAATCACCTGAAGAGCATTCAGCGAGTGAAGCCGGCTGGCCCTAGTTGTGAAGAATGTATAAAGATGGGAGACACCTGGGTGCATCTGCGAGCGTGCCTCTCGTGCGGCCATGTGGGCTGTTGCGACTCCTCGAAGAACAAGCATGCCACCAAGCATTTTCACGCGACCCAGCATCCCATCGCGCAGTCCATCCAGCCCGGTGAGAATTGGATGTGGTGTTACGTGGACGAGGTGATCGTCTAGCCGAACCTAAAAATCATGGCCGAAACCATCGACAGCGATGCGATGTTTCCGAAGCTAACCGAGGCGCAAATTGCCCGGCTGGCTTTGCACGGTACGCGGCGAGTTGCAAAAGCAGGCGAGGTGGTCATCGATCAGGGCGCCACCGGGCGAGGTCTTTTCGTGGTGTTAAAGGGCGGCCTGGAAGTGGTCAGGCCCACCCGGGACGGCGAAACCTTCATCACCATTCACGAAGTGGGCCAGTTTACCGGCGAGGTCTACATGCTGACCGGGCGCCCCAGTCTGTTCCGAACTCGCGCGGCGTCGGAGAGCGAGCTGCTCGAAATCGACGCGGCCACGCTGCGGCGCATTGTCCAGACGGATCCGGAGCTCAGCGAAGTTTTTTTGCGCGCCTTCCTGCAGCGCCGGGCGACGCTCATCGCGCGATCCTGGGGAAACATTTTGCTGATTGGCTCCCGATACTCCGCCGATTCTCTTCGCCTGAAGGAATTCCTGGCGCGTAATGGGCATCCCTACACTTATCTTGAAGTGGAGCGGGAATCCGATGTTCAGGCTTTGTTCGAGCACTTCGGCATCAGTCTGCAGGATATCCCGGTGATGATCTGCCACGACCGCCCCGTGCTCCGCAACCCGAGCAACGCTGAGGTGGCAGCCTGCCTCGGCTTTAACGCCGAAATCGACGATAGCCGCGTCTACGATCTGATCGTGATTGGCGCCGGACCGTCCGGACTGGCGGCGGCCGTCTATGCGGCTTCAGAAGGACTGGATGTCCTGGTCCTGGAGGGCAACGCCCCAGGCGGCCAAGCCGGCTCCAGCTCCCGGATCGAGAACTATCTCGGCTTTCCGACCGGCATCACCGGGCAGGAACTCGCCGGCCGGGCGTTCATCCAGGCGGAGAAGTTCGGCGCGCAAATCGCGATCGCACGCACGGCGGTGGGCCTCAACTGCGAGCGCACCCCATTCAGCGTTAAGTGCGCGGACGCCGAACCGGTGCGGGGGCGGGCCCTGCTTATTGCGTCGGGAGCCGAGTATCGCAGATTGCCGCTTGCCAACCTCAGCCAGTTCGAAGGAGTCGGCGTTTACTACGGCGCCACGCGCCTGGAAGCGCAGCTCTGCGCGGAGGAGGAGATCGTCATTGTCGGGGGCGGCAACTCGGCTGGGCAGGCGGCCATGTTCCTTTCCGGAGTCGCCAAACAGGTTCATCTGCTGGTGCGCGGCGAGGGATTGGCCGAGAGCATGTCACGATACCTGATTCAAAGAATCGAGGAATGTCCCAACATCACGTTGCGGACACGCACGGAGATCGTGTCGCTGGCGGGGAACGGACACCTGGAAGGTCTGGCGTGGAAAAATCAGGATACCGGCGCAACGGAAACTCGCAAGATCCGTCATGTATTTTCTATGACTGGAGCGAATCCCAATACGGCTTGGCTAGGGACTTGTATCGCGCTTGACGAAAAGCAGTTCGTCAAGACCGGCGCCGATCTCAGTACCGACGATCTGGAAGCCGCGCACTGGCCTCTGCGGCGCCAGCCTTATCTGTTCGAAACCAGTGTGCCGAGAGTTCTGGCGGTCGGCGATGTGCGGTCTCGAAGCGTGAAACGCGTGGCATCGGCGGTAGGAGAGGGATCGGTCGCGGTGCAGCTCATCCATCGAGTGCTCGCAGAGTGAGCGGCTTAACAGAATCGTAACTGCGTTTAACCGCATCCAAGCTTACGTAATATTCCGAGCGGCTCTTGAGTCCACGGGAGGGGACGCAAGTGACACCAGTCGCAAGAAGGCATTTGACCCGCTGTTATCGCGCCGCTGCCTGTTTGGGGCTGGTGCTTGTACCAGTGCTGCTCGCCCAGCAAACTCAGTTTCAGGGCAGCGTTCCCATGGGAACAGCCTCGCCCACCCCGTTGGCTCTGACCCTTCACGACGCGATCGATCGCGGCCTGCGAGCCAACCTCGGCCTGCTGCTGAGCGGTCAGGCGAGCGAATCAGCCCGTGGGGAGCGTATGCGGACTCTGAGCGCCCTTTTGCCTCAGGTGAACGGAGCGGTAACTGAAAATGTCGTACAGAGCAGTCTGAAGACCATCGGGTTCAACTTCCAAGATTCCCGGCGCGGCCATTCCAACCATTCTCGGTCCCTTCCACTACACCGATGTGCGCGCTTACAGTTCATTCAGTGTGTACGATTACAGTCTCCGCAAGAATTATCGGGCATCCAAAGAGAGCGAACGCGCCGCTCAATTGTCGTTGCAGGACGCCCGCGACCTGGTGGTGCAGTCGGTTGCCAACGCCTACCTTCTGGTGATTGCCGACGAGTCCCGAGTGGCGTCCCTGCGCGCTCAAGTAGCGACCGATCAGGCCATCTATGACCGCGCCGTCGACCAAAAGTCCGCAGGAACCATTGCGGGGATCGATGTGCTTCGCGCCCAGGTGCAGCTGGAGCAGGAACAGCAGCAGCTGATCGCGCAGGAGAATCAGTTTGCCAAGGATAAGCTCGCTTTGGGGCGGGTGATCGGCTTGCCGTCCGGCCAGGACTTTAATATCGCGGAATCGGAGCCGTACTCGCCACTGGCCGGGATGACTCCCGATCAGGCCCTGCGTACAGCTTACGATCAACGGGCGGACTTTCAGAGCGCCAAGGCCACGGTGCTCGCCGCGGAGGAATCGGTTAAGGCCGCGCACGGCGAGCGCTATCCGAACGTGGGCGTCACCGCCGACTACGGCGATGTGGGGCCGACGCTCGATAATTCGCACGGCACGTTCACATTTCAGGCCGCGGCCAAATTCAACATTTTCGATGGCGGACGCATCAGCGGCGATGTCATCCAGGCGCAGGCGGCGTTGAAACAGCGTCAGGACGAACTGGCCGATCTGGGCGGGCAGATCGATTACCAGGTGCACGCGGCGCTGCTGGACATCCAGTCGGCCGCCGATCAGGTGACCGTCGCGAGAAGCAATCTTGGCCTGGCCAACGAGACGCTAGCCCAGGCCCGCGACCGTTTCTCGGCCGGCGTGACCGACACCATCGAGGTCGTGCAGGCCCAGGGGTCGGTGGCGATTGCCAATGACAATCTGATTTCAGCGCTCTATGCCCATAACCTCGCGAAAGTGGAACTCGCGCGCGCCCTGGGGTCAGCCGAGCAGCAGTTGCAAAAATTCATGGAGGTGAAATAGCCATGCCGGATGTCGCAACCGAAAACCAAACCCCCAGCACAGCAAAAGAGACCGTATTGTCCGGGCGCAGGCTGCCCCGGAGAGGGCGAAGAACGCTGGTGCGCGTGATTCTGCTGCTGGTCCTGCTTGCCCTAGTGGCCGCCGGCGCTTATTGGGCCTGGAAGTACTTCGGCTCCTACGAATCCACTGATGACGCCCAGATCGACGGGCACGTCGATGCGATCAGCGCGCGTATCACTGGTCATGTCAGTGATGTGCTGGTGGAGGATGCGTGGGTTGTTAAGGCCGGGGATACGCTGGTCAAGATCGACCCGAAGGACTATGAGGTCGCGGTGGCGCAGGCCGAGGCCAATCTGGCCGACGCCGAAGCGACATCGCGAAGTTCGCGCACCAATATTCCGATTGTTTCCACGAATACGCAGAGCACGCTCGAGACGGCCAGAGCGTCCCGCGTGGATGCCGATGCCGGACTTGCCGCCGCCCAACGGCAGTTGGAAGCGGCAGAAGCCGCCTTGGAGACGGCCCAAGCGCAGGTGATCGAGGCGCAGGCGATTCATAAGAAGGACATGGATGACGCCGAGCGCTACCGGCTGCTGGTAGTGAAAGATGAACTCCCTAAGCAAACATACGATCAGACCGTGCAGACTGTCGCGGCGGACAAGGCCACGGTGGATGCCAGGATGGCCTCAGTGAACCAGGCGCGGCACAACGTGGCGGCGGCGCAAGCCGCCGTCCAACAGGCGCAAACCAGAATCCCAACGGCTGACGCCTCCATCCAATCCGCCAACGACCCGCCCCCAGCAAGTGTCGCAAAGTCAGGACAACGCAAAATCGGCGGAGGCCAAGGTGAAGCAGCAACAGGCCGCCCTCGACCAGGCCAAATTGAACCTGAGCTACACCATTATCCCAGCGCCCTATAACGGAATCGTCGGCAAGAAGACGGTGGAAATTGGCGAGAACGTATCGCCTGGGCAAAGCCTCATGTCGGTGGTGCCCTTGGACGACATCTGGATCACTGCCAATTTCAAGGAAACGCAACTGAAGAAGATGAGGCCGGGCCAGAAGGTGGTGTTCAGCGTGGATGCTTACGATCGCGAGTACCACGGCCATGTTACAGGCGTCGGGGGCGCGACAGGGTCGCGCTTCAGCTTGCTTCCTCCGGAGAATGCGACGGGCAACTATGTGAAGGTCGTCCAACGCATTCCAGTCCGGATTGATCTTGATCCGGGTGAAAATAAGGATCACCTTCTGCGGGTAGGGATGTCGGTGGACCCCAAAGTCTACCTCAATCAATAACGAGCCTCGATCCTATGGCCGAAACCCCAGAGACACAGCCTGCTGTTACTCCACGTCCCGAGCCATGGGTGCCCAAGTTCAACCCATGGTTGATTGCAGTGGTTGTCGCCATGGCCGCGTTCATGGAAGTGCTCGACACCAGCATTGCCAATGTCGCGTTACCGTATATCGCAGGGGGCCTCGCCGCCAGCAACGATCAGAGTACCTGGGTACTTACGTCGTACCTTGCGGCGAACGCCGTGGTTCTTCCGATCAGCGGATGGCTGGCAGTCCGGTTCGGCCGAAAACGTTTCTTCATCCTCTGTATCCTTCTCTTTACAGCGAGTTCGGTATTATGCGGGTTCGCCGCAAATCTGGGCATGCTGATCCTGTTCCGCGCTATGCAGGGAGCGGGCGGCGGGGGACTCCAGCCGATGGCCCAGGCCATTCTCGCCGACACGTTTCCGCCGCAGAAGCGCGGTTTAGCCTTCGCGCTCTACGGAATCACGGCTGTATTGGCGCCCACAATAGGCCCAACCCTGGGCGGCTGGATTACCTTTAGCTACTCCTGGCGATGGATCTTCTACATCAATCTTCCGGTGGGGCTTCTCGCGGTGCTGCTGGTCACCCGCTTCGTAGAGGATCCGCCGTATCTCAGCCTGCGGAGGGGTGCAGGAGTTCGACTGGATTATATCGGGGTCGGGTTTCTGGCGGTCGGAATAGGCGCTCTCCAGGTACTGTTGGACAAGGGACAAGAAGACGATTGGTTCGGTTCGCGCTTCATTACTACGCTCGCTATCACTGCGGCGGTCTGCCTGATTTCCCTGGTGATCTGGGAGTTGCTGCACCGAGATCCGATTATGGATCTTCGGCTGTTCAAACTCTATAACTTCACCATGGCGAACCTCATGATGTTCACACTCGGGGTCGTGTATTTCAGCAGTCTGGTTTTGATACCGCAACTCCTACAAACGTTAATGGCATATACGGCAGAGTCAGCCGGGTTAGTTCTTTCGGCGAGCGGAGTCATACTGCTACTTGGCATGCCGGTCGTGGGTCAGCTTAGCACGAGGGTTCCCGCCAAATACCTGATTGCCTTTGGCTGGCTTTCAATCGCGATTGCTATGTACTACTCCACCAAACTCATCGATCTGGATATTAGCTTCGGAGTAGCAATGTGGTTGCGAGTGGCGCAGGTGGTCGGCCTGCCGTTTCTGTTCGTTCCGATCAGCCTGGCGATGTACGTAGGCCTCCCGGCGGCAAAGAGCAACGATGCCGCGGGGATGATCAATTTCATGCGCAACATCGGCAGCAGCGTGGGCACGTCGATGGTGACGACATTGCTGGCCCGGCGCGAACAGTTCCACCAGTCGAGGCTCGTGTCTCACGTCACGAATTACGACCCGGCTTTTCAAAATCAGATTACCGCGCTGGCACGACAGCTGGTATCCTCCGGTACCAGCAACGCGGACGCGCAAACACAAGCTCAGGGGCTGATCTACCAGTCGCTAAACGTGCAGTCGCAGACTCTGTCTTATCTGGATACCTTCATGCTGCTCGCCGTTGGCGCGGGCATTATGTTTTTGCTGGCATTCATTATGCGGAGGAACGATCCCAGGGGCGGCGGGGAGGTGGCCGTCGGTTAGCGCTGCTTAGCGCGTAGAGGTTCTCATGATCAACTTGATTACGATTGACCGCGAGTACGGCACCGGCGCTGCCCAGATCGCCAGCAAGCTCGCCGGACGGCTCGGATGGAAACTATGGGACGAGCTGCTGACCATCGAGATCGCACGCATCCTGGGCTGCGATTGCCCGGCCGTGGAGGAGCGCGAGGAACGCCGCGACGCCCTGCATTACAGGCTGTTCAAGGCTTTCATGCGCGGCAGTTTGAAGGCACCTTGAACGCCCAGCGCGTGACGATGGTGGATGCCGACTGCATACGCGCGGCCTCGGAAAAGGTCGTCCGAGAGGCGGCCAAGGAGGGCGACTGCGTGATCGTCGGTCGCGGGTCGGCGTACTATCTCCACTCCAACCCCAACGCCCTTCACGTATTCGTGTATGCGCCGTTAGAGGAGAAAGTCCAGCGCCTGCGCGCTATGGGCAAAAGCGAGGACGAAGCCTATCTGCTGGCGGAAACGGTGGACCAGGACCGGGCTGCGTATATCAAGCAATATTTCAAAATCGAGTGGCCTGCCCGCGGGATTTACCATCTCATGATCAACTCGTCACTGGGCGATGAACCCGTGGTAGACATGATCCTGGCCACGGTCGCACTGCTGCAAAAAGCAGGTACACACGCGGAGCGAAGCTAATCCCGGCGAACGCGCGAAGGGGTCAAAGATCGCTACTGATCAACTCATCCTCCACTTCCAAACTAAGTATTCAAAACCGCCGATCGATCGGTCAGCGAGAGCAGGCAGACATTTGAGCGCGGCGCAAGTGTGCTGATCCACTTGTCGAGAAGACAACTGGAGCAGTCGCGCAGCGGCCTGCCGGGATAGCCCCACCAGGACGCGCAACACAAACGAGTGTCGAAGCTGCGACGGCAGGCGTAAGACCGCCTGGATCTCAGGCTGCACGTGCGCTCCAACCGATGTTGGTTGGTTCCATCTCCAAGCCGCACTCTTGCTCGTGACCAGGATACCCGCGGTCAGCACTCGCTCGACGAGCATCTCTTCGCTTTCTTCAGCCGGGTCCCAGGATTCGAGCGCTTCCATGACTACCCGCTCGGCCTGCTCAGCGTCGGCAGTTAAAAGATGAGCGATAAAAAATGCCTGGCTGACCGTTTGGTCGATACCGCGTTGGCGTCGGCCGCCTCGGTCCCGGCTACTTCGTCCGGCATGCTCTTCTCCCCGCAATGTTTCGATCCGGTTCCCGCGAGAGCTGTCATATCTCCTCCTTCGTTCCACGAACCCGGTTCAGCTATATTCCTGCCGCGTGCGCAAATGTGCTCGGGAAACTCTCGGACCGGATTGGACCGTCCGTCGAAGCGCCGAGCCACGCCGGATGCAAAGCTGAACTGCCGCGCGAAATCCCAAGCTTGCGCATTCGCGCAATGAGCGTTGTCCGAGGGAGCCCCAGCTTCGCCGCGGCCCCGTCGCGGCCGCCCACCACCCAGTTGGTTCTCTGAAGTGTTTCGGTTATATAAACCCGTTCAACTTCTTGCAGCGTCCGGCCGGGTGCATTCGTGGTTTTCGGCGTGAACCGCGTGAGTTCCGAAAGGAGCGGACGCAGCAGCCGGCCATCGGTCATCACCACCGCCCGCTCGATGAAATTCTGTAACTCGCGTATGTTCCCCGGCCAGTCATGCAGACACAGGGCCTCCATCACCTCTTCCGGGATCCCGTCGACAATCTTGCTCATACGGTCCGCAAAATAATCGACAAAGTGGCGGATAAGCATCGGAATGTCCTCGGCCCGATCGCGCAGAGGCGGCAGCGTGATGGGGAAAACATTGAGCCGGTAATAAAGATCGGCGCGGAAGCGTCGCTCGTTCACCATGTGCGCGAGGTTTTGGTTGGTTGCCGCTACGATGCGCACATCGACATGGATGGTCTGCGTGCTTCCGAGCCGTTCGAACTCCTGCTCCTGAAGGGCGCGCAACAGTTTCGGCTGCAGCTCGATCGGCAAGTCGCCGATTTCGTCCAGAAACAGAGTGCCCTTGTGCGCGAGCTGAAGCCGGCCGATCCTGGCTGCGAGCGCCCCGGTGAAGGCGCCCCGTTCGTGGCCGAACAACTCACTTTCCAGAAGCCCCGCCGGGATGGCAGCGCAATTCACCTTCACGAAGGGGCCGCTCGAGCGCGGGCTTCGATCATGGATCGCCTGGGCAATCAGTTCTTTCCCGGTGCCCGTCTCACCTTGAATCAATACGGCGCAACTTGCAGGCGCAACCAGGTTCACTTGTTCCAGAACCGCTCTGAATGTCGCGCTCTCGCCTATTAATTCGCGCTCAACAACCTTCCGTATCATAATTCCTCCTTCAGATTTCCGTGCCGATCGCCGCCAAAAACCGTTTGAAGGAAATCGGCCAGGTGAACGGTTCTCATGCTCTAACTATGCAGGATGGAAATTGCAAGATCATCACGACATCGAGGTTTTTTGGCGTACCTAGTTCAGTGATGGGACGCGGTACCACGATCGAGGTAGTCAGACATGTGACGATGCCGGCTCAAAAACTACAGATGTGTAACAACTTTCGCTCTTGCCGCGGCGCCTAGAAATCGAATCTGCCGACCAACTGCAAGAATCGCGATTGGTTGGCTGCCGTGATCACGCCGTAGGTCGGCGAATTCCAGATCGGCTGCCCGGCGGAATTCGTGGTCAACGTGAGCGTGGAAGCAGGCGCTTCGAAATTCGTGTGGTTCAGCGCGTTGTAAGCTTCCATTCGAAGGGTGAACTGAAGGCGTTCCCGCAGCACAAATGAACGGCCGACCGAGAGATTGAGATCCAATTGTCCAGGAGCGCGAACCACGTCTCTGCCCAAGCTGCCGATGCCGACCGGTAACACCTGGGTGCGTGAGGATCCCGATCCGACGAACAAAGGTCCGGCGGGCTCCAGCGGGAAGTTGGCCGCGGTGGCTGGCAGCAGATATTGCACGCCGGTTCCGTTGGGAACTTCCGCGGTGTAAAGACTGACGCTTGGATTGACATCGTAGGGGCGCTGCTGATTGGTTCCGGTCTGAGCGGCGTTTTCGTTGGTTTGCCCGATGTACAGCGGCAGCCCGCTATGCGCGGTCAGCATCGGGTAGATTTCGAAATTGCGCAGCCAGCGATTGCCCTTGGTTCGGTAAAGAACCGCGGCGGTGAAGTCGTTGGGCCGGTCGAATTCGCTCAAGCCCTTGTTCAGACCGAGGAACTGCTGCGGGAACTGGCCCAGGTTGAGGCCGGAGGGTTGCGAGAAGTTATAAAGGCCGCTCACATCGTCAATCGATTTGGACCGCGTATAGTTGGCGACAAACGTGAGGTTGGCGCCGTATTGGCGGCGGACGCTGACCTGGAGTGCCTGATAGGTGGACGTGCCTTCCATGTTCAAAGAGTTGAAGCTGCCGATGCCCGGATACGGACGCGCTTGCTGGGTCGCCAGGGTGGTGTTGGCAAGCGCGACGGCGGTATCGATCGCAGGATTGTAAGGCACGGTGTTGGTCGGCAGGTTGACGGGGAGATGCACGCCGTGCGTTCCGATGTAGTTCACTTCCACGATGCGTGCCTCTGGCGATCTCGCGCTGGATGCCGAAGTTCCATTGCTGCTCATAAGGAAGCGGGCTGGCCTGCGTGAATCCGTCGTAATCGGTGAGAGTCAGCGGATTCGCCGCAGAGCCGAATTGGGCGATGTTGGCCTGCGGATTCTGCACGTTGTTCGTGGCCACCGCAGGCAAACCCTGAGACAGCTTGAACGGCTGCGCAATGCCGGTCCCCAGATTGTTAAACGCCTGCTCCACGGTATAGCCCGGGAAAAGGACCTGGCCGCCGAGGTCGGAAAAGATTCCCGCATAGAAAATTCCGAATGCCGAGCGAATCACCGTCTTGGGCGTCAGGCTGTAGGCGAAGCCGGCGCGCGGAGCGAAGTTGAGCTTGGAGGCTGTCAGGTTCAACGTATCGGATGCGTTCTTGCCCGCGAAGAGCACTTCGCCCGTGGTTGGATCGACGCGCGAGTACTCGTTATTGGCGGCGGTGAGCGGTGACTCGTATTCCCAGCGAAGCCCCAGATTCAGCGTCAGCTTCGGACTGAGTTTCCAATCGTCCTGGATATACAAGCCGATATTGTAATTGCGCCTTCCGATCAAGGGTTGGGCCAGCGAATAGGAAGCGGTTTTGATGTCGCCAAGAAGAAAATCCGCCAGCGCGTTGATGGGATCGCCGGAGGTGTTCTTGCCGTTGGTGATCGACCCGTCGAAGGTAAAGCTCCCGTTCACGTCGCGCGGTCGGATTCAGATCGTCGAACTGATCCTTTCGGAGTTGAAGTCCGAACTGGAGCAGGTGATTCCCGAGCGCCTTGCTGTTGCTGACATAGGTTTGGTAATTGTTGTCGATCTGAGTACGCTCGGTATTGCTGTTGGTGCCGAGCTGCGAGAATCCGCTGATGTTGATCTCCGGAGCGGCCTCGCCGTAGGAGGTTCCGATACCGAGCGCGCTCTGGAACATTGATCCCGGCGCTGGGCGGAGCAATCTCGGAGTTGTTGCGAAAGAAACCGAAGCGGACTTCCGTAATGAAGGTGGGACTCCAGATTTTAGTCAGGCCCAGCGGTCGATTCATAACCGGTGGTTTCGGTGCTTCCAACCGCATTCTCGAGCGGACTTCCCGGATAAATGGGCTGGATCGGCGAATAGTTATTGAAATGGACGAACGTGCCGAACAGACGAAGGCTGTTGGTGACAGCCTCATCCAGCCGCGCCATGCCGGTATTGGTGGTCGGGTGGCTGGATCCGATGGATACAAAATTGTTGGTCGCGATATTGTCGGTCTTATTGATCGTGCCGGGCGAATTGGGCGCGGGAACGAGCCCGAGAATTTTCAGCGCCGCCGGATCGATCAGATTGGGCGGAATCATGTTTCCCGGAAACGGAGCTTTCGTTGCCGGATCGTAGACCAGCGTCGGAGATGCCGAGAAGTTTCCCGCCGCATAGGCGCCGTAGGGAACCGTCGAGGTCAGGTTATACGGCGAGGCCTGGATCAGACCTTCGTAGTTCACGAAGAAGAAGGTTTTGTTTTTTCCGTCGTAAACCTTGGGGATCGACACGGGACCGCCGAGTTTGCCGCCGAACAGGTTGTAGCGATCTTCCGAGCGCGGTTTCCCGAGCAGATTATTGAAATAGTTGTTGGCATCCAGGTCCTCGTTGCGAAAGTAGCCGTAGGCCGCGCCGTGGAAAAGATTGGTGCCTGAGTTGGTGATCAACGTGACCATGGCGCCGGCGGTTCGCCCGTACTCGGCGGAATACGAAGCCGCGAGCACATTGAATTCCCGGATGGAATCGGCCGGGGGCAGGGTTTGCGGGGCTCCGGTGGAACCGCGTGACCACCGAAACACCGTCGATCAGAAACTCGCTGTTCAGCGTGCGGCTGCCGTCGATCGAAAGCTGCGAAGAATTCAGGCCGGCTTGGCTGGTGATGTCTCCGCCTGAGGAAACGCCCGGCGTCAGAGCCAGCAGATTCAGGGTATTGCGGCTGGGCAGAGGCAGATCCTGCAATTGCAGACGGCGTGATGGTATTGCCGAGCGATGAACTGTCGGACGCCAACTGGCCCTGCGTGCGGCCCTCCACGGTTACGGTCTCGGCCGCTTCGCCCGCTTGCATCACAACCAGGATGTCCGCCCGCTGGTCGACCGACAGTTCGATGCCGGAGACCTGCTGGCGCTTGAATCCCCGGCCGTCACGTCGACGTTGTATCGGCCGGCCGGCAGATCGGGCGCGCGATAGACGCCGGTCGACATTGGTCTTGCCGGTCCAGGCGGTGACGCCCGTATCGGCATTGGTAATGGTGACGGTGGCGCCTCCGATGGCGGCCTTCGGAGAGGTGACGCTGCCGGAAATCACGCCGGTGACGCCCTGGCTCCAGCCGAAAGAACCGAAAGCGATGGCAAGAATCAGACCGTTCGAGAATGGCATGCGCCGGTTCGCCATGGGAGGCGTAAGTACTCATTATAGAAGGAAGCGAGCCAGATTAGAGCCGTGGATCGGCGGCGCTGAGACGCGAATACGTGCCGGTTCTGTCGGATCGCCCGGTTCTGACTCGCAGGTTGTGGAGCGCCAATCTTGGCCACCGATACTTGCGGAACCAGGCTGGCCAGCCATCTGGCTGATCCTGGAAAGCGACGCGGCCGGGAACGGACAGTTCGACCTCGGTGCCCGCGGAGGCGCTGCTGAAGACTTGGAGCCTGCGCTCCAATCCGATCCGCCCTCTCCCGCATTCCCGACAGCCCCCAGTGTCCCTCCCGGCCCGTTTGCAAAATGTTCGGGTTCGATCCCGCAGCCGTCGTCGCGGACCACCAGGCGAAATTGATTCGAGCCGTACTTCAATTCGAGACCTCGATCTGATTCGCGCGCGCGTGGCGAAATGCATTGATCAGCGCCTCCCGGCCAATCCGGTAGACTTCGTCGCGAAGCAGCGGATGGAGGGGCCTCCGCTGGCCTTCCGCGATGACGCGAAATGCGACCTCCGTTCCGTTGGCCGTTTCCGGGTTGAGCTCCTGCTGAATTCTTGCGAAGGCCTGCTCCAGGTCCAGCGACACGCTGTGCGACAAGCGCAACCCGCGAACCGCATTCCGGCCCTCTTCGATCACCTGGCCCATGAGTTGAAGCGCGCGGGTCAGGATGGGCTTGACTTGGGAATCCGCGGGCAAGCGGTCCGTTGCGATATGAACCTGCATGGAAGCGCTGAGGAAGCCCTGCAGAAGCGTGTCGTGCAGTTCCTGAGCGATGCGGGTGCGCTCCGCCAGACGCTCATCGAAGCGGGCATTGATGCCCGCGGCGACCTGCCGTACCCGGAGCCGGTAAAATGCCGACACCAGGAACGATACCGCATGCCACGCACAGGAGCAGGAACCAAGTGGTTTGGAACCAGGCGGGAGAAACGTTGAGATCCGAGCGTTGCGCCGGCTTCGTTCCAAACGCCGTCGTTATTGCAGGCGATCACGTGGAACTTGTAATGTCCGGGGCGAAGCTTCGTGTAGTACGCCTGACGGCGCGTGCCGACGCTTTGCCATTCCTTGATCGACGCCATCGAGCTTGTAGCGAAAGAGCACGCGCTCGGGAATGGCCAGACTCAGGGCGGTATAGTCGATCTCCAGATTCTCGGTGTGCGCGGGAAGATTGAGACCGCTTCGACCCGGCGTAGGTCTTTCCGTTTGAGACGACCGCGGAGATGATCACCGGCGGCGGCACGCGATTCCGATTTCGTTCGAGCACCGCCGGATCCAGCCACGCGATGCCCTTGGTGGTCGCAAACCACAATCGCCCGTCGGGGGCTTCCACCACCGATGGCTCCGGCAGTGTTTCTCCCGAGAGTCCCGGAAGGCCATCCAGTTCATCGAGGTGCTCGGCGGAAACCGCGTAGTCTGAGTCGCGGAGCCACTTCTTCAATTCGGCGGCAGAGACATGGGCGATGCCTGAGAATCCATTCACCCAAAGATCGCCCGTCTCCGTCTCCACGATGCCGGACACCCTGCCCGGCAGATCCGGATCCTTCCAGCGCATCAGATAAAATTGGCCCTCGGTGAACAGTTGGACGCCGCCCGCTCCCGCCAGCCAGACGTGGTCGCCCCGGACCGACATCGTATTCTCCGAGACGCCTCGCTTGCCGTCGGGGAAGGAGAACCGGTGGTAAGTCGACCCGTCCCATCGCACCACCTTGTTCGAGAAGGCAAACCAGACGTTTCCCGCCGGATCGTCCACCATGGCGCCAGTCACGCCCGGCTTTTTGCCGAGGGCCTCGTTCTCGTCGCTCCAAGCGCCGCTCGAGAAGCGATAGGCTCGGCCGCTGCTGGTGGTAATCCAGGGGTCGTTGTTGCGATCGACCGCGATGAACACCACCGATTCCAGGTTCTCTTCCGGGTAATGCAGCGGCGAGAACCCGTCGCCGGAGGACCGCCAAAGGTGGAATTCACCCGCGCCGGCCGACCAGATCGTTCCATTGTGATCGCGCCGAACGCTGATGGTCTGGCCGGTGCGGGGAAAGCTTGTGATCGCTGCCGTCGGCGGCAACATGGGTGAGCGGCAAGCTGCTGTTTCCAGTCCATACGGAACCTCGATCTCCGGCGGCGACGCCAAACTCATGCTCTTGCGCATGCGGAAGCCCCACGGTGGTCAGCGCCGCGCGCCGCAACCGATCGAGACCGGAATTCGTGGCCACCCACACGCCCTCACGGTCGATCAATATCTTCCAGACGGCATCGGAACTGAGTCCTTGCTCGGGCGTGAAGCTTTCGCCCGGAGCAGCTTTCAGCGCCACTGGGTTTGGCCATCGCTCCACATGGTCGAACCGTTGCACGCCCTTGCCGGTCACCGCCCACAGAGAACCATCGGGGGCAAAGGTGAAGTCGCCGAATTGCGCATTCCGCTGTCATGCTTTTCGGGAGGCGGCGAAAAAGCGGAAGCGCTCAACTCTGTTGGCCACCCGGCGGAGTCCCTGATCGTCCGAAAGCCAAATTGCGCCATCGGGCGCCTCATGGAGATAGGCATAGCCGGTCGATACTCCTTCCCCGTATTTGCTGACCTGGAACTTTGACTGGCCGCGCGGCAAAAACAAAAGGGGACTGGTTCGAGTCTTCACCCATAAGGTTCCGTCGCTGTCCAGAAGCATGCCCGCCGGGAAACCGCCGGGGTATCCTTGTTCGACTCCGACCTGCTCGCACACCGACCCGCGCAGACGGAAGAGGCCGGCTGTCGCCTGCACCCATAACGAACCGTCGCGGTCCTCGATCAGTTTTCCCTGTTTCCGCGTCGGAGTACAGCGCCGGTCGGGAAACGTGGTGAGGCGTCCGTCCTTCCAGAAGAGCAGTCCGGCGCCCTCGGTGGTCAGCCAAAGGCCGCCGGAAGAGGAGAGGAAGACCGAGTCGATCTCGCTGTCGTGCACGGCTCCGCGGGTCACTTCCTCGACAGACTGGAACCGAACTCCGTCGAAGCGGAGGACGCCTTTCGAGGTGGTGAGCCAAAGATATCCTTCGGACGACTGCTTGATATCGAAGACCGCGCCGAGGCCGTTCCACTCAGTGTGATGGAAGTCTGTCACTCCGCTGACTTCGACTCCCGCACCCGCTGCGCGCATCTCGAAAACCAACTCGGGACTTAGGGTAATGCAAGCCAGCCATCCGAACCTGCGTAGAAATGTCCGCATTATGGGACCGTCGCTGCTTCCACAACGCTATTCCTCTGCGTCCAGCGAGCAACGCAGAGCATCACACTCCGCTGTATGGTAACCCGATCGGACCTGCGGCCGAATCCCTAGGCGGCGGAGTCTCGCCATACTCCTTTCGAGGTATGCTGCCACGACCGCTCAATCTCCAATTCAGGAAATTACGGGACCGGCACCTCGAGATAGCGGAACGGTGCTTCCACATTCTTATACCAGTGGATCGTGTCGGGAGGCATGATGAAAACATCCCCTTGGCTGATCCGATGCGACTCGCCCCCTTGAATGGATTGGCCGCCAAACTTGTCCGGCGCCGTAGTTTTGGCATTGCCGCCGACCATCAGCGTCGCCGCCCCGCTCACCACATATACGACGGCAGTGTAGCCGGTATGGCTACAGCCCTCCGGTTTGCACGCAGCCTTCACCGATTCCCGGCTGTGCGTGTCCACGTTGTATGTCACTTTACCGGACGTGTGGCTCCATAAGAGATTGCTGCCTCCGCCGGCGGCCGCTTTGGAAAAAGATGCGTCCAGCTTCTGATGATCGAAGACCGTAACAACTCCCGAAGAGGAATTCTGTTGTGCGAGCGTTGGGGTATGCCACACCGCGACGATCGCGGCGATCGCCACAGTCGTCAATCCTGTTAAGGCCGTGTTTCGAATGTTCCACATCCATGTCATAGCTTCCATTTGTAATTTGTGCGGAAATTCGTGTCAAGGCGGGGAAGCCGGCCAACGGCGCGGCGAAAGTCGACGAAGCTAATGACCGAAGCTATTTGCCGGCCTTTTCGAAAGAGTCGAGCAATTGCTGAAACTTCTGTTGGTTGGCAGCCATGGTTTTGGCGGGGCCCGTAAATTTAATGAACACGTTCCCGCCGGGCCCCTCTATGATCGCGCCCAGAAGACGGTAGCCGCTCACGGGAACCGGTGCGGCTGTGGGCCCTGCCATGCCGGAATATTCGCCCGAGACATCCATGGTCGTCACCGGCAAACCATGCACGTTGATCTTGCTTACCTTGGCCGGAGCGGGCTTGCCGCCGGGAGCTTCGAACTGCCCTTCCCAGCGATCGATGTTGGCCTGAACACCGCCTCCCTGGCCGGCTCCGAAGAAATAAATAGCGCATTCGGCCCCCTGCTTGTCGCCCGCGACCGGGGACACGGGATAAGTAGCCGCGCGCATCGAGGTGGCACCGCTGCTCTTCCACCCGGCGGGTGGCGTCCACTTCAACCCGGCCACGCTGTCGGCGAACAACGTCGCCGAACAAATTACGAGAACAAGAAGAAACCGCATAGATCAATTATGCGGCGATTCGCGAGTTGGCGATTGACTTCGGGGCGAATTAGCGTTGCGAGGCGGGCGGCGAGTATCGGTCACCGCCCGTCGTTAGGATCATTTGCTGGCGTTTGCGATCGGCATCGGCGTGAACATGATCTTCATCATAGTGCCACCCACGTCGATTTCGCTCACTTTCGAATCCTCGGATAAGAGCGTAGTGAAGTTGTATTTCTTATCGCTCTTTCCCATGGTCGCCGGAACCTCGACCATTACGGTCTTGCCGCTCTTGAATACGGCCTTGTCGCCCTGCATCTCGATTTTGTAATCGCCGGCCTTGAGCTGAGTCCCACCGATCCATACGGAATCGTAGAACTTAACGCCGTAGCTGGAGGCTGCGCTCGCGAGTCCCACAAAAGCGCCCAGCAGGCACATAAATTTCAGAAATCGTGTGTTCATTTGAAATCTCCTTTTGATGTTTGATGGTTAAGTTTTTGCCGAACGCGGAGCATTAACGAACCGCATCACCCGGCAATAGATTTCAGCGAGGAAGAATACTGGTCTTCGAGGACAGTGGAGCCCAGTTACAAGCGTTCGCGTACTGGGCGGAACTTACAGCTCTAGAGTAAGCGCATCCGCCGGAAAGTTCAAATCAAATATTTCTATTGATCCCATCGTATGCCTAAACCAATTGCAATTAATAATGTTTCAATCACCCTGCGTCCCAATTGATGCCGGCTTAGCGGAAGCGGCCGCGCACGCGCTCAACCTGGATCACGCCTTCTCGTCGTCCCATACGACTTTACTCAGCGGCTTACCCCAAGTGAATCCCCAATAGGTTCCAAACATGATCCAGCAGGTACGTTCCCGCCCTTCGCGGTCCCGCGTCACCACGCGAAACACCTGCTGGTTTCGGCTGCGCATCCAGGCCGACGGCCCTTCCCAGAACCTGGCGCCGCGGAAGCGAACCATCTTCAACTGTTGGGTCTCCGCCCAGCGCGCCAGCCGGCGGCCCCAATATGCCCGGCTGAGCTTGAACACAACGATAAAAACGGCGATCAGGCCAAGCACGGTCCAGGGGTAGTGAGCGCCCAGGATCGGGAACACGAACGGGAACGCGGCCATCCCACTTACAATCGGCAAAACTGTCATGGGCCTGCATTCCGGGCCGTGGCTACGCCTGATGGCCGGGATCGGCTTCAAAAAGACTTTAGTACTGGTGGCGGTTGGTTCACCGGCCTAACGCCCCGGGCTCCTTTTGCCGATAGACCTAAAACAGCATGGATGCGCAACGCCCGATTTTGACTTCCCGGAAAGCCAATCGAAGACGCGAGCGTCGGGATCAAATCCAAACCTGGGTCGTTCTGTTTTTCGCCGATTCACAAGGCCAGGAAGCCACGGTACCGGGCCAACTTCTAGACGTTTCGCCGCATGGCGCCCGTTTTCGAACCTCTCGGGAAGTGCCTTTGGATCTGGCGGTCAAGTTCCATCATGCCGGCCTGGGAGTCGGCGGGAACGGTTTGGTTCGCTTTTGCCAGTGGTCGCCGGCCGGATTCGATATAGGCGTGGAATTTCAGCGTGGTACCGGTTGGCGTAAGCCGGACGCTTCGGCTCAGAGCGCGAAGGCTGAGCGCGTCCTTGCCGAAACAATCTGAAGCGCCTCGATCGCTCGACCGCTCTTCCCCGCTACGCTCCTCCGATCTGAAGTAAGATAGCATCAATGGCCAAGCTTTCGGCTCGAGTGATCGTGGCTCTGCTCTCCACGAGCGCGATGATTCCGGCTTGGCAAGCAAATAACGTGACTCCCCAGTCTTGGTCCGGCGTCATCATTAACAGCGGCTGCACGCCCGAGGAAGCCTTTGCCGAAGCGGATAAATGCTTCGAGCAGCGCGGCCCGGGAGCAAAACTGTCGTTGTATGACGACACCATCCGCCAGGTGTACGATCTGGATGCGCAGGATCAGGCCGCGCATTTTTTTGGAGACAGCGTCACTGTCGACGGCACGCTGCAGGGCAACATGATTCATGTTGCAGAGCTGAAGAAGCTGACGGCGATCGGGCTCGCGGTGGGCCAGAAGGCGCCGGCGTTTTCAGCGCACGATCAGTTTGGACGGGAACACAGCTCTGGAGAACCTGAAAGGCCACAAAGGCACGGTTCTACTCTTTTTCCGTTCAGCCGATTGGTGACCTTACTGCAAAGGGCAGCTGGTCGAGCTGCAAGCTGCCAAAGCGCGATTTGAAAAGCAAGGCATTCAGCTTGCGGCCATCAGCTACGATTCCGAGGCCATCCTCAAATATTTCGCCGACCGGCAGAAGATCGATTTTCCTCTGCTGGCCGACCCGGACTCGAAAGTCATCCGCGATTACCACGTCCTAAACACGGAAGCCGTGGGGCAATTCAAAGGCATGGCGCGGCCCGGCTATTTCTTCATCGACGCGAAAGGCGTCATCCGCGAAAAGTTTTTTGAAGCCAAATATCGAGACCGATTGTCCGGCAATAACGTAATCGCGAAACTGTTTCCCGAACTGGGCGAAGAAGTCGTCAATACTGTGCAAGCTCCGCATCTGGAGGTCAGCGTCCAGCAGTCTGACCGGACCGGCGTGCCCGGAAGTCTAATCACGTTGACCACGGAAGTGCGGCTTCCGCGCGATATCCATGTTTATGCGCCTGGAACAGTGGGCTACAAGCCCATTGAACTCGCGCTGGATGCAACGCCCAATATCGACTTCCGGCCTCCCATTTACCCGCCCTCAAAAATATTGCTGATGCCTGCGATTAACGAGCGCGTCCCGGTGTTCGAGGGGACGTTCCGGATCCGGCAGGACGTGAAAGTAAGCTCCGCGGCCGAATTCAGCAGTACGCTCGGCGCGGATGGGAAGGTTTTTACGCTGAACGGATCACTCCGCTATCAGGCGTGCGATAGCAAGACGTGCTTCTTGCCCAACACCGTGCCGGTGCAATGGCAGCTCAAGGTTCTGCCGCTCGACCGGCAACGCGCGCCCGAGGAGATTCGACACAAATAGCCGCAATCGCAGCCGACGGAATCTCAGATCCGTTCTTGTGCACCGAGTGCGTTTCGTCGCGCAGGGGGTGAGTTATACGGCGACGGTCCCTGCTCGGCTGAGAACGGAACGCTTCCAATCACCAGCAATTCAAGCTGATTCCGCCATGACGCCGCCCCAATGCACGATGGCAATCCGAATGCTCCCCAAGCATCGCTGTTCAAATCAATTTCAGGAGGCACCTATAGAACTGAACGAGATCAAGGGCGGCAAGGCGGCAAAAGAGGTACGCGGTGGCCGCGGGAAGAGAGAGTACGCCAAGATAAAGCACGTCGGTGAATAAACACGTGCAACGCTGATACGCGTAAAGTGATGGCGTCAACGAATTCTCCTTCGGTTAGCTCCGCACTGCCGCCCTTTGACAAATCCAGTTTCAAGGTTAGAGCCTCTACATCAATTTTTTTGCAGACCTCATAAGAATTTCCTAGCCCGAAACCTAAGCCTTCCTTGCTCCGTCGCACTGACTTCAGAGTGAAACGGCCGTTCATGCGTTTTTCATGGTTCATCGCGCACAATGACAATGGACGTGATGTCATGAAGTACCCGCAGCCGGACGCTGGCCCGCGACCTCTCGCTGTCGAAACCGCGAATGCACTGTCACTTACCCCGTCCACGCGCGGACTGAACCCCATAAGAATTCCAGGTTGCCGGGCTGAGCAAACCGAAGAAGACTCGCACAATCGTTCGATTGTCCATAAGATTGCTGTAAGATCCGAGTACGCTCGTCTGATTGGCCCTGGAAAACGCATGGTCGGTGGGATAATTGGTGGTCCTCCTCGAAGCATGTTGGGATTGGAACGAGTATGGGAAGAGCGGAACCGGGCGCCCGTCTTATTAGTCAGCGGCACAACGATCCTAGCCATCGCGCTGCTGGACTGGTGGACGATGCCGTTCGTCTCGCTGGGTTTCCTGTACCTGTTTCCCATTATGCTGGCGGCCGGTTTCCTGCCAAGATGGGCGATCGCTCTGCTCGGTGTGACGTGCGCCGCTCTTGCAGAACGCTTTAGCGCGCTGGCTACCTCTTCTACACGGCTGTCTTTGGAAGCGCTAGCGCTGGCGGGCTGTGGATTGTTCGTCGCAGAACTGATTCGCAACCGCCGGATGAGCATCGAAGCGCAAGAGCGGCTGCGCGCGCTGGTCGAGACCAGCCCCGCCGCCATCGTCACCGTGGACGAGCGGGGTTTTATCGAATTAGCGAATCGAGCCGCGGCTGAGCTGATGGCTCCGCGCGACGGGATGCTGAAAGGGAATCCGATCGCCGCATTCCTGCCGGAATTGCATCATGCTTTGCGATGGGAAGAGGCGCCCCAATTCCGCACCTCTATGCAATGCCGGGGACAGAAGGGCAACGGAGAAGCATTTATGGCGGAAGTGTGGTTCTCCACATATAAAGAAGGTCAACATCCCAAACTAGCGGCGATCATCGGGGACATCACCGACGAAAATGCCGCTGGATCCAACTCGGCTGCGTCCGAGAGGGAGGATCGGATCTCTCTCAACAACCGCGAGTTGGAGGTCCTCCGCCTTTTGGTCCAAGGCTTTGCCAACAAAGAAATTGCGGCCAAGCTCGAGATCTCGGAGAGCGCAGTTAAGAATACGCTCCAGCAACTGTTCACTAAGAGCGGCGTTCGCACCCGCAGCCAGCTTGTTCGCGTGGCGTTGGAGCAGCACCGGAATCTTCTCTAGTCCCCCTGGATCTGGATAGCCAGTCAAAAGATAAACGCCTGGTCGAAAGATTACTCGCGAGAGTATCCGTTACACCATCTGACGATTATCGAAAGACCAGCCCGTTTAAACACAAGATCAGTGGCCGCTAAGCCGGCACCGCGTTAAATTCAGATTCTCGATCGATCGAAGACGCCGTACCCCGTCCTGTGTGGCTCCCTTTTTCAATGCAGCTGTGAGGCCCATGAAATGATTCGCAAGCTTGTCGATTTCGCGTTAAATAACCGTTTTCTCGTCCTGGCCGCGGCGGTTTTGCTGTTCGCCTGGGGCGCGATCGCGTTTCATCAGCTTCCGGTGGAAGCCTATCCCGACGTGGCGGATAACTACGTCGAGATCGTCACGCAGTGGCCCGGAATCTCCGCCGAACAAATCGAGCAGCAAATCACGATTCCATTAGAGATCGTGATGAACGGCATTCCGCACGTGACCCATTTGCGATCGTTCTCCTTGTTCGGGCTCTCGGACATCAAAATCATTTTCGACGACGAGGAGGACAATTTCCGGGACCGCGAGCGGGCCCTCGAGCGGATTACGCAGGTCAGTCTTCCACCGGCCGCGGTTGCCGCCGGGGTGTCGCCGCAAATCCAGACTGACTGGAGCCCCGCCGGCCAGATCTATTTCTTCACCCTGCACAGCAGCAACCCGGCCTATGACGTGATGGAGTTGAAATCGCTCGAAGACTGGGTGGTAGAGAAGAATCTGAAGTCCGTTCCGAACATCGTGGATGTCGCCAGCTTCGGCGGTCCCACCCGGGAATATCAGGTTCGCGTCGATCCCGACAAGCTCATCTCCTACGGATTAAGCATCGGCCAGGTGGAGCAACAACTCACCAACAACAATGCCAATGCGGGCGGCAGCTTTGTCGAAGCGGGCCTGCAGCAGATCAACATCCAGGAGATCGGCCTGGTTCGGAGCGTACACGACATTGAGAGCACGGTAATCACCGCAAAGAACGGCACGCCGCTCCGCGTGCGGGATATCGCCGTGGTCTCGCAGGGACCCGAAGATCCGGCTCGGCCAGTTCGCACGATGTATCCGCCACGAGGACGGAACACTCGTCGATAACGACGACGTGGTTTCCGGGATCGCGCTCCTGCGCAAAGGCGCGGACGCCGACACCGCGCTCCAGGGAATTCACAAAAAGGTGGACGAACTCAACAGCACCATCCTGCCCAAAGGCGTAAAAGTGGTTCCGCTGATCGATCGTAGCGACCTGGTTCATTACACCACGCACACGGTGCTTCATAACCTGGCCGAGGGCATCATCCTGGTGGTCATTATTCTGTTTCTCTTCCTCGGCAACGTCCGGGGGGCGATTATCGTTGCTTTAACGATTCCGTTTTCGCTCTTATTCGCCGCGACGTGCCTGAACCTGAAGGGCATTCCCGCCAACTTGCTTTCGCTGGGCGCCTTGGATTTCGGCATGGTCGTGGATGGCGCGGTGGTCATGGTAGAGAACATCGTGCGCCATCTTAGCCGGCGGGGCGAGGATAACAGAACACCGAAACAAAAGATTTCCGACGCTGCGCACGAGGTCCAGCGGCCGGTGTTCTATGCGGTCGCCATCATTATTACCGCTTACCTGCCGATTTTTACGTTACAGCGCGTGGAGGGGCGTTTGTTCAAACCCATGGCCTGGACGGTGGCGTTTGCTCTGCTCGGGCGCAATCTTGTTTTCACTGGTGGTCGCGCCGGCGCTCTCCAGCCTTTTCTTCCCCGGGGCACGCGCGAGTGGCACAACCCGGTAATGACTTGGCTGACTCGAGGGTACCGGCGGCTGCTGCGAATCGCGATTCGCCTGCGCTTCCTGACCGTCGCGGGTGGAGTGGCCAGCCTCTGCCTGGCAATCTATCTCACCGTGGGCGGCGTCATCGGCTCCGAGTTCCTGCCGCACCTGGATGAAGGCGCGCTCTGGGTGCGCGGTACGCTGGCTCCCAGCACCGGACCAACCGAGGGCATCCGGCTATCCAACCAGGCGCGCATCATTCTGTGCTCGTTTCCCGAGGTCACGCAATGCACCAGTCAGACCGGGCCGTCCCGACGACGGAACCGATACCACCGGCTTCTTCAACACCGAATATTTCGTCGATCTGAAACCGAAGGAGCAGTGGCGGCCCGTGTTTCACCAGAACAAAGATGAAGTCATCGCCGCCATGAACCGCGAGTTGGAGAAGCTGCCGGGCGTGGTCTGGAACTTCTCGCAACCGATCGCGGACAACATGGAGGAAGCGGTCAGCGGCGTAAAGGGCCAGCTCGCCACCAAAGTCTACGGCGACGACTTGCGCGTCCTCGAAGACAAGGCCGAGCAGATCGTCGAACATCATGCGCCAGGTCCGGGGTATCCAGGACCTGGGCGTCTTCCGCGTCCTGGGCCAGCCGAACGACAACTTCGTGGTGGACCGCCAGCAGGCCGCGCGCTATCAGATCAATGTGGCGGACGTTCAGGATGCCATCCAGACCGCCGTCGGCGGCAACGCCCTCACGCAGGTTTTGCAGGGCGAGGCGCGCTACGACCTGGTGATGCGCTATCTGCCGCAGTATCGCAACACCAAGGAAGCCATCGAGAATATTCGCCTGCTTGCGCCCACCGGCGAGCGAGTCTCGCTGGCCCAGCTTTGCAAGATCGAGGAGCGCGACGGCGGTTCCGAAATTTATCGCGAAGGCAACCAGCGCTACGTCGCGATCAAGTACAGCGTGCGCGGCCGCGATCTGGGCGGCGCGGTGGAAGAGGCGATCGACAAGGTGAAAGCGCAGGTCCAACTTCCGCGCGGCTATCACATCGATTGGGAAGGCGAGTATGAGAGCGAGAAGCGCGCCGAAGCGCGACTGCTGATCATCGTTCCGCTGACCGTCCTGCTGATCTTCATCATTCTCTACACCATGTTCCGCTCGTTCAAATGGGCGATGCTGATTCTGGTGAACGTGATGCTGGCGCGCATCGGCGGTTTGCTGGCGCTGCTGGTCACCCATACCAACTTCAGCGTTTCCTCGGGCGTCGGATTCCTGGCGCTGTTTGGCGTGTCGGTGCAAACCGGCGTCATCATGCTCGAATACATCAATCAGCTGCGCGCGCGCGGCCACACGATCGTGGAATCCGCCGTGGAAGGCGCCGTCCTGCGGCTTCGCCCCATCATGATGACCATGCTGGTGGCGACCCTGGGTCTGCTGCCCGCGGCGCTGTCGCACGGCATCGGCTCCGATTCGCAACGGCCCTTCGCCATCGTGATCGTCGGCGGCCTGATTTCCGACCTGGTGATGAGTATCTTCCTGCTCCCCACTCTGTATGTGTGGATGGCGGGCGATAACGACGTGCTTCCCGACGTGGTCGAATCGGAAGAAGTGTAAGGGCTTCACGGCTGGTTCGCTAACAAGGACTTCCCACCGCTGGCTAACACGACGCGCAAATGATCGGCGCCTACGAGTTTCTGAAGTTTGTCGACGCCGCTATTCGCCACTACCAGGTAACAGCGTTCGGGTTTGAGCCAGCGGTCGTGAAACTGCCGGTCATCCAAAAATACGTCCGGTGCGCCGGGCGCGTACGATCCATACACCAGATTATTGAACCGGCCATTCAGCAGCCAGGCTGTCCGATTGGTGTAGAAAAAAATGGACGAGAAATCGTAATAGTGGTGATTCACCACCAGATCTCCGGGAGGTGCGGCTAGCAATGCGTTCGCCAACGGGCGCGACGACAGGTACGGATCAAACACCACCAGCGCGAGCCGCGCGGCATGGAAGAAGAGCACCATCATGAACGCGGCAGCCAGGAACGCTCGATTCAGTTTGGCGCGGAAGAGTCCGGCGGCGCCGACTAGAAATGCTACGCCTGCGACCAGCAGCGGCGTGCGCAAATACGCGAACGACCGCAGCGTGAGGTCCTTCATATGATCGAGCGAGAGCGTATAGGTCCCTGGCCGCGATTCCAGAGCCGACGAAATATCTCCCGGCACCGGGTAATTCCAAACCGCCACCGCCAGCGAAATACAGATCACTGCCAGACAGGCGGCCAGAACGAACAGCACTCGGTTCCCGCGACGGATCCAGATGCCGCCCTCGGCCATGGCCGATCCTAGCAGCAGCGCCAAAGCCGGATAGCAGGGCATCGAATAATATTCCTGCGTGGTTGAAAACGTGAAGAACACCAGCACGAACCCGACCCAGCAAAGCGCCAGAAGCCGAGCCTGGCCGGCGCGGTCCACCGGTTTATAAGAAAGTTTGGCGAGCGCCGGGAAGTAGACGCTCCAGGGAAACAGCCACAGTAAGTGGAACAGCCAGAAATAGAGACGCGGGACGGTGTTGTAATCGCGCGGATAGCGCAGATTCAGGAACCGCAGCAATTGCTCGTTGATGAAGAAGAACCACAAAAAACCGTGATACTCGCCCGGCGCGCTGTGCATGGTGAAGTCGAATACCGGCGGATTGCGGACGGCCGCAAACACATGCCACGGCACGGCGATCGCCAGCACCACTAGCCCGCCAGTCAGCAGATGCAGCCGCTGCCAGACTTTTTTCGACCACAACTGATGCGTCAGGAAAAGATAGATCAGCGCGGCCGCGACCGGGAACAGAACCCCGATCAGGCTTTTCAAAAGCAGCCCGGTCCCGAGACTCGCCGCCATGAGGAACGCCCACAGGCGAGGCCTGGGCTCGCTCGGATCCAGCGCGCGCAGGAACGCCCACATGGCGAGCGCGGTGGTGGCCGTCAGCATCACGTCGGGAATCTGGATGCGCGTGAACAGGAAAATTCCGACGCAGGTCGCCAGGCACAATCCCGCATAAAGTCCGGCCGGGCGGCCGAATGCCCAAGTGCCAAATAATGCGGTCAGCAAGCATAACGCGATGGCCGAGAGCGCCACCGGCAACCGCGCCGCCCAATCGTACATGCCGAAAATTTTGTAAGAAGCGGCGATCGCCCAGTAGATGAGCGGAGCCTTCTCCAGATAAGCGACGCCGTCGAGCCGCGCCGTCACCCAATCTCCGGATGCGAGCATGTTCCGTGCGATTTGCGCCTGCACGGCGTCCACGTCATCCATGAGCGACGGCGGAGAGATCAGGCAGCCCAGATAAACGGCCGCCGCGAAAGCGAAGACGATCAGAAGGGAGTAGCGGCGAGCGTGCGGGCCGGCGCGCTGGCCGGGGCCGCCTGGATATTCCATCTTTTCATCCAAAGAAACAGGATAACCATACCCCACAAATGATATCCATAGTTCGCGCGGCGCGAAAGATGGGAATCCACGTAAGACTGCACCTGGGCGGAATCGAAACAGCTCGCTATGCTCGGCCGCTCCCCAGGCCAGAGTGTCCAACAGCAATTCGCGCAGCGGGCCGCGCAACCACTCGTGCGCCGGGATATCGAACCCGACCTTCTTGCGCTGCAGAATCTCCGGCGGCAGCCGATCCTTCATCAGCCGGCGGAGCAGAAGTTTTTGGGTCGACCCGTCAATCTTGAACCGGTTCGGCAACAGGGCCGCAAACTCCGCGATCCGATGATCGAGAAAGGGCGGCCGCACCTCGATGGAATGCGCCATGCTGATGCGATCCACTTTGGCGAGGATATCGTCGGGCAGGAAGTATTTCTGATCGAACCAGAGATACGCTCCGGTGTCATCCCCTGCACGCGCTAGCTGCGCCAGTATCTGATTCGAGCGCGCCGGGAAGCTTCTGCTTCGCGAGGGCCTGTTTCTCGGCGTCCGAGAAGGTCCCGTTCCAATAGACGTGCCCCCGTTCCGGGCGCATCCGGCAGCCTTCCAGAAACCGTTTCAGTTTGTACTCGAAGCTGATCTTTTCGTCGGAGACAGGCCACGCCCCGAGCGCCGCCGAAAGCGCGCGTAAAATCGGCGCGGGAAGCAGCCGGGCAAGGCGAGCCAGATCGTTAGCCCGATAGGTCAGATAACCTCCGAACAGCTCATCCGCGCCTTCGCCGCTCAGCGCCACGGTCGCAGTGCGTCCGGTCATCTTCGCTAAGAACCAAACGGGCAGCGCGCCGGCATCCGCATTCGGTTCATCGGCGTAGCCGGCGAACTCCTCGATCGCATCGCGCAGAGCCAGTCCGGGATTGAGATCCAACTCCTCGTGATTGGTGCCATACTGCGTGACGAGCGGGCGCATGTAGCTGCTCTCATCGAAGCTGCGACCCTGGAACGTTACCGAAAAGGTGTTGAGCGGCTGGCTGGAAGCATGCGCCGCGTAGTGCAGAATGGTCGCCGAATCGATTCCGCCGCTCAGCCACAACCCCAACGGCACGTCCGCAACTAAGTGCTCGCCCACCGAGCTCTCGAGCAGCGTATCCAGGCGCTCTTTGGCCTCCTGGAAATCCAAGATCTGGGGCGTGGAGACCGGCAGCCGCCAGTAGGTTTCCGAACGCGTCTCGCCGTTCCGCCATTCGAGCCAATCACCGGGGGCGAGCTTCTCCACCCCTTCGACGAACGTCCAGGGGCAGGGCACGTAGTTCAGGCTCAGGTAGCAATCCAGCGCAGCCGGATCGAGCCGGCGTTCGATCTCCGGATGAACGAAGATGGTCTTCAGCTCCGAGCCGAAGTAGATCTCTTCGCCGCGCCGGGCGAAGTAGAGCGGCTTGATGCCCAGGCGATCGCGGACCAGAACCAGGCGCCGGTCCGGTTCCGACCAGAGCGCCGCCGCGAACATGCCCCGCAGGCGCGCGAAGCAATCCGTATCCCACTCGACGAAGGCGCGCAGGAAGACCTCCGTATCGGCGCGCGAAAAGAAACGATGGCCCAGCCCCTCCAGCTCCTCGCGCAGCTCCGCGTGGTTATAAATCTCACCATTGAAGGCGATGGTCACCCGCCCGTCCTCGGTGGACATGGGCTGATCGCCCGATTGAATATCGATGATCTTCAGACGCGCAGCGCCGAGCGAAACGCTCTGTGTCTCGAAGACGGCGCGCCGGTCGGGACCGCGGTGCGCCAGGCAATTCACCGCGCTCAGGATCCTGGAACGGTCCGGGATCCAGTTTTTATGGGTGAATCCGGCTATGCCGCACAAACTGGTTGTCGTCCTTTTGCTAGCAAAAAAGCCTGACACGCGTACCGCGCGGCCGGGCGTTCCATCACGATACTATGAATACTAACAGGTTACAAAGTTTTTCGACGGCCGGCAGCGGCTCTAAGTTTCCAGCGAGTGCGGTGTTAAGCTATACTTCCGGTATCCGCCACGTGGCCATCTTCTGCTATCTGGTCCTGTTCGTTGCCACCTTCCCTTTCATATACTACTTACTCGCGATCTATAGTTCATTGCGTTATTTTCGCGAAACTAAGATCGAGCCCGGCAATTACACACCTCCGGTAAGTAATTTAAAGCCAATTCGTGGACTCGACCCCGGCGCTTACGAAAACTTCGCGAGTTTTTGCACCCAGGATTATCCCGATTACGAGTTACTTTTCTGTGCCGGCTCCCCCTCCGATCCGATTGTTCCAATACTGGAAAAGCTGATCCGGGATTTTCCCGACCGCCGCATCCGGATTATGTACCGGTCCGCCGGTGACGCTTCCAACGACAAGGTCGCCAAGCTGGCGCAGTTGGTCGAGGAAGCCAGTCACGAGGTGCTGGTAATCAACGATAGCGATGTCCGGGTCGGCCCCGACTATTTGCGCACCGTGGTTGCTCCCCTGCGCCACCCCAACGTGGGCGCGGTCACTTGCTTCTACTCGTCGCTCGAAGATACGACCTTCGCCGAGAATCTGCACACCATCGGGATGTTGTCTGATTTCTACGCCGGGCTGCTGGTGGCCAGGCAGCTCGACGGAGTGAAATTCGCGATTGGTAAGACCATCGTCACCCGGCGCGCCAATTTGGCCGAATTCGGCGGATACGAGAGTTTGCAAAACCGTCCGGGAGACGACTTACTAGTGGGCCGGCTGATCGCCGAGCAAGGCCACCAGGTCCAGCTCTTGCCCTTCACGGTGCAGATCGTTTCCGGCGCCGCTTCTTTTCAGGATCTCCTGCAAAAGCGTCTGCGCTGGATGGTGGTGATGCGCCACATGCGGCCCGCGGGACACTTTGGCCTCCTTTTCACGCAGGGCCTGTTTTGGAGCGCGCTGGCAATCGCCGTTCACCCGTCGGCATCCGTCATCGCGATCTACCTGGGTACTTATGTGGGATTGCGCATGGCGATGACCTGGATTATCGCTAAGCCTGGCCTCAAGCAAAGCGGCGTCTGGAAAAGAATACCCCTGATCCCGGTCTGGGATGCCGCGGCCTTCCTGCTATGGCTCGCCAGCTTCACTCGCAGTAGCATTCGCTGGCGCGATGGACAATACTATATTCGAAACGGAGAACTGGTCGCCGTCGCCGACTAGCTTCTTCTCCAGCGGGCGCTGTCAGGCCGAGGCCATGCTGGTGTGACTAATCCGCTGACGCCGATTCGTCGCCACGCGCCAATCCACTTGCGGCAGGAAGGTCGAAGTGTCGACGCGATCGCGATAGCGCAGCGCGATGTTCATCAACGAATCCAGCAGCGAGTCGCCGAGCGCATGCGGTTGCAGGCCCAGATCGACCAGCTTGGAGTGCTTCGCATTGTAGTAATGGTCTTCCGCTTCTACGCGCGGATCGGGTAAGTGCGTGATCTCGACATGGAGGCCGACATTGCGGCCCGCCGAGCGCACCATCTCCGCCAGTTGCAGCACCGAGAACTGCTCGGTGAATTGATTGAACACCCGGCACTCGCCGCGAGCCGCAGGATGCAAAGCGGCGATCTCAATGCAGCGCACGGTATCGCGGATATCCAGAAAACCGCGAGTCTGACCGCCGCGTCCATACACGGTCAAGGGATGCCCCAGCGCGGCCTGAACGCAAAAACGATTCAGCACCGTTCCGAAGACCTCGTCGTAATCGAAGCGGTTGATTAAGCCTTCGTCCAGCGTCACTTCGTCCGTGATGGTCCCGTACACCACGCCCTGATTGAGATCGGTGGCGCGCAATCCCCAAATCTTGCAGGCGAACATGATGTTGTGGCTGTCATGCACCTTCGAGAGATGGTAGAAGGAGGGCGGCTGTTTGGGAAAGGGCAGAACATCCTTGCGGCCATTATGCTCAATGGTGATGTAGCCTTCCTCGATGTCTATGTTCGGCGTTCCGTACTCGCCCATCGTCCCGAGCTTCACCAAGTGACAATCCGGCTGGAATTCACGCAGGGCAAATAATAGATTCAGTGTTCCGGCCACGTTGTTCAGCTGCGTAAAGACCGCATGTTTGCGATCGATCATCGAGTAAGGGGCGGAACGCTGCTCGGCGAAATGAACCACCGTCTCCGGTTCGAAATCGCGGACTACGGAAGATAAGAACTCATAATCGGTGATGTCGCCAACGAATAGCTCGATGGCGTGTCCGGTAAGTTCCTGCCAGATCCGCAGCCGTTCGGAAAGAATCCGAATGGGGGTTAAAGTCTCGACTCCCAGTTCGTGATCCCACTGGCGTCGGGCAAAATTATCGACGATCGCAACGGAGTGCCCTAGCTTGGACAGGTACAGCGCAGTAGCCCAACCGCAGTAACCGTCCCCTCCGAGGACGGCGATTCGCATTTTAGCCACAATTTTCTCCTGACGAGTCTAAATAGCATTTCTGGAATCCCCAGCCTCGCAGGCGCGATTATCGACATAGATTTGCCGCGTGGCTCTTGTACCGCTCTTTTTCAGACGAGGAAACGCTCGCGTGCGTTACACCATTTTTAATCTTTCATTTAGCGGCGGAAAGTTTGCCGCCACCAACTCACTGGGCCACCAGCAGAAGCCCTCCGAGGACCACCAGAGTACCCAGGATTTTCCTAGGTGACGAACGCTCTTTCAGCCACAGCCGAGCTAATATTGTCTCCACCACAAAGGTACCTGCCGACGCCGGAACCGCAAAGCTAATGGGTTCCGTTTGTACCAGCGCAAGAAACGCGAAGAACGAAATAGCCATGCAAAACATCGCTAACAGCAGGTATCGCCGGGCGAAGATAAGCCGCAATACCCGCACCGCGCCGGGCAAACTCTCGGCCTCGCCTTCGGCCAATTTCATCTCGCGGCTCTGCAAAATGTCGCCCAAGACAGCTGGTAAAATTACCAGGGTCAGCAGGAACCACTTCATTGGCCGATCCCCTGAGGTGCCGCGGGCGTCATGCGCGGGCTGGACGCGACTAACGCGGCCCCGGCCGAAATCAGAATCGCCCCGATCCAACGCGCCAGGCTCACCTGTTCGTGTAACACGACGCTCCCGAGAAAAGTGGAGATGACATATCCGGCGGCAGTTACCGGCAATATAAAGCTGAGGTCGGCTTGGCTCAGCAATGACATTCGCATCAGCAGCCACACGATCTGCATTCCGACGCCGATAGTGACTAGCGGATCAAGGAGCGCCGGGAGCAAGGTCGCCGGATGCGTCGCCGCCAGCACCGGCATGCCGCGCATTCCCCAAGCCAGGAACAGATTGCTGAAAGGCTTCAGCAGCGTCACGAGCACGATCCAGTGAAAGACGCGCAACTCATTCCGCCGGTCGGAAACAGTTTTCGACTCGGCCAGACCCGTTGTCATCAAAGCGATTGTGTATAGTGATCGTAGCACACGGCGTAGCGCACGCCGGCTCAACTGCCGCTGACCGTCTTGAGCAGTTTCTCGGCCGCTTCGCGAGGAGGGTCGTCCGGGCTGAGCTGCGACTCAAGATAAGTCTTCAGCAGGGACCGCGCTTCATCCACCTTGCGGTGCGTCTCGATGTAGATGCTGGCCTTCGCATAGAGGATTCTGGGACTCGTGGGCGCGATCCGTTCCGCCTCCGCCAGCACCGCGTCGCTCTCCACCAGCCTGGCCTGGCGGGCCAAAAAACGAGCCAGGGCGAGGACGTGCCCCAGCTGATCGGGAGCAAGTTTAACCGCGATCCGTAGCTCCCGCTCGGCCGCATCCCGCTGCTCCCGCTTCCCAGCCACTTGCGATAAAACGAAATGGCCCTCGGGCGGGTCGATCGCTTCGATGCGCTTGGCGACGGCTTCGGCCTTATCCACTCCACCCCCCAGAAAGCCGGGAGCGTTCAGATAATAGTCGAACAGGTCGCCTAGCGCGTCACGGTTCTCAGGATTGAGCTCCAGCGCCTTCTCGAAGTAATCCCGCGCCTTGGCGGCGTTTAGCGGAGCTACAAACGGGCTAGCCGTCTCCGCTCTGCGGCCCCAACTGCGGCCCAGCCACAACACATAATCCGAGTTTTGTGGTTCCGCTGCCACTGCCTTCTGGAAGTACTCGGTGGCCTTTTTGGTGTTGCCCAGCATCAGATGGCATTTGCCCATCAACTCCCAGTGCGCGCCACTGGTATCCGGCGAATCCTTAAGCAATTGCAGTGCTTTTTCATAGTCGGTATGCGCGTACAGCTTCTCGGCAGCGCTCTGATCCTGCGCTAGCACAGTTGCGACCGCGATAAAGCCAAGTATGTAAAGTCTCAGTCCCATCCCCCGACTTACAAACTCCTCCTAGGTTACCTCTAAGTCAGCTTAGATGCGCAAGTGCGGCCGAAGGGTACAAGAGTGCGCCGGCGGGCGACGTTTGCTTAGGGAGCTAACGATCCGACGTAGGCAGCCAGGGCGACGATATCCGAGTCACTTAGCCCGGTTACTACCTGCTTCATCAGCACGGCCTGCACACCACCGTTGGCGCCGGACTTGAAATTATATAGCTGCCGAGCGATATAAATCGGGTGCACTCCCGCGATTCTGGGTATTTCCCCTAAACCCTTCAGATCGGGACCATGGCAAATCCCGCACTGAACGGTCTTTCCGGAACCGCCGGTCTTGACCAGCGCCTCGCCCCGTTTCAGGCTCCCATGCGGCACATAGGCGATGAAACCGATATGCGGATCGCGATTCTCGATTCTTTCGGGATCTTGCGGCACCGTGATGATCCTGTTCCCGAGCGGTTCGGTCCCTCCGGCGGGCAGCGCAAAACGCATGCGCCCTCGATTGATCCAGGTCTTCGGCACCGTGTCGGCCTCGACCACTTTGGTCCAGATGAGCGCGGGCTTCAACGACGCGAACCATTCGCTGGCCTGCCGCGCATCCTCATCGGATGTCGCCTTGGCAATTCCGTTCATGGGCGCTGAGTCGCGCCGGGCCCCGCTTTTGAATTCGGCCATCTGCCGGATGAGGTACCCGGGAGCCATGCCGGCCAGGTCCGCCGATTCCGGATGGCCGCGCCCGGACATGAGATGGCACGACCCGCAAGCCATGCCCGTCGGCTTCTTCCCGGCAACAACGACGGACGGCGCGGCAGGATGCTCATCGGGAAACCAGTCCGGGGGATTAAACAGATCCTCGATCTGCGCGGGCGTGTAAGTCTTGGAGCTGCCCGGAACCTGTTTGGGTCCGCTCTCGGCGGCACCGGGCGGCGGCGTCTTATCCGGCACCTGGAACGCCCAGGAAAGATCCTTGCCTCCCGGCTGCTGCCAGGCGCCGGCCTCGAAAACCGCCAGCAGCGCGAGCGCCAGCACGGAACTCAATCTTTTCATCGAACCTCCTACGACCCTCCAGCATAGCTCCGCTCGACGCGGCTTATACAATTCGTTGCATCGGGCGGCCGGCTCTGGCCACCCGGTCAGCGCTTGTATGGAAAAGCCAGCCGCAATTCATCCATGAAGCTCGCCACGAACCCTCGCGGAAAGTCCTCGACGAAACCGTTCAACAGACGCGAGAGCCGTCCCCCCGGCTGGTGCGAAAGTGAAATCGATTCCAGTTCCGCGTAGATGCCATTGTCGGCGTATTCCAAACGCCAGTACATGTTCATCCGCCAAAGGTATCCATATTCGTCTTCCGCGGAACGCTCGGCATCGGGCACGTTTCTTTTTGTGGAGGGCTTCGCCAATATGCGTGGAACGGCAAATCAAATAAGCTCGATCCGGATCAACCAGCATATAATCGCAGGAAAAATTCGCGTTCAGGACCACCGACTCGAGCTGCCTCCGGTAAATGCGCAGAAAAGCGTCAAAGTGATCCCCGTCTCGCTTTACTAAGCGCGAATCGCTGAATTGCTGCTTGAAGACCGTCTTGTAGTTTGCGAAGCCTAGGAGCACATCCCGCACGCGTTCCAGCGTGGCGGTTTCCAGGAATACCGCGCCGACCCAGTCCTGAATCAAACCGTCGGGAACGGGAATTTCCTTGCCATGGTCCAGCATCTTGAGCGGCTCGATCACGTCCTGGCTGAGCCAGGCGCGCGATTTCTCATCCGCATGCTGATCGATCCAGAGAAAGTTGTGCGGCCCCACTCTGGTCTTGTTCTGCTCTTCCACCAGCATCACGTAGCGATCGAAGGCCGTCACGGTCGCCGGCTGCGGCTCACTCGCCCGGGCGAACGAGCATGCACAAACACACAGCGCGATAAGACGTAAACCCGCCACACTCTCAATATAGGTCTTGCGCGTGAGGGCCGACACGGCGAAGCTTCCTGTATCATTAGGCGATGAAGATCCGGATGCGCGGTGTCCTGGCCGTTGGGATATTCAGCTGGGCGGCAGCCGGCTCCCTGATCGCGTTCCAGCCGCGCCAGCCCGCGCCCGATTGGGCCTATGGCTATCTCAAGCCGTTTGCGCCCGGCGATCCCGTGGCGCCGCCCTGCCCTTCAGACGCGAGACCATTTCCCGATTGCGCCTACGTGGGCGCACCCCTGGCGGAGGACGGCGTCAAGCACGAATTGCCCGGCGCCGCATCCACGTTCACACACCGCGAAATTTATTTCGACTTCGGTCCGGCCGACTGGTATCCGGAGGATCATCCCCCGATGCCTGAAATAGTTGCAAAGGGAAAGCAGGCGGCCGGCATACGCGCGTGCGCGCTCTGCCATTTTCCAAATGGGCAGGGCAAGATGGAGAATGGCGGTGTGGCCGGATTGCCGGCTGCGTATGTCCTCGATCAACTGAAAGCCTTCAAGAACGGTGCACGCCGCAGCGCCGATTCGCGCAAGGCTAATACCAACGAAATGGCGCAGATCGCCCGCCTGCTCACCGATCCCGAAGCCAAGGCCGCGGCCAATTATTTTGCGTCCATGCAATGGCGTCCATGGGTGAAAGTGGTGGAAGCGGATAAAGCGCCCGCCGTTCGCAGCACGTCCAACGGCTTGTTTCTCTCGATCGCGGGGGCGGATCCGATTCCGCTTGGAAACCGCATCATCGAGGTGGCGGCCAACCCGGAACGAACCGACGTCACGCGCGATCCTCGCTCTGGCTTCGTGGCCTACGCGCCGGTCGGCAGCATCGCGAAGGGCGAGGCACTCGCCGCTAGCGGCCTCGGCAAAACCAAAGCCTGCAGCCTATGTCATGGACCGGACTTGCGAGGGATGGGAAATGTTCCAGGGATCGCCGGCCGTACAACCAGCTATCTGATGCGCCAGCTGTGGGACTTTCAACAGGGTACCCGTAAAAGCCCGGTGATGGCACCCGTCGTCGCGAAGCTGGACATCGAGGACATGCTCGATCTGGTCGCCTACATCGCGACGCGCGTGCCCTAGGTTACAAATGTTCACTAACACGTGAGATCACTGAAACATATAAGTCATGGTTAGCGTCGAAGACAGCGAACGTGTTATTAACAGTTACAGCTCTGCGGCTTAATGGTTGGGGTGATACTAACAACAGGGGAAATTCAACAATTGTGGACTAGAAGGAGAGTTCTCGCGTGACGCATAGATGGCTTTGGGTTCCTTTGGCAACTTCTGCATTTTTCTGCGCCTCCGTGGCGAATGCGCAGAGTGCGTTCGATCTTAACCTCGGTTTCGGAGGCGCGCATGATTCCTCGAGCGGCGCCGGTATCGACAACGCGTCTTCTTTGAACGCATACGGACCGTGTATTCCGGGGACAGGAGACCAATTTTGTCAGGCGACGCCAAACCTGAGCGGGTTTTTTCTCGGTTTTGGCGGAGATGTGATGCTGAATAAGCGTTTCGGCGCCGGTGCGGAATTCAATATTACGCCCGCCCGGAGTAATTACGGCCCGCTCGAATACCGGCAGCTGTTCTATGACTTCAACGGCATTTACGCCCCGCTCAGCACCAAGCGCGTAGCGCTTCGATTGGAGGGCGGAATCGGCGGAGCCAGAACCAGCTTCGCGATCTCAGAAAGCGGGTGCGTCGGCACGGCGGTTTGCAGCACCTCAGTCGAACCGATCGGGAATGCAGGGCATTTTCAGGTGCACGTCGGTGTCGGTGTTCAGATCTATGTGACGGAACATATATTCATTCGCCCGCAGTTCGATTTTCACTATGTGCCCGGCTTTACCGATCAGTTCGGCAGTGACGCTGTTCCGGAAGGAACTATCTGGGTCGGTTACAGCTTCGGCGATCACTAAGAAGCGGACTGGCCCACTTAGCCGCTACTTAGCCATGGTATTGGCCTCGGACTTACCGTCATAAAGGGGTAACTTCGCTTTTAGTGGAGGACTGCTGCGCGTGGCGCTCGCGCGCGAGCATGCGGTAGACCCGGTCCCCCAAGCCGGCCAGACCTGGAATGCTGAGCGCCGGAGCAAGAAACCAAGTCAACGGCAGAACGTTGGCGATTTCCCGAAGCGCCTCGAAACCCGAGAAGCGCCTTGATCGGTGCAATACCTGCAGGTCCGAGTGTCCAATGCCGTCGGAATCGGAACAGGATTCAAAGCGGCACGCCCGCAGCCAATCCAGCCGGCGGCCCCACTTCATCGAGACCCGGAGAAAGGGCGAATGGCCGTCGTAGTAAACCAGGCACTCCCCGGGCCCGACGCCCGGGAACAGCACGTACAATCCCAGCATCTCCAACTCGAAAGCCACTAGCTGTGGGCCCCACGCGAGCAGCAGCACGAACGAGGAATGCAGCAGGAAACCTAACAGCATGGCCGTCCGGCGTGTAACGCGGAACCACAGCGCCACGGCGAGAAAGCACTCCGAGGCTATGGAGACAACCGAGAGGGCCATCGCGACCTTCTGAGGGATCTCCTCAAAGCGCAGCGCAGCCTGCAAAACTTCGCCGCTCAGAAAATAAGGATTGATCTTGGCAACAGCTGTGGATGCATAGATGACGCTCAGTTGGATCTTGAGCAGGAGGACCGGCCACCGCTCCACGTAATCCTGACCGCCCCGCCGCCGGGCATCCAGCGAGAGTGCCGCGCCGCTACCCGCCAGACCTAGCAGGCAGCACTCGAGAGCCAACAAATAAAGATCATTCCGGTATAGCTGTTGATCCACGGCGAGCACGAAGCCCATCGTTGCAGCTAGTCCCGCAAGCGCAATCCTGGTGTGCCATCCCACAATGACGGCGGCTGCCAGCACCGTCAGCAAGCAAATTACAACTGGAATGCCGGCGGCGCCCATCGAGGGGGAAATGGCATAAGGCGCACGGAATGTGCCGGGAACCAGAAGGCTGGCTAGTTGCGAGCGAAGCCCGGGAATCTGGAGAAGCGCGGCGCATCCGACCAGTATCCGCGCGATCGCCAGCGGGCGGGACGGCTCGCGATCATCGCCGGCAAGTATAGGTCTGGCTTTCCACATGAACAGCCTTGGCCGCCGGAACCGTGGAACAAATGTAGGGCGGAAGCAGCGCTTGGTAATCGACCTCTGGCCGGCTTTCTACCGCCAGGAAGCGGCTGGCAACGTCCTGCTCTACCGATGCCGGATACACGATATCTATCGTTGGCAGCGTATTCAGGACCGCGTACATGCCCCATGCAAATCGGACGCGCCCCGGATTGGCAAGGCCGCGCAGCGACAGCCCGACCTGCAATAAAACATAGAGGATGCAGAATGTCAGCACCCCGCATTTCCGAAATCGCGCGCCAATCAGCAAAACCGATTATTGCATCATTGGTGCGGGAGTCCTATGACTTTCACCGTCGGCAGTCTATTGCCGCCATCAGGATGCCGTGTGAACCTCGTTCTGGAAAGTCCCCGTTCTCTGGTTAACAGCCGCGGAGATGAGAAGACAGAAGACACTGCTATGGGGCGGGCTGCTCCTGGCGCTCGTTGCAGCCTACTCGAATCACTTCGAGAATAGTTTCCATTTCGATGATGCCCACGCGGTCGTCCACAATCCGGCCATCCGGACACTCGCCAATATCCCGCGGTTTTTCAGCGACGCCACGACCTTCAGTAACGACCCGGCGAATCAATCCTATCGCCCGCTCGTTAGCACGTCGCTCGCAATTGATTACGCGCTCGGCGGCGGTCTGAACCCGTTCTGGTTCCATCTTTCGACGTTTCTATGGTTCGGCGTCCTGCTCCTGATGATGTACGCGCTGCACCTGGATGTACTCGATCGCCTGGCTCCGGGTCCCCTGAACGCGTGGATCGCCTGGTCCGCCGTGGCCCTTTACGGCTTGCACCCGGTGAGCGCCGAAACCGTGAATTACATCGTCCAGCGCGGCGATCTCTACGTTGCGCTCGGGATCGTCGCAGGCTTGGTGATCTACGCGCGGCGGCCCGCCTGGCGTCGATATGGAATCTATCTGATTCCCCCACTGGCCGGAATGTTCGCGAAGCCCTCGGGAATTATTTTCGCGGCTTTCCTGCTCTTGTACATTCTCTTGATCGAGCGCACAGTGTCCCTGCTCCGTGCGATGCCGGCAATCATTTTGGGCGCCGCCTTTTCGTACCTTGAAAAGCTGATGACGCCGGCGACGTTCGTCAGCACTACCATGAAGCCGTTCGATTACTGGATCACCCAGCCGTATGTCGCCCTGCGATACTTCCGATCTTTCTTTCTGCCGTTGTACCTGAACGTTGATACCGACCTGCGCGCCTTCCACTCCCTCGGGAGCGCGCCGGTGCTGGCCGGCTTCGCTTTCTGCGCGCTTTTAATCGCCGCCGCCGCGCTTGCGTCTTTGCACAAAGAATGGCGCCCGGCCGCCTTCGGACTGTGGTGGTTCTTGATCGGTCTCCTTCCCACATCTCTCTATCCGCTGGATGAAGTGGAAAACGACCATCGGATGTTCCTGCCGTTTATCGGTCTGAGCCTGGCAGTTTTGTGGACCGCTGCGCTATTGCTGCGCCGGGTAATGGACGTGCGCGGCCGACGTGTTGTAGCCATCGGCCTGCTGCTCTTGGCTATGCTCGCGTGGGGCACTTATCAGCGCAACGAAGCGTGGCGCACCGAGGAAACTCTGTGGCGCGACGATATCGAAAAGAGCCCGCACAATGCGCGCGGACATTACGGCCTGGCCGTCGCGTTGGCAAATGAATCGGACAAGCCGCAAGAGGCGATTTCCGAGTACCGGGCCGCTTTAGCGATTAAACCTGACTACGTGGGAGCGCGCACCAACCTGGGAGTCCTCCTGGCGCAAACTCCGGGCCGATTGCCGGAAGCCATCGCCGAGTATGAAGCGGGGCTTCGATTAACTCCGAACTCCGCGGAGCTGCACAATAATTTGGGAGCCGCGCTTTTGGAATTGCCGGAGCGCTTGCCGGAGGCCATTTCGCACGATGAAGAAGCCTTGCGGATCCGGCCGGATTTTACGGAGGCTCGCTATAATCTCGCCGAAGCGCACAAGCGGCTGGGGCTGTCTTTGTCGGAGGCCGAGCGTTTACCGGAAGCGATCAGCCATTATCAGGCGGCCCTGCGCTTGAACCCAAATTCGGCGGAACTGCGCACCGATTTGGCAAACGTCCTGTTGAGGATTCCAGCGCGCCTGCCGGAAGCGATCGCCGAATATGAAGCGGCCGTTCGGATCATTCCCGATTCCGCGGAAGCACACACCAACCTGGGAAACGCCCTGTCGAGAGTCCCCGGACGCGCCAACGACGCCGCCTCGCATTACGAAACCGCGCTGCGGATCAAGCCCGGCCTGATGGAAGCGCATTACAATTTGGGACTGCTTCTATACAACACGCCCGGGCATCGCGAGGATGCACTCGCACAATTTCAAGCGGCTCTGCGGATCAAACCCGATCCGAGAGTGCGGCAGATGGTAGAGCAGCTGCAATCGAGCGAAGCCCGCCTGGGGGCGCGGTAAAACACGATCGCCGGCTGTGCGCCCAGCTCTATCGGCTGGCGGTTTTCGCGGGCGGTTGCTTCAAACTCGCGTACACCGCCTCAACAAACATATCGTTAGTCCATGGACCGGAAATGGCGCCAAAGCGCGTATCGTAGTCCGCCGTGACTCTTGCTGTCTTTACCTGATCCACACTCGCGCCAGTCTTGATCATGGCCTGCACCCGGTCCCGAATCACGGCCAGCATGTCGCGATACTCGGAGACCTCGTACTCATCGCACAATCGGCCATGGCCAGGGATCACCAGCGTCCCTCCTTCGCCCAGATGTTCGTAGATAGTTCGGTCGAGGATGTTGTCGAGCGCCGCGATCTCGCCTTGCACGCTGCCGCCGTTTTTCACGTCGATGAACGGATACTGCGTGGTGTTGAAGATATCGCCAGTCACGATGACGTCAGAGCGGCGGAAGTGCACGATTGTGTCGCCATCGGTCGCCGCGTTGGGTTCCCATAAAATCTCGACGCCTTCGCCGTTGTAGTATTTGCGGCGCCGGCCTTGCAGGAACGTGTCGGTGGGCCAGCCCGCCGATGGAATGGTGTTGGCCTCGCTCATGCGATTCTGCACGTTTTGTTGAGCGATCATGGTGGCCCCAACACCGGCATCGGCGAAGGCCTGTCCACCCGATGAAAAGAACGACCCGAGCAAACTCGGATCCGCCCCGGCCGCGTGCACCTTCACATTTCCGCCCGTGTAATCGGGATGAAAGCTGGTGTTCGCGACGAACTGGATGGGCTTTTGCCCGATGAGCTTCCGGATCTCGGCAACAACTTTGTCGGTCAGCTTGCCCGCGCCGGTGTCGACCACGAACGCTCCCTGCACGCCGGTTTGAACCGCGATGTTTCCGCCGTCGCCCACCAGCATATAGACGTTGCCTTGAACCGGCAGGACGTGGATGTTGCCGTCGTGCGGATTGGGATCCACGGCGCGGCTAACGCGCGGAATCTCCCTGAATCGGATAGATCTCGGTCTTGATTTCGGCGTCGGCCGCCGGCGCATCGATGGTCTTCAGCTTCGTGAGAAATTGCGGGTACATCGTATCGGCGCCGCCCAGAGCCGCTACCAGCGGAACTTTGTGGCTATCGGAGTACTCGCGCAGATATGGATTTTGGCCGAACAAATAATTCGGCACCTGATCCACGGGACGCCCTACGATCTGCTCTCCGTCGTCACAAGCGTACAGCCAAGCATCCGGACTCCGAATGCTGCGCAACATGTCCGTGCTTCGAATCAGCGGCTCGGAAAAGAAAACCGGATCGGTCAATACAGTGACATAGGTAATGCGGTCGTCATGGCGGATGAAGTGTTCAACTAGAGTCGACTCGTCGCTGAGAGCCTGACCGTTCAACCGAATCCAGTTCCGCTTCATGTGCGTGGTGTAAACCGTAAGCACCCGTCCTTCATACTTCCCGGTGGAGAAGCCCAGGAAGGTGTGCTTAGCATAGGGCGGAGGATGTGGGCGCCCGTCCATCCAGATGGTTCGCGTTCCCTCGGTGATCTGACCGTACAGTTTTATGGCAATCAGCTGCTGTGTAAAAGGATCGCGGTCCTCCCAGATTCGTTGGTTTCCGCCGCCATGCGTCAACCGCGTCGGATCATATTGCGCGCACTGCTGCTGCCGCGAAGTCATGCGCGAGGAGTTCCAGGTAAGGGCGTACAGGCGGCCCGCTTCGTTCATCGGAATCCCTTCGTACTCCACCAGCATCACCTGCGCGCCGGCGGACGTTCCGATGTTTCCCGCAGTGAACCAGTCGCCTGACAAGTCGATACCCGATGTTTGCGGAGGCGCTTGCGCAAACGCTCCCAAGCTGATTAGTGTCGCGGCGAGCAACCCGGCTGCGGCATTCGTGTGTTTCATCCGTTCTCCTCGGCTTCTATAAATCATACAGAAGGCGGAAGCGCGGTGGTGCGCCCGCGAAGGGACGGTGGAATATTATTTCTTTGCGGACAAGGGCGTCATGGCCTGCGACATGGGCTTATACGCGCTGTAGGCATCCACTTCGCGGGAGTTCTCATTTCGAACACCGAGCGCCGTGGCCTTCACCATGACGGAAAAGTTCTTAGGCAGCCAAATTCCGCCTTGCACCGGTTCCTGCTGAAGCTCGAAACGAGTTCCGGGTTTGACTTTCGCCAAGAATCCATACATTGAGACCGGCTTCACCACGTCGGCTTCCACCTTGACCCACTGATCGGTTGCTTCATCGATCCACATTTTTCCCCGCATGCGCCGGAGCATCTTTTCTTCGCGGTTCCGCGGTCTGTAGCCCGGTTTCGGCGTCGCCGCGAGCACCCAGACTTTGTGACCCGCCACCATATCTTCGCCAGCCAGAGTGTAATCGAACGCGCTCACCATTTCCGTTAACATCTGGTGGTCCTGCTTCCGCTCGCGAATATATTTATCGATACGCCGCCGGCGTGCGTCAGCCGATTCATGCTGCCGTTGGTCGATCTGCTTGGCTAGTTTCTGGTCCTGGATGGTTTGCTGCTGCGCGGAAAGTGGAACATCGTTAATTGCGACTAACTTGTTATAGGGCGAACCGTCGATCATCAAAACCTCGTAGGTTTTCGGCGGCTGTACACGGCCGTGCTTGCCCAGGATTTCCCGATCGAGGAACGCGTAATTCGGCGCTTCCTTCCAGTCCTGCTGAGTGACCTCGACCGATTTGCGCACGATATCGGGCGCGTTTGGCACGTTAGCCGTAAGGGTCAGGAGTGCGAGGAATATCAGCACCTAAAGGTTAGACAATGGCCCCGCGAATTTGTTCCATGAACCAGAGCGGGCCGCGTCACGCCAATGGATCTTGGATGAGACTAATCTAAGAAAGATAGGAATCCACAATGAAACGCAGCACCAATCGAACTCTCACGACGCACGTTGGCAGCCTTCCTCGGCCGCCCCAACTTTTCGCCATGATGGAGGCCAAGATGGACGGTAAGGACCCTGATCCCGAAGCGCATGCTCTCGAGGTGCGGAATGCGGTTGGCGAGATCGTGCGGAAGCAAGCCGAAATCGGCCTGGATATCGTTTCCGACGGCGAGATGGGCAAGGTCGGATTTATTCCCTACGTCAACGATCGTCTGGCCGGCTTCGAACCATCGAGGGAAACGGCGCGCGGAAGCTCCTGGGCGAATTCGCGGGAGACTCGCGCGTTTCCGGAATATTACGACTGGGCGTCGCGCCAGCCGGGAGCGGCGGGTGGCTCGGGAACGCTACGATGGGTTTGCACCGGGCCGATCAGCTATCGCGGCATGGATCAATTCCAAAAAGAGGCAGCGCTGTTTCGCGACGCATTGAAGAACGTCGCGGTAGAAGAAGCGTTTATCCCGGCGATTTCACCTTCCAATGTAGCCGCCTGGGAAACGAATCAATACTACAAGACCGAAGAGGAGTTCATCTTTGCCATCGCGGAGGCGATGCGAGTAGAGTACCAGGCGATCGTGGAGGCCGGCTTTTTACTGCAAGTCGACGATCCGGCTTTGGCGACCCATTACATTTTGAATCCCGATGCCAGCGTCGACGATTGCCGCAGGTGGGCGAACTTGCGGGTAGAAGCGCTCAATCACGCGCTGCGCGGAATTCCCGAAGAGAAGATCCGGTACCACACCTGTTACAGCATTAACTTCGGGCCGCGCGTCCACGACATGGAGCTGCGACATTTCATCGACATTATGTTGCGCGTGAATGCGGGCGCCTACTCTTTCGAGGCCGCCAATCCGCGCCACGATCATGAATGGGAGCTGTGGAAGGGCGTCAAGCTTCCGGAAGGCAAATCGATTCTCCCCGGCGTCATCACCCAAAGTACGATTCTGGTGGAGCACCCGGAACTGGTGGCGCAACGCATCGCGCGGTTCGCCGAGGCGGTGGGACGCGAGAACGTCATCGCAAGCGCGGACTGCGGTTTTGCATCCTTTGCAACGTCGTTTGAAATTCATCCGACGGTGGTGTGGGCTAAGCTGCGTGCGCTGGTGGAAGGCGCTCGGATCGCGACCAAACAGCTGTGGGGCCAGGGATCATCGGTAGCGGTAAACTGACCCGCTGGTTACTGGTTCCCATTTCGACTACAATTCATCGTTGGGTGTTGTTCGATCCGAGAAACACTGAAAGGAACGGTGATTGAAATGAGACTTTCTGTACTGCTGTTGCTGGCCGCGCCGCTGTTTGCGCAACAAGAAGCGCCCAAAATTCCCGCCGATTTCGACGCGCAATTTCTCAAATTGAATTACCAGATGAATTTGGGCGAGGTGCTGAGCGTCGCGGTGAATTCCAAGGGCACGATCGTGGTTCTCAATCACCCCGGCTCAGCCGAGAGCGGACCCATTTATGGCAACGCCACCACGCAGCTTCTGGAATTTGATTCCAACGGGAAATTCATTCGCGAACTAGGGAAAGGCGTCTATGGCCTCGGTTATGCGCATTCGGTCCGGTTCGACCGGTACGACAATTTGTGGGTAGTCGATAAGGGCACCAACTCGGTGATGAGGTTTAATCCCGCCGGGATGGTGACGCTGAACCTGGGCCGCCGCCCGGAAGGTCCCGACGAACCGGAATATTATAATCCTCGCAAAAACGCGCAGAATCCTCCCAAACATGTCGACGGATATTTCAACGGACCGACGGACATCACCTGGGATGCACAGGACAACATCTACATCAGCGATGGCTACAGCAACTCGCGCGTGGCTAAGTTCGATAAGCACGGCAACTGGCTGCTCACCTGGGGATCGCGCGGCAAAGAGCCGGGCCAGTTTCTGACGCCTCACAATATCGCGATCGACCGCGAAGGGGAGATCTATGTCGCCGATCGCGCGAATCGCAGAATCCAAGTTTTTAATGGCGACGGCAAGTTTCTACGGATGATCCTTCTGAATCTTCCGTACGACAAGAGCCGCCATCCAGTGCTCGGCGATATGCCGCAGAATCGGCCGGATGAGACCGCGCCGTGGGCTTTGTGCATGACCAATACCACGCCGCAATATCTTTACGCTGCCGACCAGGAGCCCGGACGCGTCTACAAGATCTCTCCGAAAGACGGGAAAATTCTAGGTTGGTTCGGCGAGTCGGGCCACGAACTGGGCGAGTTCAGCTGGCCGCACGGAATGGCCTGCCCGTCGGAGAACACGCTGTTCATCGCCGACATGAACAACTGGCGCGTTCAAAAGGTCACACTGCATCCGGAGCGGCTGACAAGCTCGCGCTGACGTTCGTCGCTTATTTCTTGCGTACGAACTGATAGTTGCCGGATACGTGCTTCACAAAGAGCTCGGATGCCGCGCCGGAATTGTTCTTCGTGAACTCGACGCCCAGTCCATAGAGGCCGGAGAACTCGGTTTCTGAGGACGCCACTAGCGGCACCTTGCCCCGGCCGTCCATGTCGCCGAACAGCGTATTGTCCGAGACCGAAATCTCGACCACGCGGGGAACGTGCGTCGGACTCCAGAGCCTGCCCTGCTCCACGTAAGTGCCGACGTACTTCGCGAGAATATTCGGCGGGAACCTTCACCTCGGTTTTCTTAACGTCGGAGGCCTTGCCAACCCAGTGCTCGAGTTTGCTGGGGACGTCGTTGCAGACCCATTCGAGCATTGAAGTATCGGCGGCCAATTGCGCGCGAACTTTGACGGTCCAGGGTTTGTTGTACGCGCCCGGATCGGAGAACGTCACTTCGAGATCGAGGTTGCCGAAGTCGCGGCGCCGGTAGCGTTCGGTGATGCGCAGCGCCTCGGTATGAGGATGGCCATCGTGATCCAGCCACGTGCGGTCATTGAATCCGAAACTGTCCACCACCAGCGTGTCTCCATCCCAATGCCCCACCGAATATCCCATCCAGCTCGGATTGGGAGCGTCCTCCAATTTGCGGCCGTCCATGTAGACCTGGCGATAGGTGAGATCGGGGTTGAGGATCAGAATGAGCCCCGGGGTTTGGACGATCTTAATCATCTCGGCGCCGGTGGTATCGCCGGCGGTGATGTAGCCGGGACCCAAGGGCACGCACAGCACGTTCATGTAACTCTTTTCGAGATTTTCCTTGCGCTGCTCGACCAGAGCTTCGGCCCAAGGCTGAACGTCATCCGGGCTTCAGATCCGCTGTGATATTGCGGTTGTATTTGGGAGAAATCTTGGTCCACAGGCCCGACAGATCGGGCATGCCGTCAGCGGTGCGGGGCGCGGGCGCGCCGAGATTCGGTTTGCCGTCGGGAGTACGCGGGATGCCCGCCGTAGGCTGATTCAGCCACTGCGCGGCGAGCGGCGCGCTCAATGCGACGGTCAGGATCGCGATCGCTGACGAAGTCATGGTTGCGACCTCCTTCGGAATTTTATTCGAATGTTCCGACGGAGACAAGGGCCCAGCGTCGCTTGTCGCAGCAAAATGAGAATGTCCTATTTGGGCAAAGTAGAAATGTCCTATTGACAGGGTCCAGCCTGAGGGGTGGACGAAGGACAGCTACTAATGAACCAGGCCGAACGAGACCGGCTGGATGCCCTGAAGAGGGCCAAGAAGAAATTGATCACGCAACGACAAGCCGCTGAGGAGATCGGTGTCAACGAGCGGCACGTGCGACGGCTGTTGCGCAAGCTGCGGCAGAAAGGAGACCGGGCGGTGATTCATGAGCTACGCGGGAGAACGTCCAACCGAAAGCTGTCCGCCGACATGGAACAGCAGGCGATCACGATTTTGACGGATCCGGTGTACCGCGGATTCGGGCCTACATTGGCGGCAGAATACTTGCGCAAGCGGCACCGGCTTACGGTGAGCAAGGAGACGTTGCGACAGTGGATGGCCAAAGCCGGATTGTGGCGCGCCGGTCATCGCCGCATGGTGGAGGTGCACCAATGGCGGCCGCGTCGAAGCCGCTGTGGGGAGTTGGTGCAATGGGACACCAGCGACCACGACTGGCTGGAGGGCCGCGGGGAATCGATCTATCTGATAGCGATGATCGACGATGCCACCAGCCAGCTGTTCGCACGCTTTGTACGGCACGATTCCAGTGAGGAGAACCGGCGGCTGCTGGGGGCGTACCTCGAGCAGTTTGGCCGCCCGCTGGCGTTTTACACCGACAAAGCGGGGATGTTCCAGGTGGCGGTTAAGACCAAACGACAGCAGCAGCGTGAGGACCGCGACCGGCCCCAGATGCCGCCGACACAGATTGAACGGGCGCTGCGCGAGCTGAACGTTGTCTGGATTCCGGCGCACTCGCCGCAGGCCAAGGGACGCATTGAACGCCAATTTTTGACGGCGCAGGATCGCCTAGTGAAAGGACTGCGTGTGGCCGGGGCGTGCACCCTCGATCAGGCCAATGCGTATCTGGAGAACGAATATCTGGCTTGGTGGAATCAGACCCTGGTGGTGAAGCCGGCCGATACCGCCGATGCCCATCGCCCTCTCGGCAAAGAGCATGATCTGGCCGCGATTCTCAGCCACGTGGAACAGCGTCAGGTGACGAATGACTACACGGTGCGATACGAAGGCAAGCTCTACCCAATCGACCGCCGCGACATCCAGGTCGGAATGCGCAAAGGATGGGTGCGGGTCGAACAGCGCTTGGACGGCAGCGTCGCCGTGCAGTTTCAAGGTCGTTATGTGCGGGTGCGCCGCTGCGCGCTGCCACTGGTGTTATCCAAAACGCTCGCACCCCCGACACGCTCAACGGGCAAGATCCGGCGCAAAAGCGATTGGATGAAGAACTTTTCCATCCGCTCGAAGCCTTCTCGTTCTCGACCGACTGAGGTGCCCGATGCTCGCAGCTAAACGCCGGCACCGAAACCAAAACCAATCGGAGCGCTGGGCAAAACCGGCCCGGCGATCTTCGCGCTTTATTTATCCGAAGACCGCTGCTCGGGAGCTCCACCAAAGCAGATCTGTCCTCAAAAACCAAAACCCCCAGAACGGGCATCATCGGGCCCGGTTTGACTGGGGGTCTGGTGCCGTCTGCTTCGGAGCCAGCCCCGTCGCAGCGGTCTTCGGATCTGCCCCAGGGAGCGCGACTCCCCCGGAACATCGAATCCACTGTAAGCCCGCTCCTTCGGCTCCTAGCTCAAAACAGGACATTTCTACTTTGCTGGGAATAGGACATTTCTATTTTGCATTGACAGGGCCCAGCGTCGCTTGGACACGCAAAAATGCTATCTTGAACTGCGAATTATGAGGAGTGCAATCACTCGGGCGTTTCCCGTCGTCGTGCTTGTGAGCGTGTCCGCGTGGCCGCTGGCGGCGGCCTCGAAGTGTGACCGGCCGTGTCTGGCCAAGACGCTAGATGAGTATTTATCGGCGATCGTAAAGCATGCTCCTGCGTTGGCGCCGCTGGCCTCTAATTTCCGCTATACGGAAAATGCGAACGATGTCCGTCCGGGCGACGGATTGTGGAAGAGTGCCACGGCGCTCGGTAAGATCCAGCGGAGGTATTTCGATCCGATCAATGAGCAGGCGGTGTACTTCGGTCACATCGAGGAAGGCAGTGCGACTAGCATCGCGACCGTGCGCATCCGCGTAGTGAACAAGAAAATTACCGAGGGCGAAGTGGTCATTGGGCGCAAGTCGGACGGCATGTTCAGCGCCGACGGGCTCACGGCGAATTCTCCGCCTGAAAAGCCGGTGGCGAAAGGAGCGCGCTCCACACGGGAGGCCATGATCGTAGCCGCGCAGAGCTATTTTGACGGCATTCAGAATCACGACAGTTCGCGCGTGCTCTCCGCAAAAGGATGCGTGCGGATCGAGAACGGCGTCATGACTGCGGGGCCGGTGCCGGGACCGCCCGCGTCCGAAGCTGGACCGCCCATCAAAGGCGATTGCGGGTCGAATATGGAAGACTTCAAGGCGACCATCGCCGCCGTGGATCATCGGCGTTATCCGGTGGTGGATGAAGAAGCGGGCGTAGTGCTCGGGATGGTGGTGTTCAATCGGCCGCCTGGAGCCAAGCGGCGGGATGGGACGCCGTTTCCGCGCAACCTGCTGACGGAAATTTTCGCGGTGGAAAACGGACGCATTCGAGGAATTTACGCGGCGATGCACTACATGACGCCCGATAATCCGAAGGCTCCGGGATGGGAGTAGATCAATGAGACTTCGTCGAGCACTGCTGTACTTTCTAATTTCGACGGCACCGCTGGCCGCGACTCTCGGCGCACAGCAAAGATCGACGGAAGATGCACCGGGGTCGCCGCGCAATGGCGGCATCGTGTTCGTCGGGAGCAGCATTTTCCAATTCTGGACGCACTTGACAGACCAGATGGCGCCGCTGCCGGTTCTCAATCGCGCGATCGCCGGGTTCACGACCGTGGACATGCTGGAACAGATGGACCGGTTGGTAGCTTCCCTACAAGCCGCGAATTGTCGTCTTCTATTGCGGGAGCAACGATATCAGCGGCGGAGACGACGCTCAGGCGATCATCGAGCGCACCAAAAGATTTCTCAAGATTCTGGGCGAGAAGTCGCCCGGTACGTTTGTCTACTACACGTCCATCAACAAAGCGCCGGAAAAAATGGATCGCTGGAATATCGTGGACGCAGTCAATCGCGAGATGGAGCGTTATAGCCGCGAGACGAAAAACCTCGGGTATATCGATCTGAACCCGGTGTTATTCGACAGCCAGGGCGCGCTGCGAATGAACCTTTTTCTTCCCGATAGACTTCATTTCCGGCCAGGATCGACGGCCTACCTGGAATTTTCGCGGATCGTCAAGCCGATTCTCACCAAGGCGTGGGAGAGCGGCGTTGGATTGCCAAAAAGCCAATAGCTTTCGAAGACCCTGTAACGAAATTGATCTGGAAGAATCCACCATACGGTGGGTTCGATTATCAAATTCGCCGCCAGCGGATTGCTGTGCTGCGCAGGCCTGTGCGCTCAAGCCCCGCCGGCAGACTCGCGGCCGGCGCAAACAACGGAAGCACAGCGCAGTGTGTCGGTGCAGCCAGGCACCCCGCTCACGATCAAGGAGAAATATCATCTCGCGCTGATTCGCTCGGTGGAACCCGACGAACTGGCGCGTATCGCGCTGGGGGCAGGACTCGATCAACTCCGAAATTATCCCAATGAATGGGGCCAGGGTTGGGATGCGTTCGGCGTAAGAGTGGCCTCCGGATTCGGCCAACATTTGGTGAAAGAGCAGATCGAGTTCGGCATTTGGGCGGTCGATCATGAGGACCCGCGGCATCGCCGTTCGGGTCTGCACGGGATCTGGCCGAGAACCCGGTGGGCGGTGATTCATACTTTTGTCGCGCGGCGGGACGACGGCGGTTCGATGCCGGCCTACAGCCGATTCCTCGGAGACTATGGCGCTGGATTCGTCTCCAGAGAATGGTTTCCAACCCGGTTTCACAACTTTCAGGCCGGTTTTGACGCGGGAAGTGTTTCGCTGGGCCTGGACGTCGGGATGAGCGTGCTGCGGGAATTTGCGCCCCGCAAATTCGTTCATTAAGCAAAGCGGAAGTCCCATTTTCCTCCTGGCAGGCTGCTTCTCGGCTTGACAACACAACTCGCGTATAGTACGGTTCTCGGATTATGCTGCACGATCCTAATCATCGCCGGGGCTTCTTGCGTTCGGTGGCTGCGGCCGCGGTTCTGCCGTGGCGCGGAACTGCGCTCGGCCAATCCACGCTCGCCGATCTTCCCATCAGCGAGGTGATGACGCGACTCAGCACCTACATGAGCCAGGCGCGCGACCACGAGCTTCCCGAAGAAGTGATCGAGAAGGCCAAGCGGCATGTGCTCGATACTATCGCGGCGATGGTATCGGGATCGGAGCTGGCTCCCGGGCGGGCGGCGATAGCATTTGCTCGCGCTTATGGCGGCAAGCCGGTGGCGACCATCGTCGGCGATGACGTGCAGTGCGGCCCAATTGAGGCAGCGCTGGCAAACGGCGTGATGGCGCACGCCGATGAAACCGACGACACGCTGGCGGGTCCCTGGCATCCGGGCTGCGCGGTAGTGCCGGCGGCGCTGGCGACCGGCGAACAGTTCTCGAACACTGGCGCACAATTTCTGCGCGCGGTGGTGCTGGGGTACGACATCGGCACGCGCGTCCTGCTCACGCTTCAACCCAGTTTTAAGGACAGCCACAAATTGACGTTCGGCATCGGAGGCGTCTTCGGAGCCGCTGCTGCGGCCGGGTGCGCGGCCAACCTGACGGCGCAACAAATGCGCTGGCTGTTGTCTTACAGCGCGCAACAGAGCTCGGGATTCAACGACTTTCCTCGCGATATCGACCACACCGAAAAAGGATTCACCTTCGGAGGCGCGCCTGCGCGCGATGGCGTGACGGCGGCCTTGCTCATGCACGCCGGATGGAACGGCGTCAACGATGTGATGTCGGGACCGGACAATTTTCTGCTGGCCAACGCGCCGACACGCGAACCCGAGATATTAATCGAAAAGCTGGGCGAGCGGTACGAAATCATGCGCGCGGGCATAAAGCGCTGGACTACCGGGAACCCCAATCAAGCGCCGCTGGACGCGCTTGGAAGCGTTGCTGAAGCGGCAGCCCATCGACCCGAATCAGGTGCAAGAGATCGTCGTCACTGTGCCTGGGTCACTCGCCGATAACGACAACAGCGGACCGTCCGACATCAACATCCAACACGCGCTGGCGGTGATGCTGACCGATAAGACGCTGACCTTCCGGTCGATTCACGACAAAGCGCGCATGCAGGATCCAGCCATCGTACGGCTGCGGGCAAAGGTTCGTTTAGCTACCGGCGTCCGAGGTCAGCGGCCGCCGCTGCTTCAAATCACGCTTGCGGACGGCACTCATCTCAGCCAAGATACTATCGCGCCCGGAGTGCTGGGCACCGCCGCGAACCCGATGACTCGCGAGCAACTGGCCGCGAAATGCCGCGATCTGATGACTCCCGGTGTTAGGCGCAAAAACGAAGCCATTGATCGATCAAGTGCTGGAACTGGAAAAAGTTAGCGACATTCGCAAGCTGCGGCCCCTGTTGCAGCGGGCGCACCGGGAAGGTCCCCAAAAACTTTCGGAATATCCTAACGAAAAGTCGTGACCGGGAGAGCGCCAGTTCACAGAACCGGACGGCTTCCCCCAGGGGCGGCTAGAACATATGAGAAAATGGTTCCATGCATTTTCATCACCGGCTGTGATAAACTATGGCCGGTTTGGAGGATGGCGTGAAAAATCGGATCTTTGCTCTATTGCTCGGCCTCGGCGTGCTGATCCCAACGGCATCGCTGCTGGCGCATCATTCGCCTTCGGCGATCTTCGACATGAAAAAGAAGGTAACGCTCAAGGGTACCGTCACCAAGGTGGATTGGGTGAATCCTCACATCGTGATGTTCATGGACGTGAAGGATGAGAGTGGGAAAGTGGACAACTGGAAGTTCGAGAGCAACCCGCCGCGCTGGTTTACCAAAGTAGGCGTGAACCGCGCCGATTTCGCGGCCGCCATCGGCCAGGAAGTTACGGTCGAGGTCGTCTCTGCCATTGACGGTTCGAAGTACGGATATCTGCAATCCATCAAGTTTCCGAACGGAAATGAAATCTCGCTGGTAGAAGGCCAGAAAGAGGAGATACGTCCATGAAATTGCATTTCGCAACCCGTGCTCTAGCGCTCGCGACTGCCGTGCTTCTGCCGGCCGCGCTGGCATTTTCCGCCGAGAATGATTCGCCGGCGAAGGCAAAAACGGCTAAGATTCGCCGCGACGCCGCCGGGCATCCGGACCTGAGCGGCGAGTGGACCTTTGGTATCGACCTGCCCCACGGCGATCTGGTGAAGATCGTCAACGGCAAGGAGACCAGGACCCATTACGATCAAACCGCGCGCCATCACGCCAGCAATGAGGTGCCGGGGGCGCTCGCCTGGGATAAGGCTCCCTCCTACAAGCCCGAATTACAGGACAAGGTGAAATATCTGGCCTCGCACGAGAGCAAGGAAGATCCCGTGTTCTATTGCGCCAAGCCGGGGACGCCGCGCATCGGCTCACCGCGCCAGATCATTCAACTGGCCAAGCAGACCGTCTTCCTGTATGAGGACATCTCGGGCGACACGTTCCGCATCATCCCCACCGACGGACGCCCGCATCGCGCCGACGCCAATCCTTCGGCTTACGGCGATTCGATCGGCCATTGGGAGAAGGATGTGTTCGTGGTGGAATCGAGCAACTTCACCGACGACACGTGGTTCGGCGAGAACGGCTACTTCCACACCGACAAAATGAAGGTGGTCGAGCGGCTGTGGATGTCACCGGAAGGCAACCTGATTTACCAGGCGACCGTGGATGATCCTGGGGTGCTGACCAAGCCCTGGACCAACTTTGCGCGAGTGATTCCGCCCAACAACGATCCGATCGAGGAATCTCCGCAGTGCAAAGAAGACGACGGGCAGCGCCTGTTGAATCTCGATCATCATTTGCAGCGCTAGAGGATATTTCGCAAAGCTCGACCGCAGGGCTACCGGCGAACTGCCTACGAGGTGCTGGGGCTTTCGATGACGGCGGAAGATCCGAAGTTATATACTCGACCATGGCCCGCAGGTAGACGCGGCGTCGCTGGACCACGCTAAACTGCGGCCGCTAACGGAGGACGAAATGGCTAAATCGCCCAACCAGGGGTTGCCGTCCTGGCTTCCCCAACTGCTCAGCATTGTACGCATGGCCGTCGGTCTGCTGTTCCTGGAACACGGACTCTCGACGGCGTTCGGCTTCGCCACCGGCAGAGCCGATCACGATTGGACCAAGCTGCACGCCTACGCAGGTCCGATTGAAACGATCGGCGGGATTCTGCTGATTCTCGGTTTGTTCACTCGCACTACCGGATTTATTTTGTCGGGTGAAATGGCGATGGCCTACTTTACTTCCCGTTTGAGATGGCAAGGACCGCCCGGAACGGTCCTGTTGCCTCACTGGAACAATGGCGAAGAGGCGGTGATCAACTGTTTCTTCTTCCTGTGGCTGATGACAGTGGGGGGCGGCGCCTGGAGTTTGGATGCGCTCATTGCCAAATATCGCAAGAAGGCGGATAGGGGTGTGAGCGCGACTCCGGAAGCGGTGCGAACATGAAAGAAAAAATCTCGCAATGGGAGCCGCAGGCCCGCGCCTTGATGAGGATCATCATGGCCTACATGCTCCTGCTCCATGGGTTGCGCGAAGTCTTCGGCTTGATACCTGCCAAGACGCGGGGGCCGGGATCGTTCATGCCGCTGGATCGCCTGGGAACGGCGGGAGGCGTTTTGTTGTTGGTGCTGGGTGTGCTTTTGCTCATCGGATGGCTCACACGCCCTGCCACACTGTTGCTCGCGATCCAGTGCCTGTTCGCGTACTTCTATGCCTCCATGCCGCGTAATCCGCTGCCGCTTCGCAACGGAGGCATCGACACCCTCGAGTACGCGTTTATCTTCCTTTACCTGGCTGCGGCCGGAGCGGGCGCGTGGAGCATAGACGGCTTGGTTCAAAGGAAAAAGGTCGCTTATGCGCAGTAGTGGTTGCCTGTGCGCTTCCGTCTTGTTGTTGGCGTTCGCCGCTCACGCCATTGCGCAGAATTCTCCGCCCGCGCCGCCCAATCTGAAAAAAATCAAGGACGATCTTTACCTGATCGAAAACTCCGACGTCACTCCGGAGGCGCTTCGCTATTGGGGCGGCAACATCACCGTATTCGTTACTGACAAGGGTGTCGTGCTGATTGACGCCAAGTACGCCCGCGCGCACGATGAGGTGGTGGCCAAGCTGAAATCGATTACGGATAAACCGATCAAGTACGTGATCCTGACGCACAATCACGGCGATCACAGCGAGGGAGCCCCGATGCTGGAAGCGATGGGAGCCGAGGTCATCATCTCGAAAGAGGACCGCGACAATATGGCCCGCAGCGCCAATGCGAAGTGGCTGCCCGGCATGACTTACTCGGGACAGATGAATTTGTTCCTGGGCGGAAAAGAGTTGGATCTCCATGAGTTTCGCGGCCATACACGAGGCGACACGGTGGTGTATTTTCCCGCCTACCGGTTGATGGTCCTGGGCGATATGTTGACCACGAATCCGCTGCAGCCTCCGACCGTAACTTATCCCGACGGCGGCAGTTGGACGGACTGGACCAATTCCATCGACGAGATTCTGAAAATGGATTTCGATATCGCGATTCCGGGCCACGGCCCGATGGTCACCAAGGCGCAAGTGCTGGAGATTCGAAACCGGTACGTCGCTTTCCAGCAGCGCATTCGCGAGTTGAATCGCGCGCACAAAAGTCCGGAGGAGATCGCGGCTGTGCTAAAACAGGAATTCAACTGGTCGCAGCCGAACAATCTGCCTGGCTTTCTTTCGGAATTACGTTAAATGAACAAATCGGTACGAGTTTTGACAGGGGGAGCCTTTGGGCTCCTTTTTTTGTTGCCGGCGTGGGGCCAAACACCCGCGCCACAGAAGCCGCTGATGGCCGAGGACGTCTTTAAGAATGTCCAGTTGCTGAGAGGCATCCCCGTCAACCAGTTCATGGAAACGATGGGATTCTTCTCCGCGGCGCTGGGCTACAACTGCACCAATTGCCATGGAACCGCGGTGCTCGGCAATTGGGCGAAGTATGCCGACGATACGCCGGAGAAGCGCATGGCGCGCGTCATGATTCAGAACGTAAGGACGATCAATAAGACGCTGTTCGGCGGGCGCGAAGCGGTGACGTGCTACACCTGCCATCGCGGCAGCCCGACTCCGAAGATTGTCCCCAGCTTGCTCGAACAATATAGCGAGCCTCCGCCGGACGATCCGAACGAAGTGGAAGCGAACATCAACGTTAAAGGCACTGCGACCGTCGATGATATTCTGAACCGCTACATCCAGGCCATCGGTGGCGCTCAGCGCCTAGCGGGCTTGACCAGCTTTTCCGCCAAAGGAACCTACGAGGGCTTCGACAGCTACCACGGCAAAGTTCCGGTGGAGATCTACGCGAAATCCGATGGCCCGCGCGTGGTGATCGCGCACACGCAGAATGGCGACAGCGTCACTACCTACGACGGAACCAATGCGTGGATCATGGGACCGGACAAGCCCGTTTCCGTCCTCGAGCTTTCCCCTGGAGGCGATTTGGATGGCGTCAAACTAGATTCGGTTCTGGCGTTCCCGGGCGGGCTGAAGCAAGCCCTTACGGGTTGGCGCACAGGGTTCCCCACCACCACCCTTGATGATCATCCGGTGGACGTCGTGCAGGGCACGTTCGGCGGAACTCGCGTGAAGCTGTTCTTCGATAAGAAGACGGGGCTGTTGTCGCGGATGGTGCGTTACAGCAAGACCATCGTGGGCCCGGTGCCCATCCAGGTCGATTACTCCGATTACCGCGAGGTAGCGGGAGTAAAGATGCCGTTTCAATGGAAGCTGACCTGGACGGACGGCCAGTCCATGTACATTCTCAAGGATGTGCAGCCGAACGTCGCGATCGATGTAGCGAAGTTCGCTAGACCGATTCCGCCCGTGGCGCCAGTTGTGGCGCCGGTGCGGTAGGCGAGGATTCTTTTTGCCTTAGGCTACGGCGGCCCGGGCCTTCGGCGACGCGGAGACCGTTGCGCTGCTGCCCACCGCTTTCTTGGCCGGCTGCGGTTCCGGCGCGAGGTTGCTTAGGCAGCCGATCCAATTCTCGAGGGCTTGGCGGTCGCCAAAGCACTTTTCCCAATCCTTGCGGAAGGCTCGCGTTTTTCTTTGCTGTCTCTTTTTGAGCCAAGCCTCGAAAAGTTCGAATCCGTGCCGGCCCGACAGCATCTCCCGCATGGCTTCGCAGTCGTTGATGTCCCCCAGCCGCGCTTGAATCAGCTTCAGGTTCGCCTGCAAGCCATCGAGCGACTGATCTGAAAGAGGAGCAAAAAGCTCCAGCGTGTAGCGAAATTTCTTGGTCGCGATTCGTACATCATGGAGGTGCCTGGCGGACTTGGCGTCGACCACCCGGTGTCCCTGGTCGAAAACCTTGCTCGCAACGCGCGGCAGAATGCTCTGTCCTATCTCTCCGATTGGCTTTGCGCCGAAGCCGGAATCTCCTCGCATCGCAGCGGCCAACAGCGCAGCGCGCCATTTCATCGAGCTTTTCGCTTGCACCCAAGGCTTGAGCGCATTCAGAAGTTCACGTTTCCTTTCCTTGCGCTGGACCTCCAGCGTGGTCCGCAGCTGATCGGATGAAGCGCCCGGCGATTTTGAAAGGAGGGCCAGGACAACATCGCAGTTACGGACTTCTCCGGCGAGCATCAAAAGTTGCTTCAGCCTCCGCCGGATTCTACGGACTTCCTTGCCGGGAAATACGGGTCTAAAGACTCTTAAGACTTGATTAAACCTGCGGATCGCGACTCGCAGATCGTGAACCCGATCCGGTTCGCAGGACTTCACCACCTGGTTGATTTCAAAACTCAGCCGCCGCAGGAGTTTTTGGGCCAGCTCGCCGGCAATCTCTTGAGTGCTGTCCGTTACAGTCATATTACAGCCGAATCCGTTATTGTCGCACGGTTTACTTTGCCGCGGAAAAATGCCGACCGGCAGCTACGCGTCCAAATACCAGGGCACGTTGACGACGTTGATTCGCTGGTTGCCCTTCACTAGAAGCAGAGCCTTCAGAACAGCCGCTCTCTGATTGTGCAGGAAGTAATGGAACCAGTGGCGTTCCACCAGCTCGGGGATGAGGATCGCCAAATAACGATCGGGGAACTTGTGCTCCAGCTCGCCCACGAAATCCAGAATCGGGCGGAAAACGTAGCGATAGGGAGAGTCGACCACCACCAGCTTCGGCACGGGCACGCCGAGCTCCTGCGCCGGTATCTCCACCAAATGACACCAACTGTCGCGAAGATCGCTGGTTTGGTCGCCGATTTTGACCTGGAAGGCGTAGACGTCGGTGGACAAGTTGATGGCGAAACGCAAAGCCTTCTCGGCTACCTTACTCCAGCGCTGCATCGGGACCACGACGATGGGCGGTTTGAGATGTGTCAAATCGAGCGGGGTTTCCAACTGAACTTCACGGCCGACCGCGTCATAGTGGCGGCGCACCGCGATCATGAATATGAGCAGCGAGGGGATCAGCAGGACGGTGATCCAGGCGCCGGCTATGAATTTTGCAGTCAGCACGACAACGACGGTGATGGCCGTAGCGACGGCGCCGAGGCCATTCAGAAGCATGCTCTTCCACGCTCCTGAGCCGCCCAGGCGCTTCCAGTGGAATACCATGCCGGCTTGGGAGAGCGTAAAGGCCAAGAATGCGCCCACCGCGTACAGCGGAATCAGACGGTCCGTCACGCCGCCAAAGATGATGAGCAGCACAGCCGCCAAAAGGGCGAGGACATAAATCCCGTGGGAGAAAACCAAGCGCCGGCCGCGTGATGAAAAGGCGTGCGGCAGGAAGCCGTCGTCGGCGACAATCTGGCAGAGTCTTGGAAAATCGGCGAAAGCGGTGTTGGCCGAGAGAGCCAGGACCGCCAAAATGGAGCCGATCGCGAGGAAGTAGAAGAAGCCCTTGCCCGCAACAGCAGCGAGCAGTTGAGAGAGCAGGCTTTCGTAACCGGGAGCGCCGGGATCGGTTGCGCCCACCTGATAAACACGGGCGAGCCAGGCGATGCCGGCCAGCATTAGAATCAGGATTCCGATAATGGCGGAAAGGGTGCGGCGGGCCGTATTCACCGCCGGATCGCGAAACGCTTTGACGCCGTTGCTGACCGCTTCGACGCCGGTCATCGCAGTGCAGCCGCTGGCGAAGGACTGCAGAATGACCCACGATCCGACGGTTGCGCCGGTGACTGGGAGCGCATGCGGCGGAATCACGGGCACAGGATGTCCGCCGCTCATGAGCGCCTTCACCAGGCCCAGGCCGATCGCTCCCAGCAGGCAGCCGATGAAGAGGTACGTCGGCACCATGAAGATGCTTCCCGTTTCGCGAACGCCTCGTAGATTCACCAAAGTGATGACCGCGAGGATGCCGAGGCAGAGACTCAGCGTATGCGCCTCCAATTTCGGCGCAGCCGAGACTAACGCGCCCACTCCGGCCGAGATGCCGACCGCGACCGTCAAGACGTAATCGATAATGAGAGCCGCGGCAGCCAGCAATCCGACGCGCTGGCCGAGATTTTCGCGCGCCACCGTATAGGAGCCGCCGCCCCCGGGATAAGCCGGAATGGTCTGCCGGTAAGAAATGTAGACGATGATGAGGAGCGCGATGATGCTGAAGCTGATGGGTACGACGTATCGAATGCCTAGGACGCCGAGTGGGATCAGCAGCGTGAGTGCGGCTTCGGGTCCATACGCGGCGGAGCTGAGCGCGTCCAGACCGAAGACGCCGATTCCGGCCAACGGGCCGAGCCGTTGTTCGCCTTCTTCATAGTTTGCGAGAGGTTTGCCGAGCAGCAGGTCGCCGAAGGACATAAGCATCCATTATCGGGCACAACCGGGGGTTTTCGGGTTACAGAGAGCGGAGCCGCTAGGGCGCGCTTCGCAGGACGGCGGCCAACTGAGCCACCAGCGCCAAGATCATGAGAACGGTCCGCTGGAGGTGATAGCGATGCCATGAATCCCGGTACACCTGCCAGTTCGCCGGAGGCAACGCCGGATTCCAGGTGTGAATGGCGGCATTGATCGGCACAACGAATCGCACCGTGATGAAGGTAGCCGCGAGGATGAGAAGGATGCTTCCGGCTGTGAAATAGAAGGAGCGGCGAGATTGAAATCCCGAAGCGGCCAGAAGGGTCAATTGGGCGGCGAGCGTCGCGGCGATGAGAACCCGAAAGCGAATAGTTCCCAAGCTGGTGTTGGCCCGCTCGGCCTCGATATAAGCGGAAGGCGATAATTGCCGTTGAGCAGGGAGAAGGATGAGAGGGCCGTTGAAATAGCTGCCCGCCAGGAGGGACAGAAGAACGGTAGCCACGAGGCGCGAGGTGAACAGCACGGGACGCTCCTTAAACGATGGATTCGCCTAACTTGACCGGCATGCCACCAACAGATTACCATCCATCTAGATGGTTGTCAAAGCGCCCGGTTCCCAGCCTGTAAGCAAACGCGTCCGAAAAGGAAGACGTCTGGCCGCTCATCAGCGACGGCAACAATTGATCGAGATTGCGTTCGATCACATCGCCGAACGGGGGTTCGAAGGATTGCGTTTTCAGGACGTCGCCGCAGCCGCAGGCATCAACAACGCCAGTCTGCTGTATCACTTTTCGTCCAAGGAAGCGCTTATTCAAGGCGTGGTCTCGCACCTGGTGGAGCAAATGCGAGGCGAGGCTGTTCAGCCCGCCCATGAACCCGGCAGCGCCATCCAGGCATTACGGCATGAGTTCGCCGGCGTCGGGAAGCTGTTGGCGCGATCCCCCAAGTTTTTCATCGTGCTCACCGAACTCGCGTTGCGCGCAAAACGCGATCCGGCAATCAGGAAGTTAACTGAGAGTCGCGACGACTTTTGGCGGACGCGCCTGACGGCGATCATCAAGCGCGGAATCAAGGAGGGAAGTTTTCGGTCCGGCGTTCAGGTTGATGCAGTGGTAACGGCCCTGATCGCCCAGATCAAAGGCATCGCGCACCACGCCACCATACTCAAGCGCAAGCGCGGCGAGATTGAATCTCTGCTTCAGGAGGTAGGATGGCAGGTTGAGCATTGGCTCACGTGCGAAAAAGCGTCCCGCCGCACTCGGTAACTTCGGGGATTGATAAGCTGAGTAAATACTGAAAGGACATCCTCAACGCCGATGCAGTTCATAACTTTGTCGCGACGCCGTACTGATAAATTTTCCGACGCCGAGTTTGCGCCTCACATTCCTGCTGAAACGCAGCAGGCCCGCGCTTTTTACGCCGCAGGATCCATTCGCCAGATCTGGCGGCGTGGCGATATGCCGGGAGCCTGCATTTTGTGGGAGGCAGAGTCCGAGCAGAGCGTGCGCGACATGCTGAACAAATTGCCTTTGGTGCAGGCCGGGATGCTCGAAATCCTGGCGGTGATTCCGTTGAACCCGTATCCCGGATTTTGTCCGTCCTAGCGGTTCGCGCCGAAGTTGGGAGGCGCCGCCAACTCGATTTCGAGATCGCGCTCGGCCGCAGCGCCGAAATGGCCCTTGCGCCGGACCTTGATGTTCACGCGGTCTCCCGGCTTTTTGTCCCAAAGCGCCAGGCGAACATCGGCGGTCGTTTTGATCATCTGACCATCAATCGCGACTAGAACTTCTCCCTTCTTCAATCCAGCTTTTTCTGCCGCGCTGCCGGGAGTCACGGAACCGATGATGCAATCGCCATTTTTTATTTCCGGCCGGATTCCCAGAACACCGGCGGGCGGAAGCTCTTGTTCCTTGCTGAGCAGAAGATAGTCCGCGATGTGCGGCTCAATCACCTCGCCGCTATTGAGCACGATCGAGTAGGTTGCGTGCGTGCGCCGCTCCAAACGCGATGGAATGCCGGAACCGAACATGATATGGCCAGCGCCGGCGAGAATCACCATGCGGCGGTCGGGGTTGGCATTCAGATAGGCGGCCGCGCTTTCGGCCATGCCCTCATCCCACACCAGTTGGGCTTCGACGAAGTGATCGAAGGCATCGGGCTTGCCGGCCTGGTGTTCCGAGAACGCACCGCGGAGGCGCGCGCGATAAGCTTCATCGGCAGGCTGGATGTCATGCGGCAAGTAGGTACGCTGCTTGTCAGAGAGTCCGGCGACGCCAACCTTGGCAACGGCGGAAGGGAGCGCGGTGGGCACGTTGAGAGCACGCACGGGAATATGCTGCTCGCGCGCATACCGGAAAATTGGAGCATAGAGACGATAATCGAAGCCCCAGCTTTGGAAGTATTCCGCGCGCCGCAGGAACTCCTGCTCGGAGGTTCGCCCGGCGATGTAGTCGTCCACCTGGGCCTGAAAAGGCTGCTGGAGATATTCGACACCGATCGCGAGATTCGAGCCGAGGTCATGCATCCGCCGGATGATTTCGAGCTGATTCAGATGGTGGTCATAGCGATCGTGGATCTCGCCGATGAAGACGACGCGCTTGGCGGCAAGCTCAGAGGCGAGCTTCTCGAGCGGCAGCGGCGTGTCCAGATCGATGGTCTGGAAGGCGGCGCTGGCGCTATCCTGGGCGATCGCGGAAGCCGTTCCGCAGAGGTATCCAAGCAGAAATAGGAGCGGGAAGCCAAAGTGGCGACGCCGCATGGCCGCGACTACCACGCGGCTTATTTCTCGGCGGAAGACTTCGCCGGAGGTTGTTTGAGGCTGTTGTAAACGGCCTCGATGAACATGGCGGTGGTCCAGGGACCGGAGTTAGCGCCGTAGCGGGTGTCGTAGTCGGCGGTGACGCGAGCCGCTTTGATCTGATCCACGGTTGCGCCGGCCTTCATCATGGCCTGAACGCGATCGCGCACGATGACCACCATGTCGCGGTATTCGGTTACCTCGTGCTCATCGCTCAGGTAGCCGTGGCCCGGAACGATGTAGGTGCCGCCGTTCTCATCGTGCTCGTAGCCGGTGCGGCTGAGGATATCGTTCAGCGCCTTGATCTCGCCTTGCACGCTGCCGCCGTTTTTCAAATCGATGAACGGGTACTGCGTGGTGGTGAAAATGTCGCCGGTGGCGATGACGTCCGAGCGCCGGAAGTGCACGATGCTGTCGCCATCCGTGATGGCGTTGGGTTCGTAGAACAGCTCGACGATCTCGCCGTTTTGAAATTTTCGGCGGCGTTCTTCCAGATAGGTGTCGGCCGGGATCATCTCCGAGGCCATTTTGGCCGTCTCCATGCGAAAGACCACGTTGTTCTGCGACATGATAGTGGCGTGATGGGCCGGGTCGAATAACAGGCCGGTGGCCGCGCCGGGCGATTGCAAATCGAAGAACGAACCGGGAAGGCTGGGATCGGAACCGGCCGCCGAAAGTTTGGCGTTTCCGCCGATGTGATCGGCATGGACGCTGGTGTTGGCGATGAACTGGATCGGCCGCTGGCTTATTCCACGAATCGCGGCGATGACCTTGTCGGACAGCTTGCCCTCGCCGCTATCGACCAGGAAGGCTCCTTCGTCGCCGGTCTGAACAGCGATATTTCCGCCATCGCCCAACAGCATATAGACGTTATCGCGGATGTGCAGGACATGGACGTCGCCGTCGTGCGGCTCGGGATTGGTCGCTTTGCTGGTTTCCGGAGTCTGGTTGGGCGCAGGCGCCAATTTGGCCTGGGCTTCGGCTTGGGTTGCGCTCTTGGCTTTGGCCGCCCAACCGGGATACATGCGTCTCGGCGCCGCCCAAGGTGGCTATCAAAGGCAGTTTGTACTTCTCTGAATATTCCTTGGCGAACGGCTGTTTGCCTAACGGATAATTCGGCACCACGTCGGGCGCGCGTCCGGTGATCTCTTCGCCGTCGTCGCAGGCGTACAGCCAGACGTGATGATCGCCGGGCTGACGAACATAATCGTTGCTGCGGACTTCTGGCTCGGTTAGATAGACGGGATCGGTGATCACGGTGGTATCGCCGAGGTGGTCGCCGTGACGGGTGACGAACTCCATGACAGTGGCCTGATCGCTCTCCGGAGAGCCGTTGCGCCGCAGCCAGCCCTGCTTCAGGTGCGTGGTGTAGATGACCAGCGCATTTCCTACAAAATGGCCCGTGGAGAACCCGGTGAAGCTATGCGGAGCCCAGGCCGGAGGATGCGCGCGGCCGTCCATCCAAATGGTTCGGTTTCCCTCAGTGGTTTGGGCCCACCAGTGCAGGGCGATCAGTTGCTGGGTGTGCGGATCACGCTCCTCCCAGGTCCGGAAATTGCCGACCGCGCGCATCTGGTAGGGCATGATGTAGCCGTCGCACTGGTGATGAGCGGAGGGTCAAGCGCGAGGGATCGTACGACAACGCGAACAGCCGGCCGGCCTCATTCAACGCGAACCCGCCGTAATCGGCGATTTCGGGGCCGTTGCCGCGCTCCAGGCCGTCCTCATGCAAAGGCGGCGTCCAATAGCCGGTGATGTCGATATCGAAGGCGGGCGGCGGCCGGAACTGTGCGGAAAGCTTCGCGCCCATCGCGAGCACAAAAAAGACCAGCAGTATTGTACGCGTGACTTTCATGGGGCTTCTCATTGGGCTTGTCATTGGGCTTCTCTTGATCTTCTTATCGTGAGACGCACGGGGTTGGATTCCAGCCCGAAGCGTCGTTCTGCTTCTTGAAATGGGTGCTCGTCCAGAATGGATTGGTGAGGTACTCGGGATCGTTCACCTCGGTGGTGACCAGCAGCAGTGTGTCGCCGCCGGGAATATCGAAGCGATCGAAATACTCAGTCATCATCGTGCCGGCGCCGTAAGGCACACCGTTCTTGCGCAGATAGCCCGGCTTCATTTTAGTCGTGACCACTTTTAGCGATCCGCCGGGTGCGGGAGGCAGTTCAAATCCAAAGTCGATTCCGCCGAATCCGGTGCGAACTTCAGGCTCAGGGTAATCCCAGGACGCTGAGGAAACTCCCTGCCAATCGCCGCCCGCGCCCTGGGGCGGTCCAAAATGGAAGATTCGCGTCTGAGTGCCGGCGTCGGTTTCGAGCTTCAGCGTGCGGTCATCCTGCCAAGTGATATGCAAGTGCGTTGGCATGCGCATAAGGCCGGCCGCACCATAGGCTTTGCATTGTTCGCCCGCCGCTTCATCCTTGGCGGGATCCCAGGCGTCGGCAATCTTCTTGCCCGCGGGATTAATCGGAACGGACTCGTAGTCGCCCTTGGGCGGAGTGAACTGCCGGTAGCGCCAATCCTCCGTTACGAGCGAAACCCAATAGCCCGTGATATCGATCCGCGCCGCAGCTTTGAGGCGTCGGAGGTGGACCGCCGCGTCCGCCGCGCCCTTGCGCGAATAAACTCGTCGAAGGAGCCAAAATCAGGATGGAACAGGCGCAACACAGCGCAAAATACCGCATAATCCTCACAGTTGGTAGTCTACACCAGCAAACCGGGTTTGCGCGACACGGGTGGCGGCGGCCACTTCCGCGCTTTGGGAACGGGACGCGATGGCAGCGCCGGAACATAATATACTGGCAACTGTCTAAGGAACTTCATGAGAAATGCACTAATACTGGCGATTGTGGCGGGATCGATGACATTGTGGGCGCAAACGCCGCGGCCGACCTCGCCGCCGTTCGACGCCTCGCACATCAACATGCATACCCCGCCGCCCGAGGGTTTCGCGGTCCGCGCCGGCCGATTATTCGACCCGAAGACGGGCACGAACCTGATGAACCAGGTGATCGTGATCAAGGGCGACCGCATTGTGGACGTCGGACCGGCCGATCGCACCAAGATTCCGCAAGGCGCCGAGGTGATCGACCTCAGCCGCGCAACCGTGCTGCCGGGCTTGATTGATCGCCACGTGCATCTCATGCAAGACCCGTTTCCGAACGACGGCCGCGCAGCTTATTCCGGGCTTGCGAACGCGCTGCAGAACTTGAACGCGGGCTTCACGACGCTGCAAGACATGGGGTCGCAATACACCTATGCGATCGTCGAACTGCGCGACGCCATCAACAAGGGGTGGGTGCCGGGGCCGCGGCTGCAAGTGGCCGGTCCGCAGATCGCGCCGCGTGGGGCGTCGTATTACCCGGCCCCGTCTATCATCGCGCCGTTCGGCAGAAGTCCCGGGGCGAACTCGTGGCAGCTCGCTGACGAGATCCATTCGCCGGACACAGCGCGGGAGGCGGTGCGCGAGCGTTCTCACTACGGGGTGGATTGGATCAAGGTTTACGATACCGAGGATTACGAAGGCGGCGGATATCCCGACCCTCCCGGTTCCGGCGCATTCACGCCAGACGGCAAGATGATCAACGTTCCGTCCATGACGCTCGAAGAAGACAAGGCGATCGCGGATGAGGCGCATCGCCGAGGTTTGAAGGTCGCGTGCCACGCATATGGCGGAGAGGGTCTGAGGAACTGTCTGGAGGCGGGTTTCGATATACCGATGCATGTGATCGTGGGCGTGACGGGCAAGCCGGGGCTCGATGATGAAACGCTGGCGTACTTCAAGAAACCCCTCGCGGATGGAACGATGCGGCCCGTGATGCAGACCCTGTGGGATTTGATCGGCGAACTCGAGGAAAAAGATTTGAAGGCCAGCCGCGGCAAGTATACGCGTTTCGCTCTGACGGAGATGAGTTTCAAGAGGCTGGTGGCCGCCGGCGTCAAGGAGGTCTTCGGAAGCGGCGCGTACCTACCCGGCCACGGAGCGCAGGCGTTCCAATTTGGCTACTACGTGAAGTGGGGAATGAAGCCGGCCGACGCTCTGCGCATGGCCACCAGCAATGCCGCCGAAAGCCTGAATTTCGAGCTGAAGCACGAGGTGGGTTTCGTGGAGAAGGGCAAATACGCCGACTTAGTCGCGGTGGCGGGCGACCCGCTGGCCGACATCACCGAGATGCAACGGGTGAAATTCGTGATGAAGGGCGGAGTGGTGTTCCGCAACGAGCTGAAGTAGGGGAGTGCGCAGGATGCGATTTTTGACGCTCTTGGCCGCCGTGCTACCGGTGTTCAGCCAGGATGTTGTGCGCCTGGATCCGGCGCTCGACAAAATCGTCCCGGCCGGCGCGAAGGTTGAAAAAATCGCCGGCAACCTGCGGTTCACGGAAGGTCCGGTGTGGATCCGCGAGGGCGGCTATTTGTTGTTCAGCGATCTGCAGCTCAACGCGGTTATGAAGTGGTCGCCAAGCGATGGCGTAACGGCGTACAGGAGGGAGATTTTTGCGGGGCCGCATCCGGAGGGCGTGCAGATCGGATCGAACGGGTTAACGCTGGATCGGCAGGGCCGCGTGGTCATGGCCGAGCACGGCAATCGGCGGATTTCGCGTATCGAAAAGGATGGCAAGATCACGGTGCTCGCGGATCGCTACGAAGGCAAGCGCCTGAACAGTCCCAACGACCTGGTGTGCAAGCGCAATGGCGATGTTTACTTCACGGATCCGACGGGCCTGTATCGCACGTATCCGGAGGGTCCGGACAAGCCCAAGCCGGAACTGGGCTTCAACGGCGTGTATCGCATCAGCGCGGCGGGGAAACTCGATTTGTTGACGAAGGACGTGCCGTACCCCAACGGAATCGCGTTCTCGCCCGATGAGAAGAAGCTGTATATCGCGAATTCGCGGGATGAGAAATTCTGGATGGTTTATGATGTCAAAGCCGACGGCACTCTCGCCAATGGGCGCAAGTTTTATGATGCGACGAAGGATCCCGGCGACGGCGTGCCGGATGGGATGAAGGTGGACAGCGCGGGCAATCTTTATTCAACGGGTCCGGGCGGGCTGCTGATCTTCTCGGCTAAGGGAAAGCATTTGGGCACGATTCAGGTTCCCGAAATCGCGTCGAATTGCGCGTGGGGCGACGCGGACGCGAAGAGTCTTTACATCACGGCACGAACAGGACTCTACCGGATTAAACTGAACATCACGGGAGTCAAGCCGTAAGAGGAGAATGAAATTATGAAGCTAACCAGACGTGGTTTGATGCAGAGTGCGGCGGCATTGGGTGCGGTGACCGCATTGCCAAGACCCGCGGCGCGTGGCGCTGAGTCGTCGTCCGGTTCCGTGATCGGAACGTTGAGCACTTATATGAGCGACGCGCAGCACCGTGCGCTGCCAGAAGAAGCCACCGAAAAAACCAAGCACCACATTCTCGACACATTTGCGGCGATGGTGTCGGGATCGGAGTTGGCGCCGGGTAAAGTTGCGCTCCAGTTCGCGCGAGCGCATGCGGGGGAGCAGGTCGCAACGGTGGCGGCTTGCAATGTTCTATGCGGACCGCTCGAGGCAGCCATGGCCAACGGGATGCTGGCGCATTCCGATGAAACTGACGATTCGCACGCGCCCTCGCATTCTCATCCGGGATGCGCGGTGGTGCCGGCCGCGCTGGCTGCAAGCGAACAGTTCGGCGTGGACGGAACGCGATTCCTGCGCGCGGTGGCGCTCGGCTACGACATCGGGCCGCGCGTGACGATGACGCTGGGTGGCCTGCCATTCCAGATGGAAACGCATCACAGCACGCACAGCATCGCCGAAGGGTTCGGAGCAGCGGCTGCGGCAGGCTCGGCGGCAGGCCTCAACGCGCAACAAATGCGCTGGATATCTGGATTATTCGGCGCAGCAAGCTGCGGGCATCGCCGCCTGGCAGCGCGACACGGATCATATCGAGAAGTCGCTGGTGTTCGCGGGCATGCCGGCGCGCAACGGAGTGAGCGCGGCGCTGCTGATTCAGTTGGGCGGCACGGGTGTGCAGGATATTTTCACGGGAGCGGACAATTTTCTACTGGCGTTCGCGCCCAAGGCGGATCCGGCGCAGCTCCTCGACAAGCTGGGCGAGCGCTACGAAGTGACGCGGACCAACATCAAGAAATGGACCGTGGGGTCGCCGATTCAAGCGCCGCTAGACGCATTAGAAAACCTGCGGAAGAAGCACCCGTTTGAGGCCGATCAAGTCCAGAAGATCACGGTGCGCGTCGCCACCAGCGAAGCGAAAACCGTAAACAATCGCGAAATGCCGGATATCTGCATGCAACACATGGTCGCGGTGATGCTGATCGATAAGACCGCTTCTTTTGCGGCGGCGCATGACAAACCGCGTATGAAGGACGCCGGTCTGTTGCGGGTGCGCAGCAAGGTTCAGCTGATTCCCGACGAAGAGCTGGAGCGACAATACCCGAAACGCGAAACCATCGTCGAAGTCACCCTGAACGATGGCACGCATTTGACCGAGCGCGTAGATGCGGTGCGCGGCACGGCAGAGAATCCGATGACTCGTGAAGAGGTGGTCGCCAAATGCCGCGATCTGATGACGCCCATACTCGGCGCCGATAAATCCGCCAAGCTGATCGCGCGAGTGATGGATCTGGAAAACGTGAAGAACGTGCGCGAGCTGCGGCCGTTATTACAGCGGGCCTGATTTTGGTACTTCCCTCGGTCTACTCCCGCAGCGCGAACACAAACAGCGCGCTGCCGGCCGAAACCGCCACGTACTGCTTCGGTCCCACGGCGTAGGTCATCGGGCCGGAGGCGATCGCGCCGCCGACAGAACTCTTCCACATCAGCTCGCCCGAGCGCGCATCGAGAGCGAAGAAATAGCCTTCGCGCCCGCCGCTGAAGAGCAGATCGGTGGAAGTCGTCAGGATGCCGGCATCGGTGACGTCGGACATCTTGAACTCCCACTTCTTCTCGCCGGTCTTGGGATCGAATGCACGCACCGCGCCGAAGCCCTCGTCGTCCTTGCGCGTGTTCTGCTGCGGCCCGCGAAATACGCCGATGGTGGATCGCGGCGAAGCACCCATAAAGCGGCGGCCTTCTTCGTATTCGACCGGCGCTTTGATGAAGACCGACGAGTAATTCTCCCAGGTTGGAATGTAGAATAGTCCGGTGCTAGGGCTGTAAGACGGCGAGTACCAATTGGTGCCGCCCTGATTGCCCGGATAAATCAGCGTGCCCTCGGGCGTCGGCAGTTTGCCGGGCACGCGCATGGGCCGGCCCTTCTCATCGAATCCATTCGCCCAGTTGACCTTGACGAACGGCGTGCCTTTCAAGAACTCGCCGGTGGTCCGATCGAGCGCGTACATGAAGCCGTTGCGATTGGCCCACAGCATGACCTTGCGCGGCTGGCCTTGCCAATCCATGTCGGCGAGCACGGGCACCTGCACGGAATCGTAATCGAACTCGTCGTGCGGCGAGAACTGGTAATACCATTTCAGCTTGCCGGTGTCGGCGTCGAGCGCCACCACGCAATCGCTATAGAGATTGTCGCCGAGCCGAACATCGCCGTTGCAATCCGGACCCGGATTTCCGATGCCCCAGTAAGTGAGGTTCAGCGCGGGGTCGTAGGAACCGGTCATCCAAACGGAACCGCCGCCGTACTTCCATGAATCGCCGGCCCAGGTCTCGTGACCCGGCTCGCCCGGCCCTGGAATCGTGTAAAAGCGCCAGGCTTCCTTGCCGGTTTTGGCATCGTAGGCGGCGATGAAGCCGCGCACGCCGAACTCCCCGCCCGCCGTGCCGACGATCACTTTATCTTTTACCACCAGCGGAGCGTGCGTGAGCGCGTAACCGGCCGCGGACTTGCCCACGGTAACGTTCCACAACGGGTGACCGTTCTTCGCGTCGATTGCGACCAGATGAGCGTCGATGGTGCCCATGAACAGCGTGTCGCCCAGGATCGCCAAGCCGCGATTCACGCGGCCGCAGCAGGGGCGCGCATCGAGAGCCGGAGCGTAGGAGTAGGTCCAGAAGACGCGACCCGTGACCGCGTCGAGGGCGACCACGTCGTTCGGGGCCTGTACGGTGTACAGGATGCCATCCACCACCAGCGGCGTCGCCTCGAATTTTTCGAGCGAGCGAGCCTGGAATACCCATTTCAGCTCCAGATTTTTCACGTTTTGCGGCGTGATTTGCGTGAGCGGGCTGTAGCGCTGGCTCATCATGGTCCCGGAATAGGTGAGCCAGTTATTCGGTTCCTTGTCGGCATTGAGAAGGCGATCGAAAGACACCTGAGCCGAGAGCGAAGCGGCAAGTAGGACGAGCAGAGATAGGGGTCGCTGCATTTCACAAACCTTTCAGTGAGCTTAGATAGGCGATGAGGTCCGAGAACTCTTGGGAACTAAACTTGTCCTTATAGGACGGCATGGGCGAGTCTCTCAATGAAACCGGATTCGCGCAGATTGGATCGCTCGAGCGAGACCAAGTGCTCTTTCGAATCGAGAATTTGAACCGTGAAGGTGTCCTGATTGAGAAGCCGGCCGGTAATCGTTTCCCCGGTTCGCGTGACCACGCGATAGTAGCGGTTCTGCGGAAGGATTTCGGCGTTGGGGTTCAGGACGGACTGCTCCAGTTCCGCGGTGCGGCGTAGCGCTCCGATTTCGCTCAAGTCCGGACCGACCCGCGAGCCGTGCCCATTCACACGATGACAGCTTTCGCAGTTACCCTTGCCTTCGAATAGCGCCTTGCCGCGCGCCGCGTCGCCATTGCCCGAAACGCTGTGCCCCTCCGATGCCACCGTACGTAAATACGCCAAAATGATTTCGGCCTGAAAGTCCTGGAGGTTATTCGGCGGCATAGCTGTCCCGGGAATGCCGTTCTGGATGATCCGGATAAGTCCTTCCTCGGTCGCGGCCCGCCGAAATTTTCCGTGCCCCAGATCGACGCCGGGAACCAGATCACCATTCGGTCCATGGCACAGGACACAGTTGGCGCGGAACAACCTTCCGCCTTCTTCGACATCGCCGGGCGAGTAGGCGTGCTGTGCGAACAACGCGCCAGCCGCGCAGAGGAACAAGCAAATTCTGACTATCCGCATAGCGTCATCCTGGTGGCAACAGTATACATCCTGAGCACTGCGGGCGGAATCGGACGCCAGTCCCAGGCCTATTTGAGGTGGATGTGGGCGCGGTCTTTTTCGTTTTCCAGGCAGATGTAATCCAGCAGGTCCGTATCGAGCGCGGTGGTTTGAACCAGCTTGACGGTCCACGGCCGGGTGTAGGCTTTCGGGTCATCCACGGTGACGTCAATTTCCATACGTCCGAAATTCACGCGCCGGTAGCGTTCGGTCAGCTTCAAAGCGTCGGTCGCGGGCGTGCCGCCGCGGTCCAGCCAGCCGTCCTCGCGAAAGCCATTGGATTCCACCACCAGCGTGTCGCCATCCCACTTACCGGTGGAGTAGCCGTTCCAGGAAGGCTGCGGATCCTGGGGCAGAGGCCGGCCGTCGGTGAAGATTTGCCGGTACATGGCATTGCGTTCGCTGAGAATCAGGAGCAGGCCGGGCGTCTGGACGATTTTCTTGAGCAGCGGCGCGGTGAGCGTCTTGATGATTCCGACGGGCAGGCAGTTCGACGCCGGATCGTCCATGCTGTAGCGGGCTTGGCGAGCTCGCTTCAACTCCAAGGCCCAGGGCTGGAACGGAAGCCCACCCTTTATGCTCCAGCCTATGTTCGCGAACTCCTCCGGAACTTGGAGATCGTCGCATCCTTCGGGTGGGCAGGGCCGGTTCCTCTCCGGCTCCCAGATGCCGGACAGGTCGGGTTTGCCGTCGACGGTGCGCGGCGCGGGCGCGGTGAGATTGGGCGAGCCATTGGAATTTTTCGGCACTGCGGCAGTCGGGTAATGGAGCCATTGCCCGGTGACTGGCCCAGATGCCCAAAGCCAAGCTCCCAGCAGAGCCGTGACTTTGGCGCCTCCGGTACTCATGGATTCGTCACCTGACGGGTACGAAGCGCTGCACTCGCTCGCCGGCAAACACCTCGCCGGTGTAGATGTCGCCTTTGGTATCCACGGCGATCATGTGCAGGCCGAAGAACTGCCCTCCATTTTGGCCCATGCTGCCCAGCTGACCGAGCACCTTGCCGTCCTCCCGGTTGAGGAACCAGATGTGATTGTTGGTGAGATCGGAAATATACAAAAGCCGCTGCGCTTTGTCGGGCGAGAACATGACGCCGCCGGTGGAACCGCCCACGCCCGTCATGGGAGCCAGGACAAATTCCCTGAGGTATTTGCCCTCTTTGGTGAAGACCTGAATGCGGTCCGCCATGCGATCGGCCGCGTAGACCAGGCCGTCGCGGGAAATGTTGAGCGTGAGGTGCCCGCGAAACTCCTTGGGTTCAGGTCCGCCAGGCGTATAAGCGCGATCCGCATCATTGGTGCTCATTTCCGCGAGCGTGTGCCCATAGGCGCCCCAGCCGCGTTTGAATTGCAGCGTGTCCAAGTCAAACACCATCACCCGTCCACCCAGATAGTTGTCGGCGGCGTACAGTTCATGAGCCGGTTCATCGAGCCGGATCTCTTCGATGCCTCCGACGATCATGGGAGTTGTCGGTGGATACTTGGCGCGAAATGCCGCGGCGGCTTTCTGGCGAGACGCGACGGCCTCGGGATCGGGCTTGGGGCGTCCGAACCGAAGAAATCCGGCAACCGGCCCGCGACCACCCTCACCAGGAACGTGGTCTTTCGTCAGCGGACCGCCGGCATCGCCTGCACCAACGCCGGGCTGCTTCTCGGGCGTGCGAGGTACCTCGCCGACCATTTTGCCGGTCTTCTCATCGTACTTGCGCACCGTGTCCTGTCCGAGGTACGCGAATCCTTTGCTGTCCACCGCCATGCCGTGCCCTTGCGGAGCGTCGAAGTACCCGATAACATTGCCGTTCCGATCGATGTGGATCATGGAGGGAGGCCGGACGCAGCAATCGGCGAGCGGAGGCGTCAGCTCGGCTTCGAGCTCGATATCGGTCAGATCGTTCGGCCGATCGTACACCCAGACGTTATCGTCCTTATCGACGGCCAAACCGGTGACGCCTCCCAGCTTCCATTTGTTCGGAAGAGGCTTGGGCCAGTCCGAGTCGAATTTGAACTTGGGCGCGGACTGCTCCTGCGCTCCCAGCAGCACACTCAGCACCATCAATCCGACGCCAGCCAATGCGGCAAACGCCGTGTTTCGTACTTTCCTATCGGTGTTCATAAATTTCTTCCTCATCGTGCAATCAGCACCGGTCCCCAGAAATTATACGCCAGCACGGTCCGCGCCGCCGCGAAGCGGTCCCTAGCGCCGTAGTATGATTTCCATTCAGGGATGAGTCGCGAGAAACGTACCTTTGCAATTATCGGGGCGGGCATGGGCGGGCTGGCTGCGGCTGCCACTTTGCGCCAAGCCGGCATCGATGTGACGGTCTACGAGCAGGCGCCGCATTTCGAGCGCGTCGGCGCGGGCATTCAAATGATGCCGAACTCGATGAAGGTGCTGCGGCGCATCGGGGTCGAGGAAAAAATACGCAGTATCTCGTTTGAACCGTACTCGCATCTGAACCGCGAATGGGACACAGGCAAAATCATACGCGAGCTGCCCATGCCCGAGAGCCTGTTCGGTGCGCCCTATCTGTGCATGCATCGCGCCGACCTGCATGCGGCGCTGGTTTCGGTTCTGCCGCGCGACATTATCCATCTGAATAAGAAATTGGTCGGGCTGGATCAAGGCTCGGGCGGAGTCGCGCTCACTTTCGCGGATGGGACGCGCGCTCAGGCGGATGCGGCGATCGGCGCTGATGGTGTCCATTCCTTCGTTCGAGACATCATCATTGGCCCCGACATGCCGCTGCATAAGGGTCGCATCGCCTACCGCGCGATTTTTTCTTCTGCCCTGTTGAACGGCTTTGACATCGGCCGGTCGCGCACGAAATGGTGGGGCATCGATCGTCACATCGTCATTTATTACACCCGCGCCGACCGCAGCGAGCTGTACTTCGTCACCAGCATTCCGGAGCCGGCCGAGTGGGTGACGCGCGAGTCCTGGTCGGCCATGGGGGACGTGAAGGAGCTTCGCAAGGCCTACGAAGGCTTCCATTCCGACGTTCGCAAAGTGCTGGAAGCGTGCCCGGACTGCCACAAATGGGCGATTCTCGAGCGCGAGCCGCTGCCCCGCTGGAGCGACGGGCGAGTGGTGCTGCTGGGCGATGCCTGCCATCCCATGACGCCCTACATGGCCCAGGGCGCGGCTACCGCGATTGAGGATGCGGCTGTCCTGGCCCGCTGCCTGAAGGAGGTCGACAGCGACGACATCGAAGGAGCCTTCCGCCGCTATGAGGCGCATCGCAAGCCGCGCACCTCGCGAATCCAAGCAATCTCCAGCGCGAATACTTGGATGAGGGGCGGCGATGACGACACCAGTTGGCTGTACGGTTACGACGCCTGGAACGTTCCGTTGACGCCCACCGAGTCGCTGGCGGGAACCACTTAATCGGAGCTTCAATGCAACCAGCAGTACAAAACCAAACTTTCACGACGTCCGACGGCTGCGCAATCGTCTACGCATTGCACGGAACGTCCAAACCGGATGCCCCGCGCCTGGCCCTGATTCATTCTCTGGCCTTGGATGCCAGCATCTGGAACAACATCGTCGCGGAACTGAGCGACGAAGCGCAGATCCTCACCTACGATTGCCGGGGCCACGGCCGCTCGGGCAAGCCGCATATGCCTTACGATGTCGATCTATTCGCGCGCGATCTCGCCGAGCTGCTCAAGCGAGTCGGTTGGGACAAAGCTGTCGTCGCCGGATGTTCCATGGGCGGCTGCGTGGCGCAGGCCTTTGGTGCGCTTTATCCGACTCGAGCAAGTGCGCTCGGCCTTATCGACACCATCGCTTGGTACGGCGAAGATGCACCGAAAACCTGGCGCGAGCGAGCCGCCAACGCGCGGGCCAAAGGGGCTCAGCGGCATGGTCGATTTTCAAACCACCCGCTGGTTCGGCGACCAGTTTCGCAAGCAGCACCCTGAAGCCGTGAAGGCCCTGGTCGACGTGTTCCTGGCCAACGATTTGGATTGTTATGCCGCCACCTGCGAGATGCTCGGCGACGCGGACTTGCGGCCTTATCTGGAATCCTTTCGCATGCCGGTCGCGATCGTCGTGGGCGACGAAGACTACGCTACCCCGGTTGCGGCCGCGCGGCATCTCTACGAAGCCATTCCGCAATCCACTTTGACCATCATTCCAGGAGGGCGGCATTTAACTCCCATGGAATGTCCGCACGAGATCGCCGCACAGCTCCGCGCGTTATTCCAGCGAGCAATGTGACGCCTGCCTCTGAACCCGCCTCCGGGACAAGCTCTGCCGTCGATGCCGCCACGCTGCTCGCTCGGATGGAAAGCGTCCCCTTCTCTATTTGGCACGCCAAAGCTCGGGTGGTTATGGGCAGCGCGACCTTTTTCGATGCATTCAATTCGCTATCGCTCGCGTTCGCGCTCCCCATTCTGATCCGCGTCTGGCACATCTCTCCGCGCGAGAGCGGTCTTCTAATCGGAACCAGCTATGCCGGGCAACTCCTCGGCGCATTGGTCTTCGGAAGCCTGGCGGAAAGATTTGGTCGCATCCGCAGCGCCACAGCCGGCATTGCCATCATGGCCGTGATGACGCTCGCCTGCGCGCTGGCCGGCAGCTTCCCCGCTCTCATCGCGTGCCGGTTTGTGCAAGGGATCGGAATCGGCGGCGAAATGCCGGTGGCGGCGACGTATATCAGCGAGCTATCGCGAGCGCACGGCCGCGGACGATTCTTCCTGCTCTATGAAATGATTTTTCCGGTGGGCCTGATGGCGGCCGGGCAGCTGGGGGCCTGGCTGGTGCCGGCTTTCGGCTGGCAATCTATTTTCCTCGCCGGCAGCATTCCCTGCCTCATCATTACGGTGCTGGTCGCGCGGCTTTCCGAATCGCCGCGCTGGCTGATTTCCAAAGGACGCCTGCGCGAAGCTGAGGCCGTAATCCGGCAGATCGAGAACAGCACACCACGCCGGTCTCCGGCCGCCCCGACGATCCTGCCGAAGTCGCCGCCTGCGTCCAGCATGCGCTGGAGCGAATTTCTTTCGGGCGGCTACCGCCAGCGCACGCTCATCGTCTGGACGCTCTGGGCCAGCACTTTTTTCATCGCCAATGGCCTGAACAACTGGCTGCCCAGCCTGTACAATACCGTCTATCATTTGGATCTGCGTCAAGCGCTGCGCGCCGCATCTCTCACCAACGTCGCGCAGGTTCTGGTCCTGCTGGTCTGCGCCTTTCTGATTGACCGGATCGGCCGGCGCAGCTGGGCCGTGGCGTCTTTCATCGTGGGCGGCGCACTTCTTGCGGTTTTGGGATTCGTGGGCGCGCGCAGCGTCATCAGCGTGATGATCCTAGCCACCCTGAGTTACGGCATCATCGGATCCACCAATGCCGTGCTCTATCTTTACACGCCCGAAATTTACCCCACGCGGATGCGGGCCATCGGCACCGGACTGGCGACCTCCTGGCTGCGTTTCGGCTCCGCAGTCGGCCCCGCCATCGTTGGCTACCTGGTCGGCGCGCAGGGCATCGGGTCAGTATTCCTGATGTTCGCGGGAATCAGCGTGGTGGGACTGCTGGCCGCAACCGGCATGATCGAAACCCGCGATCAGCGCCTGGAGGACATCGCCGCGTGAGACGCTGGGATACCGCCGAAACCCGTAGAATCGGGTTCCTTCCTAACCCCTGCTATCATGGAAGCGGAGGTTTTTAAGCATGGGTCCCGTGGGTGTCCAGGAGATGATCGTAATTTTCCTAGTCGCCCTTGTTCTGTTTGGTCCCAAGAAACTGCCGGAACTGGGCAAGACCATTGGAAAAGCGATCACTGAGTTTCGCCGGGCGCAAAGTGAGCTGAAGTCGACGTTCGAAACTCATATGCGGGAGTTGGAAAAGGAAAACGAGTCGATTAAGGAGATTACGCGCGGTTACACCGACGAACTCTATAAGGATTACACGAGTTATGACTCGTCGTATTACGATTCCGGCGCATTCAGCGGTGAGTTGAGCGCGTCCACTTCAGCCGATCCAGCCACTGTAACGCCAGCCGTGCCGCAAATTGCTGAAGCGAGCATCACTCAGGAAGCGCCGGCGAATGGAACCGTCGTGCCGCCAGCGCCAGCAAATGGAACCGCGCAGCCGGCACCCGTGAATGGAACCGTGGCGAGAACGGCGAATTCCGAGCCCGCGCATGCAGCGGCTGATCCTGCCGCATCGGATTCTCAAGCTACGCATAGCTAGCCGCACAGAGGCGCGGCGGCCGCCTCATTACACAAAGAAACTGCCGCCCGGCTGCGTTGCGCGGCTGTTACTTTAGAAGCAGGAACACTTAAGCAGGAATGGACGACGAGAAGCAGGAAGCGATTCCTCCCAACGGAGGTGGCTCATCTCAAACCGAGCATCCCACCGCCGCGGCGGAGTCTAACGGCTCTCCGTCTTCTGAACCGGCGCCGCCCCAAACCGCGCTAATCAAGCCGCCGCCCCCGCCTCCCCCGCCGCCTCCGGTCACGCCCGAGGACGCAGAAGAGGGCGGCATGCTGCGCATGTCCTTCATGGAGCATCTGGAGGAACTGCGCGCGCGCATTATCAGAGCCCTGTACGGCCTGTTGGTCGCCTTCGTCGTCGCTTTGGTCTTCGCTGGCAAATTATGGGACATCATCAGCGACCCGGCAGTGGAGGCGCTGAAGCACCTCCACGTCGAGCCACCACAGTTGGCGCAGCTCACGCCCATGGAGAGCTTCTCCATCATCTGGGTCAAACTGCCGTTGCTCTGTTCGGTCTTCATCGCCTCGCCCTGGATCGTCTACCAGGTCTGGGCGTTCATCTCCCCTGGGCTTTACAAAAAAGAACGCCGCTGGGCGCTGCCCTTTGTCCTGCTCACCGCAGGGCTGTTTATCGGAGGCGGTTGCTTCGCTTATTTCCTGGCGTTTCGCTACGGCCTCGAGTTTTTGCTCGGCATTGGCATGAGCAACAACGTGCGGCCTGTAGTCTCGATTACCGAATATTTCGATCTGTTCGTCAACGTGACCCTGGGCGTGGGACTGGTTTTCGAACTGCCCGTTCTCATCTTCATGCTCACGTTGCTGCACCTGCTCTCGCCCCGATTCTTATTGCGCCACTCCCGCTACGCGATCCTGATCATCGTCATTGCAGCGGCCATCATCACTCCCACGCCGGATGTTTTCAACCTGATGCTGTTCGCGATTCCGATGTGCGCGCTTTACTTCGTGGGAATTTTTGCGAGCTACTTGCTGGTGTTGAAGCGTGAGGGCCGACGATTTGCCTGGAAGACGACGATCCGGATCATCATCGGCGTCGTGGTTGCGATCGCGCTGATCTATGCCGCGATGCAGTATTTCCACTTGCACCTCATCCGAGGCTGGCCTTATTTATCGCACTAATTGAACTACTGACCGACGACTTTCATCATCTCCTCGGGATAGCGCGAACCAACCGCCGCGCCGGCGGGCAGTACTTCGTCGATGCGCCGCAGGTCTTCCTTGCTGAGTGTGACGTTCAATGCGCCCACATTCTCCTCCAGATATTTGCGCCGTTTGGTGCCTGGAATCGGCACGATGTCCTCGCCTTGGGCGAGCACCCAAGCTAACGCAAGCTGCGCAGGAGTGCAGTGTTTCTCGACGGCGACCTGTTCCACGCGGCGCACCAGGTCCAGGTTTTTCGTGAAGTTCGATCCCTGGAAGCGTGGTGAAATGCGGCGGTAGTCGTCGGCGGCGAAATCTTCGAAGCGCTTGATCTGCCCGGTGAGAAAGCCCCGGCCGAGCGGACTGTAGGCAACGAAGCAGATGCCGAGTTCGCGACCCGTCGGGAGCACTTCCTGTTCCGGATCGCGGCTCCACAACGAGTATTCAGATTGAAGGGCGGCGATCGGATGCACTTTGACAGCGCGGCGCAGCGTCTGGTCTCCGGCTTCCGAAAGTCCCAGGTGAAGCACCTTGCCCTCCTTGACGAGCTGCGCCATGGCGCCAACCGTCTCTTCGATGGGCGTGTTTGGATCCACGCGATGCTGATAATAGAGATCGATCACTTCAACGCCAAGGCGGCGCAGACTCCCTTCACAGGATTTGCGCACGTAATCGGGCTTGCCGCTAATGCCGCGGGCTTGCGGATTGTTGGGGTCTCGAACAATGCCGAACTTTGTCGCCAGGACAACCTCCTTTCGCCGTCCGCGGATCGCTTTTCCTACCAGCTCTTCGTTTAAAAACGGACCGTACACGTCGGCTGTGTCCAAGAAATTGATTCCGAGCTCCAGCGCGCGATGGATCGTGGCAATAGATTCTTCGTCGTTACGCGGTCCGTAAAATTCCGACATGCCCATGCAGCCCAGGCCAATTTCGGAAACCGCCAGTCCGCTGCGCCCCAATTGGCGAGTTTTCATGACATCTGCTCCTTGTGCCGCTATGGCGGCATGGTTGTTAGACTACTTCGCAGGCCCCGGCGGATCGTTTGCCACCGTGTAAATCTGGCCATTGTTCAGATACAGCCGCTCTGCTTCCGAGCGATTGAACGGGCGCGAACCGCGGCGATTGAACACCGCGATCTGATTGCCGCTTTCGTCGACCGCCCGGTCGCGATCGATACCTTTGGAGACCGCTAACGCCGGGCCCTTGGTGCGATACGTCGCGATCAGCTTGGGCGTGGGCCGCGGGCTGAATCCGAGGTAATTCGGCGTGTCGTTGGGCGCGAACAACTGCACGATGCGCAGGCCATTCTTACCATCCGCAAGGTAGGCGAACGCACTGGCATTGGTCATGCCAAGCTTCACGTCGCGCGTATCGTTCAGTTCGCCCTCGGCGTTGAAAATTTGTTCGATGCGCGGATGCTCCGGCCGTTCAACATCTACAATCACCAGGCCTTGCTTGCCACCCGCAACGTACGCATACGTCCGCGCAATGTAAATATTCCGAGCGTCTTGCAAAGCCACCGTCGCGCCCGGTATGAGGCGCGGATGCGCCAGGTCGGTCGTGTCCAAAACCTTCAGGCCTTCCCGGTCAACCACGAAAGCGTACCGGAACTGAACGGCGACGCCTTGCGCGTCGACCAAACTGGTTTCCGATTCAACCTTCGGCACCAGCGGATTTTCGATATTGACGACGACTAACCCACGATCGCAGAGAATGTAGGCGTACGTTCCCGCGATCGTAATCCGCCGCGCGCCGTACAGGACTCCGCCAGGATTGAAAGTCACCGCGCGCTTCAGGAAATTATTGTTGGGATTTCCATCCAGCAGCGTCAGCACGCCGGGACTCTTGCTCTTCAGGTTCGGGTCGCCGATTACGACCAAGCCCTCCTCGGCGTCGGTCACATACAGAAAACCGTACATCAGCGCGATGGGCTGCTCTTCGTTCGACGGAATCCGAGTGCGCAATGGATCGACTGCTAACGTCGAAGGCGATCCCACGGCTGTCGCGTTCTTGGTCTTAACATAAAACCGCTGGCCCAGCGGAGACACTGGCGCGGTGGTGATCTTCTCGGAAAAATTCTTATTGTCGATGTTGGCCACATCGTAAATGCGGAAGCCGTCCTTGCCGAGCGCCGCATAAAGATATTCGCCCCGCAACTGCACATCCAGCACGTTGCCTGCGTGGTGATCGGCCTCGTCGAGTTCGCGATTGCGCTTCACCAGTTTCTCGTAATCATCCGAGTAGACCAGCTTATGCAGGTCGCTTCCAAAAACCGCCGGCGGATCGTCATGCTCGGCGACCGGCACGGCATCAAAGCCCTTTGCCCCCTCGGCCACGTAAACATACCGCCCCATGAAGTTGACCAGATTCGTTCCCTGCATCAGAAGCTGGGCCATCCAGGCGTTATTGTCGCCTTCGCGCGAAACGTGGCAGTCCGTGCATGTCTTGGTCTCGGTCGCGCGCACGGTGTGCGGGTAATAAGAGCTGAAACCGAAGCCGCTGAAACCCTCCGCTGAAATGGTCTGCTGCATGTAGTAAAGCCAATCGCGATTGGCATTCTGCGAGCTCACCACCACCGCGCAGGTGGAGCGCGTCGGCGCGATGCGATGCCCCGTTACCGTGCCATCCACGCCCAGCATGTAGATGTCGTCGCGCAGCACCTCGAAATTGTAGGCCGTGTAGTTGCGCGTGGTGAGGCCCTTCGTTGTGCAGCATGGGCGTCTTCTTGTTCGCCATCATCGGAAGGTGGCAGCCGAAACAACTCGTGGTCCAGGATGAGTGGCAAGTGTAGCAAGTCATGCGGCTGTTGGCGTGTGCGAGCGTGGATTCATCCGCGGCGCCGAACCCCAGGTCGTCCCGTCTTTCAGCAGCGTTTTCGCCAGCCGCGACTTCTCGCTGTAATGCGGATTGCCGGGCGTGATGGTGTCCATCACCTGCACCACTTCCCAAGGCTCGCGATCTTTGTCGACCATCGAACGCTGGTATAGCTTTCCATTCTGCCAATAGAACCGGCGCGATCCCCAGGGCGTTCGAAGCAGCGAAATATCGGTGCCTCCTGGCGGCGCGGCAGCGGCCGAGGTTCTCAGCGAGGCCTTCTTCGAAATGGTCCCGTGGCAATCCACGCAGTCCACTTCGACGGCGTTGCGCGTCTCACCATACAAATTCCCGTTCCCGTGATTGTCCTGCGCAAAATGGCAATCCTCGCAATGCATGCCCTTCTCCAGATGTATGTCCCGAAGCTGCACCGCCTTCTGAAATTTTTCCTTGTCGTCCGGCGGCACGACGTGACTCGCGGCATCCAGCAGATTACCTTTTCGATCGCGTTTGTAGACCGCGCGAAACACCCAGCCGTGGCCGTGAAAATCGGCGAACTGGGTGTGCTTGGAGCTGCTGATTAAATTCCGGAGTTCCGATCTTTTCCAGAAAATCGAGCTTGCTCCACAAGCCGCGCGCCGCCGCGCTCTCCGGATTCGCCTGCCAGGATTCAAAGCGCTCCTCATCGCTCGGATTGTGCTGCTTGGCCGGATACATGTGCTCGCCGTCGGTCTCGTTGTCCCACCAGATGTAGCCGAGATAGGACGCCACCATGTTCGTGCCGGGATGGATGTGGCACACGATGCATTGACTGGTGGGAATGGATCGCGTGAACTCGTGCTTGATCGGATGGCCCGATTCGTTGTGCGGAATGGTAGGGTCGAGTTCGGCGCTGTGACCCTGATTGCCATACATAGCGTAAGGGCCGGAGTGCACCGGCGACCGGTCGTTCGCGTAGATCACGTGACATGCCGTGCAGCCGCTGTTGCGATAATCGCCCGGATGATCGTTGGTGCCGGGAAAAGAAAGAATCGGATCGAGCAAACGTGTTTTTTGCAGACCCGAGAAATACTGGATCAGTGCGCAACTCGGTCCCGAGTCCGCGATCGCTCAGCTTGTCGTCGGGACGGCCGGGATCTTCGTCCGGATTCGGAATGCCGATTTCCGACCGCTCGCCGCCGCCGCGCTCGAAACACGCGCAGGATGTTTCCGGGCTGCGAAACCTCCCAACGGCCCAGCGGATCCAGATGGGGAAGCACGCCCTTGGTCCGCATCGAGCTCCTGCGATGGCAGCGGAACGGTGTTCACGCGCTGCGGCTTTCCATCGGGCGAATAGCTCTCACCGAAGCGCGCATCTTTATACGGGAACCCGCCGTTGTTGTAAAGCGCGGCTTCCCAGAGCATCGGGCCGGTGGTCATCATGCTGGTGCGAACCGCGCGAACTTCCTTGACGTGACATCCCTCGGAACCGCAAGTCTCGGCCGCCACGCGCAGATCACCAGGATTGACGAACTGGATATACTCTTTGCTCTCTTTAAGCCACTCAGCGTAGGGCCGAACCGGGTTGGCCGAGCTCTTCCACAGATCCGGGACGTGCGGCTTGGGATGCGCCTGCTTTTCGGCTTGCTCATAACCGGGCGATCCCTTCTGCGCGCCTGCGGGAGGACTGAACGTCGGCGTGTCCGCCATGACAATCCGTGCATCCCAGCCGCACCGTGCCGGTGGTGTGCATGGACGCGGAATCCGTCATGCCGTGACAGGCGACACAGCCGGTGCTCTTGCGATCGGCTTCGTCCTGAGTTTGACGGAGCAAGGAACTGCCGGTTTGCTGGGCCAGGAGCAAAGTGCAGACGAACACGCAGCATCCTGCGCAAACCGTCGCGCAGACGAAAGCTCCGAAACTAGAACCGGAAGCGGACATTGGCGAACGCCGAAAACAGGGTTCGATTCGTTGAAATTTCGCGGAAGCCTTGGAAGGGATCGAAAGCGTTCACGCCGCCCGTAATCACGATGTTCTCCGACAATGGCGGCCGGTAGGTAGCCCCAATCCCCGAATCTGTGCCGACTCCAGCGTTGATCGGCTGTTGAAACAGCAGCAGTTCGAGCGGCTGAGTATCAGCAAAGCGAATTAGATTCAAATTCACAAATCCCCGAAGCTTCGGTGTTATGTCGATGTCTACCCCTGCATTGTATATGAACACCCCTGGATTGACGAAATTCGACTGGCCTTCGAGCTTGCTGGTGCGCAGATCGGGCACCAGACTGCCGCCATTCTCCAGATCCACGCCGGTACCCGTCAGACGCACGCCCTCACGATCCCAGAAGCTGAAGAATCCGCCGGCGAAATTCGGATTGTCGAAAATCGTGTCGAAGCCGCGCGCGGTTCCATCGCGCGGATCTCTATCGCCGGATGCGTAGAAGAAAGAAACACGATAACGCAGCCAGTCTTTATCGAGCGACAGCTCCGCCGCGGCCATTTGCGCATTGATGTCCACGCGCCGCCCGGCGATCTCATTGAAATTGTCGTGCCCCAGCACCTGATAAAACGCGTGCGTGATGTTCACCCGGCCGAAATGCCCGTCCCCCGCCAGACCGTAATAATAGGCGCGAATGGAATGTGGAACCACCAGGCCGATCGGCGCCGGCCGTACGAGAAAATTGTCCGTGTCGAACTGGAAAGACGGATCGTCCTTGTCGTAATGAAAACTCGCTTCGATAGTGTAGCCCGGTACGAGAAAGTCCTGGCGGTAAACGTTCGCGATCCCTACCTGGCGGCTGCGATATTGAAACGTGTTGAGTCCGCTATTGGTGTCTTTTTCCAGCATCGCGAAATAGGCCAGATTGAATTGATAGCGGTTTGAATCGAGATTGCCGAAGACCCGCAGACCCGGCTCTTGATCGGAGAAGATAAACCCGCGAAAATCGCTGGTGAACGACTGAACGCCGGCTCGCACGGAAATGAAGTCGTACTGATTGCTCAGGTCCTTCACTTTGGCTTCGACGAAGCCTTCCTGCAGGCCGATGTGCGAATCGAAGCGCGTAGTGCCCTTGGTGACGTCTACATTGACGATCCCGTTTTCCTGGACGGCCAGATAGTTCAGATTGATCTCGGGCGTGAATTGGATGCGCCAGTCGGCGGGACGGAAGGAAGTGTCGCCGTGAAACAGGTCGGCGGAAAAAGCGAGATTCTCGGTCATGAAGTACTGGCCAAAGCGCCCGAAAAATTGAGAGCTATCTGGAGAAGCCGAGCCGAGGCCGCTCGGAACAGGCAACCGGCGGCCATCGAAGAAGGTATCGCTGGTCAGGCTCACGTTCAGGAACGTCTGGCTTCCGATGATCGGGTAGTCGCCCTTCAGCTTGTTTTGATTGAACGGGTCGTACCAGTGGCCTTTCTGATATGGAACTTCGCCTTGTGGATAGCGATGGTATTCAGTGGGAAATTGGTAATTCCAGCGATTGGGCATCGCGTTGAAGACCTGATCATCGGGCGGGAGCGGCGCAAGCGGGCGAGGTTCCACTGCGATCTCCGGAGGGGTCTCCTGCGGGAGCGTTCGATAAGGTGAGGCCGGCTCCGTGGGTGCGGGCGCGGGCGGTCCTGGCGTGGCAGCTGGCGCCTTCATCATGAATTCGAGCGGGAAAACCTGGCCGGGCGCCAACTCGATCTCGCCGCGTGAAAATGGCTCGAAGCCTTCGCGCGATGCGTTGACCTGATAGCGGCCGGGCGGAAGGTCGAGAAAACGAAACACCCCATCCCCGGTGGTCGTCGTGGAAACAGTCTGTCCACTCGCGACATTCTGGAGCGCGACCGTCACAGCACCCAGGCCGAGCCCCTCCTCGGTTCGAACGATGCCCTGAATGGCGGCTGTGGACGGCGCTATCTGGCGCGGAAGGCGCTGGGGTTGCGCGCGGGCCATCGTCAAGCAGCCGCTTGCCAGCGCCAATGCCATCGATACGCACAGGCTAGGCGCGAATCGATTATGGTTGAAGACCGGGCGCAATGTAGGCGTAGAAGACAACAACAAGTCCAATCGCGGATGCCAGGATTACACTGTGCCGCAGCGTAAATCGGAAGAGCCTGGCCTCGTCTTCCGGCTTGAGGCCGGTGGCCGCCGTCGCCACGGCAATGCTCGACAAGCTGATCATCTTTCCCATCACGCCGCCAGCCGAATTGGAAGCCGCCATAAGCACGGGATTAACTCCCAGCTTCGCAGCGGTGACCACTTGCAGATTGCCGAATAGAGCATTCGCAGCGGTGTCCGATCCCGATAAGAACACGCCCAACCAGCCTAGAATTGCGCTGAAAAAAGGAAACGAAGCGCCGGTAGCTGCGAAAGCCAATCCCAGAGTCCCCGTGGCGCCGCAGTAGTTCATTAGAAATGCAATCGCGAGAACGGCGGCCAAAGTCAGGAGTGCGAAGCTGAGCTGGCGCATGGTGGCCACAAAGATCTTCCAGAACTGGCGCGGCGACACGCGCAGTACGATGACCGAAAGGAAGGTCGCGATCATGCAGGAGGTGCCGGAGGCAGAAAGCCAATTCAAATTAAAAATCGCCGGATAGGGAGAAAGCGCCGCAGTAACCGGAGGGATGCGTGCGATTTGGTTGTGCAGACCCGGCCATCGAATCAAGATGCTCACCGAGTTCAACGGCTTCTGCATCGTCTGCCAACCCCACAGAAGCACGCAAATCACGAGCAGAAGATAAGGACTCCAGGCCAAAAATATTTGCCCGAGCGAATAACGCACCGCGGGAGCCGGCGATGAATCCGCTGAACCACCGAGGCTCGGCGACGCCTGATCCTTGGGCTTCCACACCAGGAACAGCAGCACCAGCGCGCCCATCGCGGTAATCGACGCGATGATGTCGGTGAGCTGCGGGCCGACGTAGTTCGAGATGACAAACTGCATCCCCGCGAATACGGCGCCGCATACCAGCGCCGCCGGAAAAACGCGGGCCAGCCCGCTCCAACCGCCCATCACGACCATCATGTAGGCCGGAACGAAAAGCGACACGGGCGCGCAGATGCGTCCGATGCCCGCGCTCAGCCGGGCCAGCGGGAGCCCGGTTATGCTCGCCAACGTAATCGCGGGAATACCGATCGAGCCGAACGCGACCGGAGCCGTGTTGGCCAACAAGCAAATAGCGGCCGCGTAGAACGGCGAAAAGCCGAGCCCCGCCAGCATGGCGCTCGCCACCGCGACCGGTGTCCCAAATCCGGCCGCGCCTTCCACGAACGCGCCGAAGGCAAAAGCAATTAATAGCGCCTGCAGACGCCGGTCGCTAGTCAAGTTGCGAAGCGAATATTTGATGCACTCAAAATTCCCGGTGTCCAGGATCAGACGGTACAGCACCAGCGCCCAGATCACGATCCAGCCGATCGGGAACAATCCATTGGCGGCTCCGTACGCAGTGGCGGAGATCATCTGCGTTGGCGGCATACGGTACAGGAACAGCGCGACGAGCATAGTTGCCGCCAGGCCCGAGAGAGCTGCGATCCAGGCGGGCTTGCGTTTCACGCCCAGCAAGTAAAGCAAAGTGAAGATCGGCAGGGCCGCAACTACAGAAGACCACACCAGACTTCCACCGAGCGGAGTGTAGTTGTGCTGCCACATGAGTTTGAGCCTTTATAACAGACCGATGTCCTCGGTTTCAAGCCGATTAAGTCCCTTGATAGTCACATCGCGGAAGCGCGCCTGTCAAATATCTCCAAGTTGACAAGGCAAGCTGTTTTGCTCATAATGGCGAGCCATGGACGCCCGCAAGTTTTTTCCCAGAACGACCTCGTTGGATCGCTCGTCCCGGCGCGATTTTCTCGCTGGATTGGGCGCTCTCGGCGCTGGCGCGCTGATTGCCGCACGCGAATCGCACGCGCAGAATTCCCAGCCCTCGTCTGATCAATGTCCATCACCACCTCACCGCGCCTGGCTACGTGAAGTTTCTCACCGAGCAATAAAGTCCGCGAGTTTCCCAATAAAACCATCGCTCAGGGTATCGAGGAGATGGATCAGGTGGGCATCACCACCGCGCTTTGCTCCATCATTGGTCCGGGCATCTGGTTCGGTGACATCGAGGCCACGCGCCGATTGGCTCGCGAATGTAATGAGTACGCCGCCAAAGCAGCCTCCGATTACCCCGGCCGGTTTCGGAGTTATTCACCATGCTGCCGCTGCCCGATGTGGATGGCAGCCTCAAGGAGATCGAGTACGGCTTCGAGAAGCTCAACGCCGATGGCGTTTACATGTTTACCAATTGGGGCGGCAAGTCGCTCTATGGCGACAAGTACCTGGGCGATCCGGCCCTGGCGCCGATCTATGAAGAACTGAATCGCCGCAAAGCCGTAGTTTATACGCACCCGAAAGATGCGGCTTGTTGCCACGACAGTCTGCCTGGGGTCAATGGCGCAACCATCGAATATCCGATGGACACCACGCGAACCATCCTGAGTTTGCTGTCCACGAACACGACCACGAAATATCCGGATGTGCGGTTCATCTTTTCGCATGCCGGAGGCGCGACCACCGGTGTGGTCGGCCGCATCGCCGGCGAGTCCACCGTGCATCTCGGACAGTGGCGGCGTCATGAAAGAGGGCGCTCCTTCCGCGCGCTTGAAGGAACTTCAGAAATTCTATTACGACACCGCCGGGTGCGGCCAACCCTGTGACTTTGGGCGCGCTGAAGAACATGGTCCCGATGTCTCAAATTTTCTTCGGCACGGATTTTCCATTCGGCGCCTCAGCCCAGCAACACAAGCTGCTGGTGGAAAGCGGCGTATTTCAACGCCTCAGAACTCCGGGCGATCGATTACGAAAACGTCGGCCGTCTTTTACCGCGCTACAAAGCCTGACGCACGCGGAGTGCGACGCCCGCTTAGAAAACGAGCTTCAGCGCTAATTGCACCTGACGCGGCGTACCCACGATGCTGGTAATTTTGCCGAACTGGCTGTTAAGAGTTCCGGCTGTCACTGTTCCGCTGGGCAGGACCGAGGTTCCGCTGGCCGAACTGAAGACCGTCGCGGTCGGCAGTCCAAAGTTCGCGTGATTGAAGATATTGAAGAACTCGGCCCGAAATTGAATGTTTAGCGATTCCCGGATCTTCGTATCCTTCAGCACTGCCAAGTCGGTGTCGTAAAGCGGCGGGCCGATTGCGGTATCTCGTCCAAAGTCACCCAGCGTGCCGGCCGGTTGCAACGTAAAGCAATTGGGGTTAAACCACTGATTCACGTTATCCTCCTGCACATTGCAACCCTGCACGTAATTGGGCCGGTCCGGGCTCTGGATGTAAGCGCGGGAAGCTCCGGTTGTGATGTTGATCGGAACGCCGCCATACGCGCTCTCAATTCCGGACAACTGCCAGCCTTCCACCAGGCGATTGCCGTGGAACGGCAGCGTCCACAGGCCGTTGACCCGGAGCGTATTGCGAATATCGAAGCCACACAGTCCCTTGTCCATCGAGATGTTGTACGGGTTTTCGGGTGTATTGGTGGCTGCCGCCGACCCACCGTCGTTGGTGGTGTTTCCCCCTCCTCCGCCGCCCGCATCGTCGTCGATGCACTTGGAGTAGGTATAGGCCACTTGCACCTCGAAATTGGTTGTGAACCTCCGGTTCAGAGCTACCTGCAACGCCTCGTAATGCGAATCGCCGATGTTGGTGTTATCGGAGAAGCTGCCCAGCGCACAGTTTGTGCGCTCCGACCCCAAAGCGGCCGTGGGACATGCCGGATTGACGCCGAATTGGAGTACACCGTTTGAATTGAGGGCAGCAGGGTAGGGATTATCTTCGATCGCCGAGAGCAGTTTGACGCCGCGTGACCCGACATAAGCAACCATCAGGACGGTCCCGCGCGTGATTTCGCGTTGCACGTTGAAATTCCATTGGATGTTGTAGGGCGTCTCATGGGACCGATACGCCCATCCCGTGGTGAGCGTGAGTTGAGTCGCCACATTGCTGGCAAAGGCGTTCGGATAAAGTGCATTATTCTCGACAGATTGCGTCCAGGGGTACGCGTTGTGGAACCCGGTCACGTAGTCCCCCGGCACCAGCGGCTGATGGAATATTCCGAAACCGCCGCGGATCGAGGTCTTATGATCGGCGAACGGATCGTAAGCGAAGCCGAAGCGGGGATCGAAGTTATGGAAGGACGGATTCGATGTGAACGGATGCGGCACCTGTACGACATTGCTCTGCGTGGCGAAGTTCGTGATCGCGTAAAGCGTCGTTATGGGGATCGACCGGATTCGTCATCGGCTCCCAGCGCAATCCGAGGTTCAGCGTCAGCTTCCGTGACACCTTCCAATCGTCCTGGACGTAAGGGGTGAAATCGATTTCGCGAAAATCCCTCGAGGCATTGAGTGGGCCTGCAATGTTGGGGTCAATGCCGGCCACATTCGTCGCCACGCCGGTGCTCACAAAGGACGCGAGGCCGGATTGAAAGGTCCAGATTGGATCTTGCCGGGTCGCCAGGTAATGGTTGGTATCAAACCGCGAGACTGCGAGTCCGAACCTCAGGCTGTGCGATCCCTTGGTCCACAGCATGTCGTCCCCTTCCGTGAATCTGTTCTGCGCTTGGACAAACGGAATCACCAGGTCTTCGCCCAGATTGGACAGGCCGGTAATTTGAACTCCGCCGTCATCCAACCCCAGGCCAGGGAAAAACTGCAGCGGAGTCGTGCCATTGGCCGTCGCGACGCCGGGCTGCGTCGCCGAGGAGATCTGACGAGCGAAGCTGGCGCTAAACAGATTGACCAGGGCGGGCGAAATAATATGCCGCTCTTCCACGGTGAAGAATTGGTTATGCGAATGGCCGTATTCCGTCCAGTCGAGGAGTGGTCCGCCGGCGGGATTGCCGCCGCCGAATGGCTCAGTCAGATTGGCTTTATCGGAAAGGTACCGCCCAAAGATGGAATCCTTCGATGAAAAATTGTAGTCGATCCGGCCCAGGACATAATTTTCATTGGACGGCTGAATGGCGGTTTGAACAGACGTCCCGATGTTGTTGGAGCCGACCGTTCCCGGATTCGGCAGCGGAAAGAGCGCCAGCGTATTGATAATGGCTTGCCGGGTGGCGGCAGGTAGCGTCGCGGGAGGTATGCAAGCACTGGGGCAGTTGGGCACCAAAGCCACCTTGTTCTCTCCGAGTGATTCCTGGATGCCTTCGTAGTTCACAAAAAAGAAGGCCTTGTCTTTCTTCATCGGGCCACCGAGGCTGCCTCCGTATTGACTCCGGTGCAGCGGCTGCTTCACACCGGTTGTGGCATGGAAAAAAGTATCGGCATCCATCGCGTCATTGCGAAAGAACTCGTACGCGGTGCCGTGAAAATCGTTGGTTCCCGATTTGCTGACCGCGTTGACCACAGCGCCGTTGCCTGCGAACTGCGCGCCATAGGAATTGACCAGCGTCTCGAACTCTCCGATGGATTCGATCCCCAGCGACGACCCCGAAATCGAGCCGATACCCCGGTTCGAGAAGCCTTGCATATTCTGGTCATCCATCAGGATGGCCTGGCCCGCCGGCCGCGCTCCGGCCACCGAGTACAGCGTCCCTCTTCCCTGCAGCGCGCTGGCGTTGAACGCGTTGTAGGTCTGCACGCCGGGGGCAAGCTGGATCAATTGCTCGAAATTCCGGCCATTCAGCGGAAGCTGGTGCACCTGCTCCTGATCGGTATATGCTCCCACCGCGCCGTTGGTGGTTTCCACCTGCGAAACTTGACCTTCCACCGTGACGGTCTGGGCCTGCTGCCCTACCGGCAACGAGAAGTCCACCACGCTTTGCGCACCGACGGTCAAGCGTGATGCCCATGTGAACCGCGGTAGAGAAGCCCATCTTGGACGCCTGCACCTGATAGTTCCCAACCGGCAAATCCGCCACTCGGTAACGCCCTTCAGCGTCGCTGGCAGTGGACTGCGTGGCGCCGGTCCCGACGTTCTCCACCTGCACGGATGCATCCGAAATCGCCGCGCCGGACGAGTCTGTCACCGTGCCGAGAATAGTTGCGGTAGCGCCCTGCCCGGCCAGCCGCGATACGGAAATCACTCCGCAGACGTGCTGAGCAACAACACCGCGCAAAATACGACCCACCTCTAGTATTGAGGTTCTTCGACATGGTTCCCCCTCGTTTCGCCCTGAAAGATCCTGGTCCGGCATTATGACGAAGACCAGAGTCACTGTCAAGGAGTTTTTTTGTGTGCTTTAAGTTGCGGCTTGAAGCAATTACGACTACGACACCAGCGCGAGCTCTTGAAACTGCTCGAACACCCGCTGGATGAGCCGTTCCATGATCTCGTTTCCCATTGCGGCGCTGCCGGGGAGCTCTTGCTCGCGGCGTGCCCATTCGGCGAGAATGCGATGCACCACGCCGTCCACCACGCGGCTGCGAAGCTCATCTAACATCTGGGTGCGCGACAGGTTGGCTCCCAGCGGCCCGCTTCGGGCATGAACGCCGCCGCGAGGACGAAAACTGCTGTTTGCGAAATACGCCTGAAGCTGCCGCTCCAGATCCTCTTCCGTCTCTTCGATCACGTCTCGCGGTTTGGCAATCGAAACAGAGGGCACATGCGCCGGCGTCTCATCGCCGAGGTCCCCCTTCAGCCTGGCTTGCAGGCCCTCGATGACAGACTGAGTCTTGGCGGTAGCGCTGGCGAGCGTGGCGCCCGGCTTCGCGGACGAATTCTTGGCTGAGGACAAATAACACCTCCCTTAGGCCAGTTCCGTGTCTCTGAGATTATATAGTGAATTACAACAGCATCACAAGACCCAGAGAAAAATATTGACAAGCACCTATATATTGGGTATAAGTTGTCCTAAGCTGTAAATAGAGTCCCTTCCCCCGGCTCCTCCCGAGTCGGATTCGAAAACGGCGGGAACATTCGTCGGCTGGCATTTATGTTGAAATCCCAAACACCTCTCATCGCAGGGAGCGGACAGCCCGACGATTCTGAGCGGGCGGTAAATTTCCAGTTCTCCATCACCTGGTCATTTCTTTTCGACGTTCCGGGAGCGACCAAAACGGCGAGCGCTACTGAACTGGTCGTTCCCGAAATGCTTAGACCCGATGCCCCGGTCGAATCGACTCCATCGGAGGAAGTTCCTGCCTCAATTCCGCCGTTTTATGCGAGACCTTCGGGCATTCCGAAGCTGTTTCTTGCCGCCGCGCTGCTCACCGCCATCGCGGTGCCGATCTGGAGGCATGCCAATCCCGCGCAGCCGAAGGCAAAATCAGCGAATTTCGAAACGAACCCGCGCGGAGGAGGCTGGATTCGGGAGACCGCTTCCAGCGCAGATGCGGGCGGCAGCCAGGCGAGGGCATTGAACATTTATCAGCCGTCCCTCCATGCGCGGGATGGCCAGTTCGAGTTCACTTGGACAGCGGACGCGCAGGGCGCCGCCTGGATCTACCGCGCGAAAGACCTGGCCAACTATTACGCCGTGCGAATGAAAACTCTCAGCCAAACGCCTTCCCTTCGGCTGTCGGTCGAACACTTCACCGTTTATCTTGGCAATGAAGGCTCGCATTCGGAAAAAGTTCTGGACCTGCCGCGCAATAATTCTACTCTCCGCATTAAGCTGGACGTTGCCGGTCCGTCCTTTACGCTGTACCTCAACGGGAACGCAGTCGACTACTGGACCGACGCCCGCCTAACCTCCGGAGGATTTGGCTTCTTAGAAGAATGGCATCAGGGGCCGGTAGTCCGCTCGGTGCGAATGTCGTTCGCCGAAGCGCTTCGAACCGAAAACGAGCAAAGTCTTCGCGACACTGGCGCACTGTACGCGAAGAATCCCCCGCACCTGTTTGTCAGGAAAGCTGCGCCGGCGTCAGGAGGCGTCTAAAAATGTCCGCTGCTGCAACACCGATTCGAAACCAAGTGGAAACCGCCTTGGCATTGCGTTCCGCCGGGCAATTACAGGAGGCGCTCGACGCCCTAACTGCGCCCAGCGACGCTATCGTCGATTTTTACACCATCCGTGGTGAAATCCAGCAAGCGCTCGGCCGTTTCGAAGAGGCGGCCGGCAGCTATTACACGGTCGTCACCTCCGAGCCGGACAACACCTTCGCAAATTATAACCTCGCCATCTGCCTGCATCGTTTGGGACGGTGGGCCGAGGCTTGCCTGGTATTTCAAAAGGTTCTGGGCGTGGATTCTCATCGTGACGACGCCCGTCTCGCTCTGGGCGATTGTTTCTTGCACCTGGATCGTCCCGAGGAAGCTCTGACCACGTTTGACGGCTGCTGGTCGGACGCCGCACGGTTGCGATCCTTGTTTGGAAAGGCCGTCGCGCTGCAACTGCTGCGCCGCTACGAGGAAGCGCGTGCCGCGTATGAACGCTTGCTTCAATGGGATCCGAAATGCGAGGAGGCTCTCACGAACTTGATCGCGCTCGAAATTGCGGCCGACGAACTGGAAGAAGCGCGGCGACAGGCTCAGCGCCTGCTGGAGACTTCTCCGCGTTCAACGGTGGCGCTGCAGTGCCTGGCCGCCGTCGCTTTAGAGCATCGCGAATACGAAGCTGCGGTCCGTTATTGCGGGCGGATTGTCGAACAGGCGCCGGAATGCGTGGAGGCCTGGCACAATCTGCGATTCGCGAGTGGCCGCGTTATGTCCGGGCTTTCTCCGTCTGAAGCCGGTATGGGTCCAGCTTCAGGGAGAAAATAATGGCGCGTCTGCGCATACGGATTGAGTTGAATCGGGGTGGTGTGGGAGTGCCTCTGCACAAACTCTCGAGCGTGGTCCAAGAGGCGCAAAAATTCTTTCAGATGGTGGCCGAGGACGTGCACGTTGAAAATCAGGGGGAGTGGTTGGCCTTCGATTTCGATAACGAGTCGCTCAACTTCACCGCCGAATATGTGGGGCCGGTAACGGCTGAACAGGTCCGCGCCTTCTACGCGGCCTTCGATGGAGTCACTTCGCTGCGGCGGGCCACCATCGCTCAGTTCACCCGCATTGCGGATGCCATTGGCGAAGACGAACTGATTGGCTTTGGCCTGTACGGGTCGGATCAGGAGCTCGCGCCGAGTGAATGGCGCTGCCTGTCCCGGCGGAATGCGCTGCGAATCGCCGACGAGATTCAGCTCTTGCAAGGCGTGGCGGGAGAACAAGACACGCATCTTCCCGCGGCGATCGACTCGGAAGCCGGGGCGCGGCTCTTCAAGCAACGTCACGAGCGCGGCATACCGGCCGCCAGCGACCAGGCCAAGTGGGCTGGGTTTGTGCGCGCGGTCGAGTCCAATTTAGGCAATCGAATCAGCCGCCTCGAAAATGAAGTGGAAAGCCATTCCGGGCATGATTAAGGACCTGCGCGAAACCTCGGCCATCACCGAAGAAAGCTTCCGGAATCTTCTGACCACCGTCGAGAAGTTCTGCGGCCAAGCCACGCGCGAGTTGGAGCGAGTCGCTCCCCGGCCTCAATTGCTGGCAGCCCCTCCGGCGGCGCCTCCGCCCCCACCGCCTCGTGCATCTTCCCGTCGTAATTACAGGGCTTGGGTGGCTTCGGTTCTCGTGGCCGCCGGAATTGTCGTGGCGGGCTTTTTGCTGTGGCCGTCCAAGCAAGTTGAGCCGGCGGGAGCCACGGCCGCTCCGTCCGCAGAAAGCGCCGCGCCAAACGTAGCCGCTCCGGACCGAGCGACACCGGTGGAGTCCAACAAGCCGAAAACACCGCGGTCCCAAAATACTCCTGCCGTTGCGCCGAGCAGATCGGAAGCGGCCGCCGGCGCTGCCGCTGAGTCTGGTTCGCCAGAGGCCAATTCGGAGCCTATGCACATTGATCTCGAAGCCCGGGAGCCGACCTGGGTTAGCATCACCGACGTGGATGGCAACTCTCTTATGGCTCGCGTTCTTGAACCCAATGAAACCCGCAGTTTTGAGCTCACCAAGGGCGCGACTCTTCGAACCGGAAATGCCGGGCGCGCTCATCCTCCGTTTCAACGGCAAGGACGTGGGACCCCTGGGTCCGAACGGCAAGGTTCGAGACATCGAATTTAAAAACGGCACCTTCAAGATTCGCGCGCCGAATCCCTCGATTGGCGTGGCAGCCGAGGCGGAGCCGGAAAAAATAGGAAGAGCGGTAAGTCACTATGCTGAACTCGCAGAACAGATTAGTTAAATCAGCCGAGTTGATCGACGTTTCCCGCCGCGACGCAGGGGACTCCGAACGACCGGCAAACTTTCGGTTCCTCGTCACGTGGTCCTTCCTCTTCGGAGGCTCTTCGGCCGCGTTTCCGGCGAGCGTCGCGGTCTCACGGGAGGATCGTGTCCAAACGATCGGAACCGTGTCGAGCGTGGCCCAAGTGGAAACAGAACCGACGGCGCTGGCCAGAGGCACATCGAGGCTCCCCCAGAGGACTGGCAGAAACCGGCGCCGTCGTCGGAAGTCAGCTGGGAAATGGTGGTTCCGAGAATGGTTCGGCCCGCAGCATCAAGAGCTTCCCTGGCAGAGCAGGTCATCCCGCAATCTCATCGCTTAGCGCCGGCCGAAGAACCGGCTCAAGAAATGGAGATCGGCCGAGGACACGAGGGCCGCAGTTCCGACCCTTGCCAACAAGGTGAAAAGCCTCGGCCGGACTCAATGGATTCGGATCGGGGTCGGGTTAGCGATTACTCTGCTCGGGATTGTTGCGCTCTTAATCGTGCACCATTGGACGCCTCGAGCCAGGCCGGCCACGCCGGTGCAGCCGATGAGCGCCTCGCTCAAACTGGAGGTCGAGCCGCAGGGCACGGGGATGATCAACATCAAATGGAACGGGGCGAGCGCGGCGGTGGAACAAGCTCGCGAAGGGCGATTGGTGATCATGGAGCGCGATCAGCAGCCGGAGACGATCGCGCTGGCGCCCGAGCAATTGAGGATCGGGCATTTGTCCTACGGGTCCACGGCCGAAAGCCTGGGCCTGCGCCTGGAGGTGGTAGATCGTTCGGGAGCGATCGCAAAGGAGTCGGTGTCGCTGATCTCGCCCAAGAACGCGGTTGCGCTACCGGCCCAACCGGCAGTTCCGATAAAGGAGCAGGCGACGGCGCCAGTAGCGCCGATTAGTCCGAGCGTTAAAGAAAAACCCGAGTCCGGGCAAATTACGAGAGCTTCGGCACCGCAACCCCGAACTGCGACGCGCGAATTCAAGCCTCCTTCCAGCCAGGGCAGGATCGTCAACGATCCCGGCGAGCGCGCCGCTATTGAAGCCGGCTCGACTTTGCCGGCGCCGCCTCCTCCCAGTGCACCCAGCGTGAACGTGATCCCGTCCGCGATCCGTCTGCTCGATCCAATCGATCGGCTACCCGCACCCCAGGCGAAACAAGCCGCGCCGGCGCGCCCCGTCGAGAGTCCAGCTTCGACGCCGCTGAAGCCGGGCGGAAACTTGCAAGCAGGCAAGTTGATGAAGAAAGTTACGCCTGCCTATCCGGCTATGGCTGCCGCCGCGCGCATCCAGGGAACAGTGCGATTCGCGGCTGTGATCGGTAAAGACGGCGCCGTTCGGAATCTTAAGGTGCTCAGTGGCCCTCAGTTGCTCATCCAGGCCGCTACCGAAGCGGTGAAGCAGTGGGTCTATCAGCCCACGCTACTCAATGGCCAGCCGATGGAAGTTCAAACGCAAATCGAAATCGTTTTCAATTTGAACCAGTAGGCCGGTAGCGCCGTTCCCCAGCCGGCAGCGGGTCGCGGAAGTAAACTCCAAGTAGGAGCTTGCCTCAATGTCCTACCAGCATCTGCTACGATCCACCGAAGGTTCGTTAGGAATTATCACGTTGAACCGGCCGGAGCGGCGCAATGCGCTCTCGCTCGATCTCATGCTGGAGCTGATCCGCTGTTTAGATGAGTTCGGCGACGACTCGAGCATTCGCGCGGTTATCCTGGCAGCGGCCGGCAAGGTTTTCAGCTCGGGGCACGATCTGACCGAAATGGTGGGGCGAAGCGTGAATGACTATCGCCGAATCTTCGATGTCTGCACCCAACTGATTTCGAAGATCCAGGCGATTCCCCAACCGGTGATCGCGCAGGTGCAAGGTTTGGCGACCGCCGCAGGATGCCAACTGGTGGCCACTTGCGATCTGGCCATCGCCAGCGAAGAGGCTGCGTTCGCGACGCCCGGCGTCAAAATTGGGCTTTTCTGCACGACCCCCATGGTGGCCCTGACGCGCGCCATCGGACGTAAGCGTGCGATGGAAATGCTGCTTACCGGAAAGCTCGTGAATGCGGCCACGGCCGCGGATTGGGGGATCGTCAACCGCGTCGTTCCAGCAGCGCAATTGGAAGCGGAGACGCGCCAGCTTGCCTGCCAGATCGCCGAAGCCAGCAGCTTTACGGTGGCGCTGGGAAAACAAGCTTATTATGCGCAGATCGACTTGGATCAAGCGAAGGCTTACGCGTATACGAAAGAGGTCATGACGATGAATTCACTGGCGCACGACGCGCAGGAAGGCATATCGGCGTTCCTCGAAAAGCGCGCGGCGTGTTGGACGGGAAAATAATCGCGGCTATTTGCGTTTATAAATCACCGTAAATTGCGTGCGCGCGGTGGTCTCATAATTGGCGAGCCAGTCGCGCAGGTCTGGATAATTCGTGATCGCCAACTGCGGATTCAAGGGACCTAGGCCATCGACGATCCAGGTTGGTTTGGTCTGGATGAGTGCGCGCCGGTTTTCGACCGCCCACTCGGGCGCGGTGGCATCCGAGCTGGTCAAGTGCCGGTCCGCCAGAACGCCCGTGAGAGGTTGCGAGTCCAGAAAGCGGGTGCCCGCCGCCATGCGCGTGTAAGCGAAGATGTCGGGCCGGTAGCCCCAGACCAGCAGCGTTCCGTGGGGGTCGATTTGGCGCGCGGCCGCACGGCTGTCCTGCTCCAATGCGAGGTCGCTCCAGTGAGTCTGGCGGTGATGCAGCAGATCGCCGGCAAGCGTTACATAGCGGGGGCCGAAGCGAACCAGCGGGATCAACAGTAATACCCAAACCAGAACGCGTTTACGCCCCAGCAAGACGTAGCCGCGCGCGGCCATCAAGCGTCATCACGGGCAGCAACTGAAAATAATATCGAGGGAAGAATCGCCAGCCCGCCGCTACTGCGATCAGCGAGAACAGCAACCAAAGCAGCATACGACGATGCCGCCCCTTAGAAAACGCGACGGCCGCGGCAAGTATCAGTGCGCAATGAAATCCCGCCCAGTTGAGCGTCCGAGTGAGACCCGTTGTGAATGCGAAGGTCTCGCGGGAATATAAAGCCCCCCAGCGCCAGACTTCGTCGATGTAAGGCCGCCCGAACCAGGCCAGGGCCGCAATGTTCGGGATAACGAAACCGGCCAGGAGCTGCGGCCATGCTCGGCCCGTCCAAAGTGCGCAGGCGGCTAAGACGAAGATCCCCTTCGGGTTGGTCAAAAGCGCCAGGCCGGCGACCAAGCCGCTCCAAAACGCGCGTCCTCGCCATGCCAGATAAACGGCCGCGATGTGAGGCAGAACCATCAGCAGGTCCGGCGCCAAGGCCATCACACCCGAAGGAATGCCGAATGTCAGGAAAAATCCCAGGAAGAGCGCCGCGGCCAGCCCTTCGCGCGGCCCCCACAAATCCCGTGCGAAGCGCCACATCATCCAGCAGCATAAAAAGACGAACACTGCGCCGGCCACTCGCAGTGGGATGCCGATTTGCGCGTCCCACATCAAATACAAAAATGGGGAGAGCGGGGGCTTGTCGAACCAAACGTCGCGGTACAGCGCCTTGCCATCGAGAAGCTGAATGGCTGCGGCCGTCGGATAGGCTTCTTCCACCCACACGATTCCTGCGTGGCAAAGGCGCACAGCCAGCAAGGCGAGAAATAACAACGGGAATGCATAGCGCATGCGCACGCCGGTCCGCGCCACCGGAGCAATTGCGCTAGGAATCACGTATTGAATATAACTGGTGGCTAGTGAGCAATGGCTTGTGGCTTCAAACTTCGACGAGCGATCGCGGCAAACGGCTGGATCATTTCCTGCGCGAGCGCTTGCCCCAGTACACCCGCTCACGGCTCCAGCAGTGGATCGACCAGGGGCGCGTCGAAGTCGACGGCGCTGCGGGAAGAAGTTCCTCCATCCTGAAGGGCTCCGAACGTATCCATGTTGAACCGGCCGAATTGCCGGCGTTGCGCGCAGTGCCCGAAGAGATTCCGCTCGACATTCTCTATGAAGATGCTGACGTGATTGCCATCAACAAGCCTGCGGGAATGGTGGTGCACTCCGGCGCCGGGCGTCACACCGGTACCCTGGTCAACGCGCTGCTGCACCGCTTCGGGAATCTCTCTCAGGTAGGCGGCCCGGTGCGCCCCGGGATCGTGCACCGCCTGGATCGGCTGACCAGCGGCGTGCTCCTGATCGCGCGCAACGATGCGGCGCATCAACACCTGGCGCGGCAGTTTTCCTCCCGCGAGGTCGAAAAGATCTATCTCGCGCTGGTCCACGGATCGTTGAAAGCTGACCAGGGCAGGATTACCGCGCCGATCACACGTGATTTGCGGCAGCGCGTCCGCATGACCGCCAAGCTGGCCCACGGCCGCTCGGCCATTACCGAGTATCGTGTCCTGAAGCGCTTTGAAAAATTCACCTTCTTGGAAGTGAAAATCGGCACCGGCCGGACACATCAAATCCGCGTTCACTTGGCGAGCATCGGCCATCCCGTGGTTGGCGACAAGCTCTACGGCGCGCCCGCGAGCACGCTCGGACGCTATTTCTTGCATGCCCATCGAATCACTTTTACGAGCCGGGCCTCCGGCGACCGGATCACGATCACCGCGCCGCTGCCTGCCGAGCTGCAGCAATATCTGGATGGCCTCGGCCCCGCCGCCGCTTCCCGGCGCCAGCTATAATGGGTTCACTTGTCGTAATGAGGATTCTGTACTCTGCCGCGGCCCTGTGCGCCTGCTCGCTCGCGTTAACCGGGCAGTCCAGCGCAACACGAGCGGCACAGGCCCTAGCTCCACAGGCGTCGAGTTCAGACGACACGCGCATCACCTTGGACGTTTCGCGCGTGAACATGCTCTATACGGTTTCCGACAAGAAGGGCCGCTTCGTCACCGATCTCACGAAGGACGAGTTTGAGGTCTTCGAGAGCAAAAAGCCGCAGACGATTATTGAATTCTCGGCCGAATCGGATCTGCCGTTGCGTTTGGCCATCCTGATCGATACCAGCAATAGCATTCGCGATCGTTTCCATTTCCAGCAAGAGGCAGCTACGGCTTTCATCGATGGCGCTGTGCGCCCTCACGAAGACAAAGCGCTGGTCGTCAGTTTTGATACTTCCGCCGAGCTGGTTGCCGATTTGACGGATGACATCGGCACACTCGAAAAGTCCATTCAGAGCCTGCGTCCGGGCGGAGGGACCTCGCTCTATGACGCCATCTTTTTCGCCTGCCGCGACAAGCTGATGCAGGATCAGCCGCTGTACAAGTTCCGCCGCGCGATGGTGATTCTGAGCGATGGCGATGATAACCAAAGCCTGCATACTCGCGATCAGGCGCTGGAAATGGCCCAAAAAGCCGACGTCACGATTTACACGATCTCGACCAATATCACGCGCATCGAGACGGATGGCGATAAGGTTTTGCGATATTTTGCCAACGAGACGGGCGGCCAAGTGTTCTTTCCGTTTAAGGCTTCCGATTTGGCGCAGTCCTTTGAGAACATCGCCAACGAACTGCGGCACCAGTACAACATCTTTTACCGCCCGGAGCCGCTGCGGGTAGACGGTTTGTATCATCCCGTCGAGATCCGCGTGAGAGGGCGTAAGGATCTGATCGTTCGCGCGCGCAAAGGTTATTACGCGCCAAAATTGTAGCCTTCTTCGACCCCCGTTGTTACAATTGAATTTCCCCCGAGCGCTTTTCTAAGGACACCCAGCATGGACGAAAAAGAACGCAGCCGCACTCTCGGACTTACACTCGGCCAGATTGAAAAACAGTTTGGCAAAGGCTCCATCGTGCGGCTTGGATCAAAAGAAGCGATGGTGCCGGTCTCGGCGATCTCCTCAGGCTCGATATCGCTCGATTCCGCGCTCGGCGTGGGCGGTTTTCCGCGCGGCCGGATCGTTGAAATCTTCGGCCCTGAATCCTCGGGCAAAACGACCGTCGCGCTGCAAGTGGTCGCCGAGGCTCAAAAAGCCGGCGGCATGGCCGCCTTCATCGATGTCGAGCACGCGCTGGATCCGATTTATGCCCGCAAGCTCGGCGTGGATGTCGACAACCTGCTGGTCTCGCAGCCAGATTACGCCGAGCAGGCGCTCGAGATCACCAATGCGCTGGTGGCCTCCGGTTCCATCGATGTGCTGGTAGTGGACTCGGTGGCGGCGCTGGTCCCCAAAGCCGAGCTCGACGGCGAGATGGGCGACAGCCACATGGGCGTGCAGGCGCGCCTGATGTCGCAGGCCATGCGCAAGCTCACGGGCAATGTCTCCAAATCGAATACCTGCCTGATGTTCATCAACCAGATTCGCGAGAAGATTGGCGTGATGTTCGGCAACCCGGAGACCACCACCGGCGGCCGAGCGCTGAAGTTCTATTCCTCGATTCGAGCGGATATTCGCCGCATCGCAGCCATCAAAGAAGGCGAAGTAGTGGTGGGCAACCGAACCAAGGTGAAGATCGTCAAGAACAAGGTCGCTCCGCCGTTCCGGGAAGCCGAGTTCGATATTATCTACGGCGAGGGAATCTCGCGGGAAGGCGACCTGATTGATCTGGGCGTCGCGCAGAACCTGGTGGAGAAGAGCGGTTCCTGGTACAGCTACAAAGGCGACCGCATCGGACAGGGCAGGGAAAACGCACGCCAGTTCCTCAAAGACAATCCAGAGATCCGGCAGCAGCTCGATGCCGAACTCCGCAAGACGCTCGGTTTGATTCGCCCGGAACCTGCGCCCGCCGCACCGGTGGAAGTTCCCAAGCCCATCACCGCGAGCGCCGGCCGGTCGCGCTAAAGCCTCGAGTTGGCCAGCTTCTGCTCCGGCTCCTCGATCGGTTTCTTAATTACCGGCCCGGATTTTCCATAGCGATTCAGCAGGATCGCCAGGGCATTGAGAACGGCCGCGCCCGCGCCCCAGACCTGCCAGTGCGAAAACAGGCCGTCGGTAATGGGGAATTGGCTCGTCAGATTCAAATCGGCTGCCACTCTCCAACCCGCCAACACGTAGGCCATCACAGCCGCGGGAATGAGCAGGGATGCGAGCGCCAGAGCGACATGCTTGCTTTTTCGGGTCTGCTGCTGCACTCGACCCGATCGAAGGCGTATCTTAACGAGCACTAGATCTCAGTTTACCATTGCGTGCTCGCCAGCCGGCCCGAAAAATCATTGCATGCGTCCGAACAGAAACTCCTCGCTCTCCATCCAAATGTCATCGAGCACGTTCAGCAGCTCGTGGTCGGACTCGAGCAGGCGCAGCTTGGCGCTAGGATGTCGCTCGGCAAATTTCATGGAAAGCTCGGCCGGAACAACGGTGTCATTCTTGCCGTGAAAGATCAGCGTGGGCTGCGTCACGGCCGGGTACGGCTCATATGCGGCGGCGTCCTCGATCAGTTGGTAACCGAGCTCCATGGTCCGGCCTTCCACATAATGAAACACCTTCAGAACACCAGTGCGCTTCCACTCCTCCATGGCTTCGGGGCCAAGCGTCTCCGGCCAGCGCGTGAGAAATGAAAACGCCGGAGCCATGAGCACGAGTTTTTCTACTTCGGGGTGCCGCGCCGCATAAAGCGCCGCCAAATACCCGCCCATGCTGGAGCCGATCAGCGAGACCGGCTCGGCTCGCGCCACTTGCTCAATGACCTCGAGTTGTCCGCTGATGGTTAATCGCTCGAAATCCCCTTGCGCCAGATCGGGAATTTCTAGCCGCATTCCCAGTTGGGCAAAACGGTCCGCGAAGAAACGGGCCTTCTTCGAAGACGGTCCACTCGCGAATCCATGCAGATATATAATCCGGCTCACTTACGCCTCAAATCCTTTACCAGCCGGCGGAATGCTTAGTGCGGCACTCCGCGATACAATGAAGTTCGATATAAGGACGAAGGCCAAGCGCATTCGTCTGATCGTAGCGTAGACGAATCAAAGGGGAATCGAAAGTCCTACATTGGTTGAGCTGCAGGATCGCACTTGCGGTCAACCGCCATCATCGCTAGAATCAATGAGTTTGCAGAGATCCTGGGAGGATTCATGTCGGTTGAACAGAGAGTGAAGCAGATCATCGTCGAGCAGTTGGGCGTGGATGAGAATCAAGTAGACAATTCCGCGTCGTTCGTCGATGATCTGGGCGCGGATTCCCTCGATATCGTCGAGCTGGTGATGGCGTTTGAAGAAGCCTTCGATATCGACATACCCGACGAAGATGCCGAGAAAATCACCACCGTGAAGGACGCCATCGACTACATCGAAAGCAAGAAGAAGAAGTAAGTCTCTTGAAGCCTGTTTTTTCGCGTAGAATTGTTGTCACCGGCGTGGGCTTGGTGAGTCCACTGGGCATTGGCACGGAGGATAACTGGCGCGCCATTTGCCAGGGGCGTAATGGTATTTCTCCGATCGAGCAGTTCGACGCCAGCGCGTTTGCCTGCCGGATCGCCGGCGAGGTGAAAAAATTTGACCCGACCGGATACATTGAACGCAAGGACCTCAAGAAGATGGGCCGGTTCATCCAGTTCGGAATCGTGGCCAGTGAACTTGCTATGGCGCAATCCGGACTGCGGGTCGACGATCATAATGCCGAGCGGGTAGGCGTCTACATCGGCAGCGGGATCGGCGGATTTGAAGTGATCGAGCGCGAGCATCGGACGCTGCTGGAGAAAGGGCCCAGCCGCATTTCCCCGTTTTTCATTCCGGCCACCATAGTAAACCTGGCCTCCGGTTATGTTTCGATTCGCACCGGCGCCAAGGGGCCGAACTCGGCCACCGCGACCGCCTGCACTACCAGCGCGCACTCGATTGGCGATTCCTTCAAGATCATCCAGCGCGACGACGCCGACGTAATGATCTGCGGCGGCGCCGAAGCCTGCATCACGCCCATGGGCATCGGAGGGTTCGCGGCCATGCGGGCGCTTTCGCAGCGCAATGCCGAGCCCGAGAAGGCTTCGCGTCCCTGGGATGCGCAGCGCGACGGCTTCGTGGTAGGAGAAGGCGCAGGCATTTTGGTGCTCGAAGAGTTGGAGTTTGCGCAGGGCCGCGGCGCGCAGATCCTAGCTGAAATCTGCGGATATGGAATGAGCGCCGATGCACACCACATCACCAGCCCCTCCGAGGATGGCGACGGGGCATTTCGAGTGATGCAGCTCGCGATCCGTGACGCCGGAATCGAGCCCAGCCAGATTCAGTATGTGAACGCGCACGGCACCTCCACCGAAATCGGCGACAGAATCGAAACCAGGGCGATTAAGCGGGTATTTTGCGACCACGCCTATAAGCTGGCCGTGAGCTCCACCAAGTCGATGACCGGCCATTTGCTTGGCGGCGCCGGCGGGCTGGAGGCCGGGATCACCGCGCTGGCCTTGCGGGACCAAGTCGCACCGCCGACGATTAACTACGAATTTCCGGATCCGGAGTGCGATCTCGATTATGTTCCGAATCATTCGCGGCCGATGAAGATCGATTACGCGCTTTCCAATTCCTTTGGGTTCGGCGGCACCAACGGGTGTCTCATACTGAAGAGATTCACCGGCTGATCCCGACCGACTGCCATGAAGATCATCGTTTCCATCAAGCAGGTTCCTGCCCGCGACTCGCAGCTCCGCGTCGATGCGAGCGGCCGCTGGATCGAAGAGAGCGACCTCAGTTTCGAGATCAATGAGCCGGACGCCTATGCGCTGGAAGAGGCGCTGCAGCTGAAAGAGAAACACGGAGGCGAAGTCATCGCGCTGTGCGCCGGGCCGGCGCGTGCTTCTCAGGCCATTCGCGAAGCGTTGGCCAAAGGCGCCGACCGGGCGATTCATATCGAAGAGGAAGCGCTTAGCTCGTACGATACGCTGGGCCTCGCCAAGCTGCTTGCGGCAGCGATCGGGCCGGAGCGCCCCGACCTGATTCTCACCGGCTTGCAATCGGACGACTTGGGTTATGGCCAAACCGGAGTCGTCTTAGCCGAGCTGCTGGGGCTCCCGCACGCGACCATTGTGATGGCCGTCGAGACCACTGGCTCAGGTATCCAGGTGAAGCGCGAGCTCGAGGGCGGCTGGTTTCAAAATGTCGAATTGCCGCTGCCCGCCGTGTTGACCATTCAATCGGGAATCAATAAACTGCGCTACGCCACTCTGATGGGGATCAAGAAGGCCAAGAGCAAAGAGGTAAAGCGCCTCACCGCCGCGGAATTGGGGGTTGCTCCGTCGCCCGTTTTGTCGATTGAGCGGGTTTATCTGCCGCAGCACGCCAAGCACACTCAGCTGCTGGACGGCGATCCGAAACAAGCGGCGGCAAAGCTGGTGGAGAAGCTGAAATTCGAGGCGCGGGTATTATGAGCGGCGCCATTCTAGTGGTAATGGAGCAGCACGGCGGCGCGTGGAATCGCACTTCCTGGGAAACGCTCGTTGCCGGTCAGCAGCTGGCGGCCGAAACCGAGCAAAGCCTTTTGGCGGTGGTGGCTGGTAGCAACGTTGAGACACTTGCCGCCGAACTCGCAACCAAGAAGTTGGATCGCGTCTATGCCGTCAGGCACGAGCTGCTCGCCAACTATACGGCGGATGGTTACACTGCGGCCTTCGAACAGCTCATCAGAAAGATCCAGCCCAACATTGTTCTGTTCCCGCACACTTATCAGGTGCGCGACTTCGCTCCCAAGCTCGCGACACGATTCGGCCGGGTGCTGGTCAGCGACGCGATCGGTTTTCGCGTGGAATCCGGAACCCCTGTTTTCGTGAGGCAACTATTTCAAGGCAAGCTCAGCGCGGACGTGAAGCTCTCTACCGAGACGCCGCAGCTTGTTTCCCTTCAGGCCGGCTCCTTTCGCGCGGATAGTCTTGAGTCCGGCTCTGCCACGATTGAAAACTTCGCCCCCGCGCTGAGCGCGGATCAGATTCGCGCCAAGCCGTCCGAGCCGTTCCGCGAATCCGCGCGAGCCGTCGACTTAACGGCAGCGGACATCATCGTCGCGGTCGGCCGCGGGATCAAGGAGAAGGAAAATATTTCGCTCGTTGAAGAATTGGCCAAAGCACTTGGTGCGGAACTGGCTGCCTCGCGTCCGATCTGCGATAACGGCTGGCTTCCGATGGAGCGCCAGGTCGGCAGCTCCGGCCAGACCGTTTCGCCCAAAGTATATTTCGCGATCGGAATTTCCGGCGCCATCCAGCATCTGGTCGGAATGAAGGGATCCAAAACCATTGTCGCGATCAATAAAGACGCCAATGCGCCTATCTTCGAGGTTGCCGATTACGGCATCGTCGGCGATCTGTTTGAGATCGTCCCGGCCCTGATCGAACAGGTCAAGAAGGCTGCTGGTTAAAGCGCCTAGAACAGTGTGTAGATGAACGGTGCGACGGCCGAGATTTTGGCCAGAAGCAGCAAGCCGCCAAGCACCAGCACCATGACAAGAATCGGAACCAGGTAAAACTTCCTCCTGGCGCGAATGAACGACCATAGTTCAACAAGAATGGACATGGGCAGCTCCTCGAATCCTCAATTCTTCTGCGCCACGGTCTGATTCGGCACAACGCTCAGCGGCTCGATCCACTGCGCTACCAGTTGGTTCAGCGCCTGCGCGGGATGTCCGTCCGGAAGCCGTAAATCCCTTTCCTTCATCTCGGGCCGGTCGCAATCGATGAAGCTGATTCCCTGCGAGTCGAGAAATGCCCGGTACTCGGTGCGCTCCGCGGGACTCAGATCGAACAGGATCACGGCGAATTTTCCGCCTTCGGCGTGCACTGCTTCGTTCATTTTGAGCAGCAACGTTTCGGTCAATTTTCGTTTGTTTCGGACGCGCAGATAGGATTCCGCGATTTCCTTATATTCCTCCGCCATCGCAACCAGACGGATCCGCCGGCTGAGCGGCCAGACCAGATCGCCCTCAGACCGGTGCGGTTGCAAATCGCCGTCGGAAAGTTCCGCGTATGGATAAAAGCAGCCAGGAGGCGGCTTTTTGAAGATCCTCAGCCAGCTCGGGTCGGCCGCGTTTCGCGGTTCCAAAAACGTGCTGAAAAGATAGTAGACCGACGACGCCCCATGCACCCATTTCCGCATGGCCAGATAAGCCTGGTAGGTGCTGTAATTTCCGGCGCCGAAGTTGGAGACCCGCAACTCGGGATGGTGCTGTTGCACGATCCAGGGCAGGGTTTGCCCATCGGAGAGCTCATAGCCTTGGACGTAGGAATCGCCAAAGAACAGCACCTGAGGCTTCCCGCCCGCCTCTTCCGCTGTTTCCTGTTCGGCGGTGGCTCGCCGGCCGCCGCTCCAGTTGGTGTAGTGAGCACCCTGGGGACGGTCCGGCCACACCAGGTCGAACTTGCCCTCCCGCGCTCTCCAGCCGAGATCCGGATCGCACTCGTATTCCGGCGCCGCGCCGCCCCAATTCGGGCTCATCGCCCACCACGGCGGGTAGCCGGCAAACCACAATATCGCCTCAGCGCCGGCTAGGGACACGACGACAGTGATGAATCGCGCGGTGATTAGGACCGCGCGCCTAGGTGGTGTCTTGTGCGGCACCATTCGCCGATTCATCGGCCGAAAGAAGGCAAAAGCTTAGACCGGAGCGGGGGGAAAATCGGTCTCGAATTACCTTAGGTTGGACAACAGGGCCGTCCTTCCCCCAGAATGAAGAGACGATGGAAATTGTGAAAGTCGTAGGCCGCGAGATTCTTGACTCCCGCGGCAACCCCACGGTCGAAGCCGATGTGCTTCTCGCCGATGGGACGATTGGCCGCGCCGCTGTGCCTTCCGGCGCATCCACAGGCGAGCACGAAGCCGTCGAACTGCGTGACAACGACCCCAAGCGCTATCTTGGCAAAGGAACGCGTAAGGCCGCTCAGAATATCTCGAAAAAAATTGCTCCGGCCATCACCGGGATGGAGGCCGAAGAGCAGAGCGCCATCGACGGCAAGATGATCGAGCTGGATGGCACCCCCAACAAAGCCAAGCTCGGCGCAAATGCTATTTTGGCCGTGTCGATGGCGGCGGCCCGAGCGGCGGCGCAATCGCAGATGACGCCCCTTTATCGCTACTTGGGCGGAGTCGGCGCCAACCTGCTGCCGGTCCCGCTCATGAACATCTTGAACGGCGGCGTACACGCCGACAATTCAGTGGACCCGCAGGAGTTCATGATCGCTCCCTATGGCGCATCGAAGTTCTCCGAGGCGCTGCGCATGGGCGCCGAAGTCTTTCATACGCTCAAGGGCGTGCTGAAGAAGCGCGGCTATTCGACTTCGGTTGGAGACGAGGGCGGCTTCGCTCCGAATCTCAAGTCCAATGAAGAGGCGCTGGAAGTCGTGCTGGAAGCCATCACCAAAGCTGGTTATAAGCCGGGAACTCAGATCGGGCTCGCGATCGACCCGGCGGCCAGCGAATTTTACGACAAAGGCAGCGGCAAGTACGTTTTCAAGAAATCCGACAAGAGCCAGCGAACGCCCGAGCAGATGGTGAAGTTCTGGGCGAAATGGGTGGAGCAGTACCCGATCATTTCGCTGGAAGATGGGATGGCGGAGGACGATTGGGACGGCTGGAAGCTGCTGACCCAGGCCTTGGGCAATAAGATTCAACTCATCGGCGACGACATATTTGTCACCAATACGGACCGGCTGGCGAAAGGCATCGAAAAGGGTGTCGCCAATTCGATTTTGATCAAGGTGAATCAGATTGGCACGTTGACCGAGACGCTCGCCGCGATGCAAATGGCAGTGGAAGCGCACTACACCAACGTAATCTCACATCGTTCCGGTGAGACCGAAGACCCCTTCATCGCGGATTTCGCCGTGGCGACTCGCGCCGGTCAAATCAAAACCGGTTCCGCCAGCCGCACCGACCGCATTGCGAAATACAACCAGCTCCTGCGCATCGAGGAGGAGCTGGGGGAGGGCGCGAAGTACCCCGGCCGGAAAGCATTCCACCAATAATGCACGGCCACAAAAAACCGCTGGTCCTCACGATTCTGGATGGCTGGGGGTTCTCGCCCGTCCTCGAAGGCAACGCCATCGCCGCGGCCCGAAAGCCCACCTACGACTCATTACTGCGCGAGTTCCCGAACACGCTGGTGCAAACTTCAGGGCCGTCGGTCGGACTGCCGGAAGGCCAAATGGGCAACAGCGAAGTGGGGCACTTGAATATCGGCGCCGGGCGAGTGATTTACATGGACGTCACGCGCATCGACCGCATGATCGCCTCGGGCGAATTCTTTAAGAATCCTGTGCTGCTCGACGCCATGAAGCACGCCCGCGCGCATCGCCTGCACCTAATGGGACTGTGCAGCGACGGCGGCGTGCATTCTCTGCTTACTCATCTTTATGCCCTGCTGAAAATGGCCAAGCAGGAAGGCGTGGAACAAGTCTTCGTGCATTGTTTTATGGACGGCCGCGACACGCCGCCCGAGAGCGGGGCCGATTACGTCGAGCAAGTGCAAAAGCAGATGCGCGAAATCCAGATCGGCAAGATCGCCACCGTGTCTGGACGCTATTACGCCATGGATCGCGACAAACGCTGGGATCGCATCGAGCGCGCGTATGGCGCGATGGTGCTCGGGAACGGCGAGAAGGCAACCGATCCAGTGGCGGCGATCCGGCGCTCCTATGAGCGAGGCGTGACCGACGAATTCATCGAGCCGGTAACGATTGTGGACCCGCAGGGGCAGCCGGTCGGGATAATCCGCGATGACGACGCATGCATCTTTTTCAACTTTCGCGCCGATCGCGGCCGCGAGATGACGCAGGCGCTCACCACCGAAGATCCACCATTGCCCAGCCGCCCCAAGAATCTCCACTTCACCACCATGACCCAGTACGACAAGACCTTCCACGTGCCCTTCGTGTTAACGCGCGAGCATCCCAACAACATCCTGGCCGACGTGATGGCGCAGTTGAATTGGAAAAATCTGCGCGTTGCCGAGACCGAGAAATACGCGCACGTAACTTACTTCTTCAATGGCGGAAACGAGAAACCCTATCCCGGTGAAAGCCGGGAACTGGTGCAATCGCCCAAGGTCGCGACCTACGATCTAAAGCCCGAGATGAGCGCGGCCGGGATCACCGAGGTTGTGGTGAAGGCGATCGAGAAACGCGAATTTGACGTGATTGTGATGAACTTTGCCAACGCCGATATGGTCGGCCACTCAGGCAAGCTGGAGCCGACCGTAAGAGCTGTGGAGGCTGTCGATGCCGGTCTCGGGGAGATCCTCGCGGCATTGCGGCGCTCGGGTGGATCCTGGATGATCACCGCCGACCACGGCAACGCCGAGACCATGATCGATCCTGTGACCAAAGGCCCACACACCTACCACACCACCAATCCGGTTCCGTTCATTCTGGTGGATGAGACGGCGGTCCGCCTGCGGTCGGGAGGCGCGTTACAGGATATCTCTCCCACGATTTTGGGCTTTCTCGACGAACAGCAGCCCAAGGAAATGAGTGGCCGGGATCTGCGTCTGTAAAGCCGTCGCCCGCTACACTGGAACTATGTCGAAACAATACTCAGCAGCGCCCGCCATGACCATCGATGCGGCTAAGAAATATACGGCCACGTTCGACACTTCGAAAGGGAGCATCGTCTGCGATCTGTTCACGAAAGACGCGCCGAAGACAGTGAACAATTTCGTATTCCTGGCGCGCGAAGGCTTCTATAACGGCACCGTGTTCCACCGCGTGATCGCGGATTTCATGGTCCAGGGCGGCGATCCCACGGGGACTGGCCGCGGCGGTCCTGGCTATCGCTTCGAAGACGAGACCAAGGGAAGCCCGAATAAGCACAAGGTCGGGTCGCTCTCGATGGCCAACGCCGGTCCGAATACCAACGGCAGCCAGTTCTTCATTACGCATGTCGCCACGGATTGGCTGGATGGCAAGCATACGGTTTTTGGACAAGTAGCCAGCGGCCAGGACGTCGTCAACAAAATCCAGCAGGGAGACCAACTGAAGGCGGTAACGATTCAGGAAGGCTGATCCCGCGCCGGAGAAACCCGATGTCTTTTCCAGCTCATCGAATGCGCCGCTTGCGCGCGACCGAATCGCTGCGCGGGCTGGTGCGCGAAACGCTGCTCGACCCGGCCGATTTTATCCTGCCGCTGTTTGTCTGCCCGGGTGAGGGTGTCCGGCGCGAGATCAGTTCCATGCCGGGGAACTGCCAACTCTCGGTCGATAGTCTTGTCAAGGATTGCGACGAGGCGCATCGATTGGGAATCGGCGGCGTGATGCTGTTCGGCATTCCCGACAAGAAAGACGAAGTGGCGTCTGGCGCCTACGCCGACGATGGCATTGTGCAGCAGGCCTTGCGTGCTCTGAAACGCGAAGTGCCCCGGCTACTGGTGATGACCGACGTCTGCAATTGCGAATACACCCGCCATGGACACTGCGGCCTGGTGGTGAATGGCGAAGTGCAAAACGATCCGACGCTCGAATGGCTCGCCAAAACTTCGGTGTCGCACGCGCGCGCTGGAGCCGACATCATCGCGCCCAGCGACATGATGGACGGTCGAGTTGCGGCCATCCGCAAAGCTCTGGACGCTGCCGGCTTTTCGAACACGCCCATTCTGTCGTACGCCGCCAAATTCGCGTCCGTGTTCTACGGTCCTTTCCGGGAGGCCGCCGAATCGACGCCGCAGTTCGGCGATCGCCGCAGCTACCAGATGGATCCGGCCAACGCCCGCGAGGCCATGCGCGAGATCGAACTGGACCTGGAAGAGGGCGCCGACATGATCATGGTGAAGCCCGCCATGCCGTATCTGGATGTCATCCGGCAGGCGCGCGACCGTTTTTCCGCGCCGCTCGGAGCTTATCAGGTAAGCGGGGAGTTCAGCATGCTGACGGCGGCGATCAACAACGGCTGGCTGGACCGGGACCGCGCGATCATGGAGTCGCTCACCGCGATCCGCCGCGCGGGGGCGGACTTCATGCTCACCTATTTCGCCAAGGACGCCGCCCGGATGTTGGCATAGAAACAAAAAGGCGCCGCTGCTGCCTAAAACCGTTACTGCAGCAGCAGACCTCGCAATTCACCCTGGAGACAATGCGCTGAGTTGTGGGTTATACTGCGAACTGGTTCTAGGGACCTCCGGCAAGATGATCTGAATCCCGGACGGTGCTTGGCTTCGTTATGGCGACCGCGGTTGCTCCTTGTCGTTCTCCAAGGCCGCAATTCTTGGATCCCTATCGCCGCATCACATCGACGGGGCAATTCATTCCCGAAATTGACGGCCTTCGATTTCTGGCCATCTTCTGCGTCTATATTTACCACTTGGCGGGAAACGTCTTGCGATATTCCTCGCCCGTATATGGCTCGAAATTAGGATCAGGCGGCTTGTTCCAGGTAACCCAGATCCTCAATGTGGGTGTGCCGCTGTTTTTTGTCATTAGCGGATTCATCCTCAGTTTGCCGTTCGCTGAAGCGTGCAGGAATCTTAGGAAGCCGGTATCGCTGAAGAAGTATTTTTGGCGGCGCGTTACCCGTCTCGAACCGCCTTACTTGTTGTGCCTTCTTTTATTCTTCATTCTCAAGATCGTCGCCGCCAGGGGCACCCCGGGAAGCCTGCTTCCAAATCTCGTCGCCAGCATGTTCTACGTGCACAATCCGATTTTCGGCAGGCCAAGCGACATCGATTTTGTCGCCTGGTCCCTGGAAATTGAGATTCAGTTTTATATTCTGGCGCCGCTGCTCGGATTCGTTTTCGCGATCCCAAGATCCTCCGTCCGGAGATCCGTCCTAGCCGCCGCGACGATCGCCGCAACTGCCCTAGGCAACTTCGCGGCTAGCCACCCGCCCTTGCAACTTTCGCTATTGGCGTATGGACAGTACTTCCTCGCGGGTTTTCTTCTCACCGAGTTCTATCTCGATCGAGGGGAGCGCGGAAAGAACTGGCTCTGGGATTTGATCTCGATCGCCGCCGGGTCTTTGTTGCTGTTTTTGCTGATGCGAGGCGCCGGAGCGTGGGCTCCCTGGCTGATCCTGTTGCTCTACATCGCGGCCTTTCAGGGGGTCGCAATCAACCGTTTGGTCACTAACCGCTGGATTGCCACCATCGGGGGAATGTGTTATACGATTTACCTTTTGCACAATTACATCGTGGCAGTGCTAGGCGCGGCAATACCTCGCATCCTGTTGCGGGGATCTTTCCCGGTCCGCCTGGCGATCCAGTTCATATTGATCACGCCCTTCGTGCTCGTTATTAGCGCTCTCTATTTCCGATTTGTCGAGCGGCCTTGCATGCGCCCCGATTGGCCCCGCCGCCTGAGGGCCAGGCTCTGGTCCATCAAGTTCTCGACCTGGAAGAAAGCCCGGCCTGGTCCTAACGATGTTTCACTGCCGGACGAAAAATCCGCTGTGATTTTCTAGCGGGGCTTCGGACTCATCAACACCGCGCACCTCGGCCCAGCGCGGCCCTTTCCGCAGCAGACCGGCTAGTTCCGAGAGTTGTGCCGGATTGCCGACCGCGTAAACCTCCACGCTGCCGTCGTCGGCGTTGCGCACCCAACCGCGCAGTTCCAAGGAGTTCGCCGCCTGCTCGACGAAGTACCGAAAGCCGACGCCCTGAACGCGCCCGCGCACCCGGTACGATCGCGCTGTTTTGTGAAAGCTCAAGGCCGCTTAATCAAGGGATAAACGACGATTTTCCGGAATTCCACCGGCCCTCGGTCGCATTGCAGCAGAATGGGACCGGGATCGCTCTCATTGGCATCGAGTATAATCGAAGTCGGACCGTCGATGCTCTGGCGGTCGATCACCCGAACTCCATTGAGCATGACGGTAACCTGGCGGCCAACCAGGCGAACCGTCAAGGTTTGCCACTCCCCATCGAGCCTGGCCAGATTCGCGACCGGGGCGATGCGGCCGAGGATCGCGCCGCTTCCGCGATTGGAGGGGGGGCGATCGATGTCGTCGGCAATTTGCACTTCGTAACGGCCGCGCAGGCCGATGCCGCTGTTGGCGCGCGGTGCAAGTCTGTATTCGGCATCCAGGCTGAAGTTCCAAAACTTCTTTTCGGAGACCAGATCGGGTGCGCCGCTCTGACCGGTAACGATTCCGTCGCGTACCGTCCAGGCCGCTGAACGCCCCTGTGGGAGCGGCAGCCATCCGGCCAGATCGTGACCATCGAATAGCACAACCGGGTCGGCTCTCTTCCAGGAGCCGTCGTCTTTTTCGCTAAGCGCCGGCGCGCGGACTCCGTTCCACTCCAGGTACGAGGAAGGATCGCCTTCGATCTCGAAGGTTCCTTTCAGTTTGCTGTCCTCGAATCGCGCCCAGAACAAGCCCTTGTCTGGATTTCGATCGCGGCGGAAATGACCTTCCAACGCGAACCGAAGCTCGCCATCCGATATGGAGAGCTTGGGAATTTCATCCACCAGGCCGACCCCGCCTCCGACGAACTTGCCTTTCAGGTTGGGCGTTCCCGCGCCGGATATTTCCAGCCACCACCCGCGTTGCGGCGACGCTCCGTTAGTCGAGATGTCCCAGCGGCCGTTGAACTGTTGATCGTCCGAGGAAGCGGCCAAACAGGTCAACAACGCCCATGCCGCGACGAAAACGATTCGCACTGCGCCTACTTTACCAAACTTTATGGTCGCGAATACCGCCGAATGCAGCGGGCCGCAGTTGCTCCTACCGCCCGGCGTGCGCGTCCCGCGGTGTGCCGCCTAGTTCGGCTCGGGTTTGCAGAAACTGCAACACGTTGGCGCGCGTGACGATTCCATCCAGATGATGGTCGGAGACCACCGGAAGCTGGTTCACGTCGTCGCGGCCCATGGTTTCGAGCGCTTCCATGATCGGCGTCGTCGGCGACACGGTGTGGACCTGGTCAAGCGGGCGCATGACTTGAGAAAGTGTCGTATAGGGCCAGCGAGGATGCTCCAATTCCTTGATCTCGTGCGGCGTTATCAAACCCTCTATTTCGCCGTTCCGCTCGACCACAAAGCAACGGCGGCCGGACCGCAGCAGGTAGTCCTGAACGAACTGCTGGACGTTGGTGTTCCCGTCCACCACCATGCAATCGTGCGTCATGATATCGCTCACCTGGACGCCGCGCAGGTTCGCCGTCAAAGCTACCGTGGTGTAGCTGGCGCTGGCCGCTTGCAGCAGGAACCACCCGATGAAGGCGATCCACAACCCCCCGATGCCGGCTCCTCCAAAGAAGCGCAATATTCCGAACGCGATGAAGATCAACGCTACCGCCTGGCCGGTGCGCGCCGCCTGCTGGGTGGCCCGCTCGCCGTTTCCGCCAAACCACCACAGGATGGCCCGCAGGATTCGCCCTCCGTCCAAAGGGAAGCCGGGGATCATATTGAACGCCGCGAGCATCAGGTTGATGTACCCCAGCCAGACAAACATGGCGCTGAGTGGCGTGGCCGGGCTGGATCCGATATGCCAGCCATCCGCCACCGCCAAGCCGAGCGAGATCAGGCCGATGATGCTGCTCGAGATCGGGCCGATGATTCCCACCCAGAACTCGGTGCGCGGATCCTCGGGTTCCTTTTCGATCTGCGCCATTCCGCCCAGCGCGAACAAGGTAATAGCTCGCGTGGTGAGGCCGTGCGCGCGCGCCACCAAGGCATGCGACATTTCGTGTGCCAGCAAGGCCGCGAAAAAGAGCACGGCCGTCAAAATCGAAAGCGTCCAGATGGTGCTCGCCCCCCATTCAGAGTGGCTCTGCTGGAACTGCGCCGCGAGCGACATCACGATCAGAAACGCGATGATGAACCAACTGTAGTGCAGACCGACTTCAATTCCAAACCAGCGACCTAGTGGAATGTTGGATTTCATATGCCGCTCCTCCGGCTTCCCATTGTAGGATTACTCGGGGAGGTTATTAGTTGCGCCGAAAAAGCACTGGGACTATGAATTTCGCGCGCCGCTGGTCTCCAGCAATCCAGAACGTTTCAGGAGTGCATCGGGGTCCGGATCCCGGCCCATGAAATCCCTATAAAGGTCGGCGGGATCCTCACTGTCTCCGCGGGCCAGGATTTTGTCTCGAAAACGCGCACCTACTGCACGGCTAAAAATGCCTTGCGCTTGAAACATTGTGAAGGCATCCGCATCGAGAACCTCGGCCCACTTATAGGAATAGTAGCCGGCGCCATAACCCACCGGACTGGCGAACAGGTGCGAAAAGCTGGCGATCATGGCATAATCCTCCGGCAGCCTGGCCGGAGAGAACTCCTGCAGGATGCCGCGAGTGTAGGCCACTAAGTCGCCATGTGTTTCCGGAGAGTAATCGCGATGCAAAGCCAAATCCACAAAACCAAATCCGAGCTGACGCATTTGGGTGTTCGCGGCGCGGAAATTGCGCGCCTTGCTCATTTTGGCGAGAAGCTCTTCCGGGATGGTCTCTCCGCTTAGATAGTGCCGCGCGAAAAGATCCAGCGCCTCGCGCTCCCAGGACCAGTTTTCCATGATCTGCGAGGGCAGTTCGACGAAATCCCAAGCCACGCTCACGCCCGCTAAACTCCGCACTTCCACCCGGCTCAAACAATGATGCAGCAAATGGCCAAACTCGTGAAAAATCGTTTGAACCTCACGATGCGTGAGCAGCGACGGACGATTCTCCACGGGCGGCGTGAGATTACCGCAGATCAGCCCTGCGTGCGGCTGCAACTTCCCTCCCTCGCCCACGCCGGTGATGAAGGCATCCATCCAGGCGCCGCTGCGCTTGTTTTCGCGCGGGTGCCAGTCGGCATAGAAAGCGCCCAACAGGGCAGTCTCGCCGGAACGCCGCTCGTCTTGAATCTCGTAATACTTCACGTGCGGGTCCCAGACCGGGACATTACTCTTCTCGACGATTCGAATCCCGTAGAGTCGCCGCACGATTTCGAACATTCCGTTCACCACGTTGTCGAGCGGAAAATACGGCCGTAGCGATTCTTCATCGAAGTCATACAGCGCCGCCCGTTGTTTTTCGGCGTAGTAGGCAATATCCCAAGGTTTCAGTTGGGCCTTCCCGGCGAAGGCGGCCAGATCTTCGTTCTCTTTCCGGAAATGGGCCTTGGTCTTCTCCTTCAGTTCGGCCAGGAAGTCATGCGCTCTCGCCCCCGTATGCGCCATTCGATCTTCCAAGACGAGATCCGCAAAGTCGCGATAACCCAGCAGCACCGCCTTTTCGCGCCGAAGCTCCAGAATGCGCTGCATGAGCGGGCGGTTGTCGTGCTCGCCGCTGGTCGCCCGCTGGACAAACGCCTCATAAACCTGGCGCCGTACTTCTCCGTCATCGAGATAAGTCATCACGGCGAGATAACTCGGCGCCTGTAGAGTGAATCGCGAGGCGGGCGCCTCCAGGCCTTTGGAAGTAGCGCTGGCGCGAGCCATCGCCCGGGCGCTCTGCGGCAACCCGGCAAGCTTTTCTTCGTCTCGTATCACCAGCTCGAATTCATTGGTTGAATCCAGCACATTTTCTGAAAAACGGATGGTCTGCCTGGTCAGCTCGACGTCGATTTCCGCGATGCGCTTCTTGCCCGCCGCATCCAGCTCAGCGCCGTGGCGGCGAAAATTATCGATGGTCTTCTCTAAAAAACGCTTGCGCACGCCCGTCAGATTGCGAGCCTCTGCGGTGCGCGCATAAGCCTGCACCGCGCGCCACAGCGCGTCATTCAAAGGCAGCGACGAGAAGAATTCGCTCACCTGGGGCTGGGCGACATTGTAGGCCGCCCGCAACTCGGGCGTGGTCGCAACCGCCTCCAGATTCCTGGTCATCTGCATCGCGAATTCCAGGCGATCCGTCAAATGGTCCAGACGGTCCATGGTGTTGGCAAAGGCGCGCGGAGCCGGATTGGACGTCAGTTGGTCCAGACGCTCGCGGGCGTCGCGCAACAGTTCTTCAATGGCGGGCTGAACATGCTCAGCCCGGATTTCATCGAAAGGTATTTGAAATCGAATCTCGAAGAAGGGGATTGGAGGGGTTCGAAGAAATCATCTGGATTTATGCTTTAAGTTTATGACATCAGCGCGGAACTTTATTACTAAGTCGAATCTCTGGCCAACCGGCCCGTTCAGCGGAACATTGGCGGGGAATCCTGCGTATGCTAGGGATGAGTGGAATCCGAGTACGCGATTGAGACCAGCGGCCTGACCAAGATTTACCGCTCACGCTGGACGGGGCGCAAAGTCCGGGCGATCGATGGCGTTTCGTTGCAGGTCCCGCGTGGTACGATTTTTGGGCTGCTAGGGCCGAATGGCGCGGGCAAGACCACCTTTGTGAAGGCCCTGCTTTCGGCGGTGCACCCGACCCAAGGCAACGCGCTGATTTTCGGCCGCGATGCCCGCGAGCCCGAAGCGCGGCGCCCCATTGGATACCTTCCCGAGAACCATCGCTTCCCCACTTACTTCACCGGCGCCGGAATGCTCGATTTTTATGCGGCTCTCTCAGGCTTAGACGCAACTCAAAGAAAGAGGCGGATTCCCGAGATGCTCGATTTGGTGGGACTTCAAGGATGGGGCAGCGTTCCGCTCGGCAAGTACTCCAAGGGAATGCTGCAGCGCCTGGGACTCGCGCAAGCTCTGATCCACCAGCCTTCGCTATTGATCCTGGATGAGCCGACCGACGGCGTCGATCCCGTGGGCCGGCGCCACATCCGCGAAGTACTCACGCAATGCGAGCAGAAAGGCGCAACCATCTTCATCAATTCGCATCTGCTCGCCGAGGTGGAGATGTTTTGCCGCCAGGTTGCGATCCTGCACGCGGGAAAAGTCGTGCTGATGGGAAATGTGCAGGATTTGACCGCCGGCAAGGGTTATCGATTGACGGCATCGCACGTTCCGGAGCTTCTTGCCGAACGCTTGCGAGCCAGTGCCACGTTGACGGAAGCCAGAAACGGCCTGATCGAGTTCCGGTTTCCGACCCGCGAGTCCGCCAATGCAGCGCTCGATCTGCTGCGCGCCCAGAGTTGCGAGATTGAGGCGCTCACGCCGGCGACGAGCACCTTGGAAGACGTCTTCATCGGGGCGGTAACAGCAATGAGGCCGGCATGATGGCAACCCTGGCGCTGATCCGCGATACCTTCCGGGAAGCCTTCGCACGAAAGATTTTCTGGGGACTGTTCGGGCTCTCCACCGCGATGATCCTGTTCTTCCTCTTTTTGCTGAAGATCGATATTGTGGCGGGCGCCACCGCCACGGTGTCCCTGTTCGGCAGATCGAACAATCGCATCACGGACCTCGATCGCATTGTCCGTAACGTCTACGGCGCCATTGCCGCGTTCCTCTACACCTTTGGCATGTTTTTGGCCGTGTTCGCCTCCTCCGGCCTGATTCCGAGCGTGCTGGAGCCAGGCCGCATCGAAGTGCTCGTCTCCAAGCCGCTCTCCCGGACACACATTCTGCTCGGCCGCTACGCGGGCAACGTGCTGGTCGTCTCGTGCAATATTGTTTATCTCGTCCTGGGCGTATGGACGATTCTCGGTCTGAAGACCGGGATCTGGTCGCCTGAGTTCTTAATCGCGATCCTTACGACCAGCTTTATTTTCGCGGTATTGCTTACGGTGGTCGTGTTCGTCGGCGTGCTCTTTGAAAGCGCGGCGCTAGCCACCATGATCACGGTCGCGTTGATGCTCATGAGTCCCATCCTGGCGCAGACCAGCATGATGATGCGGCTATTATCGTCGGAGTGGACCCGCAATCTGTGGCAGGCGCTTTACTACGCGCTGCCGAAAGTCTACGATCTCGGCAAGATCACCTTGGATGCGATTCAGAGCCGGACCTTCAGCGGGTTCGCGCCGGTCTGGACCTCGGCAATATTCGGAGCCGTCGTCCTAGCGGGCGCTTTAGGTATTTTTGCCAAAAAGGATTTCTGAATGCGAATGCTCGGCGTGGCAATCTTATGTTTTGCGCTGGCAGGATGCCAAGCCAAGAAATCGGCTTCTCTGCATATCGATGCGAGCCTGGAATCGTTGGTGCCCGCAGATACTATAGCGGTCGCAGGCGCCGATGTGGATGCGATTCGAGGAACGCCCGTCTATCGCCAGTTGACGACCCGCTTTGACCCCGCGCAGATTGCAAGATTCAAGGCCGCATCCAAGGTTCTTTTTTGTTGGGACGGCAAGCGCGCTCTGCTCCTGGCGCGCGGGAAGTTTGCAAGGGCCGATATCGAAATTGGTTCGCCTTTTGGCTATAAAAACTACCGTTTATTCGGCGACGAGAGCGGGGCTATCTTTTTGTTGAACGACTCAACCGTGGCCGCCGGACCAGCCGCCGAGCTACGATCCCTCATCGATCGGCAAGGCAATCGCGGGCTTCCGCCGGCCCTCGTCGATTTACTTCGGTCGCTTCCGGCCTCCGATCAGATTTACGCGGCGCTCTCGGGCGGCATCGAAGAGTTGACTCGCCGGCTGCCGCAGAGCGACAATCTTGCAAACTTCCGATCCGTGGAAAGCGCAGCCCTTGGACTGGATCTCAAGAACGGTATCCAGGCCGTCGCGCGGATGAATTGCAAATCCGACGGCGATGCCAAGTTCATTCACGACATGCTGCGTGGGATGATCGGTTTTGCGCGCTTAAGAACGCCCGACAACCAGCCGGAGCTGCTCAAGCTCTATGACGCCATCAACGTGACCCAGCAGCAGATGCAGACTCAGGTCACCGCCGATATTCCGGCCGATCAGGTGGACCGTTTTCTGGACTTGTTGCCGAAAAAATAGGGGCTTGGCTAGCGTTTGCCCGCCGGGATGGCATCCCCGAGATTCATCGATCCGCCACCCTCGCTCACATAGTTGCGATTCCAGGAGGGAATTTCCACTTTGACATCCCCTTGAACCACGCACTGGCAGCCCAGGCGGGAACGCAGGGTCAACCCGGCAGCCATGTCCAGGCGGTCGGCTTCGTCGTCGTCCATCTCGGAAAGGTTCTCCATCCCCTCGGTAATGATGACGTGACAAGTAGTGCAGGCGCAGTTTCCTCCGCAGGCATGCTCGAGCTGGATTCCAGTATTCAGGCAGACGTCGAGAAGCGATTCGGGTTTGCCGTGCTCGTGATAGGGAAGCTTCCCCGACTCGAACTCCACAGTCTTCCCCTCGATGGTAATCTTAGGCACGTTTCAATTATAGCGTCGCGCATCGGAACCACCCCCGCTGGGCGCACGTCAGGATCTATGGGTACCAGCCCCCCTAGTCGTTCCCCCAGGTTCAATTTCGAGCCGAGGTGTTGCTCGCGAGTAAGAATTCGCGTCTAATCGTCAGAACGGATCTTTCATCATGGCCGACACGAGCGCATCGAATTTCGGAGACCGGCGGCCTGTGCTGACCGAAACCGTGGTCCACATCGTTGTCCCCGAAAACCGGCTTTTCATGTGCGGCAGCGAGCCGCCCAGCGTGCCGGCGATGCTGGAAGCGCTGAAGCTGTTCATCCAAGAGGCATCGACGGCGATTTTCAAGCTGGAAATCGAGAGAATCATTTAGCTCGCGCCTGCAGAGCGGAATCAAGGCTGGCTACTGCATACTGGTAGCGAGTGTTCTATTTCATCGAGAAAACGATTTCTGAACGTGTATCCGGGCATGTTCGGGCGCGCTATGGCGTGGATATCTCCGGTGCTCTTGAACAACCCAAACAGACCTCGTTCGGCGAGCTAGCCATTCCCGTTGCCTTTCATCTGGCGCGTCAACTGAAGCGAGCGCCCAAGGCAATCGCAGCCGAGATCGTGGCCGAAATTGGTCCGTTAGAGGATGTCGCGGGCCTGGAGGTGGCCGGCAACGGGTACATCAACGTCCGGCTGAATCGCAGCGCTTACGGTTACGGCGTCTTGCGGGACGCGGGCGAGCGGCGCGAGCCTGTATCAGGCAAAATCATCGTCGAACACACCAACATCAATCCCAATAAAGCGGCTCACATCGGGCATCTGCGCAACGCCATCCTGGGCGACACCTTTGTGCGCATGCTGCGCTCCAGCGGCCGGAGCGTCGAAGTCCAGAACTATATCGACAACACCGGCGTCCAAGTGGCGGACGTGGTGGTCGGGTTTCATTATCTGGAGCACAAGTCCGATTCGGACGTCGAGCCACTGCTCGGCGACCCGAGTGTTCGCTTCGACTACTATTGCTGGGATCTTTACGCCCGCATCTCAACGCATTACAAAGACCATCCGGAAGACCTGGCCTGGCGTCTTCAAACGCTTCACTCCATCGAACACCGGACGGGCGATTTCGTCTATTTGGCCGCGCTTATCTCCGACGCCATTGTGCGATGCCACCTTCGGACTATGCGCCGGCTCGGCATCTTCTACGACGTCCTGCCGCGCGAGAGCGAAATCCTGCAACTCAAATTTTGGGAGACCGCTTTCGACCAGCTCAAAGAACGCAAGGCCATCTATTTCGAAACCGAAGGCAAGAACAAGGGTTGCTGGGTGATGCCTGCCAGCGCGTTCAAGGAGCAGACCAACGAAGACACTGAGGACAGCAAGGTCATCGTGCGCTCCAACAACACGGTCACCTACGTTGGTAAGGACATCGCGTATCAACTCTGGAAATTCGGCCTGCTGGGCAAGGATTTCCATTACCGGCCCTTGGACGTGATCGACGGCCACAAACTGTATGTCACCACCGCCGAGCCGCAACCGCCCGGCCCTCAATTTGGCCGCGGTGATGAAGTCTACAACGTGATCGATTCGCGCCAGTCTTACTTGCAGGACGTGGTCGTCGCCGGTTTGCGCGCCCTCGGCTACAACCAGCAGGCCGATAAATCCATCCACTTTTCCTACGAAATGGTCGCGCTTTCGCCGCGTACCTGCGTCGAACTCGGCATCGAGCTTTCTGAAGAAGACCGGAAGAAGCCTCATGTCGAGGTGTCCGGCCGGAAAGGCCTGGGCGTCAAAGCGGACGACCTCATCGACAAGCTCATCGAAAAGGCGCTTGAGGAAGTTGACTCCCGCCATCCCGAAGCGCCCGCGTCCGAGCGCCGCCACGTCGCCACGCAAATCGCCACTGGGGCGCTGCGCTATTTCATGCTGAAATTCACGCGCAATTCGGTGATCGCCTTCGATTTTCAAGAGGCGCTGAGTTTTGAAGGCGAGACCGGACCGTACGTCCAATATGCCGCCGTGCGAGCGCGCAACATCTTGCGGAAGCTGGCCGAACGCGGTGAAACTTTGCCCAATTTCGCCTGCGATCTGGATGAATCCGCCCTCGAGCGCCAGCTTGCCAACGAAGATCTCTGGCAACTGCTGCTCATCGCCTCTAAGTCCGACTCGGCCGTCGAGCGGGCGGTTGCTTCCGGCGAGCCGGCTCACGTAGCCAAGTACGCTTTTCAACTCGCGCAGGCCTTCAGCAATTTCTATCACGACTATCCCGTCTTGACCGAAGAAGATCGCGAAAAGCGAGCTTTCCTGCTGTGGATGACCCAATACGTGCGCGCGCAAATTGAGCGCACCTTGGATGTGCTGGGCATCTCAGTGCCGGAATATATGTGAGCTACGGTCTTTACGAACTACAATGAAATCAATGGACAAATCCAATAGCTTTGGCGCCTCTTCGCGGCTGAACGTGGCCGGCAACCAGTACCACTACTATTCGCTGGAATCGCTCGAAAAACGCGGTGTGGCGAAGATTTCGCGCATCCCCTATTCCATCAAGATCCTGCTTGAGAATTTGCTCCGTAGCGAAGATGGACGCACCGTCAAGCCCTCCGACATCGAGTATGTGGCCAAGTGGCAGATCGGCGCGCCCTCAAAGGAGATCAACTTTCGTCCGGCGCGCGTCCTGTTGCAGGATTTTACCGGCGTTCCCTGCGTGGTGGATCTGGCCGCCATGCGCGACGCGCTGCGCGCCGCCGGTGCTGATCCCAAGCTGGCGAATCCGCTCATTCCTGCCGACCTGGTGATCGACCATTCCGTGCAGGTGGACGAGTTCGGTTCCTCCAAGGCGTTCGGCATCAATGCCCTGCTTGAATTTCAGCGCAATCAGGAGCGATATGCCTTCTTGCGCTGGGGCCAGAAAGCGTTCCGGAATTTCCGGGTCGTGCCGCCCGACACCGGCATCGTGCATCAGGTCAACCTCGAATACCTGGCGCCGGTGGTTTTCACCGATACGCGGCAATCGCCGCCCTTGGCGTATCCCGACACGCTGGTCGGCACCGACTCGCATACCACCATGATCAATGGGCTGGGCGTGGTCGGCTGGGGCGTTGGTGGAATCGAAGCCGAGGCGTGCATGCTCGGCCAGCCTATTTCGATGCTGCTGCCCGAAGTGGTCGGATTCAAGCTCACGGGCCGGCTCCCGCAGGGTTCCACCGCTACCGACCTGGTGCTGACCGTCACGCAGATGCTGCGCAAGAAGGGCGTGGTTGGCAAATTCGTCGAATTCTATGGCCCAGGCGTTGCCGCGCTCCCACTAGCCGACCGCGCCACCATCGGCAACATGGCGCCCGAGTATGGCGCGACCATCGGATTCTTCCCCATCGATGAGCAGTCGCTCGATTACCTGCGGCTTTCCAACCGCCCGCCGGACTTGATCGCGCTGGTGGAGGCGTATGCCAAGGCCCAGGGACTGTTCCTCACCAAGGATTCGCCGGAGCCGGAATATTCCGACACGCTGGGGCTCGATTTAGCGAGCGTCGTGCCGTCCATGGCCGGCCCCAAGCGGCCGCAGGATCGCATCAACCTGCCGGATGTCAAAAAGAACTTTCTCGAAACGCTGAAGGCTCCGCCGAAGACCGCCGTGATCGGTTCCAATGGGTCGAAGACCACCATTCAGGATGGCTCCGTCGTCATTGCCGCCATCACCAGCTGCACCAACACCTCGAATCCGTCGGTGATGGTTGCCGCCGGTTTGCTTGCCAAGAAAGCGGTCGAGAAGGGGCTCAAAACCAAGCCATGGGTGAAGTCCAGCCTGGCGCCTGGGTCGAAGGTGGTCTCGGATTACTTAGACGACGCCGGCCTGACGCCTTATCTCGAGAAGCTCCAGTTCAACCTGGTCGGCTACGGCTGCACTACCTGCATCGGAAATAGCGGACCGCTGCCCGAACCGGTTGCCGAGGCCGTGCAGAAGGAAAAGCTCACCGTCGCGGCAGTGCTCAGCGGCAACCGCAATTTTGAGGGACGCATCAATTCCTTGGTGCGAGCGAATTATCTGGCTTCGCCGCCGCTGGTGGTGGCTTATGCGCTCGCAGGACGTGTGGACATCGACCTTCAAAACGACCCGATCGGAACCGACACCGCGGGGAAAGATGTCTACCTCAAGGACATTTGGCCCAGTCCCGAAGAAATCAGCGCGGTGGTCAAGCGCTCCGTGCGGAGCGAGATGTTCCAAAAGGAATACTCGGAAGTGTTTCAAGGCGACGACCGCTGGAACAGCGTCAAGGTTCCCGCCGGCGACTTGTACGAGTGGAGCGACAAATCCACTTACATCCGCAATCCGCCTTATTTCGAAAAGATGGTCGATCCGGCTACCTCGGTGCGCGACCTGACGGGACTGCGCGCTCTCGCGGTGCTGGGCGATTCGGTCACCACCGATCATATTTCACCGGCTGGAAATATTCCGGCGGACAGCCCAGCGGGCAAATATCTGATCGAGCACGGCGTGAAACCGGCTGATTTCAATTCCTACGGCGCGCGCCGCGGCAATCACGAGGTGATGGTGCGCGGAACACTCGCGAATATTCGATTGCGGAACCTGCTCGCTCCCGGCACCGAAGGCGGCTGGACCACGCACCTCCCCAGCGGCGAGAAGATGTTCATCTATGATGCCGCCATGAAATACGAAAAGGAAGGCACGCCGCTGGTGATTATTGCCGGCAAGGAGTATGGCTCCGGATCCTCGCGCGATTGGGCGGCCAAGGGCACGCTGCTGCTCGGGGTGCGCGCTGTGCTGGCCGAGAGCTTTGAGCGCATCCATCGCTCGAATCTGGTCGGCATGGGCGTGCTGCCGATGCAGTTTTTGCCCGGTCAAAATCGCGAGGCGCTGGGCCTGACCGGTTTCGAGATTTACTCGATTGAAGGTATCCCGCAGGCGCTTCAGTCCGGCTCACCGGCCCACGTGCGCGCCAAGTCGAATGGCGCCGAAAAGAGCTTCGATGTGATCGTGCGAATCGACACACCGCAGGAGGTCGAGTATTACCGCAATGGCGGGATTCTGCCGTACGTGGTTCGCAACTTGGCGGCGGCTCGCGCCGGGGCTTAGCGCTAATCCAGCACCCGGACGAACTCAGCGATGATGCGGTAGCGCTCTTCGGTCGGGTCGAGTTTCCAAGGCTCGAATTCGGGATTCAGCGACTGCAACTCGATCCAGCTGTGCTGCCACTCGTCTCCATGCACGCTCTTGCCGCTCTCATACCGTTTCACGGCGTAGCGATCGTTGCCTATCGATCCTAGATCCTCGGCCAATACCAGCCGCCCTTTGCGAGATCCGACCACTCCGTAGCGGAAGACGCACAGCGACCCATCCGGGATGAGCGGTTCCATGGAATGCCCCGCGATCTCGGCCACGAACATATCGGGCGTCAGCCGCAAATCCTCGGGCGTCTCCAGCCACGCCTCCTGTGTGACCTCTTCGTTGTCGAGAAATTTGCCGGCCGCCGCTCGCAGCGAAAAGCGCGGCAGATGTGTGCGGAACTCCAGCACGTTGCTCTTCACGTGCTTCCGATACAGGCGCTCCGCGGATCGTGCGAAGTCTTCCACTACGACATCTTCCCGATCCGTGATTCGGAAAACGTTCGACAGGGATTGTTCCAGATATTCAACCAGCGCCGCTGCGCCCATTTCGGCGGCCTTCTGTTCCAGATCGTCCGCGAGCAGCGCGAGCGTCACCTTCAAATCCTCTTCGTCCGAGAGCGTCTCGAAATCGCGGCGGAAGCGCAGGTGCAACTCGTTGGACTCGTGATTAAAGAGCAGCACGCCGAGGTTGACCAGGTCCTCGCCGGGCAGTTCGAGCTGGACAATCGAATATTGAGCGCGGTGGGTCTCGACCGTCACACGCGGGGACATCTAATTCCCTTATCGACCAGGATCTTCAAAAAAACGCCACGTCAACGTTAAGGCGCGTACGGGTAATACCCTTTGCGGGCGCGCACCTTCACATTGGCCAAATTTACCCGGACCTCGATATTCCGGAACTGGCGCATATCGTCAAAGTTCGTGTCCGGAATGTAGCGGATGAGGTACTGCGTGGTGACCTCGCCGACCACCGCTTCCACCGCCCTGTACATCCCGGTCGCGAGCGCCGAAGCGTAGCCGCCCGTTCCCACTTTCAAGGCGAAGTTGCCCTCATCCGACGGCACCGAAACGAATCCCTGCACGTCCTCGTACACGTTCTGCAACGGCCAGACCACACGGCCGCCGGTTTCTTCCGCCAGCCGGATCAGATTCTTTTCGTCCTCGTTATCGAAGCCGAACGCCACCGTGCTTACGCCGTAGATGGTCACCAGATTCCGCTGCGCGATTTCGAGCGCTTCCTCGATCGTCTTCTTGCTGGCGTTGTCGTGCCCATCGCCCACGATCACCAGCACGCGCCGCGGCTCGATCGGCTCGCCCTGGACCAGCTTGCGGTTCGTACAGGCCATGTAAATCGCGTCGTACAGCGCCGATCCCCCGCTCGGCTTTAACTTGGAGAGCTTCTGGACCATCGGCTCTGGATCGGTGGTGGTGTTTACCACCAGTTCGGCGTCGTTCGAATAGGCGATCAAATAGCCGCTGAACTTCGGATTATCGCCCGGAATCAGGTTCTGTACCAATTCGCTGGCGGCGTCCGAATAATTCTTCCAGTGCAAGCGGCTGGCGTTGCTGGTATCGATCAAGAATCCCGCCACCACGGGCTGGCTTCGTTCGCGCGTAAAAAACTCGATTTTTTGCTGTTTTCCTTCTTCAAAAACGGCGAAGTCCTTGGCGTCCAGGTCCGATACGAAGCGGCCCTTCTCGTCGGTGACAGTTATCGGGACGATCACCTCGTTGACCTGAACCCGGATGGGTGCCGGCGATTGGCTTCCGTTTTGACCGCCGGCGGGCGCCGGAATCTGATTCTTGCCGTCGGGTGCAGGCGCTTGAGCCCACACAGGAGATAACCAGGACACCACCACACAGCAAAGCCCGCATATGGAAAACCTTGCTTCTGATTATAGAGGAAATCGGCCACTGCAGTACGGCCTGACCGCCAAAACATCCGTCCAGCGCGGGCGTCATACCGGTAAGGAGGAACGCATGAGCAAGCTCACCGCCTTGATTCTCATAGCGATGGCGACCGCCGGTTGCAGCCGTTCCGATATTGACCAGGCGCAGTCCCGGGCTCAGGCAGCCGCGCAACGGGCCGGGCGCGACCTCGACGACGCCAATCGGAAGTTAAAAGAAAGCTTCCGGAAGGCCGGCCAGCAGACCAAACAAGACCTGGACAAGGCCCGCGAGCAGTTGCGGCTCGCCGCGCGCAAGACCGATCAGGATCTAAAGAAAACGCGGGACGAGATCCGGGACTCCAACCGGCAGTGACGGCCACCCTTTATCTTCACGTTTCTTCATGTATGGCCTGAAACGCCGGTTTGCCGGGCTGCGTCCGAAGTAGAGTACAATCAAGAAGATCGCTTCTTGTGGGTTGGGATTTTCGTTCATGCTCGGTCTCCAGCATTCTTTTCGCGCTGCATTTATACTCGCATGCATCTCGTTCGGAGCCTTGGCTCAGGACAGCGCGGTGGATCCGCCGGCGACGCCCAGCGCGAGCGGGGTTCACTTCGTCCTCGACGTCCCCTCCCGGGACGCCCGCTCCCGCTCAACAACAAGCGCCGCCTGACAAGCGTATCTTCGGCGTGTTGCCCAACTACCGCACCGCCAACGAGATGGCGGTGTACATGCCGATCACTCCCGCGCAAAAGCTCACCATTGCCGCCAAGGACTCCTTCGATTACCCGCTGATGCTGCTGGCTGGCGCGCTCGCCGGCTTGGGACAACTGACCAATTCGAACCCCTCCTTTGGGCAAGGGCTGGCAGGCTATGGAAGACGCATCGGCACCGGCTACGCCGATCAAGCCATTGGCAACATGATGACCGAAGGCATTTACCCCATCTTGCTCCATGAAGATCCGCGCTACTTCCGCCGCGGGTACGGCTCCAAATGGTCGCGGACCTGGTACGCGGCGACGCGCGTCTTTGTTACCCGTACCGATTCCGGCGGAACACGCTTCAACTTCTCTGAAATACTCGGCAATGCAACGGGAGCGGCCATTTCGAACGCTTACGAGCCCGATGGCCGCACTGCGGCGGATAATTTCGAAAAATGGTGGGAGCAGGTCGGGATCGATTCGGTATCGCAGGTGCTGAAGGAATTCTGGCCCGATATCAAGCACAAGCTCTTCCAACGCCACCAGGACACAGCGACTGCGCTGCCCTAGACGACCTTTATCCCTGTCTTTTGAAAAACTGCACCGCTCGCTCATGTTTCTCGGCTTCCCTCGCGGGTGGAGAAAGTGCCCAGAGTTTCTCCGCTTGCCCGTCCGTGCATCCTTTTTGCGTGAATAGAGCCGGAATTCGCCGGATCTCAGCTTTCGAATCATTACGACACCCCCGTTTTTGAGACTAGGGGAATCGGAAAGCTGTTTCGCCGCGACGCCGGTCAACTCGCCTTGTTTGCCGGTGTAGTTCTTTCCTGTGATCGCTCGCATGGGGCATCTCAAGGCGCACTTCAGGGCCAACGCGAGCGAAAAGCCCCTGCGAACTTTCGATTCTGTAGCCCACTATTTCCCTGAGTGCTATCGCTGGTCTTATCCTGGCGTCTGACGCTGGAGGCATACATTGCCGCCTGTTTGTTCCCGGCCGCCCTCGCGCTTCTGATTAGCGGACTGGACGACTTAGCGCTGGATATGGTGTGCTTCTGGGCCTGGTTGAAGCGTCGCGTTTCGCCCGTCCAAGCGCGCGCCGGTGTCGGCCGCCCTGGCGAACTCCACCCCGGAAAAGCAGATCGCCATCTTCGTTCCTCTGTGGCATGAACACGTCGTCATCAGTGGAATGGTGGAGCATAATGTCGCTGCCATTAACTACGACAACTATCATTTCTTTGTAGGCGCTTACCCGAACGACGAGCCCACCTTGGAGGCAGTCCGCGAACTGGAGGCTCGTTTCCCCAATGTCCATCTGGCGGTTTGCCCGCACGACGGCCCCACCTCGAAGGCCGACTGTCTGAACTGGATCTATCAGCGCATGCTGCTTTTTGAGGAGCATCATGGCGGCCGCTTCGATGTTGTAATGACGCACGACGCCGAGGATCTGGTGCATCCCGACGCGCTCTCACAAATTAACGCCTACGCCAGCGATTACGAGATGGTCCAGATTCCGGTTCTGCCCCTGCCGACGCCGGTGCGCGAATTCGTGCACGGCATCTACTGCGACGAGTTCGCCGAGTGGCAGATCAAGGACATGCCCGCGCGCCAGATCATGGGCAGTTTTGTTCCTTCGAACGGGGTCGGGACCGGCTTCACGCGGGAGGCGCTCGAAAAGCTAGCCAACGCCGAACACAATCTTATCTTCGAGCCTGGCTGTCTCACTGAGGACTATGAGAACGGGCTTCGCCTGCACAAATTGGGATGCAGCCAGGTGTTCGTCCCGCTGGCTCGGCCGCCGGCCGATATTATCGCCACGCGCGAATTTTTCCCGCGAAACATGCGGTCGGCTATTCGCCAGCGCACACGTTGGATCATGGGTATCGGCCTGCAAAGCTGGGAACGCCACGGCTGGCGCGGAACCTGGCCGCAGTTGTATTGGTTTTGGCGCGATCGTAAAAGCCTGTTTGGAAATCCGCTTAGCTTGTTCAGCAATTTCCTGTTCCTCTATGGCCTGATTACCTGGATTTGCGCCCGTCTCACGGGAACGCCTTGGACCCTGGCGCGGCACGCTCTGCATCCCGGGCTGCTGGTGAGCACGCTCGCGATTCAGTTTGTACAAACCTGCATACGGATGTATTGCACCAGCCGGTTCTACGGCGCGCGGTTCGCGCTGGCGGTGCCGCTGCGGACGGTCTGCGGCAATTGGATTAACTCCATGGCGACCTTCAACGCGATCCACCGCTACTTTAATGCCCGCTTCCGTCATCAACCGCTGGTTTGGCTCAAGACCGAACATGCCTATCCATCCCGCAGCGCGTTGGTGGATCACAAACGGAAGCTCGGTGAAATCCTGGTTGGCTCAGGATATTTAAGCGACTCCGCTTTGCAGCAGGCGCTCCAAACGCAGCCTGTCGGAATGCGTATCGGAGAATACCTGGTTGAGCAGGGCGCACTCACCGCCGACGAGTTGTATGAGGCCTTGAGTCTGCAGCAAAGCTTGCCCGCGGGCCGTCTGGAATCGTGGGTGGTCAGCTCGCATGTCGCGCGGGCGCTGCCGCTGCGTGTAATTCGTGACTGGAAGGTGTTTCCCTTCCGCATTTCGTCCGGCAACATGTACATCGCCAGCCCCGAAATCCCCACCGATGAGTTAAGCCAAACTCTGCGCGGGTTCACGCGGCTCTCGCTGCGCTTTCACCTGGTCACGCCCCAGAACTTTCAGGAATTGTCGGAAAGCCTCTTGTAGGCGTTTTACTGGGCAAGGTTGGCCGGCGCAAAAAATTCGATGGGTTGGAGCGAGACAATTTTCCAGCGATTCTTTTCTTTCACCAGCTCGCAGTGGATCACTTCGCGGCGCCGCACAATCGGCCCATCTTGCTCCAGGCTGCGGATTTGTAGATACCAGTCCAGATCCACCGCGCGTTTCGTATCGGTTCCTTCGTTCTTGATTGGCTCTACGGAAGACGACACTTCGCCCTCATTCGCGATGGCCTCGACGTCAGTCTTCAGCTGCTCATAACCCGGCATGTTTTTGTCGAAAGCAGCCATGAACCCGGCCGCGTTTATTTCGGCTAAAGCGTCGGTCAGGGAACCGAACAAATTATTTATTTCACTCTCCGCATCGGCGAAAAGGCATACGCCGGCCAAGCAGACCAGAATCGCGCTAAGTACGATAGCTCGCATTGATCTCGATGTACTTCTCGGTCAGATCGCACGTCCAAAAACGCGCGCTGCCTTTCCCCCTGCCATGCAAGACGACGCGAACGAGACATTCGGTTTCGTCGAGTTTCTTTTTCAGCTCCGGTTCGGAAAAGTCGGCGGCGAAGCCCCCGCGGCAGACCGGCACGCCCTGCAGGTCGATATCGACTTTCGCGGGATCGAGCGGCACTCCTGCGTTGCCGGCGGCCGAAAGAATCCGGCCCCAATTGGGATCCGAACCCGCGATCGCAGTCTTGAACAGCGGCGAATTGGCGATGCTTCTGGCGATGCGGTCCGCCGCTTCTTCGCTGGATGCTCCCTCCACTTCAATCGTGATCAGCTTGCGCGCCCCTTCGCCGTCGCGCACGATCTGGCGCGCCAGATCCTCCAACGCCTGCGTCACCGCTTCCTCCACCTTCTTAATTTCCCTCTGGCTCGGCTGGATGCCCGAAGCTCCGTTCGCCAGCAGCAGCACGGTATCGTTGGTCGAGGTGTCGCCATCCACGCTAATGCGGTTGTAGCTTCGCTGGATGGACGACGTCCAATATGGATGCCAGGCTAGCCGCGGGGATGGCCGCATCCAGCATCACAAATCCGAGCGTGGTGGCCATATTGGGATGGATCATGCCGGCGCCTTTGGTCATGCCGGCGATATGCACCATGCCTCGCTTCAGCCGGACCTGCTGCTGCGCGGTCTTCACCACGGTGTCGGTGGTCATTATCGCGCGGGCGGCGTCCTCGAAGCGATTCTTGGAAAGACCCTGCACCAGTTCCGGCAGAGCGTTCAGGATCAGATGCGCGTCCAGTTCCACACCAATCACTCCCGTGGAGGAAGGAAAGACCTGTTCCGGCGGGACGTGCAGTTGTTTCGCAACGCCATCGCAGCAGGCCAGTGCGACGCGATCGCCCGTCCGGGTAGCGCAATTCGCGTTGCCGGCGTTAATTAGAACTGCGCTCACCAGCCCGCGCGATTTCGTCAAATTAAACCGGCCGATTCGGACCGGCGCGGCTTGCACGCGATTCTGGGTGAACACGGCCGCGGCCGAGGCGGGCCGGTCCGGCACGATCAGCGCCAGGTCATTCTGCTTCACCTTGCGGATGCCGGCGTATACGGCCGAATAGCGGTAACCTAGCGGCAGCTTCACGCGGCGTTCGCTCCTAACAGTTCGTTTTCATTCAGGCGTACGCCGTTCAAGAATGCCTCGGCTGTCATGCGCTTGCGGCCTTCGACCTGGACCTCGATCGGTTCGAGCGCAGTCGGATATCCGCAGGCAACCAGCAGGCGTTTCTGGCGAGGAACCAAGCGGCCCGGATCACCCGGCACAGGCTCGTCGGCCACGCGCGCTTTCCAAATATGAAACAACTGGCCACGAAAATAGCTGTAAGCGCCCGGCCAGGGCAGAAAACCGCGCGCTCGGTTGACGATCTTCTGCGCCGGCCAAGTCCAGTCGATCAGGCCGTCCTCCTTCTTCAAAATGGGCGCTAACGTGGCTTCCGCCGCGTTTTGCTTGACGCGCGGAGGATCTTCGTTAAGCGTTCGAACCAGCAAGTTCAGCGCCGGCTACGGCGAGGCGCCGCCCGAGCTCCAGAGCGCCTTCTTCGGGACCGATTTCCGTCTCCCATTTGAGCAGCATGTCGCCGGTATCCATGCCCGCGTCGATCCGCATGGTGGTTACGCCAGTGCGCGTTTCGCCGTTGGCGATGGCCCACTGAATGGGCGCCGCGCCGCGATATTTGGGCAGTAGCGATGCATGCACGTTGATAATGCCTTGGGGCGGGATGTCGATGATCGATTGCGGAATGATCTGCCCGTAGCCGACCACGACCATGATTTCGGGTTGGAGCTGCTGGAGCTGTTCGACCACTTCGGGACGGCGGATCCGCTCGGGTTGATGAACGGAGATGCCGTGGCGCAGCGCCGTCTCTTTGACCGGCGACCGCGATAATTCGCCGCCGCGCCCCTTCGGCCGATCGGGCTGAGTGAAGACGGCGAGAACACGATGGCCCGCCGCTAGGATGGCCTCGAGCGTGGGCACGGCGAACTCGGGCGTGCCGAGAAAGATCAGCTCCATTCGCCGGCTTTCACTAACTTCCGCACTTTCCGCCTGATCAGGTCGCGCTTCAGCGCGCTGACATGACTGATGTAGAGTCGGCCGTTCAGATGATCGATCTCATGACAGAATGCGCGCGCCAGCAGCTCTTCGCCGGTCATCTCGAAATGCTTGCCCTTGACGTCCTGGGCGCGGATGGTCACCTTCATGGGGCGCGTCACCTGCTCGCGAAATCCCGGCAGGCTGAGGCAGCCTTCTTCGCTGGTCTGGTGGCGCTCCTTATGGATGATCTCGGGATTGATCAGAACAATCTTCTGTTCCGGGTCTTCGGCGACCGACAAATCGATCACCGCGATCCGCTGCGAAATGCCGATCTGCGGCGCCGCCAGGCCCACGCCCTTGGCCGCATACATCGATTCGAACATGTCGTCGATCAGTTTATGCAGTTCGGGCGTATCAAACTTGGTAACGTTGGCCGCCTGCTTTTCCAGCACCGGCTCGCCATACAACACGATCGGGTACGTCATCAGAAATTTCTTACCTGCTCCCGGTAGCCATCGAAATTGCGGCGGGTCTCTCCGAGCGAATCGCCTCCAAATTTTTCCAGAAATGCCTGCGCCAGGACGATCGCCACCATGGCTTCGCCGATGACGCCGGCCGCCGGGACCACGCAAACGTCGCTGCGCTCGTAAGCGGCCAGCGCGGGCTCGCGCGTCGCCAGGTCCACCGATTCCAGCGGACGCCGCAGCGTCGAGATGGGCTTTAGAAAGCCTCGAACCAGAATGTCCTGGCCGTTGGTCATGCCGCCCTCCAGGCCTCCCGCGCGGTTGGCGCCGCGAGTGAACCGCCGCTCTTCACGATTGTAATGGATGGTATCCTGGACGCGCGATCCGAACGAGGCCGCGCCTTCCGCCGCGAAGCCGACTTCGACGCCCTTGACCGCCTGCATGGAGACGATGGCTTGCGCCAAGCGGCCATCCAATCGCGAATCCCAGGTGATATGCGAACCGAGGCCGGGGGGCACGCCGTGCGCCACCACTTCGAACACGCCGCCCACCGTATCGCCGGTGCGATAGACCTGATCCACCACTTCCTTCATCTGCTTTTCGGCTTCCGGGTCGACGCAGCCGAGCAGAACTTCCTCTTTCGCGCTGAGCGCCACGAGTTCCTCCCAGCTTGCCTGCGCGTCGAGCCGCACGCTCCCCACGCCGATCACGTGGCTCAGTACGCCGATGCCAAATTGAGACAGAAATGTTTTGGCGAGCGCGCCGACCGCTACCCGCGCCGTGGTTTCCCGCGCGCTGGCGCGTTCCAGAATGTAGCGGGCATCAGGAAAATTGTATTTTATGGATCCCGGCCAGATCGGCATGGCCGGGCCGCGGACGGGTGACCGGCTTCTTCTTATCTTCGGCTCCATCGATGTCTTCCACCGGGAGCGTCTCGGTCCAGTTTTTCCAGTCCTTGTTCTGAATGATGATCGCGATCGGGGAGCCGATGGTTTGCGAGTGGCGCACGCCCGCGACAATTTCGACGCGGTCTGTTTCGATCTTCATGCGCCCGCCGCGCCCGTAGCCCTGCTGACGCCGCCAGAGTTCGCGATTGATCGCGTCGAGCGAGACAGGAATGCCGGCGGGAAGCCCCGTCAAGGTGGCGACCAGGCACTCTCCATGCGATTCACCGGCTGTTTCGAAACGAAGCATGTTCCAGGGAAAACTTCATGGTAGCGGATAGACTGTCGTGGATGTGCGGACGAAAGATGGTAGTGGGGTCTTTTCGTAGACCCCACTATCCTAGAGGCGGGGAAGCTATCTATTCACGCGGCGTTGATCGCCGATTCTCGGCTCAGCCGGCTCGACTGATTGCTACTGGGCGCCCGACGCGCAGCCCTTGCACTGGCCGAAATTCCCGCTGCCGTTGATCTGGTTGTAAAGGCACGTCTGAGTAATGTGCGCAAATTCAGCCGCGCTCAAGACCCCAACCGAGAGTTTATTCTCAGTGACGGTGTAGCCACTGACAGGCAAAGCGTGCAGGGTAGTACCCCAGGCCTGCATGCCGGAGGCCAGAGGCGAGGCGGTTGAGCTTATTAGAGAGCCGCTGCATGCCGTAGCCGTCGTGCCCTGGAACGCCAGGAGCTTTATTACTAGGGAGCTGGGGTCTTCCTCAGTCAGGTTAGTTAGGTTCATGGCCTGAGCCGAAAGGCTGGCTAAGCCGTCCGGCGTAACGAGGCAAGAGCAGCAGGTGAGCAACTCTTCACTGGGGTCGAAGGAAAAGACTCCGACGCACAAGTTACCGCCGGGCGAAACGGCGGGGGTGCCAGTTCGCGCTCGCTCCGTCATTCGAAATATTGATGTGAGAATCGCCGACATTCAAGTTCGAATGTAGCCGAGTTGAGATTCACCTATGGAGGCAAAGTATCGTGCCAGAATATGCTGTAATCGAGAACAACGTTTCGTGCTGGCCGTAAGTCGGATCCTCGACGTAAGAGATGCTCGCGTCATTGTGAGCGGCCGCTGGCCAGTGCAAGAGCGCCGATTCCCGGTGCGAGCACTGATGGTGAGTTGAACCCAGGAGTTATACTCGAAGCCCCCCTGTCGGCCAATGAAGTCGAATCGCCTTGAGTCGTTATTCCAGCCATAGAATCCGGCAACGCCGCCGTTGGGATACTAATCGGGACCTCTCAGCGTCAATCGTAGTGGGGCCTTGAATACTCGATAATCGGATAATCGCCAACCATGTTCGTCGTATCGAACACCGTTTGTCAAAATTACCAGAATGCGCCCGTTGAAAGTCGCCCAGCTCGCAGGCACGTAGAGGGCGATTGCGACGGAAATGTTAAGCGGACAAATCGTACGTTACGGCCTGGCGTGTTAAAGTAATGCGTTCTCCGGATAGGGTCTGATGGTCGACTGCAGCTATAGACTCTTCGAGAGTGTTCAGCGTTCCATCCTGGTGCGGCTTTCCGGAGAAGCAAATCCATCGGTGGATATCGGTCCGGGTACCATACCCGCAGGAGCTTCAGTAGGAGACGTCAGAACAGCGGACAGCCGAAATTGAACGAATACGGTTGGGCTGCCAGGGGAAGCACGGCCAGAGGGCAAAGCAGCAAGCATTTCAAAAGTGTTTTCATAATGTTCCTTTCTACAACTCTGCCGATCCGTTCAAGCGAAGACGCAGTGAAGGCGTTGCAGGCGTCCACTAACCTCTGCCCGCCCTAGGTTCCTTTTCCGTAAACGAATAGACCGGATGATTATTTGTTACTAACGAAAATCAAAAGCTCGACTAGTCTTTTAACGTCCATTTATTAGGAACGAATTAAGCTTGAAATAGAGCACACAAATCGCTCGCGTAATCAGAGCGCCTAACCAGCTTTACCTAGTCGATCTGATTAGTTAGTTCTATTACTCCGGAAAGATAACACGACTAAAGTTCTAGTACAATTCTCCAAGTGGACTAATCAAAATGATTAGATGAAATGCTGGTTTGGGCGCAGGATCAGCTATCGGATCATATAGTTGCAGTTACTAGGCGCTCGACGGGCCGACAAAGAAAATGCGGGCGAAGTTGGAAATCCAAAACTTTTTGTGACTTTATTCCGCCGAAAATGCCAGCAACACATTTCCCGGCATGCCGCCAAAACGCGAATATCCCGAGTTCACGAACAGCATCCCATTTACGACGACAGCGCCTGGCCCGTCCACCGATCCACCCTTCGCTTTTACGCCGTTGGCGGTTTGAAATTCACGGCGCGTGTCGAAATCCCAGATCACCTTGCCGTCTTCGGCGTTGTAGCCGCGAATGTGCCCGTCGTTCGATCCTGAGAAGACGACGCCGGGAATTCCGGTGACCGCGGCAGATTGCGCGGGGCTGCAGCCCACCGGCGCTGTCTCGCCGCACTGGATGGGCGGCGCATACCAGGCTTTGGCCCCATCGGAGATATTCAAGGCGGTGAGTCCGCCACCGGCTTTCGGATCGAGGATGTAGCGCCGGGTGTCCTTGGGGTCGGTCGGCTTCATTCGCCCTGAAGATGCGGTAGCCGCATAAACTTTTTGGCCGTCGGTGGCCATGCCCCACAGCACGCCGACCGAGGTCGCAACGTTCGGGGCACGACTGCGCGATGCGCGTCTGCCAAACAATTTCGCCCTTCTTATCCGGGTCCAGCGCATAGACCATGCCGGATTTCTGGCCGGCCAGCAGAACATCGCGGCCGTCGGGCAATCTGGCTGAGAATCGCGGAAGAGCCGAAATCGTAATCGGGGCCGTCTTCCTCGGGGCAGTTCTGCTTATCGGTTCCGCAAGAGGAGTTGTAGGCGTCGTTGGGCGTCACCTGCTTGGACCACACCACCTTTCCCGTACCAATCTGGACCGCCACGATGGCGTCGCTCAGCGGAGATGCGGGCGAGGAGTAGCTATCTCCGGTGGCGATGTACAGCAGGCCGCGCTTGGCGTCGACGGTCGGAACTGCCCAGACCCCGGCGCCGGATGGCCCATATTGTTGCGTCCCGCGCTTGGTTTTTCCCGTGGGCTTGGGCTCGCCCACCATGTACGATTTCCAGATCTGCTGGCCGTCTCGAATGCGCAGCGCAACCACGCTGCCGCGGAAGGTGCAGCACGGATAGGTCGGGTCGAGCGAGCGTGTCTCTTCCCAGGAGGCGATCGGCACGAAGACGTTTCCGTTGTAAGTGGCCGGCGCGCCCGTCAGCCGCGCGGCATCGTGCTCCTCGATCCTTTTCTTCCAGAGCAGCTTTCCACTCTCGGCCTCAAGCGAATAGAACCAGCCGGTCTGATCGCCGAAAAGCAGGGCGTGCCGGGTTCCGATCGGGACGACGAGCAGCGAGGATCTCACCGGGCCATTCGCCTGAAAGGTCCACTGCAGACAACCGGTCTCGGCCCGCAACGCATGAATGACACCGCCCGCGCTGCCCACGAAGACTTGGCCGTCGATGACGGTGGGTTGGGCGAACGCGGTAACATCGCCATCGAATCCAAACGCCCATTTGAGTTTCAGATTGCGGACTTGATCGATGCTCAGCCCGGCTGCCGCAGCGGCTTGATAGCGAGCGTTGCTCGAGTCCGGGCTCCAACCGTTCCAGGAGGCTCCGGGCTTATCGGCGACCGTCACGCGGCGATCGCTGCAATATGCGCTCGCGGGGAAATTGATCGCCGGAGCGCTGGTTCCAAGGTACGCCGCCACCGCCTGCCGCTCTTCCCGGCTCATGGGATACGCGACGGTCATCATGGCGCCAAAATCGAGTGCGCGCAGTATCCGCTCCGAAGGCATTTGGTTCAACGATGTTTTCGGAGGAATGCGATCGCTCGCCTGATCGTGGCATCCAGCGCAGCGTTGTCTGTACACGAGCTCGCCCGACGGCTTGGCGGCATTTTGTCCGCGAAGGCCAGCTGCGCCAGAGAATTGCGATCGATACCGCGAATTCAAGGCTATTTCTGCTATGAAAGAGGCGCATACAGTGGAGTTTACCAAGCGCGCGGCGTGTCACAGCGTTGCGGGGGGCGCAAGCTTGCAGGCGCTTCTACAAGCCCGTTAATGGGACAACGAATATGGGCGTCGTGGTGGGAGCATTTGATCCGCTGGCCGGTTCCAGTGTGACGGCGACGGCGCCGGCGGCGTTTAGATCCACGGGCCCGCCATGAAGGTACTGCGCATCGCCTTGCGGGCTGGATTGAAAGAGTCCCGCGGGCAGCGGCGCACCCTGTTTCGGGATCACCCAGAAGCTCATAGGTCTTACCCGAAGGAGCGGGCGGAAGATTCGAGGCGATGAGCAGGACGCCACGCCGGCTGTTCAGCAGGACCCGGCCCCTGGGTGGCTGCGGCCGGCCTTGACCGAAGAGCACCTGTTTGGTCTCCGGTTCATTCAAGAACTGCAGGACCGCCTGGGCGCTTGCCAGTTGCGCAGTCGTGCGATCCATTTGAAGGCGCATCGCCACGAGAGCCCCGTCGAGCCGTCGATTCTCTCCGCTAAACCAAATAATCGCGACGGCCAGCGCCGCCATCGAAGCTGCGAAGGCTGCGATCCATCCCCAGTTCGACTTCTCTATGCCGATACTGGCGAGAACGCGCTTGCGCAGGCGCGCGGGAGGTTCGAGTTGTTCCGGCATGGTGGCAAGAAAGGTAACGGAAGCCGCGGCATGTTTTATTCCGTCCGAACAAACCGGGCAGCCCTTTTCCAGGTGCTCCTGGAGGCTCAGATTGCTCTTCCGGATCGAGCGCATTCAGTGCGTAGAGCTCGTACAGTTCGGCGAATTCCTGACAGGTTTTCATATCGCTTCCTGTCCTAACTGGTCTCGCAGAACCTTGAGCGCACTTCGGGCCCAGGTCTTGACCGTCCCGAGCGGTTGCTTCAGGCGCTCGGCCATTTCGGTTTGCGACAGGCCCTCGTAATAGGCCATCTCGATCACTTCGCGTTGATGCGGGTTGAGTTTGGCGAATGCCTCCCGCAGCAGCCGCACGCGATCAATATTCAAAATGCTTTGTTCGAAATCCCCGTATCGGGCGGGAGCTTCGAGCTCTTCGAGCTGCGAAGCGCTTTGGGTCATCCGGCCCTCTACGGATCGCAGATAATCGAGGGCTCGATTGCGCGCCACCGCGAGCAGCCAAACGCCCAGCGCGCCGCGTTCGAAATCAAAGGCGTGCACGCGATTCCAGATCCGGAGAAACGTTTCCTGCACCAAGTCTTCGGCAACCCCGGTGTTGCGCACGATGCGTAAGATCAACGAATAGGTGGTACGGCCATAACCGTCGTACAGATCGGCCATGGCTTGCGGCTCGCGTCGCTTCAAGCGCTCCACCAGCTCCCGGTCGTCTTTGACACTTAACCGGAATTGCCAATCCGATTTTCGGGTCAAGCTCATAGCATACACAAGAGTGCCGAAATCAAGACGCGCGCCTCGGCACTACAACATCCATTTGGGTTGAAGCCATCCGAGCGAAACAGCGGTCAAGAGGACGCCGATAAATACCACCACCACGGAGGAAGCGACCGGCGCCCAATGGTAGAACGGATTTCGCGCGGCTCGCTTCTTGTCCGGCAGCAGTTTCTTGGCGTAGACCACCAGGATGCCGATCGCCGTCAGCACGACCGCCAGGCCCAGGCTGAAGGAGACCAACAGCAACAGGCCAAAGGCGACTCGTCCGATCGCAATGGCGCCCAATAGCAATAGCAACGCCGACTCGCACGGCACCAGACCTCCGCCCGCTCCCAGCGCCGCCAATGCTCGCCAGGAGATTTCTTCGGGAACATGCGCGTGGGAATGAGCATGCGAGTGGACATGAGGATGATCGTGTTCATGATTATGCGAATGCTCGTGGTGGTGGTGATGAGCGTGTGCGTGCGAGTGCGGGCGAAGACGTTTGTACATCATCCAGGCGCCGATGGCGACAATCGAGAGGCCGGAGACGGCGCCCAGCATGGAGGTGAGGCGCTCCGGCACGACGGTTCGAAACAAGAAGAGCGTGGCCGCGCCTAATGCGAACACGACGATCGTATGAGTAAACGTCACCATGGCCCCCAGGAAAGCGGCGTGCTTCATGGTACCGCGTGAACCGACCAGGTATGCTGCCACGATGGTTTTGCCGTGTCCGGGGGTTAATGCGTGGGCTGCGCCCAGCAAGAACGCAAGCCCCAACGCGGCCAGCATCAAGTCCGGCGTGATTCGGCGTTGCCGCAGGATCGTGGAAAGAGAATCTCCGCGTACCAGTGTGCCCAGCGGTGCGGCTTGCTTTGTCATCAAGGCCGGCGACTGCGTCGAGGGGGCCAGGTGCGGCTGCGGAATGGTAGAGATGACTGGTCGTGCGGCGCTCCGGGACGAGGTTGAGCGTGGAAGCGAAGTGACGGTAGGCTCGGCCGTCCAATCCAATTCCGCGCGCAGGTCCTGAGGCGGCGCGATGGTCGGATCGGCGGGGTAATGCGTGAGCGCGTCGCTCGCGTCCTGATCGCTGTGACTCGCGGACTTCAACGTGGCGCCGCCGGCCGATCGGATCACGATTTCCTTCCATCCGGCGCGATCGGGATAATTGCGATCCTCGTAGTGTAACGGGCCATTCTGAACAGGCAGATGCGCGTAGGCGCTGATTCGCAGGATGGGCAGATTTCCCGCGCCGTCGGCGACAGCCACGCTGACATGGTCCAGGACTGGCTTCACGGGAATGCTGCCGCCCGCGATATCCAGGTTGCCCAGCCAGATGGAAGCTTGCCGGTGAGCCCGAGATTCCAACGCAACCCTGGGGCTGTTCGCGTCCAGGTTCCAATCCCGCAGCAGATCGAAGGTAGGGATCTCGGCCAAATCGAGCACATACAAAAGTTCCACGCCGTTGGGCCCGGCTGTGAGACGGGAATAGTGGTTGATGCTGAAGTTACCCATCGGATGGGCGAACAAGCCGCAGGACAATAGTAGGAAGAACGAGCCTAGACGGATCATTGGAAGCGATTATCTTTCCGGCGCCCGCCAGGCTGGATCCAATTCGACCGCTTTGGTCCAGAGCCGGTTCGCCTCGCGAGAATTACCCAGCGCGCTTTCAATCAGACTCGCGTGCAAGTAGAATTGCGGCTCCGGGGTGTTGAGGTTCACCGCTTTGAGCGCGGCATCGCGAGCCTCCGGAAAGCGCGAATTCCTATAGAAGGCCCATGCGAGCGCGTCGAAGGTGTAGACATCCTGCCGGTATGCAAGTTCGTTCTGCGCCAATTCCAGCGCACGCGCCGGCTTCCAATTGTGATCCGAATAGATCAGCGACAGATTGCGATTCGCTTTCTCGTTATTAGCCAACATGAGGCGGTCGATCAATTCAATCGATCGTCTTTGCTGCTCGGCTTCGTACTTCTTGCCGGTAGTGCTATACAAGTCAAAAAGCGCCGCGGCGTAATCCGGCATCGGCGTGATCGACTGCGCGCGTTTGTAACTGGCGATCGCAGCTTGCCGGTCGCCCTTGGCTGCCAGGACGCGGCCCAATCCAGCGTGAGCCGTATGGTACGCCGGAAAAAGGCGTAAGGCCGCGGTGAAAGCGTCGGCCGCCCCGCTCAGCTTGCCAATTTTGAAATAAATGTTACCCAATTCCACCAGGCACCAAGCCACATTTTCGGGCGCGCTGCTGCCCGCTGAAATGGCGTGTTTCATAATGTCGATCGCGCCGGGAACGTCGTTGTTGACAAAGCGATAGTGGGCGACGCGGTTATAGCTGGCCAGATCCGGGCGGAGATCGACCATCTTTTGAAGGACGCCGGCCGCCGAGTCGTAATCGCCGCTTTCCATCAAGGCGTCCGCTAAGGTGCCGTAATTCAGAGCGTCAAAGGGCGCCATCGCGATGAGCCGGCGCGACGACTCCGCGGCTTTCGAGAAATAATGATACTCGAGCTGAATGCCGGTCCTCAGCCGCAGAGCGTCGTAGTTAGTGGGGTCGACCTTGAGAACATCATCGATGATTCGGGAAGATCGATCGACATAGCCGAAGTCCGTGGTCTCCCGCATTTTCTGAAGAAGCGCGCTCGCGAGCCGAACTTTGAACCCCTGAGCGTCCGGCCGCGCGCGAACCAAGTTCTGATAGAAAGCGATCTGTTGGTCGGTCTTCAGGTGGGCTGCCTGAGCCGCGATCGCGCGCTCCTCAAAATCCGCCCGAAAAAGTTCGCCGCCGGAATCGGAAGCGTACAAAACGGGAAATACAATGAACAGCAACGCCAGCTTTAGGTTATTCATTGAGCCACCGGTAAGTTTGCTTTAGTGGCCGTAACTCAGCGTGAGCGTCATCGTACTGCTCAACCCAGCGCTGTCGGTGACGGTCACCGTTATGACATAGGAGCCGGGGCCTGGAAACACAATGGTCGGAGTGGCGGAATTCACACCGCCGATAAAATTCACCGCGGGCGTCGAGCTGAAGGAATACGTGAGCGGCAAATTGTTCGGGTCGGTCGAGCCGGAAGCGTCCAGAATAATGGAATTCTCGAAGACCTGGGTGGTCGTTCCACTTACGGCGGTAGCGCCGGCTGTTCCGATTTTCAGCGCGATGGTGGGCGCGGAGCCAGTCGCGGGCGGAGTGGTCGAGCCGCTGCCGGAACTCGGCGGCGCCGGAGCAAAAGTTCCGCCATTCGGAACGGCCAAGCCGCTGTGCGCCCAAGCGACGTAAGGGAATGTCTCCTGGTAAGGGACGTCGTTGGAATTTACGCCGTCGCCCAGCGCATTATTCGGCGCTCCCGTGAAGCCAGACACCAGGACACCGGCCACGGCCCGGAGCGCGATATCGGTTACGTCGTCCGAGACTCGACGTCCATTGGGCCAGCCGGCCAAATCCCCTCCGAGCACTCCCAGCCGGCTTCTCGCAGCCATGGGTGTGGGAGGGACGCCGGTATTCAGGCGAAGCAGATCGGCGACCGGTCCTTTGGGAGTACTTGCCGAAGCGATCGGAGGCAGATACTGAACCAGCAAGAGTAAGTCGTTCCGAGGCGGCGGTGGAACTTGCAAGGCTCCCCCATAAGCTGCGTTGAGCGCTCGAGCGAGCAGCGGGTCCAGGGCGTAACTCGCGAATTGCGAGTCGTTCACCGGCGCGCTCATACTCCATTTATCCTTGTCGCCAGTGCCGATGATCACCTCATTGATCAAGGGATTGCCCATGCGCTGGATTTGTACCGGCGGATTAGTGGTGGGCGCAGTCGCTATTGGGGTTCCGCCCGGAGCCGTACGCACCGTGACGCTGGGCCGTGCGGTGGTGCCCCATACGCCTACGGTAGCTTGCGGATCGGTGGCAGCGTGCTTGGCCCCATCGCTGGTCAGCATGGTAATGGGCACTTCAATCGCGATTACATTTACGTTGAACCCGGCCAACGCGTCCGGCGCCGTATTTTGCGAACTGGCGTCCTGGGAAGGCGTCAACACACCGGGCACGCCGGAGCCAAACGCAGTGGGCCGCAGGTTGACCGTGTCGAAGATCGAGCCGACGTCAATATAAAAAGGATCGTCGGCGGTCCCCGCCCAAACGCGGACGTTGTTCGGCAACGAGTAAATTCCCTGTTGCGCCAGCGCGGGATAATTCGGCATGGTGCGCGGGCCGACGTTCGACGGAACCGCGTAGAGCGTCGCTCCTCCAGTGATGTCGGTTCTGGTCGCGGAACTGCCCGAACCAGTAACCATCGTCACCGTGTAAGTCTGGCTCAAGCTCAAGCCCGTTGCGCCGGGACCGCTGAGCGAAGTGATTGCGGGCGGAATGAGAGTGGTGCCGGGAGCCGCTCCTCCCGCCGGCGCATCCGTCGGTACCGGGATCCCGTTCCCCGCCCCCAGGAAGCCGGTGAATACCGACGGGAGGTTGATCGTGGTGGTGAAATGAAACTCGAAGGAGACTTCCTCCAACGCGTCCTGATTGTTGTCCACATGGATCGAGTAAGTAATGTCAGGATCGAACGGGAAATAGTTGGGTCCGTTGGCGGGATCTAAAAACCCATTCGTGTTCAGGATGAGCGTTACATGATCCGGCTTGTCGTAGCTTACGAACGCGAAAACGTCGGTAATGTCAGCCTGGTGATCCAGCGCCGTAATCGGTGCCTCACGATGACTGGCGGCCGAGACGGAGGGCGGGGTTACGAGCAGGGTCGAGAGAACCACAGCTAAAAGCGGTTGAGCTTTGCGAGTGAGGGTCATCACAAGGTATACGGTGATGAGTGCCAGGACGGATTAGGTATTTATTTTTCGGCATCTCTAAATCCGATTTGGATGGAATTACGTATTAGTCAAACGCATTGGTCAAACCAGGATCGAAACCAGCTACCATTTGAAGTCATGGAGACGCTGCCCGAACCCTGGCTTCGGGGCCCTTTGCCCGATGTGAGCCCGCTCACCGCGCCGATTCTCTACGCCTTTCAACAAGCCCGCGAGGACCTGGCCGCCTTCACCGAAGGACTTACTGTCGAACAGATCTGGGCCGAGCCGTTTGGTCTTGGATCGCTCGGTTTCCACCTGCGGCACATCGCCGGCAGCACCGAGCGGCTCATCACCTATTTAGAAGGAAAGCAGCTTTCCGAGAGCCAGTTGGCTGCACTCGCAGCCGAGAAGCGGCCTGGAGAATCGCGCGAGAAGCTCCTGGCCGAATTGGACTCGGCCTTTCGGAAGAGCGAAGCAGTAGTGCGAGCACTTAATCCTGCGGCGCTCGCCGAAAAACGAGAAGTCGGCCGGAAACGCCTACCGACCACCGCGATCGGGTTGCTGACGCATATAGCCGAACATATCCAGCGGCATGTGGGGCAAGCCGTCTCGGCGGCAAAGCTGGCGCGATCCGCGGTTAGTCGGGGCAAAGAGAGTTGATTTTCACGCTGAACGGGCGAACGTCGATTTTGCCGAGCACCGCCCTGCGCCTTCTGATCCTCCTGGTTTGTCTGATGGCCGGGTGTCGATCGGAACGTCCGGCGGCAGTAAAGCCCGGCACGATTGGGTGGCGGCCTATCGAGTCGTGGTCCGGCCGCGGGAATACGCAAACCGAATCCTTCAACATCGAAAGTGGCGAGTGGCGCATCAAGTGGGAGACCAGGAATGAGACCTCTCCCGGCGCGGGAAGGTTCAAAGTAATGGTCCACAGCGCGGTCAGTGGACGCCCGATAGCCCTGGCGGTCGACCATCGAGGCGTCGGCCGGGATACGGCATACGTAACCGAGGACCCGCACCTGTTTCACTTGGTGATCGAGTCCAGCGACGTGGAATGGGCCATCAAGGTCGACGAAGCCGTGGTAGCCGCCGGTCCAGCGCAGCCCTAGTCCGCAGACCGCTGCCCGATTCAGTGTGGTGCGCAGGGGTGTATAATCGCTTCCGGCCCAAGTAATTTGCCGTAATCTGTTTATTCGCCAATGAGGTGATCGGAAATGGCAGACACGAACCACACAGAAGATACACCGAAAGGGCTCTCCAGGCGCGACGTCATTAAGGGCGTTATCGCCGCAGGCGCGGTATCCTCGGGCGCCTATCTGTTCCGCAGTTCCGTCGTGCGCGCGCAACAATCCGCCGCCGGCTCGGTGGACCGGCTGCTGACGCTGACCGTCAATGGCCAGCAACGGCGCGTCGACGTCATGAAGCAGGAAACGCTCGCTACGACGCTGCGCTACAAACTAGGACTGACGGGCACCAAGATCGGCTGCGACCGTTCGGAATGCGGCGCCTGCACGGTGCTGATCGACGATGTGCCGCATTACTCCTGTTCGGTGCTCACCCACACGGTGCGCGGCAAAAACATCGTCACTATCGAAGGGCTCGCCTCGGCCGACGGCAAGCTTCATCCGGTGCAGCAGGGCGTCATCGACGAGCAGGGTTTCCAATGCGCGTTCTGCATGCCCGGCTTCGTCATGGCGACGGTCGGGTTCCTCAAAACCAATCCGAATCCCACGCGCCAGGAACTGGCGCACGGCATTTCGGGCAACCTGTGCCGCTGCCAGGATTATGACAAGATCCTCACCGCGATGATGCGTGGTGCGGAGAACTTAAGGAGGGCGTAACCATGCCTGCGAAAGTGACCGATACTCAGACTCCTACGCATCCTGCCTACAAGCTGATTGGCAAGAACTACACCACGCCCGATCTGGTCGCGAAGGTGACCGGCCGCGCCAAGTACGCCGAGGATTATCGCGCCGAGGGCATGCTGTTCGCCAAGCTCCTGCTGAGCCCGGTGCCGCACGGGCATGTGCGGAAAATCGACGCCAGCGCTGCGCTCGCGATGCCGGGCGTCAAAGCCATCCTTACCGTGGATGACATGCCCAAGCCCGCCGATGCCATGACCGATCTGGGCCAGAGGATCCCGGCGAATCCGTTAGGGCGAGCGCGGTCTCACGAACGACCCGGTGTATCAGGGCGAGCCGATCCTCGCCGTATGCGCCGTCGACGAACTCACCTGCGCCGAAGCGATCGAAAAAATTCAGCTCGATATCGAGCGGCTCCCGCACGTCGTCGATCCGCTGGTCAGCCTGCGTCCCGGCGGCCCGAACGCGCGCGTCGAAGGCAACGTCTGGATTCGTCCTCCGGCCAACGCGCCGCAGCCCGCGCCGCCGCCGCACGTCGAATCGGTCAAGTGGACCGAAGCGGATTTCGCCGAGTACAAGGAAGGCCGTCTGCCCATGGGCAAGGCCACCGATCCCGAGTGGTCCTTCGGCGACGTCGAAGCCGGTTTGAAGAACGCGGCTCTGGTTCTGGACGAGACTTTCGTGACGCCCAACACCAGCCATCAGACGCTCGAAACCCGCACGGCGATGGCTTACTGGCAAAACGGGAAAGTATACGTTCACTGCTCGACGCAGAGCACCGCCCAGACCGTTCCCGCCCTGGCGCGATGGCTGAACGTCGATCCGGCGAACGTGGTGGTGATCAGCGAATATACCGGCGGCGGCTTCGGCAGCAAGATCACCAGCGCCATTTCGGCCATCATTCCCGTGCTGCTTTCGAAGAAAACCGGTGCGCCGGTGATGATGCGCATCAGCCGCGAGGAAGAGCATTACATCGGCCGCGCGCGTCCCAGTTTGCAAGGCCGCCTCAAAGTCGGATTCACCAAGGAAGGCCAGATCACCGCCATCGACATGTTCGTGGTTATGGACAACGGCCCTTACGATCCGCAAGGCGACGCGAATCAATCGGGCCGCATGGTCTCGCTGATGTACCAGCCGCCGGCGATGCGCTGGCGCGGAATCACGGTGTTGACCAATACGCCGCCGCGCGTTTCGCAGAGCCAGCCGGGCGGCTTCCAGGGCATCGCGCTCATGGAACCGATTCTGGCGAAGGCGTCGCGCAAGCTCGGCGTCGATCAGGTTGCGATGCATCGGCTGAACGCGCCGGAGGGTAAGGCGCCCATCGGACCTCCCGGCCCGAACGGGAAACGGCTGTATGTCACCAGCGCGTTTATTAAGGAAGCGCTGGACCGCGGCGCGGACCAGTTCGAATGGGAGAAGCGAAAGGCCCAGACGAAGCGAAGCGGCACGAAAGTGCGCGGCATCGGAGTCGCGACCAGCTGCTTCGTCGGCGGCTCGATCGGTTTCGACGGGCTGTTCGTCATCAAGCCGGACGGCAAAGTGTACATTCAGTCCGGTATCGGCAACCTCGGTACTGAGTCTGTGAGCGACTGCCACCGCGTGACCGCGGAAATTCTCGGCGTGCCATGGGAGAAATGTGAAATCACGTGGGGGCACACGGGCCGAAATCTTCCGTGGACCTGTCCCTCCGGCGGCAGCCAGACCACGCATGCGATGACGCGCGCGGCATACGTCGCGGCCATGGATGCCAAGGACAAGCTGCGGCAGATCGCGGCTAAAGATCACGGTGGCAAGCCCGAAGACTACGAGGTCGCTAACGAACGCGTCTTCCGCAAGGGCGGCGGCGCTAGCATGACACTCGCCCAGGCGGCCAAGCGCGCTGTCGAACTGGGCGGCATTTATGACGGTCACGAACTGCCTAAAGGCATCAACAAATTCACTGCCGCTTCGGCGAAGGCGCTCGCAGGACAGGGTCTGCTGGCGGTCGCCCGCGACACCATGCCGCGCGATGGCCAGACACACTCCTACGTCGCCGGATTCGCCGAAGTCGAAGTGGACACGGAAACCGGCGCTTACCGCATTCTCGATTATCTTGCGGTCGCCGACGTGGGCACGATCATCCATCCGCGCGCGCTGGGCGGCCAGATTCTCGGCCGTTCGATGCTCGGCATCGGCCACGCCATCGGTCAGAAATGGGTCTATGACCAGCACTACGGCTTGCCGCTGGCCAAGCGATTCCACTACAACAAGCCGCCGACGATCCTGGATGCGCCGGCCAAGATGCAATGGGCGGCGCTGGACATTCCCGATCCCGAAACGCCAATCGGTGCGCGCGGCATCGGCGAGCCGCCAGTCGGCGCAGGCTGCATGGCCATAATCAACGCGCTTTGGGACGCGCTTGGCGATGATGTCTTCCGGCGCGCGCCTGTGAATGCAGACACGATTCTCGCGTCGCTCGAAGCGGGCCGGCCGATGCAGGAAGGTCTGACCGCCCATATTTAGGGCGCCAGGAGAAAGAAGGAGAACCATATGGCTATCGTGAGAGACATCATGCCGGCGTTCGAACTCTTTCAGCCGGCGACTACGGCCGATGCGCTGGCCTTGCTCGACCGTTACGGCCGGGACGCCTGGGTGCTCGCTGGAGGTCTGGACAGTTTCGACTGGCTGAAGGATCGCATCAAACGGCCCAAGGTCGTGATCGATCTGAGCCAGATCGGCGAGCTCAAGGGCGTGCGCGAGTCCGCCGATGGCCTCGAGATTGGCGCGATGACCACGCTCACCGAAGTCGTGCGCCACCCGGTGGTGCGCGCGAAGTACAGCATTCTTTCCACTGGCGCCGAAGCCGCGGCCTCGCCGCAGATCCGCAACCAGGGGACCATAGGCGGAAACGTGTCGCAAGATACGCGCTGCTGGTATTATCGCGGCGGCTGGCATTGCTATCGCGCGGGCGGAAATATCTGTTTCGCCGACACCCCCACCGCCATCAACCGCGAGCACGCCATCCTGGGCGCCGACCGCTGCGTGGCCGTGAATCCTTCCGACACCGCTCCGGCACTGATTGCGCTGGACGCAAAGATGGTGATTCGCAACTCGCATGGCGAACGAGTGGTGAATGCGGAAGATTACTTCATCGGACCGGCCCTCGATATCACGCGCATGAACGTGCTCAAACCGGGCGATCTTCTCACGACGATCCGCATTCCGTCCACTTGGGCGGGAGCGCAGTTCTACTTCGAAAAGGTCCGTGACCGCCAGGTGTGGGATTTCCCCTTGTTGAACGTCGCCTCGGCCATGGTCGTGACCGGCGGCAACATCGAGCGGATACGCATTGCGGTGAATGCGGCCGCCGCTCATCCAGTTCGACTAACGGCCGTAGAAGATGCGGTTCGCGGCAAGCCGGCGAATGCCGCGACCGGCGAGCTCGGCGGAAAAATCGCCGTGCAGGGCGCGGAACCTTTGCGTTACAACGCGTACAAAATCCCGCTTATGCGCAACCTCGTGAAGCGCGCCATCGGCGGCGTGGAGGTGGCGACGTGGGCGTAATCGAATGGGCCAAGAGCCCTTGGGGCGAAGACGTCCCCATACATATCTCCTGGTTTTTGATTTGGGTTTTCGCGATCGGCGGACTTGCCTTCCTCATCGTGCATGCGATTTGGGCGCAGTTCTTCACACCCAAGCCGGCGCACGCCCAAGCGGTAGCACCGGAAAACGCCGCAGCGATCCCGGAAAAAGTCCCCCGGCACTCGCTCGCAGCCCGGCTGTTTCACTGGATCATGGCCGCCGCGATGCTGACGCTGCTCTTCACCGCGTTCCTGCCGAAGGTCGGTGTTCCCTTCGCCTGGGTCACGTACCATTGGATCGCTGGAATCGTCCTCACCGTATCGATTCTCTATCACATCATTCACGCCACGTTCTGGCAGGATTTCTGGTCGATCTGGCCGGATTCGATCGACCTCGAAGACGCCAAGCGTCGCTGGCTGCGCGCAACCGGTAAATCCGCGCCCGCGCCCCGCAAATTCGCGAAATATCCGCTGGAGAACAAGGCCTACCATTTGATCATCGTTCTCGCCGGTCTCTCGGTCATCCTCACCGGTGTGTTCATGATGAAGCGCGTCCGTACTCCCTTCTTCACTCGCGATCCGTACCTATTCAGCGACATGACCTGGGGTCTGATGTACGTCCTGCATGGATTGGCGGGTGTCGGATTGATCGCGCTCATCATGGCGCACATCTATTTCGCGCTTCGGCCCGAGAAGCTGGTCATCACCAAATCGATGGTCTACGGCACGCTCGATCGCGACCATTACCTGGAGCACCACGACCCCGAGCGCTGGGTCCCCGAATCAGCAAAATATGCCAATGCTCAACGAAGTGGCGGAGCGCTGTAACGCCATCGAAGAATGCTATGAGTTTATGCTCGCCTATGCCGGCCAGGGAATCGCCGGCGACCAGGGCGGCGAAAGGGATGGGCAGATTCGTGATTTCTTAGCCCGGGCCGTGAAGGCGCTTTCAGGGATCGCGGACGCCTACGCGCCGGCTCTACCGGAACAAGGACGTGCTTTCGTGAGCGTTCTGGATCGCGATGCCAAGGACTCGCTGGCCGCCATCGAATTGGTCCTCGCCCAGCGCAGCATCAGTTCCCAGCTCATCGACAACCTGAACGCGTCCATCCATCTTCGCGCCTTGCTTACGGACCTTTTCCTGATCGACGAGATCTTGAAAATCTCTTAGCGTATACTTACGACTTTGCGTAATCGCGCAGGAATTGAACCAGCGATGCGCTCACCAGCTCGGGTTGCTCCTGCTGCACCCAATGTCCCGCGCCGTCGAGCAGATGGAATCCCGCCATGTGTGTGCAGGCGCTCGTGCGCATCTTATCCACTGCACCCGGCGTTTGATAAACTCCCCAATCGCTCTTCCCCGCGATGAACTGGGAGGGCACGTCGATAGTGCGGCCCGAAAACGTGTGCATCTCGGCGAGGCTCTTGGGATTGGATCCCCGCCGTACGCGATAGCCCTGCAGCGCGCCAGTGAAGCCAGTCCTGCGGTATTCCGTCGCATAGACCTCGACCTCGGCTTCGGTCAGCCATTTGCAATTCGCGATGTAATCCGCGGGCGGCATGAAGGGCGCAACGCTCGCCGCCATGCCTTTGTCTTTCTCCATGACGTAATAGGTCGGAATTTGCGCCATCTCTTCGGCCGTGCGCGCCTTCAGCGGATGAGGATGGTTCCCCTGGTAGTCGGCGCTTTTGTAAAAATAATAGGCGCGGAAAAATGCATGCAGCCCCTGCGGCGCATGCAGCATGTCATCATTAGCCCCGCTCGTGCGCTGATAATTCTGATAGTACTTTCGGGGCGGATTCAGCTTCGCCAACTCCCGATCCAGTTCGTCGTCCATCACGGCCGGGCGAGGCGGGGGTGCGCCGTTGGTGGTGTCAAAGGGCAGGGACGGAGCGCCTTCAAATGGCGAGCTCATGATCGTAACCGATCGGAAAATATCAGGCCGGATGAGAGCCGACCAGGAAGCCACCGGCGCGCCGGCATCATGCCCCACGACCATCGCAACCGAGCGATGCCCCAGCGCGTAGACCAGGCCGATCGCGTCCCTGGTCATATTGAGAATCCGAAACGGATCTGGATCGGCGTCGTAGGAATCGTCCCAGCCGATGGTGCGCCCGAAGCCGCGCTGGTCCGGGGCGATCACGTGATAACCCGCAGACGCCAGGGACGGCATCACCTTGCGCCAGCTATAAGCGAGCTCCGGGAAACCATGTAGGAGCAAAACGGCCGGCCGGCCCGGCGTTTCGTAACCGGCCTCCAGAATATGCACGGTCATGCCGTTCACGTTGGCGACTTGCCGCGAACGAATGCCTTGGGGAAGCGTGCCATTGCCGTAAGGCGGGAGTTTCGACACATCGGTGTCCACGATCGCGGCACGTGCGAGCGGGCGCTGTATCATCCCGGCGATGCCGAGCCCCGCCGCCGTCCTCAAAAAAGCCCGCCGCGCTAGGTGGGTCCTCGTCTCAGTACTTGCCTGCTCTGCCATGCCACGGCTCCCGGTCAAGGATGCCTCATTAGAATCGCGAAGGATGCGATCCATGTCAAGGCCGGCCCGCCATTTTGATATTCTGAGTTCTAGGCGGCTGTCTCTCCATGTCTTTCCGCAGTAGAACGCTAGGCTCGGGAATTTTCTACGTTCCCGGGTTCCCCAAGGGCGTCAAATGGCTCCTCATCAGTAACGTCGCCGTCTTCGTGATCGGATTCTTTGCCGGGTTGCTGCACCTGGATCGACCGCTCGGCATCCTCGCTCTCGTTCCTATCGAAGTTGTCCGGAACCTCTTTGTCTGGCAGCTGGCCACCTATCTATTCCTGCATGGCGGCTTTGGGCACATCCTTTGGAACATGCTCGCGCTCTGGATGTTCGGCGCCGATATCGAGTCGGTCTGGGGAACGCGGCGATTTCTGCAGTTCTATTTCTTTTGCGGAATCGGCGCTGGAATCTGTGTGGTGCTCCTGCAATTACCTGCTGCCCTGGGGAAACCCCCTGGTCCCAACCATCGGCAGCTCCGGCGCGATATTCGGCATTCTGCTGGCTTATGCCATGCTCTATCCGGATCGAACCATTCTGTTCTCGTTCCTGATCCCTATCAAGGTCAAGTACTTTGTCATAATTATCGGCGCCATCGCCTTCCTGAGTTCCTTCCAGGTGAATACAGGCGTCAGCGAATTCGCGCATCTGGGCGGGCTGCTGTTCGGCTATATTTTCATGAAGGCTCCCAGGGTGCGCTTTGATCCGGCGGCCGAAGTCCGCCACCAGTATCGCGAATGGCAGCTTCGCCGGGCCAAGAGAAAGTTTCAGGTGTATCTTCGAAAGCAAGGCTCCGGGCGCGGCCCCAAGGTCCACTAGCGGGGTTTAAAATGGTAGAGATACCCAGCGCTGCAACGCTTTCGGAAGTCAGGCCGTCATTTTCTCGGATGTGAACCTATGAAACACGCAAAAATCCTCGTCGCCGCAATTTTGGTTGTCCTGGCTGCCGGATTTTCCCTCAGCCTGGTTTTGGCCCAAGACGGACCCGGCTCGCAATCCTCCGAAACGGTCGCCCGGCCGAAGAAAAAGGACGCTCCACCGCCCGACCCCGACTCGTCACCTGCAATCACGGACGCGAGCCCCGCGAGCACCGCCGATTCCGATTCCACCGACGAGCCGAAGATTCCTTCCAAGTTCACCCACAAGGACAAGGACGTCCCCGACACCTTGCCTACGTTCCATAGCGATGTCAGTACCGTGCAGCTGGACATCGCGGTTTTGGATAACAAGGGCCATTTCATTCCCAACATCCCGCGCGCCAACTTCCGCGTGCTCGAGGATAATGTCCCGCAGCAGATCGGCACCTTTAGCGCCAACGCCGACGCCCCCATGACCATCGCGATGGTGATTGAGTTCAGTAATCTGTACCAGCAATATTGGTCACAGGGCTGGGCTGAAACTCTGACCGCCGCCTATGGTTTCGTTCAGACCTTGAAGGCCGACGATTACGTCGCGGTGATAGCGTACGACATGCGTTCCGATATTCTTTCCGATTTTACGACTGACCGCTCGAAGACCGGGGAGGCGCTGCAGCGCTTGCGCATCGCCGGATTCTCCGAGGCGAATCTCTTTGATGCCCTGGTCGATACCGAGCAGCGCATGACCAATATCGAGGGACGCAAAGCGATCCTGCTGATCGCTTCCGGGCGGGACACTTTCAGCAAGCTGACCTACGATAAAGCCCGCAAGGCGATTCAGGAAGCGGCCGTCCCGGTTTACGCGATCAGTCTCCTGCAAGCCTCCCGCATTATGGCGGAACCCTACATGGGTTCCAATCAGCGCATGGATTTTCTTGCAAGCCGACAACCAAATGACCACGTTCGCCCGGGAAACCGGCGGCCAAGTTTACTTCCCGCGATTCTACGGCGAGTTTCCTGGAATCTTTCAGTCCATCTCCACTGCGCTGCGAAACCAATACTCGATCACTTATCAGCCTTCCAATCAGGCCAAGGACGGAAAGTACCGCACGCTGAAAGTGGACCTGGTGGATCCCGCCAGCGGCAGCCCGCTCAGCATCAAAGAGAACGGCAAGCCGGTGAAGTACACGGTTATCGCCAAGCAGGGTTATACGGCCCCGCGCGAAGTCGAGTAGCCGCGCGCTCCGTTTTGCGCTCGCTTCAGAAACGGGTTACATACTTTCACCAGCCGAGTCAAGATCTCTTTCTCGCGAGTTTCCAATCTAATAAAAATTCGTTGACAGTGTGATGACTCGTTTGCTAATTTCATCTGGTCTTCAATGACTCATTCTGGCTCTTCCAATCCCTGCGGGCGAATTCTCCTGGTCGATGACAATTCTTTGGGCATGTCAGCGCGCCGCAGCGTGCTCGAGGAGTTGGGGCACAAAGTGGTCACGTCCGGAACCGCGCATGAGGCGCTCGAACTGTGCGGCAAGCAACGTTTCGATGTGGTCGTTACCGATTACAAGATGCCCAAGATGAACGGCGTCGAATTCATCGGACGGTTGAGGAAACAACACGCCAATACGCTGGGCGTTATTTTAGTCTCCGGCTTCACCGACACCTTGGGGCTCAACGAGTCCAACACCGGCGCCGACATTGTCCTTCAGAAGAGCAATCACGAAGTCAGCAATCTGATTCGCTCCGTCAACCGGCTGTTGCGCAGACAGCAGCAACCCGCGCGAAAGCCGCCTGCTTCGCAATCCGATCCTAAACCCGAGAAGCGCAAGAGTCGATAGTCAACAGCAGTCTTAAGTTCTACCGGTTTGGACTCTTCGCGCTAAAGTAAAAGCAGATGTATTTATTTCGTAAGGCGCCGGCAGGTCGCGGTATTCTGTGGCGCTCCTGGCAGGCGCTGCTGGCGATCACCTTGTGTCTCGCGGTGGCAGCTGCCGCAACGCGATCCAAGGACCCCAAGAAAATCGTTCCGGATAAGACGCCTCCGGCCGTGCGCAAGTGGATGCGTTCGATGAGCGTGCGCGACAAAGTGGCGCAACTGATCATCATGCCCATTGCCGCCGAACCGCCCAACACGCGCTCGGCGACCTTCCGGAAATATCAACATTATGTGCGCGACCTCCGCGTGGGCGGCGTCATCGTCACCGGATATTCTCTCAACGGAGGCCTGCGCAATGCTGAGCCTTACGGGCTGGCCGCCACGCTGAACCGCCTCCAGAAAATGGCCAGGGTGCCGCTGCTGGTGGGAGCGGACTTCGAGCGCGGCGCCTCTATGCGCGTGGCTTCCACTACCCTTTGGCCCTACAACATGGCTTTCGCCGCCGCTCAGGATCTGACCTGACGCCACCTACGAAGGTGCCGAAACCGCGCGTGACGCTCGCGCCATGGGCGTGAACTGGATATTTGCCCCGGTCTCTGACGTCAACAATAATCCCGATAACCCGATCATTAACATCCGATCTTATGGAGAAGACGCCGCCGAGGTCTCCAGCTTCGTCCAGGCCTACATTATGGGCGCGCATTCCGATCCGAAAAATCCCGTGTTGGTGACGGCCAAGCATTTCCCCGGTCACGGCGATACGGCCGAAGACAGCCACATTGGTCTCGCTCGACTGGAGGCCGATCGCGATCGCATTGAATCGGTGGAGCTGACACCCTTCCGGGCCGCCATCGCCGCCGGAGTAGATGCCGTCATGACCGCGCACTTGGCCGTGCCGGCGCTCGACCCCGACAACGTGCCCGCCACGGTGTCATCGAAAATTCTCACCGGAGTGCTGCGCGACGAACTGAACTTCCACGGCATCGTCGTCACCGACGCGATGGACATGCAGGGTCTGGCTTCGCTCTACGATACGGGCGAAGCTTCGGTGCGCGCACTGGAAGCCGGCAACGACATGCTGCTGATGCCGAAAAGCGCCGAGCATGCCATCAACGGCGTTGTGCAAGCCGTGCAAAGCGGCCGAATCTCTCGCCAGCGCCTGGATGACAGTGTCGCCAAAGTTCTCGCAGCCAAAATCAAGCTCGGCTTGAACCGCAAGAAAGTTGTCGACCTGGAACAGATCGCCGATATCGTCGGCTCGCCGGAAGGCGAGGAGCGCGCCCAGGATGTGGCGGACCGGGCGCTAACTCTCGTTAAGAATGAAAAGGACGCAATTCCGCTCCGTCATCCGGAGACCACCTGTTTGGTTGCGCTGACCGAAAGCCGTCGCAACCAGCAGGGGCAGCATCTGATCGAAGAGGTCAAGATGCGTGGCGGGAAAGTCTTGGCAGTGCTGCTGGATCCCGCGATGACCAAATCGGACCTGGATCAAGCCAGTGAGAAAATCTCGAAGTGCACTGATATCGTCGTAGCGGCTTACGTCACCGTCAACGCTTATCGCGGCAATGTGGCGCTGGCCGGCGATTATCCGGATTTTTTGAACAGCCTGATCGCCGGAAGCGCGCCGGTGACCCTGATATCGCTGGGCAATCCTTACTTGCTGCGCAGCTTCCCGAACGTGAGCGCCTATCTCACCACCTACAGCCCGACGCCCACTTCGGAGACTGCGGTCGCGAAAGCGCTGTTCGGAGAAATTTCCATTACCGGACGCCTGCCGGTCACCATTCCCGGTATTGCCAAGTACGGCGACGGCATTCAACTGCCGTCCTCGCATACCGCGCAAAAAACTTTTTAGTCCGCGCCCTCAGTTCGCCAGCGGATCCGGCCTCACCTGGAAGTGCGCCACCTTCGGCAGCGTTCCCTTGCCGGTTTCCATGTGGAACGGTACACGGCTCCCGAGCGTGGTCCACACCCCTCTGCCTTTCCATCCCGCATTCGGATCGTCGATGCGGCCGTCCAGCCCCTTGGTGTAGAAGCCCAGCGGATACGGAATCCGCATCACTACAAATTTTCCGTTAACCACCGGCAATAACGAATCGGACCCACTGCCGGTCGCGATTGGGACGTTCTTGCCCAAGCCGAGCGTGTCGAACTGATCCACCCAGTCATAGTAAGCCGTGTCGGCGCTGCCGGACTCTTTGATGTTTTCAAACTGCGGTCCGGGCAATGGATACAGCGTCCAGCCTTCGGGGCATTGCTGACCGGTAGCGGTCGGTCCATTCAGGGACTTTGCATTTGCGGCGGTCGAAGCTGGCGAAATGCCCGCTCGCGAGCACCGTCCAGACCACGCCATTGGTATCGATATCCAACCCGCGCGGCGAGTATCCTTGCACTCGCGCCTTCGGATTATTCCACGGCGTCTCGTAGTATTCGGTGATGGCGGTCTCGGGCGGATGCGAACCTGGATTGATGCGCGCGATTCCACCTGGGAATCCAAGGATGGTGCCCCAAACAGATCCGTCGGCCGGACTGATGGTCACGCCGTAGAACGACCCGTTGATGCGCTTGTCCTTGGTGGGATCGACCGGTTGATCGGGCTCCACATAAGCATCGCGCTTGCCATTGCCATTCGTATCGAGGATGAGCGCCGTCCAGCCCTGCGATTTCTTCTCATCGTGCGTCTGGTCCCACATCTTCGTATTGATCCAGCCCACCGCTCCGCCACCGCCGCCGCTGCTGGTCCACAGCGTGTAGTTGGCATCTTCGGCGAACTGCAGGTGATGCGTGCTGAAGCATGTATCGACCAGCGCGACCTGCTTGGTCTTCGGATCGTACACGGCCAACTGCCGGCCAGATCTATCCAACGGAAACAGTTTCGCCGAAGGCAGATCGGATCCGGCCTTGCAGTACGCGGGATTGTCGTTCGGCCGGATTCGCGACGTGAACCATACGCGGCCCATCTGGTCGAACATCGGATTGTGCACCGTGACGTGGCTATCCCAAATCGCTTCATCGCCCCAGTAGGCGGACGGTTTCAAAGGCTTGGGCTGGCCGGGCGTATTGGGATCGCGATAAGGCACCTTCACCATGCTGGTGGTGTTGTGCACGGGATCGAGCACCGGCAGCCAATCGTGGCTCTCCTCGGGCGACCCGTAAATCAGCCCGTTCGCGTTTACGTTGGGATTGCGTTTGTCAGTCGAAATTTCGTCGTGGAGATACCCGTGAGCATCAGACCAATCCCACTCCGTGATCACGACGTTGCGTTCCACGCCCTGTGGACGCGGCGGCGTCGGCGGCAGCTCGCCGTTCTTCACGCGAGTGGTCCAATCGCCCAACATCGCCGTGGTCCGCTCCGGCCCCATGCGAGCAAGCGATCCCATCATCATTGCCCCCGCCTGACCCGACTGGATGCGGCGCTGCCACGACTGTGCGGGAGAATCGAGCGAGGCGAACACCGCGGGAATTTCACGCGTCGCTTTATTGCCGAGCTGATGACACGTGGTACACCCGTCGGTCTTCACCATGTGAATGTACTCGTCTTGCGACTTGATAGTGCGCGCAATGCCGTTGCCCGAAGGACCCGTTCCCGGAAACTCGTTCTTCTCCGGCAGCTTCACCAGCGAATACCAATAATTGGCCGGATAGTATTGCGCGGCCGCCTTGGCGTTGGGAGCCTGCTCGGCTTTCAGATTCACGATCTTTCCCGGTGCGCTCTGCATTTTGGCGGAATCGACGAGTCCATATCCGCGCGCCCACACGCTGTAATTCGCCTTGGGCAGATCCGGCAGAACATAGCGGCCGCGATCGTCGGTGACCACGATCTTGATGTACTTAGTCGGCAGGTCGGCGGTCTCCGCGATGACCCAAACGCCGGCTTCGGGTCCCTTGCTGCTGGTGACCACGCCGCCGATGTCGTCGTTGTCGATCTTGACCGTCTCGCCGCTGGATTGAGCATTGCCGCGGCCCAGCCATACGGCTAGAGACGCTACGACGCAAGCTGCCAGAATACCGAAATATTTCAAACTGTTCGCGCTCATGGAATCGCTCCTTTCGAGGTCTCTGCTTGCCGAGTATACACCCGCCGAAACCGGTCTGGCGCAGGCCTGGAGCGCCTAATCGACGACCGTTTGCCAGCCGCGCCGCGAGAGATCCCAATAGATGACCGCACCCGCCACCAGGGCCGCCAGCATCAGAACCGAACCGGCGGCGAAGTCTTTCAGAAGCAGTTTTCCGGTGCCGAATAGAATGCCATATATAAGGACACAGCCCGCGATCCAGTCGATCAAGTTGGCAAGGCCGTCGCGAGACGGTTTCACGTCCGGTGCCAGTTGAGCGATCGGTTGCCATCCGAATGACGACGGATGCGTGCGGCGGTAGAACGCGACCAGTGTCTCCTTCGATTCGGGCTTGGTCAGAAACGTAACCGCCAGCCATACTGCCGTCGTAATCGAAACGGTGAAGATCATGATCCAGGCGAAGTCCACCGGCTTGTCCTTATCGAGTCCCCACCCGGTCTGCAGCGCCAACGAAACCACGAATCCCGAGATCATCGCGGACACTTCGCTCCAGGCATTCACGCGCCACCAATACCAGCGCAGCAGGAGTACGCCGCCGGTCCCGGCTCCGGTGACTAAAAGCAGCTTCCATGCGCCCGCGATCGAATCCAGGTAGAACGTCACCACTGCTGAGATGATGGTCAATAGCACTGTGGCCCACTGCGAGGCCGCGACGTAATGCCGCTCGCTTTTGTCGCGTTTCCAGAAGCGGCGATAGAAATCGTTGACTAAATAGCTCGCGCCCCAGTTCAGCTGCGTCGCGATGGTCGACATGTAGGCGGCGGCGAACGCCGCGACCATCAAGCCGCGCAGCGACGGCGGCAGATAAGCGATCATCACGCGAATATAGCCAGTCTCGGGATCCTTCAGACCAGGGAACAGGATCAACGAAGCCAGCGCCACGAGTACCCAGGGCCACGGCCGGATCGCGTAATGCGCGATGTTGAACCACAGCGTCGCCAGCAGCGAGTGCCGTTCATCCTTGGCCGAGAACATGCGCTGCGCGACATAGCCGCCGCCGCCCGGCTCCGCGCCCGGATACCAAGTCGACCACCAGTTCATCGAGATGTAAACCAGGAACGTGATCATCGGCATCCAGGCGGAATTCAGGTCCGGAACAAAATCTAAAACTGAACCGTGCGCGCCTTGCGTGACGGCTCGCAGGCGATCAACAGCGGCGAGTCCGGCCTTCATGCGATCGATCCCGCCCACCGCCTGCACCGCGAAAACCGCCAGCACGGTGACCATTCCCATCTTGATGACGAACTGGAACAGGTCCGTCACCAGCACGCCCCACAAACCGGACAACGTGGAGATAAAGGACGTGAGCGCGATGAGGCCCAGAACGATGAATAGTGCGTGCAGCTTGTCGACCCCCAGGATCAATCCGAGGATCTTCACCATCGCCAGATTCACCCAGCCGAGGATGATGCAGTTGATCGGAATGCCGAGGTAGAGCGCTCGGAAGCCGCGCAGAAAAGCGGCCGGTTTGCCGGAATAGCGAATTTCGGCGAATTCAATATCGGTCATTACAGCGGCGCGGCGCCACAAGCGCGCATAGAAAAACACCGTCAGCATGCCGCTCGCAACGAAATTCCACCACAGCCAGTTGCCCGCGATGCCTCCCATCGCGACCATCCCGGTAACGGCCAGCGGCGTGTCGGCGGCGAACGTGGTCGCCACCATGGAAGTCCCCGCCAGCCACCACGGAACGTTCCTGCCCGAGAGGAAAAACTCGGCGGTATTTTTCCCCGCGCGGCTCTTGTAATAAAAGCCGATGGCGAGGTTGAACAGAAAGTAGAGCGCGATAACGAGCCAGTCGGCCGGCGCAAGCTGCACACCTGAATTGTAGCGGAGAGGCCCACACGTAAGTCCCGGAATTTGTTCTGGACTTTTCCGCTCCATTCGCAGTATCCTGGCGAAGGAAAGGCGAAGCTCATGAACCTGACCCTGGGACTCCTGGAATCGCACATCGCCCGGAACAACGGCGGCGTAGCGACGTCGGTCGCGCGATTTGAGCAATCGATGGCGGACCCAGATTCGCCAATTCGCACCATTCGCCGCGAGCCGGCAAAGGAAGGCGATTACGCCGACATCCCCGCGACGGTGGCTCCGGCCATTCGGCAGATGCTCGAAGCGCGAGGGATCGCGCGATTGTACACGCATCAGGCCGACGCGTTCCGGCTGTGCGTGGAAGCGAAGAACGTCGTGGTGGTGACGCCCACGGCCAGCGGCAAGACGCTCTGCTACAACCTGCCGATCTTGCAGCGGCTGGTGGAAGATCCCGGCACGCGTGCGTTGTACCTGTTTCCCACCAAGGCGCTGGCCGAAGACCAGCTCCATGAACTGCAATCGGCCGTGGATGCGATGGGCTCCCAGATTCGCGCTTTCACGTATGATGGCGACACACCGCAAGATGCCCGGCGCGCCATTCGCGAGCGGGCCAACGTGGTGCTCACCAATCCCGACATGCTGCACAGCGGCATTTTGCCGCACCACACGAAATGGGCGAAATGTTTTGAGAATCTCCGAGTACATCGTGATCGATGAGCTGCATTCTTATCGCGGCGTCTACGGCAGCCATCTCGCCAACGTCCTCCGAAGGCTGCGGCGCATTTGCGATTTCTATGGATCGCGGCCGCAATTCATCTGCTCCTCGGCCACCATCGCGAATCCCAAAGAGCTGGCCGAAGCGCTGACCGAATCGCCGTTTGAATTGGTGGACCGCAACGGAGCGCCGCGCGGCGAGAAATACTTCGTCTTTTATAATCCGCCGGTGGTGAACCGGCAGCTTGGAATCCGGCGCAGCTATTTGCACGAGACCCGGCGGATCGCGACCGAATTCATCGAGCGCCATCAGCAGACGCTGGTGTTCGCCAACAGCCGCCTCGCCACCGAAGTCCTGTTGAAATATCTGCGCGATGCCTGCGAGCGCGGCCCCGTTCCAGGCGACACCATTCGCGGCTACCGGGGCGGATATTTACCGCGCGAGCGGCGCGAGATCGAACGTAAGCTGCGCGATGGCGAAATACGCGCAGTGGTGGCGACCAATGCGCTCGAGCTCGGAATCGACATTGGATCGCTCGACGCCGTAGTGATGGCCGGCTATCCCGGTTCCATTGCATCGGTGTGGCAGCGCGCTGGTCGGGCTGGACGGCGCGAGACGCCGTCCCTGGCGGTGATGGTGGCCTCCAGCGCGCCGCTCGATCAGTACATCATTGAGCATCCGGAGTATTTTTTCGACCGCTCACCCGAGCACGCCCACATCAACGCCGACAATCTGGAGATCCTGCTCAGCCATTTGAAATGCGCTGCATTCGAGCTGCCCCTGCGCGACGGCGAAAAGTTCGGCCCGCACGATCCCGCGGAGCTCTGCCGGTTCTTGGAAGAAGAGGCCGGCCTCCTGCACCATTCCAACGGCTGCTGGCATTGGACTTCGGACACCTACCCGGCCGATGCGGTGAGTCTGCGCGCCATATCAAGCGACAACTTCCTGGTCGTGGACATCACCGGCGAGCACAAGGTCATCGCGGAGGTGTCCTTTCCAGCGGCGCTTACCACGCTGCACGAAAAAGCGATTTACCTGCATGAGGCGCGCCAATACCAGGTCGAACAATTCGACTACGACGGCCGCAAAGCCTATGTGCGCCGCGTGGACTCCGACTATTTCACGGATGCGATCGACTACACCCAGGTGAAGGAGCTGGAAACGTTCGAATCAGCCGAGCTGAACGGCGTCGCGGCCGCGCACGGCGATGTGCGCGTGAACACCCAAGTAGTAGGCTTCAAGAAAATCCGTTTCTATACGATGGAAAACGTCGGCGCCGGCCATCTCTCGATGCCCGAACAGGAGATGCACACCACCGCATTCTGGCTGCATTTCTCGGAAACGTTCCTCGCGCGCTTTCCCGATTTGACGCCAACCGAGAAACAGAACGCGATCGTCGGCCTCGCTAACGTGTTACGGACGGTCGCGGCGGTGCTCCTGATGTCGGACCCGCGCGATCTTGGAATCGCGATCGCCGGTGAAGTTTCCAGCACCGTCACCAGCTTCGAGCCGGACCTGTTTCTGTTCGACAAATATCCGGGAGGAATCGGGCAGAGCCAGCCGCTGTTCCTATTAAGGCTAAAACTGCTAGCCGGTGCACTGGACGTTCTGAAGTGCTGCCGCTGCGATTCGGGATGTCCGGCTTGCGTGGGGCCCGTGGGCGAAGTGGGAGAGGAAGGAAAACGAGCTGCGCTGCGAGTCTTAGAAGAATTGACTGCGGGCTAGCGCACGAACTCGTAACGCTCCAGCGTAGCCGCTATACCGGTCTCGCGAGCGTGACGAACAATCTTTCCGAGACAGTGCAAACGGACCTGTTCCTCGGATCCGGGAGTTGTGGGCAAGGTGATGATATATTCCACAGGCTCGCCGATCCGGAGATTATTCGTGGGAGTTTGGAAAAGCACCCCCATGGAGCTCAGGTTTTGTGTTTCGCCGTGTTGAGAGAGGCTTTGAGAGCCCCTGCGGATCAACTCGAACGGCAATTTCAGGTCGAATCTTTTTGCTCTTCGTTGTTCCATGGCGCGGTGTCTATTGAAATTTAAGCTGAGAACCGTCTCAAGTCAATACTTGCGCCTTCTTTTGGGAAACGTGGAAGTTCCAGTACCACTTTGGTTTACGGCGATATCGGCTTGTGCGAGAGCCTAGTCCGAATGAACGAGATCGTCCTGAGATTGTCATTGCAAACAATCGTCAAAATGAGCGCGCGAACGAATCGCGTACGACTATGCGAGAATGAGCGCTTAGTCCAAATGAACGAAATGAAAGCCGGGAAACAGCTCGAAAAAATGCGGGACGATTGGGACCAGCGCGCTCGCGAAAATGCCCGCTATTACGTGAATACGGCGAAAACGGCCTGGACGGATGAAGAGTTCTTCGCCTCCGGCGAGCAGTTGGTCGCCGAAGAGATCCTGACCGACATGGGAAATATCTGTCAGGGGAAGGCGCCGGCCGACATGCGCGTGCTTGAAATCGGCTGCGGGGCCGGACGAGTGACGCGGGCGCTCGCTAAGCTCTTCGGTGAGGTGCACGCGGTGGACGTCAGCGGCGAGATGGTCCGCCACGCCCGGATCGCATTAGAGGAATATTCCAATGCGTTCCTCTATCAAAACAACGGGCAGGACCTCTCCGTGCTTCCCAACCTCGAGTTCGATTTTGCGTTTTCCTCCATTGTCTTCCAGCACATCCCGAGCCGCGAGATCATCGAAAACTACGTGCGCGAGGTGCATCGCCTGCTCCGTCCCGGGGCTTTGTTCAAATTTCAGGTGCAGGGCGCCCAGGAAGTGATGGCGCAGCCCGACGATACGTGGCTGGGAGTGTCATTTTCAGAACAACAAGCGAAAGAGATGGCGCTTCGCTGCGGATTTGATCCGCGCTACCAGTTCGGCGCTGGTGAGCAATACTACACTCTCTGGTTTTTCAAGCACTGACGATTGCTAGCCGTTCCCGCCAACTGCGGACGCGCCGTTCGAATTGGTTTCCGCGCCAGAATTTCCGTTGGTTGTCGCAGATTGTCGCCGATTCTGCCAATATTCCCGCATGCGCTCCGACACCGCCAGGCGTTCCTCGGCGGTCAGGCTCTTTCGACCCCGGCGGCCAGGGGGAGCAGGTTTTGCTCTACTTGCTCGTAGACGCGCTTCCAGACCGGCGATGGCGGCGTCCAAACGCCGCTTCTCTTCATATAATCCTCGGAGCGTCCTGATAACATCCATGACCGGATAGTGTCTATCCATCCTAGACAAATCACTGAGAAACGGCAAGCCATTAGTCGTGGTTTGTGCGTCAAATCACCCATCCACCGACAGGTCCAAGCTAGGGAAGGCGGCCCGAGAGGGTTATCCTGCTGCGCGGGAAGGCCTATCCCCCAGCTGGCAAGGCGCGTGCTTCCAAAGTAACTGGAAGCTGGTGTGACATGCGAACTTTCCAGAAGATTCTCTTCCCCGTAGACTTATCCGACACCTGCACCGCGGCGGTCCCTTGGATCGAAAGGATGGCCAGGAAGTTCCAGGCCGAGATTACGCTATTGCATGTGCTCGAAATGCCTCCCGCTTACTTCAGCGACTGGTCCGGTTATGCCGCCGTCATCGACATGGACGCTATTCGGGATGCCCGCATCAATGAAGTGGATGCCTACCTGGCCGGCAAGTTTCCAGGCCTCCAAGTCCGCCGGGAGGTGGTGGAAGGCGATGCGGCCCAGGTGATCTGCCATTACGCGAACGAACATGGCAGCGACCTGATCATGATGCCCACCCACGGGTACGGAGTGTTTCGGAGCCTCCTGCTCGGTTCCGTGACGGCCAAGGTCTTGCATGACGCCGACTGTCCGGTCTGGACCGGCGTGCACGTCGAAGATACGCCCGCGCCCTCTTCCGACCTCGTCAATCTCATGTGCGCGGTGGATCTGACGGAGGGCAGTACGCGCACCATGCGCTTTGCCGCCAAGCTGGCCCAGGATTTTAAAGCCAAGCTGTGGCTGGTGCATGCCATCCCCGCCGCCGAAGCCAGGCCCGAGAAGTACTTTGACACCGACCTGCAGTCCTTCCTGGAAGAACAAGCGAAAAAAGCGATCCTGAAAATGCAGGAGACGGCCGGTATCGAGGCGCAACTTTGCATTGGCGGCGGAGATGTCGCACATGTTGTACGCGAAGCTGCCCTGCACCATCAAGCTGACCTGCTGGTGATCGGGCGCGGGCACGCGAACCGGACTCTGGGACGCCTTCGCACCAACACCTACTCGATCATCCGGCAATCGCCGTGCCCCGTGATCAGCGTTTAGACGTCCCCGCTGTCCCTAAAAGCTGTCCGGGGCCCGGCCTGCCGATGGTGAGTTAGGGTTTTTTCTCCACGATGTTGTTGCCGAATAGGAATCCGATCTCAGCCACTGCTCGCGGCTGGTTGTCGTTCACGCCCGTTGGGCCGAAGGCGTCACCCGGAGTGAAGCTGCTTACGTGGACCCAAGCCAGGTCTCCGCGGAAGAAGAAGCCGCCATATTGGAAAGTAGGCGTCACCGTGACCGACGTGCCCGCGCTGCCCGGGCCGTACATCAGATTCACTGCGTCTTCGGCGGCGTTTCCCGAGCTTGCGATGTATTCCCAGCGTCCAGCGAGCGAGAAGCCGTGTTTGAAGGCGCGGCTCAATAAGATCGCACCGCCTGAGGTGGAGGCGCCCTTCAGCACGCCGATCTGCGCATTGGTGGGAACGTCGGTGTACTGGTAATAGGGCTGGATGATCCAGGCGCCCTTCGTGTAGGTGTAGATCACCTCCCAGATGCTCCCGTTGTTTTGCACCGGTGTGGCGTAAGTTTGAAATTTGGTCTGGCCAAGATTTCCGCCCGCCACGAACGACAAGGCGTGCGGTCCATTGGCATAGGCCAAGGCGCCGGTCAGCCAAGTGTAGCGGTCGGAATAGAAACCGTCGTTCCAGCTCAGCGACGCTGTGAATTTGCCCATGGTTTGATTCACCTGGATTCCGCGATTGACCGCGTTTTCCTGGTTCCACAGCAGGCCGCGCTCGACGTTCACGTTCTCGAAACTGAAGGTGTACTCAGCTCCGATCAGCGTGGGCAGTGCGCCAATTTCAAAATTAGTGTTTTTCCCGGCCTGCAATTTCACGAAACCGACCGGTACGGGACTATAAAGATCGCTGATGGTTTTCTCGGTGGCGAGGAACGGCACCCCGAGATCCGGGATATTGTATACGCCCGCCTGCAAGTAGAACTGAAACCAGCCGTCGGTCTTTTGAAGAAATATCTGCCCGTTGCTCAGAGCCGCCTGGGTGTTGCTATCACCCGGGACGTGATTGCCCTGCCACAGGCCCATTCCATTGAGAATGCCGTTCACAGCGAGCTTTCCGAAAGGTCCGGCGTCAAAGACCGCCGGTGGAGGAGCGGCCAGGGGACCCGTTATGGACGGAGTGGGGAGCGCTGCCGGGGCGGCGGGCGCGGCGGCGGCGGCGGCCTGGTCGGCGGGCTTGGGCTGGTCCGGTGTTGGGGCGGCCGGCGCGGCGGCGTCCTGTGCGTGACAGGCCATGACCATCCCCAGACCAAGCGCCAATACTGCAAGATTCTTCACGTGGAATTTCATAAAATCTCCTGTTTTAGATAGAAATTTGGCATCAGCAGCAAGGTCATCCCACATATCGAGGCCGACACAAGCCGAGCGCGCACACACGTATCCCGGGCGGTTCGTAAGACCGCATAACCTGCTCGATCTGTTTGGCTTACTGGAGCAACGTGAAATGCACCCTGGCGGACAAGGCATAAGGTGCACGCGCTGTGATGTCATTCAGCATCCTATGAATAAGCAGCACATGCAAGAAGAAATTTTTTATGTTGCCCATCACGAATCTGATTAGTCTGGGGATGGATTGCAGGAAGGCCGCGGGCCGATGTCCGCGCTGGAGTTTTAGCGATTAGTCCGAAAAAGGTGGGTGGCCGAACCCGGTTGCTAGCGGGTGCTTATCGGTTCCGCATGGACGGGGGCGTCCTGATGCCCGACCTTCTTGAGTTGCACAGTAACAGGCCCCGGCGTGCTGCCGGTGATGATGTACCAAACTTCAATATCAGGACCGTGGTTCGGAAGAGAGACGCTGAGCGAGGAAGACCCGGTGGCAATCGGGTTCAAGGAAGAATCCGCCAGCACGATCGGGGTGGCGCGCAGTGCGCCTCGCACGGAGATCTGAACCTGGTCGCCGCCATAGCCGCTGAACACGAACGCGCGATAGCGCGGACCAGTGGAGTAGCCGGTCATCGTCTTGCTGTGGCCATAATCCAGATCGCCCAAGATTTTGACCTCGGCTGGAGGATAAGCCTCCGACGATCCGGTCTGACCGGAAGTATTTTCCTGAGCGCAGGCCAACATTACTCCCAGGCAACTCAGGATCAGAATTTTATGCACTTCTTACGTCCTCCCCCTACTTGGCCTGTGCAGGTTGACGGCCAAATCATGTTGGAGCGACATTGAAACGCCGGAATGGAATTCGAGTCCCATGGGGCGTAGAACTTCTATTGGAGGACTGTAAATAATGCTGCAAGAAGTTTTGATTGAAGAGATGCAAGACCTGCTCCATGCCGAGAACCAGCTCGTGAAGGCGCTCCCCAAGATGGCGAAGGCGGCCAATAGCGAGGAACTCAGCACTGCGTTCAAGGAACATCTGGAGCAAACCAAGGGTCATGTGGAACGGCTCAAGAAGGCTTTCGAGCTGCTCGGGGCGAAACCCAAAGCCAAACCCTGCAAAGGTATGGCGGGTCTGGTGGAGGAAGGGCAAGAGGTGATCACGGAGGGCAAGGAGAAGGAAGACGCCGAGGCGGACCTGGCGCTCATCGCCGCCGCCCAAAAGGTGGAACATTACGAGATCTCCGGATACGGCAGTTGCCGGGCAATCGCCGAAAAGCTGGAGCGCGACGACGTGGTGAAGCTTCTCACCCAGACCCTGAACGAGGAGGAAAAGGCCGACCAGCTTCTGACGGAAATCGCCGAGCCGATGCTGGATGAAGCCGAGCAGGCCTCTGAAGAAGAAATGGAAGAGCAAGAAGTGTAGTTCCGGAGCGGGTTTCCAAACCCGCTCTTTTCACGAAATTTCCGAAAATCCTCGCTTAGAAAAAATACCAGTAACACCGTTGCTCCCGAATGGTCTAATTTAGGCTAGGCTAGATATATTCATGTAACAGTAATCCCCCTTACTGTATCCTAGGGAGCCAAAGGAATGAAGACTGTCCACACTACCACCAACGGGCTAAAGGCTCGTGCGAAGTCGCAGCATGAGGGAAACGTCCTGCTAAAGACGCTTATCGCCTTCAAAAGAGGGAACTTCTCGGTTCGGATGCCCGTGGATGCCACCGGCATGGAGGGCAAAATCGCCGACACGCTGAATGACATCCTGGACCTCAACCAGAAGATGGTGAGCGAGTTTGCCCGCATCAGCCAGGCGGTCGGCAAGGAAGGCAAGATCACCCAGCGGGCCTCCATCGGCTCGGTGACCGGGGCCTGGGCCGACTGCATTCGAGTCGGTCAACAGCCTGATCGGCGACCTGGTGCAGCCCTCGACCGAAGTGGCGCGCGTGATCGGCGCGGTGGCCAAGGGCGATCTGTCGCAGACCATGTCGCTCGAAGTGGACGGCCGGCCGCTGCGCGGCGAGTTCCTGCACACCGCGCGCGTGGTCAACACCATGGTGCGAGCAGCTGAATTCGTTCGCGTCGCGAAGTGACGCGCGTGGCGCGCGAAGTGGGCACCGAAGGCAAGCTGGGCGGCCAGGCGGTGGTGACGCGGCGTCGCCGGAACGTGGAAGGATCTCACCGAAAGCGTCAACTCCATGGCCAGCAACCTGACCAACCAGGTGCGCAACATCGCCGGCGTGACCACGGCCGTGGCCAAGGGCGACCTGACCACCAAAATCACGGTGGACGCGCGCGGCGAAATTCTGGAGCTGAAGAACACCATCAACACCATGGTGGATCAGCTCAGCTCGTTCGCGGCCGAAGTGACGCGCGTGGCGCGCGAAGTCGGCACCGAAGGCAAGCTGGGCGGCCAGGCGGAAGTGAAGGGCGTGGCGGGCGTCTGGAAGGATCTTGACCGATTCGGTCAACTCCATGGCCGGCAACCTGACCAACCAGGTTCGCAACATCGCCGAAGTGACCACGGCCGTGGCCAAGGGCGACCTTTCGACGCGCATCACGGTGGATGCGCGCGGCGAAATTCTGCAGCTGAAGAACACCATCAACACCATGGTGGATCAGCTCAGCTCGTTCGCCGCCGAAGTGACGCGCGTGGCGCGCGAAGTCGGAACCGAAGGCATGCTGGGCGGCCAGGCGGATGTGCCGGGCGTGGCCGGAACGTGGAAGGATCTGACGGATTCGGTGAACTCCATGGCCGGCAACCTCACGGCGCAGGTCCGCAACATCGCCGAAGTGACCACGGCCGTGGCCAAGGGCGATCTGTCGCGCAAAATCACGGTGCCGGTGCGCGGCGAAATTCTGGAGCTGAAGAACACCATCAACACCATGGTGGATCAGCTCAGTTCGTTCGCCTCGGAAGTGACGCGCGTGGCGCGCGAAGTGGGAACCGAAGGCAAGCTGGGCGGCCAGGCGGAAGTGGAAGGCGTCGCGGGCACCTGGCACGATCTGACGGAGAGCGTCAACTCCATGGCCGGCAACCTGACCAACCAGGTGCGCAACATCGCGGGAGTGACCACGGCGTGGCCAAGGGCGATCTTTCGACCAAGATCACGGTGGATGCGCGCGGCGAAATTCTGGAGCTGAAGAACACCATCAACACCATGGTGGACCAGCTCAATTCGTTCGCCGCGGAAGTGACGCGCGTGGCGCGCGAAGTGGGAACCGAAGGCAAGCTCGGCGGCCAGGCGCAGGTGAAGGGCGTCGGCGGCGTCTGGAAGGATCTGACCGATTCCGTCAACTCGATGGCCGGCAACCTGACGAACCAGGTCCGCAACATCGCCGAAGTGACCACCGCGGTGGCCAAGGGCGACCTTTCGACGCAAGATCACGGTGGACGTGCGCGGCGAAATTCTGGAGCTGAAGAACACCATCAACACCATGGTGGATCAGCTCAACTCGTTCGCGAGCGAAGTGACGCGCGTGGCGCGCGAAGTCGGCACCGAAGGCAAGCTGGGCGGCCAGGCGCAGGTGAAAGGCGTCGGCGGCGTCTGGAAGGATCTGACCGATTCGGTCAACTCCATGGCCGGCAACCTGACGGCGCAGGTGCGCAACATCGCCGAAGTGACCACGGCGGTGGCGAACGGCGATCTGTCGCGCAAGATCACGGTGGACGTGCGCGGCGAAATTCTGGAGCTGAAGAACACCATCAACATCATGGTGGATCAGCTCAACGCGTTCGCCAGCGAAGTGACGCGCGTGGCGCGCGAAGTGGGCACCGAAGGCAAGCTGGGCGGCCAGGCGGTGGTGAAAGGCGTCGGCGGCGACGTGGAAGGATCTGACGGATTGCGTCAACTCCATGGCCGGCAACCTGACCAACCAGGTGCGCAACATCGCCGAAGTGACCACGGCGGTGGCGAAGGGCGACCTCTCGCGCAAGATCACGGTGGACGTGCGCGGCGAAATTCTGGAGCTGAAGAACACCATCAACACCATGGTGGATCAGCTCAGCTCGTTCGCCTCGGAAGTGACGCGCGTGGCGCGCGAGGTGGGCACCGAAGGCAAGCTGGGCGGCCAGGCGGACGTGCACGGCGTCGCCGGAACCTGGAAGGATCTGACCGATTCGGTCAACTCCATGGCCAGCAACCTGACCAGCCAGGTCCGCAACATCGCCGAAGTGACCACGGCGGTGGCGAAGGGCGATCTTTCGCGCAAGATCACGGTGGACGTGCGCGGCGAAATTCTGGAGCTGAAGAACACCATCAACACCATGGTGGATCAGCTCAACGCGTTCGCCGGCGAAGTGACGCGCGTGGCGCGCGAAGTGGGCACCGAAGGCAAGCTGGGCGGCCAGGCGGAAGTGAAGGGCGTCGGCGGCGTCTGGAAGGATCTGACCGACACCGTCAACTTCATGGCCGGCAATCTGACCATCGCAGGTCCGCAACATCGCCGCAGGTGACCACGGCCGTGGCGAAGGGCGATCTTTCGCGCAAGATCACGGTGGATGCGCGCGGCGAAATTCTGGAGCTGAAGAACACCATCAACACCATGGTGGATCAGCTCAACGCCTTCGCGCGGAAGTGACGCGCGTGGCGCGCGAAGTGGGCACCGAAGGCAAGCTCGGCGGCCAGGCGGATGTGCGCGGCGTGGCGGGTACCTGGAAGGATCTTGACCGACTCGCGTCAACTACATGGCCAGCAACCTGACCAACCAGGTGCGCAACATCGCCGGTGTCACGACGGCCGTGGCGCGCGGCGACTTGACCACCAAGATCACGGTGGATGCGCGCGGCGAAATTCTGGAGCTGAAGAACACCATCAACACCATGGTGGATCAGCTCAGCTCGTTCGCATCGGAAGTGACGCGCGTGGCGCGCGAAGTCGGCACCGAAGGCAAGCTGGGCGGCCAGGCGGAAGTGAAAGGCGTCGCCGGCACCTGGAAGGATCTGACCGACAACGTCAACTCCATGGCCGGCAACCTGACCAACCAGGTCCGCAACATCGCCGAAGTGACCACGGCCGTGGCGAACGGCGACCTGTCGCGCAAGATCACGGTGGATGTGCGCGGCGAAATTCTGGAGCTGAAGAACACCATCAACACCATGGTGGATCAGCTCAGCTCGTTCGCCTCGGAAGTGACGCGCGTGGCGCGCGAAGTCGGCACCGAAGGCAAGCTCGGCGGCCAGGCCGATGTGCGCGGCGTGGCGCGGCACCTGGAAGGATCTGACCGACAGCGTCAACTCGATGGCCGGCAACCTGACGGCTCAGGTCCGCAACATCGCGCAGGTGACCACGGCTGTGGCCAACGGCGACCTGTCGCGCAAGATCACCGTGGACGTGCACGGCGAAATTCTGGAGCTGAAGAACACCATCAACACGCATGGTGGATCAGCTCAACTCGTTCGCCAGCGAAGTGACGCGCGTGGCGCGCGAAGTCGGCACCGACGGCAAGCTGGGCGGCCAGGCCGAAGTGAACGGCGTCGCCGGCACCTGGAAGGATCTCACCGACAACGTCAACTTCATGGCCGCCAACCTGACCACGCAGGTGCGCGGCATCGCCAAAGTGGTGACCGCCGTCGCCAACGGCGATCTGAAACGCAAGCTGGTGCTCGAAACCAAGGGCGAAATCGCCGAGCTGGCCGACACCATCAACGGCATGATCGACACGCTGGCGACGTTCGCCGACCAGGTGACCACGGTGGCGCGCGAAGTCGGCATCGAAGGCAAGCTGGGCGGCCAGGCGCGCGTGCCCGGCGCGGCCGGCATCTGGCGCGACCTTACCGACAACGTCAATCAGCTCGCGGCGAATCTCACCACCCAGGTGCGCGCCATCGCCGAAGTGGCGACGGCCGTGACCAAGGGCGACCTGACGCGTTCCATCGCGGTGGAAGCGCAGGGCGAAGTCGCGGCGCTCAAGGACAACATCAACGAGATGATCGTGAACCTGGCGGCCACCACGCGCAAGAACAACGAGCAGGACTGGCTGAAGACCAACATCGCCAAGTTCACCGGCATGATGCAGGGGCAGCGCGATCTGTTGACCGTGGCGCAACTGCTGCTCTCGCGAACTGACGCCGCTGGTCGGCGCGCAGCACGGCACGTTCTATATCGCCGAGACCGACGAAAGCTCCAGACGTTGCTGAAGCTGCTGGCGGGCTACGCGATCGACAACCGCGACGAAGTGCCCATGCAGTTCAGCGATCGGGCAAGGGCTGGTGGGCCAATGCGCCAAGGAGAAGGAACGCATCCTGGTGACGCAACGTGCCCGGCGATTATATCCGGATCAACTCCAGCCTGGGCGAGCGCCGCGCCGCTGAGCATCGTGGTGCTGCCGGTGCTGTTTGAAGGCGACGTGAAGGCCGTCATCGAGCTGGCCTCCTTCGGGCAGTTCAGCGACGTTCACCTGGCGTTCCTCGATCAGCTCACGCAATCCATCGGCATCGTGCTGAACACCATCGCCGCCACCATGCGGACCGAGCAACTTCTGCAAGCAGAGCCAGGCGCTGGCCGAGGAGCTGCAGAGCCAGCAGCTTCAATTGCAGAAGACCAACGCCGAACTGCAGGAAAAAGCGCAGCTGCTGGCCGAGCAGAAGACCGAAGTCGAAACCAAGAACCAGGAAGTGGAGCAGGCCAAGAAGGCGCTGGAAGAAAAGGCCGAACAGCTTGCGCTCACTTCCAAGTACAAGAGCGAATTCCTGGCCAACATGAGCCACGAGCTGCGCACGCCGCTCAACAATCTTCTGATTCTGGCGCGCATGCTGGCGGAAAACTCGGACAAGAACCTGACGCCCAAGCAGGTGAAGTTCGCCGAAACCATTCACACCTCCGGAACCGACCTGCTGGCGCTGATCAACGACATTCTGGATCTGAGCAAGATCGAATCCGGCAAGATGGACGTGGAAGTGGGCGGCGTGCGGTTCACCGAACTGCAGGATTACTGCTGCGAAGACCTTCCGGCACGTGGCGGACGGCAAGGGCCTGGACTTCACGATCGAACTGGGCAGCTCGCTCGGGTCCGAGATCATGCACACCGACGCCAAGCGCCTGCAGCAGGTGCTCAAGAACCTGCTCTCCAACGCGCTCAAGTTCACCGAGCACGGCTCGGTGCGGCTGACCATCGACAAAGCGACCAGCGGCTGGAGTTCCGGCAACATGCTGCTCAGCCGGTCGAAGTCGGTGATCGCGTTCTCGGTGGCCGATACCGGCATCGGCATCCCGCCCGACAAGCAGCGCATCATCTTCGAGGCGTTCCAGCAAGCCGACGGCACCACCAGCCGCAAGTACGGCGGCACGGGACTGGGGCTTTCGATCAGCCGCGAACTGGCGCGGCTGCTGGGCGGCGAGATCCGGCTGCAGAGCACGCCCGGCGTGGGCAGCACGTTCACGCTGTATCTGCCGCAAACCTACATGACGCCCGTGGCAGCAGCCCAAGAGCGAAGCGCTCCGCACCACTCCGGTGATGCTGGAGCAGGCCGCCGCGGTGGTGACGCCCGACGTCGAGGTGGATGTGATTCTGCCGCCGCGGCGCTTGGCGAGCACGGAGCTGGTGGAGGATCTGGTGATCGACGACGATCGCAACATGATCCAGCCGGGCGACCCGGCCCTCCTGATCGTCGAGGACGACGTCACCTTCGCCCGCATTCTGGTCGATCTGGCGCACGACCGCGGACTCAAGGCGCTGGTCGCGCTGCGCGGCAGCGAGCGCCATGTCGCTGGCGCGCGAGTTCAAGCCGGGCGCCATCACGCTGGACATCAACCTTCCCGACATGGCCGGCTGGACCATTCTCGATCGCTTGAAGCATGATCCCGCGACGCGGCACATCCCGGTTCACATCATTTCCGGCGATGAAAACCGGCGGCGCGGACTCGCGCTGGGCGCCATGACCTATCTGGAAAAATCCGTCACCAACGAATCGCTGGCGGAAGCCTTCGCCACCATCGAGCATTCCGCCCAGAAGCGCATCAAGAAGCTGCTGGTGGTTTGTGGCGACGATGGGGAGCGGGAGGGAATGATCGCCACCATGGCCGCGCCCGACATCGAATCGATCGGCGTGGCTACCGCCGGAGAGGCCCTGGCGGTGGTCAAGCAGCAGTACCTGGATGGCGTCGTGGTGCACCTCGAGATTGGTGGAATCGCGCCGCTCGAGCTGATCGAAGAGATCCAGAATCACGTGGGAGCGTACGCGCCGCCGATCATTCTGATGTGCAATCGCGCGCTTACTCCGGATGAAGAAGTGGACTTCGTGCGCCTGGCGCGCAACAGCGTGGTGAAGATTGCGCCTACTCACGAACGGCTGCTCGACGAATCCGTTCTGCTGCTGCATCGCGCCGAAGCCGATTTGGCGCCGGAGCAATGCCGGATTCTCGAGCAGTTGCGCGAGACCGACATGACGCTGATCGGCAAGAAGGTGCTGGTGGTGGACGACGATGTTCGCAACATCTTCGCGCTTACCAGCCTGCTCGAAGATCACAATCTGAACGTGGTTCACGCTGAAAACGGGCGAGCCGGAATCGAGCTGCTGAAGCGAACGCCGGACATCGACCTGGTGCTGATGGATATCATGATGCCGGAAATGGACGGCTATGAAACCATGAAGGCCATTCGGCAAATCGCGGAGTTCCGGTCGCTGCCGATCATCGCTCTGACCGCGAAAGCCATGAAAGGCGATCGCGCCAAGTGCATCGAAGCCGGGGCGTCCGATTACATCACCAAGCCGGTCGACCTGGAACAGCTCTTTTCGGTCCTGCGCGTGTGGATTAACCGGGGTCACGAGGTGAATCAAGTAGCGATGCCTGCGTCTAATTAAGCGGCAGGCGTTAGTATGAAGGTGGCGGGAAAAAGCGGATGAGCGCCGCGACGGGTACACATACCGAGCCGGAACCCCAGGAGAAGGTAAAGATCCTTCTGGTGGATGACACGCCGGAAAACCTCGTGTCGCTGGAAGCCGCGCTGGATGGTCTGGGACAACAACTGGTCCTGGCCGGATCGGGCATGGAAGCGCTGCGCTTCCTGCTCGAGGACGACTTCGCGGCCATTCTGCTGGATGTGAAGATGCCGGACATGGACGGCTTCCAAACCGCCGAGCTGATCCGGTCCCGCAAACGTTCCCGCCACACGCCCATTCTGTTTCTTACCGGCTACAAGAGCGATGAGCACCTGTTCCGCGGCTACGATCTGGGGGCGGTGGACTTCCTGTTCAAACCGATTGTCCCGGAGATTCTGCGGTCCAAAGTCGGCGTCTTCGTCGAACTGAGCCGCAACACCGCGTTGCTGCGCCGTCAGGCCGAGATTCTGGGTAAAGCGGAGCAGAAGTTTCGCTCGCTGCTCGAAGCGGCGCCGGACGCCATGATTATCAGTTCCGAGGATGGCCGCATCAGCCTGGTCAATTCGCAGGTGGAGACCATGTTCGGCTTCCGGCGCGAGGAGATTGTCGGAAAGGATATCCGCGCGCTCGTTCCGGGCTGGAGCGGGCAAGTCCCGGCCGGACCCAATCCACGGCTCAATGGTTTTGCGGTCTCACCTCGCGAGCTGTGGGCCTGCCGCAAGAGCGGGCAGCAGTTCCCGGTGGAAATCAATTTGAGTCCCTTGCAAACGGCCGACGGAGTGTTGGTCACCTCCGCGATCCGGGACATCACCGAGCGCCGCCGGGCCGATGAGGCCATCCGCGAATTAAACGCCACGCTGGAACAGCGCGTGGCCGAGCGAACCCAGGAACTGCTGCGCTCCAACGAAGCGCTGCGGCAATCCAACGACGATCTCAATCAGTTCGCCTATGCGGCCAGTCACGACCTGCAAGAACCGCTGCGCATGGTGGCTTTATACAGCCAAATGCTGCAGCGCAAGTTCGGCAGCCGACTGGACGAAGAGGCCGATCAGTTCATCTCCTACGTGGTGGGCGGCGCGCGCCGCATGGAAATGCTGCTGAAGGATCTTTTGGCGTATTCTCAAACCGGATCGTCCAGCGAAGGTCCGGCGCAGCCCACTGATTTCGTGAGCGTCCTGCGCAAGGTGCTCCTGAATCTGCAAGCTTCCGTCGAGGAAAACGGCGCGGTCATTACCTGGGACCGGCTTCCGGTAGTGCACGCGCACGAGATTCGATTGGTTCAACTGCTGCAGAATCTGGTTGGCAATGCGATCAAATATCGCAGCACGGAATCGCCCAGAATCCATGTCTCGGCCGAGCAGCGCGAACAGGATTGGGTGTTCTCGGTGCAGGACAACGGCATCGGCATCGAGCCCGAATATGCCCAGCAGATTTTCGGAATTTTCAAACGCCTGCATGGGCAGACTTATCCGGGAACCGGCATCGGGCTCGCGATTTGCCAGCGCATCGTGGAGCGCTATGGCGGCCGCATCTGGGTGGATTCACGAGCCGGCGAAGGCGCGTGCTTCTGTTTTATTATTCCCGAAGCCGTGGTAGAGGCTCAGGCCGATCCGGGTTGCTCGCCCGAAGCCGCGCGCGCATCGGTGACCTGAGCGCCGGTTGCGGCCCGCAGAAAATCTGCAATCTCGGAATGCGTAGCCGCTTGGGCGATCTGCAGAGGCGTTAGGCCGCTGCTGGTAGCCTGTTCGAGGTTGGCTCCCGAAGCAGCCAGCAACCGAACGATATCGGTGTGGCCCATCGCCGCGGCAGCGTGCAGCGCGCCGATGCCGCTTTCATCGGCGGCGTTGAGATCGGCGCCGTGGTCGAGCAGTAGCTGTACCGCGGCCGGATTGCTGTTCACTGCCGCCATCAGCGCCGTAATTCCTTTGCTGGTGCGCGCGTTCACGTCCGCGCCGTCGCTGATCAGGGATTCTGCAATGTGCGTGTGTCCGCGCACCACGGCGGCGATCAACGGGGTGATGTCTCCTTGACCAGCCGCATTGACATTCGCGCCCGCATCCAGCAATGCCTTGATAACCTCGCTATGGCCTCCCAACGCGGCAGCGAGCAGGGCTGTGGTTGCCGCCCCATCCGCAGCTTCGATGGAAGCGCCTTTCACCAGCAGCATCGGCAGAACTTCGGCGTTACCGGCCGCCGCGGCGGATACCAGCACGGGCCGGCCACCTTCATCCGGCGTGTTCGGGTCCGCGCCATGCTCGAGCAGCACCCACGTTACAGCCGCGGATGTCGCGACACCCGCCGCCAGCGCGGTGAGTCCCGAGTTCGTCTTGGCGTGGAGATTCGCCCCGCCCGCTACCAGAGCGCAGACCACTTGCAGGTGTCCATTCACAGCCGCCCCGATCAAAGCGGTAACGCCGCGCTGATCCGGAAGGTTCGCATCCGCTCCCGCGGCCAGCAGAGTCTCCACCACTTCGGTATGGCCCTCGATCGAAGCCGCTAATAGAGGCGTGACCCCGTTGCGCGTCCGCTCCTGAGGACTGGCGCCGTTTTGCAGCAAGAGCCGGACTACCGAGGCATGCCCCTGCGTGGACGCCATGATCAGAACCGTGGCGTCATCCAGGTAGCGGGTCTTGAGCTCGGCTCCCTGAACCAGCAGCAACTGCACCGCGTCGGTCCGACCAGCCGCCGCAGCCGCTAATAAGGGTGTCGCGCCATTCTTGAGACGGGTATTCACCTTGGCCCCGCGGCCTACCAGCGAACGCATCCGCTCTATTTCCCCGGCGGCCGAGGCGCGAATGAGGTCAAGATCTCGTTGTGAGGCCATCTTCCGGACTGCGGCTCAATGCGCCCGATCAGCTGGCGGTGTTCGCCGGCGCTACGATGCTCGCCTTCTCTTGCAGATCCTCGTAAAACACCGAGAAGGCATCGCTGTTCCACAGAACATTCACCAGCCCCGACGTAGCTACGCCACCCTCCACTTCGAGAATGACTTCCACGGGAATTTCGACCAGGGTTCCGGTAGGATCGCGCAGGCTGCTCCCGGGATGTTCCTCCAACTTGACCGCTTGCAGCGGAGCCGATACTTTGTAGCGCACTCGCGGTTTGGAGGAGGGCATGTCCGTTACTCCGGGGAAGCTCCGCTCCAGGATAACATGACTGCCCTCGCGCTCTACCGCCGTCTCCCCGGAAAATCCCTACCGGGGAATGGAAGATTTTCCCTAACCGTTAGCAGTCCGAAGTCAGATACGGCCTAAGAGCAAGAGAATGATAATAATCACCAACACGACTCCCACCGTACTGCTCGGGTAATAACCCCAGCTCCTGCTGTACGGCCAAGACGGCAGCGCCCCTAATAACAACACAATCAAAACAATTAAAAGCAATAACCCTAGCATTTGTTCTGGTCCTTTCCCTTTGAGGTTTGTAACATTCGGCTGAAAGGTGACTTAGCTCGTTCGATTACACGCCGCAGCAAGTGCAAGCTAGCGACCATTGGCTCTACAGTCCTGCTTAGTTCTGTCCGATTTTGAGGAATACGAGGTACTGCGATGAAACTCCTAGCAGCCCTGCTAGTGTTGGTGCTGCCAGCTTTGGCGGGAGACGTGGTCGGGCATGCCGTCATCACCAAGCGGCTTACGAAGAAGAGCCTGTCGCTGGTCACCTATAATCTGCGGGGCACAGCGCCGCCGGTGTCGCCCTCCGAACCGGTGAACGAGTTCGATCGCATGGTGGTGTTGCTCGAAGGCGGCGCGACTCCCTCCAAGCCTCCGGTAAAAGCCGTCCTGGATCAGCGCGACACCCGCTTCGATCCGGAGATCGTCATCGTGCCAACCGGTTCTACCGTCGAGTTCCCGAACTGGGACCCGGTCTTTCATAACGTGTTCTCGCTCTCAAAAACGCAACCGTTCGATCTCGGCTTCTATCCCAAGGGCCAGAGCCGCTCGGTAAAGTTCAACCACCCCGGCATTGTCCAGGTCTACTGCCACATCCATGCCAGTATGTATGCGGCCATTATTGTGACCTCCTCGCCCTGGTACGCCAAACCGTCCGCGGATGGTTCCTTCTCGTGGGACGATGTCCCCGCGGGCCACTACCGCCTGAGCGCGTGGCACAAAATCGCCGGGCTCTATCGAACGGAGGTAGATGTTCCGGAGAGCGGAAAGGCGGAGGTCTCAATCCAGATTCCCCTGGACGTGGAGCCCCGGCCTTGACGCCCAAGACCTCGCTCGCCACCCGCGCCTTTCTATTCTCGTTTCTGCCGGTGTGCGCCGTTCTGGCCGGCAGCTTCTTCGCACTCAATGCCCTGGTGCAACAACGAGTGAAGAACAGCCTGCGGGACTCGCTCGAGAAATCCGAGGATCTTCTGGCCCGCGCCGATGAAGATTACTCGCGCCGCACCAATCAGCTGGTCTCGGTGCTGGCTGAAAGCGCCGGACTCAAGGCGGCCATCGGTCTGCTGCATGAAGCGCCGGCTAACGCGGAGAACCTGGCCGAGATACGCCACACCATCGAGGCCCAACTGCGCGAGATCCACAACCTGGTGGGCTACGATCTGCTGGCCATCACCGATTGGAAAGGCCGCACCATGGCGGCGGTGGAGTTTAACGGGGCGAAATCGGATTCGCTCGCAAATATTCCGCCCATGCCGGCCCAATCATCTCTGCTCGAAATCGACGGCGCGCCCTACGAGCTCAGCTCCGTGCCGGTCACCATCGCTGGGGAACAGACCGGGGAGCTGAAATTCGGCAGCAAGTTTGATGTAAGCCGCTATCATCTGGGCGGAGAAACGGCCCTGCTGCGCGACGGGCGAATTTTGAGCGCTACCATTACGCCGGCCGCCTGGCAGTCGCTCGAAAAAGAGCTGCGCCGTTGTGCTCCCCAAAAGGCCGACTGCCAGATCCGCTGGCACGGCCAAACCTTCCTGGTTCTGCCTCTGCGGGAAGCGCGCCTGGGGCGGTCTTACCAGCTGGTGGAACTGCGGTCGCTGGATGCCGCGGTAAGCGCCTTTACCAGCGGCTGGATCGCGATCGTCCTGCAAGTCGGCGTCGGCGGAGCGCTGCTCGCATTGCTATGCACCTTTGCCACCTCCCGTTCGGTCTCGAAACCGCTGCGCCAGCTGGTGGCTCAATTGCAGCTGGCCGAGAGAGTTCGCGAGTTTCCGGAAAGCATCAACACCGGGCAGGGGGTGGGCGAGCTCCAACTGCTGGCCAAAACCTTTAACCGTGTCGCCGCGGCCGAGCGCAAATCGCGCACTGAACTGCAGCAAGCCAAGGCTGCCGCGGAAACAGCCAATCGCGCTAAGAGCGAGTTCCTGGCCAACATGAGCCACGAATTGCGAACGCCCATGAACGGCGTGATCGGCCTGAGCGATCTGCTGCTCGAAACCGAGCTCGATCCCGAACAAAGCGAGTTCGCCGGCACCATCCGCTATTCGGCGACTTCGCTGCTGAAAATCATCAACGACATTCTGGATTTCTCCGAGCTCGAGTCCGGGCGGATGCTTCTCAGCTCGTCGGAGTTTAACCTGCGCGAAACGGCGGCGGGAGTCATCCAAATGTTCGCCGCTCAAGCCTCCGCCAAACAATTAAACCTGACCCTGCACTTTGCCGAAAACGCGCCCTTCCTCTTTGTCGGCGACGCCGTGCGCATCCGTCAGGTAATGATGCACCTGGTCGAAAATAGCATCAAATTCACCGAGCGCGGGCGGGTCGATTTGCAAGTGGTTTGCCTGGAATACTTGCCCGGGAGTGCGCTCATGCGCATCGCCGTCGAAGACACCGGAATCGGGATCGCGCCCGAAAAGCTGAAGCTCATCTTTGAAAAATTCACCCAGGCTGATGGCTCGTTGTCGCGCCGCTATGGAGGCACCGGCATGGGCCTCTCGATCGTCAAACAGCTGGTCGCACTGATGGAAGGATCCATGAGCGTGGAGAGCAGCCTCGGGATGGGATCGAAATTCTCCGTTCGCCTCCCGCTGCCCACTGTACTGTCGCATCACAACACCGGAACGGGGATGAAGGCGGAAGGAGTGAGGTTATCTTGACCAGGGCGCTTCTGCTAACCGCCTTGATATGGGCTACGCTCCCGGCGCAGGACTCCAACTTCGGCATCAGCGTGCCGGTCACCGTCAGCGGCGGAGCGATGTACACGCAGCGGCTTCAATTCGCGGATCCGAACGATTCGCCCTTCACGGCGGGTTTACGCGCCGTGGTCTACCCTACCTTGCAATTGGGATCGCACTGGTTTGCCTATGCGGCCGTGCAAACCCGGCTCACCCCCTACTTCTACTACGATGCCTACGATTCCGAGCACGAGTGGTATCTGGAAACGCTGCAAGCCTTCTTAGGCTATACGGTCCACACTGAAAAAAGCTCCATCGTGTTCAAAGCCGGCCGTCTGTCTTCCGCCTTTGGCGAATTCCCGATCCACTACGACGACGCGGAGAATCCGCTGCTCGACCAGCCCCTGAGCTACATCCAGACGCTGACGCTTCGCCACGATCAGCTTCCCTGCGGCGTGGGCGACCTGGTGGGGCAAAGTTACGGCTACGTGGGCAGTTCGTGCGGCGGGGTGGTGGGATACGGGCTGGGCTTAACGCCGGTGACGCTCTACGGTCTGCCGGGCGTGGAGACGGATTTTTCCGGTCATCGCCTGGATGCCCGCCTTCAGATCACCAGCGGCTCGCCCTCGAATCCGCTCAGCCTCAGCCACGCACCCGAGTATGCGCAATGGAGCGCCGGCGGCGGCTACACCATCCGGCAGGGCTTCCGCGTAGGCATTTCCGGCTTCCGGGGACCCTATCTCGACCCCTCCGTCGCCGCGCTGCTTCCGCTGGGAACATCGGTTCGCGATTTCCCCGCCAGCGGTATCGGCATCGACGTGCAGTGGGCGCGCGGGCATTGGAGCGCCTCCGGCGAATGGCAGCGCTTCTGGTACGACTATCCGAATTTTACGGCCGCGCCCTCCATCGCTTCTACCTACGTCGAGGGCAAACGCACCCTGTCGCCGCGCTTCTTCGTGGCTGGACGCGCGGGCTGGTATACGCCCGGCGGCGCAACCGACGTGACTGGAGATTCGACTAGCCAGTTCGCGGGCTCGATCGCCTCCTACGAGCTCGGCGGAGGATGGTGGCTCAACCGTCATGAGCTCGTGAAGGGCAGCTACGAGTGGCTCAAAATTGAGCACCTCACCGGAGACCGCACCAACGTCGTGGGCATCCAGTTTGTGACCACTTTCCACGCGCTCGATCAGGCCTTCCGGTAAGCGGCTTTCGACCGATTGATATAACATATTTCTACAAAGTGGCTGCAAGGGAATCCTTGCGCCTTCGATTCGCATTTGTATTCGTCGCGGGATTGATGACGGCAAGCTACGGTTGCTGGTCTCCGTGCGGCAACTACGTCGTTTCGGTACAGCCCAGTCCGGATGGTCGGATGAAGGCGGTTATCTTTCTCCGCGATTGCGGCGCAACAGTCCGCGATAGCACGGAGATCTAGGTGTTGCCCGCTGATGCCGGCGTACCGAAGGGCGAGGCTAATGCTCTTGCATTGAGAGACGATCCCGATCATCCCGTTCAGACTGGCCCCTATGGGATTCAAGTGATGTTGAAATGGGAATCAAGCCGGCGCTTGAGCGTGCTATTCCCCCGAGGCGCCGTCGCTGATAAACGCGCCACAAATGTCCGAGAGGTCAGTATTGAATATGGGACGTTCTAGCGTGCCGCCGCGGTACCCGCACCCCCGCCCGACCGCGGCGTTCACAGCACAATCCACTTGAATCTCCTTCTTTTCCCGTGATTTAGCCCCGTCCTTCCGTCAATTCTGCTTGGCTCTCACCGTAAATGGAAGGAAGGGCGAGCAAACCGCACACTTTTCAGGAGAGGAATCGGTCGCCCGGACCACTGCAGTAGGGCAGGCGCGCAATTCATCAACGGCGTCGTCGGGCCTGCGCCAGGGAGGATTCAATTGAGTACAGCCACGCCACACAAAATCGTTGTCGTCGAGGACGAAGGACTCATCGCGGCCGATTTGGAAACTCGTCTCAAAGCGGCGGGTTATTCGGTTCCCGGCACGGCGGATTCGGCTCCCGAGGCGCTCCAGTTAATCCGCAAAACCCAGCCCGACCTGGTCCTGATGGACATCCATCTCAAAGGCAAGGTGGATGGAATTGAGGTGGCTGAACAGCTGCGCCAACAACTCGATATTCCGGTGATCTATCTGACCGCCTACGAGGACCGCGGCACGCTGGCGCGGGCCAGCCAAACCCAGGCCTACGGGTACATAAAGAAGCCCATCGCCGGCAGCAGCCTGCGCGGCTCCATCGAAATGGCCATCGCCAAGCACCGGCACGAACGCGACCTGCGCGCGCAGCGGGATTGGCTGGCCGCCAGTTTCGCGGCCGTGCCCCACGCGGTCCTGGTCACCGACGGCTCGGGCCGGGTCTCGTACCTCAACTCGCTGGCCGAGGAGCTTACCGGCTGGAACGCCGAGCAGGCCCTCGGTCATCCCGCGCGCGAACTTCTGCGCCTGTACTATCGCGAGAGCGGCAAGCCGCTCGAGGATTTCGTCCCCGTCGCCATGCTGCAAGGCGAGACGCTCCCCTTCCCGGGAGATGTTTGGCTCAAAGGCAGCGAAGGGCGCAGCTATGCGGTCGAAGGCAGCGTCGCGCCGCGCTGGCGGGACGGCCGCATCGAAGGAACCGTCATCGCCCTGACCGACACCACGGTCTGCCAGTTCGAGGAGGAGCAGACCCGCCAGGAAACCAAGCAGGAGGCCTTGGTGCGCTTAGCCGACGGTATCGTGCGGGAGCTTCCCCAGCTCGACAGCATGGCTGAAGAGTGCGCGCGCTTGCTGGATGCGTTGCCTTCCGACAGTCCCGTCCGCCCGAATGCCCAGGCCATCGAAAGAGCCGCCATGGATGCTTTCGCGGTCACCTATCGTCTCCGGAATTACCTGGAACCGCCCGAGGTCCAGCCCGGACAGATCCTGGTGAATGCGCTGTTGTCCCGGTTGGAAAGCGCCTGGAAGCAGATTCAACCCAATCTTACACTGGCGCTCGGCGAGGATCCGCTGCCCGTCCGAGCCGACGAATGGCAGTTGAACCGCGTGCTGGTGAGCATCCTGCTGCATGCGCGCCGGCGCATGAAGAAGGGGAGCGAGGTGGTGATCGATGCCTCCAGCGGTGACGGCGAACAAATGGGCCACTCGGTGCGCATCCGCGTCACTTATGCCACGGCCGAGGAAGACGCGGCCTCCCTCGAGCGGATATTCGAACCCTCCTGCGCCGGCGATTCCTCCGATCTGCCCATGGCCTACCGGCTGGTCAGGAAAATGGGCGGGATGCTGGCGGCGCGGCTGGAGCGCGGTTCCGCCGTTACGTTCGAGATTTATCTCTCGCGGGTAGCGGCGGCCGCCACTGGCGTTCCCATTCCGGAAATCGAGAAGCCCGCCGTTCTTCTCATCGAACCCAATCCCGAAGTGCGGCGTGTGTTGCATATCCACTTCGAACGCCATGGCCATCGTCTGCTCCAGGCCCAGGACTGCGAAGAAGGCCTCTTGCTGGCCCACCTATACCCGGCGCGGATCCCGTTGATTATCGCGAATCCTGAAAACGACGACCCCACCCGCTCCAACCTGGCCCAGAAGTTGAACGCCATCCGTCCCGAAGCCCGTCTGCGTGTATTGGCGGGCTACTACGAAGCTTGCCGGGCGGCTGCCGGCGGCGCGATTGAATCCATTGAAACCCGCCATTTGACTAAATGGGACCTCTTGGCGTGGGCCACCGACGCCTTCGCTGCCGCCGAGGGCGGGCAATATGCCTGATGAGCCCGTGGAATTGCTGCTGGTCGAGGATAACCCGCATGACGTCGAACTAACTCTGCACGTGTTCAAAAAATACAACCTCCTCAACTCTGTCAAGGTCGCGCGGGACGGCGCTGAGGCCTTGGCATTTCTGTTTGGCGCGGATGCCGACGCTCTCCCCAAGCTAATCCTGTTGGACTTGAAACTGCCCAAGGTCAATGGCCTGGAGGTGCTGGGGAAAATCAAGTCGGATTCCCGCACCACAACCGTACCCGTGGTGGTGCTTACGTCTTCGCGCGAAGATCGCGATCTTTTCCTCTGCTACGAATTAGGCGTCAATAGCTACATTGTCAAGCCGGTCGATTTCGCCCAATTCACCGAGTCCATCCGCCAGCTTGGGTTGTATTGGCTGGTGCTCAATGAGAGGCCGCGTGCGCTACAACAGCAGGCTTGACGCCGTTTTCACCCGTTATCCCGCAGCCATCGCACTGGCCGTCGCCGCGCAGGTGGCGCGCATGCCGCTCCATCCGCCGACCATCATACCCTTCATCACCTATGTGCCCTTCGTGGTCGTGAGCGCACTGCTCGGCGGCTTCGGGCCGGGGCTCGTCACCACCATTCTGTGCGCCTTGGAAGTGATGTATTTCGCCATCGAGCCAGTGGGTTCCTTCGAGGTGAAAGACATGACCAATTGGCATGGCATGGGGGCCTTTCTCCTAACGGGGATAACCGCCGCCGTTTTGACCGAACGCTTGCAGCGCTCTCGCCAGCGCCTGGCGACCGTGTTGGAGAGCATCTCCGATGGTTTCAACACCTTTGACCGCCAGTGGCGCTATACCTACGTGAATCCTGCCGCGGCGCGCGTGCTGGGTAAGACGCGCGAAGAACTGCTGGGCAAAAATCTTTGGGAGCTATGGCCGCACGCCCTGGACTCTCCCTTCGGTGTCGCTTACCGCCGGGCTGTTACTGATAACGTGCCAGTCCATGTCGAGGCGTTTTACGCCGAACCTCTCAACGCCTGGTTCGAAGTCCGCTGCTACCCCTCGCCCGACGGATTATCGCTCTTCTTCACCGACACCACCGCGCGCAAACGCGCCGAGCAAACCTCCCGGCTGCTCAGTTCTATCGTGCAGTGTTCCGACGACGCAATCATCAGCAAGAATCTCGAGGGCGTTGTTCTCAGTTGGAACCAGGGCGCCGAGCGCATCTACGGCTACACCGAGGCGGACGCCATTGGCCGGCCTATATCCTTCCTCATGCCGCCCGATCATGACAACGAATACCCTCAATTGCTCGAGCATCTGAAAGCCGGGAAAGTCATCGATCACTACGAAACCGAGCGAATCAGAAAGGACGGCCGGCGCATCTTGGTGTCGCTGGCCCTTTCTCCTTTAAGAGAGGACGGCCGGCTGGTCGGAGCTGCCGTCATCGCGCGCGATATTACCGAACAGAAGCAGGCCGCCAAAGCCCTCGCGCTCAGCGAGCAACGCTACCGCTCGCTGGCCTTCGTCACCTCGCAGATTGTCTGGACCACCAAAGCCAACGGTGAGGTCGACGACATGCCCATGTGGCGCGCCTTCACCGGCCAGACTATCGACCAGGTCCAGGGCGGGGGCTGGATCGATGCTCTGCATCCGGACGACCGCGAGAGAACGGCCGACATTTGGTCGCGGGCGGTTCAGAACCACAGCTTCTACGACACCGAGTATCGAATCCGGCGCAGTGACGGCGAGTATCGCGACATGAGCGTGCATGGGGTGCCGGTTCTGGAGTCGGACGGAGTCATCCGCGAATGGGTCGGCACTTGCGCCGACATTACCGAACGCAAACAGGCCGAGCAAGAAATCACGCCGGCTGAATCAGGGCCTGGAACGGCGCGTGATCGAACGAACCGCGCAATTGGAGGCCGTCAATGATGAACTGGAGGCCTTCGCCTACTCGGTTTCGCACGATCTGCGCGCGCCGCTCCGGGCGGTCGACGGTTTTTCCCGCATCCTGCTGGAGGAGCATGCCTCCCAGCTTCCCGACGAAGCCCAGCGCTATCTGAATGTGGTGCGGACCAACGCCCTGCAGATGGGTCAGCTGATCGACGATCTGTTGGCGTTCTCGCGGCTCGGTCGGCAACCGATGAAGAAAGGATTGGTGGACATGCGGGCCCTGGTGCGCGAAACGCTCGCCGATCTGGCGCGCGAACAGGAAGGGCGCCGGATTGACATCCTCATCGGTGATTTGCCGGCCTGCCAGGCCGACCCCGTGCTGCTTAAGCAGGTCCTCGCCAATCTGCTGTCGAACGCGCTGAAATATACCCGGCAGCGCGATCCCGCCAAAATCGAAATCGGCGTTCTGCCCCAACCTCCGGGTCCGCAGGAGGCCGCCGTTTACTTTGTCCGCGATAATGGAGCCGGCTTTGATATGCAATACGCCGGCAAGCTGTTCGGCGTGTTTCAACGCCTGCACCGGGCCGAAGACTACGAAGGCACCGGCGTCGGTCTCGCGTTCGTTCATCGGATTATCTCCCGCCACGGCGGCCAGGTCTGGGCCGAGGCGGCGCGTCGATCGCGGAGCCACATTCTTTTTCACGCTGGCGGGCGCGGACCCGAACCTGGCCCAGTCGCCCAAGTCCTGGCTGATGTCCGCATAGAAATCTCGAAGGAGGCGAGCATGCCCGTTCCAATTCGAGTTTTGATTTTAGAAGACTGTCCCGAAGATGCCGAGCTGATGCTGCATGAGCTGCGCCGCAGCCACTTCGAGCCAGAGTGGCGCAGGGTCGATACGGAATCGGAATTTAATGCTCACCTGGGATGGCGGCCGGATCTGATTCTGTCCGACTACAGCATGCCGCTGCTCGATTCGCCCCGCGCCCTGGCATTACTCCGGGAACTGGACCTCGATATTCCGTTTATCGTCGTCTCCGGCGCCATCGGCGAAGAGGTCGCCGTGGCGATGATGCGTCAGGGCGCCACCGACTATTTGATCAAGGATCGCCTGGCGCGCCTGGGGTCCGCCGTCCGGCACGCGCTCTCCGAAAAGCAGCTGCGCGAAGAAACCCGCCAGGCCGCCCAGGCCCTCCAGGCCAGCGAAGTCCGCTTTTTTTCCTTTATGAACAATAACCCCGCCCTCGCCTTCGTCAAGGATCGGGATGGCCGCATGCTGTACATGAACAACACCTGCGAACAGGCCTGGAACATGACCCTCGCCCAGTGCGAGGGCAAGCTCGACCACGAGCTTTGGCATCCCGAGGTCGCCGGAAGATTGCGCGCCCGGGATTTGGATGTCCTCGAGAGCGGCCAAGCCAACCGTACAGTGGAAGAGATCTCGCTCAGAAACGGGCGCTTACTCCAGCTGTTATCGTTCCGATTTCCTTTCGCCGACGCATTGGGCCAGCGTCTGTTGGGCGGAGTCTCGGTGGACATCAGCGAGCAGGTGCGCGCCGAGCGGGCCCTGTCCGCCGCCCTCGCTGCCAAGGAGGTGCTTCTCAAGGAACTACACCATCGCGTGAAAAACAATCTTCAGGTCATCTCCAGCCTGCTCTCCATGCAAGCCGATTCGCTCCCGGATCCCACCCCCGCGCGCGAAGCCATCCGGGAAACCCAAAAACGAGTTCAGTCCATGGCCCTGGTCCACGAAAGACTAAATCAGAGATGAAGATCTGGACCAGTTAGACTTCCAAGAGTACGCTGAGGCGCTCACCCGCGACTTGTTCTTTTCCTATCGGGCCGATTCCGAATTGGTACGGTTGCGCTTCGAGCTCAGTTCGGTCCCGCTCGGTCTGGGCCAGGCCATCCCCTGCGGGTTGATCCTCAACGAACTGGTCACCAACGCTCTGAAGTACGCATTCCCGGCAGGCCGCCGCGGCGAGATCCGGGTCGGCTTGACCTCCGACCAGAACGATAATGTGAAATTGACCGTGGCCGATGACGGCATCGGCTTTCCTTCTGGCTTCGTTTTGCAGAATTCAAACTCGCTCGGCCTTAGGATTATCGACATTTTGAGCCGCCAACTAGGGGGAACCCTGGAGCAGACCGGAGCAAAAGGCGCAGCGTTTTCCCTTACATTCCAACGGGTTACGCCGCAGGCCCAGCCTCTGCCGCCCCGCATGGAAATCGGCAGCTGGAATAAAACCCTTGTTTCTTCAGCAAGTTAGCTCCCACCACCGAACTTTCCCTAGCGGCGCCTGGAAAAAACCGGGCAACTCCCCGGTGGTACCTAAGGTTCCTGGAGACTACGGCCGATATTTAGATCGGTATGCAGATCCAGATTGACGCCTTGCTGTGGATTCTCCTGCCCGTCTTTATCGCAGGTGGCTCAGCCTTGCTCTCCTTTTACATCATGCAGGCCCGCATGGAAGTCGCTCTTGCCAAGGAGCGCGAGCATCTGGCCGAAGCGCGCGCCGAGATACGCACCCAGAAAAGCACGCTCGAAGAGCGCGTCCGGTCCACCGAGCAGGAAACCCGGCGGAAGGCGCTGGACGAGTTCATGCAGGACTTTCGGGTCGAAGAGCGGCACTATTTCCGCGAGAACAAATTGGAAGCCGGCCGGCAGAAATCCATGGTGCTTCAGGAGCGGCTCTATTTCCGTAACCTCCCTCTTTCCAATTGGGTAGAGCACGAAATGGTGGTCGAGCAAGAGGGCGGCGAAATGCAGCACATCGCCCAAAGCAGTTCGGTCTTCACCACCAAAGCCTTGCCGCAGGATCAGAAAACCGGCGTATCGAGATTGCTCGAGCAAGCCGCCGCCGCGGCATCCAGCACCGCCCGCCTGGCGGCCGCCCTCAACGACGCTGCCGACTAACCCCCCGAATCCCTCACCGGCACGTCAACCAAATCCGGCTGACCCTCGTCCAGAGGATATGATGGGCGTCATGGCCGAACGCCTGGAGGCCAATCTCACAACGCTAGCCGATACCCGCGAGTTCGGGTCCTGGATGGTCTCCGAGCAGAAACGTGTCTTTCTGCTCTGCCGGCGCATGTTGCAGGATTTTGAGGAGGCCGACTCCGCCACCCAGGACACCTTTCTCAAGGCCTGGCAGGCGCTCAAAAAACCGGAATCGAAAGACCTCGAAGATCTGGGAAAATGGCTCACGCGCATCGCCGTGAATACCTGTTTGGACCGGCTGCGGTCGCGGCGCTGGCAGTTCTGGCGGAAGCGGCCGAACCCCGAGGACGAGTCGGCCATCCTTGCGCTCGCCCGCGCCACCAATCCGAACGCGGAAGACCGCGTGTTTGCCGGCCAGATTGCTCAAAGGCTCGAGCAGGCCGTCGGAAAACTCAGTCTCCGGCAGCGCGCCGTGTTCACTTTGAGGCATTATGAAGATCGGAGCCTGGCCGAGATCGCCGAGGTTCTGGGTCTCGACGTTGGAACTGTGAAGGTACATCTGTTTCGTGCCATCGAAAAGCTTCGGGAGGAGCTGCACGATCTGTACTTTCGGGATCGGGAAGAAAATGAAACACTGGACAGAGAATGATTTTCAACATTGGCTCTACGGCCTGAAGGATCCGGACCAACACCTGGACGAATGTCCGGCCTGCCAAGCCCAAATCGAGCGCCTCAAGCTCAAACGCGAACGGATCACCGCCTCGTCCGCATTATCCGAGGAAGTCTCACCGGAATTTTTAGCCGCGCAGCGCCGCGCCATCTACCAGCGGCTCGAGCAGCCCCTCCACCATCCATTCGCGTTGCGCTGGGTGCTCTCGGCCGCGATGTTGCTGCTGATGATCGCGGGCATAACCTTCCAGCAGTTGCACAAGACGCCGCCCGCTATCTCCGACGAACAGCTTTTTCGCGACCTCTCCTCCATCGAGCAGAGCGCCGAACCCAAGGCGATTCAGCCCATTCATAATCTCTTTGAGGAATGATGCTGCGCCGCTCGCTCCTATTGATTTTGCTATTGAGCGCCTGCTTGTCCGCGCAGATGCCGAAGGGCATCTACGCCTGGTGGGGCCGGCCGGAAATCATCAAAGACCTCAACCTGACGGCCGCCCAACGCCAACAGATCCGCGCCACCGTGCAGCAGTACCGCGCGCATCTGCTCAACGTGCGCAGTGAAGTGGACCATGCCGACCAGGAATTGGCGGAGCAGTTCGATCGCGAGCCGATCGATCCTAACAAAGCCAACGAGGCCATCGAGCGCCTGGTGGACGCGCGCAGCGATCTCACGCGCACGCTCACGCAATTGAGCCTCAAGCTGCGGCTGGTGCTTACCGAGCAGCAATGGCAGGAACTCCAGCGCCGCCGTCCCGGCCAAGCTCCGGCAGACGCCACAGCCCGAAGCGCCGGGGCAAAAATAATCCGCACGTCGCGGCGCCCGCTACTTCAACCCCGCAGCGTACACCTGATCGATTTTCGCCGCCAGCACGAAGTCGCTCTCGGTCAATCCGCGAATCTTGTGCGTGTAGATCTGCACGTCCACCTTGCCCCAGGCCAGGCACAGATCCGGATGGTGGCCTTCTTGTTCAGCCACCGCGCCCACGCGATTCACAAAATCGAGCCCCGTTTTGAAATCGGGGAACGGAAAACTTTTCGCGACGTGGTGCTCCTCGATGATCTTCCAGTCGGGCAATTGTTCGGCAAACGGCGCCAGCTCCGCGCCCTTCAAAGGCGGAATGCCGCCGCGGCACGGCACGCAATGTTTCTCGGAAAGCTTCGTCATGGTTATGAAGTACAATCACTACAAAGACCGCGGATGACCACTTCGCAATGATGAAGCGTCAAACGGGTGCGCGCACGCCTAAGAGTAATTCCCATCTAAGAACATGTCAACCGGGTCAATGAGAGCTCCCTCGGTGGATACTTCCACTCCGCTGCAATACGTGAAAGGCATCGGACCGGCGCGCGCCGAGATGCTCGAACGCAAGGGACTCCTCACCATCGAGGACCTGCTGCTGTACGCCCCCTTCCGTTACGAAGATCGAACGAACGTGAAGACCATCGCGCAGCTCGCGCCCGGCGAAATGGCCACCGTTCTGGCCGAAGTGAAATCCGCGCACCTGGCGGGCTTCCGCCGCCGCAATCTCGGTTTGTTTGAAGCCGTTTTCACGGATTCTTCGTCCGAGCGCCTGCGGGCGAAATGGTTTCATGGCGGCTACCTCGCCGATCGCTTCACGCCCGGGATGAAGGTCGCTCTATACGGCAAGGTCGAGCTGGACAGCTACTCGGGCGACCTGCTGCTGATGCATCCCGAGTTCGAAATCCTCACCAGCGACGACTCCGAGCAGGACGCCGGCCTGCACACCGGGCGCATCGTACCGGTCTATGAAGCTGCCGACAAGATTACCACGCGCGCATTCCGTTCCATATCTGCATCGCATTCTCGGCTCGATGGAGCCGCTTCCGGACCATCTGCCCGAACCCGTCCGCCAAAAATTAAAGCTTCCCGATCGCTGGACCGCCATCCGCGCGCTGCACTTCCCCGAACCCGGCACGGACTTCCGCCTGCTGAACGCCTTCCGCACTCCGGCGCAGTGGCGGCTGATTTTCGAAGAGTTTTTTTGGCTGGAGTGCGGTCTGTCGCTGAAGCGCAATAAAGCGCGGCTGCAGCCGGGCGTCGCGTTTGAACTCACCGAGCATATCCGCGAACGCATCAAGGCCATGCTGCCGTTCAAACCGACCGGGCGCGCAGAAGCGCGTCTTGAAAGAGATCGCGCAGGATATGCAAGCGCCGCATCCCATGAGCCGCCTTTTGCAGGGCGACGTAGGCAGCGGCAAGACGCTGGTGGCAGCGGAGGCCGCCGTCATTGCCATCGAGAATGGATACCAAGTCGCCGTGCTAGCGCCCACGGAAATCCTCGCGACGCAGCATTCATTGTACTTCAAAAATCTGTTCCGCAAGATGGGGTACGTGTCCGCGCTGCTCACCGGTTCCGCCTCGCCGCGTGAAAAATCGCAGTTGAAAAAGCTGGTCGCCGAAGGATTGGTGCACATCGGCGTCGGCACGCACGCGCTGCTCGAGGAAGATGTCGAATGGAAAAAGTTGGGCCTGGCGATCGTCGATGAGCAGCATCGTTTCGGCGTCATGCAGCGGCTGCAGCTCGCTTCCAAAGGCCAACATCCCGACGTGCTCGTGATGACGGCGACTCCCATTCCGCGGACGCTGGCGCTGACTATCTACGGCGATCTCGATATTTCGATCATCGACGAAATGCCGCCCGGCAGAAAACCGATCGAGACCAGGCACGCCACCGAAGATCGCATCGAGAGCGTTTACAGCTTTCTCAAACAGCAAATCACAGTTGGCCGCCAGGCGTACGTTGTTTATCCGGTGATCGAAGAGAATGAAGCGCTCAAAGCGGCCGAAAAGATGTACCAACATTTATCGCAAAAGGTGTTTCCGGACATTCGCGTGGGATTGCTGCACGGCCGCCTGAAGACCGCCGAGAAGGAAGCGGTGATGGAAGCGTTCCGCCGCGGCGAAGTAAAGATCCTGGTATCGACCACCGTGATCGAAGTCGGCGTGGACGTGCCGAACGCAACGGTGATGGTGATCGAGCAAGCCGAGCGTTTCGGACTCGCGCAACTGCACCAGCTTCGCGGCCGCGTGGGACGGGGCGCCGAGCAGAGCTATTGCATTCTGGTAACCGGCAAGCTGGGCGATGCGGGGCGCGAACGCATCCGAACGATGGTGGATTCGAGCGACGGCTTCTACATCGCCGAGATGGATCTGAAGCTGCGCGGGCCGGGCGAATTCTTTGGGACCAAGCAATCCGGTTTGCCGGCGCTGCGCATCGGCAGCATCATCCGCGATCAGGATGTGCTGGAGCTAGCGCGCGCCGAGGCGCAGGCGTTCATCGCGAATCCGCCGTCGCCGGACGAGTTTCGCGGCGCGATCGATTACCTGCGGCAGCATTGGCAGCGGCGCTACGCGCTGGTACAGGTAGGTTGATTGCGCGTCATCGGAGGAGAATTTCGCAGCCGCCGTTTAAAAACGCTGAGCGGACTGGATACGCGTCCGACGCCGGACCGGCTGCGAGAGTCTTTGTTTAATGTTCTGGCGCCGCGCATCGCCGATTGCGTCTTCCTGGATGCCTATGCCGGCACCGGCGCGGTCGGCATCGAGGCGTTGAGCCGCGGAGCGCGACGCGCCATCTTCATCGAAAAAAACCGGGCCGCTGTTGCAGTGATCCGCGAGAATCTCGCGGCGCTGGGCCTGGAAAATCGAGCCGAGGTCTTCACCAGCAAGGCCGTGCCGGTGCTGGAACGGGTGAGCGCGGACATCGTGTTTCTGGACCCTCCGTATGAACTGGAGAATGAGTATGACGCCGCGCTCTCGACCCTGGAACGATCCACCGCCGCGCTCGTTATCGCCCAGCATTCCTCGCGCTTCGCTCTAAAACCCGATTACGGTCGTTTGCATTCCTACCGCGAGCTGAAGCAGGGCGACAACGTGTTGAGCTTTTATTCGTCGACCAGCGTCCAGGACCGGTCCGGATTGTAGACCGTGAGAGGCGGTCCGGTCTTACCCTGTGGCGGCGGTCCCAGATCTTTTTCATAGATACTTCCATCCTGATTCACGATGAAAGTGTGAACGCCTGTGACCCCGTAGCGGGCCGGCCAAGCCACCAAGCCGAAGCCGCCGGCCAATTGGCCGTTCATGAGGTAGCTATGCCGCCCGCCGGGAGCGTCCGGTCCTTGCGCGGTAAGAACGCTGAAATAATATCCGTGATAGGTCTTGCCGGGCTGCTGCGGTTTCCAAACCGCCTCCGCAAATTGCTTGGGCACCAGCGGAGCCGAAGCCCCGTCCCAATACAGCCCGTCCTGCTTCCCGGGCGAGCTCGAGAACGTGGCGGGCGTACTCAGGCGGAGCTTGGGCAGAACCTCGCTCGGCGTACTCCTTTTGAGCCTGCACGTAACCGGCGCAGATCTCGATGGCGTCCAGTTCATTGGCGCCAACTCGCCGCGCGCGCATTTCCATTGCACCGCCCGAAGCGTCGAAGCTCCATTTGCCGTTGGTTCGAACCAGCGGCGCCGGAAAAGGCCAATCTTCGGGACCAACCGAAAGGAGCGCCCGGTTCGGATTTCTGGTATCGACCTCCACCTTGTGCTGTTGAGCGGCCAGCTTGGCGAACTCAGCCCGCTCGGCCTTGTCCTGGTCGGGATTGCCGGAAGTGAGGATCTGCTGCCCTTGCGCGCCGAAGATGGTTTGCATCTGCGCCGTATCGTTGCTGCTGGCGGCCTGAATCAGCGCGTCGGCTGCAGCCTGAGGAGAGTCGAAAGTTTGCTGCGCCAAATAGCGGAAGCGCGAGCAGTGTAGTAAGAGCTGTCAGTAAGGTTGTGGTTCGCATAAGCACCTTTCAGCGTCTACCGCCGGCCTCCTCCGCCACCACCATGGAAACCGCCGCCACCACCGCCGATCCGCCGCCGCGGAACCCAGCCTCCGCCACCGAAACCGCGGGATCCGCCAATGCTTCCAAATCCGTGATCGCTTTCCATGTGCGTCTCGCCGCCATTGTGAATGCCTCCAAAGGCGCTGTGGGCGTCTCCGAAATTATGCTGCTCGAAGCCCTGGCTGCCAAAACGCTGCGCCGGCGCCGCGCGAAACCCTTCCGCGCCTCCCGCACCCCGGGAGTTGCCCCCTCCGAAATTACCGCCGCGTTCGCAGACACCGCGATTAAAATTCTGCGCGCCGCGGAAAGACCCGCCCCCAAAACGGTTCGCAACTTCACGATTGGGATAAGGCACTCCGATTCGATGCGCGGGATTGTGGACCCACTCCGAGTTTCCCCGCAAACCTCGCCCGTGGAAATCGCGGAAACCGAAACGATGGAAGAACGAGTTGTTCACGATAATGCCGCCGCCGAACCAGTCGAAGCCCCAGCCCCAACCGCCCCAGCCCCAACCGCCCCAGCCACCAAAGAAACCACCGATGTAGATGCCCGGGAAAAAGCTGAACCCGACATCGATCCCCGGATACCAAACGGGAGGATAGACGCCCCACACCGGCGGGCCCCACACCCATAGCGGATTGTACTCCGGCACGTAAACTACATCCGGATTCGTGGGCACGATCTGAATCACGGTTTGACCGTTCTGAGTTTGCGTGGTGACGTTCTCTTGCGGCGTCGGACTGGAGTTTGCCGTTCATCTGAGCCCTGCCGCGCATCCGCTGGATGGCTCCCATCACGTCGGCCTGCTGCGACAAAAACGCATTGCCGAGGTCCGTGGTCCAGCGAATGTCCGAGTTCAAGCGCATCAAAACGTCGGGAAACACTACGAGCGCTTGAATGCTGGGATCCCAGTTCTGATGCTTGGCCGCATCCAGCAGCGCCTTCCCCTGCAACTTCTGGTTCTGCATCAGCCACTGCTGCGCCTCCACGATTTCGAGCGGATAAGTTGAGGCGGCCAGTATCTGGCTGAGTATGTTATCCGGGTACAGCGCGACGGGGGCCACCAGGTCATCCAGCTGCTGGGCCGATAACGGTTGCGCGGGAGGGGGTGGCGGTTGTTGACCCGGCTCTGGCGGAGGAGTTGCTGCGCCGCAAGAAAAATCGGTAACAAGAGCAAAACGGCGGATCGTGCGATCCAGCGTCGGAATGGCTGTTGGCTTAACGTGAGGTTCCATCTAACTTGCTCCTAACCCTCTGCCCTCATTGATGCATCGGAAGAGCTTTCGGTTGCGTAAGAAACGCCGTTAGCTCGCTTACTTAGCTGGTCGGATTCCAGACGAACCGGCCATCTTTGTCGATGTATCCTTCGCTGGCTGCCGATCCAGACCGGAGCAATCCCGGCTCGAAAATTCCCGCCTTGGTCGAATTGCGGATTGATTACAAAGCTGCCGGACTTATTGATGTATCCACAATGGCCGGCGGTTTCCACCAGCGCCAGCCCATCGGAAAAGTCGCCTGCTAAGTCAAACTGGGGATTGATCTTCACCTGGCCGGACTTATTGACGTATCCGAATTCGTTGCCGAGTTTCACGGCCGCCAGCCCTTCGTGAAAATCGCCCGCCGACGCGTATTGCGGGGTGACCACGATCTTGCCGGTGCTATCGATGTAACCAAATTTATCGCCCAGTCTGATCATCGGCAAGGCCGTCGGAAAAATTGCCGGCTTCATCGAACTGCGGATTAATGATAATCTTGCCGCTCCTGTCAATGTAGCCCCAATGTCCATTTATGAGGACCGGCGCCCGGCCGCTTCCGAACTGCCCGGCGCCTTGAAATTGGGGATTGATAGCCCATTTGCCGGACTTATTGATGTAACCGAGCTGCGGCCCCACGCCGGCCAGCGCCAGTCCATCCGAGAAAGGATCAGCCAAATCGAACTGCGGCGCGACGATGAGCTTTCCGGACTTGTTGACGAACCCCCAGTGCCCCCCTAGCTCCACCGCGGCGGAGCCGTCCCGAAAATGCTCGGCTCGATCGAATTGCGGCTGGATGACCAGCTTCCCCGATTTATTCATGAACCCGTACTTGCCATTTATCTGCACCGGATAGAGATTGGGTGACGCAGCGGCCATCCATATTGCAATTCCAATCGCGATGAGGGCCAGGAGAATCGCGCCGGCGAGGAACAGGTGGTTTTTGCTCAGCTGGAAGTGCAGCTTGGTAAGTCTTACAGAATTGACGTCAGATGTCATCGTATTTTCCTCCTCCGGAAGGCACGTAACCGGCTAAAGGCAGATCGCTTGCCATTTGGCATGAAAACGGCTCCAGAATCGGTAGTTAGAGACGCCGCGACGTCCGAGGAGAACGCATGAATTGGAAGAACGGATCAATAGCCGGAGTCGTTGTAATTCTCGCAGTGGTTGCGATCCTCGGATGGACACACGCCCGCAGAGTGGAGGCGGTAAACGCGGCTGTAACGCCGTACGCGCAACCGGCGAATTCGACGCCGCAAAACTATCCTGATTACGCGAACGGCCAGCCGGGCTATGCGGGCGGCGAAGCGGCCACGTATTCGCCGGAACAAATCGAAGAATATCAGAGCGTGATTCCGCCGCCGGTAGTTGTTCAGCCGGCGCCACAGGAACCCCAACCCGCGCCTTACGCCGCTGAACCGGGCCCCGCACCCGTCGCAGTAGCTCCTCCGTATCCCGGACCGGCGCCGGTTTATTATTACGACCGGCACCATCATCGGCATCGATCGATCAAGAAGGATGTTGCGATCGTCGCAGGCAGCGCTGGAGCGGGAGCGGCGATCGGCGCATTAGCAGGCGGCGGAAAGGGCGCTGGAATTGGCGCGCTGGCGGGCGGAGCGGGCGGATTCCTGTACGATCGCCTGAGTCACAATCACTAGTGCGCAGGAGCGTGCCGGGAGGCACCTGCTATAATCGAAACGCGTCGGGCCGTGGCGCAGCCTGGCTAGCGCGCTTGCTTGGGGTGCAAGAGGTCCCGAGTTCAAATCTCGGCGGCCCGACCAAATTCCTGTTTGTTACGAAGCAAATTCCCTTTGAAAGGGACCCGCTGCGACGCCTCTTGTGACGGAACTGCGCTACCATCCATAGCGCACGCTCTATCAAGGTTTCCTCGTCGATCCCTTCTCCAGCGGATTCGGGCCTTGCAAAGTCCAGAGGCGAATTAAGGGAAGGAAAATCAGCATGCAGATCCGTGTCGGCTACGAAATTATCTACCAGTGTCCACAAGAAACGCCGATGATATTGATGGTGAACGTCCATTATTCGCGCGCCGCCGATATCGTCATTCCCGATTGTCTGACCACTGACCCGCCGGTGCCGGTGACGGCTCATCGCGATCCTTTCGGGAACTGGTGCACCCGCATCGTGGCCCCGGTCGGCCGGATTCGATTGAGCGCCACTGCCGTCGTAAAAGATACGGGGGAACCGGACGCGCTGGTCGCTCAAGCCGAGCAGCAGCAGGTGAGAGATCTGCCCGAAGAGACGCTGGTTTTCCTGCTGGGTAGCCGGTACTGCGAAACGGATCTTCTGTCTGAGGCGGCTTGGCGCCTGTTCGCCCACACGCCGCTCGGATGGCAGCGCGTCCAGGCGATCTGCAACTTCGTCCATAACCATATCGTCTTTGGCTACGAACACGCCCGTCCGACCAAGACCGCCTGGGAGGCGTTCAACGAGCGCACGGGAGTTTGCCGCGATTACGCTCACCTGGCCATCGCATTCTGCCGCTGCCTGAATATTCCCGCGCGTTATTGCACCGGCTACCTGGGCGATATTGGGATGCCGCCCCCCTACGGCGTAATGGATTTTGCCGCGTGGTTTGAAGTCTACCTGGGGGGCAGTTGGCATACCTTCGATGCCCGCAACAACGTGCCACGGATTGGGCGAGTGCTGATCGCGCGAGGCCGTGACGCGGCCGATGTCGCAATCGCCACCACATTCGGCCCGAACACCCTCGAAAGCTTTAAAGTCTGGACGGACGAAATCGAGGGCGGCATGAGCGCCGGCGCATGGAACCGCGGAGGCGCCCTGTAAATGTCTCTGCTCACGGTGCGGCATCTAACGGTGTATCGTTACTCCGAACCGGTGGGCTTGGGCGAGCACCGTGCGATGTTCCGCCCGCGCGAGAGTCACGACCTGCGGTTGATCCGGACCAACCTGGTGATCACGCCGCAACCCGCCCATCTGCGCTGGCTGCACGATCCTTTCGACAACTCGGTGGCGGTCGCCACTTTTGCGGGGACTACTTGCGAACTCCGCTTCGAAAGCACCGTGACGCTGGAGCATTTCGAGACCTCCATGCCCGAGTATCCGCTGGAAGAGTACGCGCGCACGTATCCTTTCGGCTATTCCGATGAGGACTTTCCGAATCTCATGCGGGCCCTGGCCCATCACTACCCGCACGAGAGCGTGTCCAAATGGGCGCTGCAGTTTCTCGATCCGTCGGATACAACCGCGACCATGAAAATACTTCGCGCGATGACGCACGGCATTCGCGAACAGTTCACCTACACCCGGCGCGTTGAGAAAGGCGTGCAGACTCCCGAGGAGACGTTGCGGAATCGGAAGGGGAGTTGCCGGGATTTCGCGGTCCTGATGATGGAAGCTGCCAGGTCGCTGGGCATAGCGGCGCGGTTTGTCAGCGGGTATATATTCGTACCCGACCGTTCCGGCCACGCCGGCGGCGGAGCCACACATGCTTGGATGCAGGCCTATCTGCCGGGCGCCGGCTGGGTCGACTTCGACCCCACTAATAGCATCGTCGGCAACCGTAATCTCATTCGCGTTGCCGTCGCCTGGGATGCCAAGGAAGTTCTGCCTCTATGGGGCACTTTTATCGGTTCGCCCTCGTCCTTCCTGGGTATGGATGTCACGGTGAGCGTGACCGAGGATCGTCCGGAGGAATGATCCGTCCGGCCTATTCGCCCATCGAAAACTGAAGCGGCGAGTCACTGCGGCGGGAGCGAGCCCAAGTAGGCCGAGATCGAGATGATGTCGTCCTCGGAAAGCTTCGCAACCACCTTCTTCATCAGCGCCACGGCAGGCCATCGCTCGATCCGTTCTGAATGCAGATGAGCTGGCGGGCGATGTATACCGGCTGCATACCAGCGATCCTCGGAACTTCACCGAGACCCTTCAACTCGTCCCCATGACAAATTGCGCATTGAATCGTCTTGCCGGAGCCGCCGGTCTTCACGAGCGCCTCTCCCTTAGCGATGCTGCCGGGCGGAACGTAAGCCAGAAATGGGGAGTGCGGATCGCGAATCGCCATACGGGATGCATCTTCCGGCGTTTCGATGATGCGATGGCCGATCGGCTCCGTGCCGCCGCCCGGAAGCACAATATGATGACGCCCGGCGGTATTGATGTAGGTTTTCGGTGGCGTGCTGGTTTCGATCACCTTCACCCAAGGGATCGGTTTGATGGCCGCGAAATACTCCGCCGCCTGCCGCACATCCTCATCGGAAATGGCTTTCGCAATCGGGCCCATTCGCGCGTCGTCTTTTCGCGCTCCGCTTTTGAAATAGTTCATCTGGCGCACGATGTACTCGACGGGTAGGCCCGGCGATGATCGGCGGATTCGGGATGCCCCTGTCCCGACATGAGATGGCAGGAGCCACAGGCCATCATTGCCACGCCAGGTTCGCCTTTCACGATGCGGGGCGCGGGGCCGTGTTCGTCTGGAAACCAGTCGGGCGGATTCGCGTTACTGGCGATCTTAGCAGCGTCGTACTCTTTCGTGCTGCCCGGCACGTGGACCGGACCGGTTGGCTGCACGCTGGGCGGTTGCACTTTATCCGGGATGTTGTACGCCCACGCAGGAAGGCCGTTGGGAATAGACGTCGGAACTTGCGCGGTAAGGACCATGGGCAACAGCGAAGCGAGAGGCAGAACCTTGATCCAGTTGTTCATAAGCGTGGGTTGCGATCCGTAAAACAAGTATATACACGGCTTGTCACGCTCCGGCGGCCCGAGCAGATTCCTCAAAAATTTACGGATAGCGGCCGCGCTTGCTTACAATGAGGCGATGCCTCATTTTCCCGGCGTGGATTACTTCCTCATCGATTCTCTTTTTTCCGAACAAGAGCGGCTGGTTCGCCAGACCGCGCGCCAGTTTGTGGATGACCGGCTCATGCCCGTGGTGCGGGACTGTTACCGGGAAGGCCGGTTTCCAAAGGAGCTGGTTCCTGAGATGGCCCGGCTTGGCTTTCTGGGGGCGAACCTGGAAGGCTACGGCTGCGCCGGGATGAACAACGTCGAGTATGGCTTGATCATGCAGGAGATCGAGCGGGGCGATTCCGGAATCCGCAGTTTCGTTTCGGTGCAGGCCGCGCTCGTGATGTATCCGATTTTGACGTACGGGTCGGCGGAGCAGAAGGACAAGTGGCTGCCCAGGATGCAAGCCGGCGAAGCGATCGGGTGCTTCGGACTCACCGAACCCGGTTTCGGCTCGAATCCGGCCGGGATGAAGACGCGCGCCCGCCAGGATGGCGCCGATTGGATTCTGAACGGCGAGAAAACCTGGATCACCAACGGCAGCGTCGCCGATGTGGCCGTGGTCTGGGCGCGATCGGAGGAGGGCATTCGCGGATTTCTGGTTGAGAGAGGCACGCCGGGGTTTAGCACCTCGGATATTCACGGCAAGATGTCGATGCGCGTGTCGACGACCTCGAGCCTGGCGTTTTCCGATTGCCGCGTGCCGGCGTCGGCGGTTCTTCCTGGCGCAAAGGGGTTGAAAGCGCCGCTGAGCTGCCTGTCGCAAGCGCGGTTCGGCATCGGCTGGGGCGTGATTGGCGCGGCTATGGACTGCTACGAGACCGCGCGGCAATACTCGATCACGCGGAAACAGTTCGACGACCGCCCGATCGCGAGCCATCAATTGGTGCAAGAGAAGCTGGCCTGGATGATCACCGAAATCACCAAGGCTCAACTACTAGCGGTGCACGCGGGGCGTTTGAAGGATCAGGGGCGGCTGGATGCCGCGCACATTTCCATGCTCAAGCGCAACAACGCCGCCATGGCGCTGGAGTGCGCGCGCCTGAGCCGCGATCTGCTGGGAGCCAACGGCATCATGGACGAATATCCGATCATGCGGCACATGTGCAATCTGGAAACGGTGAAGACCTACGAAGGCACGGATCATATTCATCAGCTTGTAATCGGCGAGCGGGTGACGGGGATCGCGGCGTATAAGTAGTCAGCGCGCGGATCGGCGCGACCGGGCGGGCAGTGCCGCGATCTGGGTTTCCGTGCGGCGAACCAGCCGCGGCCAAACCGAGTCCGGATCGGAGTGAAACACCTCGGCGGCGTCCGCCGGCATGATATGCCAGGCGCCGACATCGACTTCGTGCTCCAGCTGGCCGGGCTCCCAGCCCGCGTAGCCGAGAAAGGCGTGAAAGGAATTGGCATCGACTCGCGAAGCCAGCGTCTTCTGCAACAGCTCCTTGCTGGACATGAGGTAGACGTCGCCGAATACTTTTTTGGCGCCGTCCAGCTTGTCGGCCGAGCGGATGAGCGCGATGAGGCTGGTCAATTCCACGGGACCGCCGACGTAGACGGGGTCGGTGCGGTTCTGGGCTTCTTTCAGGTCGTTCAGCACGCGCGAAATGGGGACATCGGTTCGGCGGTTGATGATGAGGCCCATGGCTCCGCGCTGGTCGTTGTATTGCACCAGCAGGATGACCGCTTCGGCGAAGTTGGGATCGCCCAAATCGCGGCTCGCGACCAGGAATCGGCCGGGCGCGAGCTGGTCGGTGTCGCTCACGCCTTGCGCTCGCCCCAGAGCGCAAAAACCCAGCAGCAAGCCAAAGCAACCAGCGGCTCTCCGCATATGTCCATTCTCGCTCTTTTGCGGCGGGATTGAACGCCGGCGTACTGCTGGCCTCACTTTTGGTGATTATGCATTTGGCAAACAAAGTTAGGCGGCGCTACGCTGAAGTTTCCACCCATTCCAGGGGTGCAGAAGCGTGTCTTCAGCTTTACCGCCAGTGCGCGCTCATGGCGTCAGGATGTCTTTCACGATTCCTGTTGTTGTTGGTGCGCTCGGCGTGGCCAGTTGCTTACTTCTTCTGTTCAGTCGCTGGCTATATATTCAGTGGCCACCCACGCACTACTTCCCGGTGGATATCGCATGGCGTGCACTTCAAGCGTTTATCGCTTCAATGGGCGGTACGATCCTCAGCTATACGATCAGATTGCTTATCGTTCCCGCCGTTGTGTTTTTAGTCCAAGCGAGTCTTCTTCTTTTGCGGCTGGAACACCGAAGTACCGCGCACGTCACTTTTTTGTTGCGGCCTTCGCTCGGTTTGCGGCATAGTAAAGATTGAGTAGCACGAACATGTAGGGCGCATCAGAAAGCGGACCGCGTTAGGCGAGAGTCGTTTCGAGCGCGCTACGAAAATATATGGGCTCAGGCGATTCTCGATGGCGGACGACATCCTCTTTCTCACCGAACTGCTGGGCCTCAAGGTCTACGACATTAAAGGCCGCCGTCTCGGCGTAATCAAAGACGCCGCCATCGTCCCCCTGGTTCATCCCGCGCGAGTGGATCGTTTCCTGCTGGGGGGAGGCTGGGCGTGGCTCACCATCCGGCACGATCAGGTCCGCTCCATCTCGCTGGACGGGATCTATCTCAAGGAAGAGCAGCTCACGCCTTACCATTCCGACGAGTACATGCTGCGGCTGGTGCGCGATCTGCTGGATCAGCAGATTATCGATGGACAGGGCCGCAAGGTGGTGCGCGTCACCGACGTCACATTTCAGATCAACCACGAAGACGGACAACGATCTAATCAGCATTATTGATGTCGATATTGGATTACGCAGCATGTTCCGGCGACTGGCGCAAGGCGTTCTGCCGCGCCAGTTGGTGCGCCGGCTGCAAGTCGTGATTCCACCGCATTCCATCCGCTGGGAGCATTGCAGCATCATCGAAGCGGACCCGCAGCGGCGGCTCCGGCTGAACATCAGCAACGACATCCTGGAACGCATGCACCCGGCTGATTTGGCGGATATCGTCGAAGACCTAAGTCCCGATGACCGCGAAGCCATCTTTGAAACCATCGATAGCGAAGTGGCCGCCGAGGCTCTTTCCGAAGTGGACCCGGATATCCAGGCCAGCATCCTCGAATCACTCGAGACGGAGAAGGCAGCGGATATCGTCGAGGAGATGTCTCCGCACGAGGCCGCCGATGTTCTGGCGGAGCTGGAAGAGCAGACTTCCGAAGACATTCTCGAAGAAATGGAGCACGAGCCGAAGTCCGAGGTGGAAGAGTTGCTCGAGTATCCCGAGGATTCCGCCGGCGGTTTAATGGCGACCGAATACGTCGCGCTGCCGGAAAACGCCACGGTGGCGGAGGCCATGGAGGCGCTAAAGCAGCACGAGGAGACACTCGAGAGCCTGAACACGATATTTCTGGTGGATGAGAACGAGCAGTTAAAGGCGGCCGTACCGCTGGCTCGTCTTTTTCTTGCCGCAGGCCCCACACCGCTGAAGATCCTGGCTACCGAGCCGCTGATCCATGTGGACGTCAACGAAAAAGAGGATCGCATCACGGAGACGTTTGACAAATACAATCTGCTGGCCCTGCCGGTATTGGACGAAGCGGGAAAGCTGGCGGGCGTGATCACGGCCGACGAAGTGATTTCCTTGCTGAGGCAGAAATGACGGACTGGGAACCTCCACCAGGCGAAGAGGAACAGCGTGCTCAAACGATTCCGCTATCAAATCGCGATCTTCCTCTCGGTAATCGGCCCGGGCATCATCACGGCCAACGTTGATAACGATTCCGGCGGCATTTTCACGTACTCGCAAGCCGGCGCAAAGTACGGCTACCTGCCGCTCTGGACTCTGATCCCGATCACGCTGCTGCTGATCGTCACGCAGGAGATGTGCTCGCGCATGGGCGCCGTGACGGGCAAGGGACTTTCCGATCTCATCCGCGAGGAATTCGGGATGAGAACGACGTTCTTCATTATGATCGCGCTGGTGCTGACGAATTTCACCAATGTGATCGCCGAATTCGCCGGAATCGCGAGCTCGCTCGAGCTGTTCCACATCAGCCGCTACATCTCGGTTCCGATCTGTGCGGTAGTGGTTTGGCTCCTGGTGGTGCGCGGCACCTACAGCAGCGTCGAGAAAATTTTCCTGGTGGCGTGCGCGCTGTATGTGACGTACATTTTTTCAGCATTTTTGCTGAAGCCGGATTGGAAGGAGGCGGCGATCTACAGCGTGAAGCCGATTCTGATGTTTGATACCGGCTATATCACCATGCTGATCGCGATGGTGGGGACTTCGATCGCGCCGTGGATGCAGTTTTACCTGCAGTCGGCCATTGTGGAGAAGGGAATCACGGCGCGCGAGTACGTGCAATCCAGGGTGGAGGTAATCGTCGGCTGCATCATGACGGACGTGGTGGCGTTCTTCATCATCGTGTCTTGCGCCGCCGCCATCTGGGCGCACGGAGCGAAAGACATCAACGACGCCGCCGATGCCGCGGTCGCGCTCAAACCGTTCGGCCAATACGCCTATCTGCTGTTCAGCGCGGGCCTGTTCAACGCATCCTTCTTCGCGGCCTGCATACTTCCCTTATCCACGGTGTTCACGGTTTGTGAAGGCCTGGGCTTTGAGTCGGGCGTGGATAAGCGCTTTCACGAGGCGCCGGAATTCTACTGGCTGTACACGCTGTTGGTGGTGCTGGGCGCTGGTGTAATTTTGTGGCCGAATTTTCCGCTGGTGAAGATGATCCTGTGGTCGCAGGTGCTCAACGGCGTGTTGCTCCCGGTGATCCTGATCTACATGGTGCTGCTGATCAACAAGAAAAGTCTGATGAAGGAATGGACCAATTCTGCGGCCTACAACGCGGTGGCGTGGGTGTCCGTGGTGATCATGATCGGTTTGACGCTGGCGCTGGCATCGATCACGATCCAGCAGATGGGTCATCCGGCGGGCGCTGAGGCGCAGCCGAATTCAAAACCTCTCGCCAGCTCTTTCACCCAAATGCAGCGCGACGATCCCGGCCGTCATTCTTTCAAAGCGAACGCTGCTGAATCCGGCATGGCGCATCTGATTCGCGAGTTTTTCGGCGTCGGGAAATTTGCGCACTGATTCGGGCAGGTACGAATAAGCTTCTTTCGATCCCGAGAGCCAGCCGCCGAGGGTGGGCAGAATCCGTTCGCGAGTAGAACCCGTAGAGCTGCGCGAGCAGAGCGTTGGGCGGAGTAGAAAATTCGAGAATCGCCAGCAGGCCGCCGGGCTTTAGGATTCGCCGCAGCTCCTCCAGGCCGCTGCTGATAATTGGCGAGATTGCGAAAGCCGAAGGCCACGGTAATGAGGTCGAGCGAGGCGTCGGTCAACGGCAACTCGAGCGCGTCGGCTTCAAACAGCGGGGAGTTCGACCGGCGATGATCAGTTTTCCGCCGGGCCGCAACCAACATGGGATGACAGAAATCGCTGCCATACACGTAGGCGTCGGGGCCGCGTTGTTGAAGCGCGAGCATAAGGTCGCCGGTGCCACAGCAGACATCGAGGACTTTGGCGCCGGGCGTTCTTAGAACGTGCGAGACTCGATCCACGGTGCGGGCACGCCAATAGCGGTCGATATTCATCGACAGCAGATGATTCAGCAGATCGTAGCGCGGGACGATCTGGCCGAACATGCCGCGCACCCAAGCCGCAGCCTGGCGTTCGTTAGCGGCGTCGGCCGGCGTTGTTCCCTCGGTCAGCATCGAGCTTAGCACGCCAGCGCTTCCTCAATCGCGCGGAGAACCGAACGCTCATCCACGTTCGATGTGATCTTCACCGCGCCGATGCGCTCCGGCAGCACGAAATGGATTTTGCCCTGCACCGTTTTCTTGTCGCTTTTGAGCCGCGCCGCTAATCGCTTTGCATCGATTCCGCTGAGGGCCGGAAACGGGCCGTAGGAATTTACGCAGCTCAAAATTTCGCTGCTCCTCTGCGGGAGCGAGCATGCGCTCCATGCCGCCCAGCAGCGCCGCGGCCTTCATCCCCCAGGCGACCGCCTCGCCATGCAGAAACCGCGAGTATCCGGTTTCGGCTTCGAGCGCATGCCCGAAGGTGTGGCCGAAATTGAGAATGCGGCGACGGTCCTCTTCCTTTTCGTCGCCGGAAACCACTTCGGCCTTGATGCGGACCGAATCGCAAATCATCCGGTCGACCACGTCGGCGGCGTGGGAAAGCACGCGGCCGGGTTCGCGGCGCATGAGCCAGAACAGGTCGGCGTCGGCGACAACGCCATGCTTGATGATTTCGAACAGGCCGGCGCGATACTCGCGCTCGGGCAAAGTGTCGAGCACAGCCGGATCAATCAGTACGGCCAGCGGCTGATGGAAACTCCCGATCAGGTTCTTGCCCGCGACCAGATTGACGCCGGTTTTACCGCCGATCGCCGCGTCCACCTGCGCCAGCAGCGTGGTGGGAACTTGAATCACCGGGATGCCACGCATGAAGATGGCGGCCAGAAACCCGGCGACATCGGTGAGAATGCCGCCGCCAACGGCGACGATGATGCTGGAGCGATCGCCGCCCTTGGCGACCATCTGCTCGGCCAGCGCCTCGACCTCGGAGAGACGTTTGCGCACCTCGCATCCGGGGAAAAACAGAATTTCATGCGGGAGGTTGCCGAGCGCGCGCGCCACAAGATCGCCGTAAAGCTGCCAGACGTCCTCGGTGGAAACGACGAAGAGCTTGCCGGCCTTTTGAGGAACGTACTCGCGCAGCTTCGCAAGTTCGCCGCGCTCCACCAGGATAGGGTAGCTTGCGTGCGGCGTCGTTACGACGTAGGACGGCATACCATCGTTGTACCACGCAGAGTGCCGTTTTCCGAGGCGTCTAGGCTTTGTATTTCGGCAGGATCTTCACCGCATTCTCGCGCTGAATGCCCCGTAATTCATCCGGCGAAAAGCCGCACTTGGCTAGACCGATGAGGTGCCGGCCGGCGGTGTTGAAGGGATAGTCGGTACCGAAGACGATTTGCGACGCGCCGACGACGGTCTTCAATCCTTGCATTTGAATCGGGTTGGTGGATTGCGCGGTGTCATAGTAGAAGCGCCGCAAGTGATAAAGCCGGGAATTCGGCTGGGCGGGTTTGGCAAGATTATCCGCGATGGTATCGGGAGCGCCGACGCCGAAGCGCTCGATCAACGATGGCATGGTGCCGCCGCCGTGGGAAAAAATGAACTGAATATCGGCGTAGCGCGTGGCCGCGAATCGCGCGGGGTCATTGCCTTGGATCAAGCTGTAGATGGTACGAGCCGTGTCAGTGTTGTACTCCACGGTGCCTGGCTGAGAATTGCGAAAAAGATCCTGGCAGCACGGCCCGTCGGTGGGATGCGTGTAGACCACCGCCTTGCGCCGATTGAGTTCGTCGAACACGGGACGGAAGGCGGGATCGCCCAGCCAATGGTTCCCGTAGCTGGTCAATAATCCGACGCCGTCGGCCTTCAGCGTGTCGAACGCATATTCGATTTCGCGCAGGCTGTCTTCGATGGTGGGAAGGGGCAACACCGCGAATAGTCCGAAGCGGCCTTTATAATCGGAGACCATGCGGGCGCCGACCTCGTTCATGTCGCGCGCCAGGCGGCGGGTTTCTTCCGGATCACCGAACCAGACGCCCGGCGTCGTGAGGGAGAGCATGGAGGTAGCCACGCCATCGCGGTCCATCTCCTCGATGTCGTGCGCGGGAGTGTAGTCCTTCAATCGATCGAGCGCGAACCAGGTAGTGTAGCCCTCAACATGGTGGCCATCCTTGGCGGCCAGCGCCTTTACCCAACCCGGCGACACGTAGTGATGATGGCAGTCGATCGCGCGCGCGTTGGAGCCGCGGCCTTGCGCCGGCAATCGGCGGCCGGAGATCAGTGCGCCGGCTCCCAAGGCTGCGATTCCTTGGAGCAAATCTCGTCGAGACGGCTTAGCTTCCATGACCGCACATGGTATTAGAACGCGATTCGCGTTGTCAATGCCGTGATATATTGGGGGAAGACTGAGGAGCGCACAGCACGGGATGCGCTCATCCAACGTTTGAAACATTCGCGGCGCGTTGCGTTGTGCGGGATGTTTTGATGACTAGGGGCCTGTGGCGCAGTTGGGAGCGCGCTTCCATGGCATGGAAGAGGTCGTGAGTTCGAATCTCACCAGGTCCACCAACCACTTACGTGATTTTTTGCCGTGCCATCGTGCCAAATCCGAGCCACTTCCTTTCTGGTTCATTGCGTCGGCGTATCCCCCGTCTCCATCAACTTGTCGAACATTGCCTGTTGCTGCTGTGTCTCTCCACTGAATCGCTGAGCGTATAGAGGTATGTCATGTCGAGACTTGCATGGCGCGCGGCGCGTTGAGCTTCTAGTGGCGTCGCCCCACCGATTTGTTGCCGCCAAGTGATGTTCTGCCGGCGGAAAGCATGCCAGCCGAACCCCTTGTAGTAGAGCTTGAGCGCTACCAGCACCGGCCTGAATTCTTCGCGCAACAAGTCTCGATCATCAGGGGGCACGTGGCCGTCATCGCCGATGAAAATGAAAGTTCCCCACGCCTTTGCGCCATGTGACGGCTGCGAACTCCTGGAGCATCGATGGCTCCGAGCCGGAGAGTTGCACATTGGACGCTTCGCTCTTCGTCTCGCCGTCCTCGCTCAGATCACCGCGGTACCATCGGCGCCTTATCGTTATCTCGCCGGCGTCAAAGTCGATGTCCCGACCAGCGCAAACCGCAGCACTTCGCTGATCTTGAGGCCCAAACCGAATATGATCGGCGTGATGAACTTTGGGCGCTCGGGCAAAGCGGCAAGTAACAAGCGAAGCTCCTCGACGGTCAATAACCGCTTTTCACGAACGAGGCGCTTCTTCCCGATGCGCGCACGTTCTCAGTCGGATTGTCCCCTTCCCACAATTTCCAACCCTTTCGACCGTGAAGATCGCCGGAGAGGACCCCTTCGAGATCGATCCGCGTCCACCAGCCTAGACCAACTTTTTCCTTTTCGCTGAGCCAGCCTTCAACCGCCGGCCGATCGATATCGCACATGCGCATCTCGCCGAACGCCGGCAGAATGTGGTTCGTGGATTTGCGTGCGGTATTTGTTCTGCGTAGCAATGCCCAGCTGAGGAACGCGGATATCGAGAAAACGCTTCACCACGTCTTTGAAGCGCATTTGGGATTGAATGAGTACGCGGCCGGCGTTGACGATTTCGAGCACCTCGGCTCGCCGCTTGAGCGCTTCCTTCTTCGTGATGGCGCCCACATACCCGAGGATCCGAACTTCCCGTTTTCGCTTATTGCCGTTCTCGGTAATCCGCGGGACGGTGACTCGGACAAAATAAAATGGCTGGCCGACGTCGACGCGCGTTTCGAGTTTTGGGTTCTGGTATTTTCGAGGCATGAGATCCTTCTCGGATAGCATACCCCGGAGAAGATGAGCGCTGTTCATCGGCTCAGTTCCATCTGCAACCAAGGGCGGATCATGATGATGAACTCCTCATTTGGGAATCCATCTCGCGGGCCCACCGCTCCGTTTCTTCTATTGCTGATTGATGAGCCGTCTTGGGCGCCGATCGCACCGGGCGTTCCCAAACTCTCTTTTCGAGATACCGATCCGGCCGCGGGCGAAATGCTGGGTCAGCGTACTCGCTCGCTTTGCGCGCGCGTAACCCCTCGATCGCCTCCATGCGGTCGCTTTGTGAAAGCCGAAGCCAGATTAGTTTGGCGTTATCCCAGTCAACCCGCGATGCAGGAAGACCACAATCGGTGGCCTCAACCAAGAACGGTTCGAACAGATCACCCGGCATCTCGCTGAGCGCCTTCTTGAGCAGCTCTGGATGGTTGGCCCTGCAAGCCTCGATCTCGTTGTGCCAGGCTTCCCAATTCACACTGGCTGGTGTCGAATCAGCGATCAGCTGCAACGTGGTCCGGATACTGTCTTCAGCATCGAGAACGTCGGACTGAACGACCTCCTTTGGTCCTGTTCCGTTGTTGCTTCCGTAAAGCGCCTCCTTCTTCAACCAATCGCGAAATTCTGTCTCGGCCAGTGCAGCAAATAGCGGGCCCGGGTATAACTTCCTGCATCGTGCCTTTACGAAGTCTCGGTACTGCTCAAACGTGCCGCCGCTGTCTTTAACTGCGCGCGCTATGCGGCCGCGGAGGGCGCGATCGAGCATGCCTCCAGCCTGGTGAAAGAACGGACCCAGGAGTCCCTCGATCTGCTCTTCGAGCCGCGAAGATGCCGGCGTTAGGGCCTCCTCAGCGCATGCGGTTTGAATGGGAGAACGCATAGTAAGCTTCGCTCCAGCAAGGGAGACTTGCAGATTTTGGTCCTCGCAACGGAGCGCTTTGACCGAGAAAGGGGCGAACTGAATCTCTCTCCCAGCCTTCAGCTCGAGCCCCTCGGATAGCAGGATTCTGCTATCCGAAGATTTCCCCGGCTCCATTCTCGGCGCCAACGGTGCACTGGCCCAATTTTCGAATGCCGGCCGATATCGCCAGGTCTGCCGTTCAAGGCGGACCTCAATCAATGTCCGTCCGAGGGAGTCTCGCTTAATTAGCGACATCATCCTTGGGCTGCACCGACACCGCGCGCACATCTCCTCGTCTTCGATGCCCCTCGTAAAGTCAGGTGGCGACGTTTTCGGATCTCGCGACCCGAAGAGCATACTGCATATTTCCCGCAGGAACCATTCCTGCTGGGCGCAAAGGAGGCGGCCGCGATCGAACCCCTTCACCTTGCCGGCCTCAATGATCGGACTGGGACGGAGCAGCCGAAACATCTCTTCCGGCGCGCTCCACCACTTCATCGTGCCTTCCTTCGGGTTCCACGTTCGATGCGACGGCTGTTCGTTGCCGGCGAACGGCAGCAGATCAATCTGCGATCCGGGTCTCCGGCCGCGTTGGCTGGGAGTCTCGATAATCTGTTTTGGAACAGCCGCGGCGCTCATGCCAGGCCCAGTATGGCCTAAGTCTCTTTCCGACTAGGAGTTGAATAAGGTTGAATATAGGGGGGAAAGGTTGGGAAAGGTTGGGAAAGGTTGGGATTGAGCGCTCGCTCAGTCTGGAAGCGCGCTCTGATCGAGCTTTAAGACGGCGGCCAGCTTCGTCTTTTGCCCAATGCGCAACTTCTTGGTGATGCCGTTCCAATAATCATAGAACGAGTGCCTGTCGATCCCGGCTTTCTTGGCTAATTCGAAGGGCTCATGCCCACTGTTTCGAGCATGGGGACGATCGCCGCTCTCCTCTCGCCAGCCCGCTTCCGCTCGTCTATATCATCAGCACCGCACGTCACGTCAGGGTTGGCCGCGGCCGCCACGATCGTGAGCGGCACCGGCGAAGAAAGAGCAGGCCTCATGGACTCGAAGAGACCCGGCATTGATTCAATAAAGGCATTGATCTGGGCTGCGCCCGGGCCATGCTTCAGCGCAACGTAAGTGCGAATCGTTTCTCTGTACTCCAAAAACAAGTGGGCGCGATCGATGCTGATCGCGCCTCCAGCCCGCGCTGCGAGCTTGGCGGGGTGAATCCATCTGATCGTGTTATTCACTTGCCGGTGTCCGACCCAATTGCGAATCGAAACCACGTCAACCCCCTCCTCGCTTAGGTGGACTATAAGGGATTGTTTCAGAATGCGGAAGTAACGCTTGAATTTTGGAATGCCGGCGAGCTCTCCATAGTGCTTCATCATGTACCAAAATTGTTTCCGGCTGATTCTGCCGCCTCCATTTCTTGACGTAAAGAGGAACGTTGAATCGGTTCGCGTGCTCTTTCGGCTGGCGGCATCACGAACTCTTAACCATCCGGCGATCGCCTCAGCTTCCAGGGGAGCCAATAGGCAGTCAGCCCCAAAACTGCCATGTCCACGAACGATCCGGAGCCGCCAGAGATCTGGATTGGTCTCGTCAGGATGAAAAGCGCTCACAGGCAACGAGGCGACTTCGCTGTTAGTTAGTCCCCGCCAGTAGGATATGACGAAGATCGCTTTGTCGCGGGGCTTCTCGATGACACTGAAGAGCCTGCTAACTTCGTCCTGCGTCAAGTAATCGTTTTCCGCCATAGCGGGCCGTATCGCGTGAGCCAGCATTGTGTTTTTCATCACGCCTTGGCCCTCACCTTGGCAGATGCTTTGGCTGCTTTTCGCGCTCGCGCAATTCTTTGCGCCGCGGTCATTGAGCGAGCGGCCGCGCGGCCGCCAGCAGCTCCACCCTTGATGCCGCCTCGCCTACCTGCCTCACGAAAGAACTCTAGAACATTTCTTGGCAGCCGCGTTTTAGCCATTTGCCTTAGCTTACAGGCACAGCAAGCAAAATGCAACAGGCCGCGATGAACCGAGCAATCGCCGATAGCACAGTTCTGCCTTCACAGAAAGCGGAATTGGGAGTTCCCCATCTTTATTGTTTTTAAACTCTTTAGATTTTCAGATGAGCAGTTGAATCGGTGAGTGTGTGAGTTTCCGTTTCGGACTCACCCACCTTTCCTTCTAGGAAATCCCAAAAACATTTTGGCCCTCCAATGTCCCCCGCCTGGAGCTTTCGCGGTGGATCACGATCGTTCGAGCTTTCCGACCCGATCGATCAGATCATTCAACTTCGAAAGCAGCGGGCCAGGCTGGAACCAATCGGCCAAAGCTTTCATGTGGCAGAGGATGGTCTCGTGGAAGTCGCGCTCTTCGCGCGTAAACTCGGAGAACTGCTGTCCCTGGAACTCTTGCTCGTCGGCCAGGCGCCGCTGTTCGCTGCCGAGCTGGGAGACGCAACGCTCCAACAGCTCCAGGCGCTCCTCGATCCCGCTCGCAGCTGCAGCCATATGCTTGGAACCATTGTGCGATGTTAGGCGCCTGAAGCGCTAATGTCGGCGGGGCCGATACTCGTCCCATGTTGAACACGTGCTCCGCGGCAAGCCTGTCGATCGCCGAGGTGATGATGCTGACAAAAGTCCACGACGTCCTTGAGGCTCGGGAAATTCTGACCGAATTTTTGCACTTCGTGGAGGTCCGCTCGGCGAGTCACCTGGAATGGCGCAGTCCGGAGGACGCCTGGCGAGATTGGCAGAGCGAAAGGCGGCCGAAAGCGGTTCGGCGATCGTCCGCGCGGTAAATCAATTCCTGTGTTTGCCGATTACATCTTCGGGTAATGTCCAGTTCTACGGTCCATCGCGAAGGTGTAAGTCGTTTGTTTCCGACAGAAAAGCCGGCAACAACTGGACAGAAGACCATATTGAACGATTCCGGCGAGAACGATAAGTTCTTGACAAAAGAACAGGTTAGCGGCTCTTCAAGGTCATTGAACCGCGCCGCGACAGGGCGATTTTTCGGATTGTGTATTGGGCCGCGCTCAGAGCGTCAGAAGTCGGCATGTTGCAGATGTCTTCCTACGATCCGGTTGAGCGGCGTCTTTATGTTCGCCGACTGAAGGGCAGTCTCGCCAGCAACGCGGAGTCCCCGCGGGACTGCGTACGTGCACTTAACGCCTGGCTGGCAGAGCGAGGACGCGATCCCGGTGTGCTCTTCCCGTCCAACCGCGGCAAAGGCATCAGCCGGCAACAACTGCACGGTCTGATGCGGAGGTATTGCACACTCGCAAATATTCCGCGTGCACGCAGCCATTGCCACGTTCTTAAGCACTCACTCGCGACCCACCTGCTGCAGGCCGGCGTCGACCTGTTCACTGTGAAGAAAATTTTGGGACACAAACGCATCACCTCGACCGAGCAGTATCTGCACATGGCTGATATTCAGGTCGACAGTGTTCGGCGTCATTTCGAGGAAACATGGTGAGGCCCCGCTCGGTGAATTCATGACCGCGGACTTCATTTTGCGGGCTGAGGATATACGCCGTCTCCATGCAAAGGCGATCGTTATCGTTCCGCCGCCTCAGCGAAGCGAGTGCATCAAACTCTACCGGATCAACTTCGAAATGCGACCGAGCAGAAAGGCATTCCACGGAAACGGCGCTCTCTGCTTTGTTTGGAGCGGGACGCTCGTGAAGACACACGTGAGCAGCATCAGGCCAATAGTAGTTTGCGCCTCCGGATGGCATCGCGATAGTCCGCGGTCCGATCCGCCGGACAAGATCATAAAGCGAACCCTCGCTCCAGTCGCGCCTGGCTTTGCCGTCGGGCCTCCTGGAACTGGAATCGAGATCGTGAACGATGCTGAACGGTTCACTGATGGAGACGGATCGGCTCACGTTCAGTGTGTGTACGTTATCGAACCATCGAAAGGAAGCGATAGTTTTTATGGGCATTGAAAAGATGGACAGACGACCGAAACTTACGCCGCCACAGGCGATCGCGACCATGACCACCCCGGGCGCGCCGGGCTTCGACATCGCTATCGCCGAGGCCAAGACAGTCTTGAGCGCAGCGCAGCTCGAAGGAATGTTTGCGGCGCCGGTGAACGTGCTTCCGGCGCCGCAAGCAAACCAAACAATCATTGTCGATCAGATCATGCTGCAGCTTAAGCCAGGCGGGACACAGTTCACCGGCGGCGGCGCTGTGACGCTCGTCTACCACGGAACCGCAATCAACCCGCACTCCTCGAGCGTTCCCGCGGCAACCATCAATTCGGCGATGGCTTCTGAGAACGTCCTGCCGCCTCCTTCGACGGTAGTCCAGGCGCCACCCGGCGTGGGGATCGACATTACCAACGCCACGGCGCCCTTTGCCGCCGGCAACGGAACAGCGGTCGTCAAGATCTACTACAAGTTATCGCAGGGATGAGAGGGCGCAATGCGGAGCAAGTTTACCCTCGTTTTGAGTCGGGGGCTTGAGCGCGGGGTAATAGGGTCATCGTCCCCTTGCCAGCTCCGCGCGCTTTCTTTCTTCCTGGCAGTTGCTCCGCCGCGAAAGCTCCAGGCCCAGGTTGGAGGGCCCAAAATGTTTCTGGGTCCTTCCGGGCGACCCTCCGGCGGGCGGGTGAACTTAGTGCGCTGGGGCACTAGCTAGCAACCAAAATCCGGGGTTTCCAAGGTTTCCAAGGTTTCCAGATGACTACTTCAACAAATCGAAATGCAATGACGGGCGAGGAGACCATCGCCAGGGCTACACATGAGATCAAGCGCCTGATCGAGAGGCAGGCAGTCGTCCTGCTGGTAGAAATGGTCGATTGCAAACAGGCCGTCAGCGAGCTGCAGGCGGCCGTCGCCAGCGCTTTCGACCAGGCGGTCGGTGCGGCGCTTCCAATCGCGATGAGTCTCGCCGCTGATCTACATCACATCGGGAGTCTGGCGTCCTTAAAACGCGAAATCTCGAAGTCAGATCCGACCTTAGCCGAGGTGCGTGACGGGCTTTTGCAAATATTCCAAGAATCCCGGCGCCGCGCCGGCTCGGCAGTGACAATCGGCGATATTTGTCGCCTGGCTCGCGTCCCGCAAAGAGGCCATCGGAGCTTTGCTTCCTGGCGCCGTGGGGATCTGCCCGACTCTTCCCCTGCAGCCGTCCGGATAGAAAAAGTACTTCGGTACCGTTGACAGCACCCCCGCGGGGCGCGCGCATACTTGAGGTGAATTATGACCGATAAGCAGTTCAAACGTAGTGCCGATCTCGTCAACCAAGAGGTCGACGCTCTCGAAGTGATCCGGAAAGCCGCGCGGCGAATCCGCGCCAACAACCCTGATCTCTCGGAGAGCCAGGCGTATGCTCGCGCGCTCCAAGACAATCCCGAGGCATACGAAGATTACATGACCGGCAAACAATGGCGCGCCATGCGTCCGGGAAGTTTGCCACGTGGATAGCCCAATTGTGGAATTCGCGATCCAGCAGTCTGAGCAGCTTCGCGCAGCCGCGGCGGAATTGTCGCGGCGTCAAGAAGAGCTCCTGAACATCGTGAACGCGCTGGCAGGAGCGGAGGCGACCGAGCGAGAAGCAGCCCAGCTCCACGATGCGAACGTTGAGGCTCTCGCGAAGGCCGAAGCCCAGGGCGCGATGGCAGGCGGCAAAACTACTCCGGCTGCGGAAAGAAAGGCCTTCACAACCTCCCGAGATTCACTCGACTTTGCCGCGGCGCGGAGAAAGGGACTAGACGGACTTCGTCGACCAGCCGAGCTGGCCCTCTCTCAAGCCGAAAACAGCTATGCGCTCGCGGAGAGAAACTGGGCGCGGACGGTGGTCAACGAATTTATCGACAAGATTTATATCCCGCGGGCGATGGAGTTCTTAAGCATGATCAACGCCGGCATCGCCATCGCATGCAGCATTGGGCCAGAGACCGCGCGACTATATCAGGGTTGCACGAGCGTCAGGCTGCCGGTCTTCGGGCACCGCGACCTAAACGGCAGCATGCCGGATCACGACCGAAACGTGTGGAAGAAGGATTCGGATGCGGTTGAAATTGCGCGGGTATTAAGCGAGCTTCGCGGCCGCCAGGCGGCGGCACAAGCAACCACCGTGGAAGCCGTTGAAGTGGCAGCACAGGGGTAGCTCACGTGATCACAATATTTGGAGGCCCAATTCCCGGGCCCGTCGCGCCGGTGGCGCAGAAACAGCCTTCCACCGGCAAAGCTATACCCGCTCGCCGCGGCCGCATTCGAGGAAGTTTCCTCGATCGCCGATCATCCGCGCACATTCCGGCGCCGTCGGCCCCGCATATCGGTTTACCTGGCGCAATGAGTGGAGCACAGGCCGCGCCTGCGGCGTACGCGATCGAGGAACAGCAGTTAGTAGAAACGCTGAAAATGATGTTGAGGCCCGCCGTGACTGGCGGGGGAGCCGCTCCTGAGCCTTTCTCCTCTCAAACGCGGCCCTATGCCACGGGTTAAAAGCTATGCCTTTTCAAACTGTCGTTCGCAAAGCCCGCTTCGCCATTGGTCCTTTCTCATCGGAGCAGATGGCGCACATCGGCGAAGTCACAGCCGAAAGCATCATCCAGCGCATCCAACACGGCGTCACCGTGAACGATGATCCAGCAAGACCGCTTAAGCCTGGGCGAAACGGACACCGCGGCTACCCGGATTACAAGGCCGCGCGTGGCTTGCAACCCATTCGCGACTGGGACTTGGACCGGACAGACCTTAGAAGCCTTGAAAGTGAAACGTGCCGATGAAAACCGCGTGGTGATCGGATTTGAAGATGAAAGATCGGACACCGTGGCGCACATCAACAACGTGAGGGAGCGGATGTTCGGGATCGCGCCTTCCGATCAAAACGTATTGAGTGCTGCAGTCTCTGAAGCGGCCAGAGCACAGCATATCGTGAACGTCAAAGCAGCCTAGATGGACCAAGAACAGATCGCGCTTGAAATCGATGAACGACCGGCGGTAACCTCCATCGGCAAAGCCAATGCCGCCATGGATGATTACGAGAAGCGTGTATCCAAGGCTTCGGGAACCGCAAACCAGGCGTTTCAAAATTACGGAGAAAACATCATCCGCATCACCGACCGGAGCCGGTCCTCGATTGAACGATTAGTCGCTAGCATCGAAAAACAGGCCGAGACTTACGGAAAAACCGGCGTCGAAAGACTGGTCTCGCAGCGCGATCTGCTGATTAAGCGTTTGGGAGATGAGCAACAAGCCGTCGACCGGGTGCGCGCGGCCTACGAAAAAATGATCGAAACCCAAAAAGCCGGAGCTGGGGGCGGCGAAGGAGGCGGCGGATTCCGGACCTCGTTTTTGGGCATGAAAGATCTGTTTGAAAACCGGCAGGCGCTGGGCGAGGTGGAATTCGGGAAAACCATCGCCTCCCTGCAGGGCTTGCCTTCAATCCTGGGAGCGGCGGCGGGCGCAATGGCCGCCATCGGGGCGGCGGCCTATGAATCCGCCAAATCGCTGGGCGAATGGGGCAATGAAATCACTGATGTCCAGATGCGGACCGGGCTCAGCGCCAAAGCGGTCGGAGAATTTCAGTTTGCCGCCAAGGCCGCCGGAACCGATATCGATTTCACGGAGCGCGCCATGCGAGCCCTTACTATGTCGATGGAAGATACCGGCGAAAAGGGCGCGAAGGCGCGCGAGTGGGCGCAAAAGTTCGGCCTGGATATCCAGGGAATCAGCAAAGGGACGGCCGATTATGAGCAGACCTTACTGAAGCTCGGCAAGGGGCTGAGGAGCTTCCGGCCGGCTTTGAACGTTCCCGGGCCGCCATGGATCTGTTGCGACGTCAGGGCCTCAGCATGGTCCCTGTACTCGTGGAATTGAATGAGAATGCCCAGAAAGCCCAACAGTTGGGCTTCAGATTCAAGCAGTCGGAAATCGATAGCGCCGCGCGGCTGAATGTGGAGATAGCTGTGCTGGATCACTATTGGCAGGATATTAAGCGCAACGTTGAATGGTTCCTCGTCCACATGGCGGAATTTGGTACCGGCACTGATTCCGCCAGCCAATGGGTTCTAAAGCACTCTGGCCTGACTGCTCTGGGGGGAATCTTTACAGCGGGTTCGGAAGACATGCGGAGTGCGGCTACGGCGGCGGGACAGGGACGCAACAACATGGCTGCTCTGGCGGCGGGAGCCAGTCCCGAATCTCAACAGGCGCAGTATGAGTTGCAGCAGCGTCAGCGTCAGATTCTGACCAGTAAAGAGGGAATGGAGGACCAGCTGTCGAAAGCGCGCGCGGCGCAGCGGACGGCGAGCGAGCAGATTTTAGGGGGAGATACCGGAGCTGTCCAAGCTTACGACAAAGCTACGGCCAACGTCCTCAAGTATCAAAGCGCACTCAAGCAGTTAGACCAGACCCAGAAAGATGAAGCCGACCATTGGAAGACGCTGGCGGAGCAAGCGGCGCAAGCTGATAAGGCATGGGTTTCATTCGCGGACCACCTGGCCGGCAAGGAACTGGACCCTATATCGAAGGCCGCCCGCGACTTCTACGAATTGGCTGCGGGGGTCGGCAAATACAGCGATGGCGTAGAACGAGCGCAAGCAGCGCAAGCTCTGATGAAGTTCTCGTCCGACGAATTGGCGAAGAGCACAAAACTGCTGGATGACTCATTGCGCAAGATGACCGACGAGACAGACAAACGCCTCAACGATCAATTTGAAAAAGAAGTGCTGACTCCTGCGGCCAAATACGCCCGCGGTACCCTCACCACCAATCAAAATGACGTCATCGCACAGCAGGACGCCATTCATACCGCGGCCCAACAGCAGATCGCCGCGAGCAAGACGCAAAGCTCGTTTGAATCGCAAATGGCAACCGTTGGCGTGAAGGACCCGTTCCAGCGCGCGCAGATCCAATATGACTTCAAGATGAAGGAGCTGGATCTCCAAAAGCAAATCTACGAGCAATACAAGGCCACTTATACCGTCGAGCAGCAGGAGGCGGAAGACCAGAAGCTGAGGCAGGAAGGTCTACAGAACGAGCGTGATTTGGTGTTAGAGATCGCCGAAGCGAGGCAGCATCAGTTCGAGGAAGTTTCTAAAACCGCGACCGGCCTCTACCATACGCTCTTCACCCATCCCCAGGCCTTCCCCAAGCAGTTACAGTCCACCCTCCGGAATGCAGCCTTGCATCCCTTCGAGCAGGCGCTCGGAAATCTGACGGCCGGCGCCGTGACCGGATCAGTCGGACCCCGCATCACGGATGGCGCCATGCACGTCATGGTCATGAACTGGGGCGGCGGACCGAACACGAATGTTCCATCTTTGAGCGGAACCGCCGCACTGCCTTATTTTGGCGCAGCCGGGGCGCTATCGAATGCATCGACAAGCTCCGTGTCAATCCCATTTTTTGGTTCGGGGAGTGGCTTCGGATCGAGCGACAATAGCTCGGCCTCGATCCCGTTCTTCAGTTCCGCGCCGTCTTACACGTCTGCAGCTCGCGGCGGTGGAGGGGGCTTTGGCGGCTTCGGCGGCGGAGGAATGGACCTGGGAAGTCTGCTCGGAGCGCCGGGAGGCACCACGGGCTTCAATGGCCCGGTATCGATGGGCGCGGAGGGCAGCGTAGGCGGACGCGGCGGCGCATTCAACATCCGGAGCTTGACCGGGATGTTCAAGGGGGGATGGTCGGGCCTCGGAGGCTTCACCCGAAGCTCAGGTGCGGGAGACGTCGGATCCGGCAACGGCGATTTTGGCGGTGAAACCAATAATCCGGCCGGTGGAGGAATCACTGGCGTCTCCGGGTTTGCGGGTGCCGGCCTGATCGCGGGCGGATCTTTGCTCGCCATGAAGGGCCTGATGGGCAAGGACGAAGGCACCGGAGCCGGCATCCTCATGGGCGCGGGCGGGGGCGCCGCGATCGGCATGGCGTACGGTGGGCCCATTGGAGCGGGCATTGGCGCCGCGGTGGGCGCCGGTATTGGAGTCGGTGAGATGCTCGCCGGGGTGCAGTCTCCGGTGCACGAAGTCGAATCGCTCGTCAAAAGGCGCTACGGCATCTCGATCGAGGACTCGGAAGCCAATAAAATCGCGTCTCTTGCGCAGTCCAAATACGGAGGCCAATATAGCGTCGCCGTGGGTTCGCCCGAAGTGCGCCAGATGTTGGGTCTTTATGCCGCGGGGACCGGCCAGGCGAACAAGTTCCCGGTGTCGGCCACCACGCCCATGGGCGGGGGCCTGGAAATGCAGGGCGGCAAGCTCATGCAGAGCGCCATATACAAGTATGGCGACCCGTACAGCTACACGAGCAACGTGTCAGTAGCCGGCGGCAACCCCGGGCAGAATATCCCCACGCCCGGCAGCGTGAATTTGTCACTGAGCGTCGCGAACCAGGGCGCGGCCGACTTCTTGGCCGGAAACGTGGTGACGAGCGAATTTGTGCAGGCGAAATGGTCTTCCGCCGCTCAATCGTCGAACGGAAGGGTGGACAATTCGGCTATGCTCACCGATCCTGGACTGCTCGTTAGCTAGCGAATGAACGATGCCGCCACCTAACCCTCTTTGGAGTACTTATGGAAAAACATCCGGCGTTGCCGCCTGGAGGTGAACTTGAGTCTGTTGCAGTGCTCAGCATTGGGCCTGGAAAATCGCAACGCGGCGATCCGGGCGTGATGCTCCAGCTCTCCGCGGGAGCCCTCTCAGTAGATCTACACGGTGAACCCGTGCCTGGGATATTTTTTCTACCGTGGCAGGCCCGACGCGCCGCCTATCAGCTCCTCTTTGAGGCCGAAGAAATGGAAGCCCGGGCCAAATTGGGTCTGACCAGCTGAGATGTTTCGGACCAAATTAGCGCTAGCGTGCCTTGTCCTGGCCTCGGCTCCGCTCATGGCGCAACCGCATGCCGTGGAGCTCGTCAGCGGCGCGTGGACCGATCTTGGTCCACTCCCTGGAACGAGCTATCCTTCCTCCGGTTCGTGGACCGATATCACCCGGACGGTCTATTCGTTCGGTGTCGCTCACAGCATCTCGGATTCAGGCGTGATAGTCGGGCTTACCGGAGATTGGCGCGCGTTTCAATATTCCAGCGGAACGATGAGTCTGATCTCGGCGCTTCCGGCCGCGCCGATTCTCAGTGAGGCCTTCGCGATCAGCCCCAACGGAACTTACATTGGCGGCTATACTTTCGCTTTTCCGCCGGCATCAGGGGCAAGCACAGAGGGAAACGGGTTTGTCTACAATGGCAGCACCATCCAGAACCTAACCAGCGGTCCAGGATACGGTTCAACCGTCTTTGGTCTGAACAACTCGGGGGTAGCCGTTGGCAGATTTCAATCACCGTCTGCTGGTTTCTTCCATGCGTTTCTCTACAATGGGTCTCTTTCCGATTTAACACCGACGGGGTGGCAGACCAGCGAGGCCGATGCAATAAACAACGCAACCACGAATTTGACGGTTGGACACGGGCAGCCGACATCGGACCTCACCGACATGCATTTCTTCACTTACAACGGCAGCACTCTGAGCGACCTGGGCGTCGGACCTGGCGGGTGCACTTTCTCCGGGACTCCGCATGTGAACGATTCGAACGTGATTGTAGGGGCCTATATTTATACGGTCGTCAATCCCTGCGATTCAACTGCGGCGTTCTACTATGACACGACGTACCATCAGATTCCCTACTTGAGTGGCGACAGCGCGGCTTTCGCGAAAGGGATCTCGGCGGCCGGCATCGTGATTGGCTACAGCCTGCCGTCAAAACACCCCTGGAGTTACAACATCGGGACATCAACGCTCACGGACCTTGGGCTTAGTAAGACCGGTGGCGGAAGCTGGACGCTGGTAACTCCAACGGCCTTGAACGCATCGGGAACGATCGTGGGCTGGGCGCAATAGTTACGCGCTCTCCGCGCGGCGCGAGTCATCCAATACCGGGAGGAGCTCGGGCGCGGGAAGCATTCGAACTGCCGCGTCCAGGAGACGCTGTTGCGATCGGACGAACTGGGCATAGTAGCGCTCCGTGGTCCTGATGTTTTGGTGCCCGAGTAAAAGGGAAACCGTGCGGAGAGGGACATCCTGATCCAAGAGACGCTTGGCGAAGGTGTCACGGAAACGATGTGGATGCGCTCGAATCTTAGCGATCTTCGATAAGCGTGAGATGGACCGCCTCAGATTGCCCACGATCGTTGGAAGGTTCGACGCTCCATTCCAAAAGAAATAGGCACATCTCGCCGCGTCCTTCGATGGCTCGACGGGCAGCTCCAGCAGCTCGTTGACGACCGCCTGGGGAAGCTGGATACAAACCGGAGTCGTTTTCATTTGCCGAACCATCAGATGTCCAGTCTCGGCGTTCAGCTGCGATCGTCGCAATCGCGCGACATCGGAGATCCGGAGTCCAGAGTAGAGCAGGACGAGCATAAAGGCGCGAATGCGGTGCTTGGCCCAGAGCAGGCGCTCCTGCATCCCGAGCACCTCCGAACTGATCGCACGCGCGAAATAATGCTTCGATCTCGTGCTCTTCGAAGGGCAACGTTATGGAGGGCGAAGAATCGCGCGGTGGTCTGAGTCTCTTGGCCCAGTTTACAGACATCCACTGCCGATCAATTGCAAACGTACAAAAGCTTCGTAGGCACTCGACCTCTTTGCGCAATGTTGAAGGCCGCGCCGGCATGCCGCTCTTGCCGATTCGTCCGGTTCGAAACCGGGTGAACGCTTCGAGCGTAAGGTCAGGAAGTTTCAGGTAGAAATTCAGCGAACAAAAATTGCTGAAATGTTCCAGCGTTTTTTGGTAACTGACCAGCGTGGCATCACGTAAACCACGCGTCCGGCAATCCTCCAGGTAATCGCCGATCGCGCTCTCTACCAGTACGCCAGGTTTCGGGGCATCGGGGTCGACTATCCTATCGAGCTTGCGCTCGGCGCGATCCCAGCTACAGGTTTCGAGCGAGTGCCGGACGCGCTTGCCGTCGACGCATCCGTCGACCCACACGGGGCACCCACAATTTTTGACGCCGCGGCCCTCATCGGGCTCGAGGGCAAGTGGCGCGATGGCGGCGCCAAAGTTTCAACTCAGACACGCCGCGCCTCCCTTTCTTTTTTGTGTTGCAGCCATTCGATCGCTTTCGGCCGCAGAATTTCCCGGAGATTTGGGTCGAGGGCATTGACCTCGTTGGGACTGTTCGAAAAATTGTCATCCGGTTCGGCGTCGTATTCCTCGATGAAGTGAGCGCGAAGCAGCTCGTGGAACTCCGGAGCTTCGACCAGGTCGCGATGACGGCGCCAGTAGGCCCGCGCGGTCTCAATCTGGCCCGCCAGATCGTACAGCTCGTTGTGCACCATAAAATCCAGCATGTCCTCGATTTCTTCCTCGGATGGTTCCGGATCCGCTTTCTTCAAGAGCACAAGGTTACATTTCATTGCTAAGCTCCGATTCCCGATGGACCGGCCTTTTTGACCAACTTCAGTCCCTTTGCAGGCCGAGGTGTGTAGGTTGTAATCGTGGTGTAGACGAAGAGTGTAGTGATTGTCGACCTCAGCACGTGCATGGCATGAGGATTTCCATGCTGCAGGATGAAATCAATCTCATCGCGCAAGTGGCGATCGTGCTGTTCGCACGTCATGACCTGTTGCCTCCTTTTCGCCTGTTGATCAATTGTTCCTTTAAGAAAAGGAATTCATCACGGCTGAGATCTATTTCCTGCGTGCGGCTGATCCCGCACTCAGAGCACGGTACCTCCATCAGCAGGCTGTAGGAGCAATCTGGCGTGTAGGTCATCCACGATGGTTCGTCCTCGGTCTCCGCGGTCGGTTCGGCCGGAACATGATCCTGCTCGTCGGTTTCTTGAGGCATAGGGGAATTCCTCCTTGGGGTAAAAGTAACTTACCGCTAAGCTAATCGTCAAGGAGTTTTAGCTTGAAAATGACTTAGCCTGACGCTAAGCTGTTGCTGTGGCGGATGAAAAACTTTCAGAAATAGCGAAGGCGCTCGGCAGCCGCGGAGGAAGACAGCGAGCAAAGAAGCTTTCTCCGAAGCGGCGATCAGAAATTGCCAAGAAGGCGGCCGCCGCTAGCGCTCGCGTTCGATCAAAGAAAGCAGCCGGAAAGAAAACGTAATTTGGGTTGTCTTCGTGCCAGTACCGCTTTCGAACCAAAACCCCGCACTCCGTGCCGGTTTCGATCCACATGCCCGGTTCGTAAGTTCTTTGTTCGTGATCGAAAGAGTTGTAAGTCGGCGAGTTGCGCTTCCATGGCATGGAAGAGGTCGTGAGTTCGAATCTCACCAGGTCCACCAAATTACCCCCCTCGTTATCAATAACTTCTGAGGCTCGATTTTTTCGCGTGCCATATACGTGCCAAAAGATCAGAGATGCGGGTCTGTCGGCCAGCGCTCCACTTGGCGTAATACTTGCGAACGATGTTCACTGTGTCGCCCAAAATATCTGCAGCTTCTTCCAGCGTTCCACCCATCTCCAAGACCTCGGTGGCCAGGGTGTGCCGGAAGCGATGCGAGCAAGCGCCCGGTACGCCAGAGGCCTTAAAGACGGTGCTCAGGGTGCGGGTTACGTCGCGCACAAACGTCTGTCGAAATCCATGGCCGCTCCAGAAAAAGAACGGGCAGTCCGGGTCAGCCTCGCGAGGCAGCGGCAGAATATCCAATGCAGCCTGCAGATCCCGCATGCACGGGCAATCTTACTGACTTGCCGTTCTTCGTCGTGCGAAGGTAAATCTCGCCATTCCGAATACGTTTCCTTTCCAACGTGGCGACGTCGGAGATGCGAAGCGCCGTATATCGCAGGAGCAGAACCATAGCCCGAGCGCGCAATCGCTCGTACGGCCCGCGCCCGATCTGGTCGCAGGCGGCAATAATGCGGGCTACTTCGGAAGGCGTGTAAGGCTCTCGGGCCGCAGGCCTTAAATTCTTAGGCATCTGGATTTTTTCCGCCCAGCTCCTAAGGACCCACTCATTATCGAGACAGAAACGGAAAAAGTGCCGAAGGGTTCCTAACTCCTTCCTCCAAGTGCCCGCCGTAACAGCACGCGTTGACCGGAACGCGTTCAGGCTTTCCAAGTCCACCTGGTCCACCGTCTGAAGACCACGAAACCCGACGAATTCCTCGAAGGTTTGCAGAGTCCCTTTGCGGCTTCGCCGCGTTGCCTCCGATGCGTCGTGGTAGGCCTCGTGATAGGAGGCGATGGCGCGAGAGAGATCGCAAACATGACGACTACATCTGCCTTGCTTAACAAGCTCAGTACAACCCGGCTGGATGCATGGGCGGAGGCCGTACATCGGGTCTTCGACACTGGCGAGCTTCCTAGTCGCTCGGGCCCAATCCCGCGTGCCCATACTCTTTCGGACGCGAACTCCTTCGATTTCGCCATCGCACCAAATTGGACACTGGCATTTGATACACTTTCGCCCTTTGCTCTTGTGGGGGCATTTCGATTCGTGTCGTCGCCAGAGGCTCAGCATAATTAGCGCGTTCGTTCCTCGTAGACCTTAAGTGCAAGGCGGTAGGGGATGCGAAGTTCGACGCGAGTTCTTCCGCGCTTTGCAGGTTCCGATAGTTTTAGCACGCCCGGAAGATCCTGAAACCACCGGACGATAGTATCACGGCTCACGCCCCAAAGCTCCGCGTAAAACTGCGGGGAGTAATGCTGATCCAAGCGAACTAATTCAGGTGGTTGCATACCGTTAGCTCCTCGGCAAATCTCACCGCGCTGCGGGAAAAGGGCCACGGCCCTCGCGTTTTTCTTTCTTGTCTGTACCGAAGTTTTTCAACCCGTTTAACAACCTGGTCGAAAATCTCCTGCACTGAAGCAAGATCATGAATATTAGGCACCACCAAGTTTGTTTCGTGAATTGAATTCACATCCTCAACATCCACTGACTTGTAATAAGAATCGACAAGACCGGTGCAGCCCCGAATCTCATCCCCTATGAAGAGGACACCCCACACGGCGTCATTTGTCCATACCTTGTGGCCTTGCCCTGGAAAGACCCACAGGAATTTGCGAGGAACTTGCGCGAGGTCGCCAAACGCTTTTTTTCCCGGCCCGAACAGTGGCCATGGTATCGGCAGCGGGATAAACAAATCACGATCCCTGTCGAGGTAGGTAAGTTGGATGCTTGCCCTTGGAGTGCTGATTGGGCCACGCTCTCCGCAATTCGTTGCCGTTACTCTCGGAGAGCGTTTAACGCGGCTCTGTATAAGATCGGCCCGTGGCTTCGGTTCGCGCTTGAACGACATCGCTACGTCGCCGTTGCTTCGAGACTTCCGTCTTTGACCAGCGCTGTTTTTATGGCTCTTAGAAGTACGGTTCATTTTTCGTTCCCCCTCATTTGGTTTCCATGGCGTTCTGAACCACCACGTCAATGTGCAAGCCATCGGAAAGGAGCCGCACAGGCATCGTGTGCCTGCCGGTTCGGTTCAGGTAGGCTGCTTCCCGCCATTGGTTAGTGCGAGCAAAAATCGGTTTGGACCAAAGGATCAGAGCGTCGGCCACGAACGTGGTGAGTTCCCGAGCACCATCTTCTTCCGTGTATTCCTCGCCCTCAATTCGAAGGCCGCGATATTGAGCTTTTCTCTGGAACCAATCGATCACTTGCCGACACAAGGACCACTCGCCTGTCGCGCGCTTTCGATCAAAGAACACTAGGCCGCGCGATGCGGTGATTCTCCGGCAGTTCGCTGGAAAATCTTCCAGCCATTCCTTCGTCATGTACTTCGATAGATAGGCTGAGACCCGATGAATATCGACGAAGCGAATATCGGTATAGCCGCCCCCAAGCGCCTGCCATGAATGTAAGAGCCAGTCTTTTGGTAGGTAAGCGTCGACGAGGACATGCAAATGCGGCCTGCCATTCTTCTGAAATTCCAGGACGCAAATGAACATGGCCGAACGCTTGAGCTTGCGCTTTAGGTAAACGCGCATTCCTCGCCAGCATTCCCGCAGGTATTGAACCTGCTCCTTCTGACTGAGCCCTGGGGGTAACTTTTTCGGATCTAACGTCAGGGTGGCAAGTCTTTGAAGGCGATGTTCGGTTGCAAACTCAGCAACTCGGTGACGGATATAACGAGCCTTGCGCGGCCCGCATCGCGGGCAACTGTAACTCTTGCACCTGTGGCGAACGTATCTGTGCTTCCCGTCGACGCTCCCGATCATCGTCCACTTGCCGCAATAACGCGCGCCGGGCCGACGAGGACGTGCTGTGTTGCAGTTGTGCTTATATGAGTCAAGTAGAGATGGGGGTTTCGGCGGCTTCGCCGCCTTCACCCCCAAACCCCCAGAGGAAATCAACATTGTGCTGATACAGCGCCATGTGAGAAAACCCGGAATATTGAAGGGGAAAGGTTTCCCCTTTCCCCTCCAAACCACCCCTTTCCCCACCACTTTTAGGGTGGAAGGGAACAACAGCTTGCGCCGTCGCGTCAGGAGTGGCAGGATTCCGGCCTCCGATTTTCGACCGGATGTTGCTGACCATGTAGGTCGTCTCCACCACCGGACCAGGAGTGGTCAACCTGGTTGCCCGGATTTCAAAAACGACTGCAGGCCGCCGGAATCCAAATTTGCAGGTTTCTACTGCGGGTCGGCTAGAGGTAAACTCAAGAGCGCATAGGTGCTCTCTTCATTGAGATGTACCTCATAGGGGGCTGCGTTTTACGAGAACGCCGTCCCCTCGCTTTCCCCTATTGCGCTACCTCCTTTCGCAGGTTTATATCAGCCTTTAACCAAGCCAAACGCTCCCGGCCTTTCGGCGACAGACGGTAAATAACGTACCCGCGATCGTCATGTCTCCGTTCCAGAAGGCCTAACCGGAAAAGATGCAAAGCATAGGAATATGCGGATCTGGCTGGATACTGTCCCGTCCGAGCGGCCAAAGTTGGTGGATTGGTCCATCCGTGCTTTTCCAGAGCATCTAATGTTCGAATTTTTAGCCGATTAAAACGCGGCGTCCGCCTGCGAAATGGATCGGGTGCGATTTGTGGCTTCGGCGCTCACCAGAAGTGCTCCACATCTGCTCGGATAGAGTTGCCACTGCTGGAAACGGTCTCTGGAACAACAAGAGTTGAAGGGCTGCGATCATCACGCGGAGCGGCGAGCGTGTTTGTTGTAGGAGGGATCGAGGAGGGATGATATCATCCACGCCGGAGGCGTGAGCGAGGAGGCTACGGCTGGCGAAGCAGACGGGATAGCCGATGGCGGAGATGTTGGAAGTACGCATCATCGATGTGCAAGCCGAGCACCTCGTCGATGACCGGCGAGAAGTAAGCAAGGGATCGAATCAATCCCAATGGCGGTGCTCCGGCGGGACGCGTCAGGCGCCGGACGGTAGCCAACACGAACGCATTCTCCACTACCGCCAGCGGCACACCACGCTCGAACAACTGCACGGCAAACAAGCGGTCCGGCCGGCGCACCGCGCCGGAGGTTCCCGGCGTGGAACGATACGCATCGAGCACCCGCTGGACGTAGGGAGCCGATTCCATGAAACTCAGCGCTGCGGCTCGCGCAACGACGGACCATCGATCCGCACCGTGTGGCAGTAATGCCGCAACCGGCTCAGCAGCGCATCCACCATCGGCTTGTTGCCGAGAAAGGTGTGCCATTCCTCATAGACCAGATTCGTTGTCACAATGGTGGAATGCTGGTGGTACCGCTCCTCCATCAGCTTGAAGAAAATGTTGGATTGCTCGGGCTTCAGATTGATGTAGCCCATCTCATCGATCAGCAAGACGTCCAGACGCGCCAGACGGTTCACCAGCCGCCGTGTGGAACGGTCGGCGAGCGAAGCGTACATCTCATCGAACAGATCCTGCGCGCGGATGAACTGGCAGCGTAGACCGTTTTGCAGCGCCTTCAGCAGAATGCCGCAAGCGAGTCCCGTCTTGCCAACGCCGGTTGGCCCGACGAACACGAGGTTCTCATGCTGGGCGGTGAAGTCGAGTTCGGCAAAAGCACGGATCTGCTTGCGGTTTACGCCCGGTTGCCGCGCATAGGGAAACGTTTCCAGCGACCAGCGCTCCGGCAAATCCGCACGGCGGATGCGCCATTCCAGCGCACTCTCCTGGCGCTCGCGCCATTGCTCGCGCAACAGTCCAGCAACGAACTCCGCATAGGAGATCTGCCGTTTCTCGGCCGCGCGCAACTGCTCGTCATAGACCGCATGCATGCGGTGGAGCTTGAGGTTCTTGAGCAGTTGTTCGATCTCGTCAGTCATTGTTCCCCTCTTCGTTCAGCAGGAAGTACTCGCGCGCCACGCGGCGCAAGATCATGCGCTCGACGCGATCCAGATCGTACAGCCCATACTGCGCGGCTTCGGCAATGGCGCCCAGAAACGGCTCACGCGGATACTCGCGCAGCAGCCGCAGCAGTTGCCGCATCGCCAGGGCAATCACCTTGCGGCCCTTGCGTTTCAGATCTTCCACATACGGCGCGATCTCCGGCGCGGCGGCGAGAATGGCTCGCTCTTCAGGAGACGGCTCGCCGCGCTTTACTCCCTCGCCGCGGGGCGGCCGATGTTCTTTCAGGGTGACGCGTACCTGATCGGGCGTGGCAATGCGACTATGCGTCACGATGCGGCGCGCATCGAGTTCGATCTCGATCTTGTCGCGCGTCTCGCGCACTTCCACGCGGCGGCCAATGAACGATGCCGGAACCGAGTAACGGTTGGTGTGCAGCGCCACATAGCCTTCCACGTCGACCATGCGTTGATGCAGCCGGTAGACTTCCGGAATGAAGGCAGGCAGTGGTTTCAAGTGCAATCGCTCGACCGCGTAGAGCTCGCGCGGCACGGCGCGAATATGTTTCTTGTACGTCGCGTTGACGCGATCACACCACTGGCGCGCCTGGTGGTTCAAGTCCGGCCAACTGGTGAACGTTCGGCCAGCCAGAAAGTTGTTTTCGATGAAGTGGAAGGGGCGTTCGACTCGCGCGGAGCGATTCGCATCGCCGATCTCGTGAGCCACAAAGCGGAACCCCAAACGTTCGGCAAAGGATGCCATCTCCGGCACGGGTTCCATCTGCCGGCCGCTTCCTCGCAACACGACAACATGGGTGTTGTCGATCATGATCCGTTGCGGCGAACCGTTCATGTAGCGCAGCGCTGCGGTGAGGAAGACCTTGCAATCGAAACGCTGGAACGTGGGTTGGATCTCAAAGAACAGCATCCGCGAGTAACACAGCACCGCCGAGGCGGTCTGCGCTTTGTACTTGCGTCCGTCCACCGTCACTTGGTGCGGCGAAGTATCGTGCTGCATCTCCACTCCGGGATCGAAGTGGTAGCGGCCCGCGGGCACCATCGGTGTCTGTCCGATGCCTTGCCGCCGGCAGAATGCCGTCAACGCCTGATACGACAGTTCCGCGCCGCCGGCCACCAGTTCCTCATGGACTCGCACGAGATTGCCTTTGCAGGCGGGCAACAGCTCCAGGATCTGCTGCCGGTAGGGCATGGCTTTCTCCCCCCGCTCGATCTTGGGCGCTACGCTGGAGTTCGATTGCAGCACCTTGCGCACGCTGTGGCGCGAGAGGTTCAACAGGCGCGCGATCTCGCGCTTGCTGGTCCCCTGGGCGTGCAGCTCCAGAATCGTCGCGCGTTGCGATTGGCTCAGCATGATTGTTCTTGTGTTCCTCGATTCGTTCGGCGAGCTGGTTCAACAGCTCCGTGGCGTGATGGATCTTGCGCAGTATCTGCTCGCTGTTCTGTGGTGGGACTTCGGTTTGATTCAGAGCGCGTTGCGCCAGGGCTGTGATCTTGTTCAGATCGTTGTCCAGAGTGATGGGTGTTGGCTGCTGCCTCTGTTGTTGCACTTTCAGAAACACTTCCGGCGAGGTAAGAATGCGCTGGCGCAGTGTGCCTTTGGCATCACGCCAAGCGTTGTAGAGTGCGGCGGCTTGCCGCGTGGTCCAGGGCTGCCGGGCGAATATCGCCGCCATCTGGAGGCACTCTTGGAGACTCACTCGCGCCACCGGCACGAGGTATCGCATGGCGATCTGGGCTGCGATCTTACCTTCACGCACTTGCTGCTGGACCGCCTCCGGTAATGTCTCCACCAACGACAGGCGGCGCGTCACCCAGGTGACGCTGTGGTCGAAACACTTCGCCAGATCGTCAAGCGAGTAGCCGTGCCGCTCTTCCATCTCCGACAGCAACCAACCTTGTTCCAACGCGCTGTCCGGCTCGCTCATCCGCAGTGAACGCTCCAGCACCAGAGCTTCGGCTTCGCTCAGGTCCCACACCACAGCTTCCACGGTGTCGCGGCCCAACCTCTGCAGCGCGGCGACGCGCTTGTGGCCGTCGATGACCAGATAGCGTTCGCCCTGCGGGATGACAATGATGGGCGTTTGCTGACCCGTTTCAGCCAGCGAAGCGATCAGCCGCCGTTGCTGTGCCGGGTGGCGCACCCGGAGGTGTTCCAGGCGGCGGTCCAGCTGATGAAACTCCAGCGATTGCGGCATCGTTCGCGGCTCGGGTTTCAGTATCGCCGAGACCGGATCTGGTCTTTTCCGGCAAACCCGGAAGTGTGCCGGAAACTCTCGTCGGATCAATTCGATAGGCGTTGAACTGGTCTTTCGTGGAGCGCAGCAGAAGTGTGCCCATCCTCCCAATGAAATCAGCGCCTTTGCCTCCGAACTGGTCTTTTGCGAGGTCCCAGGGAAGTTCGTTCAAAGGCGCGGGTACGCGCAACGGTTCTGCAGCTGAAAACGGCTCACGCGGGTAGCGCTGATCGATTCGATAGGCAGCGGCGTAACTCGGGTTTCGGGCCCGCCAACTGGCTTGCGTTTTCTTTCGCCGGACGGCTTGGCACTCAGGCTTACCGCAGGCTCTTTGGCGGTCGCCGACTCGCGAGTACCGGTCGGAACCACCGCCGGCAGATCCGGCACGGTTTCTTCCGGGCATCGGGCACTCTTCATCTTCATCATCCGCCGTGCAAATGGGTCACTTCTGGCTAGCTTAGGTGGGTCGTTTTTCGCGAGCGCCGAAGTTGTGGCGTGTTCATGGCTTCTGGCACAAACTAGCTGTTTTCGGCATCATGTCTTACACAAGCTCGAAACTTTACGATTAAACAAAGTATGACGAGCCCGGTTGTAAATATAGTTTTTAGCCAATTCTTCCCGCTGCCTTGCGGCGCAACAGCCATATTCAACGCCACTATTCCCCTAATGTTCGCGCTCACGGATCTGCCGCTCAGTCGCAGGAGCGCGGCAAACTGGCCCTGCGTTAATCGGATATTCAGCCTATAAGGCCCTGGCGGTGGAACTTGAGCGAAGGCAACGGGGGCGCTCAAATAATCGAGCACCCACCCTCGTACTTGTTCCGATGTGATGCAGCCTTGCCATTCCGCTGGGGCACGAACGGAGACAATATTCGTCATGATGTGAGCCATTTCAGAAATCCATTTCCTCTCTTGGTTCTTTGGGTTCGCCGACGGTTCTTGGGTCGGACTGCTTCGAGTCGTCTCAACTCGGAGACGAGGGATTGCTTTAGATGCGCAGGCGTGGATGGTGAAGCAATTGCCGATCGCAATCCTCGAATTTGCTTGGCGGCTGTAAGGGTCTTGCGCATTTCACAGCTTCCCTTCGCTGAGCGTGCAAGGTAGGCGGACTTTCATTCCGGACAGCATTGATCTGCAAGCAGTCCGCGCGGCACTGGTCCGAAATGACCACAATACTTCGCTCGGCAAACCGGACGGCATGTATCTATCCTAAAAAAGCGCGCTCCTTGCGTCAGTACCGAACGGTACGTCTTAGTTCGTCTGCTAAACGTTTCCGACAGTCGGCAGAATAGGCGCTGGATTAGTCCGGATTAGTTCGGATTGGTCCTGATCCCAGTTTGGAAAGGTATGCTTCTGCTAAATGACGCGATCGCTTGCTGCCCCGCCCCGCTTTAACTTCGAAATACGCCGTTCGTGAAAGCCCTATCTCTTCTGCTAATTTCTCGTGCGAGATTTTCAAACGGTAAGCCACCTCGTCGAGACGCGCACCGAGGTCTTGCTTCACTTCGGCAGGATGGACACGTTCAGAGAACTGAGCGGCTAGGTGCTCCGAGAAGCGTTCGCGCCGTTGGAGGACGCGAACATCAACCTCGTCAGAGATGTTTGGATGATCGCGAAACGATTGCTTCGCTTGAATAGCTGACCAGCTAATGATTTGCTCGAACAGTGCGAAATGATCTTTGTCTTTGATCTGAGCCGCAAGAGTGCTAACCCTC
>CAVSYF010000003.1:0-279783 GCA_963732175.1 Bryobacterales bacterium | reverse complement strand
GTGTCGCGGCAAAATGAGAATGTCCTATTTGGGCAAAGTAGAAATGTCCTATTGACAGGGTCCAGCCTGGAGGGTGGACGAAGGACAGCTACTGATGACCCAAGCCGAGCGAGACCGGCTGGTGGCCCTGAAGAAGGCCAAGAAGAAACTGATCACGCAAAGACAGGCCGCCGAGGAGATCGGCGTCACCGAGCGGCAGGTGCGGCGACTGCTGCGCAAGCTGCGGCAGAAGGGAGACCGGGCGGTCATCCATGAGCTGCGTGGGCGAACGTCCAACCGGAAGCTGTCGGCCGAGATGGAACAGCAAGCGATCACGATTCTTTCCGATCCGGTGTACCGGGGATTCGGGCCGACGTTGGCGGCGGAGTACCTGCACAAGCGGCACCGGATTACGGTGAGCAAGGAGACGTTGCGGCAATGGATGGCCAAGGCGGGATTGTGGAGAGCCGGCCATCGCCGCGTGGTGGAGGTGCACCAGTGGCGGCCGCGGCGGAGCCGCTGTGGGCGAGTTGGTGCAGTGGGACACCAGCGACCACGACTGGCTGGAGGGCCGCGGGGAAGCGATCTATCTGATCTCGATGATCGACGATGCCACCAGCCGGCTGTTCGCGCGCTTCGTGCGGCACGATACCAGCGAAGAGAACATGCGCCTGCTGTGGGCGTACCTGGAGCGGTTTGGCCGGCCGCTGGCGTTCTACACGGACAAAGCGGGCATGTTCCAGGTGGCGGTCAAGAGCAAACGGCAGGAGCAGCGCGAGGGCCGCGACCGGCACCAGATGCCGCCGACGCAGATTGAGCGGGCGCTGCGCGAGCTGGGCGTTGTCTGGATTCCGGCGCACTCGCCGCAGGCCAAGGGGCGCGTTGAACGCCAGTTTTTGACGGCGCAGGACCGCCTGGTGAAAGGCATGCGTGTGGCCGGGGTGTGCACCCTCGAAGAGGCCAATGCGTACCTGGAGAACGAATATCTGCCTTGGTGGAATAAGACCCTGGTGGTGAAGCCGGCCGATACCGCCGACGCCCATCGGCCGTCTGGGCAAAGAGCACGATCTGGCGGCGATTCTGAGCCACGTCGAACAGCGGCAGGTGACCAATGACTACACCGTCCGATAGGACGGCAAGCTCTATCAAATCGACCGCCGGGACATTCGGGCCGGAATGCGCAAAGCATGGGTGCGCGTCGAACAACGCTTGGACGGGACCATCGCCGTGCAGTTTCAGGGTCGTTATGTGCGCGTGCGCCGCTGCGCGCTGCCACTGGCGTTATCCAAAACGCTCGCACCCCCGACACGCTCAACGGGCAAGACCGGCGCAAAAGCGATTGGATGAAGAACTTCTCCATCCGCTCGAAGCCTTCTCGTTCTCGACCGACTGAGGTGCCCGATGCTCGCAGCTAAACGCCGGCACCGAAACCAAAACCAATCGGAGCGCCGGGCAAAACCGGCCCGGCGATCTTCGCGCTTTATTTATCCGAAGACCGCTGCTCGGGAGCTCCACCAAAGCAGATCTGTCCTCAAAAACCAAAACCCCCAGAACGGGCATCATCGGGCCCGGTTTGACTGGGGGTCTGGTGCCGTCTGCTTCGGAGCCAGCCCCGTCGCAGCGGTCTTCGGATCTGCCCCGGGAGCGCGACTCCCCCGGAACATCGAATCCACTGTAAGCCCGCTCCTTCGGCTCCTAGCTCAAAACAGGACATTTCTACTTTGCTGGGAATAGGACATTTCTACTTTGCCTTGACACCGAATTCTGCCGAATTGTCGTTAGTATGTGAATTTGTCCGGTCGAAAGAATTAGTGGTGTGTCCGCTTAGCCAAGCGGCGGCGATGCTGGAATTTGACAATTCCAGGATCGATAAGCGCCGCAGCCATGGAGCGGACGATGAAATTACAGGACGTGATTTTGAAGGCGATGGCCAAGAAGATCAGTTGGACGGAGGCAGCCGAAATCGCACGGGTGACCGACCGAACCCTGCGCCGGATGAGAGAGCGATATCAGGAGTTCGGCTTTACCGGGTTGTTTGATCAGCGGAAAGCCTCGGCGGTCAGGTGAAAAGCGGCCAATGAGGGTCGGGTGAAAACCGGCCAAAGGAACGCACCCAGAACAGGATCATTTTTAACCTAAAGGCGGGTATTTTGGCAAGAGTTATTTTCGACGAGTCTCCCGTCACGAAGAACTCGTGTGTGATGGAGACCGCTTCCGAGCGGGGATGCACAAGGGGGCGCAGCCCTCTTGTGGGGGGAGCCGCCACACGAAGCGTGACAACGGTTTTGGTTGGCGCGCGGCGTGTCGCGGCGTGGGGGGAACCCGCCCGCCCCGGTTTGCCCCCGGCGGGGGAAACGGAAAAGGGGGAGATCAAACTTCCTTGCTGTTGCCGCAGGCCGAGAGTTAGGATTCCTTTTCAGGCACAGTGGTGATGGCCTTGGTGCGCCAGCTGCGTGGACCACACTTGAGCACGTGTCCGTGGTGGAGCATGCGATCGAGCATGGAACTGACCGAGGCCACGTCGCCCAGCAGTTTCCCCCAGTCTTCCACCGGGCGATTGGAAGTCAGCAAAGTGCTGGCGCGTTCGTAGCGTCGCATGACGATCTCCAGCAGATCCTCGGCCGCGGTGAGCGGCAGCTTGCGCATGCCAAAATCGTCGATGATCAGCAGCGGCACGGTGGTCAGTGTTTCCATGAACTGTTTCCGTGTTCCCTCGGCCACTGCGTCAGCGAGTTCGTCCAGCAGGACATGCGTCTCGCGGTACAACACGCGATAGCTCTGCAGAATCGCGGCTTGACCGATGGCCTGGGCCAGATGACTTTTGCCGGAGCCGCCAGGGCCCAAGAACAACGCATCTTCGCGCTTGCCTATGAAGGCGCCAGTGGCCAGATCGAAGATGAGACTGCGATTCATCTTCGGATTAAAAGTAAAGTCGAAGTTGTCGAGCGTCTTGTTGGGATCGCGAAAACGAGCCTGTTTACGCCGGCGTTCGAGCAACCGGTCCGAGCGCCGCTGCAGTTCGTCGGAGACCAGGCAGGAGATCAGATCGATGGGCGCCATCGGCTCGGCCTGCGCCTGGCGCAAACGGTTTTCCAATACCGCGTGTCCGGCGTCAACTATTTCTTTGGGTTGACGACAACTATTTCTCCCGATCAACGACAACTACTCTGGACCGGCTGGGGGCGAAGCCCCGCGGCCGCCTGGGTTTTGCTGCATAAGATAAAAGGACTCGTTGTCGGAGCTGTGGGACTGTGGGAATCGCGGAGCGATTTCCAAGGGGCGGTGGGAAGAGTGGAAAACCTGGTTTTGGTTTTCCAGGCTTTCCACGGCACCGTCATTTCCACAGCTCTTTGTTTTTCGTGGCTCATCCGCTTTCGCCCTGGCTTTCCGCTTGCTGGTTCTTCTTGGCGTGTTCGACGCGGTAACTGGGAATGTTCAGTTCGATGATCACGCTATGGTGCACCAAGCGGTCGATCGCAGCAGCCGTCATCATGGCGTCTTTGAAGATCGCTTCCCATTTGGAAAACGGCAGATTGCTGGTCATCAGGACGCTGCCGCGTTCGTAACGCTCGGCCAGCAAAGTGAACACCACTTCCATATCGTCCCGGCTTTGCTGCAGGTAGCCCAGATCGTCGATGATCAATCCGTCGTAGCGGCTCAGGCGTTTGATCTCCCGGCTCAGCCGCAGATCCCTCTTGGCCGCCAGTAAATCCTGCATCAGGAGCGCGCATTTGGTGAAGTGCATTTTGCACTCTTTCACCACCACCAGCTCCTGGGCCAGGGCGGTTAGAAGATGGCTCTTCCCCGATCCAGGATTCCCGAATACCAGAACGTTCTCTTTCCGGTCCAGGAAACTGCCGTCCAACAGCGTTCGCAACTGCCGTGCCGCTTTCGCCGGCAAGCGCTTCAGATCAAAATTCGGCAGCGACTTCTCCAGGGGGAGCGCCGAATCCTTTAGCAAGCGCTGCACCTTGCTCTTGCGCCGTTGCTCGCATTCCCGCGTGATCACTTCCAGCAGATACTGCTCGTAGCTCAGCGTTTCCCGCTCTGCCTGCCGGGCCGTGTCTTCGTAGCATTCCCGCACCGTTGGCAGGTGGAGATCCTTGAGATGCTCCAGCAAAGCCGGACGCACATCGGCGACCGCGCTCATTGCCACATCTCCGTGCACAACTGGTCAAAGCCGGCCAGGTCCACCAACGCCACTTCCACCATCGTCACCGGCGCGATGGTATCGAGTTGGAACAGCATTGCGCCGATCACTTCCACCGTAATCCCCACTTCCTCTTCTCCCGCCAGCAGTTCGCGCAAAGCCTGATCGACCTGGACCTCGCCGGTCTCCGCCGCCAGTTTCAGAATCTTCAAGTACTCCTTGCCCGCTCTCAGCGGCGTGCTTTCCCGCAGCGCATCGTATGCCATGCGAAACCGGCTGGTCGGAAACAGATCCTCTTGATACCGGTAGTTTTCAAAGGCTCCGGGCTTGCGCACCAACCATTCGATGATGTGCCGATAGTCGATGCGATGCTTGCCCCGGCCGCGCAGCCGCGGCAGGTCTTCCACCTTTCTCTGTCCGTACCAAACCTCGACGTGATCCAGGTACAACCGCGCTTCCACCTGCGCCCCAATCAAGCGGCTGTTCACCGAATACGAGTTCCGCTCGACGTGGATCAGACTTCCTGAGTCCACTTTCACCCGCTCGCGTTTGGCCGATTCCATCCGCCGCGCCGGCAACTCTCGCATCACCGCAAGCTCCTCGGCCAAACGCGCCCGCCGCCCGGCATTGCGCTGCGCGAACAGATCTTTCAGAAACTGCGCGTACTCGACCATGCTTTGAAAATCCCGGCTCCCGCGCAGCAGCAGCGCCTGATCCACTGCTCGCTTAAACCGGTGATGGCTCTGCTCGCAATCCCCGTTCTCGTTCGGGCTCGCCGGATTGGTGTGTTGCGGCTTCACCCCGTAATACCGCATCACCCCTTCATAGCGCCGGTTGAATTCCTCCAGATTGCTCATGTTGTTCACCGCGCTCGACAGGCTGTCGGTGCGGTGCTCCGCCGCCACGGCGCCCAACTCCCAGACCGCGTTCTGCCATCCTTCGCTGAGGCTCTCCAAGCTCTCGGAATAGCAGATCGTGCCTGTTTCCCAGTTCGAATACGTCAGCACGAAGTGGTACACCAGGTGTTCGAACGTACGCCCGGCCAAGGTGATCCCCAGCTCGCTCATGTGCGTGAAGTCCGACGCGCACAGCCGACCCGGCACGTGCACCTGGCCGAAATACACCTCCCGCGCCGGCCCTTCCGTCGCCCGCCAGAGTTTGATTCGCCGCTGCAGCGTCCGGATCTGCCCGTCGCTAAACCGCCCTGGGTGCTCCCGCTGCAGCCACTCAAATAGCGTCTTGGCCTCCAGACTTGGGCTCTCTTCCATTTGCTTTTGGACCGCGCCCCACACCTCGCTGAAGGGATCCCCGCGGGTCCGCCATGGGCGCTCTTTCTTCAGTTCGCTGGGCAACCGTTCCAGCCGCAGATACCGCCGCGCCGTCGTCGGGTCCATCCCCGCCTTCGCCGCCGCAATCTCTTGATTCTTTTCAGTGTTCGACAACTTTCTCAGCCTCCTCACCTGCTCGTCTGTGACCATTGCCTCGGCGCCAGAACAGCGCGATTCTTGATGGTCACATTAGTTGTCGCCGAGCGGGAGTTTTAATTGTCGTCAGCCGGGTGATCTAATTGTCGCCGAACAACCGCGGCCATGCCGCCCAGCCGAAGCTGCCGTAACGAGCGTTCGAGTTCAGAGATATTCATGGGTTGGGTTCCTGGGTTCTTTCCTGAATGAGGTCGCGATACAGATGCAGCTGACGGATGAGTGGATCGATCTGGCGCAGGCTCAGCGGAGGCTGTGAGTTCCGCTCCAGATAGCGACGCACGAAACGATAGTCGTAGGCTTGCACTTCCAGAGCGGTGGCGCAGGCCTCATCCACTCGCGCCGCGCCATACTTGCGGGTGAAGGACAACAGGCCTTGGATGCGCCGGATGGCAACCTCACCTTGCAGCCGATGGAGCGCCTGGCAAAAAGTGCCGATGTTCGATCCGATTCTTTCGGCGCGCGCCAGCAGTTGCACGGTACCGAGCGGAGTTCGCTTCGGTCGATCCTCGTCTTTGATCCGATGCCGGCCGCGCTCTTGGCGGAGATGCTCGCGCAACAACTGTCCGGTTTTCGGATGGAGCAGGCGGACGTGCTGGCCGTCCCACTGCACTGCCACACGGCGGCTGATCCAGCCGGGCGGCGCGCTGTAGTAGGCCGCCTCTACTTCCACACACCCATCCAGATGTACCGTTCGCTCGCCGTACTGGTAGTAGCGAAACGGTTCCAGTGGCAGCGGCTGAAGCGCCGGTTTCTCTTCTGCGAACATCGCAGCGACTTGTCGCTTGGTGGTGCCGTGAATCCGCGTATCGGCCCAGCGTTCTTCCCAGCGGTCCAGATAGGCCTGCGCTTGTTCCAGACTCTCGAAACGGAGTCCTTTCAGCGGCGTTTTCTGGGCATGTCCGACCCCGGCCTCCACCTTACCTTTTCGATCCGGATCTTGAATGCGGCACGGCATGGCTACCGCGCCATAATGAGCCAGCACATCGCGGTACAACGGGTTCAGCGATGGATCGTAGATGTCAGGTGAGAGCACGCCTTCCCGCAGGTTGTCGAGCACCACGACTCGCGTTGTTCCACCCAGCCGTCGAAAAGCCAGCTCGTGCAACTGAGCCCAGGTTTGCGCACTGGACCGGAACACCAGCAGACGAACCGATTTGCGGCTGAAGCCGAGTGTCAACACGAACAGCCGCGTGCGGCGATACTTGCCGCTGTGCGGATCGCGCACCATGGGGCCGGTGCCGTAATCCACTTGTGTTTCTTCGCCGGCTTTGGTGAGAATCACCGCGCGGGCTTCCGGCGACTGGACTCCCCGCAGTCTGCGGACGAAGCGTTTGACGCTTTGATAGCCGCCGGCGAAACCGTGCTGATCGACTAGGTCCTGCCAGATGGCCGTGGCATTGCGCCCGCGCGACAGACCCAGCTCGATCGTTTCGCGGTACGGATCGCAGGCGCTGGATGGGCCGGGGGAACCCACAGCATCGCCGCCCGGCAGGTCGGACCCCGCGCCGAAGTCGGTGGTCGCCTCCTTGGCCGGTTTTGAATCGGGAGCGGGGTCGGTGGTCGGGTTGTTGGCCGGTTTTGCCGGTGGCAGTTTGCCCCAGCCGCCCGGCGGACGAACCGCGATCCCAGCCGCTTTCAAGTAGCCAGTGGCCGTTTCGCGGCGAACTCCGGTTGCCTTCTCAATGCGCCGCAGCGGCCAGCCTAGCTGCCCGAGGGCGATGACCTGTTTCTTTTTCTCGTCGCTCAAGACATTGCTCACGTTGCGGAGGATCGTCCCCCCGCGCCCGTTTCAATGTCCTGAGTACATTCCCCTTTGGCCGGTTTTCACCCGACCTTCATTGGCCGGTTTTGCCCGACCCCCGAGGGCGGAAAGGGAAGCGGAGGGCGACTGCGAGCTTAGGGGCCGAGCCGGTCACCCACGGCGAGAGACATATGAGCGTTTTAGTTGAGTTTAGCCAATCAAGAAGCGGGTTGCACTTGGATCACTGCGTCAGCTTCTGCATGGGGCCCGTTAGTCAGCCCGCTTGCGGGACCATTGTCCAGGGAAAAATGCGTTCTCGAATCGGCGATAAGAACCTGCCGACTAGGGGTGAGCGCTCATCGAGGTGCCGGACTCGGTATTCACCAAATCCTTCAATTCTCTGCTGGGCTTGAAAGAAGGAACCCGTTTTGCCGGAACTTCTACGGGCGTGCCCGTTTTAGGATTACGACCCACGCGCGGCTTCCGTTGGCGCGTTCGAAAGCTTCCAAAACCCCGGATTTCGATCCTATCCCCATCGCGCAGAGCGCGAACCATACTCGCCAAAATAGCCTCGACGATCGCCTCCGAGTCTTTCTGGGTCATTTCCACAGTACGAGAGATTTCTTCGATCAACTCAGCCTTGGTCATGTTTTCGGTCTTCCCCTTCCCCTAAATTCATGGCCCTTTCCATAGTCATGGTCGCCGCCGCGGACACGGCATGCTTCGTGGCTAGGCCCAAACCTCCCGAAGAGGCATCATAAAGATTCCCGCGAAGTTGCGCCCACGCGCCGCCTAGTGATCCGGCTCGAGTTAAGCCGTCTTGGTTAACCGACGGCCCGTTACCGACTTCACCCCTTTTCGCTTCGCCTCCGCCCGCCGTTTCTTGGCAGCGAGAGAGATCCTCCTCCTACCCTCAGCCGAAAGACGACCGTTCCGCCCTTTTCCAGACCGGGCGGACGATCTGGTTTTGCCGGTTGCGGTTGAAGAGCCAACGGTCTTAATTGCCTCCTCTATGGACACCTTCGCTGCGCCAAGTAAGTTCTCCAAGCCGTCGTTGTTGCCAGGAAACCCCTCCATGACGTTGGACAACAATACCTCGACTTTGTTCAGTTTCTTCAGGGCTTTCTTCGCTTTCATCCACACACTCCAGGTTCTTCATATTACTACGAGCACCGAGCGATCCAAATTTGCATTTCACTTTGTAGCCCATCGCGGGTGAGACCGTCGAAATTGAATCCACGGGAGCCAGCCAGGGAACTTTAACGCATCTAACTTGCGCTCAATGAGCGTGCGGCTTGTCGGCCATCTTCATGTACGCGACCAACTCTCTCCGCGTATGCACACGCATCTTCGCATAAATCAATCGAAGGTGATTCTTGACTGTGCGCTCAGAAAGCGCAAGATTGGTCGCAATCTGTCGGTTGCGCAGTCCAATGCGAAGTAACTCGACAATCCTCTGTTCCGCAGGCGTAAGGCTAAGCGTGCTGGTTTTTGGCACTGCTCACAGTATGTCGCGAAGAGCCTCACAGCCCGAGACAGCATCAGCGGAAGGATCAACAGAAGGCTCCAAAAAAAGCTGCCTCAGAGTCCGAGCAGGCAGTCCTGTTCCAAAGAGAATTTAGCTGGTTGAGTTGGCAGCCGTTACCACACTGGAAACCTTGCTGAAAATCTGGCTGATGTTGGTGGAAACCGTCGGCATGATTGCACTCCCGAATTTTCGAGCGCTAGCCAACAGGCTGCCGTCAATCGATTTTGCACAAGTTGCGGAACGGCGCTAGGGAATACAGGCGCGTTCTGCGGTGCTTGTGGAGCGAGCCGTTCAGCCCCGAGACAAACAGTTTAAGGTCTCCGGCGTGTTAATAGAGATACCTTTCCGGCCGAGTTGTGGATGCGATGCCTTTCTGTTTTGGAACCTGGTATTGTCTTAGCCGGAGGAAATTATGGCATCCATGAATTACGTTCAACGACTCCGGCCCGAGTGTTACTACATCCAGCCTGTTCCGGCGATCCAACCAATCCCGATCTCTGCGAGTCCGTCCAGGCAGGACGCAGCATTGTTCCTAGGAATAGCTGCAAGCCTAGTCACAATCGTATCGGTGTTTTTTTCGTGCGACCGATGAAACCACCGGAAACGGTGGGGCGTTTTACTTTTGCTGCAAGCGGCCGATAGCTACGATCCTAAGCCCCCACTAGCATGGAGCATGATATCATCGCGGCGATGGCAGCAGATGAACTGTTTCCGGTCGATTTGAACACCAAGCCTTCCTGTGGGTTGACTTGGCAATGGAAGCGCGATAACCCGGACGGGACGCGAACGGAGCAATATGCCGGTGCAGACGGCTACCTTTACCAGAAACTAGACGGAGGGAGTAAGACAACATGGCGAAAGGTGGGCAAATCGTGACGAATCTCAGCGGACTATGTGAAGCGACCCAACGCATTTACGCTATCGATGCCACTAGCAAACAGGATCGATGGATAAATCCGCCGACGCATTCGTTTTGCTGGAAGGGAAAGGAACTTGGGAGCCGTATCCGAAGAGCCAACTGTTTTACACCTTGATGATTGGCTCCGAGACGCTTAACAGGACGATGAAAAAGATACTCAGCGAAGCTTCCTGATCCTTGCCAAGCAGCTTGTGACGAGCCATTTCACCGAGATTGTGTGCTCGAATCACCGGTTTTTCGGCTTTCGGACACACTTCTCCCCAAGACTTATGCGGAGGGAACTGCGGGTAGCAGGTTCCTCATCCGCACCAAATTGTAGGCGGCCGCCGCGAAGGTGAATACCCAGCCCACTTTGAAGACTCCGCGGTGTCGCGTCTTGCGCAGCATTCCCACCGTCTTTAACCACCCAAATACTTCCTCGATCCGTTTTCGCTTGCGCTGGCTTACCTGGTAACCGGCATGCCGTATCGTACGCCCATCGATCGCGCTGCCGCCTGATCGATTGGTATTCCGCGACACGTGCGGCGTCACGTTCCGGTCGCGCATTTCCTGCACGAACCCGCGCGTGTCGTAGCCTTTGTCGGCACCCACCGTCACGCGTTGATCGCCATCGATCCGCCCCGCCATTTCCAGAGCGGCGTCACGCTCGGCCGTGCCGCTGCACAGCACCAGTTCAGTGTCCACCACCAGTCCGTTGCGGTTCTCGATCAGCACGTTCCCGCAATAGGCCAGCTTCGACTCGTGGCCTCCACTTTTTCGCGCCAGCCGTGCCTCCGGGTCCGTGGTCGAGGCGTGGGTATCGTTGCGACGCTCTTCGCCGTGAAAATCGACGGTGGGATTGCCGGAGTCCTCTGGTGGCGGCGTGCGGTCTTGATCTTTGCGTTGAAAACTTTTCTGACTCGCCCAGGCTTCAATCAGCGTACCGTCCACGCTGAAATGTTCATCCGACAACAGATCCCCAGTGCGTGCCTGCTCCAGCACCTGTGCGAAGAACTTCTCGGCGATATCGCCATTCAGCAACCGTTCGCGATTCTTGCTGAACACGGTTGGGACCCACACCGGCTCGTCCATGTTCAGACCCACGAACCAGCGGAACAGCAGATTGTATTCCAGTTGCTCCATCAGCATCCGCTCGCTGCGGATCGTATACAACACTTGCAGTAGCAGTGCTCGCAGAAGCTTTTCCGGCGCAATCGAGGGCCGGCCCCAATCGACATACATTCGCTCAAACGACCGAGACAGTCCTTTCAAGACCACATCCACCATGGCTCGGATCGGCCGCAAGGGATGATCTGCGGGGACTCGCTGTTCCGGCGACACGTAACTGAACATTGCGCTTTGCTGGGTATCTTTTCCTCGCATAGGCTTAAAACATAAAGACGCTGTTCTGTCTTCTTTGGTCACCGCTCTACCCGAGTTTCTTTTTCAGCATCCTGTTAAAGCGTCTGACCGTGAAATCGAAGGCAAGGTGAAAGAGGTACCGGTCTAGATCGGCCTATCGCCCGCGGCTTCGCGCCCTGGTGAAAGCTGGGGCGTTTTGGTTTATTCCTCTGGAAACTAGCCAATTTACCCTAAAGGCCGGCTTTGAAGCTGTCGATTTTTCCGATTGTGCCACTGATTACGCCAGATGCGCTGGTTCTTCCCAATGGTCTTTGGCACAATCTTGGGCGCGATAGCCACCTTGAGGATTATGAAACTGATCAGCGGTAGCCTTTTCGAGGGAATCGCCTTCGGCGCCATCTTAGGCGCGATAGCTGGCTTTCTTCTTAGACCGTCCATGCCTCTTGTTGGCCAATTGCCGCTCGAACTCGTGCTTACCAGAGGCGAAACGCTGCGGATCTTGGCACGATTGTGCGGCCTACTGCGGAGGAGTCCTTTAATTACCTTGTGGCCGGCGCGATTATTGGTGCCGTGGTCCTTTGCGGACTCGCAAGTATTAGGAGAGGAAGTTCATCCAATCGGCCTCGGTGGGGACAAACAGTAACCGTTTACAAAGAGCGACCATCTGAAACTTCCATGGCTAAATTTTGCGTTAGCTGTGGAGCACAGCTCGCAAGTGAAGGCGCGTTCTGCGGATCTTGCGGAGCGAGCCCTTCAGAACGACTCGCTTCCCAAACAAGGACGCAACCCTGAAGGGTCCCATCCGATTCTGGAATGGACGAGGATAAATATTTCTCGGAGCTTCGGCAGCGTTTCAGAGAAGCGTCAGTACTGTGTTTCCGCGAGGTTGAGACTGCACGTCCGAGCCAGTGTCACGCGAATGTAGATCGCTATATTCTTCAAGACCCGAGGTGCCTTGTGGTTAGGGGATGGCTTATTCGCGATTGCTATACGGTGATACCGCACTCCGTCATCTTCGACCGATGCTGCCGTTTTTTGGTTGACATCACGCCCCCGGATCAGATCAACCCAGTCTCCAAGACGCTGCCCTGGCATTCACTCAGATTCCTTCGCCACCTGGGAACTCAAAAAGACTTCGCGCGGCTTCGGGATCGTTACCCTGGTTATTACACATACCCCGTTCAATGAATGTCACGGATGCCCGGATATGGGTAACCGGCCGGCCACCCCTCGGCGATCGATTCTAGGCCGCGGAAAGAAACCCCGCACTTGCGGCGCACGAAAATTTCGAACACGACATCTGCCTCCGCAGAAGACCCGGATCGGACCCGTCTCCGGAAGAGTTTTTACCGTCTATATATAGGAGGGGGGTTAGGCGGTAAAAACAAGTCTCAATGAGAGCGCCGATCCACCGGTCGTCCTACCGTTCCAATCGGCCTAAGTCCCTGCTGATCATTCGGTTGTGAGGAGGGGTCGGCCAGTCGCGCGACGGTCAAGGCGCGCGTGAAGTGATTTTATAAACGGAAGCAAGGGAGGGGCAAAGGACACCAAAGGGACACCATAAGGACACCTAAGTGACTGCAAAGTAAGCGGAGGGAACGTTTTCGCGGTAAGTTGAGCCTGACGGTAAAATCACACCAAATGTAGTTGAAACTGGAATTTCCTCACGATCATTATCTATGCGTCCAGAGGCGGTGGGAGTGGTCCCATGTTTGGGATACACTTGTCTGCTATAGCTCCGACCTTTACCCGACGGAACTGCTCGACGATATCGAGCGGGCTTACGAGGACGGTCTGGTCGACCCCGGCTACATTGGTTTTGACGATATCAAGCGCGATTTGGCGATGGGCAAGGATCAAGCTCTCGCCAGACTCGCAGACGATCCCCATCGACGCTTGGTGGAGGACACCGTGAAGGAGATGGGTTGGTGGACATGCTTTCGAGACGACAGGCCGGCGCAGGTGAAAAGCGCCGGCCCGACCTCGGCGAAGGCGGACCCTCGGTACGCGGCGGCGTCTCCTCAGATCAAGCGCACAAAGCCCAAGACGGGCAGGAACGAACCATGTCCGTGTGGAAGCGGCAAGAAATACAAGAAGTGCTGTGGTGTATGACCGGCTGAGCTTGCCCGCATAAGGCGCTATCCGGATACGCCTTCATTCGCCGTCGGTCGCGCGCCATCCGACGCGTGGGTTGACGGAAATAATCGCGTAGGGTCAGCGGAACACTAAACTAGTTATTTGAGCAACGCCGCAGTTGAGTCCGCGGTAGTGGCCGTTCTGGCCGAGAAGCCTTCGGTCGCGCGTGATATCGCGAAGGTACTGGGTGCGACAACAAGAGGCGAAGGCTACATCCATGGCAATGGCTACGTGGTTACGTGGGCCATTGGGCATCTTGCGTCGCTCGCACAGCCGCATGAGATTCATCCGCAGTGGAAGTTCTGGCGGCGCGAGACGCTGCCGATGCTGCCGGAGGTATGGCCTCTGGTCGTGTACGAAAAAACCAAAGATCAGTTTGAAGTAGTGCGAAAGATTCTGTCTTCGTCCCGCGTGGGGCGCGTGATCTGCGCGACGGACGCCGGGCGCGAAGGCGAGCTGATTTTCCGCTACATCTACGAAGCGGCGGGATGTTCGAAGCCCATTAGCCGGCTGTGGATCTCCTCGCTTACGCCGGAGGCTATCCGGAAGGGTTTCGATGCTATCAAGCCGGGCCGGGATTACGAGCCGCTGGCGGACGCGGCACGAGGGCGCAGCCGGGCCGACTGGCTGGTGGGCATGAATCTTTCGCGTGCCTACACGCTGACTTATGGCGATGAACTGAGCGTGGGGCGTGTGCAGACGCCGACGCTCGCCATGGTGGTGGAGCGTGAACTAGCGGTGCGGCGCTTCGTGCCGGAAGATTATCTGGAAGTGATAGCGACGTTTCGACCCTCGGCGCGGCCCCGAGGCCGAGGCTTATAAGGGCACCTGGGTCCGCGATGTAGAGGAGATCCAGAAATCCTCCCGACTTCCGCCGGATGGTGTGGAAGCCGGTCAGATCGCGGCGCGCGCAAAAACCGGCACTGCTGCCATTGAATCGGTGAAGGCCGAGACCCAGCGCATGGGACCGCCGCTTTTGTATGACCTGACCGAGTTGCAGCGGCATGCGAACCGGCTTTTCGGGTTCAGTGCGCAGCACACGCTCGACACGGCGCAGGCTCTCTATGAGCGGCACAAGCTGATCAGTTATCCGCGTACGGACAGCCGGCATCTTTCCCAGGATGTGGCGGGGACGTTGTCCCGGATCGTGCAGACGATAGCGGGGCCCTATCGGGAACAGTCTGGCTCCGGGCACTGGCGAGAAGCCGCTGGGGCGCAGGTACGTGGATGATGCGAAGGTCAGCGACCACCACGCGATTATTCCCACGGTCACTTCGCCAGACCGGGTGGATCTGTCTCCGGATGAGCGGAAGATTTACGACCTGGTGTGCCGCCGATTGCTGACCTGCTGGCACCAGGATCATGTGTGGTCGGTGACGACGGTAATTACAGCGATCAGCGAATGCCGCAGTGATTGATCGCTACCACTCTTCGGGGAAAGCGATTCAGCAGGTCGGTTGGAAGGTGCTGGACTTCCAGACCGAGAAGAAGAAAGCGAGTAACCGGAAGGCAAAAGCTGGCGAGGAAAGTTCGGAAGAGGAGCAACAGGCTTTGCCTGCCGGACTCGCGCGCGGGCAGGCCCAGGATGTGCTGGATGCCGAGGCGATCGGCAAGAAGACGCGGGCACCGAAGCGATTCACTGAGGCCACGCTGCTGACTGCGATGGAGACGGCCGGGAAGACGCTCGATGAAAAAGAGCTTTCTGACGCCATGAAGGAATCCGGGCTGGGTACGCCGGCCACGCGCGCTTCAATCATCGAGGTGCTGCTGAAACGGGAATATATTGTGCGCAACGCGAAGAATCTGGAAGCGACGGACAAGGGCATCCATTTGATTGAGGTGGTGCATCCGGAAGTGAAGAGCCCCGCGATGACGGGGCAGTGGGAAGCCTATCTGAAGCGCATCCAGCGTGGCGAGGCGAAACTGGAACCATTTCTGCACGGGATTGAAGATTATGTGCGGGACGTGATTGGCAAGGTGGGTGGGATTCCGGCGGCGGCGCGCGAGAGCGCAAAAAGAGTGGAGCCTGCCACCGAGTCCGTTCAGGAGCCGATCGCGCCACACCCCGTTTTGCGCGCGTTCCCCAAGAGCAACGGAGGCGGTAATGGAGCCAATTCACAAGCTGCGGCGGCCAACCCAGAGGCAGGCACAGCCAGTGTCCGCGTCTCCGCGGTCGACTTAGAGGCTCCACCCGCCATTACCGCTGAGCCGGATGAGTCATTGGATGCACTTCTGCACAGGGCGTTCGGCTTCTTGGCCTTCCGTGCGAATCAGGAAGAAGTCTGCCGGACGGTGATTGAGGGGCGCGATGCGCTGTTGGTCATGCCCACGGGTGCGGGGAAGTCGCTTTGCTACCAACTGCCCGGGCTCGCGCGGGGCGGGACGACGCTGGTGATCAGTCCTCTGATCGCCCTGATGGAAGACCAGTTTCGAAAGCTGCGGGACCGGGGCTTCGAGGTGGAATGCATCCATTCCGGACGCGACCGCGCGGCCTCCCGTCAGGTTTGTATCGATTACCTAAATGGCAAGCTGCAGTTCCTTTTCATCGCACCGGAGCGCCTGCGGGTGCCCGGCTTCCCGGAGATGCTGGCGAAACGGAAGCCGACGCTGATTGCCATCGATGAAGCGCACTGTATTTCCCAATGGGGGCACGATTTTCGGCCCGATTACCGGCTGCTGGGCGGCTATCTGCCGACGCTGCGCCCGGCGCCGGTGATTGCTCTGACAGCCACGGCCACGGCCGTAGTACAGCGTGACATCTGCAATCAACTGGGTCTCGATCACCAGGCGAGCTTTATTCATGGGTTTCGACGATCGAACATTGCGATTGAAGTGGTGGAAACCAGCCCATCTCAGCGTCCCAACCTGGCGCAAGAGTTGTTATCCGACCCCGATCGTCGTCCGGCGATTATCTATACGCCCAGCCGTAAGCAGGCCGAGAGCGTCGCCGCGTTGCTCGCGCGTGGGTTTACCATCGCTGCGTATCATGCAGGTCTCGACGCCGACCGGCGACGCCGCGTGCAGGATGGATTCCTCAACGGCAAGCTGGAAGTGATCGTCGCGACGATAGCTTTCGGCATGGGGATCGATAAAGGCGAATATCCGGTCTGTGATCCATACCGCGTTGCCAGGGAGTATCGAAGCGTACTACCAGGAGATTGGGCGCGCGGGCCGCGATGGCGAGCCGAGCCGCGCGATCCTGATGCACTCCTACGCGGACCGCTATACGCACGATTTCTTTTTTGAGCGCGATTATCCGGACGTAAAGTTCCTTGACCAGATTTACCAGCGGCTTCGCGAGGAGCCGCAGCCACGAGAGCTGATTGAAAAACAGGGCAGGATCCCTTCCGATATCTTCGAGAAAGCGCTGGAGAAGCTTTGGACGCACAGCGGCGTGATCATGGATGCCGCGGACAATCTGAGTCGCGGCACGTATGACTGGCGCGATTCCTACATCGCGCAGGGCGACCAAAAGAAGTCGCAGATTGAAGCGATGATCCGGTATGCGCAAAGTAACCAGTGCCGCATGTCAAGCCTGGTGCGGCACTTCGGCGACACGGCGGACAGTCACAAGCCCTGTGGTATCTGCGATTTCTGCGCGCCGGAAAGCTGCGTGGCCCAGCGGTTCCGCGAGGCCACGGCACAGGAACAGACTGTGGCGCGTGACGTCTTGAATGCGCTGCGGATGAATCGCAAGTCGGTCGGAAAGCTGCACACCGAGGTGTGTGGGAACAACGGCATGGACCGCGACGGGTTCGAGGAACTCATGGGCGCGATGGCGCGCTCGGGTTTCGTCCGCCTGGTAGATTCGGTCTTCGAGAAGGACGGGAAACAGATTCCATTTCGCCTCGCCAGTCTGACGGGGGATGCAAAGACTATAGATCAAGACACGCCCTTCGAACTGAGGATTCGCGAGACTGCAGATCTATCTGGAAGGCTGACCGGGAAGAAGAGCCGAAAGAAGAGGCCCGCAGCGGCGAAGCAGAAATCTCGCAAGGCACCGGCACCGGTGCGGGAAGTCTCGCGAGAAGATCAGGAAGCACGGCCTGGCTCACGTGCCGCAGCGATGCTGAAGGCGTGGCGGCGAGCCCTAGCGACGAAGCGGGGCATGCCGGCGTTCCGAATAATGTCAGACCGAGTACTGCTGGCGATTGCGGAGAAAGAGCCGAAGACAGCGGCCCAGTTGCTGGCCATCCCCGGGGTTGGCATCAAGCTGGTGGAGAAGTACGCGTTCCCAGATTTACAGGATCTTGGACGAATCGCGATAGTCGGGCAGCATGGCGAGCGTGCGGTAGGGCAGGCGCGGATCGGGCCTCGTCATTTCTTCCAGAAGAAGCGTGCGGGTCCGGCTTGTGTCCAGCTCCTCTGCTGGTAGTGTTCCTCTAATAGGAGGACGCTAACGGCTTTTTGTTTGTCACATCACAACGCCTTTCTACCGACATTGTCTGCCAACATTTGCAGCTCGTTTCCGAGCAGATTCCGCCATTAAATTCCGCGCTAATCGTTATGCTTTTGCGACTTGCTTTCCGGCCCACAGAGAGCGTCCATGTAAGTAGGCCGAATGGCCCCAGAGAGGGGAGAGAAAACGATGGCGCACGAGGTAGCTCAGGCGATTGAGAAGCTGCGTAGTTTGTCGATCGCGGACTTGCAAAAGCGGTACCGTCAGACGTTCGGTAAAGAGGCCGGATGTTCGACCAAACATTTCCTGTTCCGGCGCATAGTCTGGCAGCTCCAGGCCGCCATAGAGGGCGATCTGAGTGAGCGGGCGCGCCGCCGGGCGGCCGCGATTGCAGACGATGCCGATATTCGCGTTCTGGCGCGGGAGAACTCTCCGGCTTCGCATGAACCCGTCGCGCGCTCGTCGGTCCATCGATTGCGGCCCGAACGTGACTCCCGACTGCCTCCCCCTGGCACGCTGCTCGCGCGGCGCATCCAAGGCGAAGACGTGGTGGTGAAGGTGCTCGATGAAGGCTTCGAATATCAAGAGAGGCGCTACTCCTCGCTCAGCGCTATCGCGCGCCAGATCACCGGCACACGTTGGAACGGATTCGCGTTTTTCGGGTTGGCCGGGCGACGCGATGGGTAAGAGCAAGCTCGATCGTCCTAAGCAAGAAGACAAGAAAGTCTGCGTGCGCTGCGCCATCTACACTCGCAAGTCAACGGAGGAAGGACTGGATCAGGACTTTAATTCCCTGCACGCCCAGCGCGAAGCCGCCCAAGCCTTCATTGCGAGCCAGAAACAGCTCGGCTGGCTTGCGTTAACGAACCACTACGATGACGGCGGCTTCGGGGGTGGCAATCTGGACCGGCCGGCGCTCCAGCAGTTGCTGGCTGACATTGAAGCGCGTCATGTGGATTGCGTGGTGGTCTATAAGGTGGACCGGCTCAGCCGGTCCCTGCTCGACTTCGCTCGGCTCATCGACCGCTTCGAGCAGCGCTCGGTGAGTTTTGTTTCCGTCACTCAGCAGTTCAACACCACGGCCTCACTTGGCAGGCTGACGCTGAACATTCTGTTGTCGTTCGCACAGTTTGAGCGCGAACTGATCGGCGAGCGTACGCGCGACAAGATGGCAGCCGCGCGCCGCAAAGGTAAATGGGTGGGAGGGACTCCGGTCCTTGGCTATGACATCGATCCCGGCGGTGGTCGCTTGGTCGTCAACCAGAAAGAGGCAAGTCGCGTCCGTAAGATCTTCGAGCTGTACCGCACGCATGGATCACTGGAGGCGGTCGTTGAGGAACTAAACCGGCGCGGCTGGAACACCAAGTCGTGGAAGTCGAAACGTGGGCTCCAGCACGGGGGGCGACCGTTCACACCGGTGTCCTTATTCCGCCTACTCACGAACATCGTCTATACCGGAAAGGTAGAATATCGCGGCACTATTTATGATGGCGAACAACCACCCATCATCGAGTTCGGCCCCTGGCAGGAAGTCAACGCCGCGCTTCGAAAACCAACTCCAAAACTGAAGCCGCCTCGCCACAAGCACGATGCACTCTTAGCCGGATTGCTGTTTTGTGAAAGCTGCCAGCGCCCCATGATCTCAACTTATTCGGGCAAGGGCAGCCGCCGCTACCGTTATTATGTCTGCCAAGGGGCACGCGAGAACGGCTGGAAATCCTGCCCGACCAAATCGGTCTCGGCCACCTTGATCGAAGACTCGCTCATGAGTCAGCTGCGCGCCCGCTTGAACGCGGATCACACTCGGCTCGCTTTGAAAATTCCAGAGCGCGAGTGGCAAGCTTTCATCCAGGGCCACACGAACGGATTCATCGCCAAGACCGTTGAAAAGCTCCGATACAACGGCGCCGCCGGCACGGTGTCGGTGGAACTGCGCACACGCCAGGGATCACAGTCATGACCTTCGAATACGAACTGCCCAAACGTGGCCGGGCGCTCGCACCGTTCCGGCCGCGGCCTGCGAGCGAAACGGTGGCCCGGCCACCGCGAGTGGCGCGCCTGGTGGCGCTCGCCCACAAGCTCGACGCCCTGCTTCATTTGGGCCAGGGGAAAGACTATGGAGAACTGGCGCGGCAGTCGCATGTCTCTCCAACGCGTCTCGCCCAGATCCTGATCTTGAGCCAGCTCGCCCCCGAGATCCAGGAATACGTCCTGTTCCTTCGGCCTGAACATGCTGGCGTGATCACCGAGCAGCAATTGCGTGCAATTGCCCACGAGCCGCGCTGGGATCGTCAACGCGAACAGTTCCGGAAACTGCTCGGCAGAGGACGGTAGACCGCGGATCGCCCTTCCTTCGCCACACCATCCATCGGCACGTGAATTCCCACTTGCCTTTCCAGGCGGCTGGAGGGATGAATGGACTCGCGGCAACCTGCCGCCACAAAGGAAAACGCAAATGAGCACCTCCGAAAAACAAGCCTCCGACAAAGCCGTACAGGGCAGAGTCCCCAAAGCGCGCGCCACGAAGCGGCGCGCTCCTGCGGCCACTGCGCCCAACGCGGCCAAGAAGCCGAAGATCCCGAGCAAACCACCGGCGGCTGCCCGGCGAGGCACCAAAACCGCCAAGATTCTCGCACTGCTGCGCAGGCCCGCGGGCGCCTCACTCCCGGAACTTAGAAAGGCCACTGGCTGGCAGCCCCATTCGGTCCGCGGCTTCCTCAGCGGCGCAGTGAAAAAGCAAATGGGTTTGCACATCGACTCGATCTCGCGCGATGACGGCCAGCGGGCCTACCGTGTGGCTTCGAAATAAACGCACTGCGGGAACGACACATTCAGGGTGGCGACATGCACGTTTGCCGCCCTGCGCCTGCTCGCACGGACGCGATTTAGTATTACCATCTGGGGCCCCGGATGTCAGGTTCGAACTGGATTCAGTACCAACTTCTGGGGCCCCAGAGTGAAGTACTGAATCCGTGCGGTCGCAACCGCACAGTGCTTTCGAACCCCAGAAAACACAGGGTTCAGCGCGATTTCGAACTTTCGTCTGGGACCCCGCGTGTAAAGTTCGAAATCAGTTATTCAGTATCACGCGTGGGGAGGCAGATTTTGGGTTCGAAATGATCAACGTTTCTTGGCCCAAATAGCAATGCTCCGGCGGTCAGCCGGGGTCGGTTTCAGCGACCTGTCTCAGCGCGGGGATCATCTCTTCCCGACCAAAGTTGCCCAGCGCCTCAACGGTATTGATTCGGACAGCGTCTCATGGATCGTGGAGAGCTAAACGAAAGCGAAACGGATTGTAACCTGATAGAATCGCCCGTGGTAGTGATGGATCATCCAATGCTGTTTCCGGAAAAGCTATGGATCGCGGTGGGCATTGGCGCGTTGATAGGACTTGCTATCGTCATCTGGCGCGCGCAAATCAAAAAGCGGCGAATGCGAAACCTTTAAGTAAACGAGCGAGGCGAAGCTGTGTTCGAGCGTTTTCGAACTTTCCCCCGGGACCCTGTCTCCCGTTAATATTTCGGCGCGAATCGAGGACAATGCACCTTTTGTGCAACGTGAGAGGCGGCTTCAGCAATTGGTGACGGCTTACATCGTCGCTGGATTGCTGTTTATGTTGCTTCCGGGCACGTTCCTCGGCGTGTGGAACTTGCTTTCGATCAGCGCCCAGCACACTGTGGACACCTTGTCGCCCGCGTGGTTGCAGGCGCATGGGCATGCGCAGATCTTCGGCTGGCTGGGGACATTCATTCTGGGCATCGGCTTCTATTCGCTTTCGAAGATGGGGAACTTGCCGTCGTTTGCGGTTTCCCGCGGGTGGCTGTCCTTCGGATTGTGGACCGCGGGGGTCTCCTTGCGATGGACGGTAAACATTACCGCCTGGGAGTGGCGCGGGTTGCTGCCGCTCTCGGCGGCATTCGAGCTGGCCGGCTTTCTCCTGTTCTTTCTCACCGTGGTCAGGCATAGGCCGGCACCGGCGACCGGTCCACCGCGTAAGAAGGACGCCTGGATGATCGTAGTCATCGGGTCGACCATTGCGTTCCTGGCGACGCTGCTGGTCAATTTCGGTACGGCGGTCTATGTTTCCACATACGGTGACTCACCGGCCGTGCCCTTCGTGTTTGACCAACAGCTGCTCGTGCTTCCAACGTGGGGTTTTCTGGTTCCAACGGTTTGGGGCTTCAACGCCCGCTGGCTGCCGACGTTCCTCGGGCTGAGGGCGCCCAGGGCACGACCTCTGTACGCGGCCATGCTCACGGCGTGGGTTGGGGTTGCGATGATGCTGTGCGGTTACGTTCTGTACTCGACGATATTTCTTTTCTTAGCCGCGGTCCTGGTCATTTCCGCACTACGGATCTTCGAGCGGCCCGTACAACCGGCGAAGCTTAACGGCATTCATCATAGCTTCCCGATTTTTATCCGAATCGCCTATATATGGTTGTTGACCGCGTCACTGTTGTCGGTCGTCGCGGCCCTAACGGATCGGGCGGGAGGAGTCTGGGGGGCCTCGCGGCACGCGCTCACCGTCGGATTTCTGGCGACCATGGTCTTCTCCATCGGCCCCAAGATTCTGCCGGCGTTTTGCGGCGCGCGGATTCTCTTCAGTCCGAAGCTGATGTTTCTCTCACTGGTCTTGCTGAACGCCGGCTGCCTGTTGCGCGTTTGTTCGGAGATCGGAGCCTATGAAGGGTATGCAAGCCATGCCTGGTCCGTGTTACCCGTGTCGGCCGTGATCGAGCTTGCGGCCGTGACGATCTTCGCATTGAACCTGGGGGTGACCTTTTTGTGTCAACCGGCTCACCTGATTGAAGCGGCAAGGTAAGTATGATCGCATTCGATGCAGCGCACGAAGCTGTCCACTATCCGCCCGATCGCCGGTTTCGCATCTGGATTCGGCCATCAATTCTGATCGGAGCCGTTATTGCGATCCTAGCCTTGATTGCAGCGGCCTGGATCGAAGTTGCCGTGATCGGGATGCCAAGTATCCCGCCGGTTCCGCAGATATACCCGAACGACTTTGCCGGGCCGCATGGATTCCCCCTGTGGGTTCGGTACTGTCATTTCTTCAATTTCTTTTTCGTAATGTTTTTGATCCGGAGCGGCCTTTCAATCTTGATGGATCATCCTCGGCTGTACTTTAACGACCACTGCACGCCCGGAAGCGAATGGATCCGGTTTACGCCGCTCGAAGTTCCTCGCGATCGAATTTGGACTGCAAAAGACGATGCCCGGTATATTTCTCCATTGGCCGGCACTCCCGGGTACCGGCACACGATCGGCGTCGCGCGCATCTGGCATTTCATTACGGTCCACGGATTCATCGTCACGGGCGTTATCTTCATCGCGACGCTTTTCGCTACCGAGCAATGGAGGCGTCTCGTGCCGACGTCTCCGGTGGTGCTGGTTCAGGCCTGGAACACCTGGGTGCATTACGCGACGCTTCACATGCCAACGGAACCGAACGGGTTTTACGGATACAATGCGTTGCAGCAGATCGCTTATTTTGTGGTTGTCTTCGTATTTGGCGTTGTGGCCATACTGACCGGCGTCGCGATGTCGCCCGCTCTTGTGAACCGCTTTCCGTGGTACGCCAAAGTCTTCGGGGGCAGGCAGGCGGCGCGCTCGATTCACTTCATTACGATGCTTGGCTTCCTGGCGTTCCTCGTAGTGCATGTGACGTTGATCGTGATGACCGGCTTCGTGCGGAACATGAATCACATTGTGTTGGGCACCGACGACCAAGACCGTCTGGGTATGCTGCTGGGCTTTGCAGGTATCGGCCTGGTGATTCTATCGTGGGTCGCGGCGCACTACCTGTCTTGGTTCCGCCCGCGCGCATTGCAACATGCGCTCAAGTCCGTGACCTATCCGATGCAGCTCCTTACGCTCAATCGTCTGGCTCCGCAGCAGAAGTATGTCGAGGAAGACATCTCGCCGTACTACTGGCCAAATGGAAAGATGCCGATCCGTGACGACTGGAAGCACCTGGCGGAAGACGGCTTCGAGAGCTTTCGGCTCAAGGTGGGAGGTCTGGTTGAGCGGCCGGTTGAGCTTTCGCTTGCCGATCTGGAAAAACTCGGAGAGGTCTCGCATGTCACCATGCATCACTGCATCCAGGGATGGAGCGGTATCGCCAAATGGGGCGGCATACCCATGAAGGCGCTTATTGAACTCGTGCGCCCAAAGCCGGAGGCCGCCGCGGTGGCCTTCTTCTCTTTCGGCGAGGCTCTGTACGGCGGACCCTATTACGACACGCAAAGCATAGAAAACGTTCTAAAGCCACAGTGCCTGCTTGCCTCGCGGATGAATGGGCAACGGCTTCCGCAGCTATACGGCGCGCCGTTGCGGCTGCGCGTCGAGAACCAGCTTGGCTACAAGATGGTCAAGTGGATCGAACGCATCGAGTTCATCAAGTCGGAGAAGCTGCTTGGAAAAGGAGAAGGCGGTAAGAACGAGGACGACGAATACTTCGACCTGCTGCCCAATATCTGATGGGGAATCTCGACTCGTTTCCTGCTCCGGGCGCCGGTCAGGAACAAGCGGGGGCTGATCACATTCGCCGTTTGCTGCAACGGCTTCGGCTCGATTGGCTGCTGCAGCGCTTCCCGCCGCGGCTTGTGCGGGCGCTCTACGTCTTTGTAAATAGCTTTCTTACGATTGGCGCGCTTGCACTATTGGCGCTGGTGAGTCGTAATCCTTTTGTATTTCCGTCGCTCGGACCCACGGCATATCTACTATTCTTCTCCCCGCTTGCAAAAGCCTCCAGCCCGCGAAACACTATTTTCGGTCACGCCATCGGGCTCATCTGCGGTTATGGAGCTTTCGTTGTCACGGGCGCTGGATCCCCGCCGTTCGGAGTGCACCCCGGTATCTTCTGGCCGCGAATCCTGGCGGCGGCTCTCTCACTGGCGGCCACGGGCGCTTGCATGGTTCTGTTCGAAGTCAGCCATCCACCAGCCGGAGCCACAACACTGATCGTTTCTCTCGGAATCATTTGGCGGCCGCGCGAACTCGTCATCATCGAGGTGGCGGTGCTGCTGCTCGTAGCCCAGGCAATGGTGATCAATCGACTTGCTGGACTGTCCTACCCCTTGTGGAATGTCCCCACGGACGGCGAGACACAAGGGATCGCGTTGCGCTGACAGACGTACGCGGATGAGAGCTCCCAGCGCCACGCCAATCGATGACTGCCTAGTGCTTCTCCAGCAGCTTCGGCCAATTGACCTGTTGAATTGCAAAGGGTTGTTATCGACCTTATAAAAAATTTCTTCGATGGACTTCCTTTCTGGGGAGCGGCTTTACTGTTACACTGAGTTCAGTTCGGCTGCGAAACGAACGGGCTTCCGGAACGTCCGTGAACCTTGTACGCATTCCCACCTTTGGCTCTCGGCAGAGCTGATTCCAAGTAGACAGAGCAAGCAAGCTGGTATCTCAGCGCTCGTTGATTTCTTTTTGGCGCGAAAAAGCCTCTATGGCACGCGAGGTGGAAGTGTATCCGACCACAACTCGTGGGAATGCCGCGACCCTTCCGTTATGGGAGAGCGCACTGGTTTACACGCCTGCGCCATCGGGCAGCACTTCTCTAGTGCAAATCGAGAATGAACCGCGTCCTCTGATCCCGGAGCGCGAGCTTCTTCCCAACGAGCAGTACCGTTTCCATTTCGACATGCGCAAATGCATCGGATGCAAATGCTGCGTGGTGGCTTGCAACGAGCAAAACGGCAATCCGGCGGCGATCAACTGGCGGAGGGTAGGTGAAATCGACCTCGGGGGTCGGGCAAAACCGGCCAATGAAGGTCGGGTGAAAACCGGCCAAAGGGGAATGTACTCAGGACATTGAAACGGGCGCGGGGGGACGATCCTCCGCAACGTGAGCAATGTCTTGAGCGACGAGAAAAAGAAACAGGTCATCGCCCTCGGGCAGCTAGGCTGGCCGCTGCGGCGCATTGAGAAGGCAACCGGAGTTCGCCGCGAAACGGCCACTGGCTACTTGAAAGCGGCTGGGATCGCGGTTCGTCCGCCGGGCGGCTGGGGCAAACTGCCACCGGCAAAACCGGCCAACAACCCGACCACCGACCCCGCTCCCGATTCAAAACCGGCCAAGGAGGCGACCACCGACTTCGGCGCGGGGTCCGACCTGCCGGGCGGCGATGCTGTGGGTTCCCCCGGCCCATCCAGCGCCTGCGATCCGTACCGCGAAACGATCGAGCTGGGTCTGTCGCGCGGGCGCAATGCCACGGCCATCTGGCAGGACCTAGTCGATCAGCACGGTTTCGCCGGCGGCTATCAAAGCGTCAAACGCTTCGTCCGCAGACTGCGGGGAGTCCAGTCGCCGGAAGCCCGCGCGGTGATTCTCACCAAAGCCGGCGAAGAAACACAAGTGGATTACGGCACCGGCCCCATGGTGCGCGATCCGCACAGCGGCAAGTATCGCCACCCGGCTGTTCGTGTTGACACTCGGCTTCAGCCGCAAATCGGTTCGTCTGCTGGTGTTCCGGTCCAGTGCGCAAACCTGGGCTCAGTTGCACGAGCTGGCTTTTCGACGGCTGGGTGGAACAACGCGAGTCGTGGTGCTCGACAACCTGCGGGAAGGCGTGCTCTCACCTGACATCTACGATCCATCGCTGAACCCGTTGTACCGCGATGTGCTGGCTCATTATGGCGCGGTAGCCATGCCGTGCCGCATTCAAGATCCGGATCGAAAAGGTAAGGTGGAGGCCGGGGTCGGACATGCCCAGAAAACGCCGCTGAAAGGACTCCGTTTCGAGAGTCTGGAACAAGCGCAGGCCTATCTGGACCGCTGGGAAGAACGCTGGGCCGATACGCGGATTCACGGCACCACCAAGCGACAAGTCGCTGCGATGTTCGCAGAAGAGAAACCGGCGCTTCAGCCGCTGCCACTGGAACCGTTTCGCTACTACCAGTACGGCGAGCGAACGGTACATCTGGATGGGTGTGTGGAAGTAGAGGCGGCCTACTACAGCGCGCCGCCCGGCTGGATCAGCCGCCGTGTGGCAGTGCAGTGGGACGGCCAGCACGTCCGCCTGCTCCATCCGAAAACCGGACAGTTGTTGCGCGAGCATCTCCGCCAAGAGCGCGGCCGGCATCGGATCAAAGACGAGGATCGACCGAAGCGAACTCCGCTCGGTACCGTGCAACTGCTGGCGCGCGCCGAAAGAATCGGATCGAACATCGGCACTTTTTGCCAGGCGCTCCATCGGCTGCAAGGTGAGGTTGCCATCCGGCGCATCCAAGGCCTGTTGTCCTTCACCCGCAAGTATGGCGCGGCGCGAGTGGATGAGGCCTGCGCCACCGCTCTGGAAGTGCAAGCCTACGACTATCGTTTCGTGCGTCGCTATCTGGAGCGGAACTCACAGCCTCCGCTGAGCCTGCGCCAGATCGATCCACTCATCCGTCAGCTGCATCTGTATCGCGACCTCATTCAGGAAAGAACCCAGGAACCCAACCCATGAATATCTCTGAACTCGAACGCTCGTTACGGCAGCTTCGGCTGGGCGGCATGGCCGCGGTATTGGAAAACCGTTTGCGCCAGGCGCAGGCCGAGCCGATGGCGCCCATCGATCTGATCTCCTGCCTGGTCTCCGACGAACTGCAGCGGCGCTCGGACCGGTTGCTCGAACGCCGGCGTAAACAGGCTCGTTTTCGCGATCCCAACAAGACGCTCGACAACTTCGACTTTACTTTTAATCCGAAGATGAATCGCAGTCTCATCTTCGATCTGGCCACTGGCGCCTTCATAGGCAAGCGCGAAGATGCGTTGTTCTTGGGCCCTGGCGGCTCCGGCAAAAGTCATCTGGCCCAGGCCATCGGTCAAGCCGCGATTCTGCAGAGCTATCGCGTGTTGTACCGCGAGACGCATGTCCTGCTGGACGAACTCGCTGACGCAGTGGCCGAGGGAACACGGAAACAGTTCATGGAAACACTGACCACCGTGCCGCTGCTGATCATCGACGATTTTGGCATGCGCAAGCTGCCGCTCACCGCGGCCGAGGATCTGCTGGAGATCGTCATGCGACGCTACGAACGCGCCAGCACTTTGCTGACTTCCAATCGCCCGGTGGAAGACTGGGGGAAACTGCTGGGCGACGTGGCCTCGGTCAGTTCCATGCTCGATCGCATGCTCCACCACGGACACGTGCTCAAGTGTGGTCCACGCAGCTGGCGCACCAAGGCCATCACCACTGTGCCTGAAAAGGAATCCTAACTCTCGGCCTGCGGCAACAGCAAGGAAGTTTGATCTCCCCCTTTTCCGTTTCCCCCGCCGGGGGCAAACCGGGGCGGGCGGGTTCCCCCCACGCCGCGACACGCCGCGCGCCAACCAAAACCGTTGTCACGCTTCGTGTGGCGGCTCCCCCCACAAGAGGGCTGCGCCCCCTTGTGCATCCCCGCTCGGAAGCGGTCTCCATCACACACGAGTTCTTCGTGACGGGAGACTCGTCGAAAATAACTCTTGCCAAAATACCCGCCTTTAGGTTAAAAATGATCCTGTTCTGGGTGCGTTCCTTTGGCCGGTTTTCACCCGACCCTCATTGGCCGCTTTTCACCTGACCGCCGAGGCCACTACCGCCAGCGGCACACCACGCTCGAACAACTGCACGGCAAACAAGCGGTCCGGCCGGCGCACCGCGCCGGAGGTTCCCGGCGTGGAACGATACGCATCGAGCACCCGCTGGACGTAGGGAGCCGATTCCATGAAACTCAGCGCTGCGGCTCGCGCAACGACGGACCATCGATCCGCACCGTGTGGCAGTAATGCCGCAACCGGCTCAGCAGCGCATCCACCATCGGCTTGTTGCCGAGAAAGGTGTGCCATTCCTCATAGACCAGATTCGTTGTCACAATGGTGGAATGCTGGTGGTACCGCTCCTCCATCAGCTTGAAGAAAATGTTGGATTGCTCGGGCTTCAGATTGATGTAGCCCATCTCATCGATCAGCAAGACGTCCAGACGCGCCAGACGGTTCACCAGCCGCCGTGTGGAACGGTCGGCGAGCGAAGCGTACATCTCATCGAACAGATCCTGCGCGCGGATGAACTGGCAGCGTAGACCGTTTTGCAGCGCCTTCAGCAGAATGCCGCAAGCGAGTCCCGTCTTGCCAACGCCGGTTGGCCCGACGAACACGAGGTTCTCATGCTGGGCGGTGAAGTCGAGTTCGGCAAAAGCACGGATCTGCTTGCGGTTTACGCCCGGTTGCCGCGCATAGGGAAACGTTTCCAGCGACCAGCGCTCCGGCAAATCCGCACGGCGGATGCGCCATTCCAGCGCACTCTCCTGGCGCTCGCGCCATTGCTCGCGCAACAGTCCAGCAACGAACTCCGCATAGGAGATCTGCCGTTTCTCGGCCGCGCGCAACTGCTCGTCATAGACCGCATGCATGCGGTGGAGCTTGAGGTTCTTGAGCAGTTGTTCGATCTCGTCAGTCATTGTTCCCCTCTTCGTTCAGCAGGAAGTACTCGCGCGCCACGCGGCGCAAGATCATGCGCTCGACGCGATCCAGATCGTACAGCCCATACTGCGCGGCTTCGGCAATGGCGCCCAGAAACGGCTCACGCGGATACTCGCGCAGCAGCCGCAGCAGTTGCCGCATCGCCAGGGCAATCACCTTGCGGCCCTTGCGTTTCAGATCTTCCACATACGGCGCGATCTCCGGCGCGGCGGCGAGAATGGCTCGCTCTTCAGGAGACGGCTCGCCGCGCTTTACTCCCTCGCCGCGGGGCGGCCGATGTTCTTTCAGGGTGACGCGTACCTGATCGGGCGTGGCAATGCGACTATGCGTCACGATGCGGCGCGCATCGAGTTCGATCTCGATCTTGTCGCGCGTCTCGCGCACTTCCACGCGGCGGCCAATGAACGATGCCGGAACCGAGTAACGGTTGGTGTGCAGCGCCACATAGCCTTCCACGTCGACCATGCGTTGATGCAGCCGGTAGACTTCCGGAATGAAGGCAGGCAGTGGTTTCAAGTGCAATCGCTCGACCGCGTAGAGCTCGCGCGGCACGGCGCGAATATGTTTCTTGTACGTCGCGTTGACGCGATCACACCACTGGCGCGCCTGGTGGTTCAAGTCCGGCCAACTGGTGAACGTTCGGCCAGCCAGAAAGTTGTTTTCGATGAAGTGGAAGGGGCGTTCGACTCGCGCGGAGCGATTCGCATCGCCGATCTCGTGAGCCACAAAGCGGAACCCCAAACGTTCGGCAAAGGATGCCATCTCCGGCACGGGTTCCATCTGCCGGCCGCTTCCTCGCAACACGACAACATGGGTGTTGTCGATCATGATCCGTTGCGGCGAACCGTTCATGTAGCGCAGCGCTGCGGTGAGGAAGACCTTGCAATCGAAACGCTGGAACGTGGGTTGGATCTCAAAGAACAGCATCCGCGAGTAACACAGCACCGCCGAGGCGGTCTGCGCTTTGTACTTGCGTCCGTCCACCGTCACTTGGTGCGGCGAAGTATCGTGCTGCATCTCCACTCCGGGATCGAAGTGGTAGCGGCCCGCGGGCACCATCGGTGTCTGTCCGATGCCTTGCCGCCGGCAGAATGCCGTCAACGCCTGATACGACAGTTCCGCGCCGCCGGCCACCAGTTCCTCATGGACTCGCACGAGATTGCCTTTGCAGGCGGGCAACAGCTCCAGGATCTGCTGCCGGTAGGGCATGGCTTTCTCCCCCCGCTCGATCTTGGGCGCTACGCTGGAGTTCGATTGCAGCACCTTGCGCACGCTGTGGCGCGAGAGGTTCAACAGGCGCGCGATCTCGCGCTTGCTGGTCCCCTGGGCGTGCAGCTCCAGAATCGTCGCGCGTTGCGATTGGCTCAGCATGATTGTTCTTGTGTTCCTCGATTCGTTCGGCGAGCTGGTTCAACAGCTCCGTGGCGTGATGGATCTTGCGCAGTATCTGCTCGCTGTTCTGTGGTGGGACTTCGGTTTGATTCAGAGCGCGTTGCGCCAGGGCTGTGATCTTGTTCAGATCGTTGTCCAGAGTGATGGGTGTTGGCTGCTGCCTCTGTTGTTGCACTTTCAGAAACACTTCCGGCGAGGTAAGAATGCGCTGGCGCAGTGTGCCTTTGGCATCACGCCAAGCGTTGTAGAGTGCGGCGGCTTGCCGCGTGGTCCAGGGCTGCCGGGCGAATATCGCCGCCATCTGGAGGCACTCTTGGAGACTCACTCGCGCCACCGGCACGAGGTATCGCATGGCGATCTGGGCTGCGATCTTACCTTCACGCACTTGCTGCTGGACCGCCTCCGGTAATGTCTCCACCAACGACAGGCGGCGCGTCACCCAGGTGACGCTGTGGTCGAAACACTTCGCCAGATCGTCAAGCGAGTAGCCGTGCCGCTCTTCCATCTCCGACAGCAACCAACCTTGTTCCAACGCGCTGTCCGGCTCGCTCATCCGCAGTGAACGCTCCAGCACCAGAGCTTCGGCTTCGCTCAGGTCCCACACCACAGCTTCCACGGTGTCGCGGCCCAACCTCTGCAGCGCGGCGACGCGCTTGTGGCCGTCGATGACCAGATAGCGTTCGCCCTGCGGGATGACAATGATGGGCGTTTGCTGACCCGTTTCAGCCAGCGAAGCGATCAGCCGCCGTTGCTGTGCCGGGTGGCGCACCCGGAGGTGTTCCAGGCGGCGGTCCAGCTGATGAAACTCCAGCGATTGCGGCATCGTTCGCGGCTCGGGTTTCAGTATCGCCGAGACCGGATCTGGTCTTTTCCGGCAAACCCGGAAGTGTGCCGGAAACTCTCGTCGGATCAATTCGATAGGCGTTGAACTGGTCTTTCGTGGAGCGCAGCAGAAGTGTGCCCATCCTCCCAATGAAATCAGCGCCTTTGCCTCCGAACTGGTCTTTTGCGAGGTCCCAGGGAAGTTCGTTCAAAGGCGCGGGTACGCGCAACGGTTCTGCAGCTGAAAACGGCTCACGCGGGTAGCGCTGATCGATTCGATAGGCAGCGGCGTAACTCGGGTTTCGGGCCCGCCAACTGGCTTGCGTTTTCTTTCGCCGGACGGCTTGGCACTCAGGCTTACCGCAGGCTCTTTGGCGGTCGCCGACTCGCGAGTCCGGTCGGAACCACCGCCGGCAGATCCGGCACGGTTTCTTCCGGGCATCGGGCACTCTTCATCTTCATCATCCGCCGTGCAAATGGGTCACTTCTGGCTAGCTTAGGTGGGTCGTTTTTCGCGAGCGCCGAAGCCATTGGACAACAACATCTGCGAACGCGCTCTGAAACGCGCAGTGCTGCATCGCAAGAATGCTCTGTTCTATCGCACGCTGCACGGCGCCGAAGCCGGCGATCTATTCATGAGTTTGATCCACACCTGCGAGCTTGCGGGTGCCAATCCGTTCGACTACCTTAGCGAGCTTCAGCGGCACGCCCGCGAACTGGCAGACAACCCGTCGGCGTGGATGCCCTGGAACTTCCTCGAACAAACTCAGCCTGGCCACAATCATTAGTTTCCGGCCACCATCTTCTACACTCCGGGAATGCCCACAAAACACAAGTTTCCGCAGTCTGTTTCCAGTAAGGTTTTTGGCCACCCCCTTCGAGCCGCGTTGTACGCTCGCGTTTCCACGCACGACCAACAGACATTACCGTTGCAGATTCAAGCCTTGCGTGAATACGCGGCCAAACGCGGATGGACCATCGTCGCGCAAATCAAGGAAGTCGGCTCCGGCGCTTCCCAACGCGAGCTACGCTCGACTCTGCTCGCGGCTGCACGACGCCGCGAAATCGATGTGGCGCTGGTCTGGCGATTGGATCGCTGGGGCCGCTCCGTCGCGGATCTGGTTGCAACCCTCCAGGAACTACAGCACCTCGGAGTCGGCTTCGTGTCGCTAACGGAAGCGCTCGATCTGACCACGCCCGCAGGCCGCGCAATGGCGGGTTTGCTCGCGGTGTTCGCAGAGTTCGAGCGGGAGATCCTTCGCGAACGCGTCCGCGCTGGTCTAGCTCACGCACGCCAACAAGGCAAAAAGCTTGGGCGCCCGCCGTCTGTGGCGCACAACGCCGCCGAGGTCCGAAAGTTAGGCCGGCAAGGAATCAGTACATCTGAGATCGCTCGCAGGCTTGAGATCGGCCGAACCTCCGTCCGTCGCCTCCTGAACCAAAAGAAATCCTTATTCACGCGGCCTTAACGCAGCCTTGCCGGAAGGACACGCTGGACTTAAGTCTATTTGCAGCTCCGCCACGATCTCATCGCGTTCGTGTTCGGGTATTTGGGCCAACAGGTAGGTGATCAGATCCTCCTGCCGACTCTGGCCGAAAACCATACGGTAGATCGCCAGGGCACGACGGAGTTCATATAGACGGTCTACATCACGGCTGAACGGTAAGGCGGGGACATACCGCTCGATCTTTGCATGACCGGGGAAAAGCCAATAAGGCACGAGGTCATTTGTCTCCACCGGCCGGCTCGAGCGGCCGAGCGCAAAAACCGTCTCCCAAACATCCGAGTCACTCTGAGCCAAAGCCCCGGGTGCGAATGCCGCCGCAACATTTTTCCGGACCGCATGCCCTTTGTAGCGATGTATCCGGCCCTCGCGCTGCTCCAGATCGACAGGGTTTGACGGTAAGTTCCAGTGCGTGACCGCATGACAGTAATGATGAAAATCAAGGCCCTCCTGTCCAACCGAGGTTGAAACCAACACAAACGGCCAGAATGGCGAGTTGAACGCCGCGCGCACGCTCTCTTTACGCGTTCTTGTTGGTGCGCCATTGAAGGCGGGAGGCGCTTCTTCATCGTAACGGTCGTCGCCAAAACGCATGGCAAAGCGAATGCGCATTGGTTCGCTTGTGAACTTCACCTCGCGTGCATATGGGGGTGCCGTGACTTCATCGATACGCAGCGATGCAGCTCGGATGGTAAGCGACGCGATTAGCTCCGCACCAATCTGGCCCACGGTCTCCGCGACCGGTGCGCCGACAAGGCCGAGCGATTCCCGAAGCAGGTGGGCGTATTCGTCGAGTACAGCTTGCAGCCCACCTGCGTGTGCGTATTCCAGCACACGCTGCCAATAAGGTTCGCCGCGGAATTCCGCGCGAACCGCTTCGATCACCTCGGCATGATTGAAAAGCGTCAGAAAGGCTCTTCCGGTACGTGCCGCAGTGTCGCGCATAGCAATGCCAGGCGTGGGGTCGCTGCGGCTCACGCGCGCATAGGCGCGCAAGGCGACGGTCGCCGGCCCAGCGGAAGCGGCGAGAGCCAACACGTCGAAGAGATCGTCGGGAGGCACGCCTAGACGTTCTCTTCCGCCATGGATAGCATCGAGCGTCTGCGTCGCTCTCTCCACATGGCTGGACCAGCCAGCGTCCTCGTCACCAACTTCGACACCGGCCCACGCTTGCGCCAGTTCAGCGCGGTGCCACCATGCCTGCGCGGCAGAGGGAAACTCGGCGAAATCAAGCAGCATCGGTGCAAGCCAATACCAGCGATCATCGACGGTGCCAGCGGCCTCCTGAACGATGCCGAGCTTCTCCACCGAGCCGCGTATGCGCGCAGCGAACCTCGACCGCACCTCAGCGGCGGTCAGTCGGGCTCCCCGCGCCAAATCTCGCGGATCATAGTCGCGTGCAAATGTGAGACAGGGATAAACGAGCAACAGGAGTGGCAGCCCGGTGAGGCGGTCCGCAGATATCCCAAATCTCAGCAAACCGCGCTGCTTCTTCCAATCCTCTTGAGTCAATCGCGCGCGTGGATGTGATGCCCGCATCATCCGACGCTCAGCTTCGTAAGACACGAGCGACGCTACCGCACGGGGCACCATGTGCCACGCGGAGAAGACGAGCTGCTTCGTCACGCTGGCCAATTCTGGAGCGATGAACGGCCCCGCGAGTGTGTAGTAGCTGAGGGACGGCGGCATCCAGAGCAGGCGCCACATTCCACGATCCAAGGTGCCGGCCAGTAACTCTCGCAGGCGTGGATTCGCCGGATCTAAAGTTTGGTAGGCGCGTGCGCGCTCCAGATCGAGGAATGTCTCAGGGAAGTCCCTTACGAATCGCACCAACTGATGCTGTTCGGGCGCTTCCTTGAATGCCCGCTTCAGAGCATAGTTGTCCATGAAATTAAATAGGTACGGCGCGGATTTCCAATACTCGACGACATCTCCCTGTTCCAAAGCGTCAGCGATGCGCTGCGAACCCAGAAATGCGCGAACATCCCCGGCGCGTAATGAGCCTTCGGCTGGTGGCGCATCCAGTAGCATTCCGCCACGCGCCGTCGACGACGCCAGACGTTCAGTGCGCGCCATCACCCGCTGAAGCCGCTTCTCAAGGGCTACCTTGGCCTTCCGCAGTCGCGTCAGACCGTCTTGTGTCATCACGGCAGGCAGAGCCGCGCGATACTCCGCCAATATCTCCTTGCATCCTGCCGCGGCGCCGTTTTCGAGAAAGCGAAGCAATGCGAGGAAATCACCATAGTGATCGTCATCGGTCTCGTGATGCAGGCTGAGACCGCGATACGGCGTGGCAGAAAGCAGTAGGATTCGGGCACCTTGTCCCGCCTCCGAGTCAAACAAGTCGCGCGCAAGTTCTCCCGCCTCTGAATCTTCGTCGAGGAGATGCTTAAAACGCTGAAACTCGTCCAGAATGATTAAATCCGGCTCCAGCGCCGAGAGGCAGACGCCAGCGAGTAACCGCCTCAAGTCACCGATCCACTGCGTCCGTTGCCTGCTCGCGCCCGGCGGGTGCCGCGCGTCGCTGCGGCAGAATAAGCCCCGCAACTCCTCGAAACGGGAAAGCATGTCTGGCCTCCCAGCGGCCTGTTCTTCTTTCACGCGCTTGGCCAAGCTGGAAACAAACTCTGTTGCGATCTGCTCATTCACCTTTGTGAAATCAAAAGCATCCACGCCGCGCTTGAATGAAGTGGTTTTCGCGTAATCCTGCATTACATAAAGCGAGGCAAGCGACCCGTGGATTTCCCACGCATGATCCAAGAGCCAATAAAGCAGGACCCTCTCATCGATGCGCCCGCCCCCTCCGGTCTGCTCAAACGAAGTGGCAGGCGTCAACGCTACAAAGTTGATGCGATTGCTCCGGAGGTCGTTCATTTTCAGAGGTAGTAAGGTGAGCCGAGTCGCCTGAGCTGCGTCCGCGCAGCCAGGAATTCGCAGGCGCTGTATGTTCTGACGCGCGATGTCCGCGTTGGAGCAAATGTAGATCACATCGATGCGCGGCTTCTTGCAAAGGTGGTCAATTGTTCGCGCAATCACGCCGCGTGCGACGAGTGTCTTGCCTAGTCCGACTTCGTCCGCGACTAGAAACCGTCGTGTCGAATCCGGCCCAAAGAAACGGTCAAAGACATAATCGACCGTCGCGCGCTGAAAGTCTTTCAGGCCGGCAAGAACTGACGCAGTATCGGGATGCGTGCTCATTTCGCCATGGCCTGCCGCGCCGCATCCCAAATGGGCTCCCAGATTTTTTGAAAGTCGTTGCTGAGTAGTTCCGAGCTACTGGGTTCCTTGCGCAGCACCTCCAGCAGCGAAGCGACGCGGTCGAGTTGCGCCGGACCGCGATGTAGGGCTCGGAGCATCGTCTCCAGTAAATAGGGATGCGGCAGCGCGCGACCTGCGCCGTCCTGCCCGGAGCTGAGCAATCTGCGCAAATCGCCAGAAGCAGCAGCGGCTTCATCGCCTGAGGCGAGGAGAAAGAGGATATAGCGAAGCAATTGATCGCGGTTTCCAATCAGCGAGCGGACAACCCGATCTTGCCGATCTTCTGGCGCACCTTCGAGTGGAAGGTTCATTACGAAAACTGCCTCGCCCGTCGTTTGGCCAATTTTTGCGGAGATAGCGAAGGCGATGAGGGGTGTGAGCCCCGCGTGTGACAGTCTGGAAAAGACTATTCCGTTGTTGAGTGTCTGCGCCCGCTCGGCTTGCTGCGTGATTGGCCAGGCACGTATCTCGACCTTTTCCTTTGGCCAGCACGGCGTACGCGCCCATTCGAGGCTTAGATCGAATAAATCTGTTTCACCTGCGGCCGTGACGACCAGCCGTGGTCCGGCTGCCGCGAGCGCTTGCTTCGCGGCATGGAGCAAATCATCGAGCCGACGCGCCGTCGCGTCGACTGGCACGGACGGCGCGCTCACGTCGTAGGGCTGCAACAAGTCAGCAAAATTTGTCTCGCCCTTAACTTGTCGAAGAAACTGATCCACGCCGAACCGGCTTTTTTTGCCCACGAGCTCGACCATAAACTCAACATTGTGCTCCAACGCATGGACGGTCGCGTTGAACGAGCCGCTGAATACGCTCGCGTTCCAACCCTGATCGATGACGAAAAGTTTTGCGTGCAGGCCATCCAACACTTCTTCCCTTCCAACCGTGGCTGCATCGTCATCCGACCCCTGGACAAGGTCCGGTGCTAGGAATTGGACACTCTTGCAATGTTGCAAGATCTCTTGTGACAGTTCCTGCAAAGCCTCCTGACGCGAGACCAAATGCGTCTCTTCACTGTGTTCCAAGAAGTCACTTACAACAGGGTTCGAGATGAATGGCGAGACGATCAGCGTTTTACCCCGCTGCGCGCCGAAAGGCGTAACTGTTCGGCCATCCAATCCCGCAACCCAGAAGCGACATTGGCGTTCATCGAAGCCCTCCGGCCAGGTGAATCGCACGCGTCGCAATTCATCCGCGATCTTTGCAACACCCTGCCTACGCTTTGGCACGAGCGGGTGCGCCGCGAGACCTGGTAGCGCAGCAATGAAATCGGCGAGCGGGTGATTCGCCGCGATGGCGTTTGAACGCTCCACAAGTTCGCCATCGAGTGCGACGACTGTGTCCCAACACCGGTCAAACGTCAGGTTGCGGCTCAGGCATAAGACGCGATACCGAACCGCGCCATCCTCCGTAACAAACCGCAGCGCCCATACCTTCGGGTGAAATACGCCGGCTGCGTCTGGCGGCTGGACATCGTAAATGCACGGCTCCAGGAAAGTGACCAGCGGTGGATACTTTGGAGGCAAGCGAATTTGTCCGCTCTGGCAGAAGATCGTGAAACGATCTCCATAGCGCCTCAATGCTTCGAGCAAGGCCAGTGGATCGGCCACCAATTCGCCATCCGCTTGTTCCCAGTCGAAGAACGCGAATGAGAGTGGGAGCATTAGCGCACTGATAAGATCTAGTGAAAACGTGGTGCCGACGGCCAAATCTAGCTGGCAGCCAGCCGGGGGACGGAGCAGCTCCAGTAAATGTGCCCTTTCGTCCGGTCTAAGCATCCGGCGCCTCCAGTCCCTCGAAGATGTCCCCGAGCAAACGCTGGCTTATGATCCACCGAAATTCCAACTGGGCGGAACCAGAGTCGCCATTCCACAGCTCCTGTGCGCGAGGATTGCCTATTCGGGCCAGGTTCTTTTTCAGTCGCCGCTCCCGTTCGCAAATCAACGAGCGCGCGCGTGCACTATCGCGCAATCGGGCCGTACCACCGGCCAATGCGAGGTCCCACCACGTATTAATGAATTCGTAGGTAGGGCTGCTTATCCGGGGATTAGCAGCGCGGATCAGTTCCCAGAAACGCTCCCGCTTCCACTCGGTCAAGACGTGAGACCGTTCGGAGAGCGATTGCCCCCACTCGGCGAAGCGCTGCCGGTACTTTGCAAGACCCTCATCCCACTGCGCCTGTTCAGCTAGGACTAGATTGTAGAGCAACTGCGCGCCGAGCATGACCTCGGAGAAATTGCGCGCATGATGCACCTTCTCGCCCAATTTCGGTGGCAGTTTGGCCGAATACGGATGTTGCCATACAAATGGCACATCGGCATTGCGCGATCGCTGTGCGGCCAACTCTGCAAGCAGAGAGCCGGAGCAGGTCGGGCTCAAACGAATGCGCTCCGCGAGATATTCGGCTTCCCGGCACGTCAGACTCAATGAGCACTCTCCGGGAAAGTCTGGCGGCGGCAGGATCAGCCCTGCGTGCCAGTTTGGTGCAACGAGGTCATCATGCTCAACGTCACGCTCCGAAGCGCGCCCGCCGTGCCGCGTGATCTGTGCATAGTACCGATCAAGGCCACGGTGGTATTGTGCCTGCGCCCCTTGGAAGCCACGAATTCCCCAAACACTGAGCCCCTGCCAATAAACGCTGCTTGGGAGTCGTTTCAGGGCGGTCTTCGCCACCTTGCCGATATTCCCTTCGTTATCATCCGACCGCTGGATGACTTCTATAAGGTCTATCTCGGCTCGCCGCGCCCGCGCAGCAATCTGCGCAGAGTTGGCCCGCAGTCTTTCGAGCCGCTGATACGTCCAAGCGACAAGCAGAAAGTACCGCGCTCGGGTCATGATCGTGCTCGTACCAGGAAAAAACATGTCGGCGAAGGCGTCGCGCACCGAACCAATGCCTAGCTCGTCGCGGGTATCGTGTTCTCTAAAAAGATCAACGACATCGAGCATCTTCCGACGCTCCCTCTCCGAGTAGTCCAGCCAGACAAATGTGGACATTCAGTGGGGTCCCCTGTGCTGGTGTCCTTCGGCGTTCCCCTGGGCGTAAGCTTTGCCGTTCGTGCTCATACGCTTCTAAGTCTCCATTCGTCCATGACCGCCGTACGTGCGCCACATCGACCCAGATAACCAAAGGCGATCTCCAGCCTAGTCGTTAGGATTGGCGCCGCTAATGGATGCGCTTTCGAATCCCGCGTCAATATCTCATTAACCCTGCCTTCATCTCTCAATTGGGCAGTTTTAGCTCGTCCCAATGCTTAAAGAATTCAGCGAGGGTTCCGTTGGCGAACCTTCGTAAGCGCGCGCGCTCGTCGTCATTGTCGTCATTGAGTTCGAAGATCGCGTATTGGGAGGGGCCTCGGTTCTCAGCCGTACGAAAGTGATTTCGTAGATGAGTAATTGCGGCCGGTACATCTGGATGACCGATGACTGGACTTTTTGCAATATCCTCAACCGCCGAGCGGGGACCTTGTTTGTAGGCGTTCAGAGTCCAAACAACGTCATAGCTGTCCTTCGCTTTGTCCCGCTCATCAATGGCAAATGCCTTGAGCACGAGGAACGGAAGTAGGTTTGCGACCCTGACTGCGACGCCTTCTTGGATCCCTCCGTGATCGAGCAATTCTCCGGCAAGCGTAATCGTTACGTAGTCCATTGCCGCAAGTTCGGCGCCCCTCGTTCGAACTGCGCTGATTCGAGATCCGATATTCTTACCGGGGTTCCGCAAAAGTTGCCCAGGTGCGCCCGTTCCGATCGGGCAAAAAAACTCCAACTGTACGCGAACACCGTCGACTTGGCGCTCCCAGCGGAACGTCTCCTCCTGCCCTGTATCACGGTTGCGAGATGGCGCAAATTGCGCATCCTTCAGATTCTGTTGGAGAGTCCGGTACGCTTCCTCCTCTTCGGTTGAAAGAGTGACGCCAACGACGATGTCAAGATCGGTTGTCCCGACATGCTCCCGAATGTCGGCGGGGGAAACACCGACAAGGTAGCGCGGTGTCATCCCGCCAATGATTGTCAACTTCCCTCCCCACGGCCCAACCTTCGTCAGTATGGTCCGCAGAGCTTTTTCGCAAGCGGCCAAAGCCTCCGGCGAGTAGAGTGATCTAGGGTTTCGGACTGGTTCAATCGGAGTCATTCCCAAGAATCCTTTCCCGAAGGTTTTGAGCGATCTCCGGCGAACGCCCAGCACCGCCGACAGCCTCGATGTAGGCGCGCGGCTTCGAAACAACGCGAAGCTCCGGATTGCGGGGCAGTGAACTCGGCTCGCTCGGTTTCAACAAGTTCGCTAGTTCTAGAGCGAGATTGCGCTCCGACTGCCACAACTGAAGATTGGAGCCTTTGTCGACAATTTCTCCTTGCAAGGTGCGGGCAACATCTTCAGGCGGAATTCGGGCGTCGACCCAAACAGTTGGGTCTGGATAAGTAGTCAATGTAGGGGCGTACGAATTGGCTGCTGCAGGCCCCCCAAGGGCCCAGCGCTCGGTAAGGTGGTTGATCAGCGGCAGCTTTTCGAATAGCCCCTGAGGCGATCGACTCCACACGTATAGGCCGGTCGTTTCTTCGGGACGTTGGTGTTCCTCTGTCGCCCATAGATCAAGCAACCCTCCGCGGTCAACTAGCTGCCAATAGCGATTAGGACCTGCATTGTGAGTTTGAATCAGATTGATTTTGCTTAGGCGATTCAACACCCGGCTAGCGAGCGCCGTGGAAACCTGGGCGCGTTTCGCTATGGTCCGGAGGTGGATTCGGTCTTCCGGTCGTGCCATCAGCAGCGCCTCAGCCAGTAGTCCGGACCGATCGCGTAGCCGGGCTCTCGCAGGTGATTCGGGTCGTCGCTCCAAGTCCACGCTCCCGCCGACGTCCACTAGGAGGCCTGGTCCGACAAGGTGACAGACGCCTGTCAATTCCTCGGCCCACGAAAGGCCGTCAGTGCGAAGCATCTCGCGGGTCCGCGCTGACAGTTGGCGGCTAGCCAGCAGCAATCGCTTTCCGGAATTTTGAACGCGATTGGGCCCGGCTACTTCCCTTGCTCGCTCCAAACTGAGTACCGGAAAATTGAGAATGTCGAATTTGATTGGTTCGCAACCGTCAAGATGGACGGCGACCGTCGATGGCGTTTGGCCGGGTTCGACCCGCAGACCAACCTTTTGTAAGGTGCGGAACAGCCAGTCCGGAACCGAAGACCTCTCGCGAGTTGCCACGGTTATAGTTTACAACAAGATCGATATTTACAGAAACTAGCAATATTGGTAGTGGAGTATATATGGCTTTTTTTCAATATGTTGAAACTCTTGTCGAAGGTCTTGCGGAACGCCGTGACGCTGTTGAACCCAAAGCCCTCCTAGCGGAACGCGACCGGTATCGTCCATAGATATCGACCCCGTTTTGGGCCTGGCCACTGCGGCCGTGGCCGCACGAGCGCCGGATCTGACCGAGCGGCCGCAAAGACTTCGTTCGGGCTTGTCCTCCCTTCAGACTAAGCTTTATCCGTGGCGAAAAACGCTATTGCCGGCGTTTTCGTGCTGGCGGCCCTGAGCAATGCGAGGGCGCGTGTGTGGAATAGCTAGGTCTTCAAAATGATACGCTCGGGGTATGCTGATCCGCATTCGAAGATCGATCCTGGTTCGTGACGGATCAGGTCAGATCCATACTTTGTATCCGGGCGACCACTGGCGTCGCATCAAACAAGGGAGCATCTGGATGCATGACTTCCTTGTTGGAGACGATGGCTTCGGCTATGAGAATCCTGGGCCTGTGCAGTTTTCGCAGCCCTCTCCTGTTCAAGAAATTGTGGCTCCTGCCTGGCAGCTTCAGTTGGTGAGCCGCGCCTGGGACGATGCGGAAATCGACCGCCGCATCGCAGAGGCGCAACGCCTGTGCGGAATCCCGTGGGAGCCAGGAGAAAACTGCCAGGATTACCTGTCACGTGTCACTACAGGAAGGTCCGGGAGTTTTCAGCGAGACGGCATTGTCGGGCTGGGGCTGGTGGTTGCGGGCCTGTTTGTGGCCGGGAACCTTCTGGCGGATTCAGGCCGATAATCGATAGACACGCTTGCCTGGCGAGCGGGAGATCGGCCTCTAACTAATCGGCGACAAAGATCGTAGCGGCATTGGTGCCTGCCCAGGCTTTTACCATGACAAAGGAGCCGGCAACCGGCCCCTTCCATGCTTTCCGTAAGAATGGCTCTCCGGTCTTGTTATGGTCACTGTGTTCGGTCACATAAACGTTCGGTTATGTGACAGCAGACGAGACCGCTGTTTCGGAGCGGAGTCTGTCACTTAACCTGTCACAGAATCGGCGTCCTGTAAACACCATCCGCATTTTGATTTAGTGACAGGGACGCAGTGGAGGCTCTTTATGGAAAATTTGGCACCGGTTATGTCAGATGTTCGGCTTAGTGCTTTGAATTCCGTTTCGTGAGGCGGGCCGGTCAGTCACGGATTTGGAAAGTGGAGAGATGGGGGGCGTGGTCCCGGATTCGCAAGCCTGGGCCGGAAACAGCAAGGAGCGGCAGGTATAGCGTCAATCGATCTTCGGCTTGGGCTGCAGCGCTTCAGCCGTGGATGTGTAATCTACGGAGCCGAGGCGTTGCTTTAGTTCATCGTAATCGTCAGCAGGATACAGAAATGCCAGGAAGCCCGTTGGTCTTTTGGAGTTCGTGATCTTCGAGGCTGGGTCAAACCCGCCGATGAACATCATGAGGTCATGGGCCGGGCTTATCGAATCCTGCGGGATGCAGGTGAGTATTAGAACATGCTTTTTATCGTGAGGATTCCCGACGATGAAGGCATTGTGCACGATACCGTCTGGGTCGACCGCTTCAATTTGCGGACCGAACAGGGGCGGCCGCGGATCAACGGGTAGGTCTTCTATCCAGTACCAACGGCCGACAATTCGAAAGGCCCTGGGGAAGCGATCTCTAATACCGAAGGTGATCGTCGTGCGGCTGGAGGACATCGCATTTTCCTTGGCCGCGCCCAGGCTTTCGAATGCCCGAAGGCCCTGGACAATGAGCGTGAAGATGTGACCCTGTTGCTCGGCGAGCGGGACAGATTTCCGCCTGACCACGGTCTTCACCTTGCCGTGCTGGGAGAAATGCGCCTCGCCATCGGTATGGTGGGAATATTTCACAAGATGCGATGCAACTTTGCCCTTCTTGGCGAGATCGATCAGCGACTGCGCACCGGGCGGCCCGTCGAATGTCGCTTCCGCGAGGAGGCCCTCAGTGTGCTTGAAGTAAGGGAAAGTCACGTAGAGCGAGCCGTCCTTGCCGAAGACTATCTGGCATATTTTGTGACGGTGCCCATCCGCCGTTACCGTTACGACCACCCGCTCTGATAGGAAACCTTTGACTTCCATGGGGTGTCGCCCCTGGCGTTGGAGTTGGCGAACAAATCGGCGTATGCTTGTCCACCATGCCCGAATGGCCTGTGCGGGACGTCTGCGCGGCTTCATGATCTCTGATCGGCTCCTCTTAGCCTTAGTGGGCACCGCTAAAACTCGCGGTGCGGCGGGCCGAGTTGTGGGCGATCGTCCCTGCGTGATTTCAATGCCGCGTTCTCGAAGATCAGCAGTTCCACAAGCCCCCGCCCATCCATGAGCGTGAAAGACGCCCAGTGCTCGGAGGCAAGAATAGACGTATTGGCGATCCAGATCTCGTTGATGCGGGCGAGATCGGGAAAAGCGACGCCGAGTTTCACGATCTGTCGGTAGATTTCGTTGTCGCCCAGTGCGATCTGGTCGCGCTCCAGAAGCAAGATGCGCTTATCGGCGGGGGTGGCCACCAGCTTAGGGATTTTCGTCCGCAGCGCCTTTTCCACGATGGCCTCAAGATCGCCCGGCATTTTGTCGCGGGCGATCAGGCAGCTCCCGGCCATTCCCGGCAGATGCATGGTGCGCAGAGTGATCGGCAGCGCAAGTGGTCCATTCTTCGACGTGGCGGCTACGGGGACGAGATGCGAAAACTGGCCCTCTTGCGGAGCCTCGGTGTGGTTCGCCAATAGCCAATTAAGAAGATCCTGGCCGACTTCGTCCCAGTTGTAGCCTTTCGGAATGGCGTGGACCGGGATGATGACATCCAGATGCCGCTCGGGGAGCGTGAGGTCCGGGTTCTTCTCGATGCGGCCGAAGGCCCGTATGAAGACCTCGGAATCGAATTTTTCGCCCACGAACGGCTGGGTCAGGGTATGTTCCAGGGCAAGCTGTGTTCCATCCGTCCGAGTGGCGATGACCTCGACGGCCCCATCCTGCTTTTCCTCCACCCAGTCAAGATGCGCGTGCTGCCAGGCACCGTTGTCGCAAGCGGACAGCAGCATCCGGATGATCGGGCGTTCCCTGGGCTCGTCTTTTACGGGCATTCCTTCATTTTCACGCAGGCGCGGCGGTCGCGGATTCGCAAGATCGCGACCCGGCTGGCGTGGTCTCGGATTCGCAAATCGTGGCATCGAAAAAGCGAAGCGCGGCGGATGGTTGGCGGGTTCGGCTCCGAGGGTCCGGGAAAGGCGGTCCGTTCGCGGAAAGAGCATGGCAAGCCGGTCGATGACAGCCTACTGCACGACCTGTCGCCCTTGGGCTGCGAGCATATAGATCTGAAGCGGCGGCCGGGGCAATGTTTTACAATAGAGGTGCGTTGCTGGGTTGCCGCAAGGCAACCGGTGGGCTCAGAACATCTGACCATCTTTTGCGGTTGAGGCCAAGGGGACATGGGTTCCCAGATTTGGCGGCCGTTGCTCGAAGTTACCAGGTTGCGTCACTGGCGTGAAGGCCGGCAGGAGCCGGAAGGCATGTCGCAGGCGCTGCAAATTTTTTCGGGTTCCAATCCCGATTTGGACTTAAGGCACTGTCGCCGGCACTCAATGAAGTGTCGCCCCCAGTGTTTGTCCGGATCGGGAGTAAGGTTTGCTACGGGAGTTCACCGGGCAGCACGCAAGGAACCTCGGGGAAGACCAGGGAAACTTCTCGACGCTGAAAGTGTAACTTTCGCGTTGGGAGGTGTCCTATGTTTTCTCAGGGGTTGATGATCCCCACTAGACACACCCAGCGCGGCACGGGAGGGATGCGTGCTGCGAGTTCCAAAAGACGACAATCCGCGCCAGAAGTTTCCGCTGCTGCACCTTGAATGGGAAACGCAGACGGGCGGCACGAAGCGCAAACTGAAACTGATCGTGGGGCCGATCCTTGGCTTGATCCTGCTCGCATTGCTCGGCAAAGGCTGGCAGGGGGTGCAGGCGCTCATAGAGCGGTTTTTCTCTCGGTGAGCTAAAGCCACAATACGAGGTCCTGTAGCGGTTAGGCTGACGCTTGGAAAGTAGAACGTCAGCGGCCGAGTCTTGATAGAAAGTATTCGTAGGCCAGGTGATGGACAAAGCGAACAGCATTGCCATCAAGTGCCACGATTCCCACGCGGCGCGCGGATTCAAGCCCCCAGGAACCCAGGATCTCGATTGCCTTCGACTCCTCTATGGCGTTGCCCGCATTGGCCGTCTGGATTGACAAGGCAAGAAGACTCAGCCGACCAAGTAGATCATCAGTGTCCTTCCGGCAAGGCTGCGTTAAGGCCGCGTGAATAAGGATTTCTTTTGGTTCAGGAGGCGACGGACGGAGGTTCGGCCGATCTCAAGCCTGCGAGCGATCTCAGATGTACTGATTCCTTGCCGGCCTAACTTTCGGACCTCGGCGGCGTTGTGCGCCACAGACGGCGGGCGCCCAAGCTTTTTGCCTTGTTGGCGTGCGTGAGCTAGACCAGCGCGGACGCGTTCGCGAAGGATCTCCCGCTCGAACTCTGCGAACACCGCGAGCAAACCCGCCATTGCGCGGCCTGCGGGCGTGGTCAGATCGAGCGCTTCCGTTAGCGACACGAAGCCGACTCCGAGGTGCTGTAGTTCCTGGAGGGTTGCAACCAGATCCGCGACGGAGCGGCCCCAGCGATCCAATCGCCAGACCAGCGCCACATCGATTTCGCGGCGTCGTGCAGCCGCGAGCAGAGTCGAGCGTAGCTCGCGTTGGGAAGCGCCGGAGCCGACTTCCTTGATTTGCGCGACGATGGTCCATCCGCGTTTGGCCGCGTATTCACGCAAGGCTTGAATCTGCAACGGTAATGTCTGTTGGTCGTGCGTGGAAACGCGAGCGTACAACGCGGCTCGAAGGGGGTGGCCAAAAACCTTACTGGAAACAGACTGCGGAAACTTGTGTTTTGTGGGCATTCCCGGAGTGTAGAAGATGGTGGCCGGAAACTAATGATTGTGGCCAGGCTGAGTTTGTTCGAGGAAGTTCCAGGGCATCCACGCCGACGGGTTGTCTGCCAGTTCGCGGGCGTGCCGCTGAAGCTCGCTAAGGTAGTCGAACGGATTGGCACCCGCAAGCTCGCAGGTGTGGATCAAACTCATGAATAGATCGCCGGCTTCGGCGCCGTGCAGCGTGCGATAGAACAGAGCATTCTTGCGATGCAGCACTGCGCGTTTCAGAGCGCGTTCGCAGATGTTGTTGTCCAATGGTGCGCCGGCTTCGCGCAGAAACGTAGTCAGGCCCTTCCAGTGCCGTAATAAATAGGTAATGGCTTTGCCGAGTCCCGAGTTCGGCTCCACTTGCTTAAGCGCGAATCGCGCTTCCAGCCACGCGTGCAGATGCTCCATCACCGGGCCGCTGTGCTGCTGATGAAACGCGAGGCGCTCCGCTGCCGAAAGATTTCGCTCACGCGCCTCGGCATCGTATTGATAGACGTCGCCCAGCGTCTCCAGAACATAGCGGCATGGTTCCGGGAAGTTCGCGGCCACTTCCACAAACTGCCTTCTTCCGTGCGCAAGACAGTTCGCGAGCAGGATCTCCGCGCCGTAGGTGAGTTTGGGCGTATTGCGCGACAGCGCATCGCACATCTGGAGGGGCCGGGCGAGACCCCTGGTGCGGTGTTCGAGCACATCGCGCAGGTTTTCACCCGCATGCTGGCGGCCGGTGAAGTACAGCGCGATCCTGCGTCCTGCTTGCGTCGATACGATGCCGGAAGTGAACACACCGGTACGATCGTCGGAGGGCTCGCGCGCCAGACGCAGCACGCGCATCGAGGTGTCGTCGTTGTGCAGCACTTCGCCTTGCGCCGCTTGCCGAATCAGCTCGTCACGCGCGGCTTTGATCACCTCCGCGGCTTCTTCCACGATCTCCCATTGCGTCGAGGCGGGCAACGGAATGCCCAGCAACTGCTCCAGCTTTTCCAATCGATAAAACGGCATTCCACTGCCGTACTTCAGCAGCGCGATCATCGCCGCGGTGGTCTCGTCGTATTTTTCGGGGCTGAGGCCTTCCGGTTCCGGCGCGGTAAATACTTCGCCGCACAGGTTGCAGCGCAGCCGATCCAGCTCGTACACGGTTGCTGCCAGCGGCGCTTGGCCCACGATTCTCACCAGCGTCTTGGGTTCTTTCTGAGGATAGACTTTGCCTTTCCCGCAGCCCGGGCAGGGATCGCCGGTGTGCAGCGTGGGATGCAACACCGCAACTTTATTCGCGCCGGTGTACGATGAAGCCCCGTTGCGCCCGTGGCCCGGCGTTTTATCAGAAGGGGCCTCCGAATCCTTTTCAGCGGCGGGTGATCCCGGCTGTTCCAAAACGTTCTTGGTCTTTTCGGTGGTGCGTGGGGCAGGCAGCATTCCCGCCAGCGCATGCAATACGCGTTTCAGCTTCTCGCCTTCGGATTCGCTCAACGGCGCGTGCGTACCGCGATCGATGATCTGGTCCAACTCCTCCAGATTCACATCCATCCGGGGACGTTTCATGCGCCGAGCAGCTCCCGGAACCTGCGATGCAGCGGCAGGCCCAGCATCTGCTTCAGCGGCCGCGTCGGTTCGAACGTGGACGCGCGATGCCCGCGGCCCGCCGTTGTGCCGATCACCTGCCAGTTGGCCGCGCGATAGCACGTCCCGCGAAAACGCGAGGTATCGACGAACGTTTCCAGCCAATAAATCGGATGCGCGTACAGCCGTTGCCAGTCATGCGGAACCCTCTTGGCCATGCGGCCCAGAATGTGCGAGGCCAAGTGCTCGACTTCCACCCACGGCAGAATCAGAAAGCGCGTGTTGTAAGCCAGCAAATGCACGTTGCGCTCGCGCGCTTCGTCGCTCCATGCCAGGTGCCGGTCGCGTACCTTCAGGTGGCGTGGCGCGCTTTGCCAGGCCATGCACGCGATCACTTGCCCGCCTGCCTTCACCAGATACTTCAGGTGCTCGCCCACCGGCTGCTCATAGCCCAGATAGTGATACTGCTCCATCAAGCTGTTGAACAAAGTCTCTTCCGGCGTGCGCCGCACTTGCACAAACTCTAGTGGCGTGATGCTGTAAAGTGGTCCGCGCACCGGACGATTGTCGGGGATCACGGGCTCGGGCCGCTCGCGCTCCGCGAATCGATTGCGCACGACGCGCTTCACGGGCGGCAACTCAATCTCGCCCGCCCGGTGCAGCATCAGCAGCAATCCGCGGCAGACCATGTCGCGCAATGCGCCGTTGGTTTGCTTCCACTGCCAGACTTCACACAGGTGCCGCGACAACTTCCAGCGACTCAATTCCGGATGATCTGCGATGAGTTGCCGGATGAAGAGGATCTCTTCGCTGGTAATGTCCCGGCTCCGATAGCGATGTGTAGCCATCTCATCCGCAGTGTGCCAGAAAGCGTTTCAGAACGCAAGTGAAAAATGCATCAGCTCACGTCGTTTCTAAAGAGGGCGCCACACCGGCGCCGCGTCAATGTCCGGGTTGCCTGCGGCCAATAGCACCTGCACTTGATGCACGCGCAGCGCCCGTGCCGGTTCCTCGCCTTGCGGCCACCATCGAAAACGGCCTTTGGACAGGCGCTTCGTCGCCAACCAAAACCCCTGCCCGTCATAGACCAACACCTTGATAGAGGTTGCGCTCCGGCTGCGGAACACAAACAGGCAACCCGAGAACGGATCGGCATCGAGCTTGGCGCGGCACAACTCGGCCAACGAGTCGATGCCCTTGCGGAAGTCGACGGCCTCTACCGCCACCAAAATCCGCATCTGCGGCGTGATCTGCAGCATGCCTACGACGCTGCAAACGCGCGCATCAACTCGGCCAGTTGGCTGGTAGCGATGCTTTTCAGATCCAGCCGCAGCTTTCCGCCCCTGGCTGATTCCACCTCCACCACACAACTGGTTGCCGTTGCCGTACTGGCCGCCAGCAGTTCCACGAAGGCGGGCGCGGCACTCCCGTCCAGCCGATGCCGGCGTGGAGACCTCGGCGGCTTGGTGGAAGCGCGAGGCTCCAATCGATCCGTCCACTTCTGCAGGCTCGGTCGGTCCACGCCCAGCACCCGCGCTGTAGCGGTGATGCCATCCCGCCGCGCCAACTTCGCCGCCGTCGCCCACAGCTCTTCCGGTAGCCGCGACCGCACCGCGTGCGCCTGGCGAAACTCCTCAAATCGCCGCCGTGCCTGCTCCACATCCTCACGATTGCCCGCTGCTTCTGATGTCATGTCCTGAGCCTCCCGCTCTCAGCACAAGCTATCAAGCGTGCTCAATCGCAGTCACGCACGCTTGCCGGAAACTCACAGTGCTTCATGTCCGGAACGCAAAGGAAATCGCGATAGGAGCAGAGATCATGGAGAAGAGTCTTTTCGTCAGCCAGGATCTTTGCCTTTTCTGCCGCCCCGATGAGTTGGATCATGTAGCTTTGTTCGAGGATACCCTCTTTAAACAGGAACGGATAAAGGAGACTGGAATTCGGAACAGCTCCAATATCCTCGTTCGTCATGTTCGGAGCGTAGAACATCAGATGCGGCATGGGCATCGTATGAACTTGCCAGTCAGGCATCATCCATGTGCGCATGACTGGCGCGACCATGTACGACAAGCCAGCTTTCTGCGGAACCTTATAGGTCTTGGTCCTGTAACGCCTTTCGATCTCCGTTTTCAAGGCAACAGGGATCATCCCCTGAATGCGAAGCGCGGCGACGTCCATGATCACTTTTAAGTAGGTCTTTGAGCCCTCGGCGTCGTAGCACAGTGGAACATAGATGTCGTTGCGGAAGTCGGCCTGCTCCCACGCAGTGCGCTCTACAAGACAAGTCGCACCACTCGTTCCCTGCTGGGAAAGTTGGTAGCCCTTCTTAGGATCGAGAAGATAAACGATTGCATGGTCCCGCATCGCCGGCGGCAATGCGCTGAGCGCATACTGAGTTTCGAGTTTGGCTGGCATTTGTTCGATCGTTGTGTCAGCCGCCTGGCTTAGAAGCGCCGAGCTGGCAATAAGGCTGAGTCTGATGATTGCGCGAAGGTTCCGAGTCATGATGAAATGTCCTTTCATCCCTAACTACGGTCCCCGCGCCAGAAAAGATACGCGCCCTCAGGCAACCGGGTCGCGCACCACAATGGATCCTGCAGTGAGCGTCCATGGGCAGTGCTGGTAATCGGCGATCCGATCGATTCGGCCGTCCGCTCCGAAATCGACCCGCACGATTCCCGCGAGTTCCCATGAGCCGTCACGCGAATGGAGAAGAAGGATTGACGGCTCGCCGTCCACTTCACCCAGCGTTAACCGCCACGTTACCTGCATACGCGAGTAGACGCCAAGATAGCCACCAGCGGCGAAGCTGCCCGCGTACCGGTCGGCGACCTGCAAACGGGCATCGGCGCTGATCAATTCACGCAGCCCGTCCCAATCGCGGCGATTGAATCGGTCGACGTAAAGCCGGAGAATCTCTCTGTTCTCGGTCGTCGCCGAGCGTGGCGCTGCGGATGGGTCTTCCAAAGACGCCAATTTGGACCTGCCTCGATTGAGGGCTGCCTTGACGCCTCCCACGGTCGAATCAACGAGCTCTGCGATTTCCTCTAGCGAATACTCAAAGACATCCTTTAGAAGCACACAGGCACGCTCTTTCGGAGGAAGGCTCACGACCAGATGCTCGATGGCAGGGCCGACGGCCGGCCCAATAGGGTCGTCGGGATCGATGAAGTCCGGCTCTGCCGCCATGGCTTCCGCCTCGACGCGGACACCGCGGCTGCGAAGAAAATCGATGCATTGATTGTGCGCGATGCGAAAGAGCCACGGCGCGAGAGGGCGGCTGTCGTCGAAGGTTTCGAGGCTGCGATAGGCGCGAAAAAGGGCGTCCTGAACCACATCTTCGCCATCCGTGATCGAGCCGGTCATGCGGGAACAGTATCGGTGCAGCTGGGGCCGCAGCTGGATGATCGTTTCCAGAAATGCCAGATATCGAGCGTCAAACTTTCCGGTCTCTTCCATATGTGTGAGTGTTGCGGCACTATCGCTGGGAAGGCTGCAGAACTTATTCTTTCGGGTTTGGCTTCCCTTGGCCTGTAGTAATCAAGCTCCGCAAACTGCCGTTTATATAGGAGCCCCAGGCGTTCGAGCAGACGTCGAAACATTCGTATTCGGGAACCAAACCCAAGTGAGCGAAGTGGACCTCCGTCTTATCGCCCTTTCTCGCGATCTCGAAGCTGATCTCCGTTCCCTTCCACTCGCTCTTGTCTTCAGTGAAATCGAAGAAGTTGTCCAGGACATGCCAGACGACTTTCTTGCCGGGGACGAATTCGGTTATTTTGATCTTGCACCGATGGGCGTCTTTGTAATGATACGTGAACTCGCTGCCGAGTTGATTGGTACTGCCTTCAACCTCCTCTGACCACCATCCACGAACACTATTGATGGCATCGAAGGTTTCCTCCGGAGTCTGGTCCACCGAGAAGCCGGTTGTGAAATCTTGGTCCTTCATATTTTGAGTGTCCTTTCATCTCTTACTGCGGGCCTCGCGCAGGAAAAGATACGCGCGGCCCATCCATTTCCGCCGCCGGCCTCACGCGTCGAGTGGCTGAATTCCCGTTTCGCCACGGATACCGAACGCCGTCGCGCTCTCGTATCGGGGATCGGTGAGCAGGGTCGCCACGTGCTCGCCATAATCGCGCGGGCTGAGCGGTTTTCCGAATCCAGCTAAGAACGCCTCGTTAGTCACGCCTTTTCGCCGCGCATAGGCTTCGGCAGCCGCGCGGCCGAGTTCAGTCGTGCCGACGATCTGCCGCAAAACCAGCGCCTGAAATCGAACGCCGAGGTTCAGATCGTTGGCGACACCGTTAGCGTAGCCGGCCATCAGCCACATCATTCGTTTTGCACCCGCGTAACCGCCGGAGAGGGGTGAGCCTTCGATCGCGGCGCCGCTCGACGAGATCAGCACGCGGCTGTCCCGGTCAAGTGGAAGACGGAGGGCGGCTTGAATCCAGTGAAATGCCGCTTTAACGTCGGTATTCCAGTTCTTGCTGAACGATTCCCATGTCTGTTCGTGCAGGCGCGCCATCTCCGGCGTAGCTCCTGCGTTGAGCACGAGCACCGATGGGTGCACGTTGCGAAGCACGGATTCAGCGAGCATCGGATCGGTGGCATCGCCGGGAATGATCGAAACGCCGAGCCGGGCCTTGAGTCTCAGTGAGGCGCGCGGAATCGCGCGCGATGACGGTGACCTTAGCCTGACGCGCGACGAGCGCTTCAACCACGCCGAGGCCAAGCCCGCGGCTACCGCCGGTAATGAGAATGCGCTGCCGTTCGAGTGTTTTCATGGCTGTCATCAAGGAGCCTATTTCGGCTCCCCTGCTTCCTTCCGGGCAGGCTGCCCTTTTCCCGTCGCAATCAGGTCGCGCAAACTGTCGTTGATATAGAAGCCCCATGCGCCGGAACAGCCGCCGTAGCACTCGATGGTGGGGACCAGACCGACGTGCGTAAAGCGAAGTTCGGTCTTGTCGTCTTTCCTGGTGATCTCAAAGACAACCTCCGTGCCGTTCCACTCGGTCGTGTCTTTGACAAAGTTAATCTGGCTGTCCAGGGTACGCCAGACGACTTTCTTCCCCGGCACGAATTCAGTGATCGTGTGGGCGCTGCGGTGAGCGTCTTTGTGGCGGAACTTAAACTCAGCACCCAGTTGGTCGGTCCTGCCGTCGATTTCTTCTGACCACCACCCGCGAACATTGTTGATGGCGTCGAAGACTTCTTCGGGAGATTGATCCACCGTAAAGGAAGTGGTGTAGTCTTTCGTCTTCATTGTCTGTTCTCCGGCGCGAAAGCTGCGAACTGATGCTCCAGCGCTTTAACTACGCCAGTGCGCCAGCCCTCGGCGATGGAAAGGGATGCAGGATCGGGAAAGATGTCCTCTTCACCCTTCTCCAACCCATCGAAGATGTGTAGCGCCGCCGACTCGGGCGAGGCTTTCGGTATTTCGAGGCCTCTGTTCATATCCGTGTCGACGGGGCCGAGCACGACGGCATGGACCGTCACGCCTTGGCCGGCCAAGAGCGCTCTTAGTGACTGAGTCATGTTGAACGCGGCCGCTTTCGAAATCGAATAGGCGGGGATCACCGGCAAGGGAGCGAGCGATGTCAATGACAAGTTATTGACGATGGCCCCTTTGGAGCGTCTTAGCAGCGGCAAGAACGCCTGCGTTACTCTGAGCGGGCCCAAGAGGTTGACGGCCAGGTGCTGCTCGACCACGTCGAGGTTGCTCAGGTCGTCGTAGATGGCGACGCCGGCGTTGTTGATAAGGACATCGAGGCTGTCGATATCCTTGGCCGCCTGCTGGATCTGCGAAGCACTGGTCACGTCCAGTGCCAATGGCGTCACGCCTGTGTCGGTGTTTTGCAGTGCGCCACGCGTTCCCGCATATACTCTCTTCGCCCCCCGTCTAAGCGCCTCATTGACGAGCGCCCGACCGATACCGCGGTTGGCGCCGGTGATCAAAACTGTCTTGTTTGCAATGTTCATACCGTTTCCTCTCCGAAATTTGTCCTTCTGTCTGGTATTACGGACCTGGGGCAAAGGAAGATACGTGGCTTGGATTCGTCGGGGAGATTTCGTCGGGTCGATTGAGCGACACTAGCGGAATCCCGTGGTCTAAGGTTGACTCAACCTGCATAAATCATCTAAACTATAGATGGTATAAGGGATGGAGGCCATGGAGCTGAAACTGAAGCAAGCGAGCGCAGTTTTGGGAGTCGCCCCAAAAGATCTGCAGAACCTTGTGCAATTCAAAGTTTTGCGTCCGACCCTCCGCGACAGCTTCTACTGGTTCGACAATCGACGTCTTCTGGAGGCGAAGGTTGCTTTGTATTTGAAGGAGTCGCTCGGTACATCGACTGAGGTGCTCGCCCTTTTCGCACGCGCGCTTTCCGGCCTCAAGGACGAGGACATGGCGAAACTTCGATACGTCTCCCTGCGGTCCCTGCCCACGAGAGGCCGAGAGCCAATCGAGATTCGTGTTCCCCTCCGAGAACTCGCAAAAGAACTGGGAGAGCAACTTCCTCGGTCCGCGGTACATCAGGACTTGCCGCGGGGAAGAAAGAGACCAGGATGGAAGCGTGAGTTCACACGCAGTTTGGAGGCGGCGGCGCAAGAGTTGTCTGGTGTGACGGAGTCCCAAATCGCGGAGGCGATTCGGGGCTTCCGGGCTGAGAAGAAGCAACTGCCGGAGATTACGGTTGGGCCGTCGAGGAAAACAGCCTAGAGGCGTCATCGATACATCGGTACTCGTCGCCGGAGTCGCGGGATTTAAATCCCTCCGTGCCGTCGAGAATCCGAGTGCTTCACTTCTTCGACACTGGCTCGAGGATGGAACCTTCACCTGGCTGGTCACGGAGGACATTCTTTCGGAATACAAAGAGGTCCTCTCAAGACTCGGGGTTCGACGAAACCTCGTTGGGGGAATCATCAATCTGCTCAGGGAAGAGGCGGAGTTCGTGGACGTTCGGACCGAAAATGACGTATCGCCAGATCGGACCGATAACGCATTTTGTGCGTGTGCAGAGCAAGGGCACGCCGCGTTTATCGCCACTCTGAACCGAAAAGACTTCCCTCAAAAGAAGCTGGTGGCCAAGGTAATCTCGCCGGGTGATCCAATTCCCACAACGCGACGACGTCGATCGTTACCGGGCGGCTGAGCGCGGCCGTCGGGTAGACTGGCTTCCCGGAATTCGCTTCTCGTCCAAGTTCGATCCGCGCAGAGGCAGGCACCGAGGGCACGTCAACATTCGTGGAGGCCACGTGCCGATCGGTCAACTTCGCCTTTGAGAAGAGGATTCGATTCAAAGCACAAAGCCGGAGATTTTGAAGCTCAAAATTGGAATGTTTCCCGTTACCTCGTTTACCTCAATAACCGGGCTGCTGGAAAGGGCAGCGTGAAAACAATAGCCTTATATGACCAGAAAACAGCGCCATTGACGCCTAAGTCATTTATTTACAATCGACGCTCATATTCCCAAGCTGGACGTCGCGGGTTCGAACCCCGTCTCCCGCTCCATCTTTTCAAGAACTTACCGGAACCACGGATCACCAACATTACTGCAATTACTGCGTTAAGCCAAAGACATCACCGAACCAGCCCAAAATCGACCGTTTTTGCGGCTTGAAGTTTCTGCTCCAGATCGCTCTGAATGTACTCGTCCATTGCAACCCCAACGCCGTGGCCGCGCTGGTCGGCTGCCACCTTGGGATCGACACCGAACTTGTGGGCCAAGCTCCCATTCGTTCTCCTCATTACTTGAAAGGTCACCCAGCCTAAACCAATCTTTGCCAACTTCGGTTGAATGTAGCGACGCTGGACGTTGTCCCGATTGAGCGGGCTGGATAGATTCTCGGATTGAAACAACCACGCTTCGGGTCGCTGGTCCCTAAGCAGGCCCCGCCATTCCGCGAGAAGTGAAGCGGTAGCTGGACTCATGTCCGGCGTCAACTATTTCTTTGGGTTGACGACAACTATTTCTCCCGATCGTGTTGCCTCACCAATAAATGTTACCGAAGTAGTTAGATGTCGTGGTGGAGGCAAGCGCGGAGCGCCGGCTCGGGCAGAGCGCGATAGCCCGCCTGTACTCGTTGTTGTTTTCTTGGCCTTAAGGGACAGAGATCGGGCGGTGGGAAAGTGGGAAACCTGCTGTTGGTTTTCCACTTTTCCATCCGCCTCGTCGTCGGAGCTGTGGGAATGTGGGAATCTCGCCGCCGTTGGGCGAGATTTCCAAGGGCTCGTGGAAAGAGGGGGAAGCCTGTTTTTGGCTTTCCACGCTTTCCACAGCCCCGTCATTTCCACAGCTCTCTTACGTCGTGATGGTCGATGGACGGGGAACTCCAGCGGAATCTTCTGTGGCGTACGTTTGTTCGGGTGCGGAGTGCTCAGCTTCAGCGCCGCCACTCAGTACTAACCGCCGGGCGATCGCGGTTCGCCATTCCTTTACTCGACGCTGCAGAGTGCGAAGCTGTCCTTGCTCGAACGGTGCCGACATCTCCGACTGAAGCCGATGAAAAAGTTCCTTCGCATTCGCATCGGGCCGCTCTTCAAGCCATCGCTCGACCATGGGCCAGACTTTCTCGAATGGATCAACGCGAGTTCGCCAGCTTCGTGGTCCAGTGGATTGCCTCCGGTGCGTGGGACGAATCTCACCATCGCGCCAGGCCGTCGACAGACTTTCTACGAAACGGTTCAGTTCTTGGCGGGTCTCGGCGGGTTTCTCGTTTCCGCCAACCTCATCCTGTACGAGTTGGCGTTGAGCCTCGCGAATTTGATTCAAGAGTTGTACGGGGTCCAACGTGAAAAATGTGTGGCGAAGTAATTCCTTGCATTCGGTTGAAACCCGGTCACTGGTTAGAAGACGCTCATACGGAGTCGCTGGAAGATAATACTTCTTCGAGATTTTTGCACCATCTCGTATCTTCGATTTCAGTTTGAACGACGGCTGAAAGAAGTTCACGTACAAACGGACTACGTCATGCAGCTCGCCGAGTGCGGTGGTGGCCGCCACACCTTCGAGCCGTCCATATCCCACCATTCGCCTGACGACTGAGCCGTTCTTTTGCTCGATCCACGCCTGGTCGTTTTTCTTGTAAGCGCGGGATCTGGTCAGCTCTAAGTTTCGATCCTTGCAATAGTCCACGACCGTCTCGTTGATGAAGGCGCTATCGTTGTCCACGTCCAAGCCGAGCATCGGGAACGGCAGTCTTACCCGGACCTCCTCGACCGTCACGGTGATCAGCGTTTGCTCCCGCACCACCATGGCTGCGGCTTCCGTCCAGCCGGACGCGATGTCCGTCAGGACCAAGCTGTGCGCGTGGCTGCCGGCGACCGACTTTCCACAGTGCGCCACCATATCCATCTCAAAAAAGCCCGGCGGCGGATCATTCCAATCGCTAAAGGTCCGCACCGCGATACTCTTCCTCAGAGCAGTGTTGTTGATCCCCGACCGTCGGCGCGCCTGCTTGCCCATGTCACGCGCCGACTTCAAGAGTCGATCCATGGTGGCAGCGCTCATGGCGAGCAGCCGACTGCGCACCTCAGGCTCTAACTGAATGTGTCCATGTCGCTCCATCGCATCCACGAGCGTTGGGATTGCTTGCTTCAGCCGTTTTCCGCAGATACGATCCGCAGCCTCCCAAAGAATCGTCAGCGCCGTAATGACGGCCTCGTCATAGATGCGTCCTCGCGCTACTGGTGCTGTGCTGTTCCTGGTGTGCCGCCTTAGCGCACGAATACCGTGCTTCCGGTGAAAGCCTGTCACCTTGATGAATTCGTCCAGGATCTGCTTCTTTTCGATCCGCGCGGCTGCGTGATACCGCCCCGCAATCGCTTCGATCAACTCCCGTTTGGTTGCCAAACTCAGTTGCCTCCTCAATCTGTCGCCCGTCCTTCTCAAGAAGAACGGGTAACACTTTCATGAGGCAACGACTCCGCGTGGGTAGCAAAAGTCGCGAGTCAACGCGCCCCACTCCCAACGTAGACGACCACGCTCACTCCGAGCCTCAGAAATTCTGAAAATAGACACACGTCCTCCATTCAAGCAAAGTCACGGATTGTGTCACGTAGACAGATATGTCTCTATGTCACGAACCGTGAGACGCGGGGCTTCGCCCTGCGACCCACCCCCTTTTACCGGTGGAATCCGCCTTCGGCGGAATATTTGGTGGGCGGTCTCCAGTTTTCGGCTGGATGTTACGGGTGTAGGCTTGTTCCACCGACCGGGTCGAGAATGGGGACACTCGTTGCCCGGATTTGAAAACGAACGGCACAAACGTCCTCCGGTGGCCGGAAGCTGGCCTTGAGCAGTCCGACCGAATGCAGAAACTGTATCCACTGGCAATCGGAAATATCACTCTTGCGCCCGGGAACATTCTTGATGTGGTGGGCGTTGACTAGGTACACCTCCAAACCGCGCGATTCAAGTAGCTGGAACAACGGAATCCAGAACACGCCTGTCGACTCCATAGCTACGGTGCGGACATGGCAGCGTTCCAGCCACTCGGCCAGGGTAACAAGATCGCAGGTGAAACTACTGGACTTGCGCACGCATTCTTCATCGCGATCAGGCGGAACAGCAACATAAATCTCTTCCGCCCCAATGTCTATCCCGGCAGCATCCGGTTCCAATACCGCCGCTTTCCGCTCACTTTTCTCTTTTCTCTTTGCCATCGTCTTCTCCTTGCCCCGGAGAAGACGGCCTGAGGCGCGAATCCTGGCACTCTCCTAATCGAGATCGCTGCGCTCTTCCGCAGGCGTCATCACTGACCTGTCCGCAACCTCAGACCCATGCTATCCGCCGGGTTCATTAAGCACCAATGCGCGTCTCGGGCCGTGGCTTGCCGCCTCTCCGGTCCATCCATCATCGCCCACTCCACGTTCCTTCCGTCCCTGTCTGGGCGGAGTCCTGTCGGTTGCTATCCGGAATGTATGGTCCGCCGCCTGAATGCAAGCGAAAAATGAGAGGGACAGGGTGGTTTGCGCAAATGTATACGGCCTTTAGTGGAGTAAAAGTACTCCGGGCCAGGATGGAATGCGCTACGCTCTCTTCCCATTTAGTTAGTCAGTCTTGGAAGACTGCTTCCGGGTCCGGGTTTCGAGAGCGCCGGTTTTGACCGTTGTGCCATCTCATTGTTCACCAGCAAACCTGGCAGGAAATCATAAACTCCTTAGTTGAAGTCGACCTCAAGCAGCGGCGACTGTGGGAGCCCGATAGGCTTCCCCGGTAGCCAGCACGGCCCAAGCCATCCTCGCCAATTTATTGGCTAACGCCACGCCCGCCACGTGGCGGTGGGTGCGTGCCGTAAGCTTTTCCAGCCACGCTCTCAGGCCAGGAGACTGCTTGGTCTTCTGCTGCAACACGGCCCGCGCACATTGCACGAAAAGTTTTCGCAAATAGCGGTTCCCCCGTTTGCTGATGCCCAGTAGTTTTTGTTTGCCACCAGTAGAGTGTTCTCGTGGAACTACTCCCATCCAGGCCGCGAACTCTCGTCCCTTACGAAACGCAGCCCCGTTGCCGATCGCCGCAATCACGGCGGTGGCTGTCACCGGCCCGAGTCCCGGGATCTTCACCAGTCGTTGGCAGTCTTCGTTCTCAAGCGCCGTTTGCTCGATCAGCGCATCGGCCTCCTCCAAGCGTTGGGCCATCTGGTCCAGCTCCAACTTCAGTTGCGCCAGCAGCAGGCGCAATGCTCCCGACAGTTTTGCATCCGCGTCTTCCAGAATCCCAGGTAACGCAGCTTCTATATAGCTCCGTCCCTTGCGCACCGTGATCCCGCGTTCGAGCAGCAAACCGCGCATCTGGTTGATGATCGCCGTGCGACGCGACACCCAACGTTCGCGCACTCGATGCAGCGACTGCAGATCCAGTTGGTCGTCGCTCTTGATCGGCACAAACCGCATCGTCGGCCGGCCGACGGCCTCCGCGATTGCCTCCGCATCGATGTAGTCACTCTTGTTGGTCTTCACGTACGGCTTCACGTACTGGGCTGGAATCAGACGCACTTCGTGTCCCTGCCTTTGCAGTAAACGGCCCAGAAAATGCGAGCCTCCGCAGGCCTCCATACCAATCAGATGGACCTTCCGATTCGCGGTGAAGCGCAGCAGTTGCGCTCGCGAGAACTGTTTGCGTACGATTACTTCGCCGCGCTCATTGAGACCGACTACATGAAACTTCGTCTTTCCTAAATCAATGCCGATCGTGTGGATCTTCATGGAATGCCTCCTTACTTCATCTTCTCTACCCCAACTGCCCGGGTACGAAGGCGGCGGACCATCCCATTAGTTAGGCGGGCCTGAACTCCGGATGTGGGACATTACTCCCCACGAACGCGCCTATCGTCTCGGATTGCCGGGGCTCCGGCAAAATTGCGCGCTCGATCGTCGCTCGGTAGCCGCTTGCGGATCGCAGCGCTGTCCATCACGTGGGTTTTGGTGTAATTCCCGGTCCCGTTCCGAGTCCACGACCCGCCGAGGAGGATAAGCGGAAGCTAGCTAATAACTGCTAGGTGTGCAATCCAGTTGGAGCAGCTGGTCGAATGGTGCGAGCGTCAGGGTTTGCTTGGGGACTATCCAGGGCTTCGTTAGAACCTTCGGATCTTCTAACGTCGCCTCGATTTCGAGTGTTTTGGCGTCCACGCGCCGGTAGCGTTCCACGATATGCAGGGCATCCGAATGGAACGATACACGGCCTTCGGCGGAGATCCAGGTGTTGTCGGTAAAGTTCGTCTTGTCGACGACAAAGGTGTCTCCCTCCCAACGTCCCACCGCGTCTCCGCGCCAGGAAGGAGGCGCGTCATCGCGATGCGCCCTTCCATCAAAGGGAATGATCTGAAAACCGTGATAGGTTTCGGTCAGCATGATTACGAATTTCGGAGTCTGAACGATCTGGCCGACAGCGCCCACATCAAAGAGGCTCACGTTCAAAGTACCGAAGGCGGTGGGGATACAGCGCTGGGAGGGGTCGTCCTTATCGCCCAAGGTTTTGGCTTTGGCGGCGGCCTCGGATTGGTACAAATCGGCAAAAGAGGTTGGTCGCGGTGCTCCACGTCCGCCCGCAGGCGCAAAGCTCAGGCGCCCAATGTCGGCGCCACGCCACCACACCCCTGACAGGTCCGGATGGCCATCGGGCATCCGCGGCACAGGTCCGTTGGCGGTGGCTGCCGTTGTTGCCGTCCCCGAAGCTTTTGTCTGCGCCGCAAGGCTGTGGGTGAGCGCCGTAGACGATATCAGTGCGGAGGGGAATCGCTGATCACGTGTGGAGCGTGCGCGAAGCTTCTGGAGGCGGCGTAGAATTGAATCCATCCGATGCTTTACTCACAGTGGCCACGTTGGCTTTAGGCTGCGGTCGTTCCACACGTTTATAGTGGACCCCATTTTTTGGACAGAAAAACGACACCGGGCCACCAGATCTACCCGTACCTGCCGCGCGGCGTGGAAATCCTCCGGCCCAATCACGTCTGGAGTACCGATATTACTTACCTTCCGATGCGTGGCGGCTTTCTCTATCTGGTCGCGGTGATGGACTGGTTCAGCCGTTTCGTGCTCAGTTGGGAACTCTCCAATACGATGGAAACCGGTTTCTGCCTGGCGGCGCTGGATGCCGCGTTTCGTTTCGGCCAACCCGAAATCTGGAACTCCGATCAGGGCTCGCAGTTCACCTCGGCCGACTTTTTGGCTCCGCTCAAAAGCCGCGGCATCTCGATCAGCATGGATGGCCGAGGACGCGCGCTCGACAATGTTTTCATCGAACGGCTGTGGCGCTCGCTCAAGTACGAGTTGATCTATCCCGGCGACTTCGCCACCGGCCTGGAACTGTTCCCGGCGCTGGAAAACTATTTCCACTTCTACAATCACCAGCGCCCGCACCAGGCGCTCGGCTATCAAACGCCGGCCGACCTGTTCCCGCACCGACTCAAAAGGAAGAGGTCATCTTCCTGATGGGGGACGCTGTCCCCCAAACCCCCTGGGATTTATCGCTTTCGTTTTCCAGAATGGATGTTTTTCGCTTTACTGCAAACGGCACCTGCCGTACAATCGAAAGGCTTGATAGGAGGATAGGGCAACGCAGGGATGCGACCCGAGCGCCGATTCAAGCCCGGAATGGATGGCGGCCTCACGGCCGCCGTCTTGGTCAGCCCGCCACACCATCTAAGGACGGCCGAAATTTTGTCCAAACGATGGGGTCCACCTCATAGGCAGCTTCCCTCTATGGCCCAGGCCACCGTCAATCGATCAACCAGGATTTAGGGGACCACCCGGGGGCGATTCAAGAGTCGCATCGAGGTACACTAACAAAACATTGGACTAGCTCTTCACCACGGCGTAATCTGATTCCAGTGGCCCGAACACTAGACCTCGGGGGTCGGGCAAAACCGGCCAATGAAGGTCGGGTGAAAACCGGCCAAAGGGGAATGTACTCAGGACATTGAAACGGGCGCGGGGGGACGATCCTCCGCAACGTGAGCAATGTCTTGAGCGACGAGAAAAAGAAACAGGTCATCGCCCTCGGGCAGCTAGGCTGGCCGCTGCGGCGCATTGAGAAGGCAACCGGAGTTCGCCGCGAAACGGCCACTGGCTACTTGAAAGCGGCTGGGATCGCGGTTCGTCCGCCGGGCGGCTGGGGCAAACTGCCACCGGCAAAACCGGCCAACAACCCGACCACCGACCCCGCTCCCGATTCAAAACCGGCCAAGGAGGCGACCACCGACTTCGGCGCGGGGTCCGACCTGCCGGGCGGCGATGCTGTGGGTTCCCCCGGCCCATCCAGCGCCTGCGATCCGTACCGCGAAACGATCGAGCTGGGTCTGTCGCGCGGGCGCAATGCCACGGCCATCTGGCAGGACCTAGTCGATCAGCACGGTTTCGCCGGCGGCTATCAAAGCGTCAAACGCTTCGTCCGCAGACTGCGGGGAGTCCAGTCGCCGGAAGCCCGCGCGGTGATTCTCACCAAAGCCGGCGAAGAAACACAAGTGGATTACGGCACCGGCCCCATGGTGCGCGATCCGCACAGCGGCAAGTATCGCCGCACGCGGCTGTTCGTGTTGACACTCGGCTTCAGCCGCAAATCGGTTCGTCTGCTGGTGTTCCGGTCCAGTGCGCAAACCTGGGCTCAGTTGCACGAGCTGGCTTTTCGACGGCTGGGTGGAACAACGCGAGTCGTGGTGCTCGACAACCTGCGGGAAGGCGTGCTCTCACCTGACATCTACGATCCATCGCTGAACCCGTTGTACCGCGATGTGCTGGCTCATTATGGCGCGGTAGCCATGCCGTGCCGCATTCAAGATCCGGATCGAAAAGGTAAGGTGGAGGCCGGGGTCGGACATGCCCAGAAAACGCCGCTGAAAGGACTCCGTTTCGAGAGTCTGGAACAAGCGCAGGCCTATCTGGACCGCTGGGAAGAACGCTGGGCCGATACGCGGATTCACGGCACCACCAAGCGACAAGTCGCTGCGATGTTCGCAGAAGAGAAACCGGCGCTTCAGCCGCTGCCACTGGAACCGTTTCGCTACTACCAGTACGGCGAGCGAACGGTACATCTGGATGGGTGTGTGGAAGTAGAGGCGGCCTACTACAGCGCGCCGCCCGGCTGGATCAGCCGCCGTGTGGCAGTGCAGTGGGACGGCCAGCACGTCCGCCTGCTCCATCCGAAAACCGGACAGTTGTTGCGCGAGCATCTCCGCCAAGAGCGCGGCCGGCATCGGATCAAAGACGAGGATCGACCGAAGCGAACTCCGCTCGGTACCGTGCAACTGCTGGCGCGCGCCGAAAGAATCGGATCGAACATCGGCACTTTTTGCCAGGCGCTCCATCGGCTGCAAGGTGAGGTTGCCATCCGGCGCATCCAAGGCCTGTTGTCCTTCACCCGCAAGTATGGCGCGGCGCGAGTGGATGAGGCCTGCGCCACCGCTCTGGAAGTGCAAGCCTACGACTATCGTTTCGTGCGTCGCTATCTGGAGCGGAACTCACAGCCTCCGCTGAGCCTGCGCCAGATCGATCCACTCATCCGTCAGCTGCATCTGTATCGCGACCTCATTCAGGAAAGAACCCAGGAACCCAACCCATGAATATCTCTGAACTCGAACGCTCGTTACGGCAGCTTCGGCTGGGCGGCATGGCCGCGGTATTGGAAAACCGTTTGCGCCAGGCGCAGGCCGAGCCGATGGCGCCCATCGATCTGATCTCCTGCCTGGTCTCCGACGAACTGCAGCGGCGCTCGGACCGGTTGCTCGAACGCCGGCGTAAACAGGCTCGTTTTCGCGATCCCAACAAGACGCTCGACAACTTCGACTTTACTTTTAATCCGAAGATGAATCGCAGTCTCATCTTCGATCTGGCCACTGGCGCCTTCATAGGCAAGCGCGAAGATGCGTTGTTCTTGGCCCTGGCGGCTCCGGCAAAAGTCATCTGGCCCAGGCCATCGGTCAAGCCGCGATTCTGCAGAGCTATCGCGTGTTGTACCGCGAGACGCATGTCCTGCTGGACGAACTCGCTGACGCAGTGGCCGAGGGAACACGGAAACAGTTCATGGAAACACTGACCACCGTGCCGCTGCTGATCATCGACGATTTTGGCATGCGCAAGCTGCCGCTCACCGCGGCCGAGGATCTGCTGGAGATCGTCATGCGACGCTACGAACGCGCCAGCACTTTGCTGACTTCCAATCGCCCGGTGGAAGACTGGGGGAAACTGCTGGGCGACGTGGCCTCGGTCAGTTCCATGCTCGATCGCATGCTCCACCACGGACACGTGCTCAAGTGTGGTCCACGCAGCTGGCGCACCAAGGCCATCACCACTGTGCCTGAAAAGGAATCCTAACTCTCGGCCTGCGGCAACAGCAAGGAAGTTTGATCTCCCCCTTTTCCGTTTCCCCCGCCGGGGGCAAACCGGGGCGGGCGGGTTCCCCCCACGCCGCGACACGCCGCGCGCCAACCAAAACCGTTGTCACGCTTCGTGTGGCGGCTCCCCCCACAAGAGGGCTGCGCCCCCTTGTGCATCCCCGCTCGGAAGCGGTCTCCATCACACACGAGTTCTTCGTGACGGGAGACTCGTCGAAAATAACTCTTGCCAAAATACCCGCCTTTAGGTTAAAAATGATCCTGTTCTGGGTGCGTTCCTTTGGCCGGTTTTCACCCGACCCTCATTGGCCGCTTTTCACCTGACCGCCGAGGCACTAGACTGGCATGTTCAAAAGCTGCGCTGATCGGGATGACGTTGATGGTAGGGTGGCAATGCGTGCCCATATAAAGGCGAAACTCCAACACGCGCGGGCGAACACGCTGGCGCTTCATCCGGAGTCCGCGGCGGAGCCAATGATGGAGCGCCACTATACGTTCAACGAACTAGCGTCTCTCTGGAATTTATCGTACGAGAAGATACGACGAATGTTCATCCATGAGGCCGGAACCGTCCCCTTCGGAGACACCTACCGAATTCCTGAATCGGTCGCTCGCCGTGTTTACGCGCGACTGTCCAACCGCTGAATCAAGCGCGGGGGCGGAGTTCTTTGCTGGATTGGAGTCTCTTGCCTCGCTCTCTTTCGAATTGCTTCCTGTCGCCGCATCGACGCGTCGTAAGCCTCTTCGGACGCCAACATCGTTCCGCGAACGGCATGAGCATAGTGCTTCTCAGTGATGGTCACACTTCTGTGGCCGAGCCACCGCGACACAAATTTGATATCCGTACCAGCGTTGAGATGAGAGATGGAAAAAGTGTGTCGAAACGTGTGCGGCGATATGGGGTGCAGGAAGGGCCTTTCCTTGGCCGCGACAGCTAACACCTTCTGGATTTTTCTGTACCAGTTGTTCTTCGCGGTGTCATCGTCGCCTCCTCCAGTCCAGAACCAATAACGGCGTCCGTCCTTCTCGTTCTTGAATTCAAGCCCTAAGAGTTCTGTTGCAACGAAATCGGGAATTGGGACGTAAACCCATTCTTGCGTCTTCTTCTGAAAGATTTTTATTGCTGATCCGCGGCCGGACGCGCGCTCAACAAGCTGAGTGTCGTTCAGAGTCGTTGCGTCTGAGATCCGCAATCCCGCGTGCCGGAGAACAAGACAGAATGCTCGAAGTTCCCGAGCGTTGTACCCACCGCGGCCGCCTCTGCCATCCGGGAAAATCGAGATCGCCCGAAAGATTCGCTCTTCCTCGTCCGGCTCCATCCCGAATTTCTTGCTGACTGAGGCAGTGAATTTAATCTTCTCCGCGTGATTTGCTTCAAGCCATCCACGCTGTTTACAGTAGCGAAGAAAGTAGCGCAGCCGCTCCAGTTCCGCCTTCTTGGTCGTCTTTGCTAGAGCCACAGGACCGGCGGGAATCGTCACGCCCTTTCGTTGACGATTCGGCTGAAGATTGACCCATGACTCTGTGAACTTCGTCGTCACGTCCAAGCTGTCAAATTCCTTGATGCGATGGTACGCCCGCTTTTCGCAGAAAGGCAGAAATCGTTTAAGCAAGAGAACTTCAAACGCATCGTAAGTGTTCTTCTCCACACCGCGACCATGCGGGCCCTGCGAGGCGAGGAATGACTCCACGGCGTAGCCCGCGGTGATTACGCGGCACTCGAGTTCTTGCGGCGTAGCTGTTTGCCCCCACAGTTCCCACTGAGTTGCAATTTGCTCGGCCTTCTTCCAATCGTTGGTCCTCGTGGAGCGGTTTGTAATTAGCCCCTCGGTTGTTAACGTACCTTCAGCGGCAATTGGACACTCACAGTCCTTAGCCCGCTGGGTCTTAGAAGTCGGTGGAAAAATCCGAAAGTTCTGCCCGTAGTGCTTCGTGCAGGCTCGAATATGGCGGCGATATAGGGTCAAACCATGCATGACAGCACCCATGGTATCTCAGATTCGACGCCCGTGTTGAGTTCGTGTTGAGTTGTGGGGCGTATTCCGGGGGACAGGGAGGATACAGAGCGTCCATAGCTCTATATTATTTTCTATAACTTACAGAAACTTATCTGGTTTTGGTGCGGATGAGAGGACTTGAACCTCCACTCCCTTGCGAGAACTAGAACCTGAATCTAGCGCGTCTGCCAATTCCGCCACATCCGCACGGATGCGAGGACGTTCTTATTTTCTGGGACCGCCGCCACGACTGTCAACCCTCGGTGCCTCCGGCCGTCCCGCCGTGGCGGGAGGTTTTCGGGCGCGCAGGCGAGCTGAGGAGTTTTTTCACGCGCTGCTCGATGTCGTCGCGCACCTGGCGATAAACTTTCTCGGACTCGCCGATCGGGTCCCGCACTTCCCAGTTCTCAACCGGCGCGTGGGTCTTGAACGGCAGTTCGTCGCCCGACATGTTGACGATCAGATCCACCCCGCCCATCACCTGATCCAGACTCCGGGGCGACAAATCGTCGAGTTTAATATCCTTCTCCAACATCACCTTGTGAGTCATTCGAGCAATCGATCCGGCCGGCGCCAGACCGGCGCTCTGCGCGGCCACTAGGTCCCCGCCATAGGCGCGCGCGAACCCCTCCGCCATGGGACTTCGGCAGGAATTACCGATGCATAGGAACAACACCCGAGTAGGAGCCACTAGATTCAGTGTAAAGGACGCCGCCCGATTCTCAGAGGGCTTAAGTGATTTTGTCGAGAAACATCAGGTGAACGCTTGGATCGCCCGTCAATTCGGGATGAAACGTGGCTACCAGGTGCTTTCCCTGTTCCACCAAAACGGGCGTGTCCTGGTACTCGGCTAGTACCTTCACGTTTGCGCCGACGCGCCGGATGATGGGGGCGCGAATGAACACCGCCTCGAGTCCTGCGCCGGTCCCTTCCAGCCGCAGGTGCGCGATGCGGCTGTCGAGCTGCCGCCCATACGCGTTGCGCTCGATATCGATGTCCATCAGGCCCAAGGATGGCTGCGAAGGATGGGAGACGCCGGAAGCCAGCAATATGGCGCCCGCGCAAGTGCCGAAAACGGGATGCTCTTGCGCAAACTCCCGCAGCGGCTCTACCAGCTTTTCCTCTTCGAGCAGCTTCAGCATGGTGGTGCTTTCGCCGCCCGGAATCACGAGTCCGCTTACTTTTTGAAGATCGGCGGCCGAGCGCACCTCGACCGGCTCAGCGCCCGCGCGACGCAGCGCCTTTTCATGCGCCTCGAAGTCGCCTTGCAACGCCAGCACGCCGACCTTCTTTTTAACGCCACCCGCCATTACCAGCCTCGCGTTTGCAGAAGCTCCGCTTCCGGCAGCTTCGCGACATCGATGCCGAACATGGCCGCACCGAGCTCTTCGCTGGCCTCCAGCAGCTTGGCCGGATCTTTGTAGTACGTCGCAGCTTTGACGATCGCCTTGGCGCGCGCCTCTGGGTCGGAAGACTTGAAGATCCCGGATCCCACGAACACCGCTTCGGCGCCGAGCTGCATCACCAGTGCTGCGTCGGCCGGAGTAGCAATGCCGCCCGCCGAGAAATTCGGCACGGGCAGCCTGCCGTTCTTCGCGACGTACTCCACCAGCTCCAGCGGCGCCTGATGCTTCTTCGATTCAGCCACCAGCTCCTCAGCGCCCGAGCACGGTGAGCTGTTTCATCTCCTTGACGATGGTCCGGATGTGGCGCACCGCTTCCACGATGTTGCCCGATCCGGCTTCGCCCTTAGTGCGGATCATGGCCGCGCCCTCGGCGATACGGCGCAGCGCCTCTCCCAGGTTCCGCGCGCCGCACACGAAGGGAACCTTGTAACCGCGCTTGTCGATGTGATGTTCCTCATCGGCGGGCGTGAGCACTTCACTCTCGTCGATATAATCCACTCCGAGGGCTTCGAGGATGCGCGCTTCCATGAAGTGGCCGATGCGCGCCTTGGCCATCACGGGAATGCTGACCTGGCGCATGATCTCGCGGATCTTGGCGATGGGCGCCATGCGCGCAACTCCGCCTTCCTTGCGGATATCGGCAGGCACGCGTTCGAGCGCCATCACCGCCACCGCTCCGGCCTTCTCGGCGATTACCGCCTGCTCGGCATTGGTGACGTCCATGATGACGCCGCCCTTCAACATCTCCGCTAAACCGACTTTGAGTCGAAAATCTTCATCCAGGTACATGCTCTGTTTCTCCTAAACGCAGTTTTCTCCTACACCAACGCCGGCGCATCGGCGAGCGGTGAACAGGCTCGCGCGCGCTCCAGCTCATCTTTAAAAATACGGCCGAGCACGGCCATCCCGGACCGGATCTGATCGGGGGCCATGCCGGCAAAACTGATCCGCAGACTATTGGGTTCCGGGCGGGATACGGCGAAATATTTTCCCGGAAGATAGGTCACGCCCTCGCGCTCGGCCCGCGCCAGCAGCTCGCCCGAGTCCAGCGGTTGGGGCAACCGGATCCACAGGCTCATCCCTCCGCGCGGCCGCGTGAATTTCGCCTCGGCCGGCAGGTATTTTTCGCAAGCTTCCAAAACCGCATGCAGGCGCTCGCGCCCGGCTGTGAGCATCCGCTGACGATGCTGCTCCAGGCGTCCGGATTCCGCAAAGCGCAACAGCACGGCCTGCGATAGCTGATCGCTGTGAAGATCGGTCCACTGCTTTAGTTCGGTTAGTTTTTCGATCAGAGGACGCGGCGCGATAATCCAGCCCACGCGCAGCCCCGGAAAAGCGACTTTGGAAAAACTTCGCAGCAGGATGGTGTCGCCGGTTTCGTCCAAACGCTTGATAGGCGGGATGGGATCGCCTTCGTAACCGAGCGGCCCGTAGATGTCATTCTCGACCAGCATCACGCCCGCCGATTGCGTGATACGAAGAATCTCTTTGCGTGCGGCCAGCGGCAGCGTCGCCCCGGTGGGATTCTGGAAATTCGAAGTGACCGCCAGCAGGCGCGGCTTCTCCACACGCACGGTCTGCTCCAGCGCTTCGAGGTCGATCCCGTTGGGCGTCATCGGAACGCCCACCAGCCGTGCTCCCGAGCGTTCGAACACGTGCTTGACTCCCAGGTACACCGGATCTTCGAGCAGCACCGTTCCGCCATTACGAACCAGCGTTCGCTGGATGAGATCGAAAGCCTGCTGGCAGCCGCTGGTGATCAGGATGTCGTCGGAATCGCGAGCGGTGCCTTCGGCGCGGGCCAGTTCGAGCAGGTAGCGTCGCAGCGGCGGATAGCCGGACGGCGAACCGAGTTGCAGGATGGATTGCGCCTCCGGGCTGGCGATCACTTCCGCGCAGGTGGCGCGAAATTCTTCGAGCGGAAACAGCAGTTCGGAGGGGCGCGAACTCGAGAATGACGCCAGCGGCGTGGCCGAGGGTGTCGCGGGGGAAGCCGGAGCGGAAGGTTCGAGCAGAGCGCGCCAATCGAGTTGGCTTCGTTTTGTAATTTTGCCGGCGACGAAGCTGCCGCGTCCGACATGGCCGGTGATCAGGCCCTCGGATTCGAGCAGTGCATAGGCGGCGGAGATGGTGGTGCGGTTCAGTCCAAGCTGGCCAGCCAATTCGCGAGTGGCTGGTAGGCGCGTACCGTCGGCAATTCCGCCAGAATCAATCATTATCCTAATTGTTTCATACAATTGGCGATAGAGCGGGGTCTGCGAGCCGGGATCTAAACTGGGGATCGGAAGCATGCCAACTAACCACCAACATACCATATTGGATGGCTTTTGAGCCAACGGCGCCCGAATATGCCATCATCAATGAATGGGGTCGGGCAATTCGCTGACGGGGCGCTTTTGGTGCCTCATCGCGGCCACCTTTCTCGGATTCCTGGGCTTCGGCACGGTGCTGCCGGCGCTCGCGCCCGCACGTGCGCAATGACCTGGGCGGCACGGACCGCACCGTCGGATTCGTCATCGGCACCTTCTCGGTAGTGGCCTTGTGCAGCCGCGTCTTCGCCGGACGCCTGGCCGACCACAAAGGCCGCAAGCGCGCCTTCCTCACCGGCCTCACCAGTTGCACCATCGCCGGCGGGGCGTATTTGCTGCCGTGGGGCCTTGGCGGAATTTATGCCGGGCGCGTGCTGCAAGGCATCGGCGAGGCGTGCCTGTATACGGGCGCGGCGGCGTGGGCCGTGGAATTGGCTGGAGTGCATCGCAGCGCGCGAGCTTTAGGATACGTGAGCAGCGGAATCTGGGGCGGCATCGCGGCGGGCCCGCTAATCGGGACGATGCTCGGGTCGTTCGTCGAACGCGGCGCGGTTCCAGATTTTCGCCGCGCTCATCGCCGTGACGCTGCTGAGCCAGGTGCCGGAAGATTACCGGCCTTCGGATCATACTCGGCGCCGCGGTTGGATGCGGCGATCGCTTGTGCCCGCCGGCTTAGCGGTTGGATTCGTCAACGTATACTATCCCGTGATCACCGGGTTCCTGATCCTGTCGCTGGAGGGACACGGCAATTCCGGCCCAGCCGCATTCTCCACTTACGCCGCGATGGTTCTGTTCTCGCGATTCTTCCTCGGCGGGCTGCCGGACCGCGTTCATCCGAGCATCACGTTCTACACGGGCCTGGTGTGCATGGCAATCGGCTTGGCCATTCTCTCGACTGCGCCGGGATTTGTTTGGGCGATCGGCGGCGCGGCGCTGTTAGGCTTTGGGTTCTCGTTTCCGTGGGCGTCCGTGGCATCCACCGTGTTGCGCCGGACTCCCAATGGCGAGCGCGGCTCCGCCGTCAGCGTGCTGAGCGCGTTCTACGACATGTTCGTCGGCACCAGTTCGGTTTCCGCCGGACTGCTCGCAAACAAATTCGGGTATGCCTCGGCCTTCTGGATGGCGATCGCAGCGTTGGGCGCGGCAGCTGTCGTAGGACGGTTCGTGTTTGCAGCGAAGCAGCCGGAGCCGCGTCAGGCTGCGGCAACGGCTCTAGAACCCGCGTCGGTCCCCGCGCAGGATTAAGTGGGCGACATTCCGGCGGGTTCAGCTCGCCAGGTTGTACTGAGACAAGCTATGGAGTTTCGAATGAAAAAGTATAAATCGGGTTGTACGGAGGAGCAAAGGAAGATAATTAGGGACGCTCTCGATCGCTTTACGAGAGAACATGCTTCGCTGCTAGGATGCACGCCACAGGCGGTCGTCCAGGAAATGCGCTATTGGCAGCAATCGAATCGTGACTGGCGCACAAATCCCACAAGGAGAGAGCAGAAAGAGAGCTTCAGCGAACATAGGGGAATTTGCGTGGTGTGCAAGGAGGTGATCTCTTCCATAAATGACGCAACATTTCATCACTGGCACCGGGGAATTGAGAACCTTCACAGCCCGACCAACATGGTTCCTGCCCACAAACAAAAAGGCTGCCACGAGAAGCTTCACGGGGCTCGCCCCGGCAGCTTCACAGAAGGCTCGATGAGCAGGAAATAGACAATCCGTGGTTAAGGTCTGCAAAACATCCTCTCATTGACAAAACTACTCTCAGCGCCCCCTGGAACCATCCCGTACTTTCGTACTCTTTTCTAGACCTGGGAATCCAAACCCAGGATGCTAACATTGGACCAGAGACCGCCCCTGTCGTCGCATGGACTTTCAATTCACGCCGGAGCAGATCCAGCTCCGCAAGACAGTTCGCGAGTTCGCCGAGCAGGAGCTCGGCCCGCACGTCCTCGAATGGGACGAGGCCGAGATTTTTCCGCTCGACGCCATCAAGAAGGCCGGCGAACTCGGGCTGCTGGGCGCCATCTTCCCTGAGGACCTGGGCGGCGCGGGCCTGGGCTACGTCGAGTACTCCATCATCATCGAAGAGCTGGCGCGCGTGGACCCCTCGGTCGGCCTGATCGTCGCTGCGCATAATTCGCTGTGCACCAATCATATTTATGTCGCCGGCACTGACGAGCAGCGTCGCAAGTACATTCCGCGGCTCGCCACGGGCGAATGGATCGGCTCCTGGTCGCTGACGGAAACCGAATCGGGCTCCGACGCCGCCGGCACGCGCACCATGGCCGTGAAGGACGGCTCCTGCTGGGTGATCAACGGCAGCAAGGTTTTTACGACCAACGCGCATTACGCCGACGTCTGCGTCGCGATGGCGGTCACCGATCGCGCATCGTCGCAACATGGCATCTCGGCTTTCATTCTCGAGAAGGGCGTGCCCGGATTCCGCGCGGGCAAGAAAGAAAACAAGCTGGGCATGCGCGCCAGCGACACCGGCGAGCTGATCTTCACCGACTGCCGCGTGCCGGATTCGCAGATGCTCGGCAAGCCCGGCGAAGGCTTCATCGACAGCCTGCGTATTCTCGACGGCGGGCGCGTCTCCATCGCGGCACTTTCGGTCGGCACGGCGCAAGGCGCGTACGAGGCGGCGCTCAAATACTCCAAGCAGCGCAAGCAATTCGGCCGCCCGATTTCCGAATTTCAGACCATCCAGAACAAGCTGGCCGACATGGCGACTGAAATCGACGCCGCCCGCCTGCTCACCTATCGCGCCGGATGGATGAAGGATCGGGGCGAGCGCGTAACCAAGGAATCCTCGATGGCCAAGCTGTTTGCCTCCGAAATCGCCGTGCGCGTCGCTAACGAGGCCGTGCAGATTCACGGCGGCAACGGCTTCATGAAGGACTACCCGGTCGAGAAATTCTACCGGGACGTCAAGCTCTGCACCATCGGCGAAGGAACCAGCGAGATTCAGCGCCTGATCATCGCGCGGCAGCTTCTAAACAATTAGTGCTAACTTCGTTTTGATGGATTCCTGGGCGGCGAAGATCCTCGCCGGCGACCGGCGTGCGCTCGCGAAAGCCGCCACCGCCATCGAGAACCGGCGTCCCGAAGCCGAAACATTGCTGAAGGAATTGTTCCCGCATACCGGACGTGCGATCGTCGCCGGTATCACCGGCGCTCCCGGAGCGGGCAAGAGCACGCTGGTGGATCGTCTGGCCGCCGAGCTCCGCCGCGAAGGCAAGAAAGTCGGCATCATCGCCGTCGATCCCAGCAGCCCCTTCACCGGCGGCGCGATCCTGGGCGACCGCATCCGCATGTTGGGTCACCACACCGATGCCGATGTATTTATTCGTTCGATGGCCACCCGTGGCTGGCTGGGCGGAGTCGCGGCTGCGACCACTGATCTCGCCGTGCTGCTCGATGCGGCGGGCAAGGACGTCGTGCTCATCGAGACGGTCGGCGTCGGACAAGATGAGGTCGAGATCGCCAGGCTTGCCGACGTGACCATCGTGGTTCTGGTCCCCGGCATGGGCGACGACGTGCAAGCGATCAAAGCGGGTATCATGGAGATCGCCGACGTTTTCGTCATCAACAAATCCGATCAGCCTGGAGTGGACCGTCTGGAGCGGGAGATTCAGGCGATCCAGAGTCTCTCGGTTCGAAAGGATGGCCAAAAAGATAAATGGACTCCGCCGATTATCAAGACGGTGGCAACCGAAGGGAAGGGTATCGGCGAAGCGTGGACGGCGGTGCGGTCATTTTTAGAGCAGGGTCGCGGGAAAGATCGCGCTGTGACAAATTGGGAATTGCGTCTGCGCGAGATGTTGCGCGAACGATTGCTCAGCGAGTTTGTGAATTTGAATTTTCATGCGGCCGCCGAAGATGTAGCGGCGCGGCGGCGCGATCCGTATACGATCATTGATGGCTGGGTCCAACACTTTCAAGATTGATCATCTGGGCATCGCGGTGCGATCCATCGAGGTGGCGCTCGAGTTCTATGAGAAGCAGCTCGGCTTTCCGGTAGGGCTGCGTCAGACGGTCGAGGCCGAGAAGGTCAAGGTCGCCATGCTCCCGGCGGGCGGCCCTCGAATCGAGCTGCTGGAAGCCACCGAACCGGAATCGGTGATCGCGAAATTTGTCGAGCAGCGCGGCGAAGGCCTGCATCACGTGGCGCTGAAGGTTCCCAACCTCGCCGCTACAGTGGCGCGTCTGAAGGCCAGTGGCGCGCGCATATTCAACGAACCGCGTCCGGGAGCGGGCGGGCATCTTTATGTTTTTGTCCATCCTTCTTCCACCGGCGGCGTCCTGCTCGAACTCATACAAGAATGAAACCAACGATCGGCATTATCGGCGGGAGCGGGCTGTATCACATGCCCGGTTTTACGGCGCACGAAGAGGTCACGCTCTCGACTCCGTGGGGCGCGCCTTCGGATAATTATGTGGTCGGGCAACTGGCGGGGCACGAGGTGGCGTTCCTGGCGCGGCACGGGCGCGGTCATCGCATCTCACCCTCGGAGCTGAATTTTCGCGCCAACATTTACGGCTTCAAATCGCTGGGCGTGGAGCGGATTATTTCGCTGAGCGCGGTCGGATCGCTCAAGCAGGAGCATGCGCCGCTGCGCTTCGTCATCCCCGATCAGTTCGTCGATCGCACGCGCGGCCGAGTCTCCACGTTTTTCGGCGAAGGCTTAGTCGCGCACATCAGCTTCGCCGATCCGGTTTGCCCGCAGTTGTCCCAAGTAGTCAGCCAGGCCTGCATTCAGCGCGGGCGTGGATGTGTTCAAAGGCGGGACGTACCTGTGCATGGAAGGTCCGGCCTTTTCGACTAAAGCCGAATCCAATCTCTACCGAAGTTGGGGAATGGACGTGATCGGCATGACCAATCTGCAGGAGGCCAAGCTCGCGCGCGAAGCCGAGATTTGCTACGTGACGATCGCGATGGTCACCGATTACGATTGCTGGCACGAGGAGCATGATGCCGTCACGGTCACCGACATCCTCGCGTGTCTTGCCAAGAACGCCGAGAACGCCTGTCGGGTTGTGGAAGCATCGGTCGCGAACATGCCGGCCGAGCGCACATGCAAATGCGGCCGGGCGCTGGCGCATGCGCTGATCACCGATCCCAAAGTGGTGCCGGAAACGACTCGCAAGAAGCTGGAGCTGCTGGTTGGAAAATACCTCGGCTGATTCGCTCGCGCAGCGACTGTTGGAGCATTGCCTGGCGCGTTCGCCGTGGCCGGAAAACCTGCTGGATGAATTATTGGCCTGCGGCGGCGATACCGCGCTGTTTCGCATCGTGGTCGAGCGGCTCGCGGATCTGTTCGAGCCGGAACTGTGCACAGTTTATGCGGATCTATTCTCGGAAGTGATCGCGCGCCGGGTTTCGGAGTTGCACGCCGAGCATCTGCTGGCCCGTTACGAGCGCGTACGGAAGCCGCGGAAGTTCGATCGCGACCACGCGACAATCCGAAACGTTTTTGTTCTTTCGCGCGTGACGCTGGGCGCTGACGTCGCGATCACCAGCGTCCTGCTGGATGCGGCCAAGCGGTGTTTTCCAAAGGCCGAAATTTGGTTCGTTGGACCGGAAAAAAGCTGGCAACTCTTCGCCGCCGATGCGCGGCTGAAGCACTTGGCGATCGCGTACGGCCGCAGTGGATCGATCGATGACCGGATCGCGGTCTGGCCCGTGCTGCGGGAAGCCGTCTGCCAGCCTCACAGCATCGTCGTCGACCCGGACTCGCGGCTCACGCAGCTCGGATTGCTGCCCATCTGCCCCGAGGAAGATTATTATTTTTTCGAAAGCCGATCTTATGGCGGCGAAGGCGACGCGCCGCTATCGCAGCTTGCCAGCCGCTGGGCCGCCGAGACGTTTGGGATCCAAGACGCGAAGCCATATATCAGCACTGGCCTCAAGGCTGCCGAGTTCGCGAGCACGGTCAGTTTTGGGGTCGGCGAAAATCACGCTAAACGCCTGCCCGATCCGTTCGAAGAAGAACTGCTGACCCATTTGCCGCGGCCCATCCTGCTGGACCAAGGCGCGGGCGGAGAGGAAGCCGAGCGCGCCGAACGCGTGGCCGCAAAGGCCGGGGATGGCGTGAAACTTTGGAGCGGTTCGTTCGCGGGTTTCGCCGCTCATATCGAGCGCAGCCGACTTTATGTCGGTTACGACTCGGCTGGCGGGCACGCAGCCGCGGCTTGTGGCGTCCCGCTGATCAGCATTTTCTCGGGCTTCGCATCGGAGCGGACCTTTCAGCGCTGGCGTCCCACCGGCCCGGGGAAAATTTGGGTCATCCGGCCCGATCAAACTCCCGATTCGCTCGCCGAACTGCTGCGCGCGATTACGGCTTCTTCTCCTCCGGCGGATTCTCCTTGATCTGATCATCCGGCAATGCGTCGGGCGTATCGAACTTGATCGAGCTTCCGGTTTCGAACTTGCGATAGAGGCGAAACTCAATATCGTTCCTGGTGGCGTAGCGCGGGAGTTTTGAGGTCAACACCGCCTTGAGCGGCAGCATGTAGTCGGCATCGCCGATTTTCGTGAGGTCGTAATCGAGCGACTCGTGCGCCTCACGGACCGGAAACTCTGCCGGAATATTGTATGGATTGAGAGTGACTTTGGTCACCATCTTGGTATCGCGATCGATGTAGACCAATCCTCGATAGGCGGGCACGATATCCACCTTGGTTTCGAGATCGACCATGTGGTATCTCGAGTCCTTTTGTTCGATGTCGTAAGCGAACACATAGGTGCGCCGGCCGCGCAGCGTCGCCCAATGATCCCAGCCGAATTGCGCGTGACTTTCGGGTTCGAAAATCTCTTTCATCATGGTGCCGAACTCACCCGCCGATACCGTGCCGCCCAGCTGTTCCATTTTCGTGTTGGTTACCGGTTGATTGTTCTTGAGGATTACTTCGTAATCTTCTTTCTGGCCGTCATAAGTCAAGCGAGAGGTGATGGTGTCGATGTGCGCCCAGTTCTCGCCGCCCTTGGAATCCACGTCGCGCCGCGTCACCTGCACGCAAATAAAATTCGGCAGACTTTTCGTGTAGTCGAACACGTATTGCCGGGCTTCATCCAGGATCTTCTCCTGCTCGATGGAATCCGGCGGCGCGATCGGAACAATAACCGGTTTCGGCGGCGGCGGAGCGGCGGTGGGCAGGCTGTTGGAAGCTTCCCCCAGTTCGCGCAGCGCCGCGACCGTCTTCAGACCCGCGCCCATGCCCTGCAGTTCCTCGATAGTGCGGTCGTCCAGCTTCTCAGTCATCTTGACGTGGTGCAGGTATTCGGCAACCTGCTTATCGGGCTGCTTGAGCTTGACGGCCGACTGGATGAACGCGGTCAGTTGGTTGACCGTCAGGCTCATATCAGCGGCGAAGCTCAACCCGATCGTTGCGAGCAGGACCAGCAGGTAACGCATACTATTTCTATTTTGCCAGCAGATTGGCCAGGGCGGGGGCGATCTCCGGGTATCGAAAGTCGAAACCGGCCGATTTCGCAGCGGCGGGCAGGACGCGCTGGCTGGCGAGCACGGTGTCGGCCATCTCGCCGAATAGCAGGCGCAGCACGAAACCAGGCACCGGAAAGATGGCTGGCCGATGCAGCACCTTCGCCAGTTCACGGGTAAACTGGGCGTTCGTGACTGGATTTGGAGCGGTCACGTTGAGCGGCCCGCGCACCTGATCGTCTTCGAGCGCGAACCGGATCAGGCGCGTCGCGTCATCGATGTGAATCCACGACATCCACTGCGCGCCCGATCCCAGCCGTCCTCCTACGCCGAGCCGGAAGGGCGGGAGCATCTTGGCCAGAGCGCCGCGATTTCCGAGCACCACGCCGAAGCGCAAATTCACGACCCGGATGCCCAGCGATTCGGCCTCGCGCGCTGCGGCCTCCCAATCGTAGACGACATTGGCGAGAAAGTCCGGCCCCGGCTGCGACTGTTCCGTAAGCATTTCGTCGCCCCGGGAGCCGTAGATTCCGACCGCCGACGCGCAAGCGAGAACGCGCGGCCGCTGGGTGAGCATGGCCAGCGAATGAACCACGGCACGTGTGCTATCCACGCGGCTGGAATAGATCCTTTGCTTGACCTCGGCGGTCCAGCGCTGGGCGATGTTTTCGCCGGCCAAATGAACGACTGCGTCCGCGGCGAGCAGGTCCGTCGGTTGCGGGTTCCGCCCTAGCCGATGAATGAAATGACCGGCCGCGAGCAGCGTTTCGACCGTGTGTGTGCCGATGAAGCCGGATGCGCCGGTGATGGCTACGTTCATTTGGGTTCGGCGAGCTCTGCGGATATTCTGGCACGGCCGCCGGGACTGAGGGGCGAGGGCGGTGCTTTGTTCTCAATGAAGCTTGGGTTCGTTTGGTAATTTTTCGGTTGATGGCGCGTGGGAGGCGGGTTGAGCGATGCAGGGCTGGGCACATTCGGTTTAGGTTAACAGGGGAGTTGGAGGGCGAGCGGGGCGGGGATTTGTAAGTTGGTGGGGGTGAGGCGAAAAGATTGGGGTTGGAGTTGTTACTGACCTGGAATGAACGTGACGACACGACCCCAGGGGGTGCAAGGGCCTAAGTTCGCGACGACCTTGATTCCCGGAGGGTGATTCCGCAGGTGACCCTCGATTTGCTTAAGATAGTCGTTCCAGTGATCGGGAACCCAATCATCGGGACAGATAATGACATAGGCTAGGTGCTGAGCGTCTCCCGTTGGGTCGAAGCTCCGTAATTGACTCTTCGCGTTCGCAACAGTCTTGTCGAGCTTACAAAGGAATTCCTCGGTTAGACGGCCGGTTATGTCGCGAGCCACCGGCGGCCCTTGACGAGCGCCAATTTCGGCATCGGAGATATTGATCGTCTTCACTTCGCACAACACTCTTGCGCCGTCAGTGAAACCTTCAAGATCTGGCGTCGGGTTATCGGATTCAGGTATGAAGCGCACACTCGAGCAGCCGACTGACTCCTTCAAGTAGTTAAAGGCGATTGCTTCGCCGAGAGCATCAAAAAGTTGCCCTCGGCGCTTCTTATCTCTGCGTTGCAAATAAGGTGATGCTTTGCTCTTAAGAACTTCCCAGCCCTTAGGCTCGAGCGCCTTTAGTTGCTGCTCCCACGGGGCGTATGCCGACAAACAGCTCTCGTCTTCGAGGCTGCGAAAATATGAATCTGGGTGGGACGGATCGGTGAGAAGATCCTTCAGTTCATAAAGCCGCGGCAGTTGGTTACGAAACGAGACCTCGGCGTACATGGCATCCGGCGCCAGATCGATCTCACCGGGCCACGCGACCGCGCCCTCGTCGATGAAGACCTGTCCGAAAAACTGCGCGTCCAGCAGCGGGGCGAGCACGCCGGTCAGAGTTTCTCGCCGCAACTGTACATGCCCGGACAGCCCATCTTTGAACCGGACAAAGAGGCGGTAATCCGTCTCGGGCTTCACTTCCACAACGTCCCAATGCATGAAACGATCCACTCGCTCACGGCAGCGGCTCAATCTTGGCCGGAAGGGCATTCCCGCTGCAGAGCCGCCAATCTTCGAGCAACTCCTCTTTATGTATCATCGCCCACTCCTGGACCAACTTCAAAGCCCGAAGAGGCAACTCGCCTTCGATAACCTCGAAGGTGTTTATGTTGATCTTGGCTTCGAACTCGCCATACCGCGCGTGAAAGTGCGGTGGCGCGTGATCATTGAAGAACATACGGATCAGGATTCCGTAGAACTTGCTGATGGTAGGCATCCCGCGAGGCCGATTCTATCACTTCACACGCTTTATTCCGCCTGCGAGAACGACCGCCAAGTTCGACCCGTACGGCTAGTTCGCCCCCGCGCTCGGAACGACGCCGTCTTCTTGTATCCTAGAGGAAGTGCCAGGAGAACACCCACGAACCATGCTGTTCCTCCAATGTCGTAATGAACTCATCCAGCCCTAAGCCTTCGCGAGTCTCAACCACCACCAAGGTTGTCGTAGCGACCACCGTCGCCCTCTCCTTTATTTCGTTCTGGCGAGCGGCCGCCATCGTACTCAACGATCTGGCGTCCACCATGTTTTACATCGGCGGCATCACCGAGCAGGCCATCGGGAAGTCGGCCCCGTGGATGGTGCTGGCGGTCATGCTGTTCAGCTTCGCCGTTCGATCCGTGTACATGGAAAGCTGCAGCATGTTCGTGCGCGGCGGCGTGTACGTGGTGGTCCGCGATAGCATCGGTCCCACCGTCGCCAAGCTGTCGGTGTCCTCGCTGGTGGTGGACTACATTCTTACCGGACCCATCAGCGCGGTCAGCGCCGGACAATACCTCGGCCGGCTGCTCAACGACATCGCCGAGACCATGCACCAGACCTGGCGCACCAACCCGGACGCGTTCTCCGTGTTCTTCAGCGTCGTGGTGACGGGCTACTTTTGGTGGATGAACATCAAGGGCGTTCCGGAATCGAGCGGCAAGGCGCTGCGGATCATGCAGATCACCACCATCATGGTGGTGATTCTCTTGATCTGGTGTCCGCTGACCCTGGTCGTACGGGGCGGAGGTCAGCTGCCGCCCGCTCCCACGCCAGCGAACCTGCACCTGACTTCGGAATCGCTGGGATGGCTGAGCGGAACCTTCTGGGCGCAGCTTTCGTTCGTAGTGATCATTGTCGCCTTCGGTCACTCACTGCTGGCGATGAGCGGCTTCGAGACGCTGGCGCAGGTGTACCGGGAAGTGGCGTATCCGAAGATGAAAAACCTGCGCATCACGGCCAACATCACCTGCACCTATGCGGTGATTTGCACCGGCGTCATTTCGGTGCTGGCGGTGATGATCATTCCCGATGCGGTGCGCAGCAAGTATTACGACAACATGATCGGCGGCCTGGTCATGAACCTGGCTGGGCCGGATTTGCTGAAGCTGGGCTTCCATGTCTTCGTCGTGATTGTAGGCGTTCTGATTCTGGCCGGAGCTGTGAACACGTCCCTGATCGGCGTCAACGGCGTGATGAACCGCGTCGCCGAAGACGGCGTTTTGCTGGATTGGTTCCGCCGGCCTCACAAGCGTTTCGGAACCACGTATCGCATCCTCAACCTGATGGCGCTGCTGCAGATCGCGACCATCATCGCGAGCCGCGGCGATGTTTATCTGCTGGGCGAAGCTTATGCTTTCGGCGTGGTGTGGAGCTTCGCGTTGAAGGCCCTGGGAGTGCTGGTGCTGCGGTATCAGCGGCACGATCAAGAGTACAAGGTGCCGTTCAATATCAAGATCGGCAGGATCGAAATCCCCATCGGCCTCGGCCTCACCACCTCACTGCTCTTCTTTGTGGCGATCGCGAATCTGTTCTCGAAAAAGATCGCTACCACCTACGGCGTCTCCTTCACCATCGTGCTGTATATCCTGTTCATGATTTCCGAGCGGGTCAACGCCAGCAAGAAGCACGCACAGCGATCCGATCTGGAGAAATTCAATCTCGACCATCAGCCCCAGATCACGGGCGACATGCTGAAAGCCCGTCCGGGTTGCGTGCTGGTGGGCGTGCGCGATTACCGGCGCTTGTGGCACTTGCAAAAGGTCCTTGAAAAAACCAACCTGCGCCGCAACGATATCGTGGTCATGTCGGTTCGGCCCGTCACCTCGGGCGCAGCCGAATACGATCTGCGCGACGACCAGCTCTTCGCCGATTATGAGCAGGAACTGTTCTCGCATGTGGTGACGCTGGCCGAAAAGCAGGGCAAGCGCGTGGAATTGCTGGTGGTGCCCGCTACCGATCCTTTTGACGCGATGGTGCAAACCGCGGCCCGGCTGCAGGCTTCCAAGCTAGTAGCCGGAGTATCGGCCCGCATGACTTCCGAAGAACTGGCGCGGCGCATCGGCCTGGCCTGGGAACGCCTGCCCGAACCGCGGCATCCTTTTTCGCTGGAGGTGATGGATCCGGATCGCGCCTCTATGTTCGTGAACCTGGGCCCCATCCTCCGCGGCTCTGGCCGGAAGACGTGGACCGGCTCCACAAGATCTGGCTGCGCCTGACTCAGGAAGAAGGCATCGGTTCCAAGCTGCATCATCGGGACGTGGTCGGCATGGCCTTGCGACGCCTGGAAGAAGATCTCGACAGCCGGGCCCGAGAAGAGATCCTGGAAGCCGCGGAAAATGCGATCCATAAGCACGAGTAAGGCTGCACTGGAAATCGAAATCAGTCACATATGAAAGCACGAATACGCTCCACAACCATTCTTTCTGTTCGCAGAAACGGAAAGGTCGTCATGGCGGGAGACGGTCAGGTGACCCTTGGCCAGGAAGTGCTGAAAGCTTCCGCGCGCAAGCTGCGCCGCCTCTACAACGACAAGATTGTCGCCGGATTCGCGGGATCGACGGCCGATGCCTTCGCGCTCTTCGCGCGCTTCGAATCGAAGCTGGAACAGTTCAACGGCAACCTGCCGCGCGCGGTGGTGGAGTTGGCCAAGGAGTGGCGCACCGACCGCGTATTGCGGCACCTGGAAGCGCTGCTGCTGGTCGCCGACGCGAGCAACACCTTCATCGTCAGCGGCAATGGCGACGTCATCGAGCCTGACAGCGAAATCGCCGCCATCGGCTCCGGCGGCCCCTTCGCCAAGGCCGCGGCCACGGCGCTGATCGAAAATACTAAACTAGGAGCGAAAGAAATCGCCGAGAAGTCCATGAAGATCGCCGGCGAAATTTGCATCTATACGAATGAATCAATCACCTACGAGGAGCTGGGGTAGATGGTGATCTACCTCCCCGGCCAGGCGCTCGACGAAGCGCCGCTGCTCGACGAGCTCACCCCGCGCGAGATCGTGCAGGAGCTCGACAAGTACGTCATCGGGCAGGCCGACGCCAAAAACGCCGTGGCCATCGCGCTGCGCAACCGCATCCGCCGGCAGAAACTCGAGCCGGACATGGCCGACGAGGTGATGCCGAAGAACATCCTCATGATCGGCCCCACCGGCGTGGGCAAAACCGAAATCGCGCGGCGCCTGGCCAAGCTCGCCAACTCGCCGTTCCTCAAAGTGGAGGCCAGCAAGTTCACCGAAGTCGGCTACGTGGGCCGCGACGTCGAGGCCATGATTCGCGACCTGGTGGATATTTCGATCGACATGGTGCGCGAAGAGCGGCTGGAAGAAGTGGCCGAGCGCGCCGAAAAGAACGCCGAGGAGCGGCTGCTCGATCTGCTGATGCCGCCCCAGCCCGAGGCCTCGGAAAGCGCCGAGCGCACCCGTGAAAAACTGCGCGAGAAGCTGCGCGCCGGCAAGCTGGACGATCGCCTGGTGGAGATCGACGTCCGCGATCGCGGCCCCACGTTCGAGATCAGCACCAACGCCGGCCTCGAAGAAATGGACGTCAACCTCAAGGACGTCCTGCCGGGCCTGTTCGGCCAGCGTACCCGCAAGCGCAAGATGCGCGTGGCCGAAGCCGCCGAGTACCTGGTGCAGGAAGAAGAGCAGAAGCTGATCGACATGGATCAGGTGACGCGCGTGGCTCTAGAGCGCGTCGAGCGCAGCGGCATCATCTTTCTGGACGAGATCGACAAGATCGCCGGCCGCGAGTCCGGCCACGGCCCCGACGTCAGCCGCGAAGGCGTGCAGCGCGACATTCTGCCGATCGTCGAAGGCACCACCGTCAACACGCGCCACGGGTTCGTCCGCACCGACCACATCCTGTTCGTCGCCGCCGGCGCGTTCCATGTCTCCAAGCCCGCCGACCTGATCCCGGAATTGCAGGGCCGCTTCCCGATTCGCGTGGAGCTGAAGTCGCTTACGGAAGCCGACTTCATCCGCATCCTGCGCGAGCCCAAGAACGCGCTCGTGAAACAGTACACCGCGCTGCTCGATACCGAGGGCATCAAGCTGGTGTTCACCGACGACGCTGTGGAAGAGATCGCCGGCTTCGCCGCGCGCGTAAATGAAATGTCGGAAAATATCGGGGCGCGCCGCCTGCACACCATCATGGAAAAGCTGCTCGAAGAGATCTCCTTCGCCGGCCCCGACCTCAAGAAGAAGAACGTCCGGATCGACGCCGCCTACGTGCGCAAGCAGCTGGCCGATATCGTCAAGGACCAGGACTTGAGCAAGTACATCCTATAGACGATGCGCACGTTCGCCACGCTGATCGGTGGAGTCCTGTGCGTGTGCTTGGGCGGCTGCGGCGAGGTTGGCGAACCGCTTTACCCCGCGCTCCGGATTCCCACCCGCGTAACCGATCTGACCGCCGTCGAACGGGGCGATCGCATCGACGTCCACTTCACCATTCCTCCGATGACCACCGAAGGCCTGGTGATTAAGGAAATCGGCGGCGTGGAACTGCGGATCGGCCCGAGCACGGTCACGCCCTTCAACCTTCCCGAATGGGCCAACAGCGCGACGCGCCCGCCCGTTTCTGGGATCGACAAGCCGGGCCCCGTCATGCTTCGCATCCCCGCCGCGCAGTTTGTCGGAAAGGATGTCGTGGTCAGCGTGCGCGTCGAGAGCACTCGCGGCAAAAACTCGGACTGGTCTAACCTTGCGACCCTCACTGTCCAGCAACCGCTGGTGACGCCATCAAACCTAAAAGCCGAGGCTGCGCCGCAGGGCGTCGCGCTCACCTGGAACGCGCCGGGAACAGGGCTGCAGTTCCACATTTATCGAAAGGCCGAGCTGGAGACCATGCCTTCCCTGCTCGCCACTGCCACCGCGCCGAACTACGTCGATACCACCGCCGAATACGGCAAGACTTACGATTACTACATCCAAAGCTTCCACGACAAAACCGAGAGCGACGTCGCGGGACCGGTCTCCATCACGCCCAAGGATACATTCCCGCCCCACGTTCCCACCGGCCTCACCGCCTCGGCCGGCCTCAACTCGATTGAGGTCGCCTGGGACCGCAATACGGAACCCGACTTCAAGGAGTATCGCCTCTCTCGATCCGAAGCGGGCGGGCCCTTCGTCCAGGTCGCCGCTGGTCTGGAAGCGCCCTCTTATTCCGACCATAATATTGAATCCGGCAAGCACTATCGATACCGCGTGGCCGCCGTGGATCAGAACGGAAACGTCAGCGAACCTTCGGAGCCGGTGGAAGCCGTCGCGCCATAATCACGCGTTTAAAAAAAGCCCATGAAAACCATTCGCTACAGCCTGAACAAAAACACCTTGCCCACTGCCACCGACGCCGATCCCGACGTCCGCTATGGCGACCTGGCCCAGCTTGCCCCCGGGCGCCCGGCTGCTCCCGCCCTGCTCGCCTACGAAAATTGTCTGCGTCGGCAGGAATTATGCCGAACACGCCAAGGAGCTCGGCAACGCCGTCCCGTCCGAGCCGATCATTTTCCTGAAGCCGCTCTCGTCGTTGATCGCTTCCGGCGACGCCATCGTCTATCCCAGGATCTCGCAGCGGCTGGACTACGAAGGCGAGCTCGGCGTCGTCATCGGCAAGCGCTGCCGCAACGTCCCAGCCAGCGATGCGGCCGGCTACATCCTCGGCTACACCTGCGTCAACGAAATGACCGCGCGCGACCTGCAAAAGAAGGACGGCCAATGGACCCGCGGCAAGGGCTTCGACACCTTCTGCCCGGTCGGTCCCTGCCTCCTGCCGCGCGAGGAGGCCGACTTCCAGAGCTTTCGCGTCCGCACGCTGGTCGACGGCGTGGTCCAGCAGGACGGCTCGGTCAACGATATGCTTTTTGGCGTGAATGATATAATCGCTTTCATTACCTCCTTCATGACGCTGGAACCCGGTGACCTGATCGCCACTGGTACTCCGCCCGGTGTCGGCCCGGTACAAGCGGGATCGAAGATCCAAGTCGATATTCCCGGCATTGGCGTGTTGGAAAACACCGTGGTGGCCGAGGCCGCAGCATGAAGTTTTTTTCGGATATCGAAATGTTTATGCAGGAAAGGGCGGTTCAACGCCGATAAGAAGAACGTGTTCGACGACGGACGGGCACTTCCATCCACAACCGCTATCCTGATTGCCGCGGTCTCGGTGCCGCTGGTGGCAACCGGCGCCGTGGTGTGGTATCGGATCCGCCGAAGACCCAAGGACAAAGAGAAGCACCGCCGCTTCACCGTCAACCTGCATGGGCGCCTCGGCGACGCCACCATCACCGAAGTGGGCAGCAATATAATCTTTTACTCCTATTCGGTGGGTGGCGTAGTGTACGCTGCTTCGCAGGACATTTCACAACTCGCCGAGTACATCCCCTGTGATCCCGAGTCGCTCGCCGGCGGCATCGCATCGCTCAAGTACACGCCGCAAAACCCTGCCAACTCGATTATTTTATGCGAGGAATGGTCCGGCTTACGCATCGATCCACCCAGCCGGTCGCGCACTTCCGCCGCTAGTCCATTTGGACTAGGCCATCTGGAGAATTGAACTAATATCCAAGTGGGAGTACATTGTCCAGGTGGACTATGCCGTTCAGACTACGCCATCTGAACGATTGCAATTAGAAATTACACGGTGGAACGGCTGGTGGGAATGACTACTCGGGGCGGATTCAGAAGGACTCCTTAGCAGCTGGTTCCTTCGGCCTTTCTATCCGCCCCTTTTAGAACACTCTGACCCTCCGCATCCGACTACGCCACCGACCGCCCTCCATTACACTCCGTTGACTAAACTGCCGTTGGATGGGTTACAATGGTCTTCTAAGCTAAATGGTCGATTGCAGGCTTCACCCCTTGGAAATTTGCCAGGTAGAATTTTCCCAAGGACGAGCGTCCAAGGAATGGTATTGCTGAGACGCTTAAGGGTGTGCGCCCACTAGTTTTTTGGCCCTTGTGGCTTGACGGAATTCTGCCGATAACTCATAATGTGGGAACAGCTTCCCGTTGAGTTGTTGAAGTGGAGCATGTAAATGCCTCCTTGGCTGCCCGAGTTCAGTTTAGGATAGGTATGCATCAGCGAAGCACAAGCCGTCTTATTTCTCTTTGTATCCTTTTAACATTGGTCTGCGGATCCGCTTTCGGAACCACCCATCGCAGGAAACGCCGCCGAGCTTCCGCTCCGGCCGCATCCACCGAACTGCACGTCGTGCCAGTCTCGCATGCTGTGGCGAAGAACATCCCGGGTGGCCCATGGAAGACCCCAACCTTTGCCGATTCCACCGAGGGCGATTCCATCGACGGTGAAGATCTCATGGTTCGCCGCGCCGCCGTCCAGGCTCTGGGACCATACAACGGTACGGTAGTGGTTGCCGATCCTACCACCGGCCGGATTCTGACGATCGTGAATCAAAAGTTGGCCTACCAGGACGGTTTTGAACCTTGCTCCACCATCAAAATTGTCGCTGCGCTAGCCGGCTTGCAAGAAGGAATCCTGCAGAACCAGAACACCTTGTTCCACCTCACGCGTCGCTCGACGATTAGCTTGACGCAAGCCCTGGCGCATTCCAGCAATCAGTTTTTTGCCGCGGTCGGAGCGAAGCTGGGTTTCGACAAGATCGCCGAATACGCGCACCGATTTGGTCTGGGCGAAAAAGCGGGATTGAACCTGGATGCCGAGCAGCCCGGCAGCGTCGCATCGGCGCCTCCTGGGGACGGTATCGGAATGATGACCAGCTTCGGCGAAGGCATTTATATGACGCCGCTGGAACTAACGGCGATCGTTTCTTCGGTTGCGAATGGCGGAACGCTTTACTATCTGCAACACCCTCGTTCCCAGCAGGAAATTAGTGAGTTTGCTCCGCGCGTCAAACGGCAGCTCGAGATCTCCCAATGGGTGCCCGAAATCAAGCCGGGATTGATGGGAGCGGTCGAATACGGTACGGCTCGCCGCGCGAATTTCGATGCTTCTGAGCCGATTTTCGGCAAGACCGGCACCTGCACCGACAACCGTTCGCCCACGCACCTGGGATGGTTCGGCTCCTACAACGAATTTGGGGAGCACAAACTGGTCGTGGTTGTCCTGCTCACTGGCGGACACGGGGTGAGTGGACCGTTCGCTTCCGGTGTCGCCGGGGCGGTCTACAAGAACCTCGCCGAGGAAAACTACTACGTGCGGCCGCTTTCCACGGTGCCCATCGCATTGATTGCGCCGCAGTTCAGCTTGCCCGGCGCGGGAATCAGATAGTTCGCGCGTTTAGAAATGCTCTTGCAGCTCTGAAAAGCGCGCCAGCTTCAACAGTCGCCCGCCTTCGTCGCGAACCTCTTCGTGCTCCAGCCTCCAGGTGTGTTCGTGCGGAACGAACACTGCCTTGATGCCGGCTTCGAGCGCGGGATTAATATCCGATTTGGGCGAGTTCCCGATCATCCAGGTACACTCCGGATCGAGTTGCCGCTCGCCCATCAATCGCCGGTAAGACGCGGCGTCCTTTTCCTTGACGATCGCGGTGTGGCCGAAGTAAATCGCGAGGCCGGAACGGTCCAGCTTGAGCTTCTGCTCTTCGGCGTTGCCCTTGGTGAAGAGCGTCAGATCGTGCCGCACCGAAAGATATTCCAGCGTCTCTTCGACGCCGGCGATCAATTCAATGGGATGATGCAGGATCTGCTCGGTGAAGCTCATTATCCGGAACAGATCTTCTTCAAGCACATCGCGCTCCACCAGCTTGTGATAGCACTCCGTCAGATTGCGCGCGAAGTTCGCGGTTCCGTAACCATGCACCTTGCTGTTCACCGTTTCGATTTCGTCCAGAACCTCGCGCACGTCGGCCGGCGACATGCTCGAATGCGCCAGGAAATCGTAGAAGTCTTCGAAGGCCCGCTCGAAGTAGATATTGTTCTCCCACAGCGTGTCGTCCGCGTCAATGATCAAATGCTGGCGTTCGCGCGTTTTCACAGACCGACAGGTTTCTTGGCGTGCCCATTGGTCGGAGCCACGGCGCGCACGTGTTGAATATGATGCTGGCGCACGCTGTAGTTGGGGAAGAACTCGGCCAGCCGGCGCATGCGATCGGACTCGGAGCGGATGCCCAGCAACACCTGCCGGAAATCCAGATCGGGCACCACCTGCGCCAGCTGAAAGCTCAGTTGCGGATCCGTCAATTCGGGATCCTGGGTCCCGCCTACGCTGGGGAGCGAACGAATATCGTTGTAGGCTTCCACGACGCGCTTGCGCACATCCGGTGGAATCGGATCGGACGCCTCATCGTCGAAAAACTCCACCGCGCCGCGCAAATATGATTTCTCGTCATTCAACAAGATGATCTCAAAGCGGCGCCGTCCGATCGTGAGCAGATCCATGCGCCCGTCCGGATATTTCTTCACCACCTTCTCGATGCTGGCGGTGCAACCAGTGTTGACGATCCCTTTCTCGCCCGCCAGCACCACGCCGAATTCCGCCTTGCCTCGCATCACGTCCGAGACCATCTGCTTATAGCGTTCTTCGAAAATATGCAGCGGAAGGGTAGTTCGCGGGAACAACACCACCTGAAGCGGGAATAACGGTAACAACTCCTCCTGCATGTGTACTATTATGGCTTCTTAGTCCTCAAAAGATCTAGAACGCCGCCTTCTAACTCTCCCCATGATTCTCAAGCTGAAACGCACGCCTGGAATTTACCTGGTTGGATTCATGGCCTCCGGCAAGACCACGATCGGCAGGTTGCTGGCCGAGGAACTGGGCTGGTCCTTCGCCGATATAGATCAAGATATCGAGGGCCAGCACAAAGTGTCCATCGCCGAGATTTTCGATAAGCGCGGGGAAGAGGAGTTTCGAAAAATCGAGAACGAAGCCGTGCGGCGCCGCGTCGGTGAAGTAGTGCGCGGACGGCCGCTGGTACTGGCGCTCGGCGGCGGGACGTTCTGCGACGAGGCCAACCAGGCCTTACTCCTTGAGAACGGCGTCTCTATTTGGCTGGACTGCTCTTTGTCCCGCGTGAGCGGCCGCCTGGAGGGAACGTCGCATCGTCCGCTGGCGCGCGATTCTAGAAAGTTCGAACAGCTTTATCAGCAGCGTCAGTCGGAATATTCCAAAGCGGAGTGCCGCGTCGAGATCCATAGCGACGACCCCGCGGAAGCCGTGGCTGCGATTCTGAAGCTCGGGATTCTCTGAAGCATGGTATCGCCGTTGCGCAAGCAGGCCGTGCGCATCTTCAACGCCGCGCTCCAAGCGGCAGAACCTCGAGCTGCGGTGCTCCGGCATCTCCGGCTGAAGGGGGACGTCCTGATTGCCGGCCGCCGACGTTACAATTTGAAGGCGTTTCGAAATGTCTACGTCGTCGGCGCCGGAAAAGCCAGCGCGCGAATGGCGCAGGCGGTGGAGCGCTTGCTCGGCAAACGCATTCGGGGCGGCGTCATCAATGTGAAACATGACGACGGTTCCCGGCTGCGGCGCATCGAGGTGAACCAGGGCGGCCATCCGATACCGGATCGCAGGGGCGAAGCCGGCGCGCGGCGCATCGCGCAGATGGTGAGCGATGCCGGACCGGACGATTTGATCGTCTGCCTGATCTCGGGCGGAGCCTCGGCGCTGCTGCCTTTTTCCGCGGAACCGCTGATGCTCGAGGATAAACAAGCGACGACACAGTTGCTGCTCGAATGCGGAGCCAACATCCATGAGATGAACTGCGTCCGCAAACATCTGTCGGCGTTGAAAGGCGGACAACTCGCGCGGTTGGCTTATCCCGCGGCGGTGCTGGCGCTGATTTTGTCGGACGTGGTCGGTGACGACCTGGATGTGATTGGTTCTGGTCCGACGGTTCCGGATCGATCCACTTTCGCCGAGGCGAAGCAGATCGTCGAGAAGTATGGTCTCGGCGATCGGCTTCCGCTCGCCGTTGCCGAACGGCTGTACGGGAATTTTCCTGAGACTCCAAAACCTGGAGACAAGATTTTTGCGAAGGTACAGAATCTCATTGTCGGAAGCAACCGCTTGGCGGTGGAGGCGGCCGCTCGCGAAGCACGGTCGCTGGGATTCCACACGCTGGTGCTTTCGACCTTCATTGAAGGCGAGGCTCGCGAGGTCGCGCGGGTTCACGCTGCAATCGCCAAGGAGCTTAGAGCCTACGGCCGACCTGTAAAGCTTCCGGCGTGCGTGATTTCGGGCGGCGAGACCACAGTGACAATTCGCGGCGATGGTCTGGGCGGGCGCAATCAGGAGTTCGCTCTGGCTGCAGCGATGCAGATTGCGGGCTTGGAAGACGTCGTGATCCTGAGCGCGGGGACCGATGGAAGCGACGGGCCGACCGATGCGGCTGGAGCCATTGCCGATGGAACGACCATCGCGCGCGCGCAAAGCGCCGGGATTCAGCCGGTCCAGTTTCTGGCCGGCAACGATTCTTATCATTTCTTCGAACGCTTGAAGGACCTGATTAAGACCGGACCGACGGGAACGAACGTCGCTGATATCCAACTCATCCTGGCGCGCTAGACCACTCGAGAATGACCTTTCCGGAATTGCCGCTATGTACCACTTCGAAGGCCCGCTCGTAATCTTGATAAGGGAAGCGGTGCGTGATGACAGGGCGAATGTCCAGGCCGGACTCGAGCATTACGGTCATCTTGTACCAGGTCTCATACATCTCGCGGCCGTAGATGCCTTTGATGGTCAGGCCGTTGAAGATGACGGTGGTCCAGTCGATGGCGATGTCGCGCGTGGGGATTCCGAGCAGGGCGATTTTGGCGCCATGGCTCAGGTTGGCGAGCATCTCGCGGAAGGCGCAGTCGTTGCCCGACATCTCGAGACCGACGTCGAAGCCCTCCTGCATGTCCAGCTCCGCCTGAAGTTGAGAGAGCGGAGTTGCGGCCGTATCGAGCGCGCGCGTGACGCCGATCTTGCGGGCGAGATCCAGGCGATAGGGGTTTTTGTCGGTGATCACAACATGACGCGCGCCCGCGTGCCGTACCACGGCGGCGGCCATGATGCCGATGGGCCCAGCGCCGGTGATCAAGACGTCCTCGCCGAGCACTGGGAACGAGAGAGCGGTATGGACGGCGTTGCCGAAGGGGTCGAAGATGGCGGCGACGTCGAGGTCGACGGTGTGTTTGTGCCGCCAGATATTGGTCATAGGCACGGAAATATATTCGGCGAATGCTCCGGGGCGGTTCACGCCGACGCCCATGGTGTGGGCGCACAGATGGCGGCGGCCCGCGAGGCAATTGCGGCAGCGCCCGCAGACGACGTGCCCCTCGCCGCTGACCAGATCGCCGGGGTGAAAATCGTTGACGTTGGCGCCGACCTCCACGATCTCGCCGACAAACTCATGCCCGATGGCCATGGGGACGGGAATGGTGCGCTGGGCCCATTCGTCCCAGTTGTAGATGTGCAGGTCAGTTCCGCAGATGCCGGTTCGAAGGATGCGCACCAGCACATCGTTGATGCCGATGTCCGGTCGGGGAATGTCTTCGAGCCAAAGCCCCGGCTCGCGTTTACTCTTGACGAGCGCTTTCATTGAGCGGGTTGGGATACGCGAACGGGTCCGGGTCGGGGCTATGGACGCACTGGAAATCCTTTTCGATCAGGATCGAGAGATGCTTGCCGGCGCTCAGGAGTTGCTCGCCGCCGATGCCGACCAGATCACTGGTGATCCATTCCTGAGATCGCGCTGCGGGAATCTGGACTCGAAGCCAGCCGTTCTGATAGAGGGCTTGCGGGGTATCGAGGTCGGAAAGCGATTCCAGGGAGAATGCCAGGCGCGCGCCGCCGCCGAATTCGATGGCTTCTTCGATGAAACCGGTCTTGCTGAATTGCGCGACCTCGGCCTGATTGAGCCGCAGCCGCAGCGCGTTTCCGTGGATGCGCAGCTTCACTGGATTCTGGATGCTCCTGAATAAATATTAAACCGTTCGTTGCGAACGAAGCCAACTAGAGTCAGGTTGAAGCGCAGTGCCGTTTCGACCGCGAGGCTGGACGGAGCGCCCACGGCGGCGAGGATGGGGATTCCGGCCATGAGCGCCTTTTGGACCAGTTCGAAGCTGACGCGTCCGCTGACCAGGATCAGATTTTGGTGGAGGGGCGTGTGTTTGGCCAGGAACTCGACGCCGATTAGCTTGTCCAAGGCGTTGTGGCGGCCGACGTCTTCCCGGAGGAGCAGCAGTTCGCCCGCGGAATTGAACAGCGCCGCGGCGTGCAGGCCACCGGTGCGGTCGAAAACAGCCTGGTGGCCGCGCAGGATTTCAGGCAGCCGGTGGATGACAGCCGAATCGATTCGCGGGGCATCGCGCGGCAGGGTCGGGCAGGCTTGCATTTCGAGCGCCTCGATGGAGGCTTTGCCGCAAACGCCGCAACTGGAGGTGGTGTAGAAATGGCGGGCGAGCCGGTCGAAATCGATGTCGACGCCGGCTTCGAGTTCCACGGTGACAGAGTTGGAGGCTTGGCGAGGATTTTTGTTGGTCTTGGACGAGTGGATGTCGCGGATCTGATGCGCGCTCTCGACGATTCCTTCAGTGAAGAGGAAGCCCGCGGCGAGATCGAAGTCGTTGCCGGGGGTCCGCATGGTGATGGAGATGGTTCGATCGGCCAGGCGGATTTCGAGGGGTTCCTCGACCGCGAGGAGATCCTGGAAAGGAGTGGAAGCCGAGCCTTCGATTTTTTGGACCGGAACGGTGAGGATCGAGCGGGTCACTCGGAACCAGCATAGCTGGTTCGCGGCGGAAGGATAATCCGAAGTCTAAGCCAGATTCGGGATCTTGATGATTTTCTTCTGGATGGCGTACTGAACTAATTGCGCTTTGTTGTGAATATCCAGTTTACGCATCAAGTTGAATTTGTGAGCTTCGACGGTTTTGACGCTCAGATTCAGATCGCAGGCGATTTCCTTGACGGAATTGCCTTCGGCCAGCATTTTGAGCACTTCGCGTTCGCGGGTAGTGAGGGTGGCGAAGCGGGGCAGGCGATTGGCGGACTTGATTCGGGACCGGAAGTCGTCCACTAATTGAGACAACATGCGGGGGCTCAGGTAGCTTCCGCCGCGGCAGATATCCCGCACTGCGGCCACCAGCTGGGCCGACGGGCTGTCTTTCAGCACGTAGCCGCTCGCGCCAACTTCCATGCCTTCCACCAGATAATCCTCGTCATCGTACATGGTGAGGAAGAGCACCTTGGTTTCGGGGCGATTCTTCTTGATCTGGCGGGTCGCTTCAAAACTGCTGAGACCGGGCATTCCGATGTCCATGAGGACTACATCCGGCCGGAGTTCAGAGGCTTTTTCCACGGCATCTCCGCCATTGGAAGCTTCGCCTACGACTTCAAAATCCGCTTCGGCCGAAATTAAGGTTCGAATGCCCTGGCGAAAGAGAGTGTGGTCGTCCGCCAACATGATACGAGTCTTTGCCATAACGTTTGCCCGAGTCAGCTAATTAAGCTCGAATACCTTTCCTAAACTTGAGATCTCCGCCTCCCGAGCTAGAACGCACAGCCCCGATGTCATAGGCCGTCATGCTCCGTGCGGTCCTCCCACCGATCGGCTTGGCGGCGACCGGTTCCATCAAATTCAATGCCGGCGGTTCTTTCGCGACGGGAAGACGGATCAGAATCTTGGTGCCCCGACCTTTTCGTTTGCGATCGGAGGATCCATTCCCGCCCCGAGGATGGCTGCGAACTTCAAATCTGCCGCCGAGCAGGGCAACGCGCTCTCTCATGCCGGAAAGGCCAAAGGAGTCTTTCCGTGCCAGCGCCTCTTCCACTTTAAATCCGACTCCGTTATCTTCAACGGCCAGCCTTACCCATCCATCGGCCGAAGTCAGGGAAATGTTTACGTGGGCGGCATGGGAGTGCTTGGCGACGTTATTGCAGCACTCTTGGACTAGCCTATAGACAATGATTTCAGTGTGTTGCGGCAACCTCCCCAGACGGCTGAGCAGCAGCCGGACGCGAATGGGATGGAGGCGCCGGAAGCGGTTGACCAACTGCCGCAGGGCCGCACCCAGGCCGAGCTGTTCGAGCACCGCGGGGCTTAGCGCGGCGATGAGGCGGCGCATCTCGAGAATGGTGCGTTCGGTCAGATCGCGGGCTTCCTTGAGCTTCTGGATCCATTCAGTATGCTCCGGCGGCAGGGCCTGTTCGAGCAGTTCCATCTGTAAGCGAATGCAGAGCAGCGACTGCCCGGCTTCGTCATGCAACTCCCGGCTGATGCGACGCCGCTCGATCTCCTCGATATGGAGCATGTGCTCTGCCAATTGGCGGATCTGCTCTTCCCGAGCGGCCAGATCCTCCATCAGGCGGGCTTTTTCGGCAGCCATCAGACAGCGCTCGGCGGCGGCGGCCAGCAGCGCCTGTTCGCGCGGCAGCCATTCGTAGGGCTTGGAGAAAGCGAACTGCATTACGCCGGCGGTACGGCCATTGGCGGCCAACGGAATCGACCAGCACATCTCGAACTGGGTCTTCCAACTGGGCTCGAGCAGCAGGCGCCGGGTGCTGTTGGAGGGGCTGATTTGCCGGGATGCGGCGAGCATCTTGAGTTTGGCGGGCCGGTTGGGGATTTCGACCGTGGTCAGGACGTTGGGCGCGCCCGATTCGGCCTTGGCGCGCAATACCCAGGCGCTGCGCTTGTCGTTCAGCATATAGAGATGGCCGGCGTCGGCGTGGCAGACCTGGACCAGTGTCTCGAGAAACCGGCGCAGCAGCTCATCGAGGTTGCGGGATTCGAGTTCAACGCGGAACAGCTCGTAAAAGGCCTGCGTTTCGGCTTCCCGGACCTGATAGTAAGCGTTGTTCAAGGTGAGAATCACGCAGAAATGCAGCTGCTCACGCACCCATTGGAAGTTGGCGTACTCGTTGGGCAGCAGCTTGCGCAGCAGCGGGGTCAGCAAGCGATCGTACTCTTGCAGAGCTTCGATGATGCTGCTGGGAGGCAGGTTCAGCTTGGCCAGACGACGGCCGTTGTACTCGACCTGCTCGATGAATTTGAGCGGCGGATGGCCGCTGGCGAGAATCTTGGCCGCTGCGCCCGGCGTCAAAGCGGCAAGCGCGGTGCGGATCTTCGGTTCAAACTGGCGGGGCTCGAATTCGCGCTCCTTTAACTTGGCGAGAAAACGCCGGTCCAAGGCGTCGGCATGCGGCAGCAGGAACTCAGCCAAACGGTGTAGATGGACGCGGAGCTGGTCGCTTAGAACGTCGGCGGCGTCGGCCAACTCGGGAGATATTTCGGTTAATTGCAATGCAATCCTAAGTGTTCTATCGGCAACTAAGGGAAAGCCTTTAGGATCAGGGTTGCGCGCTGACTTGAATTGGGCCGGGTCGGGCGAAATAGCAGCAACTTGTAAAGATCTTGTAAAACCCGCAGCTTATGCTAAGCGGCCGAGAGAAGACGGGCGAAGGGTCGGTTAGAATCACCGTAGCGTGGTGATGCAGACGGTATTGGTGATCGACGATGACCCGAATGTGCGGGACACGGTGGGGGTGATGCTCGAGCGGGAAGGGTTCCAGCCGGCTTTGGCGGGCGACGGGCAGAGCGGCGTGGAGCAGGCGTTGGCCGTGCATCCGGCGCTCATTTTGGTCGATCTAAGGATGCCGGGTTTGAACGGGGTGGAGGTGTGCAAGCAGATTCGTTCGCGGGGGATCAATACACCGCTGATCGTGCTCAGCGCGGCCGGCGAGGAGATGAGCAAGGTGCAACTGCTGGACGTTGGCGCGGACGATTACGTGGTGAAGCCGTTCCGGGTTCGAGAGCTGCTGGCTCGCATTCGCGCCGTGCTGCGTCGCGCGACGCCGGAGGAGACGGTGGTGGTGGAGTTCGGCGAGGTGCAGGTGGACTTTACGCGCCGGGCAGTCACGAGACAGGGAAGGGAACTGAGCCTGACGCGCGCCGAATACAATCTGCTGACGTATTTCCTGCAAAACCCGGACCGGGCGCTGACGCGGGAAGTGATTCTGAACTCGGTGTGGGGATACAACTCGGTTCCGCACACGCGCACCGTGGACGCGCACGTGGTGCGGCTGCGTCAAAAGCTGGAGCCGGACGCGGGGCGCCCACGATACTTCCTGACCGTGCACGGAGTGGGGTATCGCTTTCTTCCGTAGGTGCGACGCGATGAAACGCCTGGTCTTGATTGTGGAGGACGTGGAGAGCTGCCGGGATACGCTGGAGGTGGCGCTCATGGATCTGCCCGATCTGGCGGTGCGGTCGGTGTCGAGCGGCGAAGAGGCGCTGGAGTGGCTGGCGGGCGACGAAGTGTGCGCGCTGGTGACGGATCTGCATTTGCCGCAAATGGACGGATGCGAGCTGATCGAGGCGGTGCGGTTGGAGCCACGGCGCTCGTCAATGCCGATCCTGGTGATCAGCGGGGACAGCGATCCGGGGATGCCGGCGCGGGTGAGCCGGCTGGGGGCGAATGCGTATTTTGCGAAGCCGTTTTCGCCGGCCGAGGTGCGGCAGAAGCTGGCGGAGCTGATTAGCGGGGCGGCGGCGTAGGGGGCGAGCCGTAAGGTTAGAGGGCGAAGACGAGCCGCAGGGCGTTCTCGATATCTGCCATGCGCTGCGGGGACAATGCACCAACCCGCCTTGCGTTCGGTTCTTCAAAACGCGCTGGATCAAGCGAGCGGATTTGAAAACAGAGGAACACAGTATCCTTCGGGAGGCCGCTTTCTTTGGCGGTGACGCGGACGTTGGTTGGATAATCGCGCGTAACATTTCTTGAGTCGGTACCGACTACGACGCTCACTACCAACGGCTGAGAGTTGATTGCGTCGGAAGAGACCACCAACACCGGCCGGTTGCCAGCCTGCTCGCGTCCTCTGACCGGATCAAGCGAGACAAAATAGATCTCGCCACGCTTGATCAATCTCCGAGACCGTCCGACTCGAACTGCGCAAACTCACGATTGATCGCGTTACACGCCGATTGAATTTGCGGGTCGGCGGCCATTTCTTGCATGGCGCGCTCGAACGCTTTCGTGCGATGGATCTCGATGTACTCGCGAAGAGCCGTGGTAACGAGCCGGTTGAAGTTGTCGCGAAGTTCGGGTGGAGCGATTTGAGAAATTTCTTTGACGAGATCGCCTGGCAGCACGATGCTCCGCCGCACTATGCGCGCTGGGGCAGCCTTCTGTCTAGTTGCCAAGTATTTGGACAGTTCCTCTCGGCCTGTCTGCTCACCGCCTGGCAGGTGGAAAACCAGGCTATACAGGCCTCGACCGAGTTGAGCCTTCCGGTTCTTCACGATTGACGCTGGAGCCCAGTCCAGCGGCCCGCCAAGTGATGACGGGAACTCCGCCGCAAGTGCCTTTAGCTCACCGCGCTTACCGATTCCACGACCTAGGCGGCGACGATACCAGTCTAGCCGTCGCTTGTCGATTTCGGGGATCTCGGTCGTGCACATGAGAGAAGATTGCTTTGTTCCCATTCGCACCTCCTCTTTGGGCCAATCCAATACAACACCATAGTAACACATTGGTACTGGACGATCAAGAGTAAAGCACGTACTCGTGTGGAAATTGAAAAGGGCAAGCGCGAACGCCTGCCCTCGTTGAACTGACGTTGGACTTGTTCTATTCAGCGAGCGTTTCTTCGCCGGGTTCTTCGGTGAGGCCGCCGGCGTAGACGCTGCGGGCTTCGTCCTCGTAGCCGCCCAGGTCGCCTGTGAGCACGGCTTCCTCGGCGATGGGCTCTTCTTCAACGATATCCTCGCCCGCGATCTTCACGTTGCGGTAGTATTCCATGCCGGTTCCGGCCGGAATGAGGCGGCCCATGATGACGTTCTCCTTGAGGCCACGCAGATAGTCGACCTTGCCGTTGATGGCGGCTTCGGTGAGCACGCGCGTGGTTTCCTGGAAGGACGCGGCCGAGATAAACGAATCGGTGGAGAGCGACGCCTTGGTGATGCCGAGCAGCACCGGCTTGCCGGTAGCGGGACGCCCGCCCGCTTCGACCACACGGGCATTTTCTTCGCGGAACTTGAACTTGTCGACCACCTCTTCGGGCAGGAACTCGGTATCGCCGATATCGTCCACCTTCACCCAGCGCATCATCTGGCGGGAGATGACTTCCAGATGCTTGTCGTTGATATTGACGCCCTGCAGACGATAGACCTCCTGGATTTCGTTCACCAGGTATTTCTGCAGTTCCTTTTCGCCGAGCACGGCCAGGATGTCGTGCGGATTGCGGGGGCCATCCATGAGAGGATCGCCGGCGCGCACGCGCTCGCCTTCCTGGACGTTGATGTGGACGCCGCGCGGAATCGAGTATTCCTTCTGCTCGCCGTCGTCGGCGGTGATGGAGATTTTGCGCATGCCTTTGGCGACTTCGCCATATTTCACAGCGCCGTTGATTTCAGCGATGATGGCGGTTTCGCGCGGCTTGCGAGCCTCGAACAGCTCCACCACGCGGGGCAGACCGCCGGTGATGTCCTTGGTTTTGGTGGTAGCGCGCGGGATCTTGGCCAGCACGTCGCCGGCGTGCACGTCATCGGCGTCGCTCACCATTAAGTGCGCGTGCGTGGGCATGAGGTAGCGTTTCTCGTCGGACCGGGTGCCCCCTTCCGGCCGGACAATGAGGGTCGGGATACGCTTTTCATCGGGCGCATCGGTGACCACCCACTGCGACATGCCGGTGATTTCGTCCACCTGCTCCTGGAGCGTCATGCCTTCCGACAGATCCTTGAAATGAACCTTGCCGCTGACCTCAGTGAGAATGGAGAACGTGTAGGGATCCCATTCGAGTAGAATGGCGTTGGTCTTGACCTTGGCGCCGTCTTCGAACAGCACCTTGGCGCCGTAAACGACCGGGTAGCGTTCTTTCTCGCGGCCCTTGTCATCGATGATGGCGAGAATGCCGCTGCGGTTCATGGCGATCAACTCGCCTTTGGCGTTGCGAACCGTGACGACATTGAGGAACTTCACGAAGCCGTCGGACTTGGCGTCCTGTTTAGACTGCTCGGCCGAGCCGGTAGCGGTGCCGCCGACGTGGAACGTTCGCATGGTGAGCTGCGTTCCGGGCTCGCCGATGGACTGCGCGGAGATGATGCCGACCGCTTCGCCGCGTTCCACCATGCGTCCGGTGGCGAGGTTGCGGCCGTAGCAGAGCTGGCAGACGCCGCGCGTGGATTCGCAGGTGAGCACCGAGCGGATCTTGACGCGCTCGATGCCGGCGGCCTGAATGGCGGCGGCCAGATCCTCGGTGATCTCCTGATTGAGGCCGACGATCAGGTTGCCTTCGTAATCGTGCTGATCTTCGAGAACCACGCGGCCGACGATACGGTCGCGCAAGGGTTCGATGATTTCACCCGATTCGATGATGGGCTCGACGTAGATGCCGTCGCCGGTGCCGCAGTCCATCTCGGTGACGATAACGTCCTGGGCCACGTCGCAGAGGCGGCGGGTCAGGTAGCCGGAGTCGGCGGTTTTTAGCGCCGTGTCGGCCAAACCTTTGCGCGCGCCGTGCGTGGAGATGAAGTACTGCAAAACGTTGAGGCCTTCGCGGAAATTGGCCGTGATGGGGGTCTCGATGATTTCGCCGGAGGGCTTGGCCATCAGGCCGCGCATTCCGGAGAGCTGGCGGATCTGCTGTTTCGATCCGCGGGCGCCGGAGTCGGCCATGATGTAAATCGGATTGAGATAGCGGCCGGTACGGTCGTCCTCTTCCATGGACTTGAACATTTCGTCCGACACGCGTTCGGTGACCTTCGACCAGATTTCGATGATCTTGTTGTAGCGCTCGCCCTGAGTGATGGCGCCTTCCTGATACTGCTGCTGCACCTCGATGACGGCCTTTTCGGCGTCCTTGACGAGCTTGGTTTTTTCGCCGGGGACGACCATGTCGTCGATACCGATGGAAATGCCGGCGCGGGTGGCGTAGAGGAAGCCGAGCTTTTTGACTTCATCGAGCATCGCGACCGTGATCTGGAGGCCGAATTTCAGATAGCAGTGCTGCACCAATTGCGAAAGGCCCTTCTTCTTCATCAGACCGTTGATGTAGGGCATATCTTCGGGCAGAACGTCGTTCAAGATGACGCGGCCGACGGTGGTGTCCATGTACTGCTTGTTGAATTCGATGGGCTGGGTGTGCAGGACGTTCTGATTGTCGAACGCCTTCATCAGGTCGATGACCTGGCCGGTGTAGCGCAACTTGATCGGCGACAGGGTTTCGACCTCGCCCATTTCGAGCGCGATGAGCACGTCGTCGGTGGAAGCGAAGGTGCGGCCCTCGCCCTTGGTTCCCGGGCGCGCTTTGGTCAGATAGTAGAGGCCGAGCACCATGTCCTGGGTCGGCACGGCGATGGGCGCGCCGTGGGCCGGAGACAGGATGTTGTTGGACGCGAGCATCAGCGTGGAAGCTTCGATCTGCGCTTCGGGAGACAGCGGGATGTGGACGGCCATCTGGTCGCCGTCAAAATCGGCGTTGAAGGCGGTGCAGGTCAGCGGATGCAGCTTGATGGCCTTGCCCTCGACGAGAACGGGCTCGAAAAGCCTGGATGCCGAGGCGGTGCAGCGTGGGGGCGCGGTTGAGCAGGATGGGATGGTCCTTGATGACCTCTTCGAGAATGTCCCACACCACGGGGTCCTGCTGCTCGACCAGTTCCTTGGCTTGCTTGATGGTGGTGCAATGGCCGCGCTGTTCGAGGCGATGATAGATGAACGGCTTGAAGAGCTCGAGCGCCATCTTTTTCGGCAGACCGCACTGATGCAGACGAAGCTCGGGACCGACGACAATAACGGATCGGCCGGAGTAATCCACGCGCTTACCGAGCAGGTTCTGGCGGAAGCGTCCCTGTTTGCCCTTGAGGGTGTCGGAGAGCGACTTGAGCGGCCGGTTGTTGGCGCCGCGCAGCACACGGCCACGGCGTCCGTTGTCGAACAAGGCGTCGACGGCTTCCTGGAGCATGCGTTTTTCATTTCGCACGATCACGTCGGGAGCGTGCAGCTCGATCAACTTCTTCAGACGGTTGTTGCGGTTGATGACGCGGCGATAAAGATCGTTGAGATCGGACGTGGCGAAGCGGCCGCCATCGAGCGGAACGAGCGGGCGCAACTCCGGCGGGATCACCGGAATCACATCCAGGATCATCCATTCGGGTTTGTTGCCGGATTTGCGGAAGCTTTCGACGACCCGGAGGCGCTTGGCGAACTTGAGCTTCTTCTGCTGCGACACCTCGGTCTTCATCTTGTCGCGGATCTCCTGGCTGAGACCCTCGATGTCGACCTTCTTGAGCAACTCCTTGATTCCCTCGGCGCCCATCATGGCGACGAATTTTCCGGCGAATTCCTGGTCAAGCTGACGCTTGCGCTCGTCGGTGATAACCTCTCCCTTTTTCAACTCAGCCACTTCACCGGGATCGACCACGACGAAGGCTTCGAAATAAAGCACGCGCTCGAGCTCGCGCAGCGTGATGTCGAGCAGGTAGCCGATGCGGCTGGGGAGTCCCTTAAAGAACCAGACATGCGAACAGGGGCTGGCGAGTTCGATGTGGCCCAGGCGCTCGCGGCGCACGCGCGACAAGGTAACTTCAACGCCGCACTTATCGCAGATGACGCCGCGGTGCTTCATGCGCTTGTACTTTCCGCACAAGCATTCCCAGTCGGCGATGGGGCCGAAGATGCGGGCGCAGAACAAGCCGTCGCGCTCCGGCTTGAAGGTCCGGTAGTTAATCGTTTCCGGCTTGGTGACTTCGCCATGCGACCAGCTCCGGATTTTTTCCGGAGAGGCCAGACTGATTCGGATGGAATCAAAGTCGGCGATCAAGTTGGCTCTGTCGTACGGAGAGGAACGGTACATAAAATCTCCTATAAAATCTGACAGACGGCGGGGCGAAAAACCCGCCGCCGGAAATTAATCGGCCGCGAGCGCGGTATCTAAAATCTCCCGCGGCTTTTTCATCAGCTCGACATCCAGGCACAGGGACTGCAGCTCGCGAATGAGAACGTTGAAGGACTCGGGCACGCCCGGCTCGGCGGCGGCTTCACCCTTGACGATCGCTTCGTAAATCTTGGCGCGGCCGTAGACGTCGTCGGATTTCGCGGTGAGCAGTTCCTGGAGAACGTAGGCGGCGCCATAAGCTTCGAGCGCCCAAACCTCCATCTCTCCAAAGCGCTGTCCGCCGAATTGCGCCTTGCCTCCGAGCGGCTGCTGCGTGATGAGCGAATAAGGACCGATGGAGCGGGCGTGGATCTTGTCGTCCACCAGGTGGGAAAGCTTCAGCATGTAGATATAGCCGACCGTGACGGGCTGTTCAAAGGCCTGGCCGGAGACGCCGTCCCAAAGCTGCACTTTGCCGGAACTGGGAAGCTCGGCCGCGCCCAACTGTTCCTTGATATTCTTTTCCGTCGCGCCGTCGAACACCGGCGTTGCGAAATGAACGCCGAGCGCGTGCGCGGCCCAGCCCAAGTGCGTTTCGAGAATCTGGCCGACGTTCATGCGGGAAGGAACGCCCAGCGGATTCAGAACAATCTCGACCGGAGTGCCGTCCGGAAGATAAGGCATATCCTCTTCGGGAACGATGCGGGCGATCACGCCCTTGTTGCCATGCCGGCCGGCCATCTTGTCGCCAACGGAAAGCTTGCGCTTCATGGCGATGTAGACCTTGACCAGCTTGATGACGCCGGGAGGCAGTTCGTCACCCTTGCGCAACTTGGCGATTTTTTCGTCGGTGATCTTTTCAAGCACCGCGATCTGGCGCGAGGTCATCTCCTCGATTTCGTCGATCTGCTCGTTCAAGCGCACGTCTTTGTTGGCCAGCTTGATGCGTTTGAGATCGCGCGCGCGCAACTTTTCGACTACGTCGCGCGTGAGGGGGACGCCCTTCGACAGCAGCTTTTTATTGGTCTTTTCATCGTGCAGGTCGGCTTGCACTTCCTTGCCTTCCAGCAGATCGTTCAAACGCTTGGAGCGTTCGTCGTTGAGAATGCGCTTCTCATCTTCCAAATTGCGGTGCAGCCGCTCGACCTGAGACTCGAGAATCGCTTTGGATCGCTCATCGAGGTCGGCTCCCTTGCGGGAGAAAACCTTGCAATCCACCACGGTGCCTTCGATGCCGGGCGGGCAATAGAGCGAGGCGTCCTTTACGTCGCCGGCCTTTTCGCCGAAGATGGCGCGCAGCAGCTTCTCCTCGGGTGTCAATTGCGTTTCGCCCTTGGGAGTTACTTTGCCGACCAGGATGTCGCCGGGTTTCACGGTGGCGCCGATGCGGATGATTCCGCTTTCGTCCAGATTGCGGAGAAACGTTTCGGCGATGTTCGGAATGTCGCGCGTGATCTCTTCAGGACCGAGTTTGGTGTCGCGAGCCTCGATTTCGAACTCTTCGATGTGGATCGAGGTGTAGTAGTCTTCCTTGACCAGCTTTTCCGAGACCACGATGGCGTCTTCAAAGTTGTAGCCGCGCCAAGGCATGAACGCGACCAGCACGTTTCGCCCGAGGGCCAGCTCGCCCATATCGGTGCAAGGACCGTCGGCGAGCACGTCGCCTTTTTTGACGCGCTGGCCCTGGAAAACGATGGGCTTCTGGTTTATGCAGGTGTTCTGGTTGGAGCGCTTGAATTTGGTGAGCTGGTAGATGTCGGCGCCGACCTCGCGGGAAAGCTGTCCCTCGTGCGGGCTGCCTTCGACGCGCACGATGATGCGCTCGGAATCCACCGAATCCACCACGCCGGAGCGCTTGCAGATAACCACGGCGCCCGAATCGCGCGCGGTCACCTGTTCCATGCCCGTACCCACATACGGCGTTTCGGCGCGCAGCAGGGGAACCGCCTGGCGCTGCATGTTAGATCCCATCAGCGCGCGGTTGGCGTCGTCGTTTTCGAGGAACGGAATCAGGCTGGCGGCGACCGAGACGAGCTGCTTGGGGCTGACGTCCATGTACTCCACTTCATCCCGATGCTTGAGGACGAAGTTTCCAGCCTGGCGGGCGTTCACCAGTTCACTGGTGATGCGGCCTTTCTCGTCCAGCTCGATGTTGGCTTGCGCGACCAGGTACTTGTCCTCTTCCCAAGCCGAAAGATAGTCGCAGTGCGCTTCGAATTCAATGGGCTGCTTTTTGGAGCCGAGGTCGCGATTGCCCTTGTCGACTTCGCCGCGCGTGAGCACGTCGCCGACCTTGTAGGAACTGTCGCCGGGGTTCTGGATCTTTACTTCGTCCACCACCGTGCCTTTGATCACGCGCCGGTAGGGGCTTTCGATGAACCCGTATTCGTTGATGCGCGCGAAGCAGGAAAGCGACGATATGAGGCCGATGTTGGGGCCTTCGGGAGTCTCAATCGGGCAGATGCGGCCGTAGTGAGTAGGGTGAACGTCGCGAACTTCGAAACCGGCGCGTTCACGGGAGAGGCCTCCTGGTCCGAGTGCCGACAGACGCCGCTTGTGGGTGATTTCCGAGAGCGGATTGGTCTGATCCATGAACTGCGACAGCTGGCTGGAGCCGAAGAACTCGCGAATCGCGGCCATCACAGGCTTGGCGTTCACCAGGTCGTGCGGCATGGCCGTCGACATTTCCTGGTAGACCGACATTTTTTCCTTGATGGCGCGCTCCATGCGCACCAGTCCGATGCGGAACTGGTTTTCGAGCAGTTCGCCCACCGCACGGACGCGGCGATTGCCCAAATGATCGATGTCGTCAACGGCGCCGATACCGCGGCGCAGCTTCAACAGGTACTTGATGGTATCGATGAAGTCCTTCTGGTCGAGCGTGCGCTTATCGAGCGGGGATTCATCGATCTTGTCGTACAGCTTGATATTGAACTTCATGCGGCCCACGCGCGAGAAGTCGTACTTGCGCGGGTCGAAGAACATGCCCTGGAAAAGCTGGGTGGCGGTGTCGAGAGTGGGCGGATCGCCGGGACGCAGCTTGCGGTAGATTTCCAGCAGCGCGTCGTTCTGGCTCTTGACCGGGTCCTTGCGCAGGGTGACGGAAATGACGTTGCCGGCGTCGTCGCGATCGGGGAAGAAGACTTCGAAGGACGTGATGCCGTTGGCCATCAGCTTGCCGACGTCGGTCAGTTCATGATTGGCTTCCGCCAGCACTTCGCCGGTAGACATGTCGATCACGTCAGCGGCGATATAGGCGCTTTGCAGATCGGCCGTGTCGATCTCCACTTGCTCGATCTTGGCCTTGACAATCGCCTCGTAGAGCGACTTGGTGATCTTGCGGCCCTGCGGGACGACGGTGTCGTTCTTGGTGGTGATCGCCTTGGAGAGCTTCAGCCCCAGAAGACTCTCGGAAACTTTCCAGAACAGCTTCTTGTCCTTGATCGTGATGTCGCTGACGTTGTAGAAAGCCTTGAGGATTTCGGAGTCGGTTTTGAGGCCGAGCGCACGCAGAAACACTGTGCCGTAGAATTTCCGCTTGCGGTCGATGCGGACGTACAGAAGGTTCTTGTTGTCGTATTCGAACTCGACCCAGCTTCCGCGGTAGGGGATGATCTTGCCGAGGAAATAGCCTTGCGCGGGGACGCGCTCGAAAAACACGCCGGGCGAGCGGTGCAGCTGAGAAACGATGACGCGTTCGGTCCCGTTGATGATGAACGTGCCGTTATCGGTCATCAGCGGGATTTCGCCGAAGAAGACCTCCTGCTCCTTGATGTCGCGGACCGTCTTGACGCCGGTTTCCGGATCCTTGTCAAAGACCGTCAGGCGGATGGTGACCTTGAGCGGAGCCGCATAGGTCATGCCGCGTTCTTCACACTCGGCGACGTCGTATTTCAACTGCAGGCCGACGGGATCGCCGCAGCGATTGCAGAAAGTGACGATGTTCTTATTGAAGGTTCCGCAGCGATGGCAGAGCACGTCGCCGACATGGAACGGATCGGTGCGGATGGTGGCGCCGCACGTGGGGTTGCGGCAGGTAGACCGCAGGTGGTGCAGGCCTTTCAGGTTGCCGCACTTGCACTCCCAGTTTCCGATGGCGTAATCGACGAACTCCAGCTGGCTCAGGCCCCGGAAATCCGAGATGGGGAAGACGGAATTGAACACGCTTTGTAGACCGGAGTCCTCCCGCTCGTTGGGAAGCAGGTCCATTTGCAGAAATCGCTCATACGATTTCTTCTGCACCTCGATCAGATTTGGAATCGGGATCGAAGTTTTGATTCGAGAGAAATCGACTCGCTCGCGCGTTGCGCCTTTTTCCAGGTTTTCCATTTTTGCTCCTACCGCCGATGGACTTGCAATTCAACCGACGAATAAAAAACTGCCCGCACTCTCCCCATCCCCGTTATCACTGAGTGTCTGCGCCTTTAAGGCTTATATTCGGAACCAGGTTCCCAAGGGAGAATTGAAAGCAGTGGGATAATATCAGCCAGTACGAGCCGCGAGACCGCTGCCATACACGCCGAGTAAGGCGAAAAAAATGAGCATGGCAAAGCCCTGTGCTCGTTCCGAGGAACGGCACACCAAATCCGCAGGATGTTTGGTTCACAAGAGCAAGAATCCGAGGTCGGTCTACGGCCAGTATCGTTCACTAATTTAGCAAACCGATGGGACTAGAGTCAAATCGGTCCTATGAGACCAGAGCAGGCAGCGGCAGTCAGGAGAGATCTCCTTTGCAATGTGCGGATTGCGGGCGGCCGCTGACATATGTAAGCCGCGAGCTGGAGCGCCTGCTACTTCACCTCGACGGTTGCGCCGGCATCGGTGAACTTCTTTCTGATGGACTCGGCTTCGTCCTTATTGACGCCTTCCTTGATGGGCTTGGGCGCGCCGTCCACCAGATCCTTGGCTTCCTTGAGACCCAGATTGGTGACTTCGCGAACGGCTTTAATGACGTTGATCTTGTTGGCGCCCGCGGCCGTGAGGATCACGTTGAATTCGGTCTTTTCTTCCGCCGCCGGTGCTGCTGCCGCAGCGCCACCACCTGCCGGAGCCGCTGCAACTGCCGCGGCAGCCGCTGAAACGCCCAGCTTCTCTTCCAATGTTTTAACGAGCTGCGATGCTTCGAGCAGCGTCAGCCCCTGAATCTGTTCCGCGATTGCGTTGATGTCTGCCATTGTCTTTGTCCTGTTTCCTTATTGTGAAAACTTGCCTTCTTTGACGCCCTGATCGACCACCACGGCCAGGTTTCGCCCTACGCCGTTGATGGCGGTGACCAGACGCTGCGCCGGTGCCAGAATCAAAAATAGAACTTTCGCTAAAATCTCTTCTCGCGACGGCAGCAACGCCAGGTCTTGAACCGATTTGACGTCGATGACCCGGCCTTCCACCAGGCCTGCCTTGAAGGTGAAAGTCGGGTTGGCCTTCGCGTAAGCGGTGAGCGCCTTGGCCAGGGCCACGGGATCCTTGCTGGTGTACGCCATGGACGTCATGCCCGCCAAGTGGGCCATGATTTCCTCGGCCGGAGTGCCCTGCGACGCCTTTTCCGCGAGATTATTCTTGATGACCTTGTAATTGCCGCCCGCGCCGCGAACGGTTTTGCGCAGCTCGAAATCCTGCTGCACGGTGAGCTTCTCGTAACCGGTCAGGAAGATGTTCTGCGCCTTCTCGAAATCTTTTTTGAGCGCTTCGAGATCCTTCTGTTTGTCCGACTTCTTCTTCATGTGCTTCTCCGTTACAACTGCTTGGCGTTGAACGCAGTCACGTCCAGGTGAACGCCGGGTCCCATGGTGGAGCAGATGGTCACGCTCTTGACGTATTTGCCTTTGGCGGCCGCGGGCTTGGCCTTGATGACGGCCTGGATGAGGCTGCTGGCATTCTCCAGCAGCTTGTCCGTTTCGAAGCTCACTTTGCCGCACGGAACGTGGATCACGCCGGTCTTGTCGACGCGGAACTCCACCTTACCGGCTTTGACTTCCTTGACGGCCTGGGCGACGTCCTGGGTGACGGTGCCGGTCTTCGGGTTGGGCATCAGGCCGCGGGGCCCGAGCACCTTGCCGAGCTTTCCGACCGACCGCATCATATCGGGCGTGGCGATCACGGCGTCGAAATCGGTCCAGCCTTCGGTCTGGATCTTGTTAACCATGTCGTCGCCGCCCACGAAATCGGCGCCGGCCTGCTCGGCCTCGCGCAGCTTGTCGCCGGATGCGATCACGAGAACGCGCTTCGATTTACCCAGGCCGTTAGGCAGCACCACGGTGCCGCGAACCATCTGGTCGGCGTGCTTGGGATCGACGCCCAGCCGCATGTGCAGTTCGACCGTCTCATCGAATTTCGCGAACTTGATCTTTTGGACCAGCGGAACGGCGTCGCTCAGATTGTAGGGACGGAGTTCGACTTGTTTCGAGGCTGCTTGAAACTTCTTACCTTGCTTTGGCATGTTCCCTCATTGGTGCAGACGGCGGGGCGAAACTTCTAAAGACCCCTGCCTCCCACTGAGTTTAGATTTCTTGGCTAAACTCTACTGTAACAGATCGCCCGGATGGTTGTCCAACCGGTTAGATCACGTCCACGCCCATGCTACGGGCGGTCCCGGCCACGCTACGCATCGCCGCTTCCAGATCGAAGCAGTTCAGGTCGGGCATCTTGATTTTGGCGATCTCTTCCACCTGCTGGGCGGTGATCTTGCCGACCTTGTTCTTGTTCGGCTCGGCCGAGCCCTTTGCCAGATTCACCGCGCGCTTGATCAACACCGGCACGGGCGGAGTTTTGGTGATGAAGGTGAAGGATCGGTCGCTATAAATAGTGATGACGACGGGAATGATGAGACCTTCCTGGTCCTTGGCCGAGGTCTTGGCGTTGAACGCCTTGCAGAACTCCATGATGTTCACGCCCTGCGGTCCCAGAGCCGTACCGACCGGGGGCGCCGGCGTCGCTTTTCCCGCCGGAATTTGCAGCTTAACTTGCGCAGTTACTTTCTTGGCCATTTGAGCTAATCCTTACTAACTTGGAAAAAATCCAATTCCACGGGCGTCGACCGGCCAAAGATCGTGACCAGGACGCGCAGCGTGTTTCGTTCCGGATTGATTTCGTCGATCTTGCCCGAGAAGCTCGCGAAGGGTCCCTCGACAATTTTGACAATCTCGCCCCGTTCGAACGTAACCTTGGGCCGCGGACGCTCGGCGGAGGTCGCCTGACGGAACAGAATCGAGTTTACTTCATCGGCCGAGAGCGGCACGGGCGTGTTGCCGCCGCCGACGAATCCGGTGACGCGCGGCGTGTTCTTCACCTCATGCCACAGCTGATCGTTCATTTCCATCTGGACCAGCACGTATCCGGGATAAAGCATACGCTTGCTGGTGACCTTCTTGCCGCCTCGCAGCTCGACCACCTCTTCGGTGGGGATCAAAATCTGACCGATCTTGTCGGCAAAACCAAAAGCCTGGGCGCGGCCGCGCAGTGAATCGGCGACCTTCTGCTCGAAGCCCGAATAAGTGTGAATGATGTACCAGTTCTTGTTGCCGTCCGCTACCGCGGTTGGCAACTCCGGAGCCGCATCCGGGCTGGACGGCTCCGATTCCACGAGGGCCTGTTGGTCCGGTTCGCCAGGCTGCTGGTCAGCTTCTGCTTCTGCCGGAATAATTTCGTTATCGCTCATGATTCTTTCGCCTATTTGGAGAAGGCCGTGAACAGCTTGTTGATGGCCTGTCGCCACGATCTGATCGACCACCGCGAAGTAGGCTGCAAACGCGAATACCGCCACGATGACCACGGCAGTAGTGGCTCGCACTTGCTTCCACGACGGCCAGGTTACGCGGCGCATCTCCGTTTGCAGGTCCTCATAGTAGTTCTTGATTTGCGCAGGCCAGCCGGAAGCCCGTTGAATGAAATTTCCGGAGTCGCCTTCCGGTATTTGTGCTGTAGCCATGGTTACGTTTACCTTATGATTCCCTTTGCTACTGGCAGGGGCAGAGGGATTCGAACCCCCAAAGGCGGTTTTGGAGACCGCTGGTTTACCGTTAGCCTATGCCCCTAACTGCCCTCAATCTGTTCCCGGCGCTCCGACGGCTTCCAGTTCCAGTCTACTTGATTTCCTTGTGCACCTGATGCTTGCGGCAAAAAGCGCAGAACTTCTTCAGCTCGATGCGTTCGGTGGTGGTCTTCTTATTCTTGGTTTTGCTGTAGTTCTTGCGTTTGCACTCGGTGCATTGAAACGTTATGATTTCGCGCATTCTTAGCACCCTCCTTTCCTAAATGGCTTGTGCGGCAGAGCCGCCTGGCCCCGCGCGGTTAGCGCCTTGTGCGGCAGAGCCGCGTGGCCCGGCGCGGTTAGCGCCTCCTACTCAATTATCTCGGTCACGGTTCCGGCGCCCACGGTCCGGCCGCCTTCGCGGATCGCGAACCGCAACCCTTTGTCCATGGCCACCGGCGTGATCAGCTCGACCACCAGGCTCACGTTGTCGCCCGGCATCACCATCTCGGTCCCGGCCGGCAACTCCGTCACTCCGGTCACGTCCGTGGTCCGGAAATAAAACTGCGGCCGGTATCCCTTAAAGAACGGCGTGTGCCGCCCGCCTTCTTCCTTGCTCAGCACATAAATCTCGCCCTTGAACTTCTTGTGCGGCGTAATCGTGCCCGGCTTGGCGATCACCTGCCCGCGCTCCACGTCGTCTTTTTCAATGCCGCGCAGCAGCAACCCAACGTTGTCGCCGGCTCGCCCCTCGTCCAACAGCTTCTTGAACATTTCCACGCCCGTCACCACCGTCTTGCGCGTGTCCTTGAAGCCCACGATCTCCATTTCCTCGCCGACCTTGCAGATCCCCTTCTCGATGCGCCCGGTCACCACCGTCCCGCGCCCTTGAATGGAGAAGATGTCTTCGATCGGCATCAGGAACGGCTTGTCGATGTCGCGCGCCGGCAGCGGCACGTACTCGTCCACCTTGTTCATGAGCTCCAATACCGTCTTTTCCCACTTCTCTTCCCCGTTCAACGCTCCCAGCGCGCTCACCCGCACCACCGGCAGATCGTCGCCCGGAAACTGGTACTTCGACAGCAGCTCGCGCACTTCCAGCTCCACCAGTTCGAGCAGCTCGGGATCGTCCACCATGTCCACTTTGTTCAGCGCCACCACGATGCACGGCACGCCCACCTGCCGGGCCAGCAGCACGTGCTCGCGCGTCTGCGGCATGGGTCCGTCGGTCGCGGCCACCACCAGGATCGCCCCATCCATCTGGGCCGCCCCGGTGATCATGTTCTTGATGTAGTCGGCGTGGCCCGGACAATCCACGTGCGCGTAGTGCCGTTTGGCGGTCTCGTACTCGATGTGCGCCACCGCGATCGTGATGCCTCGCGCCTTTTCTTCCGGCGCATTGTCGATCGAATCGAACGACCGGAACTTCACCTTCGGATTATTCTTCCCGAGCACCTTGGTGATCGCCGCCGTCAGCGTCGTCTTGCCGTGATCGATGTGCCCGATCGTCCCGATGTTTACGTGCGGTTTGCTGCGGTCAAATTTTTCCTTCGCCATAAGTCCCTCGATGCTAGAAGAGCGGGTAACGCGGCGCCTTTCCGCTGGCCCATTCCGTCACCCGCCGCCGAAAATGGAGCCGTTGACCAGGATTGAACTGGTGACCTCGTCCTTACCAAGGACGCGCTCTACCAACTGAGCTACAACGGCTGAAACTCGTTGCTCTGGTGGACAGGGGAGGATTCGAACCTCCGTAGCTCGCAAGGAGCGGCAGATTTACAGTCTGCTGCCATTAACCACTCGGCCACCTGTCCAGAACTGTAATCCCCCGGCACCAGACCGTTAACGACAACTGCTAGAAGAGGACAATACGAGAATCGGCGGAGGGATTCCGAACCTACAGATCCAAATCGAAATTTTAGCATAGCGCGGCGCAGTCGGTTTGCCCTGACCGCGATGGACTTCCCGCCTCCGGTGTACAATGTCGATACGCTTGCCGCGTCCGCCGCGAATAATTTCCCAACGCCCGGAGGACCAATTTCATGCACCGCTTTCGCACCGCCCATTTACAAGCTCCTGAACATCGCGCTTTGCGTCTGGTTCTCGGCGCTCCCTGTTTTTCCAGCCGATCCGCCCGCATTGTCCGGATTCTCGGCCGATTCCGCCCGAGCTGAGCGCGATCTGGAAACCAAGTACCGCGCCCTCCCCGATCGCGCGAATCTGCGGCAATACATGCAGCACCTCTCCGCGCGCCCTCACCACGTCGGCTCCGCCTACGACAAAGAGAATGCCGAGTGGATTCTCGCCAAGTTTAAGGAATGGGGGCTCGACGCGAAAATCGAATCCTACGATGTCCTGTTCCCCACGCCCAAGGAGCGAATGCTCGAGCTGGTCGAACCACGCCGCGTGGCGGCCAAGCTCCTGGAACCGACGGTCGCGGGCGATGCGACATCGTCCCAGCACGACGAGCAGCTTCCTTCGTACAACGCCTACTCGATCGATGGCGACGTGACCGCGCCGCTGGTGTACGTGAACTACGGCGCGCCCGATGATTACGAACAGCTCGATCGTCTGGGAGTGTCCGTCAAGGGTGCGATCGTCATCGCGCGCTACGGCGCTACCTGGCGCGGCATCAAGCCGAAACTCGCCGCCGAGCATGGTGCGCTGGGTTGCCTCATCTATTCGGACCCGCGCGACGACGGCTATTATCAGGGCGACACCTATCCAAAAGGCGCCTTTCGCCCTGCCGACGGCGTGCAGCGCGGAAGCGTGATGGACATGCCGGTCTATCCGGGCGACCCGCTGACTCCCGGAGTCGGCGCAACCAAAGATGCCAAACGCCTCAAGCTCAGCGAAGTGACCACCTTGACCAAGATTCCCACGCTGCCCATTTCCTACGGCGACGCGCAACCTCTGTTAGCGGCGCTCACCGGCCCGATGGCGCCGGACCGATGGCGGGGCGGCCTTCCGATCACCTATCACGTTGGACCCGGGCCCGCCAAGGTCCACCTGAAGGTTAGCTTCAATTGGGACCTCAAACCGCTGTACGACATCGTCGCGCGCATTCCTGGGTCGACTTATCCCGACGAGTGGGTCATTCGCGGTAATCATCATGATGCCTGGGTCAACGGCGCAGCCGACCCGGTGTCGGGGACCAGCGCGCTGATGGAAGAAGCTCGCAGCCTGGGTGTTTTGCTTCGCCAAGGATGGCGGCCCAAGCGTACCATTATTTATTGCGTTTGGGACGGCGAAGAGCCCGCCTTGCTTGGTTCCACCGAATGGGCCGAGGATCACGCCGACGAGCTGACGCGCAAAGCTGTCGCCTATATCAACTCAGACGGAAACGGCCGAGGGTTCTTGAATGTCGCCGGATCCCACACGCTCGAGAAGTTCATCAACAGCGTCGCTCGCGAAGTGACAGACCCGGAGACCAATCTCACGGTATGGAAAAGGCTGCAACTGCGCCGCATCGAAGGCCCGCGCAACCCCGCGGCCGCAGCCACGACAACTCCAATTCAGCAGGATCGTCAAGAGGCGCGCCAGCGTGCCGATCTGCGCATCGCCGCGCTCGGCTCGGGCTCGGATTATTCGCCATTCCTCGACCACCTGGGCGTGGCATCGCTGAACCTCGGGTTCGGGGGCGAGGATGCCGGGGGTGTCTATCATTCCGTTTACGACGATTTCTATTGGTACACGCATTTCGCCGATACCGATTTTAGCTACGGGCGCGCGCTTTCCGAATTAGCAGGCCTCGCGATCCTGCGCTTAGCGGACGCAGAAGTCGTTCCTTTCGACTTTTCCGATTTCACAGACACCATCCGGCGCTACATCGATGAGATCGACCGTCTGTCCCAGAACCAGCGCAATGACATCATCGAGCGCAACCGCGAGATCGACGAAGGCGTTTTCAAGGCCACCAATGATCCGCGACGTCCCACCGTGCCGCCCGCCAAGGAAGCCGTACCTCCCTTCTTGAATCTCGCTCCGCTTCACAATGGTTTGGCTGCGCTAGAGCGGTCGAGCGAGCAGTATCAGAAGGCTTTCGCGCATGCCGAGGAGTCCGGCGGCGCCGCGCTGGCGCGTGCGTCGGCTACGTCGCTCAACGCGCAGTTGATCGCGGTCGAACGCGCGCTCACGTTGAACGACGGGCTCCCGAGCCGTCCTTGGTATCGCAACCAGATCTACGCGCCGGGACTGTATACCGGCTACGACGTCAAGACCCTGCCCGGCGTCCGCGAAAGCCTCGAACAGAAGCAATGGAAGCTAGCCGACGAGCAATCCGAGCGCGTTGGCAAAGTGCTGGAAAATGCGGGAGAGAAGATCCAGTCCGCGGCCACTGAACTGGAGCGAGCCGGTCAATAGACGGGGCCGTTCTTTTCGCTTCGAGAAAGCCCTAATCGAGCGCGGCCGGCAATTCCAGAAGGCTGCCGACGATCCGGTCCGCAGAAAATTCCCAGGGATCGAAGACGCGCTTGTTGTCGCGGCGCACCCAGACCGAACGCAGCCCATAGGACTTGGCGCCGATTACGTCGAACGGGTTGCTCGAAATCATCCAGACCGCCGATCCCGGTAGCCCGACGCTGTCGGCCAAGTGCGCATACACCGCGGGATCGGGCTTGAAAGACCGAACTTCGTCCACGCTGACCACGGACCCAAAGCGGTCAAGCAATCCGGCCTCAGCCAGCACGCTGCGCACCGCGTTCTCCGTGCCGTTCGAGAATGCAACCAGGTTGTAGCCGCGCGCCTCCAGTTTTTCGAGCGCGGGGGCGGCGTCGGCAAAGGCCGGAAGCGAGCGATACCGGGCCAGAAGCGCCTGCTGGTCGGCGCGAGATAAAGCGACTCCGAGCAACTCACTTATATAGAGCAGCGCCTGCGCGGTGCACGAATCGAAGTCGATATATCGCTTCATGAGCGCGCGCCGGAACGAGTACTCGATCTGCTTTTCGCGCCAAACCTCGCTGGCCTGCTTCGCTTGAGCGCCGAAAAATGGCTGGAGATGGACCTCCATGCCATGTGGATCGACCAGCGTGCCGTAAACGTCGAACGCAAGGGTGAGTTTCGCCTCGCTCATTCCGCGCCAGGGTTTTCAGTATAGCCGAATGCCCGCGGCGCAGACGGCTGGCTATCTGCTTATAGCGAAGCTCGGCTCGTTAACCTCCAGCGGCTCACTCGCAGCTTGCCACGCCTGAACGGTTTTGCATCCGGCGACCGGACAGATGTAGCTGCCAAGAATCTCCTGCACCACCAGGAATGCGCCTTCCATTTTGCAGCGCGGCGTCAAAGCATCCGTGCCGGCGGCGGCGGCGTGTAACGATAACCCACCGTCCCATAGAAGAAGCGCCCGCACCCTGGTTGAGCGCAACGCCACGTAATTACATCGCGATTGCCCGCGAGTCCGAGCGCCGATGCTGGACGCTCGTCCAGATACATGGGCTCGCCATGAATATCGCAGTCAGGAACCAAATCCGATTTTGCCTTCACGTCTCCACCCTCGTGTGAATTTGATGATCAAGTTTACGGCGTGAAGCCAAGTGCACGTGACTTACCGCGCTCAAACCGTTTCAATCTGTTGATATCAAATGTGTTCCCGGCCTAAGCTGCGAATCTAGGCCCAGACTGACTGGGTGATTCCCCGCAGGCCACTGACCGAAGTGACACCGTCGGAATTGGCGAGCGTAGCTAAGACCCGCGCGGCCCAGGGTCGACTCGCGCGGGTCGATGCATCGACTAGCGGCGGAAATGCCCGCGAGGACCAAAGTAAGCGTGCGGCGCGGCCCAATATCCCGGACGCCATACACGGCCCGGCCCTACTCCGTACCAGTAACCGCCAACCCACGTGTATCCGGGACCGGGCGCAGGAGCCACATAAGCGGGCGCCACGTAAGCGGGCGCTGGAGCCACATAAGCAGGCGCGACCACGGGCGCTCCCACACCAATTCCGACTCCAAACGAAATCCGAGGAGCGGCAAACAGGCAGCCGCCGGCCAGTAAGAATCCTGCCATCAATTTCTTTTTCATTTTCGTTCCCTCCTCACGCCAGGAAATAAGGCAGTCCCGGGACCAAAGCGGAAACTACTTTAATTCAATGAGTTACAGATCTGCGGAACAGAAAATATCTGGTTGAACGGTGGTATTCGGCCACCAATTTCGATCCCGGCTCCGATCAGCTGTGCGCGGAAGCGAGCTCGCCGAAGCTCTCGCAGGATGGGTGATGGCGGGACGGAACTGGGTCGGTTGACGAATCGCGATGGCCGGGCGTCTTCGCTTCGAGGGTGGCGGAAGAACGAGATTGGCTGCCGAACTCGGTGGCGTCACACACGGCGACAGCCTGCCGGAGGGAAAACCCACGCACAGAAGCCTTATAGTTTTCAATCGCTTCCTGGTTCTCGGGGCGATGCGGGCAAAGCGAGCACCGCCTACCGTGGATCTGATGACCCTCGCAGCATACAGTACGCACCATCGTGAGCGTGGACACCCTGGATTCGCCTCCCGGTCGAAACAAATTCCTAACCAAGCAATTGAAATGCCACTGACTCTTCGAGCCGGATGGATTGTAATCGAGAAAAGCTGATACACTCCCGTCCAGTGAACACCGCAAAATCCCTGTTGTGGGCGACCCTGTTGCTCAACTCTGGAAACGCTTTTGCGCAGGTAGCCAATGACGAGCCGGCGGCAATCGTCGAGCTTGGCGGAGCCGCTGGCTGGGATCTCAAAAACGGGGGATCGAGCTTCGGCCCCGACCTCGCGGTTGAAGTGACTCCGATAGAGAACTGGCTAGAGCTTGAGGCGGGCACGACGCCGCTCTTCAGCCGTCACTCGACGGAATGGGACACCGACCTGCTTTTCAAGAAGCCGTGGACCCTCTCCGAGAAAGCGGAGTTTATGTTCGGTGTTGGTCCGGAATGGATTCACACCAGGGAGTCCGGTGTCACGACCAACTCACTCGGCGCGGAGGTCGTGCTGGATTTTATGTTCTGGCCCTCCGCGAAGCATCGCTTGGGCTGGTACCTCGAACCGGGCTACGATTACAGCTTCGGGCGAGGGCATGATCGCTCGATTGGCATAAGCGGCGGTTTACTGATCGCGATCCCCAAGATGCGAGCGCTCTCCAGTCGGCGATAAAGCGCGCTCAGTGTCCCAAATGCAGCCACCGCTTGATATCGGGCGTGAATTCGTGAAAAACGTTAATGCCCGCGTCAATCAGGACCGTGTCCGATCCCGCGAAGAAGATTGCGGACTTGGTGTGGTAACGATCCGGCCACCAGGCGCGAGATATAGCGGCGGCTCCGTAGTCGCCGAAAAACTCGCTATAGGCCGGCATCATGCCTCCACTGTCGTTGTGCCGCCATACCGTATGCAGGAATGCGTCGCCGACCCGCCCTCTGAGGCTTTTCCTGGTTGACCGGAAGAAACGAGCATCCTCTCCGTCAATGGCTTGCACCGGGAACGCAATGCTGCGTTGAATCGCATACTGGCCGAGATGCGACGCATAACGTTCCCCGAATGCACTCCCTCCCTGACCCCACGCACCTGGCCGGTCGCGCGCCTGGTCCAAACCGGCCCCCATGCCTGCAAAAACGATGTTCTCTACATCGAAGAAATGCCTGGCGTCGTACTTGAGTTTCTCCTTCACGCTGAGGCCTTTCCATTGTGGGCTTTGAGGACCGGTGGTGGCCTCGGAAGTGCCGGGCTGTGTTGGGGATGGGTCCTGGGCCGCCAGGCAACCTCCGCCCAGCAACGCCAGCATCAACATTCGATGAATGATAGCGGATGCCACTTAGTTGTGCTCCAGCATCGACCGAATCTGATTGAACGGGATCTGGATCTCTCCCGCCAGTTCGAACGACAGATGCCCGGCACCCGAATCGCCAAAGTCCGCGCGTTCGATTCTTGTGATGCCGGCGACACTTTCCGGCAGCGCCGTATGAAGATTAGCAGCTTTACCCAACGCAGATAGAATAGACGTGCGGATCTTCTCTTGCAGCGTCTCGCCAAACGATCCCGATCGCAACACTTCGCCCAGCGACCCGTCCGCCTGGATCTCGCCGACCTCGCCGATCAGCTTCAGCTCGCGGCCTTCGCCCACCACCGGCGTAAGCTTCACAGGTATCATTGCGTTTCCGCCCACGATCCTCTTGGTGATTTGCTTGCCGAGCGCTTTCACGCACGCCCATTTCTCATAGTGCAGGGATGCAGTTAGCGCCGCCGCGGGTGCGGCCGGCTGAATCGCCGCTTGCTCCACCGTAAGCCGCTCGCCACAGCGATCCGATCGATTCAACTGGGCCCGCAGTATATCGGCGAGGTGGTCCTGAAGATCGGAAAGATCCGCGGACAATTTCAGCCTGACCGCCTGCTGATTACCGGAGACCTTTCCCGTTACGATGATCGTGACCGGTTGGCTGCCGGCATCCATCGTAGTTTTCAGCGGTGGAAGAGAAAAAGTGAGGTCCTGTGAAAATCCCGCGACACTCAGCGAGAGGATTAAGGCAAGGCGGGTCACGAACTTCAGACGCAGATAGGCCGCCCTGGGGTTTCATCCCGCGTGGATCAAGGGGCGCAAAAGGTCGGCTTATTGAACACTGATGGTACCTGCGTTACTAGTCTGACCATCAATAGTAATCGTAAGAGTAGCCGTCCCTGGGGCGATTCCAGAGGGGATGACTATGTTGGCTTGCCCGAGTCCCACAAACCCAGGGCTGAGACCAGCAAACATGACGGTTGCCGGCATAGAGCCGATCATGGCAGTAACGCTCGACTGCGGGACTTGAAAAAGAGGAGAGCCGGGAGTTGGATATCCATCGGCTACCGTCCCGCTGATCGATCCTGTGCCGGTGAAATAAGCGATCACGGTGCTGCCCGCAGCCGCCGGGTTGGAGGGTTGATTCAGAGAATAATCTGAATTTTGAACGATTGCGGCGCCAGATTCCACGAAGAGTCCCGGAGCGGCCGTGGCGACCGGCACCGTGACGGTATTGCTTACGACGCCATTCCTGCTGACAGAAATCGTTGTCGTTCCCGCTTGCGTTTCCCACGGAACTTGGAAGTTCACTTGAGTTGAGTTTACGTAGAGGATTGGGGCGAGCCGGCCGCCGACGCTAACTTGCACCCCGCTCAGAGAGCTGGAAAGTGGTAATCCAGTGGCGCTGGCGGAGGAAGCGAAGAAGTTCGTTCCGAAAATGCTAGCTAATGCCCCTGGCGAAATCCCTGGTGTGTAACTGGCCGCGTTAACGACGCCGTTCGTGGAAAGAGCCGGAGCCGGCGGCTGAAGCAACCGAATAACATTATTGCCGGTATCTCCGATGTACAGCGCCCCTGACGGATCCACAAAGATTTCACCGGGAGACGAAAGCGTAGCGGCCAATGCCGGACCACCGTCTCCGGAATACGCGGGCTGACCGGTGCCTGCGATCGTGGAGATAGTTCCATCGGTTCCTACCTTGCGAATCCTCTGGTTGAGCGTGTCCGCGATGTACACATTCCCCGCTCCATCCACCGCGACGCCGGTTGGAAAAGACAATTCCGCCTTGGATGCGGGTCCGCCATCACCGCTGAATCCTGACATGCCGTTCCCAGCGAATACCGTGGACATGCCGGCTGGTGTGACCTTCACGATGCGGCTGTTGTTGAGATCCGCGATATAGACATTCCGCGCTGAGTCGACGGCTACGTCCACCGGATGGCTCAGGTGCAGGGAGAAGTACAACGTCGAAATGATCCCGCCGGATACCTCTCGAATGACGTTATTAATGCTGTCGGCGATGTACAAAGTGCCGGCGGAATCAATGGCTAAGCCAAGAGGATAGTCTAATTGCGCGACATCGGCTGGTCCGCCATCGCCCCCCTGCCCGGGGCCGCATGGAATGGTTGTGGTGGACGTGCAGACATTGCCGACGACGGTGCTAATGGTTCCAGCGGGGGTAACCATCCGGACGACATTATTGTTGGCGTCCCCAATATAAACGTTGCCGGCGGAGTCCACGGCGACACCGGTCGGACTGCTCATCTCTGCACTTGTTGCAGCACCACCATCGCCTGCGTAGCTATTTGTTCCATTGCCCGCCAGCGTCGAGATGGTTCCCTGCGACACCCGGCGAATCCGCTGGTTGACTACGTCTGCAATGTAAACATTTTCCGAGGTATCTACTGCTACGCCGATCGGTCCGTTCAATGAGGCGGACGTCGCTGGTCCGCCATCACCCGCAAAGCCTGCCGTGCCATTCCCAGCTACCGTGCTGATCGTGTATTGTTGCGCCCAAGCGCCGGTGGGAGCCGCGACGCTGATCGAAAGCGCGAGTATGATTTTGAGTCGAAGATGGGAGCGCCGTGCAGCCCCAGGCTTGAGGAGTCGCGGGCCCCAGATGCCCTGAGCGTTCACGGAGCGGCACGTTTGCATAATTTGTCTTGGACGCGGGCGTTTCAATTCAAGTTCCACTCGTAGTTCGCTATTATGCCAACTTCACAGAACTTTACAAAGGCAACGTTCAGCAATCACTCTGGTGGCCCGTGGTAGCCAGTCGCGCCCGTGCAGCTTCTGTTCCGAGTGGCCTCGCGAGTGCGTCCAATGCCATGCTGGAAAGGGATGGCTGTTTTATTAAGTGGCTCCGGTCTCGGCAAGGCATTTGGCGCGCGCGTTCTGTTCGACAATCTTTCGTTGAGCCTTTCTGAGGGGGACCGGACCGGTCTGATCGGGCCGAATGGCGCCGGTAAAACGACATTACTGGAGATCCTGGCGGGGAAGGAACCGCCCGATTCCGGTACGCGCGCGCTGCGCAAGCAAACCCGTCTGGCCTACGTCCCGCAGGATTCCGTGTTCGGGCCCGACGACACCGTCGGCTCCGTCCTCGGAGCGTCTTTGAGCGGTCTGTCATTGGAGGAACAGGAGAAGGCGACTCGCGTGGAAGTAATGCTGAGCCGGGCTGGATTTGAGACCGCCATTACCGTCGCCAGTGCACTCTCCGGCGGATGGAGGAAGCGGCTCGCCATCGCGTCTGCGCTGGTGACATCGCCCGACGTGTTGCTTCTGGATGAGCCCACCAATCACCTGGATCTGGAAGGCATCCTGTGGCTGGAGAGTGCGATCCAGGTTGCCAACGCTTGCCTGTTCGTCACGCACGACCGCTATTTTCTGGAGAACGTCGCCACGCGCATGGTGGAGGTCAACGCGGTCTATCCGCAGAATACGTTCCAGGTGAACGGGAACTACAGCGAGTTCCTGGAGCGGCGGGAAGATTTTCTGGAGGCGCAGGCCAAGCAGCAGGAGTCGCTGGCGACCAAGGTTCGGCGCGAGGTAGAGTGGCTGCGGCGTGGACCGAAGGCCAGAACCGGCAAGTCGCGCGCGCGCGTGGATTCAGCGGGACGGCTTATCGAGCGAACTCTCGGCCGCAACGGCACGCAGCCGTACGGCGACGGCAAAGATCGACTTCACCGCGTCCGATCGAAAGACCAAGCGCTTGATTGAGGCCGAGGGCATCGGGAAGACGCTCGGCGATCGCAGGCTGTTCCGAAATTTGAACCTGACTCTTTCGCCCGGCGTCCGCATCGGCCTGGTGGGAGCGAACGGCAGCGGGAAGACCACGCTGCTCAAGATCCTGCAAGGATCGCTGGAGCCCGACGAAGGGACCATCCAGCGGGCCGACCGGCTGCAAATCGTGAGCTTCGCACAGGACCGCGGCGAGCATTTGGATCTGGAAATCAGCCTGCGCCGGACGCTCTGCCCGGAGGGCGACTCGGTGATTTATCGTGGACGTCCGATCCATGTCGCCGGATGGGCCAAGCGGTTTCTGTTTCGCGAGGAGCAACTCGAACTTCCGGTTTCGAAACTCTCGGGCGGTGAGCGCGCTCGCGTGATGATCGCGCGGCTGATGCTGGCCCCGGCCGACGTGCTGCTGCTCGACGAACCGACCAACGATCTGGATATTCCCACGCTCGAAGTGCTGGAGGACAGCCTGCTTGAGTTTGCGGGCGCAGTGGTGCTGGTGAGTCACGACCGATATATGTTGGACCGCGTGTCGACTGTCGTGATCGGCCTGGATGGAGACGAGGGAGGAGTTTTCGCCGACTACTCGCAGTGGGAGGCGTCGCGCAACGAGCAGCCTACCGAGAAACCGGTTGCGAAGGAGCCGCGCCTGCCGGCGTCCGCGGACGGTCCCAAGAAGAAGCTGTCCTATATGGAGCAGCGCGAGTGGGACGGCACCGAAGCGAAGATTCTGGAAGCGGAAGAGGAATTGGCCGCGTGCCAAAGGGAGCTGGATGCGGCCGGGCCGGATGTGAAGCGGTACACGGCGGCCTACGAAAAGCTGCAGGCTGCGCAACAGCGCGTCGAGGATTTGTACGCACGCTGGGCGGAGCTGGAGGCCAAGGTGGCGAGGTGAAAGTCTCCAATTCTTAGAATGAGCTGAACAATGATTCGCAAGTATTCTCTTGTTATCGAAGGTGGCGCCGGTAGCTAGAGCGCTTACGTGCCCGAACTTCCAACGATTCTCGTAACGGGAGGGGCGTTGGAGGAACTGACTGCTCGGGCATCCGAGGCGATTCGCGTTTATTGGGAAACCGTGAACATCGAGCGCTCGCCCACGTCCATACTTCGCGAGATCGAGGTTGAACTGCCGGCCTGAGACGAGAGCCGGAAGGAATCAGAAATCTCACGCGATTCTGGCGAGCAGCGAATTCTTCGCTTCCTCGAGGGCTTGCACGGCCATCTCACGCGTGACGGTCGGAAACTGATCGAGAAACTCACCTAAAGAATGGCCGCCCTCCAGGTAATCGATCAGATTCTTGAACGGAACTCGCGTGCCACGGAAACACGGCGTTCCGCTCATGATATCCGGGTCGATCACAATGACGGGGTTTACCATCGCTCTTCATTGTACCGTTCAAGGCCGCCAAAAAGCGCCCTTAGCCTTGAGATTCGGACACTCCACGCGTCGCCAATCCGCGAATTTGGATTTCACCGATTCCACGTGTGCGGCTGATAACGCTTCACGGATCCGTGCGCAGACAGCCTCCAAAGTCTCTCCATTCGGATTAACAATGATCCAATGGCTTTCACCTATGGGCATCCAATCCTCAATCTTGTTGAGTTGCGTCAGCAGAAATTTGTCCGCGTCGCATTCAAAAGACATGCCCACTACCACGAAGGTGCGCTCGCAAATCATGTAATTGAAGGCGTAATTAGCCTCAGTCGTTTGGGTGCGCTGCGGTCCGGAGTCGTCTTCGAGCAGGAAGCAACTTCGGTGTTGCGTTTCGGCTTCCACGGTTCCATTTAAATGGTGAACGTGGCTCCCGGCCCCTCGATGGAGCCACCCGGGAAGCGCCAACCCAGATACTTGAGCGCTAAGCTCCCGTTGTAAGAGGTAGTCCCAATTTGTGGTCACAAACAGGTGCCGCCATTCAGGGGCTGTGTGCTGGTCGAGGAGCGTTAGGAACTCGCGGATGGGAACGGGGTCCACACGGGGCGAATCCATTTCATCCCGCAATGCTTTCATGATCCTCTCGATTCGCTCCCTCCGCGGGAACGCCTTCCATGGCGTCGGTTCTGTCCACTCCAACCCACACTCAATTGAAAGACCACTGCCGAACAACCACGCCACTGTCCCACCACTGAGGGCAGGGCCGGGGAGGTCGAGGGGCCATTCACCATAATCGACGATCATATTCAAATTCTCCACGTTTAATGGTGCCGTGGTACAGGAGGGAGCATTGGTCTCGATGCGCGCCGTTCATTCCATCGAAATGGCCAACCCTCACTAGTGAGCGTCTGGTGGACAAACTGACCACCACCGAAACATGACCCGGTATGCGGTACAATAAAAACTACTGGAAGTTGATCCGCAAACCCCTCTCCCCTGACCGGTAGTCGGCTCGTCGATTCTCATCCTCAAAACAAAATATAAATGAAAAGTTTCTCTGAACTCCCCCTTTCCGCTCCCCTAAAGAGCAATCTCGCAAGGCACGGCTTTGCCGAGCCAACTCCCGTGCAAGCTTTGGCCATCGAGCCGGCCATGGCCGGACACGACGTGGTCGCCACGGCGCAAACCGGTACCGGCAAAACGCTCGCTTTTGTCCTGCCCATCCTGCACCTGATCGCAAAACAACCGCCTCGTCCCGGCATCCGCGCCGTGGTCCTGAGTCCAACGCGCGAACTCGCCATCCAAATTGACGAGACCTTTGCCAAAATGGCGATGGGCACCGGCGTTCGCGCCGCCGTCGCGGTCGGTGGACTCAACGAGCGAACACAGCTGCAGCACATCCGCAAGGGTGCGCAAGTGCTGATCGCCACTCCGGGCAGGCTCTACGATTTCCTCAGCCGTCAACTGGTCGATCTCAGCGGCGTCCGCATGCTGGTTCTGGATGAAGCCGACCGTATGCTGGACATGGGCTTCCTGCCTACTATCAAAAGGATCATGGCAGCCATCCCCGCCGACCGGCAGACGCTGTTTTTCTCGGCGACCATTGAAAGCTCGGTCAAGCACCTGGTTGATACGCACGTCCGAAACGCGGTTCGCATCGCGGTCGGTTCCACCACCAAGCCGATCGAACAGGTGGAACTGCACCTCTACGAAGTGGAGCAGGATCGAAAGTTGGGTCTGCTCGAAAGCATGCTGCGCCAGGAGGAAGGGTCGTTCCTGGTATTTGCGCGCACCAAGCGCGGCGCCGACCGACTGTCGAAGAAGCTCGCGCGCGAAGGCGTAAAGGCCACTGCCATCCACGGCGACCGCACTCAGAGCCAGCGCAACCAGGCGTTGCGTGGATTCCAAGAGGGCCACTACCGGGTCCTGGTGGCGACCGACGTCGCAGCCCGCGGAATCCATGTGGAAGGCATCTCGCACGTGGTGAATTACGATCTTCCGCAAGTCCCGGAAGACTTCATCCACCGGGTTGGCCGCACGGGACGCGCGGGCGCACGCGGCACAGCTTCGACCTTCGCTACCCACTCCGAGCGCGCCGATATTGCACACATCGAGAGGACGCTCGACACGCGGCTGGTACGGCGCCAGGTATCGTCCGACGTTCCGCGCGAGCCGAGGCACGACGGGAAGGTCCTCGTGATTCCCTCCGCCCCGCGCGCGCCGCAGCGGCATGTGAGATCGTTCAGCCCCAGGCGCAAGGCCGGCAGGCGTCCTTAACCGCGAGCTGTATAGCACCGGGCTTCATCCCGACGCAGGTCGGCGACGATTCGTGTTGCTTGCGTTCCTCCAGGACCGCAATACAATGTGAGGGGGCAACCTATGAAGACCTCAGTCTGTCGCAGTCTGCCGAATTGCGCTTTGCATCTCCTGGGCCTACTCTACTTGTTCGCGATTGTCATCGCGGCAGGAGCGCAGGCGCAGAACCCGCCCAACTATAAGTTCGACCCGGACTGGCCCAAGCCGCTTCCCAACAAGTGGAAGATGGGAGGGGTCACGGGATTGGCCGTGGATAAGGATGACAATATCTGGGTGTTAAGCCGGCCAAACGACCTGATAGACCTGGATCTGCATGCAGAACTGAATCCTCCTATCGCCGACTGCTGCGTGCGAGCCTCCCTCTATGATCCATTTCGATAAAAACGGAAACGTGATCGGCTCTTTCGACCCGCCGGAAGGGCACGGAATGGCTGTGGACCGCCAAGGCTTCATCTACATCGGAAGTGACACCGTCAGAAAATACGATCCGAAGACCGGCAAACTGGTCGGCGAGGTGCCGCGTGTGCCAGAACAGGAGCCGGGTACCGGTGGAGGAGAGGCGGTAACAGCTCGGATTCCCGGCAAAGGTGGCACTGGTCCGGCAGGGATGTCCCCGGTCCCTGGCCGCAAGAGGCCCGATCCAGCGGCTGTCAAGGCGTTCCGCACCAAGTATCCACCTACCACGCCCATGATCGTAGGCGGCATCGAAGAGGTTCGGCTGGACGAGCCGGCTCGCGAACTTTACGCCGCGGATAACTATCTGGGCGGGCGCGTGATGGTCTTCGATCTGGATACGTTGCAGTTCAAACGCGGCTGGGGCGCCTACGGAAAGCCTTTGTCCGAGATGAGCACCGATCCGAAGGACCGCGCCTACGTTCCCAAGGGACCGATGCCGAAGGAATTCAGGGGCCACCTGACGCTGAACATTTCCCATGATGGGTTGGTCTATGCCGCCGATCGCCAAGCCAACCGCATCCAGGTGACCGACAAACAAGGCAAGTTTGTTAAGGAATTCATCCTGGCTGAACAGACCGGCGACCGCGGCTCTACCGGCGGCATCGCTTTTTCCGCGGACAAGCAGCAGCGGTATCTGGTTATTTCCGACATCACCAACAGCCATGTGTGGTTTCTGAACCGCGAAGACGGCAAGGTGGTGGCGGAGTTCGGAGGTATGGGGCAAAACGGCGGGCAGTTCTACGGGCTTCATATGATCGCTGTGGATTCGAAAAACAACATCTATACGGGCGAGGTGTGGACCAACGAGCGCGTGCAGCGTTTTGTCCCGGCTCGCTGACTTCACATGTGGCAGCGCTGGGTTCGGCAGCCGCAGAAAGTCTGGTTTCGCAGGGCGCTGTTTCAAGTGCACTTATGGAGCGGCATCGCCCTCGGACTCTACGTCCTCATGATCAGTGTCACCGGCAGCGTACTGGTCTATAGCAACGAACTTTACAGAGCAGCGACTCCACCACCAGTCATCTCCACGGGGTCAGGACCGCGACTGACCGACCGCCAGCTCGCCGATGCCGCCCTGCGCCTGTATCCAGGCTATCGGGTTGTGAGTGTCCGCCGGTCGCGGAATCTCGATCAGGCAGTGGATGTCTGGCTAGCGCGCGGCGATGAGGATAAGCGACGGCTGTTCGATCCTCGCAGTGGCAGCGATGTTGGCGAAGCAGTCCCAACCGGCATCCGGCTCGTGTCGAAGCTGATTGATCTGCACGACAATCTGTTCGCCGGAGAAGCGGGCCGGAAAGTGAACGGCGTTGGCGCGCTTGCCGTGCTCGTGCTTGCCGTGACGGGTCTGGTGATATGGTGGCCGGGCGTCAAGACCTGGCGCCGCAGCCTGACACTGCATCGCGGCGTGGGATGGAAGCGCATGACCTGGCACTTGCACAGCATGGTCGGGTTCTGGAGCCTCGGATTCACGTTCGTGTTTGCGGTAAGCGGATTCTATCTCGCTCATCCCGACCTGTTTCAGAACCTCGCTGACCGGATCGAGCCTCCTACTGCGGCGAATACCGGCGCGCGCATTGGCGACCGGGTCATTTATTGGCTAGCCTTCTTGCATTTCGGCCGCATCAACGGCATAGGCATTCCGTGCAGCGGCCCCGGGCTGTGCGACCAGACGACGAAAGCGATTTGGGCGGTATTCGGACTCGCCCCCGCGATGATGTTTGTTACCGGCGCGATTCTGTGGTGGAACCGAGTGCTACGCCCCGAGCGGCGGAGCGGACGTGGCGGCCAGAATCACTAACAATTTCATGGTTTGCCGAGCGGCAGTACAGCTGGAGTAGCACTCTGCTCAGCCGCGCGCCCGGCCCGGAGAACGTTTTCGACAGCGTGATTGCCCTCCTGACAAGCGTATTCATACAGCTTATAGTTGTCGTCGCGGGTCAAAGGTATCTCTACTTTCCAGGGTCGGGTATAAACGTTGGGATCTTCGATGGTCACTTGATACAGGATGGTGTCGGCTGCCGTGCGCGTGAAGCGTTCGACAACGCGCAAGGCCTCGCTCTGCGGAATGCCCTTTATCCGGCCGGAAGCGGCATTGGTTGCGATGGATCCCTGGTCATTGTAGTTGGTGGTGTCCACCACCAGCGTATTGCCCTCCCAGTGCCCGCGCGGGTCGCCATTCCAGAGCCGGATGTTCGCTGGCACGTGGGGACGCCCGTCCAGCGGGATTATCCGAGGCTCGTGAATCATTTCGTACAGAATAAACACGTACCCGGGCACTTGCACAATCTGGTAGGCGTTGTTGTAGCCGGCCGGGAACATACCGCCCGGCACGCCGCGCGTGATACAGCGGTCCCACACGCTCATGTACTCATACGAGTCGCTGTTGTGAGCGAGGTTGTAGTCCCGTTTTGCCTCGGCCTCCGGTCTTAGCGGGACTCGGCCATCCGGCGGATCTACGACCAGCGACGTTTGGTGGGTGGAAACCACCCTCGTCCCTGAGTCAAACCAGGACTGGTTGTAGCCGCCAACATCACCTGGAGCAGGTGGGCGATCGACCTGATTCTGTTTGGCCTGCTGTTCGAGCTTGGCCGCTTCCGAATCTGACAGAAACTGCTTACCGGCGAGGGCGGCCGGCCTCTCGAAGGGCGTAATGGTGGGATTGGTCCAGACACCTTGAAGATCGGGCTGCCCGTCCGCCGTGCGCGGTGGCGCCCAGGACTTGCCGGAGGGCGATTTCGCGGCGATCGCGCCCTGGCCTGTTCCCGTTTGGGTCTGGCCGGCGAGGCGTGCCGGCACAGTTGAGATGGCCGTAATCATTGCAGCAGCGGCGACAAGTCGATAGCTCACGGTTGTGTCCCTTCCTATCTACTTTACGCCTCGCGGATTGTGAATGCGCCGCCGGTGCCACGATTGTCGGCATGGCCGACGCAGACCAGTACCATTGCCCAGGCTGCGATTCGAACCACCTCGAAAGGATCGTCAGCAGTGCGCTCGAAAATGAGCTGTTGGAATGCCAGGAGTGCAGGCGAGTCTACGCAATCGTGCGTGGGTCGGATGGAAGTACACGGCTAGTATCGATGTAGAAACCGGTAGGCCGCGGCCCGGACGGAACCTAACGCGGCGGCAGCTCGATTCGGTCCCACACAACATGACCGCTGTCGCCCGCAGAATTGAAATTCGTCCAGACTAACGTCTTCCCATCCGGAGAAACGCGATAGAGCACGCGCTCGTCGATGACGCCTTTGGTCATCCGTTCCCGGTAGATGGTGTTGCGATCGATGAGCCACATCCCGACCGTCTGACCCAAACCGTTGGGGCCCTGCGGATTCTCATAGATATTCTTGCCGTCGAGCTTGAACCAGTATTCGCGGCCGTCATCGGTAAAGTGGGTCTTGTAGCTATCGTCCTTGGGCGGATAGAAAAGGAAAGTTTCGGCCTTGATGCCGCCGTTGACTGCGGTATAGATCGAGGTTCCCGTTGCTTTGAAGCGCCCTTGCCGTTTCATGACGGGATCGGATCTATCAAAATTGATTCGCCAGGCGCCGATGATCGGAAGCTTGGATGGATCCACCTTGTCGGTTGCCACGCGGTAGCTTCCGAAAAAGCCAACCGGAGGTGCTTCGGGCAACTTGGCGCGGGAGTCTTTGCTCTGGCCGAATAGGCGTGTTCCAGAGGTCGGCATCAAGGCCGCGGCAATCAACAGGGCGAAACACTTTGGTTTGCTCATAGCGATGCACTAATTTTGCGGTTGACGCCCATAGAGTCCCACCTGGCCGCAACTGGGAGGACCATCCGGACCCCTAAAAAACATGTTGGGACATTTTTCTGGGATCACGTAACTGTCTTTCAATTTCTTCCGGTACTCCGGATACATGGTTTCGGGTCCGCCCAGCACGGCCTCGACCGGAATGTTGTAATACTTCGTGACTTGTTCCAGGAACGGATTCTTCTCCGGCAGGAAATGCCGCACCACGCCCGCCGGCACGCCCTCATAGGTGATGATGCACGGGGCTCCGACCGTTCGCGTGGGAGCGGCACCGGTCAGTTGGAAAACTCGCGTCATGTAGTAAGGTCCATCGAGGTTGACGGGATCTTCGATCCGTCCGGTTACAGTCAGCAGATCGCCGTGCCGGGACCAGTGCGCCCGCATGGTGGCTTGGTCGCTCGCGGGCGCGCCATTGCGGCGAACCATACTGGCTTTCAGGTGAGTCGTGTAGGTGGTGAGAACGTCGTCCTCCCACACTCCGGTCCAGAAGCCGGCATACGTGTGGAGAGCGTTCTTCGAAGGATGAGGTCGTCCATCCATCCAGATCGTGAGGGGAGGCATGTCGCCAAACCCGCCAATATGCCACGCGATGGTTGAGCCGGTAAGCGGTTCCGTTTCGTTCCAGATCTTCAGGCCCTGCGGCCCCATCAGAACATAAATACCGGAGTAAGGGTCGCAGATGCGATCCGGGCTGGACACTTGCGACGCATCGAAGAGCAAAGCGCGCGCACGGCCGCCGTCATTGAGCGGCAACCCGAAATATTCGACGGGAAGCGGGCCGGGACCGGGGTTCACGCCCAAGGCGTCACTATAGTTTCTGGCGGCCCAGGATCCCGAAAGGTCGACCTGAGCAAGCAGGGAAGTAGCCGTCAACAGTAACAAGGCTGTCAGGGACGGCAACGCAATATGGATGGCTCTTTTCGTCATATGGGCTCCTATCACCACTTGGTCGAACAGGGCGTCGGATCCCAGCCGGAAGCATCGGCCTGTTTCTTGAACTGCGCGCTCAAAATCAGCGGGGCGTCGAGATAGACCGTATCCTCCACTTCAGTGGTCGCGATCATCCAGGTCTCGTCGTTGGGCTCCTGGAACACATCGAAGTACTCGGTGAGCTTCGCGTTCGCGCTGTACGGCACGCCATTCTTACGGACATACCCAGGACGCATATTCGTGGTGACGACTTTCAGACTTCGGGCTTTCGGCCCGCCCGGTTCGCCCAGTTGCCGCCGCGCGGACCATGTCGCCGTTGAATCGCCCTGCCAGGTTGCGGGGCTGCCGGGCGACTTCCAATTGCCGAAATGGAACATCCGCGTCTGCGTGCCGGCGTCGATTTCCATGCGCAGCGTGTTGGGGTCCTGCCAGGTGAGGTGCAGACGCTCGGGCTGCGTCAGGATAATCGCCGCGTTATACCCTTTGCACTGATTTCCGGCCGCTTCGTCCTTTGCCGGATCCCACCTGTCGGCGATCCTTTTGGAGGCCTCATTCAACGGAATGCCGATGTAGTCGCCTCGCGGAGGAACCACCATGCGGAGGCGCCAGTTCTGCGTAATCACAGAGACCCAGTAGCCGGTCAAATCAAAAGGCGCGTCCGCTTGGGCCGTCGGAGGTGGCCCGCCGCGCTGAGCCGTGAGCCGGGATGACCGCAATCAACCAGGCAGCGAGGAGAAACCGGGTTCACATACCCGAGAATCTTTCATGTTGGTCTACTTCTTGGCGGTCGAGCCCTTGGTACACGGCTTCCACAAAAGCGTCCGTGGTCCATGACCCGGATCTCGCGCCGTACTCGCGTTCATAGGCTTTAGCCGGCGAGGCTTCCTTGATCTGAGCGAGCGTCATGCCGCGGTGAATCATGTCTTGGATGATGTCCCGGATGGTGACCAACATATCCCGGTATTCCACCACGTCTTGCCGATCGTAGATCCGGCCGTGGCCGGGCACGACCAAGGTCCCGCCTCCGTCGAACACGAACGGCGTCGGCCGGAAGGACAGATCAATGACCTGGTTCAGGGCGTCGATTTCGCCCTGAATGCTGCCTCCGCGGGCGATGTCGATCACCGGGAAACGATTCGCATCGATAATATCGCCTGCCACCACCACGTCGGAGCCTCGGAACGAGACGATGCTGTCGCAATCGCTGTGCGCGGCCGGCTCGCGATAGATTTGGATGCCCTCGTGGTTCATGTAATAGTCTTTGCGGCGATCCGGGAATGTTTCTTGCGGCCATGCCTCGGACGGATACGGCGCTGTCTTGCCATTCGGCGCGCTCATTCGAAACAGGACCTGCTCGGTGGAGACGATGGTCGCGGCGTAGTTATTCGTCATGTCTCGCTGCAGCTCGTCGCCTAAAGGTTCAGGCCCAGCCGCAATGATGTTGCGTCCGGCCTTGGCGAGTATGGCGTTACCCTCGACAAAATCGCGATCCGCGCTGGTGTCGATGATGTAGCGAATGGGTTGATCGGCCACCTTCTTGATCGCCGCGGCCACACGGCCGGCCGCCTCAGCCGTCCCTGCATTGACCAGGATGGTACCCTCTGGTCCGGTCTCCACCGCGATGTTACCGCCGGCCCCGGAGATCGCGTAGAAGTTTGGCCGTACCCGAAGTACATCCAGTTCTTGGCTGGCGTTTTGCTGGGCGTGCGCCATCGGCATGATTGCCCAAGCGCCTAATCCGAACGTCAGCGCAGCCAACCCAAGCCCGATCGGCTTCGTTCTAAGGTTGACGATCATAAATCGAGTCCCCTTCGGTCTGACTCAAGACCAAACGCGTCACCTTGCCATTTGCGTCCAGGAAGAATTCCGCGACGGCGCCGGTCGACTCAAACTTCGTCTCCGTTTGCGGAATCAGAGGAAGAGCGTTCAAGTACAGCCGGCCATTGATCAGGCTTACGTTTTGGGCCATGCCCATGAAGCCCGCGACCACGCGCGATCCTTCGCGAAACTCATATCGTCCGACGTACTTGTTGAGAGCGGCCGAGCTCAGTTGTATACCACTGTTCGCAGTGGACACCATGTGAACCTTATCCCGGTTGGTTTCGTTGCAGACATTCTCAAGCATGTCCGTATCCGCCGCGTATTTTACTGTCAGCGAGAAACTCAGAGGCTTGGTCAACGAATCGGGATCGTCGTAGGTGATCTGAAACTGCATGTGTCCGAAATCGACGCGCCGGAATCTCTCGGTTACGCGCAGCTTCTCGGAATGAGGGTGACCAGCTCGATCGAGCCAACTCCGGTCATTGAACCCCAGGGACTCAACCACGAGCGTGTCACCGTCCCAATGGCCGACCGAGTACCCTAACCAGGTCGGGTTCGGATCTTTCGGGAGTTTGCGTCCATCCAGGTAGATCTGTCGATAACGCCCGGTGCCGCTGTCGTAAAGCACCGCGACCATGCTGGGGGAATGGATGATCCGGTACATCCCATTCAGCATCTCCGAAGGACCGCCCGGCAGGCAGTTCGTAACGGGGTCGTCTCGCCTGAAATCCACGACACGCTTCTGGAAGACAGCTTCCGCCTCGGGCCGGAAGAGGGCTTCATCTTTCAAATCTTGGATTACGTCAAAACGGTGAGCGTTTGGTTCGGGCTGCCAGAGGCCGGAGAAATCCGGTTTGCCATCCGGCATACGGGGCGCGGCAGCCGTCAGGTCCGGTTTACCGTCGGCGGTCCGGGGAATTCCCGGCGTCGGCAAGTTGAGCCATTGAGCGCACAGTGAAACTGGGAGCAGCCATAAAGCCGCCGCGATCGCCACTCTGTCCATGAGCGATTCCTCCCGCCACTGTCATCACAGTCTCTGTGGACTCGTCCGGGCAACATTATATAGCATTAATGCGCATTTCCTACAGCATTGATATATGGGCTCTTTGAGCTTCGCTCTGGTATAACGATGCTATGCTCTCGGAAAGCCTGGACGGCCCGCTTTGCAAGGCCGTCCATGGAGTGCTGCCCTTCATCTTCGGCGGGTGGTTGGGACTAGCCGCTGCCTTCGCGCAAATGAACACAGCTGAGATCAGTGGGATCGTGAGGGATCCCGCGGGCGAAGTCATTCCAAACGCCGCGGTAGTTGCGACGCATTCGGCAACTCGTTTGAAGTTGACCGCCGCGACGAATAACGCCGGAGAATATCTGCTCACGCAACTTCCGGTCGGCAGTTATTCGCTGACCGTGAGCGAACCGGGATTCAAACAGGCGATTTCGGACAACATCGTCCTGCATCTCGGCGATCGCATCCGGCAGGATTTTCAACTTGCAATCGGTGAACGAAGCGAAGTAATGGTTGTCGAAGAAGCACCGGAGCATTTGCAGACCGACTCGGCTGCAATCAAGGATGTCGTCGAGAACCAGCAGGTACTGGATTTACCTTTAAAGGACCGGGAGTTCCTGCAACTATCCCTGATGAGCGCCGGAGTCGTAAGCCCTCCGGGCGGTACGCGGGGGGATTCCTTGCAGCAGACCGGAAAGCTGATCAACATTCTGGGGCAGCGTACCGGGCACAACCTTTTCCTGTTAGATGGAGTGAGCGTCACCGATGAGTATTTCAACAACGTGGTGCTGAACCCGCCTCCGGAAGCCATCGAAGAGTTCAACATCGCCAAGACGAATTACTCGGCCGAGTTTGGCGCGAAGTCGGGCGGGGTGGTTAACGTCATTACGCAATCGGGAACGAATCGCTTTCACGGCACACTTTACGAGTTTCTCCGGAACGATCTTTTTGACGCCAAAAACTTCTTTTCCCCCGCGAATCAGCCCACCCCTCCGTTCCAGGAGAATCAGTTCGGCGGAACGCTGGGAGGTCCGCTGGTGCATGATCGGACATTTTTCTTTGTCGACTACGATGGCGTCCAAATCCGTAAATCGTTGTCCCAACTGTTTAGCGTTCCGACGGCTGCCGAACGCGCTGGAATCTTCAGCACTACGATAGTCAATCCGACTGCCGGCACGCCCTTTCCTGGTAACGCCATCAACATCCCGCTCGACCCTGCCGCGGCGGCTCTGCTTGCTAAGGTGCCTCTTCCGAACCTTTCGGGACCGAGCAATAACCTGCTCGCCGTCGACAAGCAAACCAACCGCAATAATCAAGGGAATGCCCGTCTGGATCATGAGTTCTCATCACGGGATAGTGCCTATCTCCGCGCCTCTGTTTTTGATGCGAACGAAGTGGATCCGTTCGGCTCTAGCGTACTCAATGAGGCGCTATTACCAGGTTTTGGGCGAGCACTTACAACCCATTCCACCAATCTATCGCTGGGCGAAATCCATGTCTTTTCGCCGAGCATTCTGAACGAGTTTCGATTTGGCTGGCTGGCCGTTTCGGGGGGACAGGGCGACCCAAACGCCGGGAATAACTTCGCCGGCCAATACGGCATTCAAGGCACCACCACGAATCCGAGCGATATCGGCTTCCCTCAGGTGTCGCTCAGCAACCTGTTCAGCACCATGGGGTCTGCAACCGGCTTTACCACGCGAACGGATCGCAACTTCGAGTTGTACGACAACGTCAGTATTCAGCGCGGCGCGCACACCCTTAAATTCGGGGCCTATTTTTTCCATCTCAACTTCAATCCGTCCTACCCCAACGATGCGCGCGGCCTGTACACGTTTAGTGGCGCGTATACCGGGAATGCCCTGGCCGATTTTCTGTTGGGATATCCATCGCAGGCGCAGGTCGGAATTGGGGAGGGATCGGAAAACGCTGCCACTAGTTGGGCGCACTTCTATATTCAAGATGGCTGGCGCGTGACGTCTAACCTGAAACTCGATGTGGGCTTGCGCTATGAGTTCAATCAGAACCTGGTGGCGCAGCCAAATCAGACCTCGGATATCGATCTTTCCGCGCCTGGCGGCCCCGCGTTTGTCGTCGCCGGCGCGCCATCAAACTTGCCTGCCGCAGCGAGCGCGCTCGCGTTGTTGAGCCCGATTCCCGTTGTTTCCGCGGGGAGTGTTGGATGGAATAGCAGCCTATTGACCCCCAAGAGCGTGCGGTTGTCACCCCGCGTCGGGCTGGCGTGGAGCATTCCCCATGTGCACCAAACCGTGCTTCGCGTGGGCTTTGGAATCTACACCAACCAGGCCGCCTACAGTGTGCTTCAGAATCTGGCTGAAAATATTCCGTTCTTCCTCATCAAGACCGTTGGCAACACCGCGACGACGCCCGCGTACACAACCGAGAACATCTTGTCGGCTAATCCCACCGGCGCCATCGGCGCCAATAGCGTCAATCACGACTTTGCGATTGAGTACAACGAGGTCTGGAATGTCGCGTTGCAGCGGCAGATTGCATCCAGCATGACCGTTGAGGCCGAGTACGTGGGATCAAGAACCGTGCATGCCGACAGCTCGACTGCCCTCAACGTCCCCATGACCTTCGGCGGGCCGCGTCCTTATCCGCAGTTAAATGCGTTTACGACCATTCGTTGGGATGGGTGGGCGACTTTCAACGGCCTGACCTTGAAGGCAACCCGCCGGTTAGCGAAGGGCTTATCATTTGATTCGAGCTATACGTGGTCCAAGTCGATGGATGACGCCTCCGATACCGGCACGACCAATGCTGAATACAATCTTCCGCAGAACATCTACGCAGCGGCCCTCGAAAAAGCGGACTCGAGCTTCGACCATCGGAACCGGCTCACCGCAAGCCTTTTATATGCGCTTCCTTTTGCAAGAGAGTCGAAAGGGTGGCTGCATCGGGTTGCCGGAGACTGGCACGCCAGCGGCATCCTGATCGTCCAGAGCGGAGTCTCCCTTTACCGTTAACTTGTCGTCAGCAGCCGGTCAAGATGTAGCGCACATTGGCCTGGTCAACGGGAATAATCTAGAACGCCCGAATTTGGTTGGTAATCCCAACAATGGGCCCCAGACCCCGTCGGAGTGGTTCAACACAGCGGCCTTTGCGCTTCCGGCACAGAACAGCTTCGGAACTTCCGGCAGAAATGTGGTCCTTGGGCCGGGCTTAGCGGACCTGGATGTCGCTTTGCAGAAAGAGGCGAGTTTACGTGAGCGGCTCAAGCTGCAATTCCGGTGCGATGTGTATAACTTCTTCAATCACCCGAATTTCGATCTTCCGGGCCGAATCTTCGGAGCTTCCAACTTCGGCGTGATTACGAGCGCGGAGGACCCTCGGGAATTTCAATTTGCCCTGAAACTCCTGTTCTAGACGGCTCAGTTGGATCTCCGTAACCGCGAATAGGCCGATGTTGATAACCCGTCCGCGCCAAGACGAATGGTCGGCAAGGAATGGGATCGATGCGTTCCTTACAGTTTCTGGTAGCGGGCGAGCGCCTCGTGGAGGCTATCAAAAATCCGTTCCGATGACCTCCGTGAGGTGGTGCCGGTCCAAATCCGGCTTCAGGTCCGATTGCACATGCGCGAACACCAACTCGACACCACCCTGAGCCAGATCCTGCTGTAGTTCCCGAACCACACGCGCGGCGGTGTAATCCACCTGAGTGATCGCTCCGGCGTCCACTACGATCCAGCGCAGCGACGAAGGCGCTGGTCCCACCAGAAGCCGAATCTCATCCGCAAACCGGCCGGCATTCGCGTAAAACAGCGCCGCCCCAAAACGGAAGACTACCAAGCCCGGTTCGGTAACCGCGCCGGGAACAACCGGGGTCAACTGCCATAATCCTCCTTCGCCTTTCATGAGCACTGCGGTGTGCGGACGATAGCTATGCTGCACAATGCGGAGCAGCGACAGCACCATGGCGAGCACGATTCCCTGTTCGACGCCCCACAGCACCACAACGCCCGCGGTGGTCAGGGCCAGCACAAATTCGCCGGGGCTCTCGCGGCGAATGCCACTTAGTCCGCGCAGGTCTACCAGCCGGATGGCCACAACGAACACGATGGCGCCCAGCACGCATCGCGGCAGGTACTGCAGCGGGTGGGTTAGAAAAAGAAGTACGAGCGCAACCACCGCCGCTGTGGCAACGTGTGCGACTTGGCTCCGTCCACCGGAGCTTTCCACCATGGCGGTTTGAGTTGGGCTTCCATTCACCACAAACGCGCCGCTGAATGCCGCGGCCGCGTTCGCAGCGGAAAGGCCGACCAGGTCCGCGTTCTCGTCCAAGGGCTGGTGGTTGCGAGCGGCGTAAATGCGGGCGGTGGCAGCGCTCTGCGCGACGATCATCACAAAGCACGATCCCGCGACCGGAATCAGCAGTTCGATCTCGTGCCAACTGATATCGGGTACACCCAGGTGCGGCAGACCGCCGGTCACCGGCCCAATTACGGCGATTCCGCGGGCGGCAAAGTTCCAGGCCGCGCTGGACGCAATTGCTCCCGCCACGGCGATCAAAGGGCCGGGAATTCTGGGCGCGATCCGGCCGAGAGTGAGGACGCCTGCTACTGCCACCGCGGAGAGGAGCAGGGATGGCCGGTGCACGTGAGGCAGACCGCGAAAAACCTGAACCAGTTGTACAACCGTCCGGCGGGAGGGAACCTCCAAGCCGAGCATTTCGCCAAGCACTGCAATTCCGACCTGAAATCCAACTCCGGTGAGAAAACCTACCAGCACTGTTTGCGAGAGGAAGTCGGCGATGAAGCCGAGCCTGAGCAGCCGCGCCATCAGCAGGAGACCTGCGGTGAGCAGCGCCACCGTTCCCGCCAGCGCGACATACTTGGGGCTCGCCAGCGGGGCCATGCCAGAGATTCCGCCGGCGAGAATGGCGGCAGTGGCCGAGTCGGCGGCGACCATCAGATACCGCGACGAGCCGAACGTTGCAAACGCCAGAAGCGGCAGCAATAGCGTGTAGAATCCGGTAACCGCGGGCATGCCGGCGATCCTGGTGTAGCCCAGGGCCTGCGGGATGCTCATCGCCGCTACCTCGATTCCGGCTATGGCATCGCGGACCGCGCGAGCGCCGTTGAACGGCCGCATGCCGCGGAACAGCATCGGCCAACTGCGCCGGCCGACGTTCGGGCGACCCTGCGTGAGTGAGTGCATGACGGTTTGGTTACGATTATGCTGGTCGCTTCCATTGTAAGGAAGAGCCGTGGCCTGGCTCCGTTGCTTGCAGATCCTGGCTCGGTACGATCAGACTATTCGAGGAAATCTGTCGCGGCATTGGATGCGGCGCTGAATTGATAAACTGAGCATTTGGAAGCGCTCCAGCGGGCGTTGTTGGCCGCCCTTTTCGCAGTGCCACTGCATGCGGGATTCTGCTCCGGTGCCGCTGCCGAACCGCGCCACGAGTTCGAATTCTTCGGTGGCTACTCGCCCGGTTCCTCGACTCTGATAGGAACGGAGAGCAATCGCCGATTTATCGCCGCGGGATTCAGTTACGGATATCGCTGCTGGATCTGGAACTCAATTTCACTGAGCTATACTGCGACGGCGTTGCCTGCCGCGATTTTGCTGCAGCCGTCTGAGGTTCTGTACAACCTGGTTCCTCCCTACCAACATTTGAGCCCGGCCCACGCGGTGTACGGCTTCGGCATCGCGCCGCTGGGGTTTACTCTCGATCTCTTTCGGACCCGCCGGTTTCATCCGTTCGCCGAAACCGTGGAAGGACTCATCGCTTCCACCGAACCCATCCCCGAAAACCAGCCCAACGCGAGCGGCTTGAATTTTCTTTTCGATCTCGGCGGCGGAGTCCGCTGGAACGCAGGTTCGCGCCAAGCTGTGATTCTTGGCTACCGCTTCCTGCACATCTCAAACGCCGGCACAACCAGCTTCAATCCTGGTGTCGACAATAACGTCTTCTACGTTGGATACTCTTTTCTCCGCTGAGTCCTTTATACTGCGAGTTCTCTAAGCAGGCCGATGGGCTTTCAAGAAGGAATGAACCTGGCGCACCGCCAGGGGGATCCGTTCCTTGGGCTCTTTCCACGGGTAAATGCTCACTTCGGACTTCGGCGCGAGCATCACGGACTCCATGGCGACGGCGTACGGATGAGGCGGGACATCGTCGGGCAGAACCAGTACGGGCGTCTGGCAATTGCGCACGAAATCGCGCGTCACGGTGAAGACGAAGTCGGGGCTGGTGCGGAACATCTTGGTCAGGAATTTTTCGACCGTCTCCATGGTGACGTCGGGCCGGCGCTTCACTAATTCCGGACCCCAGCCGGTCATCCCGCCGTCGTACATGAGGCTGGGCATCTCCGGCCGGAACCCAACGGGCTGCGCCGGTACGGCTGCGACCACGCGATCGGGCGCCCGCTTCAAGAGGTTCCAGATGAAGGGGCCGCCAATGCAGAACCCCAGCACCATGAACTTGTCGATTCCCAGGTGATCCATCAGACCGAGATGGTCATCGGCAAAGGAATCCCACGGCCGTTCGACCTCAAGCGGGCCCGAGGACTCGCCGCCATTGGCGTTGCGCAGGTCCGCGAAGATGCAGCGGTACTCTCCCTTGAACTCTTCGATCGGGTTGAAGGGGCTAGTGATCAAGCCGGCCATCCTCGAGTTCAATCCCCCGCCGGCGATGAGCAACAACGGAAAGCCTGAGCCGGCCTCCTGATAGGCGATGCGAACGGCGCCTCTTTCGTAGAAGCGCGCGCCAGTTCCTGCTGGCCCAGTCTGCTGAGCAAACACTTGCGGCGCAGCAGCCATCGCCGTTGCCGCGGCCCCCGTTGCTAGTATGTCGCGTCTGGTCGGATCCATAATCGCCTCCTCCTCGATCATCATTATGGCCGGCACGAGCCGCTCGAAGCGCCGGAGTGCCGCGCCGGATGGTCGACGGTGCAGAGGCATCGTAGCACAGGTTCTATTGGCGCTCAACGGCCGCGGGCCCACGACCCTTTGCTCAAACCGTACAGTCATTTGGAAACGTGAGGACACTCGGATCATTCACGGGAATAGTGGATTAACGCGCCGCCAAATTGCGTTAGAGAGACCTAGACAGGCTAGTACTCTCCGAGCTAAGCGATTCATGATCCTGCGTATAAAATGGAAGCTATTTCAAACAGCTTCGCATGCGTTTTTCCGCATGTTAGTTGGTCGAGAAACCGACTTGTATGACCCCTGCTACCGGAGTTGTAAGCGTTCGCGGACTTATCGAGCAAGGTGCTCGCCTTCGACCCGACGCGCCATTCCTAATCAGCCCAGAAACTGAACGCATTCTGACCTTTGGGGAACTACAGCGGCAATCGCTACTCTTTTCAGTCCTGCTTTCTCAACAGGGACTGAAGCACGGCGACAAAGTCGCTTTCCTGATGGACAACGGCTTGGCCACGGGGCAAATGTTCCTGGGTGCGATGTACGGCGGCTTTGTTGCCGTACCGCTGAATGTTCGTGCCGGTGTCTCCCAACTGTCCTATACACTCGACCATTGCGATGCCAGCGTGGTTTTTGTCAGCGATGAATATCGCGGCTTAATCGAAGCAGTGATGGCCGGCGTTGCGCGCCCGGTGCAGGTGATTGGCGCCGATCTGGATCAGAGCCCCGCGCCAGCCGAAACGCCGAAAGCGCCCATTGAACCGGTAGTCCCGGGCCCCGAGGCCCCGGCGCTTCTGATGTACACGTCCGGCAGCACCGGCCAACCGAAGGCCGCGGTTCATTCCCACCGCACTCTGCTCGCGCATGCGAAAAATTCGATCGCGGCGCATCAGCTTACGCCCTCGGATCGCTCTCTGATGGTGCTTCCGCTCTACCACGTCAACGCGGAATGCGTGACTCTCCTGCCGACTCTCATGAGCGGCGGATCCGTCGTGGTGCCTCACGGGTTCATTATCGGCAAGTTTTGGGAATGGCTGGATGACTATCGCTGCACGTGGTCCGCCGTGGTTCCGACCATCATCTCGCAGCTTCTGGATTGGCGGGATCCCCGTGCCGGCAGCCGTGACGCTGCGTTCCAGCGCATTCGATTTCTGCGTAGCTCATCAGCGCCCCTCGCGCCGTCGCTGCAGCGCGAGTTTTTGGAAAAATTCCCGGTGCTGCTCATCCAGGCGATGGGATCGAGCGAGGCCGGAAACGTTTTTTCAAATCCGCTGCCTCCCGGCCAGAACAAGATTGGAACTCCGGGCCTTGCTTGGGGCTTTGAGACCAGGGTCGTTGACCGCGAAGGTCTCGAAGTGCCGCCCGGGGAACCGGGGGAAATCCTGCTCCGTGGTCCCGCGATTATGCAGGGCTACTATAAGCAACCTGAAGACACCGCCGCAGTCCTCGACCGCGAAGGCTGGCTGCACACCGGCGACCTCGCCCACCGCGATGAGGACGGCTACTTCTTCGTGGCCGGACGTACGAAAGAGATCGTCATTAAGGGTGGAGTCAACATTGCGCCGCGCCAGATCGACGACGTGCTGGAATCTCATCCGGCAGTCCTGGAAGCGGCCGCGGTCGGAGTTCCCGATCACTATATGGGCGAGGATCTGGTCGCCTTCGTGGTGCTGCGGTCCGATGCGGCCTGCGATGAAAAAGAGCTACTGAGTTTATGCGAGGCCCGCCTGGGTGCTTTCAAGACTCCCACGCGGATCTATTTTGCGAACGATCTGCCGAAGGGTCCCTCGGGGAAGGTGCAGCGTCAGCGCCTCAGAGACGAAGCCTCACAAGCTGAGATTGGCAGCTCCGGTTGGCAGGTTAACCCTGCAGCTCAGCTCGGGCCTCAGATTGATCAGAACGGCGCTCAGGCCGCAACCTCGTCGATCGAAAACATAATCGCCGAGACTTGGAACGACGTGCTGGGGCGGCCTCACGTCGATCGGGACGCCAATTTCTTCGCCTTAGGCGGAAACTCGTTGCGGGCCATTCAATGTGTGTCTCGTCTTCGCGAAAGAATTCCCGTATCCCTCTCGTTATCGGATATCTTCGAGAACGCCACGGTGGCGGAACAGGCCCTCCTGGTCGCCCAGCGATTGCGGCACGATCGGACCAGCCATCCGGCCTCTGCCTCGCCGGCTGATCGCCGTTCAAAGATTCCTCTGCGGGAACGCGGCGAACCCTGTCCCCTTAGCCCTGCTCAGCGGCGGCTGTGGTTCCTGGAGCAGTCCAATCCAGGCGTCCCGATCTATAACGAGTCCGAAGCTGTACGGTTGAAAGGCGAACTCAAAGTCGACGAGCTGGAGCGCGCCGTGAATATGGTCGTGGCGCGGCACGAGAGCCTGCGCACAACCTTCCCAGTATCGGGCGGGGAACCCGTAATGCTGGTTCACGACAACTGGCCCGTCCGGTTCAAAAGGATGGACTTGAGCGGACTGTCCCACTCGGAACGTCAGACGCAGGTAGAGGACTTGTTAGTCCAGGAACCTCGGCGTCAGTTTCATCTTGAAAACGAACCGGGATTCCGCGCAACCGTGCTACGTCTGGGCCCTCGCGAGCATGTGTTCATTCTGATGCTGCACCATCTCGTGTGCGACCGGTTGTCGATCGGCATTCTGTGGCGGGAGATGGCTGCGGCGTACGCCGCCCTTTGTTCTGGCGAGTGTTTGGTCCAGTCCGCTCTGCAGGTTCAGTATGGAGATTATGCCGCCTGCCAGCACCGGAAAATTAGAGAATTGGGCGTGGCTGAGGACCTGTCATTCTGGATGGAGAAGCTGCGGGGCGCCGCTCAACTCCTTGAGCTACCCTCGGACCGGCCTCGCCCCCCGACTCCCTCGTACAGCGGCGCCAAACGTCGGTTCCGCCTCGAGCCGGTTCTGACCAAAGCTCTGCAGGATTTTTGCAGGCGAGAGACGACCAGTCTGTTCAACCTCTTCACTGCAGCGCTCAACACCTTGCTCTTTCGGTACACCGGGCAGCAGGATATTCTGTTGGGAATTCCCATCGCCGACCGTGAAGAGCCGGAACTTCAGTCCATGATTGGCCTTTTGATTGACACGCAAGTCCTGCGTTCCGAACTCTCACCAGACATGACCTTTAGGGATCTGCTCACTCAGGTGAAGCAGGGCATGCTGGAACTTTACCGGCATCGTGCTGTGCCGTTCGATCGGATAGTTCGAGAACTCCAGCCGGACCGGAACACGGCCTATTCGCCGTTGTTCCAGGTGATGATCAACTGGCGCGATCGCGATTCCCAGGCGGCGTTTATAGGGCTAAAAGGGCTCGAGGTAGAACCGCTTCTGGCCGAAAGCAGGACCTCCAAGAACGATTTGACGTTGTTCGTGACTGACGCAGGCGAAGAGATTCAGTTGGAGGTCGAATACAGTACGGAACTATTCGATGAGGCGCGTATCGCTCGCATGATTGGACACTATCGCACGTTGCTGGTCTCGGCAGTGGGCAACCCGGATCGGCGAATTGCGGAATTGCAAATTCTGACTTCCGTCGAGCTTCAACAGATGCTAGTGGAGTGGAATCGAACGGAGGCTGCTTACCCGAAAGACAGGCCGTTGCACCACTTGATTGAAGAGCAAGCCGCGCGCACGCCGGACAAAGTAGCGGCAATCTTCGCAGAGCGCGAACTCACATATCGCCAGTTGGAAGAACGCGCCGGGCGCCTGGCCTATCGACTGCAGCGGATGGGAGTAGGGCCAAACGTACTCGTGGCGATCTGCGTGGAACGTTCCCTGGAGATGTTGGTGGCGCTGCTGGGGACTTTGAAAGCCGGCGGCGCATACGTACCACTAGATCCGGAGTGGCCGAGCGATCGGCTGGCCTTCATGTTGGACGACTGCCGGCCGCGCGTGCTCGTCACGCTGAAGAAAGCGCAAGCGTCGCTTTCATTCGATAAAGCTCGCACAATTTGCCTGGAACCTCTGTTTGCCGAGAACAGCGCGAGCGAGGGCGGCGAGCTGCAACAGTGCGGGCATCAGGCCAGCGATCTGGCCTATGTGCTCTATACGTCCGGTTCCTCCGGCAAGCCGAAAGGAGTCCAGATCTCGCACCGGGCGTTCGTCAATTTCCTGTGCGCGATGCAGCGGGAACCCGGCCTGACTCCTGACGATACCCTGCTTGCCGTCACGACGTTATCCTTCGACATTGCTGGCTTAGAGCTGTTCTTGCCTCTGATCACCGGGGCTCGCGTGGTGATTGCGAGCCGCGAAGCGGCAGCCGATGCCACAAAGCTTTCGTCGCTGGTAAAACGCTGGAGCATAACCTTGATGCAGGCGACCCCAGCATCCTGGCAACTTTTGCTGGCTGCCGGCTGGACCGGAAGCCGGACCTTAAAAATCCTATGCGGTGGTGAAGCCTGGTCGTCAAAATTAGCCCACCAGCTTTCATCAAGATGTAAATCGCTTTGGAACATGTACGGACCTACAGAGACCACGGTCTGGTCCTCCGTCACTCGTGTCGAAGTAAACCAGCCAGTCCTGATCGGCCCTCCGATCGCCAACACGACTTTTTATATCCTGGATGCCTGTCAGCAGCTCGTCCCCGTTGGTCTACCGGGTGAGCTTTATATCGGCGGCGAGGGGCTCGCGGACGGCTACTTAAACCGTCCCGAGTTGACCGCGGAGCGATTTCTAAGGGATGCGTTTAGCCGTCGGTATGGAGCCCGGCTTTACAGGACCGGCGATGTGGTGCAGCGCCATCCGGACGGCAGGATCCAATTTCTACATCGAAGCGACCAACAGGTGAAACTCCGTGGTTTCCGCATTGAGATCGGAGAGATTGAAGCCGCCCTGAAGGAGCATTCGGGCGTTGCCGACAGCGTAGTTATGCTTCGTGGGGACGATGCCACGGACAAAAGCCTGGCCGCATATGTGGTTCCTGTGGATTCGCGCTTTCCTCCCGGAACTCGAGAGCTACGCGACTGGCTGAAGAAGAAATTGCCAAGTTACTTCATCCCAGCCTCCTTTCTAGTGATTAAGGAAATGCCTCTGATGGTGAATGGCAAAATCGATCGAAAAGCTTTGTCACTCCTGGACCGCACCCCGTTAGAGGCACCTCGCGCAGAATCCGTATCCGCTCCAGCGTCCCTGGAAATGCATCTCACGCGAATATGGGAGAAATTGTTGGATGCTCCTGTTGGCAGTGTTCACGAGAATTTTTTCGATCTGGGCGGGCATTCGCTGCTGGCCGTTCGGATGATCAGCGAAGTGAATTTGTTATTCAATACCGGTCTCACAGTAGCGGACTTCCTTCAAACCCCAACCATTGCGGGCATGGGCAGACTCCTTGAGAAGAACTCCGCCGCAATCCGTGACCCGCTACTTATTCCATTGCGTCCTGGCAGCCGGCCCGGAACGGTTGTCCTGCTCGGAACCGGCGTTGGTATATGTCGGCTGGGGCAAGCCCTGGATGGGCCATCTATCTTCGCCGCTCACGTTCCTTTTGCTGTCTGTGGCACGCGGCTCCCCGTCCCTAAGGGATACGACGCGCCCCCCACCCTCGCGGAAGTCGGCTTAGCGTACGCCGACTTGATTCAAAAGGGCCTGGATGGCGGGCCCTGCGTCCTGGTGGGACATTCGTTTACTGGTCTGCTGGCTTTCGAGGTCGCGCATCGGTTGGCTGCCAAAGGCCGATCGATCGAAATGGTCGTCCTCCTCGACGCATCGGCTGAGAAAGCGCCTCTATGGTGGAAACTAAAATCGCTGACGTTGGCCCGCGCACGAGCGAGGATGCTTCGGACGGGCTCCGCAATATCGCGCTGGGTTGCCGGCACTCTTGCTCGGGGGCCAGCGGCAGCGGCCGAGCCTTGCTACCAATCCTTGGACGAAATGCCTCCAGAAACGTTTATGCGCCTCGTCCAGTATGCGCGGAAAGATTACCAACTCCTGCCGATAAACAGCCGAGCCGTCTTGTTTCGGGCTCGAGATAGTCATGCGGCGCATCTTCACGCCTTCGACCCATCGCTGGGATGGAAAGGTCTATTCAACGGCGGTCTTGAAATCGTCGAAATGCCAGGCGATCATTCCACTATGTTGCTGCATAGCAACCTTCCGGGGCTCGCCGGACGGTTGCAACAACATTTGGCGACCATTATGACGGCGAGACAGCCGCCGGCGAAGGCCACATTCAGCGACGGATTGTCGGTAACGGCACGAGCTCGGCGGATGAGGTAGCTGCCGGCCTTCGACCACCAATCGCGCACGAATATGGGCCGGGCAAAAGAGGATGTGTAACGTTGTGACTCTACCGCCGTTTTCTCGCTGTGAAATTCCTGATCGCTTTTAGGCGCGCGAGGTGTCTATAACCTGGAAGGAGTTCTACGTATGAACGATACTAAGACGGACAAAGAGAAAAGCCAAGACCAGCAGAAGCAAGGGCACGATCAGAAAAATCAGCATAGCCAGAACCCGAACGACCCGCAGCGTCGGAATCCTCAGCAAGGTCAGACCGATCAGAAGGACCAGCGCGGCGATCAAGCGCAACGGGACAAGGACCAGCCGCAGCATCAACGCGGCTAAGCGGCATAGTGTGGTCGTTCTCCTCTCCCTCCCGCTCATCCGGGAGGGAGACTCGTTTTTGTTCAACTCAAGCCCGACGATTGAGGGGCCGCATCCGGTGCGTTCCGTGTGCTATTTCGACGCGGGGACCCACACGGCGTCGGCCGCGTCCAGTTCGACACCAGCAACCTCCGTGTTAATGGTTACGTATTGCAGACCAGCCTTCTTACCCGGTTGGGCTGAAAAACTCAACAAATATTGGTTGTCGAGTATGTTCCGCAGCTGGTTCAAATAAGGCGCGAAGCTGACGGGAGACTGCCAATCAAGAAAGAAAGACTCGCCGCCCGTTATATCCGAGAGCTTCGCGATACCGTTTTGCCCATTGGTCGCCTCCCAAAAGTTGCGATGCCAGTGACCCACGCCGGGAGAATAAATTGTGTGGATCATGATCCCTCTGCGCTGAGCCACGTCTGCCGCAGTGTCCACATCCGGATTCAGTAATGCGTTGCGGCTTCGCCGGGCTCGATCGATCCCGTCCGTCACCATCATTACTTCGCGACGGTTTTCACTGGCAGGCCATCGCTTCATGAGATCGACAACGGAGAGGTACGGGCTTCCGTAGGCGCCCGCGTAACCGAGCGGCAACCGGAGCGCTTTGGCAACCAGGGCATGGTCAGTCGTGAGATTCTGGACAATCTGAACGGTAGCGTTCCTCATATATCCGAGTCCTACTGAAGTCGTTGACGGTTGAGCGTTAATGAAGGCACGCAATTCATCGAGTTTCGTCCCGAGTACAGGGTCGGATGCGTCGTCGATCAACAGGAACAACTCAAGCCCGGCGCGATCTCCCCGCGCCGCAACCCACTCAGTCACCTGCAGGGTTTTCCGGCCGTTCTTAACGACCACGTCTTGTTTCTGAATCTCAGGCATGCGTTTCCCGCTGTTGACGCTGGCCGTAACGGTCATGCGCACCGGTACAGCGCCACTGTCGGTTGGACCTTTTGCCTGCAAAGGAAGGGTGGTCACGACCATGGCCGCGAGGGACACGGTTGATACTAAGCGGTACATCGTTTTCATTTTGAATTTCATCGTCGTTCTCCTTTCGAAATCGTGCAAAGTTCTGGCGCGGCCCACGAGGCTTTTCGGCGCCGGTTCACGCCATTACAAAGGCAACTGCGGTTCCAGATTGAGAGGCCACTTATTCTGAAGAACTTAGCCGTAAGTGGACTAACAGCTGAAAAGGACAGACCAAAGTAAATGAATGGAGAGACGAAATTATGCGACACGAGAAAAGGTAGCGATTGAGCACATTTATGGTTACTGGCGCTGCGGGAGTGAATGATTCAACGACGTTGACTTACTCGGAGGGGTAACGGCACCGATCGCGATGAAAGCGCGACTTAGGCAATCGGCGCCGTTGAGGAAGAGGTTACGCTATCGCTCCAAATGATTGCTCGCGGTTTGGACTCTTGCCAAGCGCTTGGTCTCTGGCCAGCTCAATGCCGAGCCGCCGCATCTTGGAGAGCAAAGTGGTCCGAGCGATTCCCAGTCGGGCCGCCGCTCCGTGCCTTCCGCCGACGACCCACTTCGTCTCCTCCAGAGTTTGAAGAATATGGTCCCGCGTGGCGTCTTCGAGAGTCTTCCGGCTGAGCTTTCCTGTTGGCAGGCGCTGTTCTTTCTGGGTCCGCAGTTGACTGAGAGGCGGCTGAAATACGGGACCCGCGGAAACAATCACGCCGTGCTCGATGAAATTCTGGAGCTGGCGGATATTGCCCGGCCAATCGTAAGCCACCATGGCCTCCATCGTTTCCGACGGGATCTCTTCCACCACTTTGTTCATGCGCTCGGAGTATTTGGCGATGAAGTGCCGCACCAGCGCCGGAATATCCTCGGGGCGCTCGCGCAACGGCGGCAGAGAAATCGGAAACACGCTGAGCCGGTAGTACAGATCGGCGCGAAATTCCTTGTTCTCGACCATCTGCTACAGGTCGCGATGCGTCGCCGCCACCACACGGACGTTCACGCGCGATGTGCGCGTGCTGCCCAAGCGTTCGAACTCCTGCTCCTGCAGTACGCGCAGCAACTTCACTTGCAGATCCAGAGCCATGTCGCCGATCTCATCCAGGAACAGCGTTCCGCCGTTGGCCATTTCGAAGCGGCCGATCCGCTGCGTCAGCGCTCCGGTGAAAGCGCCTCGCTCATGGCCGAACAGCTCGCTTTCGATCAAACCGGCGGGAATCGCCGCGCAATTCAATTTGACGAGCGGAGCGTTGCGCCGCGGGCTCAAGTCGTGAATCGCCTGCGCGACCAGCTCCTTTCCGGTTCCGGTTTCTCCCTGAATCAGAACGGTGGAGTCCGGTGGGCGCCACTACGGCAATCTGCTCCATCACCGATTTCAGAAGCCGGCTCGTTCCGATGATTCCATGCGGAGCAGCTTCCGGCTCGTCGCATTGTTCGGTGATAGGTCTTCCACATCATGTTCGATGCTCCTGTCGCTTCGAGTTCGCGTTCAACTACCTCATCTGCACACATCGTAGGTGGTCTGATCTCAATACTATCCTCTCTTGGTAGGAGACTGCGACTCGTTTGATGACCTCGTAAGTTGAATCGTCACAGTTATACCTATGTGTTAGCGACTTATAACTCGTAAGGGTTAGAGGACCGAGCACGCATTCGACGCTGATGTCCGATCAGTTGCGATTGCCGATTGAATGGCCTTGAACAAAGCTTCGCGGCGAACAGGCTTGCCCAAGAAGTCGATCGCGCCGCCCTTCAGCGCCCGCTGCCGCGAAGCCTCATCCGCGTGGGCGGTGATAAAGATGATCGGGATGCCGCGCTGCTCGATATTCAAATGGTTCTGAAGCTCGAAGCCGCTCATCCCAGGCAAAGTAGACGTCCAGGATCAGACACGCAGTGTCGTTCAAGCGCTCGGAAGCCAGGAATTCCTCCGCCGAAGCGAAAGCCTCCACGTCGAATCGAACCGATCGCATCAGGCTCTTCAGCGCCTCGCGAATCGACGCGTCGTCATCCACGATCGAGATGCGGCGGGGCGGCGTCTTCGCGGTCACCGCTCCCTCGCGCTCTGCTCCACAATCTTCATCTGGTTCATATCATAAGCGGTCTGCCGGCCGAATTCCATCCTACGTTGGTAGCAGATGACTACTTATGATTTTGCGCCGGAAGAGCTTCAGTTTTTCCGACATCCTGACCAAGTCGGCCAGGGACTCCGCCCCCATCTTTTGCATGACTCGCCCGCGGTGAGTCTTGACGGTCAACTCGCTGGTGCCCAGCTCGGCGCCGATCTGCTTATTGAGCAATCCGGAGGCAACCAGCTCCAGCACTTCCTTTTCGCGGGGCGTCAGGGAGTCGTAGCGGGACGCGAAGCTCCGCCATCTGCGCGCGCTCGTTCCACGCCACGCGGTCCTTCGCAATCGCCTCCTGGATCGCGTCGAGCAGTTCCTGGCCACGGAACGGCTTGGTGAGGAACTCCACCGCTCCGGCCTTCATGGCGCGCACGGTCATGGGGACATCGGCGTGGCCGGTAATAAAAATGATGGGGATTTGGACGTTGGCCGCGGCCAAGTCACGCTGCAATTCGAGCCCGCTCGCGTCCGGCAGCCGCACATCCAGCACCAGGCACGCCGGCGCCTCCGGGCGCTTGCCGCTGAGAAACTCGCGCGTCGAGCCGAATGTCTCGACCCGCAAGCCTACCGACGCGATGAGCCTCTTGACGGCGTCGCGGACCGACGCATCGTCGTCCACCACAAATACGATCGGATCGGAGTCCTGTCATGACGTCAGTTTCACGGCCGGCCGGCAGCGTGAATTGAAACGTCGCGCCGTGGTCGCTATTGCTGCTCGCCCACAACCGGCCGCCGTGAGCCTCGATGATGGAATGGCTGATGGACAAGCCCATGCCCATCCCTTGCGCCTTGGTCGTGAAGAATGCGTCGAAAATGCGCTTCTCATCCTTCGGATCGATTCCGACGCCGGAGTCCCGCACGGCGACGAGCACTTCATCGGAGCTCTGCATCTGCGAACGTATCACGAGACGCCGCGGCCGGTCGGCAACGTCGCTCATCGCTTCGATGCCGTTCAGGATCAGATTCACGATCACCTGTTGCAATTGGACCCGGTCGCCCATCGCGGCCGGGAGATCGGCGGCCAGTTCGGTCTCGGAGCGCAACCTGGTTTCTGCAAGGCTGCGCCTTCTATGAGCGCGCTCACCTCGCGAATCAGGTCGTTCACCTGCACCTTGCGTTCTTTCGGGCGCGGCCTTGGTGAACATGGCGCGAATGTGCCGGACCACGTCGCTGGCGCGTGTTCCTTCTTGGGCGATGCGAGTCCACCGCCGCGCGCGCCTCCTCCAGATTCGGCGGTTCGCTGGAAAGCCACATCATGCAGGCGTCGGCGTTGGTGACCACGGCGGCGAGCGGCTGATTCACTTCGTGGGAGATGGATGCCGCCAGCGCGCCCATCGCGCTCATCCGGGTCACGCGAGCGAGTTCGGCCTGCGCTTCGTAATACGCATCTTCGGCGCGCTTGCGCTCGGCCATTTCCGCCAGCAACTGCTCATTGGTCTGCTTCAGTTCGGCGGTCCGCTCCTCCACTCTCAGTTGAAGTTCATCGCGGGCATACTGAAGCTCGGCCTCGGCTTGTTTTCGCCACGAACTGAACCAGCTCACGACCACTGAGGACGCCGCGAACTCAATGAATACGGGCAAGGACTGCTCGATCCACCGCAAAGGAATGAATCGGAGGCGTGAAGAAGTACGCAACCGCCAGCGCGCTGAGAATCACCGCGAGCCCGCCCGCCCACTTTCCGCCGAACCAGGCGCTGGCCACCACGGCTGTGTAGAAGAATAGAAATCCAGCCGTGGAAACGACACTCTGCAAAAGGAACGTCAGGCCCAAAGCGGCGGCCACCAGCGCCACCGCCAGTCCACAGCGGAGGATCGCGGATGCTGACCGGCGTCGGCCGGGAATGCTCTCCATGCGAATCACGATTCGCGAACTTCGATAAGCTTCCTTGAGATTACCCGATCCGGAAGCTAACGCGGGGACGCGTTGACGCGAAACGAGTCGATTAATGCGTCGCACAGTTTCGTCGCGCCGTTCCTCGTCGCCGATCGTCTCGGGCGCCTGGTCTCCTTGCGATCTCTCTCAAAGCGCTGAAGGCGCGGCGCATATCTCGCAGCTCGCGCCAACGACGCTATTGGCTCGCAAGTTGCGCTATGGAATGCCGTCGAGCGTGAACAATCGCTCGGCTAACTTCCAAAGGAGACACAAGAAATGACTAAGTTGCAAATGAAAATGATTTTGTTCATCGGCCTGGGAGCCCTCGCACTATTGCCTGGCGCCAGGGCCTCAGAACGGGACCAGAAAACCGTTCTTACGTTCAGTGGCCCGGTCGAAATACCGGGACAAGTACTGCCGGCCGGCACGTACGTTTTCAAGCTGCTTGATTCGGGGTCGAATCGACATATCGTTCAGGTATTCAGCAAGGATGAAAAACGTGTATTCAGCACCTTCTTCGCAATTCCCGATTACCGCCAGCGCCCTTCGGACAAGACCATCATCCGGTTTGAGGAACGGGCCGCTGGGATGCCCCAAGCCATCAAGGGATGGTTCTATCCCGGCCGGATCGACGGGCACGAATTTGTATATCCGAAGCGGGAGGCGATTGCGCTGGCCCAAGCCAACAACACCCCCGTTCCCGCCATGCCCGAAGAGCTGGCTCCAAACACGATGCAGCCCATCATCACCATGCATGAGCACACATTCGTGGCCATGCTGATCGCCCCTCTGAAGGCCGAAGAGCCGAACGGAGAGGAAGTCGAGCTTGCGCAGGCGTTCGCGCCTTCCAAACCGGCCGAGCTACCTGAGCAACTGCCGGCCACCGCGACGTTGTTGCCTCTGATCGGCCTCATCGGCTTGCTGTCGCTGGGAACCGCCGCCGGTATGCGACTTGCCGCGACGAGGGCGAAGTAGCCAGGGCACGACAAGAAAATGGACCTTCTGCACGAGCCCGGAGTGTTTCTTCAATCTGGGCTCTTCCTTTTTTTTAAAGGCCAAAAAACATGAAGACCTGGACCCTCATCTTCGCGATCGCGGGCGTTCTGGCGTTAGGCTATTGCGGGTTCGAACTTGTGAGAGCACGGCTCTACCAGGCTCAAGAAATGCGCCGCTTTGCTAGTGAACGGCGGCCGAAAATACGCCCCGCAGAAATTCCGCCCCCATCCCAATCGCCCACCACGGTCGAGCGGCCGTACCCAAGCATCGGATCGGTTGTCGCGATGCTGTCGATCGCTCGGCTGGGGATGGCGACGGTCGTAGTTGAGGGCGCGGAGGAACGCGAACTGAAGCTGGGTCCTGGACATATACGGGGCACCGCGTTGCCTGGAGACGGCGGCAATGTAGGGGTGGCCGGTCATAGGGACACTTTCTTTCGCCCGCTCCGGCTTATTCGCGGAAATGACACGGTCAAGGTCACCACGCTCGAGCGGGAATTTGAATACAAGGTGATCTCGACAGAGATCGTCGAGCCGCGAGGCGTGCGGGTCCTCTACCCGGCCGGACACGAGACGCTCACTCTCGTCACCTGCTACCCATTCAATTTCGTCGGAGCGGCACCCCAGAGATTCATTGTTCGCGCGGATTGCGTGAACTGCTCGAAACAACAAGATTATGCGGAATCTAAATAAACAGGAATCGACTCCTTGGGGTCGAGATGTAGAGGAAGCACTCATGGCTCAACACCAGGTCCTCCGTCGCCAACATGGCAGGATTCCTCCTACGTATGCACGTTGGCGCATGCGGCCGGGGACGGTCTTGATAGCGTGTGGTGTTATCGCGCTCTTCTTCCTGTCGTTTTTACTTCTAATCTCAAGCCGCAGCTTCTGAAATTGCATGGAACACGCACCGTATGACATCTCGCTGGTGTTCGTCGAACTGGGCGCCGCGATCGGTGGGTTGGGACTACTCTCCCGACTGGCCAGCCGGTGGGGTTTTTCTTCGGTGCCGCTCTATCTCCTGGGCGGCCTAGCTTTCGGCAACGGCGGCCTGCTACCGCTCGACTTGAGTGAGAACTTCATCCGCATAGGCGGAGAGATTGGCGTACTCCTCCTCTTGTTCATGCTTGGGCTGGAATATACGGGCAAGGAACTTAAGGAGCACCTGCATAGCGGATTGCCCGCCGGCAGCGCGGATTTCCTGCTCAATTTTCTTCCTGGCGTTGCCGCGGGGAGAATTTTCGGATGGTCCTGGCTGCCTGCCTTGGTATTGGGAGGAGTCACTTGGGTATCGTCGTCGGGCGTAATCGCCAAGGTCCTCGGCGAACTGAAACGTCTCGGCAATCCGGAAACGCCGACGGTCCTGAGCGTGCTCGTCCTGGAAGATCTGGCGATGGCCGTCTACCTACCGCTGATCACCGCGCTGTTGTCGGTTGGCAGCATCCTTCGGCTCTCCATCTCGGTGTCGATCGCCCTCGCGGTGGTAGCTGCCGCATTACTCATCGCTTTTCGCCATGGGCGCAAGATAAGCGAATGGGTCGCTCACGAATCCGATGAGGTGTTACTACTGACGACGCTCTCTGTAGTGCTGTTTTTGGCTGGTCTTGCACAGCGCGTTCAGGTCTCCTCGGCGGTGGCCGCGTTCCTGGTGGGGGTCGCGTTGTCAGGCCCGATCGGCGAAAGATCTCGCAAATTACTTTCCCCCCTCAGAGATTTGTTCGCAGCGATTTTCTTCTTCTTCTTCGGTCTGGAGATTGCGCCGGCGAGCCTTCCGCCCGTCGCATTGCAGGCCCTTGGACTCGGGCTAGCAACGGCGGTCACCAAGGTTGCAACGGGTTATTTTGCGGCAAGGCGGGCCGGTATCGACGGGCAAGGCCGCTGGCGCACCGGGATATCCCTAATCGCCCGCGGTGAATTTTCCATCATCATCGCCGGCTTCGGGACCATCGCCGAGCCTCAGTTGGGACCGCTCTCGGCCGCCTATGTCTTGCTGCTCGCAATCGCCGGTCCGATTCTAATGCGATTGGGGTGACGAGCGCACGAAAGGTTAACGCAATGCCCCTGGAATCCATTATCAATGTCGACGAACGTATCACGGCCACCAGACCGATCGAGCGGCTGGTACGTCCGTTTCAGGAGTTCGCTGCCCAGGAGGCTTCTGGCGGCATCTTGCTGCTGCTCTCTACGTTGGCTGCACTCGTGTGGGCGAACTCGCCGTGGGCAAGCAACTATTTTGCGCTCTGGCACACCACACTAACCGTAGGCATTGGTGAGTTTACCCTGAGCCGCGATCTCCACTTCTGGGTCAACGATGGGCTCATGACCCTGTTTTTCTTTGTGGTCGGCCTTGAGATAAAGCGTGAACTCCTGGCTGGAGAACTGGCCTCACCGCGCCAGGCAGCGCTCCCGATTGTGGCGGCCGTCGGTGGCGTTCTGGTGCCTGCGTTGCTTTACTCAGCCGTGAATTTGGGTGGACCGGGCGCATCGGGTTGGGGCATTCCAATGGCAACCGATATCGCATTCGTCATGGGTGTGATGGCGCTTCTGGGGCGGCGCGTGGCCACGGGTCTCAAGGTGTTCTTGACGGCCCTGGCCATCGTTGACGACATCGCCGCGGTGGTTGTCATCGCTGTTTTCTATACGGCCCACATTGCGTGGGTGGCGCTCGGCATAACGGCCGTCTGCTTCGCTGTGTTGCTCGCGGCCAATCGACTCGGGGTACGTCATCCGCTGCCTTACGCGTTGCTTGGATTCTTCCTGTGGGCCGCGGTTCTGCGATCGGGCGTGCACGCCACCATCGCCGGCGTGTTGCTCGCGATGGCCATTCCCTGTCACGCAGAACAGGCGCAATCGCCTCTATACCGCCTGGAGCGGGGACTGCATCCCTGGGTGACGTTTCTAGTCATGCCACTCTTTGCCCTGGCGAACGCGGGCATCGTCTTCGGCGGAAGTGTTTTCACCAGCCTGCTGCAACCCATTCCGCTCGGTGTTGTGCTGGGTCTCTTCCTGGGCAAGCCGATCGGCATCACGGTCGCTTCCTGGTTGGCCGTGCGCGCGCGACTCGGCGTTTTGCCGGATGGGATTACTTGGGTCCACCTCAATGCGGCGGGATGGCTCGGAGGGATAGGCTTCACGATGTCCATCTTTGTCGCCGGACTCGCGTTTACAGACGAGGTCCCGTTGAATATGGCGAAGCTTGGCATCTTAACAGCGTCAGTTGTCGCCGGTGTCGTTGGCTCCGCGCTGCTGCTTCGCAATCGCCGAAGCACGACGCGATGACGTAATCGGTCGACCCAGTGGCGGCCATCGGTCGAACTCGATTGTCCTTTCGATATGGTTCGCCTCATCCTGTTGACTGGCGCTTGTGGAAGACCGATTGCCTTTCTCCTGAAGTGCGAGGGGCCCGTTTGCAGCGTAATGTTTTGCAGCACTGGCCTACCGCACCTGGGAGACTAACAATGACCAAAAAAAAACTTGTTAACACGACATACGCTACGGCTCTACTCGTAGTCGCTTGTACTTTGAACCTCGGAGAGCTTCGGGCTGATCGACAGAACCCATCCGAGAACGATGCCGGTCATACTGCGCAGTCGCGGGGTGGCGAACCAGCGGCGTCAGGTGGCACGCGTGGCGAGAAGTCAGACGACGGCAGAACTCGCGGGCGGGGGCGCGGGGCGCCGGTCGGCGGAGTTCGCAATGGTGGAGGAGGAGAAGGTGGCACGCGTACACGCGTCGGACGGCCGGACACAGACGGAGCAGTTCGCGATAGCCGACCAGCGGCGGACACCCGAGGAAACACTCCTCGTAATGGCGTGCGATCCGGCGCCTACGCTGGCCGTCCAGGGGATCAACAGACTGCCCTACCAGGCGGGCGAAGAGAGTTCCGCAACGCGCGGGGTCAAACAATCCGGACGAATACACGCGGCGAAGTGACGAACATCGAAGGTAATCGACGCACGGGCGGCAGAATCGCGGTGGATCGCGGTCCTCGCGGCGAGAGGACGGTTGTAACTGGCCGTCCCGGGGATCGAGTCGTCAGCTATGGGCCTCGCCGGGGATTCGTGGAACGCAGTGTTCGGCCCGGGTACATTTCTCGAACCTACGTGGGCGGTGGACGACGCTACGCGCACGTCTATCGCGAGTATCGTTATCGCGGCGTAGTGTACTACCGCTACGTGCCCGCCATCTATTACGGGCCTCGGTTTTATGCATGGGCCATAAATCCGTGGGCTGTACCAGTGCGTTACGCGTGGTTTGGCCCGGCTCGACCGGCACCCTGGTTTGGATTTTACGCAGGCTATTTCAGACCATATCCGGTTTATGCCTCGCCGTATCTGTGGCTCACCGACTACCTGCTTGCCGAGAACTTGAGGGCCGCCTACGAAAGTCAACAAGCAGGCAACGCGGGATTGGCTCCGCCGCCTTCGTCCAACGCGCAGAACGAGGCCACACTTTCGCCGGCGACAAGAGCGTTGATTGCGGATGAAGTCAGGCGGCAACTGGCCGCCGAGGAGAGCGCGGCACAAGCTACGTCTTCGAATCCCAATCGGGTTGGCGCCGGCACAGAGCAATTGCCGCCCGCGCTCACTCAGCGGTTTTTTGTGGTCTCGTCAAATCTGGACGTGACGGCGGCAGGCCAAGCGTGCTCACTGACCCCAGGCGACATAATCCAACGGAAGGGCAAAGATGTCATGCCGGATGGCACCGTCGCGGTAGAGGTAGTCAGTAGCAAGCCCGGAAACTGCGCCGCAGACTCCGCGACCGCTATCGGGGTCGCTGACCTCCAGGAGATGCACAACCAGTTCCGGGAGCAGCTTGATTCCGGACTCAAAGTCCTAGCCGACAATCAGGCAACCGGACTGCCCACTGCGCCTTCCGCCGATGCTCGGGTCGTAGCGGAAGGCACGGCAGTTCCCGCCGCGGATGCAGAAGCACAAGTGGAGTCCCAGGAAGCTGACGCTGTCACACTTGAGACCCAGGTGCGGTAAGGTGGCGGTGACTAAGCGCAGTCTGCTAGAAAAGGGGCCTTCGACTGGAGCAGTAGTCGTTGACCCCTTCGGAACGCTGTGAAGCCGAAGCACATTGCCGGAACCTGCAGCACGGCGATCCCGGTCGTCTCCGTTGCGTCGACATGGTGTGCGAATATACTACTGGCTGTCAGAAGCATCGTGCCGGTGTGAATGATAAAATAGCGCGCGGCTCAAAGGCCGAAAATTGAAGGGTTGCGGAGGGCAATTTGAACGTACCCATATTTCTGAAAACGATTGAAGAGAGCGGCCTGAGTACATGGATCCGCGAGACGGAATCTCCTTTTGGTTTTTATTTCATCCTTCTACTGCATAACATCGGCCTGGCACTCGCGGTTGGTACGAGCGTGTTAATCGGCATGCGTTTATTGGGTTTCGCGCCCGATCTGCCACTCGCGCCCCTCAAGAAATTCTTCACCGTTTTGTGGACCGGCGCATGGATCAGTGGGGTGTCGGGGGTGTTTCTTTTGCTCGCGTACCCAACCAAAGCTCTCACCAACCCGCTCTTCTACGTCAAGTTGACACTGATCGGGCTGGGCGTGTGGATCACGCTCAGGATCGAGAGGTTGGTCTTTGATGATAAGAGCGCCAGCGAGGAAGTCAGATTGGCCAGAGGCAGGTCGCTGGCGGCCCGGTCGTTCGTGGTGTGGCTCGCAGCCGTCTCAGCCGGCCGCTTATTGGCGTACACATTTAGATATCTGTTGTATGGACGTACCGGGTAGTGGAGCCAAAGCGATGGAATTTCAAATAAATTTTGCACATCTGCATCTGTTGCTGAATCATATTCCGGTTATCGGCACGATCATCGCGGTTTGCCTATATCTTATTTCCTTTGTTGGAAAGAACACCGACCTGAGGCGCAGCAGCCTCATCATTTTTGCCGGCGTCGCTTTCCTGACGATTCCTACGTTTGTGAGCGGCTTTGGCGCTCAGTCCATCGGGAAGCAACCCGGCGTGTCCAACGCTTTGATTGAAAGACACGAAGGCGCGGCCATGCTGTCCTTTTGGTTCATGTTGATCACCGGAGCATTGGCCATCGTCGGCCTGTGGCAGATGCATCGCGCCTCACGTCCCGCACGCTGGAACGTACTCGCTATTCTGCTTTTTTCGCTTGTGACGGTGGGGCTCATGGCAAGAACTGGAAACACCGGTGGTGACATCCGCCATCCGGAGGTTTGGGCGAGCCGGGAGGCGCCCGTGACAGAGGATGGGCTCGGGGCGATCGTGCACGTATTTGAACCGAACCCCGACAAGTTTACCCGCGCCATGGTTTTCAGCAAGTGGGAAACGGCGTTTCTGATGGACCTGCATTTTATCGGGCTGGCCCTGATTATTGGCATCATCGGCGCTCTCGATTTGAGAATCTTGGGGTTCGCCAAGCAGCTGCCGATCGCGCCTTTGCACAAGTTCGTCCCATGGGCACTGGCCGGACTCGCCATCAATGTCACAACCGGAATGCTGGTCTTTATCGGTATGCCTGTCTATTACACCTACGACGCCGCTTTATGGCTCAAGATTCTGGCACTCATGCTGCTGGGATTGAATGCGGCGGCGTTCTACCTGACCGGCGCTTTCCGCGGTGTCGAACTCGTGAAAGCCGGAGAGAGCGCGGCGCTGCCCGCCAAACTTGTCGCGGCCAGCTCACTATGCTTGTGGTTTCTGGTCATAATGATGGGCCGCTATATCCAGAGTTTCCCAGACACCATCAACTAGGTAGACCGGATGGATGGCAGACGATGACATACTTTATCGTCTAGTAAAAGTGATCACCAACAGGCTGTGGTTTTTCGGGTCAGCAACCTTCCTGAAGCTTAACCTGCGCGGCTGCATGATAAGGAAAATGCTGCGGACAACTGGGCATCATAGCCAGTCATCGATCTCGCAAAGCGTTGCAGACCAACCTTGGCTGAACTACACCGGCGGAGTCAAGAAGTGTACATGAGTTAGTGGAAGTAGTTGCCTATCCGACTCTGGAATTTCCTTGTAATATTCGACCCACAGGTCGAAGAGGCGTTCGAGGTCAATGAGCGTGACTCGACGGTTTTCCTGCCCGCGGGCCAGTTTCGCGGCGTCGCTCGTGAATCCCGCTTTTGATATGAACAGTCCCCTGTCACCATCCCCGAGGACTGCGAGAAATGCTTGGAGTTCGGGGCTGGTCGTTTTAGCTGTTTGATGTTTTACTTGGACCTTCACACGGGGCCCAGCGATCCCCAACCGATCGGTGTGCGCGATAACGTCGATACCTCCATCCGCCGCATTGGGAGGCGCGATCCATCCAATGTAGTACCCCATGCCCCGGAGTAGGCCGACGACAAGGTCTTGGAAGACGAAAGGCAGCATCTTGCCGAGGTAGTCTTCAATTTCTGTCCAAGCATCCTCTTTTGCCTCCTCCAGCGTTGTTGCGGTCTCTGTCGGAACGTCCTCACTCTCTGGCCCCTCTTGGCCTAGCTCTGGCTGCTCGCTCATCCGATGGCGATAGAGCCTTAGAGCCTCCTTCATGAATTTTTCCGGTTCGCGAAACTCCTCGTAGGCTTTACGTCCTTCGTCCGTCAAGGTCCATTGAGCCTTGTCCTTTACCAGCCAGCCAGCTTTCACAGCGCCGATCGTGGCAAAGCGCACCGTCTTCTCGTAGCGGCGCACTTCTGGCCGGCGCGGATACGGCGCAGCTTCAAACTCCGTCGGTGGCACACTCTCTCCCAGTTCGGTCATGACGGTCCTCGCGGGAAGTCCGTCGGGATGTGGCAACAGGATCTTAAAAACACCACGAACCAGTTCCCCGTACCTGCGATTTGTCTCCGCCATCGGATGCTCCTACTGAATGCTAGCACCTAAGCGACTCAATCGTGGACATACCGACGCTTAGGTGTCTCGCCCTAATCTTTCCCTTCGGACAGGTGGTGGTTCTCAGTCTGGATTGAGCGAAAGGCACAGTGTGCTCCTTTCGGCGCGGCCCTTTTCCAAACGTCACCTGAAGCCGCGTCGCGTCCAGCTTCCGATAATCCGGCGCTAGGCCCGTTTATCGGCATGCCATGGGAGTGACCCGTGCCGCCATTCCTCACGAAGACCGTGTCGCCAACAGTGACGGTCCGGCCTCCGGTATCTGGTAAAATCACTTTCGTCGCCCCCGCTGGCCCTATCTGGTTCGTAAGGAGAATGGAGAATGAGCAACGTAACATTGAAAGTGAACGGCAGCATGCACACGTTGGATGTCGATCCCGTCGACTCCGCTGCTCTATATCCTGCGCAACGATCTTGGCTTGCAAGGTCCGCGGTTCGGTTGCGGACTTGGCCAGTGCGGGCTGTGCACGGTGATCATAAACGGCGTGGCGACCCGGTCGTGCATCACGCCGGTTTCCGCCGTGAAAGGCGAGATCACCACGCTCGAAGGACTCGCCAAAGGAGGCAAGCTGCACCCGCTGCAGCAGGCCTGGATTGACGAGCAGGTTCCGCAGTGCGGCTTCTGCCAGAACGGGCAGATCATGACGGCCAAGGCGCTGCTGGACAAGAATCCGAATCCGACCGATGCGCAGATCCGCGAGGGAATGAACCGGACGCTGTGCCGCTGCATGACGTACTACCGCATTCAGGCCGCCATCAAGCGCGCGGCGAAGATGATCGCGGATGCCCCGGCGGCTCCGGAGAAGGAGGTGGTCGCATGACGACCTTCACGAACATTCCGAAACACGTCGAAGAAGTGCTGGAAAAGTCGAACGTGACGACCGTCGCGCAGGAACTTCCTCAAGAGCGCAGGCTGCTGGTCGTGAGCTTCAGCGCCGCGGGCACCGATCCGTCTGGTTCCGGCAGCAAGCGCCCAAGACCGCCGCGGCTGCTCCGAGTGCGGGTCCGTATCCCGACCCCGACTTCCAGCAACTCGATTCGTGGATCGTGATTCATGAGGACAACACCGCGACCTTCTATGTCGGCAAGACGGACTGCGGCCAGGGCACCGGGACAGCCTTCCGGCAGTTGATGTCCGATGAACTGGACATCGCCTACGACAAGACCACCTGCATCATGGGCAGCACGGACATCACCGTCGACCAGGGCGGGTCCGGCGGTTCGACGGCGATGGAGCGGGATGCCTGGCCCATGCGGCGCGCCGCGGCCGAGGCTCGCCGGGTGCTGCTGGAGATGGGATCCGCGCGGCTCGGCGTGCCGGTCGATCAGCTCGCGGTGAGCGACGGGCGTGATCACGGTGAAGGCCGATCCATCCAAGAGCGTCACCTATGGACAACTGATCGGCGGAAAGAGATTCAACGTCGCGCTGACCGGGCAACAATATCAACGCGACCACCGGCGTGGCCAAGGTCAAGCCGGTACAGGAACTCAAGATCGTCGGCCAGTCTCCGCAGCGCTACGACATTCCCGCCAAAGTGGACGGCTCGCTGAAATGGGCCGTGGACGTGAAGCTGCCGGGCATGGTTCATGCGCGCAACGTGAAGCCGCCGGTCGCGGGCGCGAAGCTGATCAGCATCGACGAATCCTCCGTGCGAAGCCTGCCGGGATTCATCAAAGTGGTGAGCAAGGGCAACTACGTCGCGGTCGTCTGCGAACGCGAAGAGCAGGCGATCAACGCGGCCAGGCAGCTCAAGGCGAACTGGGAGAAGCCGGCCACCGCGCCCTTCCCGTCTTCGGAAGACCTGTTCAAGTACATGCGCAGCGCCACGCCCACGTCCAGTTCCAACCCGATCGTGGTGGGAAACCCGGACACGGCGTTCGCGGGCGCGGCGAAGGTGATCGAAGCCGATTACGACATTCCGTTCCAGGGGCACACGGCGATCAGTCCGGCCCACGCCATGGCCGATCCGTCGAACGGCCAGATGACGATCTATTCGAATGACATGAAGTCGTATGGCATGCGCACGGGGCGTCGCCGCTTTTCTGGGGATGCCGCGGGATAAAGTGCGCGTGGTTTGGATGGAAGGCCCGCAAGGCTTCGGCCGCACGGCCGCCGACGATGCGGGATGCGAGGCGGCCTATCTGGCCAAGGAGATCGGCCGGCCGGTTCGCGTGCAGTGGATGAGGAACGAAGAGACGGCCTGGGATACCAAGGCTCCGGCATTCGCGGTCAAAGCTGCGCGGAGGGTTGGATGCCCAGGGGAACCTGGTGGCGCTACGACTACCATGCCCGGGCCGCCGACTACAATCACGTCGGCTATAACGAGCCCGATACCGTACTGATCGCTCAGCTCATGGGGATGCGGCGCGCCACGTCCCGCCGCGGGCAGCGCGGCCACGCCTTCGGAAATGTACGCGATCCCCCATCGCCGGATGACCAGTCAGGTGGTGAGCCTGCCGCTGATTTGGGAGACGCCGCTTCGCACCGGAAACCTGCGCGATCCCAATGGTCCGCAGTCGACGTTCGCCTCCGAATCGTTCATCGACGAACTGGCGGCGGCGGCGAAAGCCGATCCGCTCGAATTCCGCATGAAGCTGCTCACGGCCAGCACCGACGGACGACGCGCGGTTCAAGCGCGCCCGGTCCATCGCGGTGCCTCAAGGCGGCGGCGGAAGCTTACGGCTGGGACACGCCGTCCTTCACCGAAACCGCGCGGCACCGGAGACATCCTGACCGGACGCGGCATCGCCTACGCATTCCGCGGCCAGACCATCGCCGCGCGAGATCGCCGAAGTCGAGGTGAATCGCCGGACCGGCCATGTCTGGGTGAAGCGGCTGGTGTGCGCGCACGACTGCGGGCTGGTCGTCAACCCCAGAGTCGCTGCGTCACACCGTCGAGTGCGCGATGCTCCACTCGCTGAGCCGCGCGCTTCACGAAGAAGTGCAGTTCGATACCGAAAAGGTCACCAGCGTGGATTGGAACTCTCATCCCACGCTCACGCATGCCGACACGCCGGCGCAGGATCGACGTCGTGCTGGTGAACGGAGATCCGAATCCGAACCGGCCCGATCTCGCTCCCTATGGAGGCGGCGAGGCGGCGTGCAAACCCATGCTCGCGGCGGTCGCCAACGCAATCTACGATGCCACCGGCGTTCGTCTGCGTCGAGTTCCCTTCCGCGATGCGCGCGTGCTCGCGGCACTTCAGACGGCGCGCGTTTGACCGCGGGTCAACGCTACACTTGCTCTGCTACCGGCGACTGCGGAGTCGCGCCTCGTACTGCTTGGTCCAAATTCTGGAGCGCCACGTCCACCGAGGGCGACGACACTGGCTCAGGCCGGCGATGGAGCGTTTCTGGGCGAATGGTTTCGAAGGCCGCTAGCACGGCCGGATCGATTTGCGATCCGGTGATCCCGCGAAACACCTGCAATGCCTGGTTGTAACTCATTCCTGGGCGATAGGGGCGGTCCGAAGTCATGGCGTCATAGGCGTCCGCCACTTTGACGATCCGGGCCGTGAGCGGAGTCTGCTCGCCTGTGAAGCCGTGCGGGTATCCGGAACCATCCCAGTTTTCGTGGTGTAATTCCACGATCTCAAGATAGCTCTGAAAGGCCTGTACGCCTTCAAGGATGCGGCGTCCGATCACGGGATGTTCCTGGAGCGTTGCGGTCTCCTCGGCCGTCAGTTTGCCGGGTTTAAGAAGCAAACTGTCCGAGATCCCGATCTTGCCGATATCGTGCAACAGCGCGCCGACCAGGATCACGTCCACCTCGGACTGGGGTAATTGCATCGCGCGTGCGATGGCACAGGCATACTTACTTACGCGGCGGCTGTGACCGGCGGTATACGGATCGCGCGCATCCAGTGCGCTTGCCAGCGAGCCGGTGAACTCGACGTACGCCTGGATGAGACTCTGCCGGCCTTCCCGGACGACTGCGGCAGCGCGATTGAACCCCTCAGCCAGCTCACGAATCTCCTGAATGCGGCCCACGCCAGATTGAAATTCCGGGAGCATGCCGGTTTCTTCGCTGGCGCGCAGGCGTTCCACGATTTTCGAAATCGGCCGTACGATCGAGCGGGAGGATAATACGCTCAACACAAACGCGCTCAGCAGGATCACCGCGCCGGCCGCGAGAAAGAGATTGCGCAGCGCTGCTTGTACCGGTGCGCCGCCCGCATCCACGCTCTGCAGGGTTCTTAGTGAGTAGCCCTGGGCGATGGCCTGCTCCAGCGGCCCTGACGACAGCGGAACCGAAAGATACGATTCTCCGTGGAGCCGTACTTCACACTCTTTTTCAGGGGCGCAACCCGCCAACGCCGTCTCGATTTCCTTCGCATCAGCTCCCTTCGCATACGACTGCACAACACCGCCATTCCACGTGAGCACCAGCGGAATAGCGAACCCCTTCAAATCGAAACGATCGCCAACGGCCAGCGAGCCGAGCACTTCACTGTCACGATCGATACTTACCGAGGACACTTCGTAAAGCTGGCCCTGGGCAGTAAAAAGCCCCGCCCGTGTGAGGTTCAATGAACCAGGATCCAGCGGGATGACACGTCCATTCGAGCGCATCACGCCCGCCCGAGGAATGCCGTCGGTATCGAAAACTGTAAGTACATCGAAACCGAGGGAAGTGGCTGTTTGCGTTAGTTGCTCTTCCAGGGTTCGTCGCGCGGCCGCAGTGTCGCCCCACGCCACCAAGAGCTGTTCGACGCTCGACGCCAGCATCGGGTTCACCCCTACGCCCCGAAGAATCCTGGCCATGCGGGCCTCCATTTTGGCGCGTTCCTCGGTGACGGCGAGCTGATTATTACGCGCCGAGGACCGCAAAGCCTGACGGGTGGCATTGGTCACCGTAACTCGTGTGGCCCAGAAGCCGATGATGAGGAGCAACGCAACCGGCACGAATGACCAGCAAAATGTTCGCGTGGCTAGCCGCATGCGTCCTCTCGTGTTAGGGCCATATAAGCTTGGATCGACGGGAGTATGTTGTTTGAGGCAGTTAAGACTGGCTTTGCGTCTAAGCTTTTTGTCTGAAAATTTCTTAGAAATTCACTGAGCTGGGGAGAAGCGACTGAATAACTTTCACTGGGACGGATCCCAAAGTTATTCGATTTACCGCAATACCGTGGTGAGGCGATCTAATTTTACATAAAGGCCGTCGGGCACCTCGATACCTTTGCCGGTAACGTTTCCGATCCCGATATGAAACTGCGCTGGGCCTGCGCGTACGCAGTATCGAACAGAACCAGAAATCGTTCGGTTGTCGAACTGAAACTCTACCTGCGTTTCCACTGGCAGCGGACAGGGCGCTGTGACTCGGATGCCGGACCGGGAGGCGTCCAGGAGCTGCGAAACGGCGATGCCGGTAATGGGATTTTTCATTACGCCTACTTCGGACGCCCGATTTCTGCTCTCGATGCGCCGCTCCCTGAGCTTCTTCGGCCGGTTCTGAGTCTTCGTCATGTGACCATGTTAGTTGCGCCTTCAGTCCCACGCAATAGCAAGCCCGTCATGGGATCTTCGATCCAGAAAGTGCCTCGGCTGGGCTGGTACGAATGGACCTAAGCCCGCGGCACGGTTCGGAGACGTCGAGCTGGTTTGGGGCTGACGGCCAACAATTATTTCAGCCAGGCGAACCGCGCTGGAGCCGCGGACTAACTCTGCGCTTCACCCCCGCGGGGCGGAAATCGGCAACCCGGTAAAGCGAAGTCCGGCATCGATCGCTCTCACTCAGGGAATCGTTTGCCCGAGTTCGGCGGTCACTTCGCGAGTTCGGTCATCGTCGGAGCAAACGATAACGCGAGTCGGCAAGCCGCCTACGGAAGCGGCCAGTGGAACGGTAGTGTCAATCAGGATCGCTTCCGCTCCGAATGGCGTACCGCCTCGCAGTGGGCGCAACAATGTCGGCTGGGTGGGGAATGCAAACCGCGGCGCCGTAGCAGATAAGAAGCGCTCCGCTCCTATTTCTTTACGCCGGCCGCCCGGTCTTCGATGGAGCTATACAGCCCGTTGTCGCTCGGGACGCAGCGGTCTTCCAGAAGTCCCGACCAGCCACCGATTGACATGGCTTCTTTCGGAATCAGCGCCCAGATCTTTGGGCTAGCCTTCCAGGGCTTGGTGTACATCGCGGGATCGGTAAGCGTCATCTCCACCCGCAGCCGGTTCGGGCTGGGACGAGTCCAGCGTTCTTGCAGAACCGCTTTTTCGCTGATTGGATAACCGAACGCGTCCACCCATTGACGGTCGTCCAGGCCCACCGTGGTCACCACCAGCGTATCGCCTTCCCACTTGCCGACCGAATAGCCGTTGAAACGCGGCAGGTAGTCGTCCACATTGGGAAGCGCTCTTCCATCGGTCCAGATTTCGCGGTTATCCCAGGTCCATTCGAACTTTTGGGCGATGATTTCCTTGTTCTGAATGATCTGCATCGCCGCATTGCCCCCCGAAAACGCAATCAGGCGCATCAATCCCAGCGGCTCGCACCGCTGCTCCGGATCGTTGGACATCGCCGCCTCAGACGCCCGGCGAAAAGCGACGTCGAGGTCCGCGTGGGCCAAGGCCTCTTTGCTTCCCGGTGAAAAGCCCTTGGTAGGCCTGTTCATCTGGAACTTCTTTTCGCCTTCGGGAGTCCGTGGTGGAATCTCGCCGAAGTAGCCGTAGGCAACCGGTCCACGGTCGCGGCACTCCGGGCACGCGGGTTGCTTAAACGGCCCAGGGTTGCGGGCCCACAGGCCGGTGAAGTCGTGCTTGTCGTAGAGGCGGGTGTCTTTATCCGAAGGCCCTGACGTCTCCCCGCCGCCCCCGCGATCCACTCTAGCCACATTCTGCCCCACGGAGCTTTGGACCAGCAAAAACGCGGGAACGGCCGTGAGAGCAAGCACTCTTACGGCGCGCCCGGAGAATCGCGTCAAACCGCTGTTGTTTGTCATGTCGTCACTCCTTATTTGCTGCCGCTCGCCCTGGGCTGCCAGCCGCCGGGAACGCCGTCCATATCAACGGCGTTGGGGTACTCTCTGCGCTCGCCGAGGATGCTTTCGCCCTTCTCATTTTCATACTTCATCACGACGGCAGTGTGTCCGCCGACGCGCGCGGTGCAAAGCCAAAGCTTCACCCGGGTTCCCGGCTTCAAAGCTTCCATGCTGCGGGACTTCGTCCAGCCGGCGCGCGCGAGCTGCGATGGATTATCCCCAGCTTCCGACTCCCAACGTTCGACCATGCCGTTTTTATCCGTACGCTCGAATTGCAGCGAAGGGTGCGGATTCAGATAGCGGAATTCGACAACCGTGGCCCAGGTTGTCCAGACATGCTCGGTGTCGTAGGAGGTGCCGGTGCCGTGGTGAGCCCAAAGCGAGGCAGAGACCAAAAGCAAACCGGCCGCCAAGCTGAATGATTTTGTGCGGTTTCGCATAATGAAGAGTCTATGACTTACTGTTTTCCATGTCAAACCCCTCTGTAGGCTGCAGAAATACGGCCGGAGTCGATACTCCTACTGGTCCCACGTAAGAACGCCCATCCGCCTCAGCCAACTTCACGATGTTAAGCTTTGCCTAAGCGAAACTAAAGCATGGCATTCGAACTCCGATTGGCTACGAGAAAGGATGCGGCGGGTGTCGTAGAAATCTACAGACCGATCGTTGCGTCGACGCCGATCTCATTCGAAATCGAGCCTCCGGACGAGCAAGAAATTCAACGGCGCATCCAAGAAACGCCGCCTGCCTATCCGTGGCTCGTTTGCGAGTATCGAGGTCGTGTCGCCGGCTACGCTTACGCCAGCCGGCACCGGGCGCGCGCAGCATATCAGTGGTCCGTCGATACGTCGGTATATGTGCACCCCGACTTCCGACGGTGCGGAATCGGCCAGGGTTTGTACGTATCACTATTCCAAATTTTGGCAGCTCAAGGCTACTTTAACGCCTACGCTGGAATAACTCTGCCTAACCCCGGCAGCGTCGGCCTGCACGAAGCGGCAGGATTCCAGGCGATCGGTATATACCGCAAGGTGGGCTATAAGTTCGGTGCGTGGCACGATGTCGGCTGGTGGCATCTGGTTATCCAGCCACTCATTCCGCCGACGCAGCCTCCCCTCGGCCTGGGAGAAATCCAAGGTGATTCGGCATGGCCGCGCTTGCTGGCGGCCGGCCTTTCGCACATTCGCGAAAGGGGCTGAACGGGACTGGCCCGAGGCCCGGGGTCACGGCGGCCTAAAGACAGCGTTCGGATGTAGTAAAACCAACGCGCGGCGCCCGGCGGTCAGATTTCGGGCGAAACAACGCGTTGGCGGCTAATCAGTATTATCTCTGGCCGGCCGTTTTGACAGGACCCTGCTTTAGACTGTTGTAAACTGCTTCTACGAACATATTCGTGGTCCACGCACCGAAATTCGCGCCGTAACGCGGGTCGTAATCCACCGTGACCCGGGCGGCTTTCACCTGTTCCAAGGTGGCTCCCTGTTTGATCAGGGCCTGAACGCGGTCCCGAATAATGGCCAACATGTCCCGGTACTCGGCAACCTCGTATTCGTCGCATACCCTTCCGTGTCCCGGAATGATCAATGTGCCGTCATCGCCTAAATGCTTGTAGACGGTCCGGTCGAGGATATTGTCGAGTGCCGCGATCTCTCCTTGCAGGCTCCCGCCGTTGTTCAGGTCAATAAAAGGATATTGAGTTGTGGTTAAGATGTCCCCGGTCACGATCACATCCGAGCGCCGAAAATGCACGATGCTATCGCCATCGGTGATCGCGTTCGGTTCCCACAGGACCTCCACGGCCTCATCGTTGTAGTACTTTCTTCGGCGGCCTTCGAGAAAGGTGTCGCTGGGCCAGCCCTCCGAAGGCGTGGGAGCAACCTTGCCGGTAGGTGCGCTCATGCGGTTTTGCACATTCTGGTGCGCGATGATCGTCGATCCCACTCCGGCGTCGGCAAACCCGGCGAAAGTGCTCGAGAAGAACGAGCCTTCGACGCTTGGATCAGCACCAGCCGCGCGAACTTTTACATTCCCTCCGGTATGATCGGAATGGAAACTAGTATTCACAATGAATTGAATCGGCTTATCACCGACCAGTCCCCGGATGGCCGCGATCACTTTGTCCGCCAGCTTTCCGGTACCTGTATCCACGACCAGCGCGCCTTGCTCACCGATTTGAACAGCAATGTTGGCTCCGTCGCCAATGAGCATGTGGATATTTCCCTGCACCGGCCAGACATGGATGTTTCCATCGTGCGGATCGGGGTCAATCGCCCGGCTGGTCTCCAGGGGACCTGAGGACGGGCGTGTCATTCGAAGAGCCTCTGCATCGGTGGAAGTTTTCCACTTCCCGAGGGTGTCGGGATACATGGTTTCCGCTCCGCCCAGCGTCGCCAGCAACGGTATGTGGAATCGATCCGCATGTTCCCGCAGATACGGATTTTGCCCGAACAAGTAATTCGGCACCTGGTCGGGCCGGCGTCCTAAGAGTTGTTCGCCGTCATCGCAAGCGTACAGCCATTCGGTCGGGTCAGTGTTGGTGCGGACCAGATCCGCACTGGCCAGCAGGGGTTCGGTGAAATAGACGGGATCCGTCAGCACAGTTACATACGTGAGGCGGTCGCCGTGCCGGATGAAGTGCTCGACAAGAGTCGCCTGATCGCTAAAGGGCACCCCATTGGGTGTCCGAATCCAATTCCGTTTCAGGTGCGTGGTGTAGACCGTCAGAGCGCTGCCTTCGTACTTCCCAGTGGCAAATCCTAAAAAACTATGCTTCGCATATGCTGGCGGATGCGGGCGCCCGTCCATCCAGACCATGCGCGATCCTTCGGTGATTTGCCCGTACATTCCGATCGCAATCAGCCTCTGCGTCTGAGGATCCCGAACTTCCCAGAACCGGCGGCTGCCGCGTTCCAGCAAACGTATCGGTTCGTACCCGGCGCACTGCTGCTGCCGCGTCGTCATCATGGTGGGATTCCAGGTGAGTGCGTATATACGTCCAGCTTCGTTGATTGGTTCGCCAGCGTAGTCTACCAACTCATTTTCACCGAGGCCTCCGCCAGCGGCAGTCCAAGAGCCCGAAATGTCGACACCTGCCTGCGATATTGGCTTCTGCCCGGCCGCCACCGCGCATGCCAGGATCGCCGTTAGTAGCAGCCTGTGCCCGCTAGAAGGTTTCATTCCAATCTCCTCGAAATGCGTTGACCAGAATCATATCGCACACGGCCCACGGACGGCTAATGTTGACGGTTGGATCTGGCGGTCAAGCTTTTGTAGACGCGCTCGATGTAGTTGTTCGCTTTCGGACCTGCGCCTATGTATGACCACTTGTCGAGGACCTTGTCCCGCTGGAGCTGCTCCAGACTCTGGCCCTGATCGATCCCGGCTTGAATCGCGGCGACTGTACCATTGAGCACGTCGAGATATTTCCTTAAATCGGCTTTGGCGGCCAGGTTGCCATGCCCGGGGATAAATTTCACATCATCCGGCGTATGGGATAACAAATACTCGCAGGCGGCGCGGATTCCTTCGACGCCGCCACTGCCGTCGTTTTCAAAATCGACTGCCGGGAAATTGGCGGGAACGAAGTTCGTAAAGACGTCTCCGGTATCCACGACCTTTCCTCCCGGCAGGAAGACGATCGTATCGTTCGATGAGTGCCCCTTGGGGAAAGAAATTGCGTGAATATCGCCGCCCTGCATGTGCAGCGTGAATTGATCCGAGAAGGTGAGGACGGGAAGGGAGACCGGCAGGTTCGTAATGCGCCCCAGGCGGTCAGGCTCGGTCTGCATCGTCTTGCGCACATCATCCTGGGCAATAATGACGGCGCTTTTCCCGAAATACGCGTTGCCGCCGGTGTGATCGCCATGCCAGTGCGTGTTCAGAACATACTTCACACGCGCTTCTGAAACGGTCTTCAGAGCTGCTTCGATTTTCGGCCCTAGCTGAACCTGTTCCGTGTCGATCAAAACGATACCGTCGTCGCCGACGTAGGCGCCGATGTTTCCACCGAAGCCTTGTACCAGATAGACGTGATCGTCCAGCTTTTCCAGCTTGATCTGAACCTTGTCCCAATCCGGCTGTGGCTGCGCCAGCATCGGCAACGGGGCCAACAATAAGAGACCAAAAGCCGAGTTCAAATGGCGCGTCATCCGTGAATGCCTCATGGATTTCGCGGGGCGATGTGGCTCTTGTCGCGTGACTCACAGGAGCTTTCCAGCAGCCGGTCCTCCGGGCCACCCAGGAACCAATGCCGGGGAGTCAGTACCCACGGTTCGGTGAACATCACCGGGTCTTCCACTCTGGCTTCGTATGTAAGCAGATTGCCGTGGCGGGTGTATCGTTCGATGACGTGTTCTTGATCGCTGTGAAGGATCGCGAACTTTTCGACGATCTGATGGCCAGCTTTTTCGCCGAACGCGGGCGGTTCCGTGTGCCCCTGCCCTCCGCCGAGCCAGGTTTCATCGTTGAGGCCCGTTACATCGACCACCAGAGTATCGCCTTCCCAGTGGCCGATAGAGTCGCCCAAGAACGAGGTATCGAGATCTTTTGGGTGCGGCCGCCCGTCGGTGTAAATAATGCGGAACGTCTGGCCGATGAAGTTGGATTCATAGAGAATCACGGTCAACTTGGGAGTCTGAACGATCTGAATCGCGTTCATCGACGCGCGGGGAACACCCATGGGCTTGCAGTCGTACTGCGGATCCAAAGGTGTGCTGGCGCCGATCTGGCTGTCGACAATCGCCTTGACCTTCGCCGCATACTCGGGTTTGTAGGAAGGCAAGCTCGGCAAAGGATATCGAACGGACGTTCGCGCTCCTCCAATATCAAAGCTGATTGTGCCGTTCGCGCTCTTCTCGGAGACCGCAGGAAACGGGTTGAGCCAAACTCCGGAAAGGTCCGGATGCGAGTCCGCTGCGCGCGGTGTGGCGAGCTTTGCGATCGGAAGATCCGCGTATCGTTTCTGAAGTTCGTCGTTGGTGATCACGGCGCTCGGCTTGCTGGCCGGTGTGTTTTGAGCAACGGCGGAGACGATCACGATCAACGATCCGCCGACAGCAAATTTGTCGCGCGGGAAATTCGCAGCCAGAGGCGGGATTTCATAGCAAATCGCTCTATTCGCGCGCGATGCTCAGCCGGATCTCATGGCCGTCGGCATACCTGTAAACTTTGCCGAATCCCAGGTTTTTCGTTCCGTCGTTGGCCGGCATCGCGGTAACCGTAACCGTCTCGCCCACCTTGAAGACATCCTTTAGTTACTCCGGCTCTATGTAAAAGACCAGGAGGATTGCCTTCAAACGACCACGTCACCAATTTGCCATCGTCACCCTTCGCCTCCACAAAGATATATATGTGGGGGTTCGTCCAGGCGACTTGCTTCAGCACACCGGTGACCGTGAATTCTTTGCTCGGATCGAATTCCGCTGTTACAGAATGATGCCCGAATGCCGGCGCCGATAATAGCGCGAGCCACGCAAAAACTGCCAACCAGACCATCTGACATTTGTGCTTCATCTCGAAAACCTTAGTGTCGGCGAAAGGTGGGCCGGAGCGCGCTGCTTCAGATTAGAGCGTGGCCACAGTGTTTATGAGACATCTTCGAAGACAGATTGTCAAGCGTTGATGCCGCTGACACCAGCCGCTCGCCCGCGATATATTGTCGCAATCGTACCGCAGCCGCGATCTACTACCGTCAAGTGGCACCTGCGTCCTGCAAGGGCGCACAAGCCAGCCGGCCGTCGACGTTACCAAACGGCGCGCCGGTAATGCCGGCGGATCTTCTCATCTTTGGTGATCAGAGCGGCGTTGTTGGCGCTGGCGTGGGCGACGATCAGGCGGTCGAACGGGTCACGAATCCACCGCTGTTCTAAGGCGTGTTCGACTACGGCGGCGAAAGGTAATTGGCAAACCGCGAGACCGATTTCCGCCGATAACCGTCGAATTACACCCGCGGCGGCAGCCTTAACTCGCTTGATCTCGTAGAGAAGCTCAAGCTCCAACACTACGGCCGGAGACACAAAAATGTCATCGTCCTGAATCCGCTCGGCCGCGGCTATGCTGAGCTTGGCATCTTCGCCGCCAGCTAGCCACACCACTACATGGGTGTCTAGATAGGTCACTTCAGTTCGCTCCACTCGTGCAACCAATCCATGTGCACCAAGTCCTCCGGGTCGCCGACGATGTAATCGCGCTTCTTCAGCCGGCTGAGCTTGGAGGGCTTCGACTCCGGGACAATTCTGAGAACCCGCCCCTTCCGAACCACCTCGATCGGCACGCCGGTCTTCAGCGCCTGATCGAGAATGTTGTAAATATCCGACCGAAGTTTGGAAGCAGTAACCCGCATAGCACCATGCTAGCACGTACGTAATTCACATATCGTACGTACGAACTGATCCACCCGCTTGCCGCGCTTGGGCGAGTGCGCTATGCTGAAGCGCAAATGAATCGCTATTGCCTGATGCTGATCATCGTTCTGGCGGCCATCGCGCCGCTCCCCGCCCAGACCCGCTCCGAGCGGAACCAGCCGTTCCCCCCTCACAAAGTAATCGGCAACGTGTATTTCGTCGGCACGGCCAACCTCGGCACGTACCTGATCACGACGCCCGAGGGCGACATCCTGGTCAACACGGACTACGAGGAAACCGTGCCGCTGATCCGCGCGTCGGTCGAAAAGCTGGGTTTCAAGTTCACCGACATCAAGATCATTCTCGGCAGCCACGCCCACAACGATCACATGGAGGGCGACGCAACGGCCAAGGAGCTAACTGCCGCGCGCGTGATGGCGATGGAGCAGGATGTTCCGGCACTGAAGAAGATGACGCCCGGAGGCAAGCCCCATCCGATCGACCGCGTTCTGCACGATGGCGATGAGGTCAAGCTCGGCGGCTCTGTGCTCACCGCGCACCTGACCCCCGGCCATACCAAGGGCTGCACAACATGGTCAATGAAAGCCACTGACGCCGGCAAAACCTACGATGTGGTGATCGTGTGCAGCGTCGGTTTTAACGCCGGCTACGTACTGGTGAACAACAGGGACTACCCGAAAATCGCCGACGACTACGTGCGCAGCTTCGCCACGCTGCGCAAGCTGCCCTGCGATGTGTTCCTGGCGGCGCACGGCCCGTTTTATGATCTGGAGACGAAATACGCCAAGCTCGGCAAGGGCGGTCCGAATCCGTTCATCGATCACGCGGGCTATCTGGCCTACATCGATCTCAAGGAGAAGCAATTCTACGACGAGTTGAACCGGCAGAAGGCCGGCGCGAAGCCGTAGGCGCGCACTACATTCGCGGGGCGGTCGGGATCGATGAAGCGGTAAAGAGTTGCTCGGTCTCCCGGTTCAATAGAACCCACAAGCCGTAAATCCCCAGCGCGGTGTGCAACGGGACGCCGAGCAGATCCAGCCCGGATATCGCGATCATTAGAAGTCTGGCCCAGGGCTTGAATTGCAGAAGGCCGATGCCGCCGATGAGGCCCGGCAGCGAAAGCGCGAATATGATCAGAAAAATCAAACCGCCGATGCCGCCTAGAATGGCGAATCCTAATACGCTCTGATCTGGCGGATGGATGCCGGACGTACTAACGAGGCCGGCTAACCCGCCGAAAATCAGGAGCACGACAATACCGGCCACCAGACCTATCGCCGAGAAGACGATATGCAGAATCGCGAGAATTTTGACATGCCGCGCCATACTAGGTTGCGTAGACAGCGTGCTCGAAGTCGCCCAAGAGACCGACGGCTTCGGGGTCGACGAATGGCAGGAATTGCATCATGACCACCGCACATAGCGAACGCCGCGGATCGATCCAATAGAAAGTGTTGTCGATGCCGGCCCACGCCAGGCTTCCCGCTGACCGACCGCCCTCATACGCCGTCGTGTTCATCAAGAAGCCGTACGTGAATTTGTCCGTGAAGCCCGGATGAAAATCGACGTCCGCCGACCGGTCGGGCCGCGCGCTCTTTAGTTTTCCGGCACTCAAATCGCCGATCTGGTTCGAAGCCATCATCTCCACCGTCTTCGACTGCAAGATTGCCTCGCCGTGTTCTGCGCGACCGCGCCTCAGGATCATCTGCATGAAGCGGATGTAGTCCGGCGCAGTGGACGACAAACCGCCGCCACCGTTGAAAGCCTTCGGCGGCGTTGGAAGCTGGCGCGGATTTTCTTGGAGTGAACCGTCCGGTTGCCGGTGATAACTGTTCACCATGCGGTCGAACTTTTCGGCGCGCACGATAAAGCTGGTATCCTTCATGCCGAGCGGCTGGAGAATGTTGCGCTGAAAATAATCTTCCAGCGATAGACCGCTGACCTTTTCTACCAGCTTGCCGGTCCAATCCAGGCCCGTTCCGTATTGCCAGCGCGTACCCGGCTCGAAGATCAGCGGCGTCAACGGAGCGACGGTGCCGGGGGGCGGCGCGCCGGGCGAGGCGTCATATTTCAACATGCTCTCGTCCCACGTGTCGTAAGCAAAGCCTGACGTATGAGTCAGTAAATGTTTCAGCATCACTGGCCTGGACGCGGGCCGTAGAATCGGTTTGCCGGATTTGTCGAAGCCCTGCAAAACATCCAGCTTGCCCAGTTCGGGAAGATGCTTCGACACCGGCTCGTCGAGCTTGAGCATCCCGCGCTCGACTAACTGAAGCGCCGCCGTGGTCGTAATTGCTTTGGTCATCGACGCGATGAAAAAGATCGAATCTGGCTTTACATCGATGCCCGAGGTGGAGTCCCGTTTTCCGAACGCGCCGGAATAACTGATCCTATCCGGGGTTGCGACCATCGCCGCGACTGCCGGGATCTTGCGCCGCGTCATGCTGGCGCGCAGCGCTTCGTCAATCCGGTTCGTGCTGGCGAGGAGTTTTCTTGCCGGCGTTGCCAGAGCAAGCGCGATGCTGCCGCCGAAATGTCTACGCGTTATCTGAGACAATGCCCCTCCTCAGTTCTCGGGTGCGAACGCCAGCAGCACGTTACCCGGCATTCCGCCGAAACGCGAATAGCCGGAATTGACGAACAGCATGCCTTTCACCACCACCGCGCCGGGACCGTCGATCGACCCGCCTTTCGCGGGCACGCCATTCACTGCCTTGTAATCGTGCGCCGTGTCGAAGTCCCAAAGGATTTTGCCGTCTTCGGTGGAGTAGCCGCGCAAATGGCCGTCGAGCGAGCCGGAAAAAACTACGCCGGGGATCGCGGTGAGGGCCGCCGATTGGGCCGGGCTACAGCCTTGCGGAGCGTTGGGCGCGCAGGGTGCGGGCGCTACATACCAAACCTTGCTCCCATCTCCGATGCGCAGCGCGGTGAGTCCGCCGCCTTGTTTCGGATCCATGATGCGCGCGGTCCCGGTGGAGACGGAATGGGCGTCCGAAGCAGCGGCGTAAACGTTCTGGCCATCGCTCGCCATGCCCCATTGCACGCCTCCATTGGTTCCGCCCTTGGCGACGCGTTGCTGCCAGACGATCTCGCCCTTTTTGTCCGGATCGAGCGCAAAAACCACGCCGGATTTCTGCCCAGCGAGCAGCAGTTCCTTGCCCGCCGCGGTTTTCACTAAAATGGCGGACGATCCGAAATCGTAGTCCGGTCCGGCGCCTTCCGGGCAATTGATGCCTTTTACGCCGCAGGCCGAATTCCAGGCATCGCCGGGGAGCGTCTGCTTGGACCAGAGCATCCGGCCGGTGACGAGATCGAGTGCGACCACCGAGTCGCTCATCGGACTCGCTGGAGCCGAGTAGCTGTCGCCGGTTGTGACGAACAATACGCGGCGCTTGAGGTCCAGCGTAGGCGTCGCCCAAACGCCCGCTCCAGAGGGCGCGAACTGCGCCGTTCCCACCGAATTTTTGCCGGTCTGCTTGGGCTGATCGGGGATCATGTACGTCTTCCAAACCACGTCGCCAGTGCCCAGGCGCAGCGCGGTGATGCTGCCGCGAAACGTGCAGCATTGATATTGGGGATTCAAGGACCGCGTCTCTTCCCAGGATGCGGCCGGTACGTAAACGATCCCGTCGTGAACGATCGAAGCTCCAGTCAGGCGCGTGGCCTCGTGCTCTTCCACTCGCTTCTTCCAAAGCAGCTTGCCGGTTTCGGCCTCAAGCGCGTAGTACCAGCCCAAGAGATCGGCGAACAGCAGAGCGTGATTCTTGCCGAGCGGCGCCGCAACAATCGCCGAGCGAACCGGACCGACCGCCTGAAACGTCCACTCAATGCAGCCGGATTCAGCGCGCAGGGCCTGAATCGTTCCGGCTGCGCTGCCGACGAAGACTTGGCCATCGATGACGGTCGGCTGCGAGAAAGCCGTGATATCGCCCTCGAACGCGTAGGCCCATTTCAACTTGAGCCGCTTCACTTGATCGATGCTCAACCCGGCTACGTCGGCAGGCTGAAAGCGCGCGTTGTCGAGCTTGGGACTCCATCCGTTCCAGGCGAATTTCGAGGAGTCCGCCACGGTGACGCGCCGATCCTTGCAGAAGGCCTCGGGAGATGGGCCAGGCTCTGGGCCGGGCTTTCCAAGGAACTTCGCTACCGCCTCGCGCTCGGATCGCGGCATCACGTAAGCGATGTTCATCATCACTCCGAAATCGAGCACACGGAGGATCCGCGCGGCGTAGATCTGCTGGAGCGCCGAGCGCGGCGGAATGCGCTGGCCCCCTTGGTCGTGGCACGCGGCGCAGCGTTGCTGATAGACCGTTTGGCCGGAGGGCGCGTCGGCGGCGAACAGGACCGGCGCAATGCTCAGAAATCCAAAAAATAACGAGCGCAATCGACGAGGAAAAAGCATTTGCCGGAAGTCTATCACAACCGGCCTGGCTCAATCAGTCGTCCGGTTAGGCTCTTTGGATGGCCGGAGAAGCTGCCTCTCGATCGGCGTCGGCGGCCGGCTCCTCTTCGATTTCGGCCCGCCATTCGACCTGGATCCCGCGCCGCACACTTTCTGAAACGGCGCACAAACCCTCGTGATGCTCGAGCGCCCGCTCCACTGAGGCGCGCTTGTCGCTCGGGATCTTCAGACGATACGTCAATGACACGTTGGTCAGGAGCATCTTGCCATCTATTTCCTCGATGCGACCCTCCACATCCACCTGCAGTTTTTCCGGCGTCGCCTCAATTCCACGCGCTTCGAGCGCACCCGCCACAGTGCCGGTCATGCAGCCGCCGATCGCGGCCACAACATAATCGAGCGTGGAGGGCAGCGGCTCGCCGGGCTTCAGCTTGAAGTAATCCGCGACGCCGTCGTGAACGCCCATGCGGACCGTGTCGGGAAAGCCTTCAAACTGCGCTCGCTTGATCTTGTTTTTTCCCGGTTCCTTTTCGACCTTCACTCGCGACAAGTGCAATAATTTCGCCATCTCGATTCTCCTCCGCCGGCTTTGGCGCCGCTGAACCCGATGCTAACATGAACGCCGATGCTAACATGAACCAAAGATGCGCCAGTTCCTGACGACGCTGGTCGTAGTATGGATGGCGGCTTTGATCGCGGCGTACTTCTACTCCCAGGAACAGCACGTCCCACAGTGGATTGTCTTCGCGGTTCTGCCTGCCTTTCTGATTGAAATCGCGTTCTACCTGGTTCCCGGATTCGCGGCGGTTCGAAAAGCTTTTGATGGTCTAGGATCGAAAAGTTTCCGGGCGGGACTGCTCGCGGCGAGCGCGCTGGTGCCGTATCTGATCGCAAGCATCGGAACCGCGACCTTTGCATTCTCGTCGTTCTTGATGCTGCTCGGCGTAGTTCTGGCTGCTTCCTTTTGGTATGCGCTGCTTCGCCCGGGCCTCGCGGCCGACCTGCTATTCCTGGCCTTGATGGCCGGGGTGTACTTGAGCAAAATCTTCGATCCTATTTATGGGCGGCCCTTCCCGCATGTGGCACTGGCGATATTGGGCCAACTGATGTGGATCCGCGTGGGACTGCTGGCGGTGCTCTCGCTCCGGACCATGGAAGACGCCCGTTTCGGCTTCCTTCCGTCGCCGCACGAGTGGCGCATCGGTATTCAGTGGTACTTATGTTTCCTGCCGGTGGGGCTCGCCTTGGGCTATTGGGTTCGTTTTGCAAAATTCCATCCCCAGCACCTCGAAGGGTGGAAATTCGCCCTTCTGTTAATTGGGACTTTTCTCGGATTCTTGTGGGTGGTCGGACTGGCGGAGGAGTTCTTCTTCCGCGCGTTCCTGCAACAGCTGCTGGCACGCCAGGCGCACAGCGACATGCTCGGCCTGGTTTTAGCTTCGTGCCTGTTCGGATTGGCGCATTTGTGGTTTGGACACTTTCCCAATTGGCGATTCGCTCTTTTGGGCGGAGCCGCAGGCATCTTCTACGGCCTCGCGTTCTTGAAGGCCCGCAGCGTCCGGGCGAGCATGCTGACGCACGCGCTGGTCGTGACCACCTGGCGCATGCTATTCACTGGCTAACGGACCGCCCGATCGATTAACCCGAGCGCCCGGCAAGCCTCTTGATGCGCCTGATCGAGCGCTCGCTGCAGCTCCAGCCGGGCAGTCTCCATCGCAGCCGCATTCTCAAAATCGTCCAGCAGTACCGGCTCGTGAATAGCGACCGCAATGCGGCCAAATGGGACGGGATTGCGCGGCTGATCCCACTTGCGCCACAGCGTAAAAGCGGGACGGCAATCGGCGCCGAGCACCACCAACGGTACGGCGGCAGCGGCAGCCAAGACCAGTGCGCCCGGACGAGCCACCAGTCGGGGACCTCCACCATCCGGTGTGATTATGGCGCACGCGCCACCCGTCACCAGTTCCGCAATCCGCTTTACCGCGGGCCAGCCGTGATGCTCCCAGTCCCCCCGCACCACCTCCACGCCCAACCAGCGGAACAGCACCGCCAAAAGGTCGCCGCGCGGCTCGGTCGCGACCATGATGACTAATTTCTGGCGCGGTTTTAAACTCGCGATTGCTCCCAGAAGAGATGGTGCGCTGCCGTGCCAGATCGCCAGAACGCAGCCGGGCGGAAAGTCCGGCCAAGCGCATGCTCCCACGCCAATCAACTTCGACGTCCGCGCTACCAGCCAGGTGTACAGGAACAATCCGGCCCCCAACAGCGTGACCGCCAACCAATGCAGGGGCCAAGCATAGCGGCGCACCCACAGCAGCGCTCGGTCGATCGTGCGCGTCAGCCGATTCCGGCCGGCCTCGGATGCGCTTACGTGCCGGGTTGTTCCGGCCTGCCGCACCAGCTCCGCTAATCGCGCAACTTTATCATCCATTTACCCGCCAAAATGTTCCGGGATCCACTTCCTTGTATACTTCAAGTATCCGGTGTCTGTGCACGAAATTCACTCCAAACGTGTCGGTTTGGCCTTGAGCGGAGGCTCTGTGCGGGGATTGGCCCATATTGGAGTCTATAAGGCGCTAACCGAAGCCGGAATCCGCCCGGCATTTGTCGCGGGTACCAGCGCCGGAAGCATCATTGGCGCCGGGATCGCGGCCGGGATGAGCTGGAGAGAACTCGAGGGGCTGGCGCGCGGCGTGTTCTGGCCGCAATTGCTCCATGGCGAGACGCTGGAGCGCTTCTCGGAGCGCCACCTGCCGAGGTATTTTTCAGATCTGCGCTTGCCTTTCGCCGCGATTGCTACGGCCCTGCCCCACCGGCAAGCGGTCGCTCTGACGTCCGGCCAGCTCGCTTCTGCGATTAGCGCCAGTTGTGCGATGCGCGTTATCCGGGGCAGCGTCCGCCGCGATGGCGGCTTATTCAAAGATGGTGGAATCGCCTGCGCTGTGCCGGCCACCGCCTGCCGGCGTTTGGGCGCGACTTTTGTCATCAGTTCCGATGTTTGGGAGATCAGCGCGCTGCTGCGCGGCTTCGGTCTCGATGCGGCGCACCCCCGAGCCCGTCGGCTTTATCCCATCCACTACCACCGCGCTCTGCGCCACTCGAATGTCCTGATCCACCCGCGAGTTCCGTTGGCCGGATATTGGCCCGGCGAAACTGGAATTGAGCGCATGATCGCCGCCGGCGAGCGGGCCGCTCGACATACTCTCGGGATTGACCCGGTTACTCTCCGGTGCGCACCGCCGGCACGTCCGCCAGATGTTCCGCCAGGAACCAGACCTGCAGCTCATTGGTCCGCATCACGCCGCTGACCAGCAAATCGTTGGTTCCGGCGTCGCCGTTTTGATCGGCCGCCTCGGCTGCTTCCCGCACTTCCCGAAGAATCGTCTCATGCGCCCGTAAAAGCCGTGAAATCTGCACCGGCACTTCTTCGCGCCCCCGCGGCGGGCGCTCGATGCTGGTCATCTCCGCCACGTCGTGCGACATCGCGACGCTGATCCCGCCCAGCAATTGAATCCTCTCCGCGAGGTCGTCCACCAGCTTGCTCTGCTCCTCGTGATGCTTATCGAAGAGTAGATGTAATTGGTAGAACGTATGACCTGCTACCTGCCAATGATGCTTCTTGTATAAGTCGCGAAGGCTCATGGTGTCGGCCAGAATCTGGTTCAGCAGCCGGATCGATTCGCTGCATATATCCTCGCTTAGCGCGATCGGGAGCCGAATGGCCGTCCCGAAGTCCTGGATCACTTCTCCACGCTCGCTAACTACTGGTTGAGCCTCATGCATTTTCTTGCCGTTATGGACGGCCGTCCCTTTATGTGAACCGGCGTTCTTGGTTAAATCGTGTTCCTTCGGCACAGCTTTGTTCCTTTCGATAAATTTTCCAGGTCAAAACGTAGATGCTGCGGGCAGCCGGATGTTACTTCCTGGGCTGGACAAAAGTGCCTGCCTCCGGCCATGGTTAACAAACCGGCTCTGCTTCTGCTGCTATCGAACACCGATCGGCTCATAGTATTCTTTTAGGAGAGAGGTTCAAGAAAGTCGCGGTCCCTAATTTCCGCGATAACCGTCGCTTGACCTCATGCGTCCATAGCTGGGGCGGGGATTCCTCGGAGGGTTGGATCATCAATGAAAAAATCGCTGGTTATGCTGTTTCCTGTTCTTTTTTGCGGCCTCTCATGGCACGCGCAGGCTCAGACCCTGGACAGCAGCGGGGATTCCATGCTGAATGGCACTTACTACTTTCGGCAAGTACTCTATGTCTCGGACGAGGACGGCGACTTTGTGGACGCCGCTTCCGTGTATGGCAACATTACCTTCAACGGAAGTGGCAGCTACAGCATGAGCGGATCAGTTTGCGACTACAACAATGGCTGCACCAGCACGGCGTCGGCTCTTAGCACTACGGGAACTTATGTAATCGGAGCGAATGGGTTCGGCTACATCACCAGTCCTTATGTCACCGGCGACTTGGTCTATGGCTTGGTCTCCAACGGAATCTTCGTCGCGAGCACTACGGAAACAACAAATCTTTACATCGATTTTTTTGTCGCCGCTCCGGTCGGGTCTACGCCCGCGGCCAATGCAACTCTTAAGGGCACCTATACCATCGCATACACCGATGCCACCGTTCCTCTGGATGCATTGTTTCAGGCTACCGCCGACGGCCAGGGCAATCTGGGCACCATCAACGCTTCCGGATTTTACGAGCCGGGCGGGACCACCTCGTCGGGCGAGGTCGAGTTCTCCAGCCAGGCGCAAACCCTTACCGGTGTCAAATATGCCTTTAGTAACGGCGCTGCGAGCGTCAGTTTCGGCGGCAACGGGAGTCTCCTGCCGACCAGTGTCATTCTATATGTCTCCCCGGATGGAAACTTCATCTTCGGCGGCGCTTACAATGGGTTTGATTTCTTCGTGGGCGTGCGCTCAGCCACCGCGGCGCCCAATTTCAACGGCCTCTACTATCAAGCCGGACTCGACTCAGACCTGGCGTACTTCGACTCTTACTATGGCAGTCTCAACGCCTATTCCGGCGGGACGGTTCTGGAGCACCAGCGGCTGTCCTTATTCGGCGGCGGAGTTTTCGATTACACCTTCTACGACTCCTACACGTTCAATAGCGACGGAAGCTACGACGACCCCTATGTGTTATCGCAACACTATGTCTTCAGCCAAAATGGGGCGATCCGTATTGGATATGGCGAAGCCTATTCCACCTCCGGTACTCCTTGTACAAATTCGGCGTCTACCAGCTGCTACCCCCCCATCTTAGGGATTAACGTCGCAGTGCAGGCGCCGAGCTTCAGCGGCTCGGGTGTTTACCTCAACCCCACCGGGGTCCTCAACGACGGTAGTTTTGCTCCCTTCACGGCGCACCTATCGCCGGGTGAGCTGATCGCCTTGTTCGGTACCGGACTCGCATCGGGAACCACCTCTGCCACTACGCTGCCGCTGCAGAACACGCTGGGCGGAGTTCAGGTGATGATCAACGGATACGCCGCTCCCCTGGTCTACGTGAGCTCCACCCAAATCAACGCCGTTGTTCCGTATGAGGTCTCAAACGTCGCTCAAATTCACGTGATTAATAACGGCGCATCGTCGAATACCGTGACCGAGCTGATGAACCTCACGAGTCCTGGGATATTTACCTACAATCCCGCCGACGGCACCGGATACGCAGCGGCGCTGCACGCCAACTATACCGTAGTGTCGCCCTCTAATCCCGCGCAGGCCGGAGAGACCATCCAGGTTTACCTTACCGGTCTTGGCTCCGTCACTCCTTCGCTCGCCGATGGGTCGCCGGGAACCAGCACGTCTCCGTACAACACGACTACCCAAACGATCATGGCGGATATCAGCGGAACCGCCGCGACCATCGGATTCTCGGGGCTGGCGCCGGGGTTCGCTGGCGTTTACCAGCTGAATATCCAAATACCGACCGGTCTGTCGGCCGGCGATAACACGCTTGACATCGAAGGTCCGGATTCTTATACCGAAGAGGCCTTGATTTCGATCGGCTCGGGAACAGCCGCAGCCATCGCCACGCCGGCTCCCGAGCTGCAGAACAGCTCCCGGCCAGCCCGGCGCGTGAAACGGCCAGCCGGCCATCTGCGGCACGTCGATCCACAATCGCGGATCCACTCCCCCTCCCGGTCGTCGTCCTAGAGCGGCCCTAGCCCAGGCGGTACTTTCATCGGTGGCTTGCCGCCTGGGGATGTTTGCGAGTACTATTGAACAAAATTGCTAGAAAATGTAACCTCTTAATTTGAGCTTTGGTCTAAGCATTTAGATCAGTCAGCCGATAAAGAGCACTAAGATGACATTTCACGGACAGTCTGTGTTTTCGCTGGTCTGGGGCGTCGTCACGCCGGAATCTCCCCGGGACTCGGGCAGCCCGTTGTCCTGGTTTCGATCCCGGTTTCTCCGCAGACCAGCCGCCGGCCCGCAGCGCGCTGTCGCCGGAACATCGGTAGCCACCAAGCAAGCGACTAGCGCTCGCAAGCAGCGCTAGTCCCGATACAACGGCAGTCTCGCCGTAACGCAACTTTCCCGGGCAGCTATAAAGTTCCTCCGTCACCTTGACGATTTTTAATGTGACGGAGAACCGCGCAATGCCTGAAATCTTAGTTGTAGTTGCAATCTTTCCCGCCACGTTGCTGGCCGCTTATATAGCACAAAAGAGCCTACTTGCCTTGCTGTTCCGCAGCATGGGAGCGCCCTTCCGCGTGCCCGCGCGCCAGTCGCAGGCACAGGATTAGCAAGCCGGACGCCGCCGAGCACACCGACAGAAACAGCAGGCTGGCGCCGAACCCGCCCGTTTTGTCGGTCAGAAATCCGATCACATAAGGACCCAGAAACCCTCCCAGGTTGCCGCAGGAGTTGATGAGCCCGATGCTGGCAGCCGCCCCGGCTCCTCCCAGCAGCATGTTCGGGATCGGCCAGAAGCCTGCGTGCGAACCGTAAAAACCGGCCGCGGCGATCGACAGCGCCGCGACACTGATCCACACGTGTTCGCTCGTGAAAACACAGACCGCCAGCGCCGCTCCAGCCACGATGCGCGGGATGGCCGCATGCCAGCGCCGCTCCCCCGCATGATCCGAATGCCAGCCGATGAGCAGCATCACGGGCAGTGCGAACAGGTACGGAATCGAGGCGATCAAGCTCACCTGCGACGACTCCGGAGGTCGAAAGCCTCTCCACGATCTTCGGCATCCACAACCCGATCCCGTACGTCGCCGTCAGCCCCAGGAAGAGCGTCGCCGCAAGCAGGAGCACGCGTGGATCGCCCAGCGCCTTCCAGGCCGGAAGGTGCGATTTTCGTGCTTCGCGCTCGCGCTCCAGTTCGCCCATCAGCCAATCGCGTTCTTCCGCGGGAAGCCATTTGGCGTCCTGAGGCCGCTCGGTGAGATAAAAAAGCGTCACGATTCCGAGGACCAACGCCGGTACCCCCTCCAGCAACATCACCCAGCGCCAGCCGCTCAACCCCAGCCAGTGCAGCTTCAAGAAAATCGCCGACAGCGGCCCTCCGACCATCAGCGAAGCCGGCGCGCCGGCCATCAGCATCGCCATTGCTTTGCCGCGATCCTCCGGCCGATACCAATGGCCGATGTAGACAAACAGGGCGGGCAAGAAGCCGGCCTCGGCCAGTCCCAATAGAAAGCGAGTCCAATAGAATTGCTGGACGCTATGGATCAGCCCGGTGGCCGAAGCCAGAAAACCCCAGGTCAGCAAAATACGAGCGATCCATTTGCGCGCGCTCCAGACTTCGGCCAGCACGGCTCCGGGAATCTCCAGCAAGAAGTATCCGATGAAGAATACCCCTCCGCCGAAGCCGAACACCGCGTTCGAGAATCCCAATTCGCGCGTCATTTGGAGTCCCGCATAGCCGACGTTCACCCGGTCCAGATACGCAACGATGTACAACAGGACCAGATACGGCATCAGGCGCCGGTTGACGCGCCGGAGCGTGCGTGCCGCGACTGTTTCGGCCGCCGAAATCGCCGGGGTCATGACGCCGACGTTTCCACAGCTTCCGCGGCGGGTCCGGGCGCCGGCTCAGGAACCAGCCGGTTCACGCGCCGCAGCTCGGGAAAGAACCAGGACCACAGTGTCACGATCAGCATGGTCCCCACGCCTCCCAGCACAACTGCGGGAACGGTGCCGAACCACTGCGCCGTTACACCGGATTCGAAGCCGCCCAGTTCGTTCGAAGCGCCGATAAACAGACCGCTGACCGCGCTGACGCGCCCTCGCATTTCGTCGGGCGTGGCGATTTGCACCAAAGTCTGCCGCACAATCACGCTAATCATGTCGCAGGCCCCGAGCAGCACCAGAGCTGCCAGTGAAACCGCGAAATTCCGTGAGATGCCGAAGATTACGGTCAAGACTCCAAAAGTGAAAACGCACATCAGCATGATGCGACCCGCTCGGCGCCGCAGCGGGAAGTGGGCTACCGTGATGGCCATCAAAACCGCGCCGAGGCTGGGCGCACTGCGCAGCACTCCGAGGCCGTAGGCGCCGATCTTCAGAATCTCCCGGGCATAGACCGGCAGCAGCGCCACCGCGCCTCCCAACAAGACCGCAAACAGATCCAACGAGATCGCCCCGAGGATGAGCGGCTTGCGCCGGATATAACGGAACCCTTCGAGCAGCGTCGTGAGCGAGGCCGACCGCGGAGCGATCGCCACAGTCTTCAGTCGAATCCTCAGCACCAGCAATAACGCGACGATCCCGCCGGCCGCCGCCGAGCAGTACACCGGCACCGGGCTCGCCGCGATGCCGTAAATCAAGCCGCCGGCTACCGGTCCCAGCACGTTCGCGGTTTGATAAATCGACGAGCCCCACGTGACGGCGTTCGGGAAATGCTCCTCGGCCACCAGCAGCGGAAGAAACGCGGAACTAGCCGGACCATTGAACGCTCGCACGGTACCGTTCAAGAGCAGCACCGCGTAGATGGGCAAAGTCGAGTGAATCCCGCCCAGCGAAAGGGCCAGCAAAAGCACCGAGCAAAGCGAGAAGCTCCCGTAGCAAGCCGCAATGATGCGCTTGCGCGGAAGCCGATCGGCGGTGTGGCCGGCTACCAGAAAGAGCAGAACCGCCGGTGCGAACTGAGCCAGTCCCACGAAACCCAAATCCAGCGGGCGATGCGTAATTCCATAAATCTGCCAGGCCACCGCGATGGCCTGCATTTCAAGGGAAAGCGTGACCAGAAACCGCGCTGATGCGTAATGCCGGAAGTTGGGATAGCCAAAGGCAACACGAGCGGCGGAGCGGGACGTTTTCGAAACCAGCGCCAAATGCTAGGTTGACACAGTTATAACGGCGGGGCTGGCAGCCGACTTGCATTACTGTCAACGCGGAGGGCCAATGCATTCCCAGATCAGTAAAACTTTCCTGAAAACTTCCCTAGTGCTGGTGTTCTTTGCCAGCTTCGGATGGGCCGGCAATCGTCATCATGAACTGAATGGCACCTGGACGCTGGTACCGACGCGCAGCGAGTTTGGCGGCGAGCCCGCGCTTCAAACCGGGACGGTCACTATCAATGATCGCGAGGGGAACATCACCATCTCGCGGAACTTCACCTACGATGGCGCCACTCAAACCGTCTCCTATAGCTCCAGCATCGACGGCAAAGTGAACCATTCAATCCACGAAGGCCCGGCCTTCACCGCCAAGGCGAAGTGGGAAGGTGACGTTCTTAAGGTGACCGGGACGCAGGACGGCATCACCACCGTCGAACGATTCCGTCTGGCCAACGACGGGTCTCTGCTTCTAACCGTGGAACGGCCGGGCCACGCCGTCGAAACCTTAATGTTTCAACGGCCGTAATCGAGCAATCTTTTCTCAGCCAAACGGCATCTAAGCACCCGTGCGCCTTGGGGCGCGAGGAGGAGAATCTGAATGCCTTACATTACGGTTGGGAAGGAAAACTCCGGCAACATCGATCTTTATTATGAGGACCACGGCTCGGGCAGTCCCGTAGTTCTCATTCATGGTTATCCGCTGAGCGGCACTTCCTGGGAAAAGCAGACGGCTGCGCTTCTGGCCGCGGGTCATCGCGTCATCACGTACGATCGCAGAGGATTCGGCAGGTCCAGCCAGCCGACCTCCGGCTACAACTACGACACCTTCGCCGAGGATTTGCGCAAACTGCTGACGCATCTGGACCTGCGCGATGTTCGCTCTGGTCGGATTCTCGATGGGCGGCGGCGAAGTGGCGCGCTATATCGGCAAACACGGAACCAAGGGCGTGAGCAAAGCGGTGTTCATCTCATCGGTGCCGCCGTTCCTATTGAAGACCGCGGACAATCCGGAGGGCGTGGATGCGAGCGTCTTCCAAGGCATCGAAAAGGCCATTACGGCGGACCGTTATGCGTTCTTCGCCGAGTTCTTCAAGGATTTCTACAACGCCGACCTATTGCTCGGCAAGCGCGTCAGCGAACAGGCCATTCAGGCGAGCTGGAACGTCGCAGCGGGCGCCTCCGCCACGGCTACTCTGGCTTGCGTCCCGACCTGGCATGAGGACTTTCGCAAGGACGTCGCCCGCGTGGATGTGCCCGCGCTGGTCATCCATGGCGATTCCGACCGGATCGTGCCCATTACTGCAGCCGGCCAGCGGACCGCCAAGCTGATCCCCGGCGCGCGCTTGCACGTGGTGAAAGGTGGGCCGCACTGCATCACCTGGACGCATGCGGATGAAGTAACCGCCGAATTGCTGAAGTTCCTCGGCGAAGGAATCGGAAAGCACGCCGGTTCAGCGCGCTAAATATCGTAGTAGAGCGCGAACTCGTACGGGTGCGGGCGCAGCCGGATCGCGTCCGCCTCGTGATGCCGCTTGTAATTGATGAACGTCTCGATCAGCTCTTCGGTGAAGACATCGCCGTTCAGCAGGAAGCCGTGATCTTCCTCCAGGCAGGCCAGCGCTTCCTCGAGTGACGCCGGCATCGAAGGAATGTTCTGCATTTCCTCCGGCGATAGATCGTAGATGTCTTTGTCCAGCGGCTCGCCCGGATTCAGCTTGTTCATAATCCCATCCATCCCCGCCATCAGCATCGCTGCGAACGCCAGATAAGGATTGGCCGACGGATCGGGCGGTCGAAACTCCGCGCGCTTGGCTTTCGGATTGGCCGAGTACATCGGGATGCGGACCGCCGCCGATCGATTCCGGCGGGAGTACGCCAGATTCACCGGCGCTTCATAGCCGGGCACCAGCCGCTTATAGCTATTGGTCGTGGGCGCGATGATGGCCGAAAGTGCACGGGCGTGCCTGAGCAGCCCGCCGATGTACCACAAGCCAAGCTCGCTCAACCCGGCGTACTGATCGCCCGCAAACAGCGGCTTGCCGCCCTTCCACAGGCTCTGATGCGTGTGCATGCCGCTTCCGTTGTCGCCGAACAGCGGCTTGGGCATGAACGTCACCGTCTGGCCGTACTGATAGGCGACGTTGCGGATCACGTATTTGTACACCATCATGTTGTCGGCAGATCGCACCAGCGTATTGAAGCGCTGATCGATCTCGCACTGGCCGCCAGTGGCGACTTCATGATGATGGCATTCGATATCCAGCCCGCACCCGATCATGGTTTCAACCATCTCCGCCCGCAGGTCCTGGTAATGGTCCGTGGGCGGAACGGGAAAATATCCTTCTTTGTAGCGTGGACGATAGCCCAGGTTCGGTTTGCCGTCATCAGCGCCCGAGTTCCAGCGGCCTTCCTCGGCGTCGATGTAATAAAAAGCGGAGTGCTGGTTCTGATCGAAGCGCACGCTGTCGAATATGAAGAACTCCGCTTCCGCGCCAAAATAGGCCGTGTCGGCGATGCCGCTATTCTTCAGAAACATCTCGGCCTTGCGCGCCACCCAGCGCGGATCGCGCTCGTAGTGCTGCCGGGTAATCGGGTCGATCACGTCGCTGGTCATCACCAGGGTTCGGATCTCGCCACCAAAGGGATCCAGATACGCGGTAGCAGCGTCTGGGATCAGCAGCATATCGCTTTCGTTGATGGCCGCCCATCCGCGGATGCTCGAGCCATCGATGCCGAAGCCTTCTTCAAAGGACTCCGGCGTGAGCTGGCTGATGGGATAGGAAACGTGCTGCTGTAGGCCCGGAATATCGGTAAAGCGCAGATCCACCTGCGCGACCTTTTTGCTGGCGGCGAACTCTAAAACTTCTTTGGGAGTCATTGTCATCTCTATGTAACCTGGCGCGGGGAAAGCAGCGACAACTCGGGTAGCATAGCACAGGCATGGGGTAAAATCGTTCCAATTCTAAAGCGGATCGTTCCTTCCGGCATCGAGTTCCGGCAGCATGATATGATCGAGACTTCCGAAACTTCGCGGGGGTAGCATGGCGGCGGGACAAGTGGGCGAACTAACCGGGGCGGGCAGCCTCGCATCCATCAATATCGAACAGCTCCTGGCGTTTGAGCTGGCGCGCGTGGTCGAAGAGGCCGCCGTCGCATCGGCGCGGACCATGGGCGAGGGCAACGGCAAGCTCTCCGATCAGGCCGCCGTGCAGGCCATGCGCAACGCCTTCGAGAAGGTTCCCATCGCCGGCACCATCGTGATCGGCGAGGGCGAGCGCGATGAAGCGCCCATGCTGTTTATCGGCGAAAAGGTGGGAGCGCAGCCGCCCGAAGGCCTGGAGTATCCGGCCATCGACATCGCGGTCGATCCGCTGGAGGGTACCAATCTCTGCGCTACCGGAGCGCCGAACTCGATCGCAGTCCTGGCGGCGTCGGAAGCGGGCGGACTGCTGCACGCGCCGGATTGCTACATGGAAAAGATCATCGCCGGCCCGGCCTGCCAAGGCGCATTGGACATCGATGCTCCGGTGCGGGACAACCTCAAGGCCATCGCGCGTCGTCTGGACCGCTACGTCGAGGATCTGGTCGTGATCGTGCTCGACCGGCCGCGGCATGAGAAGTTGATCGCCGACATTCGCGAGGCGGGCGCGCGCATCCGCCTGATCACCGATGGCGATCTTTCGGCTGGAATCGCAGCGGCGGTGCGAGGCGCGGGCGTGCATGCCGTGATGGGAATCGGCGGCGCTCCGGAAGGCGTGATCACGGCGGCCGCGATGCGTTGCCTGCACGGCGAGATGGTCGGGCGGCTGGTGGTCAAGGATGTGGAAACGCGGCGGCGCATGGAGCGCATGGGCATCACCGACGCCAGCAAGATCTATAAGGCCGAGGACCTGGCCCCTGGCAAAAGAATCATCTTCGCCGCCTGCGGTGTCACGCCCGGAAGCCTGCTGCAAGGCGTGCGGTTCTTTGGCGACGGATTCCGGACCCATTCGCTGATTATGACCCTGGCTCCGAACAACGTCAGCTTCCGCGATACCGTTCACCTGAGCCGCAAGCCCGACCGTCGCGGCGTGCGGCTGTATTAATCAAACTTTTCCACGTTACCCTGGTAGCAAGAAGGCACTCATGCCGAGACTGCTGGTTTTGCTTGCAGCCGCTGTTCTCCTACACGCGGCGCCGTCTTGTCTGGTGATTGGTCATATCACCGCGGCTTCGCCCAATAGGATCGAAGTCCGCGATGGAACCGGAAGGCACATCTTCTATTTCGATGCATCCAGCGAAGTTTGGCGCGGCCAGGATTACCACGATTTTTCCGCACTCCGCGTGAATGACGAAGTCATGCTTCAATGCCGGACCGGCGCGGACGGGCGTTCCATGGTCACCAGCCTCTTCGCTGACCTAGGCAAAGTGGAAGGCCGAATTACGCGCGTCGGGCGAACTGGCTTCCAGGTGGACCAGAACTATAATGCCGATCCGCAGTCCGGCTATCGCCGCGGTTTGCGCCAGATCTTATTTGATTCCCGCACGCAGTGGGAAGCGAGTCTCCCCAAGGATTTGCGAGCGGGCCGCGACGTTTTCGTGCTCGGCCTGAAGCTACCAGGCGGCGAACTGCGAGCGACCAGGGTCACTGTGTATGAAGGCAACCGGCCGGTGCGCATGGCGCCTGGAACGCGCATCATCGATCCCAATGGGCAAGTGCACTAGTTGCGACGGCCCACTGAGCCGTTGCGTTGTTCGCGAATCGTGATCCCGCGAGCGGCCACCTGAACGGGCAAGACTTCGGCGCCCGCCTCTTCAATGGTTCGCGAGACGCGCTCTTTGGCATCCGGTTCCACCAGGAAGAAGACACAACCGCCGCCACCCGCGCCGCAAACTTTGGCCGCAACCGCCCCCTGACGCCGCGTGACTTTTACCAGATGATCGATGAGCGGAGTCGAAATGTTGGGGGCATTTCTGCGCCGGTGCGACCAATCTTCGCGAATGAGCCGTCCGATCTCGGTCCAGTCGGTTTTTTCCAGTGCGGCGCGCATCTGGGACGCAATCGCGGCGATCTGTTCGAAGTTTCCGCGCACGCGCCCATTGCCGTCGATGTAGGCTTTAGTCACTTCCCAGTTATTGATCCCGGAATTGCGGGGCGATCCAGTGTAGGCGAGCACGATATGGCGGTTGAAGTCGTCGACGTTGATCGGGATTTTCGTGCATCGGATCCCGGCCGGGCCCATCTCGACCGCGTTTACGCCGCCATACAGCGCCGGATAATAGTCCTGCACGCCGGTCGGCACGCGGATGACTTGCGCTTCGACATTCTGGGCGATTTCGCGGATCTTCTCGAGGCCGTGGCCGGATTGAGTCAGCCGGTTCAGAGCGCTCGCCACGGCGATCATCAAAGCCGAAGATCCTGCAATGCCTGCGCCGGCGGGAGCTTCCGAATCGGTGTGCAAGCGCAGACCGGTGGCGGGCCGGAAGAACTGGAGCAGATAGGTCGCCAGGGGCAGCCTCGGCCGCCTGGATTCCATCAGCCGTTCCAGGGAGGCAAAGCTTTCCTGAGCTTCCAGATCGCCAGACCGCAGGCGAATGGCGGGCGAGGAGTGCGGCTCGATCACGCAGCGGGTCCAGCGGTCGATCGCGAAATTGAGCGTCACGGCCCCGGGATGGTAAAGGTACAGCGGCCAGATGTCGAGGGTTGCGCCGGCCAGGTCCACCCGGCAGGGCGCCTCGGAAATGATCTTCATGGGAAAAATACACTATACCGTGGGCGGCTATCCAGAATCGAAGGTTTTCCTCCGATAGTTTGATCAGGGACGATGCTATTTCGTTGGCTCTTAGTGGTATTGCCGATGTCCATGTGGGCGCAGACGCCCGCCGCTCCGACGCAGACGCCTGCTCCGGCACCGTCGCCCGCCGCTCCGGCGCAGACGCCCGCGGCTCCGATGCAGGGTGCTCCAGCGCAATCCGCGGCAGTCCAATCCGCTCCACAGCAATCTGCGGCCGTCCCATCTGCTCCACCGCAGACCTCGGACTCCGTTCAGGCGGGAATGGCAGCGGCGCTGGCCCAACAGCGCGCCTCGGTCGCCAAGCAGGTCAGCGCGGTCATGGGACGGGCCCCAACACCGGCGGCCTCTTTCTTTACCGTTCCGTGGGTAGAATCTCCGGTAGCGTTCAATATGCCGGCCTGCGATCCGTTGCCCGGCGCGCAACTCGACTCTTTTATCGAGAACAGTTCAAAACAAGAGGGCGTTAAGCCGGATCTGGTGCGCGCGGTCATCCAAGAGGAGTCCGGAGGACGGCCCTGCGCGGTGTCCTGGAAGGGCGCGCAGGGATTGATGCAGCTCATGCCCGCAACGGCCGACCAGTTCGGCGTCAAGGACCCGTTCGATCCCAAGCAGAATGTAGACGCCGGCACCAAGTTATTGAAGCAATTACTCGAAAAATACCACGGCGACATTAGCTTAGCGCTCTCGGCGTACAATGCCGGGGCGGAACGGGTGGATAAGGATGGCGGCGTGCCATCGATTCCGGAAACCAAGAACTACGTCTCGGATATTCTGACGAAATTGCCCGCGAAGTAGCGGGACAACCCCCACTTCAACGCATTAAGCACATTATTTTTCTTAAACTTTCACGCGCTTTGCGCCGATAGAAGAAATGAGGGATCGCTCCCCGTCCTTGTCCATGCCGCCGAACACCACCAGCGTCCCTCCAAACTTTAGTTTGGGAAGTTTGCCCTCGGCTCCTTTATTCGATCTAGAGGGGAATGCCGGACAGGACGCGGTGGTCCTGATCGTCGACAGCGAGGAAATCAACCGCCGGCTTCTCAAGGCGATCTTCAAAACCACCTCCTACAAGATCCGCGAAGCACGCCGGGCCACCGAGGCGATGACTTTGCTGCAAACGGAAAAAGTTGATTTGGTCATCCTCGATCTGATGCTGCCCGAAATGAGCGGGCCGGAGTTGTGCCGCTGGATGAAGAACCAGCGGGCCACTCAGCTGGTCCCGGTGCTCATGATCACCAGCGTGCAGGGCGTGGAGAACGAGATCGTCGGCATCTCCTCCGGGGCCGACGAATTTCTCATTAAGCCGCTCCATCCGAGCGTGGTCCGCACGCGCGTGCGCGCCATGCTCCGCAACAAGTCGCTCATCGATTCGCTGGAAGAGGCCGAGACCATCCTGTTCGCGCTCGCGCAAGCCGTGGAGCAGCGCGATCGCTACACCGGTCAACATTGCCAGCGGCTAGCGGTGACCTCGGTCATGCTGGGCGAGGCCCTCGGGCTCCCGAGCGCCGAACTGACCGCTTTGTACCGGGGCGGCTTTCTGCACGACATCGGCAAGATCAGCGTTCCCGACGCGATTCTATTTAAGCAAGGCGTGCTCAACAGCGCCGAGTGGGAGGTCATGCGAAGCCATTCGGTGATCGGCGAGGGGATCTGCAAACCGATGCGAAGCCTGGGGCCGGTTTTGCCGATCATTCGCAGCCACCATGAGCGCTGGGATGGAACCGGCTATCCGGATAAAATCGCCGGCGAGGACATTCCCCTGCTCGCGCGCATTCTGCAGGTAGCCGATATTTACGACGCCCTCACCACCGAACGTCCCTACAAACCGGCGCTCACGCAAAGGTGCGCTCTGGAAGTGATGGAAGAGGAGGTCCGGCGCGGCTGGCGCGATCCCGAACTGGTGCCGCTCTTCGCCAGCATCATCCAAGCACGCCCCGCCGCCGACCTGACCTCGCTCGAAGAGTCCATCGAGAATCTCCATCTGATCGTCTCCAAGTAAGATAATTACCTTAGTTGAAGCCGCTCCAAGTCCTCAACCAGGAGATCATCGCCTGCACGCGCTGCCCGCGGCTGGTGGAATATCGCGCGGAAGTGGCGCGCGTCAAACGGCGAGCCTATCGCGACTGCGAATATTGGGGCAAGCCCGTGCCCGGATTCGGCGATCCCAATGCGCGCCTGCTCCTGATCGGGCTGGCTCCGGGCGCGCACGGAGCGAACCGAACGGGGCGGATGTTCACCGGCGACAGCTCCGGCGACTTCCTTTACCGAGCTTTGTTCGAAGCGGGCTTCGCGTCACAGCCAACCAGCGTCGCAAGGGACGACGGCTTAACTTTGTCCGACGCCTACATCAGCGCTGCCGTGCGCTGCGCTCCGCCGGATAATAAGCCCACTCCCGGCGAGATTCGGAACTGCCGCCCTTACCTGGAACAGGAACTGGAGCTGCTCAAGCAAGTTCGCGTCGTATTGGCGCTCGGGCGCGTGGCGTTCGATGTCTACCTGAGCATTCTCCGCGCACAAGGCAAAAATTGCGCGGCGATCCGATTTTGTGTTTGCGCATAACCACGAATACCGGACTGGCGCAGGCCAACCCCTGCTCCTGAGCTCCTTCCACCCCAGTCAACAGAACACCTCCACGGGCAAGCTCACCGAAGCGATGTTTCGCGCGGTTTTCCTGCGCGCAAAACGGCATCTAAAATCGGCCTAGGCCGCGGCCTGCTAGGATTCCTTGTTCCAGGCTTGTTGTAGTTTTTCGGCGAAAATCGAAGTGGAGGCGGGCGGGGGTTGCGGCTCAGGCAGCGCTTGGGGAGGCGATGGTAACGGGGGAGCGGGCTCGGCTGCTTCGGCCGCAATGGCTGCTTCGCCCGCAATGGCTGCTTCGCCCGCAATAGCTCGATCGACCGGCTCCTCGTCCAGATATCTCGCCTTTTTTAAGACCGCGCGGTCCAACGAAGCGCTGTAGCCCGTCCAGCAGCCTTCCACATGCCGATCCTTGGCCACCATCGCTCGCATGCACTCCATCTTGGAATCCAGGTTGTCGAGATGATGCAGCAACAAGGCCTCCGGAAAGAGCGGAACTTTGGGAGAGCCGAACTCGAGTTCGCCATGATGGCTCACCAGCATATGCTCCACCAGGACGCGCAGCTTGGGCGGGAATTCAGGAAAACGCTGCAGCTTTTCGTGGAGCAATCGGAGACCAATTACGATATGGCCCGAGCAATTGACCTTCCGCGCTATAGCCGAAGCTGCGCTCATAGGTGAGCTCGGCTACCTTGCCGACATCGTGCAGAACGGCCCCGGTCAGCAAAAGGTCCAGGTCCACATAGCGATAATGCGCGGCGGTAACCTGGCACAGGCGGCATACCGATAGTACGTGCTCGAGCAGCCCGCCCAGATAAGCGTGATGCACATGTTTGGCAGCCGGCGCGGTGCGGTACATGCGCGCGAACGGCTCGTCATCCAGGAACGCGTTCAGCAGGGCGGATAAATGCGGATTTTGGATGCCCGCAACGATTCCGCGAAGCTCGGCGAACATCTCCAGAGGATCGCGCTCGGACGCCGGAAAAAAATCGGCGAAATCCACGTCCGAGTCGACCATGCGGACCATCTTGTGGATGGTGAGCTGCGGCCGGTTTTGGAAAATCTGCAGCAGGCCTTTGACCTTGATGAAGTCGTCGCGGTCGAAGGTATCCACCACCTCGGCCACGTTGTCCCACATCTTGGCTTCGATTTCCCCGGTGCGGTCGCCCAGCAACAGCGATAAATAGGGATCACCCGATTTCTTCTGCCGAACGTCTTTGACGTGCACCAGAAAGATCGACGTGAACACCTGGTTTGGCTTCAGGTCGTTGACGTACGGCGACTTCATTTATTTTGCAGAGGAACTGGTACTGGTGGTCTCCGTGCCGGGAACCGGGACCATCCAGAGCAGCCGCTTGTGCTTCACGACACTGGCGACCTGCTTCTTGGTCACGGTTTCGGGCTTTAGCTGTCCCGGATCGGCCCAGGAGGTGTCTTTGCCCGGAGCCGCGCCGCTATCGATCCAGTCCGATTTCACCTCTAAGAACGCCTCTTCGCGCAGCTTCGTGAGATAAGCCCGCAGCGCGCCCTCCATACGAGGCTGGAGCAGCTTGCTGGTAACCTCGTTCTCCACTTCCGCCAGTTCGGCCTGACCCGCCTTCTGGTGTTCTTCCACTCGCAGGATCAGGAACCCGTTGGGCATTTTGATTGGATCCGTGATGTAGCCCTTAGGCTGGCTCCAGACCAGGTCCTCGAGCTGCTGGCTCATCGCCCCCTTCGTGTAGGGAGGAAGTTCTCCCAAACTCTTGGCCGTGACCGCATCGGAATTGTCCCGGGCCAGCTCGGCAAACCGTTCTCCCTTTCGGGATCGCGCCACCAGATCTTTGGCTTTCTTCTCCGCGGCCGCGACACCGGCCGGGTCCTTGCCATCCGTGGAGATCAGGATTTCGCGCAGGGAGAGACGCTCCTGGCGCACGAACTCGGATTTGTGCTCGTTGTAATATTTGTCCATCTCGTCGTGCTTCACGCTCATGTGTTCGGTGACTTCCTGGCGAACCACCCGATCTGTCAGCAGCGAGTTTTTCATTTCCTGCTTGAAGTCCTCGTAGGGGAGGGCGCTCTGCTCCTTGATCCAATCCTGGAATTTTTCCGGGTCGGCGATGCCGGAATCCTTCTGGATGGAAGCCATGCGCTTGGTGACGTCGCCATCGACGTTGATTTTCAAGTCGTTGGCCTTCTGGACCAGCAGCAAGCGATCGATGCGGTCGCGGAGCATGTCCTTCTCTCTTTGCCTCGCGGCACTTTCGAGCGCAAGCCCAGTCAGGCCGTCGCGCTGAAGACCTTCGGCTACCTCCTTTTTCGCCCGGTCGATGTCGCCGCGCGTAACGATATCGCCGTTGCACTTGGCGATGATCTCTTCGACCACCGGAACGTCGGCGGACCTGAGGCCCACGGAGGCAAGAACTAAAAGCGGTACTACCAATCTCATATGAACCATTATGAACGATTAGGCCCCGCCCGCGGCCGGCATCTACCAGTCCCGGGTTCGCGATTCGACGCTCGGGCGGATGGCCGGAAAACTGCTGATAAACTGAGACTGGAACGAGACCTTACAACCGATGGCGACGCCCACTAGCCTTGAAGCTCGCCTCGCCGTCGCGCCAACGCGAGAAGACCTGATCCGGGCCTATCGCGCGATGTACATGGCGCGCCGCTTGGACGACCGGGAAATCCTGCTGAAGCGGCAGAATCGCATTTTTTTCCAGATTAGCGGCGCGGGACACGAAGCCGTGCAGGTGGCGGCTGGCCTGGTTTTCCGGCCCTCGCATGATTGGTTTTACCTGTACTACCGCGATCGCGCTCTGGCCCTGATGCTGGGTATCACAGCCGAGCAGATGCTGCTGGGCGCCGTGGGAGCGGCCACCGATCCGGCTTCGGGCGGCCGCCAGATGCCGTCCCACTGGAGCTCTCCGGCTCTGCATATCGTGAGCGGCTCGTCGCCGACCGGGACGCATTTTCTTCAGGCGGTCGGATGCGCGCAGGCCTACCGTTATCTCGATCCCAAGTCGGACGAGGTCACGTTGATGTGCAGCGGCGAAGGAGCCACCAGCGAAGGCGAGTTCTGGGAATCCGTGAACGCGGCTTGCCTGGAAAATCTGCCCATTGTGTTCCTGATTGAGGACAACGGCTATGCCATTTCCGTACCGGTCGAAAAGCAAACCGCCGGCGGCAACATTGCTCAGCTGCTCAGCGGGTTCCCGAATCTGAGGCGAGTGGAAGTGGACGGCACCGACGTGGTCGCCTCCTATCAGGCGTTGACGGAAGCAGCGGCCTACGCGCGCGAGCGCAGGGGTCCCGCGCTGGTCCATGCGAGCGTGATCCGTCCCTATTCGCATTCCCTTTCCGACGACGAACGCCTCTATAAGACGCAAGCCGAGCGAGACGCCGAAGAAGCTCGCGATCCCTTTCTGAAGTTCCCGGAATGGCTGGTTTCTGAGGGTGCGCTCGACCGGCAGGGTTTGCAGGTCATTGTTCACGAGGTCGATCGGGAGATTCAGGACGCCACCGAGCGAGCCTTGCGCGCGGAGCCGCCGGCCAGAGGCTCGGCACTCGAGCACTTGTACTCCAGCAGCGTCGATCCAACGTCGGCGGAATTCGAAGCGGAGCCGCATTTTAGCGGCGAGCCCCGCACCATGGTCGACGAGATCAATCTGACGCTCAACGAGGAAATGGCGCGAGATTCGCGCGTGATCGTTTTCGGCGAGGATGTGGCCGATTGCAGCCGTGAAGCGAGTCTTGCCGAAGTGAAGGGCAAGGGTGGCGTTTTTAAAGCGACCGCCGGGTTGCAGATTAAATACGGCTGCGAGAGAAGTTTTAACACGCCGATAGCGGAAGCCTCGATCATCGGGCGCGCGATCGGACTGGCCACGCGCGGATTGAAACCGATTCCCGAGATCCAGTTTTTCGACTACATCTGGCCGGCCATGATGCAGATCCGCGACGAGCTCGCCACCTTGCGCTGGCGGTCGAATGACGGATTCAGCGCCCCGGTGGTCATACGGGTAGCCATCGGCGGATATCTGAACGGCGGCGCGATCTATCACAGCCAGTGCGGCGAAGTGATCTTCACCCACATTCCCGGACTTCGCGTGGTGATGCCCTCGAATGCCTTGGATGCCTGTGGGCTGCTGCGAACCGCAATTCGAGCCGACGATCCGGTGCTGCTCCTGGAGCACAAGCGGTTATATCGCGAGCCGTACAATCGCTCGCAGCATCCGGGGCCGGAGTACACCGTTCCTTTCGGAAAGGCCCAGGTCGTCAAGAGCGGCCAGGACTTGACCGTCATCACCTACGGTGCCGTAGTGCAGAAAATGCTTCAGGCCGCCGCCCTGGTGGAACAGCATTTCCCCGGCCAGACCGTTGAGATCATCGACCTGCGGACGCTGTCGCCATACGATTGGGATGCCATTCGAATGTCGGTGGAAAAGACCAGCCGCGTCATGATCGCGCACGAGGATTGCTTGTCGTGGGGCTATGCCGCGGAGCTTGCGGCGCGAATCGCGAGCGAGTTGTTCGACCGTCTGGATGCGCCAGTGGGGCGGGTGGGCGCCTTGGATACCTGGGTCGGCTACAACCCGCAACTGGAGAACGAAATCTTGCCCCAGGTCGAGAACTTGGTGGCGGAAGCCGCGCGGCTCCTGCAATATTGAGACCCCGTGCCGGATCAAATACCTGCCTAAATAATCCATTTGCACGCCGGACAAGCGGGCCACGTCAAATTTGGTGATGCGGCTCAACGCCCCAACGTTCGGCCGCCTTCGAAACTTTGGCATCACCTGGCGCGGGTTCGGTCCTCCAGCGTTCCCGCGCCCGGAATTCGAAAGAACCACGCAAACATGAGCCACGCGACGATTCCTAAACCGAACAGCATGCGCGCAACCTTCGCTTCCGTGCCGCCATCGTAGACCAGGCGGACGTGCGTCGCTCCGCCACGAAGAGGCTCGATGTACATCATGCCGAGCGGGTCGCGAAAGATCGGCAGCGTCACGCCGTTCTGCTCCGCGCGCCAGCCTCGGTCATGACTGATTTGCAAGTAGATCACCTGCCCCGGCCGTGCAGTGGTCTCAATTACCGCTTCATGCCGATTCACCCAATGGAAGCTCGCCTGAGGCATCGCCGGATCCTCCAAAGCTTTCGCCAGCGGTAGCACAGGCTGAATATCCAGACCATCTTTGGGCGCACGCATGGCCAGCGCCGACTTCGGAATCACACGCACCGGATCGGCCGCCTTGCGCGGAACACGATACACGCGGTTATCGCCATCGCGCCAGAGCTCTGGAAGCACGCCTTCAAACTTCTCCGGATGCCGGAATGGCTTGATCGGTTCGGTGCTCTCGGGTCCCGTGACGCCCACGGCGTTGGCGCCATAAAGGGTGAGCCATAGGATCGAATATTCGGCGTCGCGAGCCCCCGGTGTTTTGTCCGATGTAAATTGTGTAGTCGGCGATGCGATCTTCGAAATCCGGCACGCTTTGATCGCAGCAACCCGCCATCTGCGGCACATCGGTAAAAAGATTCATCCAAAGCGAGACGTTACCGGGAGCGAATACCCGCGCCCCACGCATGTTCGTTTCGAACCATTTCGACATTCGGTATTCGATGGTCTGGGTGATATCGACGGGCTCGGTAATCGCGCGCGCATAGCGCCGGTAATGCAGCGTCTGAGCGACCGTCAGGATGGCCGCGAGGGAGAGGACCGCAACTTGCGCCGCGCGAGGCAGTTTGCGGAAACCGACCATCGCGAACCAGGCCAGCGCCGCCGTGGACGCCAGATCGAACTCGACTTGAAAGCGCTGCGGCTGCGGCAATAGTTTCCAGTTGAACCACTCGCGGCCCAATGAGACCGCGCCGGTCATCAGAGCGTAGAAGCTGAAGAACCGGACCCAAGGTTCCACTCGCAAGCGCTGGAAGATCGCCAACAACAGCCCAAGCGCCGCTAGCACCAGAAGCGCGGGAAGCAACTGCTGCCCGCCAAAGTGCATGTAGTCGGACTGCTGCGCGTTGCGAAGCACAGCCAGTACGCCCGACGGCGGTAGCCACGGTATCGCGACCAGATAAGCGACGGCGACCACGGACGCGAAGGTTGGCCAATGGACTGACCTCTCATCGAAAACACGCGATAGGAAGTACGCGGCAATTCCCAGGCTCAGACCAATCGTTCCGGGCCAGTTGGTGAGCGCCACGGCTGCCAGTGCCGCCGGCGCAAGCATCACGAAAATCCGTTTTCGAAGCGTGACCGCCCCGTGCAGCGCCAGGATCACCAGAGGAATCAGGACCACCGCCGCCAGGTGCGGTCCTTCGCCGTAATGGACCAGATCTTGATACCGTCGGGGCAGCCAGGCTCCGCCGATGTCCGCGCGAGTGAACGGTCCAAGCAGGCAAGCCGGCGATAGCAGCGAATAAAGCAGGCCCGCGAAAAAACCGTAAGCTCTGCTGTTGGTCATCGTGTAACACAAGCAGAACAGCGTCACCGGACCAGCGCAGTATACCAGGGCCGCCAGGAAATGAAAGGCGTGTGGCGGGCTCCACCCGAGCATGCTGGCCAGTGCCGCGACGGAAAGATGAAATCCCGGCTGATATATCTTGTGAAACGGTACTCCCCCAAACCAAAGCGGAAACCAAGTCAGATCGTGCCAGTTCGCTATGGCCCAGCGGCTGATGGACATGTAGGATCCCTCGATCGATTCCATCTGGCTGCTGAATTCGAGACTGAACAGCCCCTGGCAGACGTAAGCATTCAGAGCGAATACAGCGAGCGCGCACAAAAGCGTCCCTAGCGGGCCAATCCAGTAGCTCGATAATTTTTTTGATGACATGAATCGGGCGCCGGTGCTTAGGATCAGAGCCATTATGGCGCAGCCAACGCGAGGCTCCCGCAGCCCGCTAAAATAGAGTCTTCTTCATGAAGCTCGCCCTCGCACAGACCAACACCACCGTCGGTGACCTTTGCGGCAACGCCCAGCGTATCCTTTCCTTTGCCCGGCGGGCCGCCGAACTGGATGCCGACGTGGTCGTTTTTCCCGAGCTGACGCTCACTGGCTATCCTCCGCGGGACCTGCTTGAGAAGCAGAGTTTTCTGGATGGCGCCGAACGCGAGCTGGCGCGCATCGCCGCCGAATCCGCCGCACTTCCGCTCTCCATCATCTGCGGAACGGTCACTCGCACCGGCTCTGCTTCCGGCAATCCGATCCACAATTCCGCCGCGGTCCTCAAAGGCGGACATGTGGTCTTCCGCCAGAACAAAATGCTGCTGCCGAGCTACGATGTTTTCGACGAAAAACGTTACTTCGAACCCGCCGTCAAGCAATCTCCTCTGACGCTGGACAACGCGCCCATCGCTCTGACCGTATGCGAGGACGCCTGGAACGACAAGCAATATTGGGAGCGCCGGCTCTACAGCCGCGATCCGGTGGAGGAACTCGCTCAACACGGCGCGCAGCTTCTGATTAGCATCAACGCTTCGCCGTATCACATGGGCAAGCGCACGCAGAGGCATGAGATTTTCGCTGCCACCGCGCGGCGATTTCAAATGCCCATCGTCTATGTCAATCAGGTTGGCGGCAACGATCAACTGGTCTTCGATGGGTCGAGCTTCGCGCTCGACGCTCACGGCAGACTGATCGCCTCGGCCGCTTCCTTCGACGAGGATCTGGTGCTCTTCGATACCGAAACGCTCACCGGCGACCGGCACGACAACTACCCCGACGAATGCGAGGCCGTTTATCAGGCGCTGGTGGTGGGAACGCGCGACTATATCCGCAAATGCGGCTTCGAGCGAGTCATCATCGGACTGAGCGGCGGCATCGATTCCTCGCTCACGGCGGCCATCGCCGTAGACGCCGTCGGCCAACAGAACGTGATCGGCGTCGGAATGCCGGGACCTTATTCGTCCGAGCACAGCGTGGTGGATGCGCGCGATCTTGCCCATAATCTCGGCATTCGTTTCGAGCTGATCTCCATTCGTGAACAGTACGAGGCCTTTCTAAAGGCGCTGGATCCGGTCTTCGACGGCGGGACGGTGGGCGTCACAGAGGAAAACCTTCAATCGCGCCTGCGCGGAGTAACCTTGATGGCGATGTCCAATAAATGGGGCGCGCTGGTCCTGACCACGGGCAACAAGAGCGAGCTGGCGGTCGGCTATTGCACTCTGTATGGCGACATGTGCGGCGGGTTGGCCGTGATCAGCGACGTGCCCAAAACCATGGTGTATGCGCTCTCCCGTGTTGCCAATAAGCGGCACCCCAACGCAATTCCTGAAAATGTTTTCGTCAAGCCCCCCTCCGCGGAGTTGCGGCCCAATCAAAAGGACACCGATTCGCTGCCCGAATACGACGTACTCGATCAAATCCTGCGCTGCTATATCGAGAGCAACGAGTCGCCACATCAGATCGCCGACTCGCTTCAGCTTCCCGTAACGCTGGTGCGCGATATCGTGAACAAGGTCGACCGCAACGAATATAAGCGCCAACAGGCTGCTCCCGGCCTGAAAGTAACCACGAAAGCATTCGGCATTGGGCGCCGTTTTCCGATCGCCCAGCGGTTCTTTGAATGAAATTCTTAAAAATTAGCCCTCGCACCGCGGTTCTACTGCTGGTTGTTGCACTGGCGGTGGTCTCATCCTCGCAACCTGCCCCGCGCGAGCAGGTAGGCGTTCTTCCCGACGGCGGCTTCCTGCTGAGTAGCGGTTGGCGCGTTAAGGCCGCCGGCGCGCAAGTGCAGCTCGATACTTTGCCGATGTCGTCGGCGCTTTCGCCGAACGGCCGGTTTCTGGTGGTCCTCAACGGCGGTTACCGTCCGCCCTCGTTGAGCGTTCTCGACACGAAAGACGGGCACGAGGTCGGGCGCACCCAGGTGGCTGACGCGTGGCTCGGGCTGACGTTCTCTTCGGACGGCCGCACGTTGTGGGTAGGCGGCGGTTCCCAAGCGGCCATTATGGAATTTTCTTTCAGCGCGGAAGGCGCCTTGCAGCCGGCGCATACTTTTCCGGTGGTGAAGGTCGCCGATCGCACGTCGCGCGACTTCATCGGTGATGTCGCGGTCTCACCCGATGGCCATCTGCTCTACGCCTGCGATCTGTATCACGACAGTATCGTAGTGGTGAATCCGCAGTCCGGTTTGATTGTGGATCGTTATAGAACCGGTCGACGCCCTTATCGCATCCTGTTCCATCCCGACGGCAAGACATTCTACGTCACCAGTTGGGCGGACGGCACACTGTCTCGCCATCAAACCAGCAACGGCGCGCAGCTTCAATTGGTCCGGATTGGCGCTCATCCTACCGACATGGTATGGCGCGATCGCGCCACGGCTGCCGAAGACGGCGGAGAAACCAACTGGACGGCGCGCATCTTCGTTTCCGCCGCCAATACCAACAATGTCTACGCCGTGGCCGTCTCCGATAACGGCGACCTTCGAACCGTGGAGTCCATTAACGTTGGCACGACGCCCAGCCATCCGCTCGGCATGACACCCAGCGCGCTCGCGCTAAGCCCGGATCAGAGCCGCCTCTATGTGGTTTGTTCCGATGCCAACGCGGCCGCCGTGGTGGATGTTACAGAGGCTCGCAGCCATGTGCTCGGGTTTGTTCCGACCGGTTGGTATCCAACCGCAGCGAAAGCCTTGGCCGACGGCCGGCTGGTGGTCATAAACGGGCGCGGAGATCGCAGTTATCCCAACCCGAACGGGCCGGACCCCACCAAGCGCGGTAACGCAGTGGAGCAATATGTCGCGCGCATGCAGACCGGTTCCGCATCCTTCATTCCGCCGGTCACAGAAGACGCTTTAAGGAATTACACGGCCGAAGTCCTGGCCAACTCGCCTTATCGCGACGAGAACCTCGACACCGTCCCGGACGGAATTCCCGCGGCGATCCAACACGTCATTTATATCGTCAAGGAAAACCGCACCTATGATCAGATCTTGGGCGACCTTGGAAAGGGCGCGAGCGATCCCTCACTATGCCTGTTCCGCGAGAACGTCAGTCCCAATCATCACAAGCTCGCGCGCGAGTTCGTCCTGTTCGACAATTTCTACGTCAACAGCGACGTGAGCGCGGATGGCCACAATTGGTCTACTTCAGCTATCTCTAACGATTATGTGGAAAAAATGTGGCCCTCGCAGTACGCACGCCGCAAAAAGGACTATGATTTCGAAGGCGGCGAGCCGGCTGCTCTGCCGCCCGCCGGCTATCTTTGGACCAACGCCGCTGAGCGTGGGATCTCGATGCGAAACTACGGCTATTGGGTCAGGAACAAGAAAACCGCCGGGGCCGACGACATTCAAATCGATGCCGTCCTGGACCCGGTGCTCGCAAAAGTAACCAACCTGAAGTACCGCAGCTTCGACCTCGACTACCCCGACGTCAAGCGCGCTCAGGTGTTCCTGGACGACCTGAAACAGTTTGAAAACTCCAATCAAATGCCGTCGTTGATCTTCATGCGGCTCGGCAACGATCACACCTCCGGAACCACGCCCGGCAAGATCGCTCCGTTGTCGGCGTTTGCAGACAACGACTACGCTCTCGGCATGATTGTGGAAGGCGTTTCGCGCAGCAAATTTTGGGGCAGCACCGCGATTTTTGTTCTCGAAGATGACGCCCAGAACGGCCCCGACCACATTGATTCGCATCGCTCGGTCGCGTTCGTAATTTCGCCCTACACTCATACCGGCGCCATCAACAGCAGCATGTACAACACCACTTCCGTGCTGCGCACCATGGAGCTGATTTTGCAGCTTCGCCCCATGACGCACTTCGACGCGGGCGCGCGCCCCATGATCAACAGCTTTTCAAAACAACCGGTCCTGGCGTCCTACCAGGCCGAAAAGCCGCGCATCTCGCTCGGTGATCGCAATCCCGGCAATGCGCCGACCGCCGCCCGCTCCGCGCGGCTGGATTTCAGTGAGGCCGACTTGAACGACGACGATGAACTGAACGATATCCTGTGGCGCGCCATCCGCGGGACTGATCCACCGCCGCCGATGCGCAGCATGTTCGCAAAGTAGTTCGGTCAAGCAACGACTATGCCGCGCATCCATCTGTGCTTCATCTGGCACATGCACCAGCCGCTTTACAAAGATCTGGTGACCGGAGAATACCGGCTGCCCTGGACGCGATCCCATGCCCTAAAGGATTACTACGGCATGGTGAAAGTGCTGGAGGATTTTCCCAGCGTTCACCAGACCTTCAATCTGGTTCCGTCCATGATCGTTCAGATTGAGGATTACGCCGCGGGCAAAGCCGCGGATCCGTTTCTCGATTGCGCCGTGAAACCGGCCGAGCAGTTGACCGAGGCCGAACAGGAATTCATCCTTCGATATTTTTTTCAGGCCAATTCCGCGCGGCTGATTTATCGCTATCCTCGCTACGGCGAACTCTTTGAGGCTTGGCAAAAATCCGGCAACAATCCGCAACGCGCCCGGCGCCTCTTTGCGACGCAGGATTTTCGCGATCTCCAGGTGCTCTCGCAACTCGCCTGGTTCGACGAAGAGTTTCAGGCCAAGGATCCGGAGGTAAAAGCTCTCGTCAGCAAAGAGCGCAATTACTCGCTCGAAGATCAAGCGCTGATGGCGCGCAAGGAGCGCGAAATTCTATCTGCCGTCGTGCCGGTCTATAAGGAATTCTCCGCGCGCGGTCAAATCGAAATCTCCACCACACCCTTCTACCATCCGATCCTGCCGCTGGTGTGCGACTCCAACATCGCCGCTGTTTCGCATCCTGGCGTGACGCTGCCCAACCGCTTCCGCTATCCGCAGGACGCCCGGCATCAGCTCAAAACAGCGCGTGAATACATCGAGCGCGAATTCGGCCGTGCGCCCGTGGGACTGTGGCCGTCGGAAGGCTCCGTCTCCGATGAAGCATTGTCTCTGGCCGCCGAAGCCGGCTTCGAGTGGGCCGCCAGCGACAACGGGGTGCTCGCGCGAACCTTGCAGCGGTCCGCTGGTCCGGATGTTACCTATCGCTCCTACCTGTGGCGCCAGCAAGACCACCAAATCCGGATGATTTTCCGCGACCATTTCTTGAGTGATGAAGTGGGTTTCGTTTACGCCAAAATGGGCGCTGCCGAAGCGGCCGCTGGATTCCTGGGCGGCATTCGAGCGAACGCGCAGCCGCTGCTCGCCGCAGGCTCCGACGTGCTGGTGCCCATCATCCTGGATGGAGAAAATGCCTGGGAATATTATGAGCAAAACGGCCGGCCCTTTCTGAAAGAGCTTTATCGCCGGATCAGCGAATCTTCCGACCTGGCCGCCCTTACCGTCAGCGAAGCCTTGAAGGTGGACGAGCCGCGCCCGCTCGATCACATCTGGCCGGGATCCTGGATCAACGCCAACTTCGACGTCTGGATCGGCGCCGGAGAAGACAACAAAGCCTGGGAGTATCTGCTTCGTGCCCGCCAGAAGTTTGATGAAGTCGCGTCCACGGTTTCAGAGGAAAATCGTCGTCTCGCGTTCGAAGAACTGCTGATCGCCGAGGGCAGCGATTGGTGCTGGTGGTATGGGCCCGAGCATCAATCGGAGAACCGGCCCGAGTTCGACGCGCTGTATCGCGAGCACCTCTCCAACGTCTATCGCGCGCTGGGCCTGGCTGCGCCCGAAGAACTGTCGCGGCCCATCTTGATGGATCAAGCGCGTGAACTTTACGAGCCTCCCGCGAACCCCATCCATCCGGTCATCGACGGCGAAGTCACGTCCTATTTTGAGTGGATGGGGGCGGGGCATTATCATCCTGATAATCGCTCCGGGGCGATGCACGGGGGCGCGCCCCAGGTGAGCGAGCTCTATTACGGAGCCGATCGCGAGAACCTCTATCTGCGGCTGGACCTGGCGAGCGATCTGGAGATCACCAAGATCGAGCTAAGGACCGAAGCGGCATCCATTTCGCTGCTCGACCATGCTACGGTTCGTTTCGCACGGCGAAAAATCGCGGAGATTCAAGTGCCACTTCAGGCGCTCGGAATTCCACACGACCAAACCGTCCGTTTTCAGCTGGCTCTTTTCAACGCGAATCTGCTGATGGTTCTGCTGCCGGCCGAGGGCTGGATCGAATTACTTCCGGCTTGAATATTTATCGAGCAGCGCGATCAGCTTGGCGGCTGGCGCCGGCGCGGGAGTATTTCCCAGTACGATGTCGCGATTGGACATGGCCTTCCCGTAGAGCTCCTTGTCCCAATCCTCATCCGGCCGGAGCGTCGCGCCTTGCAGGGAGATGCCCGCGAACAGCCCGCGCGACCGCGAGTAAGTGAGAATCTCGGCGTGGAGCTGAGCATCGGTTTCAGCCGAGGAATCGCGTCCCACCGGACCGGCCGCGGCTTGCGCATCGGCGCCAATCGTGAACTTGCTTTCCAGCAATTTCTTCGCTCCCTGTTCACTGTTCACGAGCATGACGACGTCCGTTTCCGAACCGCCGATCTGGAACCCGAAGCTGCCGCCCTCCACGCGAATCGCTGCCGGGGCTGACCAGCCTACGCCGCTCGCTTTACGGCACAGCATGAATCCCTTGCCATACTTTGCACCCACGATGAATGCGCCCTTCTTAAGGCCAGGCACTACCACGATGCACTGGGCCTTTCCCAAAAGATCCTGAGGGATGCCCTTGTCGGGAGCCGACATGATCTCGGTCAGCATGTCAGCGGAAGCCTCCAGCCGGTCCGAGGCGACCGCGCCATGGAGCAAACCACAACTCATCGCCATCACTGCAAGGTACGCTGTCTTCATGAGATCTCCTCAGCCGATTTTAGCAGGCCTCGGTGCCGATATGATGAAATTTGAGCGTCCGCGTGCTAATCCCGGTTCTGATTCTCGCCGCTGCGGCTGCGGCTACCAATCCCTCGGCCGAGATTGTCAGCCACAAGCTGGACGCGATCGAGAACGGACAAGCCAAACCCGGATCGGTGATCGTCTTCACCGAGGCGGATCTGAACGCGTGGGTACGCGCGAAAGCGCCGATGATTGTGCCCCAGGGTTTCCGCGAGCCTCGTCTCCAATTGGGCGATGGAACGGCCACCGCCTCCGCGCTGGTGGATTTTCTGAAGGTGCGAGGTGCCGCCGGCCTCGATACCAACTGGATCATTGCGAAGCTGCTGGAAGGCGAGAAGCCGGTGACCGCGACCGCGCAAATTCAGTCGGCCAATGGCAGCGCCACCGTTCACCTGCTGAGCGTCGAGATCGGCGAATTGACGGTCAGCGGAGCGACGCTGGATTTCCTGATCCGGAATTTCCTGCTGCCGCTTTACCCCAATGCGAAAATCGATGAGCCGTTCGAACTGGCCGACCACGTCGATCGCATCGAAGTCGTGCCGGGTGCGGCCCGCGTTTATATCAAGAAGAAGTGATCCGGGCGGCGGCTTCCTTGCCCATGCGAACGCAGTCGGGAAGGCCGATTCCCCGATAGGCGTTGCCCGCTAGATAGAGACCGGGCAGACCTTGCATGATGGCTTCGATGCGTGCCACGCGTTTCTCGTGCCCGACCGTGTATTGCGCCATGGAATGCGGCCAGCGGGCGATGCTGTGGAAAAACGGCTCGGCCTTCAGGCCCATGATGGTTCGCAGCTCACTGCGCGCGGCTTCGACCAGCGAATCGTCGGTTTGCGCCAACGCATTGCCGCCCATGAAACAGCGCAGCAGCACCAGGTCATCGGGGACGCGATAGCTAAATTTATTGCCAACCCAGGTGCAGGCGGCCAGGAATTTTCTCTCTAGCTTGGGAACCAGAAATCCGAAGCCATTCAGCGGATGATCGAAGGTCGCCTTCCGGTACCCGAGCGAAAGGGTAATGGAAGAAGTATAAGGAATGGCAGCCAGAAGATCGGCCAGTTCCGCGTGGATCGGCTTGAGCAGAGCGGAGCAGTTTCCAGCCGGCATCGCGAGAACGACGTGCTCCGCCTCCATCCAATCGCCATTCACTCGCACGCGGTAGCCGGAACCAACACGCTCCAGAGCTTCCGCGCTGGCTTGAGTTGCATCCGCGCTCGGACGTAGAGCATCCACCAATTGGCCGAGCCCGCCCTTCAGAGTTCGAAAGAGCGACCCCGAACCTTTCGGCCGCGGCTGAGCCAGTACGCCGCGCGTCAAACTGCCGTACTTGGCTTCGATTTCAGCAAAGCGCGCCAGCACGCTGTTGACGCTCATCTCACTGGGGTCGCCGCCATAGACTCCAGCGAGCAGCGGCTCGGCCAAATAATCGACCGACTCTTGCCCATAATGATCCACCAGAAATTCCGAGACGGAACGATCGGGCCGCGGTCCTGTCGGCCGCCGCAGAAACTCCAAGCCCATGCGAATCTTGGTTGGCCAACTCAGCAGCCTGGTTCCGACTAGCGGCATGATCTTGGTGGGCACCATCATCATCAAGCCGTCGGGCAGCGGCACGAGCCGGCCGTGCTTGAAGATGTACGTCACCCGGAGATGGTCGTTCGAGCCGATGACCTGGTCGGCGAGGCCAAGCTCCCGGATCAGTTCCATGGCCGCCGGCTTTTGCGCGATGAAGCTATCGGGGCCGGCTTCTAGCAGACAGCCGTGCTGTGTTGTGGTTCGGATCACGCCGCCAAGCTGCGGCGATTTCTCGATGAGAGAAGGACGAACGCCCGCCTTCGACAGGTAATAGGCAGCAGAGAGACCGGAAATTCCGCCACCGACAATCAGCGCTTGGTTGGGCACTACCTACATCTTAAACTCGCGCACGAAAGCAACAACGGCGCGGACGGGACGCACGGGAGTTTCGGCAGCAAAGCGGGCGCGGAATCATCGGGTGCGTGGGGCGCGACGGGGAGTGCTGCGGGTTGTTCGGGGAAGCGCTTGGGTTCGTTTGGTAAATCTCCTTTTTGATCCGCTGCAACGGAAGGCGCTAAATTGATAGCTTCACTGCGCCTCCTGTGGCTTTGTTCGCCGGATAATTTTGATTCGGCGGCGCGGCGGGCGGCCTGCAAGTCCGTGAGCGTCTTGAGCGTGCGCTGATACTCGCGCTGGAGGCGGGCCTGATAGCGGTTGAGGAGGGCAAGAGAACCGTTGGGTCCGCTGAGGGATTCGAAGGCGATGGCGAGGCGGTTCGGTTCCGGCAGCGCTTCATACTTGTCGTCGAGCCATTCGGCTTGATCCCCCATTTTGTTTTCAAGGAGCGCGGCTTCGATGGCGATATAGCGATTCAGGCGCCATTGCGCGGCGGCGAGCTGATGGACCAGGTCGGTTTCGGGCTTGGTTTGGGGGCGGAAATGGTCGAGGTAGGCGCGGAGGTCGGCTTCGAACTGGGCTTCCGATTCGTTATGGAGGACGACGGTGCGGGCGGTGAGTCCGTGGGTGGTGGCGTTGCGGGAGCTGGCGAGCTTGCCCTGGGCGGTTTTGGGGCCGCGGGATTTGGCGCCGTTGGCACGGGCGGCTTGGATTTGTTTTTCGGTGGGCGTCATAGGAACCTCGTTTCCAGGATGAGGGCGAGAGCGCGGAACGCGGGCGGGAGTGGCGCCAGGTGGTTGGAGGGGAAGGGGATGGAGGCGGGGGAGGGGTGTGACTGGGGCGGCAGCTAGCGATCCTTTAAGAGGTTCGAAAGCTCCTCTGCAGTTAAGTGGCAATCCTTGAGGATTTTGTGGAGTAGCGGGATGCCGACGAACTCTAAATCCTGCTCGGGAGCACCCTCGACCTGCAGACAGAGCTCGATGGCCTCGCGAATACGCTCCATGACTTGATCGAGGGACTTCGCCTGTGTGTGGCAGGCGGGTAGTTGGGGTACGGACGCTACGTAATAGCCTTCCGGGTCCCGCTCAATGACGACGTCAAACTGGCGTGGCACTGGTGTCTCCTCGCCTTCATTGTAGACGCGCTTAGCGGCGAATGCACGCAGGACAATCCGCTAAGTGCGGAGTACCGTCCGGAAGGTTTCCTCTACGGTGCGTACGGCGGGGGCCAGAAGCGAGATCGTACCCAGCTCTAGCGGGATTGGCTGAAGGTTTTCAGCAGTTTCATTGTTGCTTCGTAGTTCAACTGGTCGCCTTGGGACATGAGTCGCTATAGAAGCTCACGTTAGCGTGAATGTCTTCGAGCCAACTAGCTTGATCCACTGAGTGTTGCCGACAAGAGTAGGCGTGAGAGTAATCGGCAACACGACTTCAGCCCCGCGCCCACTCGACGTAAAGACTATCCTCAATGCGGCGGGGCCGGCATGATCAAAATGGTTCTTATCCGGGCGCGGCGCGTTGAATAGCGCAACGATCTTTTGGTGATCAAGTGGAATCGCAACTGTTCCGCTGATTTGCTGGTTCAGCTCTGCGCTAGTAATGAAGGCTTCCGAGGAAGTGAGGAAGTCTATTTGTTTGATTGTGATCGGTTTGCTCGACTCGACTGAAAGCGACTGTCCGTCGGGCGGACCCGCGGAAGACAACGATAGTTCCAAAGGAAGGATGGCGGCCTCTTTGTCGGCACGAGCGAAACCGTCATCGGTCAGTTCGTAGATTGCCTCGCTTAGCTGATCAAGGTATCCGAGGTCCGTAAGTCTTCTTAGTACGCCCTTCCACAGCGCTGCAGAACGCGGAGAATTCTCGACGAAGCTCTCGCCGTTCGCTTGCACTTCGAAGCCTCCCAAGCTGGATAATGCCAGCACTTGGCCGTTTCCGTCAGACGCCCCGGCCAACAAAAGGCGCTTTTCCTCTAGGCTCAGCTCCGGGTCGTGCGCTTGGACCGTCAACTGGGGCCTCTTGATCCAGAGATACTCGGGCCTATTCAGTTCAATCGTGAGGTGGTGTCCGAATTCTGTCCGTAACGTCTCGTGGCTATCATACTCAGCATATAGGCCACCTGTCCTGCATTCCTCCTTGAAAGCTTGCAAACCCGCCCATTGACTCTGGTCAATCAAGTTCGGATCGACGGGAACACGCGAGAAGTACAACATCGCTAATTTTCCAGCCGCGACATGCCTTTTGATTTCTTCAACGCTTCCGCTGATGAAATCTGGAGTGGCTGTTCCGATGCGGGTACCGAAAATGCCAACCACTATGTCTGCGTCAACTAACAGACGTTCGTTTACGATACTCTGCGGATGCGAACCCATCTCTGGTGAGCTGTGCGTCTCCCACTTGACAGGTTGGAGTACTAACTCACGTGACACAGCGTTCGCGTTGTTCCACCGGTACAGCTCCTGTGTCACGATGTCGCGCTCGACCGCCACATCGCCTGGGGATGCGATCATCACTTTCAGTACGTTCGCCTGAAATCCCATGCCACCTTTATACAACGTCAGGGGAGCTTCGGGATTGCGCATTAAGTCACGAGTTCCTAACTTGAAAGGTGGCTGGGTCTGCCACGCTAGTAAGCACGCGTAAGAAGGACACTCTACGCCAGGTATCCGGATGGCGCGGGGCTCTGACGCCGTTCACGGGCAAATAATGGTCGGAGAGCCGCAGGGGGAGTGCAATCAAGATTGCTCCCGTGAAGTCGGCTCGTCTTCGATAATCCTAAGCGCATTCCGGCAGCGGCCATCTTATCGGTGTGGGGCCCGAGGGTGCTGGCCGGGGAAAGCCCGGGCCCTCGCCCCCTACATCTTAAACTCACGAACGAAATCCACCACCGCGCGTACGTGATCCACGGGCGTTTCGGGAAGAATCCCGTGGCCCAGATTGAAGATGTGGCCGGGACGCGTGCCGGTGCGTTTCAGAATTTCGTGAACGCGCATCTTCAACTCCGGAAGCGGAGCAAACAGCACGGCCGGATCGAGATTCCCCTGAACCGCGGAGCGATAGCTGATGTCCATCCAGGCTTGATCGATGTTGACGCGCCAGTCGACCCCCATGACATCGCCGCCGGCGGCGTGCAATTCGCGGAAGAAGCCGGCTGCTCCCGTGCCGAAGTGGATCACGGGAACGCTGGCGGTGCGGATGCGCTCGATCAACGCGCGCGAATAGGGAGCCACGTAGCGGACGTAATCGTCGGGGCTGAGCGCGCCCACCCAGCTGTCGAAGACCTGGATGGCCCGCGCTCCCGCGGTCACCTGGCTCAATGCGAACGGCCCCAGCACATCCACCAGCTTGCCCATCAGACGGCGCCACAGCGTCTCGTCCTGGTACATCATGCTTTTGGTACGAACGAAATTCCGGGAAGCGCCGCCTTCGATCATGTAGCTGGCCAGCGTGAAGGGCGCGCCCACGAACCCGATCACCGGAACACGTCCAGCTAACTGGCGTACCACCTGTTGAATCGCTTCGCCGACGTAGCGCAGTTCGTCGGTATTGGAGATCGATAGCGAATCGATGTCGTCGGAGGTGCGCACCGGGTTGTCGATCACGGGACCTTCGCCGGCGGCATACTTCAGCTTGAGACCCATGGGTTCGACCGGCAGCAGCAGGTCGGCGAAAATGATGGCGGCATCGACGTCCAGGATCTCCACCGGTTGCAGCGTGATCTGAGCGGCCAGGTCGGGCCGCTTACAGATCTCCAGGATCCCGGCCTTGGCGCGGATATCGCGGTATTGTTGCATGTAGCGCCCTGCCTGCCGCATAAACCACACCGGCCGAACGTCGGTAGGGCGGCGTCGGCAAGCGTCTAAAAATCGACTGTTCATGGAAGCCATTCGCATTCTGCACCCGGTTTCGCCTGCTAAACGGCAGACGAATGTATTTGAGCTTGTATTGGGCTGGCTATCGCGCGCCTAAGATATAGTAGGGATGGTTCCAGCCCTGGTGTCAATAGTGCGGCTATTCTTTTTAGAATCTTTATGATCCAGCTCGTCCCCGAGGCTGCAATGATGCGCAAGGAACAAATTTAGCACAATATGTTTCATTAGTCTACGATTTGGCGGGCGATTTTCAGAGCTGGGGGTGGGCGGCTGGTGCGGCCGTCAGCCGCTGGTGGGGACGGCAACTTCAGCGCGGATGTCGCCTAGACGGAGCTGCTCGTGCGGGCGGGCGTAGTCGGTTTTTACATATGCCAGCGCGACCACCTTCTGAAGAGCGGGCGAATAGGCCGCCGAGGTGATCTCCGCCGCGGCGGTTCCACCGCTTTCGAGCCGGGCGCCTGCATCAGGGGCCTGATCGGTCTCCAGGATCAGCGGCATAAGCACGCGGTGGATCTGTCCGCGCGACCGGACACGTTCCACAATCTCCTGGCCGAGGTAGCAACCCTTGCTGAAATTGAGGGCGTGAGGCTGGTTGGCCTCCTGCGCCAGGAACCGCTCCGTGATGTCTTCGCCGTAGCGCGGCCGTCCATGTTCCAGGCGCACCACGCGGGCTGCTTCCGGATCGGCGGCGACCGCCCCGGCTGCTTCCAGCTTCGCAATCAGCTCATCTTTTTCGCCGGCGGCCGCGATTATGGAAAATCCGAGGCTGCCGGTGGAACTGAGACGCACCACCAGCCGAGCGCCCCAATCGAGACTGGCATACTCGCAGTCGGGCGCTGGTGCGCCAACAGCCTGGAGTATTTCGGCGGCGCGCGGCCCTTCTACGCCGATTTCGGCGGTCTGCTCGGTTATGTCTTCCAGCGTCACGTCGTCGGCAATGATGTAGTGGTCCAAGTGCTGGTAAATCGTTGGGCGCGTTTCTGGCTCCAGGTCCAGCAGGAAGTGGTCCGGACGGCAGAGGATATTGGCGTCGGAGAGAATCCGGCCCTTGTCGTTCAGGAAGAAGGCGTAGCAGCCGGTGCCAGGCGTGAGCTGCTCGATGTGATTGGTCGTCATAGCGTGCAGCAGGCGTGCGCGATCCTCGCCAGTCAGCCTAATGTGGCCGCGCGCCGAAAGATCCAACCAAGCCGCGCCATTTCGCAGTGCCTCGTAGCCGGTCATGCGAGCGAAATCCATCTGAGGTACGCGGAAATCCCAATGACGATCAGGCCCGAGATGACTATTCCGGTTACCCAGCGCTGGCGTTTGTCCTCGTCCACGTCGCGCAGGGCGTAGAGGATCGCTACCGCAAAAATGTGCGCTACGAAAAGCAGCTTCAGACCGAACCACGCCAAGTAGACGGGAGGATGGCGCAAGCCTGTTACGTAGTTATAAACCCCCGACGCGAAAATCGTCAGGATCACCGTGTAGATCACCGGGCGAAAACCTGCCACCGCGCGCATCCCCGCGGCTTGGCGCTCGTCCTCCGGCAGCGCATGAAGGGCAGGCGCCAGCGCGATCCGCGCAAACAAAAACCCGCCGATGAGCGCGACCACGGAAGCAATATGAATCCATCGAATCAAGATCGCGAGCACGGCGTGCACCGTCGGGTCCATAATCCGAGTATACGAACTATGATTCACGAGATCCTTCCAGTGGGCGTGTTGCAGTGCAATTGCTCGATTTTCGGCGATGAAACCAGCCGCGAGGCGATTGTGATCGATCCCGGCGACGACATCCAGGAGATTCAGGCGGTCCTGGATCGGCATCATTTGAGGGTGAAAGCGATCGTCATCACGCACGCGCACATCGATCACATTGGAGGCGCGCAGAAGCTCAAGGCGGCCACCGGCGCGGCCGTGTATATGAACGCCAACGATCAGGAGCTATACAATCATCTCGACGTACAAGCGGGCTGGCTCGGAGTGGAGACGCCCGGACAAACCGAGATCGACGTGAACGCGCGGGAAGGCGGCACACTGGCGCTGGGCCCGGCGGAATTTCAGATCCTCGAGACGCCGGGTCATACGCAGGGCAGCATCAGCCTGCTGATTCCCGCCGAGAACAAGCTCATCGCCGGTGACACCCTGTTCCTGGACAGCATCGGGCGGACGGATTTGCCCGGCGGCGACCCGCGCCAGATCCTGCGGTCGATTCACGACAAGCTGCTGCCGCTGGATGACAAAATCGTGGTGATTCCAGGTCACGGACCGAACACGACCATCGGCCGAGAGCGGCGCAGAAATCCGTTCTTGCAGGGGCTGTAGCGAGATACAGTCAGTCTTTCTTGGGTGGCGGGGGGGGCGTAGGTGTCGAGCTTAGAGGGGCAGGCACGCCAGAGCCGCCTTGAGGTGGATTGCAGACGGTCATAGTTGTCGCAGGTTGATATCCGTCCAAAGCTCGCGCAGGTTGATGTCCATTCATACGGGCTGGTGGCCTCGGTTTTCGGCGGCCAGGTTGGGCGGAGGCGTACTATTCTTGGACAATTTAGACTCTTCCTTTTCTATTGTACATCGAAGAACTCTACGGCGAGGATTTGGTTGCCTATAGTAATGGTTCCACGAGATCTATCGATCGCGTGTAGGAACCGTCCAGAGTCATCCAGCGCCCAAACCTGCTCTAGGTAGATCTGTTCTTCGGCAGGGTCTCGATGAAGCGAATGATTGAGTATCGAATCTGCCGCCGATTCGTCGTCCATCTTGCAGGTGAACGATTACCCAATATGTTTCTCGCTTACCGAAGACGTAGTCCCATGGTTTTCGGATCGGGTGGACAAGGTACTTCGCAACCGGATGCCAAGAAGAAAGCCTCAGATATACCCAGGGCCAGATCGCCGGTGCAGCAATCAGGATTAGGAGTAAAAGGAATAAATACCAGCCGAGGTGCCTTTTCGGAAAGTCGTCAAGATGGATAAGGATGATCAGCCAGGAAAGCGCTGCAAAATTTAACGCACTATAGGCCAGTGCATCGAACCAGGCTCTTGCAAAATCTCTGGACTCACCCGGAACAAGCAGGTCATAAATCTTTATCGAGATAAAACCCGGGACGAAGAAAATCAGGAAAAGCGTGAGCTTGTCTGCGCTCCAGATGTCCATTCAATAAGAGTAGTGAAATATTAGGCAGGCAGTGAAATCTAGAAGTTCTGCCCGTTCGCTCGACGGTATATTGGAGTTAGCCGAACTGCACGCGCTTCGACCTGGCTTGATCGACGCGAACAATCAAGTCCTCCGAGACCGGATCCTTCGCCGCGGGATTCAGCGTAAATGGCCGGATCGGTGAAAAAGCGATCTCTTGGCCGAACTTGCCCGGAGTGACGAGCCGCAACGTGATGCGAGGTGGGTTTATAAAGGTTGTGGCGCTCACGTTCATGATGTTCGACAAAGCCACGTTCTCTTCCTCGCCCCGGTTCCTGACCAGCAGGAAGTCTCCGCAATCGTAGACCTCGTCCGCAAGAGTCCAAACCATCTTCTTCATGATGAAGGACCCAAAGACGGCCAGCAGTATGGGGACTACCATAAACCCCAACTCTTTCCGAATATTAGTTCTGGCTCCGATCATGGGGAGCATAAGCAAGAGGAACAAGAACCCAAACCAAAACACCGGGAATACGTTCTTAAGGAAAAACGTCTGGCGTGACGAAATCCTTTTAAGCTCGCTCTGCCCGTGCATCGATCCCCCTTACGCCGCCCGCACACGACCCCAGCGATATAATCGAAGCGTACCCGCTGTGGCTCCCAAACCAACTCCTGACGACCAGCAACCACTCGACGACAAACCGCCGGGCTACCAGCCCACGCTCGGCCGCAAGCTCTTCATGATGGGCTTGTGCATCGCCGGTCTGATTATCGTCTGGGTTTACTATTTTCTGGACCGGTAAATCACACGCTTCGGGCTTTGCGCTTGAGTTCGCCCATCACGCCGGCCACCAGTTCCTTGGCGTCAGCCAGGCATTTCGAGATCATCTGGATGTCCATGGCGGGCTTGCCGGGCTGGCGCGCGCTTTGGCAATAGACGCCATGCTGGCCGACCAGCACCAGGGCGTCGGTGAGCAGGTCCAGGGTCACGGCCAGCCTCCCGCGCTCGATCCCCATCATAAACTCTTGTTTTTCCAACTCTTCCCGGCGCTCGTCATAGACAGACATGTTCCTTTTATTTTAGAGTCCTCAGGGCCTAAAGTCCCGGAGCCGCCCGGCCGATAGTACTCGCTAGGAGATGTACTACATGTCTGCAATCCGTCTGGTTCCCGCTTTTCTTTTCGCCCTGGTCCCCTCCGTTCTGCTGTGCGGCACTCCTTCGGCCACAGTTCAATACGTGGGCGGAACGGTGGAATCGATCCCCGCGAACGCGGCCGGGACGTTCAGTTTTGATGACGCCAAGGACCTTCGTTTCAGCTATGGCGGTTCGGTCTACAAGCTGCCGTATGAACAAATTACGGGCATGGACATCAAACGGGCCGAGCTCCGCCGCGTACATAAGATCCCGGTGCCGTCGGTGGTTCCCAGCCATTGGAAGGATATCCTCAGCATCAACTACAAGGATTCGTCCGGCACCACCGGCACACTGAAGTTCGAAATGCCGACCCTGGAGGCGATCAACGCGCGCCAGATGATTCAGGACAAGAAGGCTCCCGCAGGCGAATCGGCCGCCACTTCCCCGAACAATCAGTGGTGGGGCGACAGTTATTGGAAAACGAACCGGAATAAGGCAGCCTGGGACGCTCAAAGCAAGCAGGCGAATAGTCAGGCCAGTGACGCACCTCAGCCGGTGCCCGGCGGAACCAACTAACCAGACCAGCGATTTACTGGACCAGCGACTCGTTCGGCACGGGTAACCGCCCGTGCCTTATTTTTTTGCCCCCTGTCAAGGCAAAATAGAAATGTCCTATTCCCAGCAAAGTAGAAATGTCCTGTTTTGAGCTAGGAGCCGAAGGAGCGGGCTTACAGTGGATTCGATGTTCCGGGGGAGTCGCGCTCCCTGGGGCAGATCCGAAGACCGCTGCGACGGGGCTGGCTCCGAAGCAGACGGCACCAGACCCCCAGTCAAACCGGGCCCGATGATGCCCGTTCTGGGGGTTTTGGTTTTTGAGGACAGATCTGCTTTGGTGGAGCTCCCGAGCAGCGGTCTTCGGATAAATAAAGCGCGAAGATCGCCGGGCCGGTTTTGCCCAGCGCTCCGATTGGTTTTGGTTTCGGTGCCGGCGTTTAGCTGCGAGCATCGGGCACCTCAGTCGGTCGAGAACGAGAAGGCTTCGAGCGGATGGAAAAGTTCTTCATCCAATCGCTTTTGCGCCGGATCTTGCCCGTTGAGCGTGTCGGGGGTGCGAGCGTTTTGGATAACACCAGTGGCAGCGCGCAGCGGCGCACCCGCACATAACGACCTTGAAACTGCACGGCGACGCTGCCGTCCAAGCGCTGTTCGACCCGCACCCATCCTTTGCGCATTCCGACCTGGATGTCGCGGCGGTCGATTTGGTAGAGCTTGCCTTCGTATCGCACCGTGTAGTCATTCGTCACCTGACGCTGTTCCACGTGGCTGAGAATCGCGGCCAGATCATGCTCTTTGCCGAGAGGGCGATGGGCATCGGCGGTATCGGCCGGCTTCACCACCAGGGTCTGATTCCACCAAGCCAGATATTCGTTCTCCAGATACGCATTGGCCTGATCGAGGGTGCACGCCCCGGCCACACGCAGTCCTTTCACTAGGCGATCCTGCGCCGTCAAAAATTGGCGTTCAATGCGTCCCTTGGCCTGCGGCGAGTGCGCCGGAATCCAGACAACGTTCAGCTCGCGCAGCGCCCGTTCAATCTGTGTCGGCGGCATCTGGGGCCGGTCGCGGTCCTCACGCTGCTGCTGTCGTTTGGTCTTAACCGCCACCTGGAACATCCCCGCTTTGTCGGTGTAAAACGCCAGCGGGCGGCCAAACTGCTCGAGGTACGCCCCCAGCAGCCGCCGGTTCTCCTCACTGGAATCGTGCCGTACAAAGCGTGCGAACAGCTGGCTGGTGGCATCGTCGATCATCGCTATCAGATAGATCGATTCCCCGCGGCCCTCCAGCCAGTCGTGGTCGCTGGTGTCCCATTGCACCAACTCCCCACAGCGGCTTCGACGCGGCCGCCATTGGTGCACCTCCACCATGCGGCGATGACCGGCGCGCCACAATCCGGCTTTGGCCATCCACTGTCGCAACGTCTCCTTGCTCACCGTAAGCCGGTGCCGCTTGCGCAAGTATTCTGCCGCCAATGTAGGCCCGAATCCGCGGTACACCGGATCCGTCAAAATCGTGATCGCCTGCTGTTCCATGTCGGCGGACAGCTTTCGGTTGGACGTTCTCCCGCGTAGCTCATGAATCACCGCCCGGTCTCCTTTCTGCCGCAGCTTGCGCAACAGCCGTCGCACGTGCCGCTCGTTGACACCGATCTCCTCAGCGGCTTGTCGTTGCGTGATCAATTTCTTCTTGGCCCTCTTCAGGGCATCCAGCCGGTCTCGTTCGGCCTGGTTCATTAGTAGCTGTCCTTCGTCCACCCCTCAGGCTGGACCCTGTCAATAGGACATTTCTACTTTGCCCAAATAGGACATTCTCATTTTGCTGCGACATATTTTTTTGCCCCCCGGCCAGCCCGCCCTTAGGGTGTTAGCCTGTAAGAGCGGGGAGGGGATCACGTGTCGACTATTCCGCTGGCGTGCCGCACGCTTCATGCGCGACTGGATTCCGCGCGAGAATGCACGGACAAGCTGTTTGAACTGCTCAAGCCTGAAGCCCTCTACTCCCGGCCTATTCCCGAGCGGCATCGGCTCATTTTCTATCTCGGCCATTTAGAGGCCTTCGACTGGAATCAGATCTGCCGGCAGGCGCTCGATGCTCCCTCCTTCCATCCGGAATTCGACAAGCTCTTTGAATTCGGCATCGATCCGCCGGTAGGAAAGGCCCCCGAAGACCAGCCGTCTGATTGGCCGAGCGCCGATGAGCTGCGGGCTTACAATGGCCGGGTAAGGAAAAGAATCGACGACCTGCTCGAGCATGCCCCCGAGCAAATCGTGCACGTCGCGCTGGAACACCGCCTGATGCACGCCGAGACGTTCGCTTACCTGCTGCACAACGTCGCATACGAGGAAAAGATTTCGCCTCAAGCGGCCGCGACGTATTCCACCCGCCAGACTCTGCCGCGCATGATCGAGATCCCGGAGGGCCTGGCCACGCTTGGCCAGCAACCGGCCGAGTTTGGCTGGGACAACGAATTTGACGAGCACCAGGTCCCCGTGCCGCGGTTCTCGATTGGGAAACACAAGGTCACGAACGGCCAATATCTCGAATTCGTTCGAGCGGGGGCCGAGCCTCCGCCCTTCTGGCTTCAGCGCTCGGGCGATTGGTTTTTGCGGGGAATGTTCGCCGAGCTCCCGCTGCCGATCAACGCCCCCGTTTACCTCACGCACGATCAAGCCAGCGCCTATGCGCGCTGGAAAGGCAAATCCCTGCCGAGCGAAGCTCAGTTCCACCGGTCCGCTTTCGCAACACCTACCGGCGGGGAGCGTCCCTATCCATGGGGGAACGCTATGCCGGATGCGAACCGCGGCAACTTCGATTTTCAGCACTGGGACCCGTTGGATATTGACGCCGATCCGCAGGGCGACAGCGCTTTCGGTGTGTCGCAATTAACCGGCAACGGTTGGGAATGGACCTCCACGCCATTCGCTCCGTTTCCTGGTTTTCAACCCTTCCCCTTTTATCCCGGCTATTCGAAGAACTTTTTCGACGGTCAACATTATGTTTTGAAGGGCGCGTCGCCGAGAACCGCTGCTTGCTTCTTGCGCCGCTCTTTCCGGAACTGGTTTCGACCCAACTACCCTCACGTCTATGCCGGTTTCCGACTCGTCGAGAACTAAAGGCAGCCCGGAGTTCAAGGCCCTCGCGCGCGAGTTCGCGCTGGACGTGCGAGCCGGCCTCACCAAGCCGCAAAAGGAGCTGCATTCCAAGTATCTTTACGATGAGCTCGGAAGCGCTCTATTCCAGGCCATCACACACTTGCCCGAATATGGAGTCACGCGCGCGGACGCACGCCTGCTGGAAGCGCATGCCCGAGACATTGCCCGTTCCATTTCGCATCCGGTCTCGGTGATCGAGCTGGGCAGCGGTACTGGAGAAAAGACTTGGCATATCCTGAGGGAGATGGCGGGCGCTCGCTATTTTCCCATTGATGTGTCCGCCGATGCGCTGGCGCGTTGCGAGCACGATCTGGCGGAGGTCGCGGAGGTCTACCCGCTGCAGCAGCTCTACCTGGACGGCATGGCGAGCGCGGTGGCGCACCGCCGGTCGCGCGAAACCCTTCTGGTACTGTTCCTGGGCAGCACGATTGGAAACTTCGAGCGCTCCTGCGCGATCGAATTTTTGCGGGATCTGCGGCGCTGCCTGGAGCGCGGCGATGCGCTGCTGTTGGGCGCTGACCTGGTCAAAGACCCGGAGCGCATGTTGCAAGCGTACGATGATCCAACCGGCGTTACGGCGGCATTCAACTTGAATCTTCTGGGCCGAATCAACCGCGAGCTGGGCGGCACTTTCAACCTGCGCAACTTCGAGCATCAGGCCTGTTGGAACGATCGGGAACGGCGCATCGAGATGCATCTGCGCGCGCGCCGGGACCAGACGGTCTCCATCGAAGCCGCGGATCTGGTAATCCCCCTTCGCACAGACGAAACCATCTGGACCGAATCCTCTCATAAGTTCCGCAGCTCGGAAATGTTCGATATGGCCGCACAAACCGGGTTCCGCGTGCAAGCGCAGTGGGTGGACGATGCGTGGCCGTTCGTCGAAAGTCTGTGGACGGCGGTTTGACCAGCTCGGCCGTTCAAGCGGCGGCGGTCGAGTTCCGGAATGTCTGCTATAGCGTTGATGGCAAGTTGATCCTCGACAACGTAAGCTTCACGGTTGCGGCCGCGCAAACCCTGGTGCTGTTGGGGCGCAGCGGCTCGGGAAAAACCACTGCGTTGAAGATGGTCAACGGCCTGCTGTTTCCCAGCTCCGGCGAGGTGCTGGTCGACGGCCGTCCTACGGTTGCCTGGGATCTCATCCAGTTGCGGCGCAGCATCGGTTACGTGATCCAGGAGGTCGGTCTCTTTCCGCACTTCAAGATTGGTGAGAACGTTGGCCTGGTGCCTCGGCTCGAACAGTGGCCGGAGGAGCGCATCGCGCAGCGAACCGCTGACCTGCTACACCAGGTCGGCCTGGAACCCGATCAGTTTATCGATCGCTATCCTCGCCAGCTTTCCGGCGGGCAGCGCCAGCGTGTAGGCGTCGCGCGGGCTTTGGCGGCCGATCCGCGACTCTTGCTGTTCGACGAACCCTTCGGCGCGCTCGACCCGGTGACTCGCATCGAGCTTCAGGACCAATTTTTGGCGCTGCGGGATCGCTTCGCGAAGACTTCGGTTTTCGTCACGCACGATATCCGGGAAGCGGTGCGCCTCGGCACGCATATTGCGCTGCTCCACGGAGGCAAGCTGGAAGTTCTGACTACGCGCGAGGAATTCCTGAAGTCCCAGACTCAGGAGGCCCGCGCCTTCCTGGCCGGCTTGGCTCCGTGATGCGTCCAGGTCTAGCGCAAGACATCCTCGAGCTCACTTCCCAACACTTCGTGCTGGTGCTGGTGTCGATGGCGATTGCGTGCGCGATCGGAATCCCGCTCGGGATTTTTCTAACGCGCCGCGCGGCTTATCGAACCCCGCTGCTGGGTTTCGCGAACGTCATGCAGACCATTCCGAGCCTGGCGTTGTTCGGATTCCTGATTCCGATTCCGTTCATCGGTGGAATTGGCAAGCGGACCGCCATCGTCGCGCTCGTTTTGTACGCTTTGCTTCCGATTCTCCGCAACACGCTCATCGGGATTCTGGGCGTGGATGCGGCGGTGCGCGAGTCCGCGGTCGCGATGGGCATGACGGACCGCCAGCTCCTTTTCCAGGTGGAGTTGCCGCTCGCTGCGCGCACCATCATGGCGGGCGTGCGAATCGCTACGGTCACCACCGTCGGTACGGCCACCATTGCGGCGGCGATTGGAGGCGGCGGCCTGGGCGTGTTCATCTTTCGCGGCATCGCTTCGGTCGATACGGTGCAGATTCTTGCGGGCGCGGTGCCGGCCGCTTTGCTGGCGTTAATCTCGGACGGAGGCTTGGGTTGGATAGAAAAACGTTTCTCGGCTGCCTGAGCGCGCTTCTGCTCGCGAGCGGTTGCTCATCCAGTCACCGGCTTACCGTCGGCTCAAAAAATTTCACCGAGCAAGTCATCTTGGGCGAGATCATCGCACAGCATCTGGAGAATCGGCTGCATCAACCCATCGAACGCAAACTCGATCTCGGGGGCACGTTGCTCGCTCATCAAGCACTGGTGGCGGGCCAGATCGACATGTATCCGGAATACACCGGAACCGGCTTCACCAATGTCTTAAAGCGCAGCGGCGTCAACGATCCCGCCGCAGTTCTCGATCAGGTCCGCGCTGCTTATGCGGCCAACTTCCATCTGGACTGGCTCGATCCGCTCGGCTTCGAGAGCTCCTTCGCGATGACGGTTCGCGGCGAAGACGCGCGGGCCCGGCATCTGGAAACGCTCAGCGATGCTGCGGCCGACCGCGACGGATTCGTGCTCGGCGCAGGATACGAGTTTCTCACGCGACCGGACGGCGACGCAGCGGTCAATCGAATTTATTCGATCCATTGGAAGGCGCAACCTGAAAGCATGGATCTCGGCCTGCTCTACACGGCGCTCCTGCAGAAAAAAGTTAGCATGGTCGCGGCCAATACCACCGACGGTTTGCTCAACAAGTTGGACGTGAAGGTGCTCACCGACGACAGGCACGCTTTTCCTCCTTATCAAGCTTGCATTGTGGTACGTGCGGCTTCGCTCGCCGCCGATCCGAATCTGCGCGGCGTTCTTTCTGAGCTATCCGGCAAAATTTCCGATCACGCTATGCGTGACATGAACTACGCCGTGGATGCCGAGCACCGGCCGGTACGCGATGTCGCCAAGCAGTTCCTTCAGAATTCCGGACTGTCGCGATAGGCGCCGCTAACGATACAATCGCCTACATGAAGCGACTCTCGTTCGGATTCACCTTGTTCGCAGCCGCCCTCTTTGCCGCTCCTCCGCAGGAATTTTCAACCTCGGCGGGAACGCTCAAGCTCACGCCGATTCAGCACGCGAGTTTGATGATTCAGGCCGGAGGCAAAGTGTTGTACCTCGATCCGGCGATGGGCAATTATGGCGGGATGCCGCAAGCCGATTACATCCTGATTACGGACATTCACGAAGATCATATGGCTCCGGATGTGGTGAACAAGCTCAAAAAATCATCCACCGAGATCGTCGCGCCGCAAGCGGTTTCCAAAGAGATGACAGGCGTGAGCGTGATCTCCTATGGCCAGAGCAAGAAGATCGGACCGTTCACCGTGGAAGCGGTTCCGGCCTACAACCTGAAGCGCGGGCCGTCGCCGGGCGAGCTTTACCACGACAAGGGCCGCGGCTGCGGCTACATCCTGACCTATGGAGGAAAGCGCTTTTACTTCTCGGGCGACACCGAAGCCATCCCCGAAATGAAAGCGCTCAAGAATATCGACGTCGCGTTCGTCTGCATGAACCTGCCGTACACCATGACGCCCGAGGAAGCCGCCGTGGCCGTGCGCGCTTTCCACCCCGCGATCGTTTATCCGTATCACTACCAGGGTTCTGACACCATGGCATTCAAGAAGGCGCTGGCAGGGACGGGAATCGATGTGCGCTTGCTGGATTGGTACGGGAACTAGCGGTTACTGAAAAGCGAGATATCCGAGGTATCCCAAGCCAGTGCCGATCAGCGCGCCTGCCACCACATCGCTCAGGAAGTGCATGCCCAACAGGATTCGCGAGAGCGCGATGCTGAAGGCGCAGAATAGCAAGCCAATCATCAGCGTTGGATAGAACAGCAGCAGCGGGATGGCCACCGCGAAGGCGGTCATGGTGTGGCCGGAGGGAAACGAGAACTGATCCGGCGGAAGCAGTGTGGCCCAGCAGTGCGGTTCGATCTGACAGGGACGGGGACGCGCCGCGAAGCGCTTCAACCAGACAAATAGCAGGACGCTCAAGACGGCAGCCGTTCCCGCCGCGCCGATCGCTCGAAAACGATTCTCGTCTCCGAACATAAGAATCGCGAGGCCCATGGCATACCACAGCCATCCATCGCCGCCGCGCGTGGAACTTATCACGTACAGACGAACCCAACGCGGCGCTTCCCAATTGTTGGCGCGGCGCATCAGGTTGTGGTCGCCCTTGGTGATGAGACTCCGCATCATCTGCCTTAACTATAGCGCTCGCAATATTACATTTTGTTGAAAAAATGATTTATATCGGGACATCCGGAATTCTTCTTAGTACCTCTTGGAGCCGTACTAACATTGTGACAAACTGTACGTTGGATAAGAAGAAGCTTGATTTCATATTCTTCGAGGCCGGTGGCGGACACCGCGCCGCAGCCAACGCTCTTAAGGCGGTAATCGAACAGCAGCAGCGGCCCTGGACTATTCGCCTTGTAAATCTTCAGGAAATTCTCGATCCCCTGGACATTTTCCGCAAGTACACCGGCATCCGCATGCAGGACATTTACAATCAGTTGCTCAAGAAGGGTTGGACGCTCGGTTCGCCGCAGCTCACGATTATGATGCACGCGTTGATTCGTCTTTATCATCGCGGACAAGTCCGTCTGCTCAGAAAATTTTGGGGCGAGGATCAACCTGATTTAGTCGTGTCTCTGATTCCAAACTTCAACCGCGCCTTGCGCGACAGCCTTCCAGAGCGGCCGCTGGTAACCATCCTGACCGATCTGGCCGATTACCCGCCGCATTTCTGGATAGAACGTCAACAGCAAGATTTGATTTGCGGAACCGATGAAGCAGTCGAGCAAGCGAAAGCGCTCGGGCATCCCGCGGAACGAATCTATCGAACGTCGGGGATGATTTTGCGCCCGATGTTTTACGAAGCGATCGACTGCGATCGCCGTGCGGAACGCAAGCGGCTCGGCCTGGACGCTGATTTACCCACGGGTTTGGTGCTCTTCGGCGGTGAAGGATCGAGCGTCATGCTCGACATCGCCAAGCGAGTCAGCGCGCCGGCGCAGTTCATATTCATCTGCGGACGAAATCTGGAACTCCAAGCGCGCTTGCGAAATCTGGCGACCAAGTTTCCCAAATACGTCGAAGGATTCACTTCCGAGATTCCTCGCTTCATGCACCTTTCCGACTTTTTCATCGGAAAACCGGGACCGGGCAGCATCAGCGAGGCGGTGGCGATGCACCTTCCTGTAATTGTCGAGCGCAACGCTTGGACTCTGCCCCAAGAACGCTACAACACCGAATGGATTCTCGAGCAAAAGGTCGGGGTGGTACTGCGATCCTTTCGGGAAATCGACGACGGTCTGAAGCAGCTTCTCGCGCCTGAAAATTTCGCGAAATTTCGAGCAAACGCCGCTGCGATTCGAAACCAGGCCGTGTTTGAAATTCCCGACATCCTCGCATCGCTGCTTGAAAAGGCCAAGGCTCTCAGCGCTACGCAGTGAGCTGGTAGCCTTTCTCGGCGATTTGCACCCATAACGTTTCCGAGCCGCGCCCGCGAATCGCAAAGACCTGCTGGATCAAGTGACAAACCTGCTCGTAGCCGCGCTCGTAGAACACCAGAATCGACGGACCGGCGCCGCTCAGAGCGCAGCCCAGCAGCCCGGGCGCGCGCAGTTTCACGATCTCTTCGAGGCCTGGGACCAAAGCGTAGCGGTAGGGCTGGTGCAGGCGATCTTCGAGCGCCGTCGGAAAAGCGCTGGTGGTTCCGGTGGAGAGCGCGGCGATCAAGAGGGCGCTGCGCTGCACGTTGAAGATCGTGTCCTCGCGCGAATAGCAATCCGGCAGTACCGCCCGAGCTTCGGCGGTCGGCAAGGCGAAATCCGGCACCACCACCGCGATACCGTACCGGGCGGGCAGCTCCAGACGAACCGCACGCGCCACGCCGCCGGTATCGATCGCGCTGGCGACGATGGATCCCAACACGCACGCGGCGACGTTATCGGGGTGCCCTTCGATGCGCGCCGCCTCATCCAGAATGCGATGCGGTTTCCAATGCAATCCGAGCAAATGGTCGGCAATCACTACGCCCGCGGTGAGCGCCGCGGCGCTGGAACCGAGACCTTTGCCGAGCGGAATGTCATTCTCGATCTCCAAAGTGATCAGCGGCAGCGTCTCGCCGACGTCTTTCGCGACGGCCAGTGCGGTCTGCCAGATGAGATTATCCTCCGCGGTCGAAATGCGGCACGCATCGCGGCCGGTTGCCCGGATCGATAATTTTTTCGCGGGATCGAAGCGGCAGGTCAGGTACACGCCCAGCGCCAGACCCAGGGCATCGAAACCGGGACCGAGATTGGCGCTGGAAGCTGGGACGCGAACCTGCATTTTTGTTTGGCGCTACAGCCTCACCACGCAGCCCTTTCGACAGGATTCGTAAACGGAAGTGACCACTTGCAGGGCGCGATAGCCGTCTTCGCCGGCCGAAAGCGGTTTTCTTCCCGAGCGGACGGCGTCGCCGAAATCGCGGAATTGGCGCTCGAATGGCGCGAGAGCAGTTGCCATCGGATCGGTGGCGGCGGAGGCGATGTCGTAAGCGATGGGCGCCGGTGCTCCGCAATCGTTCTCCACATCCCACCGGGTCAACCGGTCGCCCGATATAATCGCAGTCCCGCGAGTGCCGTGGATCTCAATCCGTTCCGTGTATCCCGGCCAGAATGCGGTGGAGGCCTGTATCACTCCGGTGGCGCCGGAAGAATATTTGACCAGCGCCGTGATGACATCTTCCGCTTCGATATTATGCCGCGAGCCGATCTGCCAGTAACCGAAAACCTCAGAGACGCCGCCCATCAACGACAGCAGAATGTCCACTTGATGAATGGCCTGGGTGATGAGCGCGCCTCCGCCTTCTGTGGCCCAACTTCCTTTTATGCGCCGCGAATAATAAGCGGGTGACCGGTACCACTTCACGTAAGCATCCGCCTGGAGAATTTTACCCAGCCGTCCATCGGCGATCGCGCGCCGCACAAACTGCGTCGAATCGTCGAAACGGCGCTGGCTGACGACGCCCAGTTGAATTCCCGCGCTGCACGCGGTCTGGATCATATTGCGGGCGATTTCCAGGCTGGTCGCCATGGGCTTCTGGACTTGAATATGCTTTCCGGCTTCGGCGCAAGCCGTGACCGGCTGCAATCGAAATTCGGGGAAGGTGCACACGTCCACGTAATCGATATCCGGGTGGCGGCAGACTTCTTCAAAGGTTGATACAAATTCGCAACCGTAGCGCTCGGCAAAAGCGCGCCCGCTTTCCGCATGTAGGTCGGTGCACACGGCGAGCTGATACCCGATGTTGGCATAGGCCTGCGCATGCTTGTGCGAGATGGCTCCGGTGCCGATAATCCCAACGCGCATAGATTTTGGTTCTTGTGGTTATTGTACGAGAGAGCCGGCCTGCTACGCCCGCGCCCGGCAGTCTGGCCTTCTCGGCACCGGGTGTTCGCTACAATCACAACGGGTGTCGCTTCACCGCTTTTTCCTCTGTGCCGCGCTGGCGGGCTCTCTATTTGCCCAAAAAAAGCCGATCACTATCGACACGCTGATCGAACGGTCGCGCGCGGGCGGTTTCAGCGGAGAAGTCACCTGGGCGCCTGACGGATCGCGTTTTGCCTACCTTCAAAATAACCGCGTAATCCTTTATGACGTGCAAGCCAAAACGGAGCAGGAACTCCTGACGCTCGATGCGCTCGAGAACGCCGCGGTCTCTCCGCCCGAGCCGCAACAGTTCGATTGGGAAAACCGGCACGTTGCCGAAAGCAGTTTGGAATGGTCGTCTTCGGGAAAAAATCTGCTGATCAGCGTGCGCGGCGAACTGTTTTGGTTCACGCTGGAATCCGGAAAATGGGACCAGCTCACCAGCACGCCCGAGCCGGAGCGCGACGCCAAGCTTTCGCCCGACGGTACGCGGGTCGCCTTTCGGCGCGATCACGACCTGTACGTGATGGAGATCCGCTCGCGTAACGTCACGCGGCTGACCGCGGACGGGACCGCGACGCTGCTCAATGGCGAGCTCGATTGGGTCTATCCGGAGGAGCTGGAGCTGAGCACCGCCTACTGGTGGTCGCCGGATTCCAAGCGGATCGCTTACCTGCAGTTCGACACCAGCCAGGAGTTCGTTTATCCGCAAGTTTCACTCACCAGCATGCGCGCCATGAGCGAACCGGAGCGGTATCCGCAAGCCGGCACGCCCAACCCCAACGTGCGCGTGGGAGTGATCGCGGCGAGCGGCGGAAATACTCGCTGGATGGATTTAGGCGATGCTCGCGATGCGCTCATTGCGCGCGTGTATTGGACGCCCAACTCGTCCAAGCTCGCCATCGAACGTCTGAATCGAGTCCAGAATCGGCTCGACCTGATGCTGGCCGACGCGGGGTCGGGCGCTTCCAAATCCATCCTGCACGAGAGCGACCCGCACTGGATCAACGTCAATGATCTTTTCCGATTCCTGGCGAATGGCGATTTTCTTTGGGGCAGCGAGCGGGATGGTTTTGAGCATCTTTATTTGTATGAGGCGGACGGCAAGCGATGGACGCGTCTGACCGAGGGCCATTGGGAAGTGAGCGACCTCGCGGGCGTCGATGAGGCGCATCAACTGATCTATTTCGTTTCCGACGAGACCAGCCCGCTGGAGCGGCAACTCTATTCGATCCGATTGAACGGAAAAGACCGCAAGCGGATCAGCCAAGGCGCGGGTACGCACGAGATCTCGATGAGCCCGGCCGCCAGCTACTACCTCGATTCGTTCTCCAGCCTGGCGCAGCCTCCTAGCCGGGTTTTACATACTCGCGACGGCGCTGAATGGGCGGTATTTCGCGAAGCCGACCATCAGTTCACCGACGAGTACGAAGTCCTGCCGACCGAGATCGTGAACCTCAAAGCTTCGAATGGAACGGAGCTTTACGCGCGCCTCATTAAGCCTGCGAATTTTCAAGCGGGCGAAAAATACCCGGCGATCGTGGTGGTCTACGGCGGACCTGGCGTGCAGGAAGTGCGCGACTCCTGGGCCGGCGCATCCTGGGACCAGGTGCTGGCCGCGCGGGGCTTCGTGATCTGGCAATTGGATAATCGCGGCTCCTCCGGACGCGGCCACGCTTTCGAGACGCCTATCTTTCGACGCTTCGGCAAGACCGAACTGGCGGATCAACTGGATGGAATCCGCTATCTCACCGGGCTGGACTTCATCGACCCGGCGCGCATTGGGATCTACGGCTGGAGCTACGGCGGCTATATGACGTTGTACTCGCTGCTCAACGCGCCCACCGTGTTTCGGGCCGGCATCGCGGGAGCGCCCGTCACCAACTGGCGCAACTACGACACCATTTACACCGAGCGCTACTTAGGTTTGCCCTCCGAGAACGCCGAAGGCTACCGGGCTAGTTCGGTGGTCGAATCCGCTGACAAGCTGAATAGCAAGCTGCTGATTGTTCACAATATCGAGGACGACAACGTGCTTTTTCAGAACACTCTGCAGATGGCGGATGCGTTGGAGCGAGCGGCCAAGCTGTTCGATATGGAAGTTTATCCGCAGAAGAGCCATGGCGTGGGCGGACCCTTCCGCCGGCAGCTATTGGAAAAGATGACTGAGTTTTTCGAAAAGAACTTGAAGTAGAATCCCGCTACGATCCCGCTTCAGCGGCCGTGACCACCACCGCCGGCGTGGCCGCCTGCCAACCCGCCACCGCCGCGGCTAGATATGCCACCCAGCCCGGCCGAGCCCAACGAGCCGCCGCTCAAAGCGCTAGCCCGTAACGCAGACGCGCCGGAGCGATAAGCGACCGGAGACTGGCGACTAAGAGAGGAACGAGAAAAGTAAGGAGCGCTAGCCACGGTTGCGGGGCTGAACAGTCCATATCCGAACGGGCTGTAACCCATTCCCGCAGTCGGAACCCAGGAGTACATTCCGAACAACGGATTGAACATCCAGCCTCCGAGCAGGCCCGAATTCATATATCCATACCCGAGACCGAGGCCTGGTCCGAGACCGAGTCCCGGTCCAAAGCCAGGACCGAAACCGCCGTAGCCATACCCGTAACCATATCCATAGCTACCGCCATTCACCGCGGAAGCGGATGAGACGTTGGCTTGCGAAACGTAACTGGCCCTGCGGTCGGCCCACCGGTACAGTTCATCGCCTGCATTCTTATCGAAGCTCTCGGCCGCCAGCGTGCCGCCTTGCAGCGTGGTTTCCTTACCCGCTCTCAGGGTGAGTTTGCTGGAATCGCTCGCGACGGTTGCCTCGCCGTCATAGACCTGAAAACGCGCCGGCGAAGCGTCCACCCGGTACAGCCCGTGTTTCAGAAGCGCGATGCTGTTGTTTTTGTAAACCAGCGTGATGGAGTTGTCTTTCGGGATCTGATCCACCTCGGCGATGGCCGAGCCGCCGGTCACTTCCACGCGCGTGTCCTCCAGGCTGTTGGAGAGCATGCGAATGCCGGAGTCTTCACCGAGACGAAGGAAGACGCCGGGCGTCAGTAAAATCTCGGCGCGGCCGTCTTCGGTGCGGAATTCCTGGTCGTTCTTGATGTCGGGAAAATGACCGAACTTCAGATCCACCGGCTGGCCGTCCAGGAATGCCCGGCCCTCGACATACTGAACCACTCCGGAATGAGCGGAAATTACCGTTTGTGCGAAGGAGGAAGAGGCCGTCAGAAGGCCGACAGCGAAACCAGCGGACAAGAATCGCATAGAGACTCCTTCTAGAAATACTGCGCTTTTTGCGCCAGGAAGTCAACTGCGGCCGGTTCCGCGAGCGGCCTTGTTATCAAGGATGTAGCTGGCGATGGGATCGAATTTGCGTTTGCCCGCCAACCGCACCGCGAGCGAAAGCAGCGCGGCGCGCCGCAGATCGTTGGTTTCCAGACTCAGCAATTCGCAAACTTCGTTGGCCGCGCCCGCCACATTGTCCTGGCTGAGAAAATCCTGAAACGCCTCCAGGTGCTGCTCCATACTGCGAGCCAGCGGTGGATTCGCAACCGCCCCCACCAGAATATTCCCGATTTGCTCGTTCAGCAGGGCGCGGTCCAGCAGACCGGCTTCAGTCAGCTGCTCTCCCACGAGAGCATCGCTTGCGCGGTTGCCGCTGGCGAGAACCTCTCGCAGCAGCCCTTCCAGTTTTTCGCTTCGGCGGACCATAAACCTTACGCCTCAAAACAATTGTGCTTCAAAATGTTCATTAAAAGCAAGATGGTATCATTTCGATAGGAACCATCCACCGGGCTGTAATGCATGCGTCCCACTCTCTTTCTATCGGTCGTTTCGCTGACGGCATTATGCATCCTGGAGCAGGCGGCGCCCCCAAAAATCGTTTTGACGCCCGAAATTCAGGCGGATTTGGACTCGCATTGGCGCCAATTCCCTGCGGGGTGACCTGTCGTTTATCGCTTCGGACGCCTTGGAAGGGCGGGACACGCCCTCGCGCGGACTAGACCTGGCCGCCGAATACATCGCGGCTCAGTTTCGGAGGGCGGGCCTGGAGCCGGCGGGCGACGACGGATACTTCCAAACTGCCCGGATGGCGGTTCTCGAGCCCGATTTCGACGGCTTCGAACTGACGCTAGGGTCGGGCGAACACCGGCTCTCCGCAACGCCGAAAGATGTCGTCTTGGATCTTTCCGGGGCGCTGCATTTGAGAGGCGCGCCAGTGTTCAAGCTGGACCTCAGTGACAGCGGCTTGCTGGAAAGAGTGACGCCCGGCCAGCTGAACGGAAAGGTCGTGCTGCTCGAGTTCAAGCGCAGCGTCATGCGGAATTACCGAACCGTGTCGGGTGTGCTGCGCGCGTCCCGGCCGGCCGCGATTCTGGTGATCGATCAGACTGGCGCAACAGGCGGATCGCCGGAGGCTGGGCGGCTGGTGGATCCGGAACGGCCACGCGCCACCAGTCCCGAGATCACGCTGCTCAGCGACGAGGCGGCCAAGTTTTTCGCCTCCCTGAAGTCAGGAGCAACCGAGTCCACGGCGAACATTCACGTGGCGGCTCCCAAAGAGAAATCCGTGGCGGTGCGCAACGTGATCGGTATCCTGCGTGGGTCCGACCCCGATCTCAAAAACACTTGCGTGCTGCTGACCGCGCACTACGATCATTTGGGCGAACGGCCGGAAGGAGGCGCCGAAGGCATCTACAATGGCGCAAACGACGATGGCAGCGGCACTGTATCGGTGATGGAAGTAGCGCGCGCGCTTTCCCGATTGAAACAACATCCACACCGCAGCATCGTTTTCATGACCTTTTTCGGAGAGGAGAAAGGCCTGCTGGGATCGCGCTATTACGTCCGGCATCCCGTTTGGCCGCTGGAGAAGACCGTCGCCGAATTGAATCTGGAACAGATCGGGCGAACCGATTCCACCGAAGGCCCGCAAATTTCCAATGCGACCATGACTGGCTTCGATTTTTCGAATGTCGCCGAGTTCCTGCGCTCGGCCGGGGAGCTGACCGGCATCAAAATTTACAAGAATTCGCGCGAGAGCGATCTGTATTTCAACGCCAGCGACAACTATTCGTTTGCGGAAGCCGGCGTGCCGGCGCACACGGTGACGGTGGCGTTCAATTATCCGGATTACCACGCGCTGGGCGACAAGTGGCAGAAGATCGATTACGAGAATATGGCGAAAGTGGATCGTGCGGTCGCCCTGACGTTATATATGCTCGCCGATAGCGAGCAGGCACCGCATTGGAACGAATCCGATCCGAAGGCCGCGCCCTTCTTCAGGGCGTGGCGGCAGCGTCATCCGTGAGTTGAGCAGTCGGCGAAGACTTCGACGCTTCGGATTCCGTGCCCGGGGATGGCGACCGTGATGCGGCACTCGGGCCCGGGGCATCCGGGATTGGCGACTACAATGTCGCTGGGAGCTAAGCCGTCAAAACTGTCGGGGTGGCCTTCCGGCTCGGTCGTCCTGTAAAGCACCAGGTTTTGAATCGCAGCAGCATCGTAGTGGTTCAGTGCGCCCCAGCGTGCCGCGTCGTGCGCGCGCTCGGTCAAGGTCTGCTGGATGAACAGCTTTTCACCGACGGCCCCCATGCCGAGTAACAACGACAAGAACGCCAGGAGAATCAGCGTTGTTTCCACGAGCGCCTGTCCGCGTTGGCTCTTCATTTGGTTGCTCCACCGGTGATTGGGAAGGTCACCATCGGACGTCCGTCCAACTTTACTTGCGAGAATACGGAGTCCAGTTTGAATCCACGCACCGATACCGTGGCCGTTGCCGGGCCGAAACTGAGATCGACGTTGCCGGTCGCGAGCCCGGGCACAACCGGCTTGGCGTCGCGCGAGGGAACGGGATCGCCGTACACCACCAAATTCTGAACTCTTGCTCAGATCGGCGCGGCCAGTTTGCAGCGACGCATAGCGCGCGCCTGCGCGCACGGCGTTGACCAGCGTGTTGTAAGCGAAAAACGTATAGCCGATTTGAAAGACGCCCGCGAAGACCGTGCCGAGCAAGAGCAGCGATCCTGCGAATTCGATCAGCGCGCTGCCGCGCCGCCTAGTTTTCATTGGATCAGCCTCGCCTGGTCGGGATTCTTCATGGCTACACTGGCAGCGGCGACCACCGGGGACTCGGTTGGATGAAAGACCCGAATGAAGATGACCTGTACAGACGCGCTGGCGCCGACTCGCACGAATGGATGGCCTGTGGGATCGGTTCCGAAGCTGGTGGTGATCGCGGTAATGGGTTGAGTGCCCATGTCCCACTTCATGGCATTCGGTCCAGAGGCCAACTCGGCGGCGGCGGCGCGAGCGTGGACCAGGCCTTTCGCGCTGCCATCCAACCGGAGCGCGGCGTTCATCGCGGCGGCATCCGTGAAAGCCTGTAACTCGCTCTTTATCATAATCATACGGCCGATGTCGATGCTCAGGACGGCGAACGCCATCAAGAGCATCAAGGCGATGCAGGTCGCGATTAAAACGAAGCCACGGCGGGCTGCGCGGCCGGGTCGGCTCACGCCTGGAACGATAGACCCCCACGATCTAACATTCGGCCGGGAACCTGAATTTCGTTAGCCGGTTAACTCGCGATCGATTTCCAGTTCTTTACCAAGTGTTCCGACGTACGCCAGGCCAGCGCCTGGATGGTTTCGGTGGGATTGCGGGAGCCGTGGGTGCCCATCACCGAGCCGCTCAGGATGCCCAGGTTCGGCGCCTCATGCGAGAAACCCCATTTGTCGACCACGTTGGTCTCGGGATTGTCGCCCATGCGGGTCCCGCCGACGGCGTGCGTCGAAAGAACTGGGCCTTCCTTGTTCGGCGTGATCGCGACCTCGATCGCGCCCGCGGAACGGAACCAGTCCACCGCTTTCGCCGCGGCATAGGCGCTGGCGCGAGGCTCGTTCTCTTTGGGACCGCTGGTGATCCGGCAAACCGGATTGCCCAGCGGATCTTTCACGTCGGGATCGAGGTCCAGATAAGTGTTCTCGTAGGGGAGCGTGTTGCACTGCGCGTAAGCTCCCAGCCATCGTCCGGCATTCTCGTGCACGAAAGCTTTCCATTTGGCACCCCAGGCGGGCGCGCGGCCAAAACCCGGGATGGATGCCGCGGCGATGGGATGCACCTCGTGATTCACGGTAAGGCTCGCGCCGCCGATGAAGCCGAGGCCCGAATGGTCGAAGTTGTCGTCAGCCCAATCATTGATAACGACGTTCTGGGAAAACGCGCCGTACCAGATGTTCAGATCGAAGGGGAAAAGAGCAATGCACTCGCGCCCAGCCCAATGTCCGATGTAGTGCTTGCCCACTTGTCCGTGATTGTTGGCGAGACCGTTCGGGTACGCCTTAGATTTCGACAGCAGCAGCAGGCGGACGTTTTCGTACGTTTGGGACGCCAGCAGGACGGCCTTGGCGGGCTGGAAATACTCTTGCCCGCCGCGTACATATTGAACGCCGGTGACCTTGCCGTTGTTATCGGCGAGGATGCGCGTCACCTGGGCGTTGTCGAAAATTTTCAAGTTTTTAGTTTTCAGCGCGGCCGGGATGGTAGTGACCGAAGTCGAGTTTTTCGCGCCGATATGACATCCGCCGATGTCGCAATAGCCGTGGTAGGCGCAGGACGTGCGGCCGCCGTACGGAACCGAATTGATCGCCGCCGGACCACGATGCGAATTCCATCCCAGCTTTTTGGCGGCGGCCTGCATGTGGTCCGTAAAGTCGGTGTCGCGCAGCGGAGGCATGGGATATTCGCGACTGCGCGCGCCTTCAAAGATGTTCCCGCGCGGATCGATCTTCCCTTGTATGTTGCCCGCTTTGCCGGAGACGCCGATCTCGTACTCAACTGTGTCGAAGTACGGTTCCAATTCGTCGTAACTGATCGGCCAATCCTCCAGCGTGCTGCCCTTGGGAATCGCATTCGGGCCGTAACGTTTTATGGTTTCCGAACGCGCCTGGAAGTCCCACGGGTTGAAGCGCCAGCTATTGCCGTCGTAGTGAATCGACGTGCCGCCGATGGCGTTCATCATGGGTGGAACGGCGTTGCGGCGGGCAGGCTGATTGGGATTGGTGCGAAAGGTTGGGATTTCGTTCCAGACCTTGCGTCCGGTAGTCACTTGCCTGCGTATGTTGTTGTGAATTTCGTCCGGTTTGAACTGGGTGGGAGGGATCCAAGTGCCCGCTTCGAGCGCGGCGATTTTCAAACCCGCACGGGCCAGCGGTAGCACGCCCACGCCACCTGCGGCGCCCAGTCCGATGACGACCACGTCGACCGGCTTCAGATTAGTGGCCATGCTCGGCTCCATAGGCGGACCTATGGCTCGGCGCGGGGAGCGTCTTCATTTTCTGATCTTCGGGGCCGACCGCCAGGCGCACGCCCGGATAGCGGATCAGGTCCCATCCAGCGAAGTTTTTGTTTCCGCCGTAATATGGATCACCAAACATGCCTTCCAGTGTCAGGCGCCGGACGCGATTGAAAAAGCCGCGCAGGTTCGGGACCTGGTTGTTGTCGATGGCGGTGAGCACTTCGTCGCGCTTTTCGGGTGATAGCTCGGCGAACGGAAGATCCCTGGAACTGCGCGCGTAGGAATCGAGCGCGGTCAAACCGTTTAGGAAATCGGTCTTTTCGGCTGCCAGATAGTCGGCCAAACTGCGGTCCATATAGTCCAGCACGCCGCACTCGACAGCGCTGGGTCCGTTTTCGTCCTTGGGAACCAAGCGATCCAGGAACGCCTCCAGGATGCGGCGCTGTTCGGCCGAAAAAATGCTGGACGGAGCCTGTGCGGGCGTTTGCGGGGCGGCGTGGATCGCTGAAATCGGAATGAGAGTCGCGCCGGCGATGACAGTGCGCCGGGAAAGTTGCGCGTCGGTTCGCTTCACTCTTGAGAACCTCCTTGAGAGCTCTTTTATTGCGGCCAGTATACAACGAACTCGCATTTCCGTGTTCGAATACTGGTCGCGGCACTGAACGTATGATTGGTTACGATATGAGGGAACTACTTTTAGCTAGCGAAAGCTACGAGGCCAGTGTAAAATGGCTGCTTCAAGTACTGGTACTTAAATGATTGCACTTGAACTAGTTCTGGGAACCCATTCGGTGTATTATGATAACCAATACATTAGCAGGTAACCATGTTTTCGATTGGTGAGAAGCTACGACGTACGCGCCAGGAGCAGGGGCTAGAATTGTCCGCCGTTTCCACGCGCACCAAGATCACTCTCAGCTACCTGGAAGCGATCGAAGCAGATGACCGGAAGAAATTCCCGAGCGGCTTTTTCTATCGGCGCTTTGTGGAGCAGTATGCCAGTGCGTTGTCGCTGGACACCAAAGAAATTAATTCGGAACTCGATCGCATCTTAGCGGCGGACGCACCTCTTCCGCTGCCTGGACAGGACGGCAATCCCATCCAGCGATCTCGGGGAGTGCGGGTACGGACGCGGTTCCGCTGGGCTCGGGCGATCGCATCCGTCGCCAGTTTGCTCTTAGTGATTTTGGGCGGCGCAGTGGTTTATACGTGGTGGCATGACGGCCGCTTTCCGATCGATCTGCCGATGCTGCGCGGTTCTCTAGAAATTCCGCAGGTAGTGGAAGCGGCGAAGCGGCTGGATGTCGTGAAACCCGCCGCGGTCTCGTTGGCGGTTCATCGCGAGCCGGCAGCCGAGGCGCCAATTTCGGAATCGCCGAGCGAACCCGAAGCGGCACCGGTCCAGCAACGCGCGGTGCGATCAGCCGGGTCCAGAGTATTGCTGGATCTGATCGCGCGGGAGAAAACCTGGCTGTCGGTCTCTTCCGACGGCAAGCCGGTATTTTCGGGCGTGCTGGCGGCGCATCAGACCAAGAAGATTGAGGGCAAGCAGTTCGCCAAGTTGCGCGTGGGCAACGCGGCCGGGTTGGAAGTTCGTCTGAACGGCAAACGGCTCGGCCCCCTGGGCGCTCGCGGTCAGGTCCTGGTGGTGGTATTCACGCCGGACAATTTCGAGATTATTCAACCCGCCAAAGAGGGCGACTAATTTTCCACTTCGGCTCGGCCTAGTTTTGCGGCGTCGGAGCGCGCCTGCGCACGCGCCATGCGTTTGCCCTGACGCTCCACGCGCAGCAGCTCCTTGCGGCGGCGATGCTTGATGGAGACATCCACCTTGCGCCAGAACTTATTGAAGTATTGAACCGCGGAGACGATCCCGAAGATCAACACGCCCCACATCCACAGCATGGCGAAACCGGTGAATGCTTCCCAGCGGATGCTCACGAGCACCATGGAAATGGCGATCACCTGGGTGATCATCTTGGTTTTGCCGAGGTCGCTGGCGCGGATGGTGTAGCCTTCGGCGGCAGCGATGCTGCGTAGTCCGGAGACGGCGAATTCGCGGCCGATGATCAGCACCACCATCCAGGCCGGCACCCTATGAATTTGCACCAGAGAAACCAACGCCGCCGAGATCAGCAGCTTGTCGGCGATGGGATCGAGCAGCATGCCTACAGTGGTAACCTGCCGCCAGCGCCGAGCGAGATAGCCATCCAGCAGATCGGTGGCGGCGGCCACCAAGAAAATCGCGAGCGCCAGGAACTCGTGAGACCAGACCACCCCGCCCCACTCCACCCGGAGATCCTGCTCGACTAAGACAGCTACCAGGAAAGGCACGAAGAAAATGCGCAGGATCGTGAGTGTGTTCGGCAGATTCATTGAGCGGCGCGGCTTCCCGGTCGAAAAAACCAATCCCCAAGCCAGAATATCACTCGACGACGTAGCGAGCGAGCGCCTGCCGCAGGGACTCGGGAACCTCGGCTTCGACCTCGCAAGCGTCGTCTTCGAATCGCTCGGACAGCACTTTGGCGCGCTCATGGATTTGGTGAATGAGCGAAGCTTTGGCCGCTGGGATCCGGAATTTGGCGTGCGAGATGAGATCGATCGGCAGGAGGCGATCCATGGCTGCCAGGACGTCGTCGACTCCGGCTCCGGTTCGCGCCGAGACGGGGATGGCGTCGGTTGAAGCGACGGTGCCCCGCACCTCCCCGAGGATGCGCTGGCTCAAGGCCGTCATCTCTTCGCTCGAGGCCCCGAGCAAATCCATTTTGTTCAGCGCCAGGATCTGCGGCGTCTTCTCCGCTCCGATCTCGGCCAGGACTTTGAGGACGTGCGCGGTCTGCTCGGGAGCATGCGGCGAGGACGCGTCGATCACGTGCAACAGCAGGGATGCCTGGACGGTTTCTTCGAGCGTCGCGCGAAAGGCCTTCACCAGCGTAGTCGGCAGATTGCGGATGAAGCCCACCGTATCGCTCAGCAGCACTTTACGGCGCGAAGGCAGGACGATGTGGCGGACGGTTGGGTCGAGCGTCGCAAACATGCGAGCGTCGGAGAGAACGCCGGCGCCGGTGAGCCGATTGAACAATGTCGATTTGCCGGCGTTGGTGTAGCCTACCAGCGCGATGGTGGCCAGCGGAACGGCTTGCCGCTGGCGGCGCTGCGTACCGCGAGTGCGTCGCACGTTCTCCAGTTGATCGCGGAGCTTTTTGATGCGGCCGTAGATGCGGCGACGATCAGTCTCCAGTTGCGTTTCACCGGGACCACGCGTGCCAATGCCGCCGCCCAAACGCGACATCTCGACTCCACGGCCAGTCAAGCGCGGTAACAAATAATTCAGTTGGGCTAACTCCACCTGTAACTGGCCTTCGCGCGTACGGGCGCGGCGGGCGAATATATCCAGAATCAGCTGGGTGCGGTCCAGAACTTTGCAGTCGAGCGCCCTCTCCAGGTTGCGTTGCTGCGTCGGGGTCAAATCCGAATCAAACAGGACAACGTCGGCGTCGTGGACACTTACTAAGTTGCGAAGCTGTTCGAGCTTTCCCGAACCGATTAACGTCGCGGCATCGGGGGCGGCCCGGGATTGAATGACGGTTTCAACGGCCTGCGCGCCCGCAGTATTCGCAAGGGCCTTCAACTCTTCGAGCGACTCTTCCGCGTTAAAGGGAACCTGATCCCTGGTAGCGCGGGAACGCGACTTTAGATCCAGACCAACCAGGATCGCGCTTTCGTGCGCAGCTACCGCCAAACGCTTTATTGCTCTTCGCTGGATTCAGCCGGGGAGGACGAACTCGCGGCCGCATTAGCGCTGGGCCCGGGGGCGTGGGCTCCGGCGGAAGCATGAAACGGTCTGGAGACGACGACCGTCGAGATAGCGTGCTTGAAAATGAGCTGTTCCTGATTGTTCGTTTCCAGCACGACGGAATACTTGTCGAAGCTCTTGATGCGGCCGGAAAGTTTCACGCCGCTCATCAAGTAAATGGTCAAGAAGACTTTATCTTTGCGAGCGTTATTTAGAAAAGCTTCCTGAATGTTCTGCGCCAGCTTTTCCATGGCTGTCCTTTGGCCGGTCTTGGGCTCGTTTTCGTGGATAGTATTCCCTCCCGCCCGCGCAGGGCGGTCAATTCATCATAGCGCAAGACTATACACAGGCTGAACCTAGTGTGAGCACGAGGTGGGCAATGGTTGATCTCCCGAGTCGTCTTGCGGGGCCGCCACTCGTGGTACATTTGAGCTTTCGCGTCAACTTTGCATGTCGGTACAGATCCTATTACACGGCAAGATCTTAGGCGTCGAAGAGTTCTTGCTGGCGGACGAGCCTGAGGAACTTCTGCTTACCGGACGGCTGCGGTGGATCAGCCTGCTCAGCGAAATCCTGCCGCGAGCGTTGATTGCGCAACTAGGGCTTTCCAAAATGCTGCTGGGCTCCAGCGGCGGCGAACAGTTTCTGGTAGTGCTGCCCGAAGAGGCTCGGGGTCCAGCGGAGGAGCTGCTGAACGCCGCTCGCGCGGAGATTAAGCAACTGAGTGCGCAGCACGTGGATCTGGTGTGGGCGATCACCGAAAATCTCGGCGATTGGACGGTGGTTCGCAAGCGCTTGAATGACGAGTTCCAGCGCAAACAGAGCACGCCTCTGGCGGCCACTGGATTCGATCCGGCGCCCCATCCGGGCAAAGATGGAACTGCGTATTTCGAGGAACTCGCGACTTCGCTTCGGGATGCCAACACCGTCGCCTGGAGTCCGGACTCGCCCGCGCGCATTTCCACCAACCATGGAAAGTACACCTGGCCTATCGGATCGTCGCCGGATGCAGTCCCACTGGCGCGCCACACTGCGCTGACCGATGACGGCCGCGACACGGCGACAGCTCCCATTCTGGCGGGCAGAGCCGAGGGGCGTCCGGTGTGGGGTGTGCTGCGCGGCGATGTGGACGGCTTCGGCATTCGCATGCGCCGTTTACAAAACATAGAAGAATACGTCCAAATCTCGGTCTTCTACAAGCAATTTTTCGCCGGCGAAGTGGAGGTGCTCTGCTCGCTGCCGGAGTTCTGGCGCAAACTAACTCTGCTGCACACTGGAGGAGACGACTTCAGCGTTTACGGAGCCTGGGATGCTGTGATTGGATTTGCCCGCGAGTTGCAGCGCCTGTTCCACCGTTTCACCGAGGAGCATCTCAAGGATTTTCCTGGTCCGGAAGGAAAAACCATCACGATGGCGCTCGCGCTGGCGCCGGATCTGGAAACTCCGCTGGGCGCAGTTTACGAAAGAGCCGGAGACAGATTGAAAGTCGCCAAGTCTGCCGACAAAGATTGCTTCTATCTGCTGGGCCGGACGCTGGAGTGGAAGCAGCTTTTCGACGCAGCGGAATTGAAGGATGAACTGACCGCGATGATTCGCGAGTTTGGCGTCGCGCCGCAATACCTTCGCGATCTTTGCGGCATTTATCGCGAGACCAAGCGTCCGGCCGGAGCGAAGCGTCCGGAGCGGCCCTGGCGCTTTCATCGGCGGCTGCTACGAATTCTAGGGAGCTCGCGGTCCCGCGATTTTCAGAAGGCGCGAACCCGGCTGATCGCCGATTTGGTGGGCAAGAATCCCGCCAATTTAAAACTGCGGCCGTCCGGGCGGGTAGCGCTCGAGTGGGCCAGATTATCGGCAGAGCGGGCGCAAGAATAATAATCTAAGATACGAGGTTTGGATGCCTGAAACACAGCAGCCAGAAACACGAGAACAACCCCGCGGGCCCGGTGGGCGCGAAGGCGGCGGTGCCCGCGAAGGTGGTGCCCGCGAAGGTGGAGCACGGGAAGGTGGCGGAGCGCGGCGTCCCCAAGGCGACCGGCGGGAAGGCGGCCGGGGCGAACGCGGTGATGAACGCGGACGCGGCGGCGATCGAGGCCGGTTCGAAGGCCCGCCGGAAATCGACCTCGACAAGTTGATTTCGGATCCGCTCTATCTCGATAATCAGGCGCATGGCGTCGTGAGCCGCATGCGCGACATGGATTCGGGCACCAAGAGCCAGTTGCGCCGCCTTTACAATGCAGTCCGTCGAGCGGTTCGAGCGCCGGAAAACGAGCGGCAGCAGCAGTTCGTGATGTTGCGCGCGCGGTTAGCTTACACGATTGCGCGGCACTCCCTGCGCAGCCTCGATTCGCTCGAGAAATTGCTGCTGCAGGTAACGCGCAAGAACGACGCGCGCGGCTACGAACGATTTCGCGATCTGTTCGAAGCCATCGTCGCCTACAACGAATAACACCAAACGGGACCTATTGAATGAGTTCGCACACAGCGCAAACGGAACTGAAACTGATCGGGAAATTAATTTTGCAGGGCGATATCACTTGTCAGACCGGCCTGCACATCGGCGCGGGCAAGGGATCGCTCGAAATCGGCGGGGCCGATAACCCCGTCGTCAAAGATGCTTTCGGACTGCCGTACATTCCAGGCAGCTCGCTGCGCGGCAAACTGCGCGCGTTGCTCGAACAGTCCTCGGGCCTCGCGGTTCCTTCCGAGCTGGTCTATCTTTCCAAGCGCAAGGGGCAGGAGGTTCGCATTCACCAGAGCGATCGCCCGGACGATGAAGTCTGCTTGCTGTTCGGCCGCAATCCCGGCCGGATGGAGCGCGTATCCGGCGAAGGGCTGGAGTCCAGTTCTGCGACGCCCGCGCGGCTTACCGTTTATGATGCGCCGCTCATTACCGAGAGCATCACGCCCCAAATGCGCGAGAACATGGATGACGAGCTGACCGAGGTGAAGAGCGAGAACGCCATCGATCGCGTCACGTCACAAGCGAATCCCAGAACGCTGGAGCGCGTGCCGGCGGGAGCGCGTTTCCAGTTTCGAATCGTGATGGACCTGCTTTGTCCCGAGGATCGCGAGCTGCTGCCGAGGCTCGTGGAAGGCTTGCGGCTGCTCGAAGACGACAGCCTCGGGGGCGGCGGATCGCGCGGCAGCGGACGCGTCGGCATATCCAATTTGAAGCTCAACTGGAGAGCTCGCGGTTTCTATGCCGCGGGCGCCGCGGAACAAGAGCTGCTCTCTGGCGCCGATCTGGCGGGCTTGCAGTCGCTGGTCGCCGGCTCCGATCTCGCCGAAAAGCTCGCTGAGTAGCAATGTCGCCGGCTAGTTTTAACCCCAGTTTTGCCGTGCGCTTTCGCCCGGTTGGGCCGTGGCGCTTCGGCCCGGATTCAGGCGCGCGGGATCGCGTGGACCTGATCTATCACAGCGACGCTGTGTTCTCGGCGGTGTGTTCCGCGATGCGGCAGCTGGGCCTGGCCGAGGATTGGCTGGGAGCCACCGCGCGAGCCGAGACCGCGCCCGCCGTGCGCTTCAGCTCCTTCTACCCATTTGTCGGTAAAACGCTCCTCATCGTGCCGCCGCGCAGCATCTGGCCGCCCGTGGAATCGAGCAAAGTCCGCTACAAGAGCGCGCGCTTCGTCCCGCTCGACCTGGTGGAAGCGCTGCTGAGCGACCGTGTCATCGACGATGAGCGCTGGATCGTAGACGGCGAAAGCGAGTGCCTGCTGCCACACGATAAACAGCGCGGACCGTTTCGCGTTTCTCTGCGCGAGAACGCCGGCGTGGACCGGCTGGAACGCGGGAAGCTGGAGGCGCATTCCACCGCCTGCCTCGAATTCGCCAACGATGCCGGACTCTGGGCGGTGGTGCAGTTTCGCGATGAAGATGCGCTGGCGCGCTGGGAACAGCCGGTGCGAGGCGCGCTCCTGTTGCTGTCCGATTCCGGCTTTGGCGGCGAGCGTTCGCGAGGATGGGGCCGCTCGGAAGCGCCGACCTGGGAGCCTTGGAAAGCTCCACAAGTGAATCCGGCCGGCGAGCCTTCTGAATACGCGCATTGGCTGCTGTCGCTTTACATGCCGGCGGCGGACGACTCCGTCGATTGGAAGCGCGGCAACTACGCAACCCTGTCGCGCCATGGCCGCGTGGAAAGCACCGCGCGCTGGGGCGAGCGCAAAAAACCGGCCACGATGATCGCGGAAGGCTCCGTGCTTTTTGCTGCCGGCGAGATCCGAGGCGCGGCTAGCGATGTCGCTCCGGATGGCTTTCCGCATCCGGTCTACCGAGCGGGATTCGCGGTCGCGGTACCCATTCCCTGGCGGGCTGCGGCATGAGATACCGGCTCACCTGCTTGACGCCCACGCTGGTCGGCGACGGCCAGAAATTAGCGCCCATCGACTACATGGTCTGGAAGGACTACGTGAATGTCCTCGATCAGAGGCGCATTTTTCGGCTGCTTGCCAAGGGACCGCGGCTGGAAGGATATTTGTCGCAATTAAAGAAAGCGGAGAAACTCGACTTCGGGTCGTGGGGCGGATTCGCGCAGAATTATGCCGGACGCCGCATTCCGTTCGAGCATCCCAGTTCAACCCAATATTGGGAGAAAGCCAGAGCCGAAAATCTCTTTATTCCGACCTTCAGCACGGGTCCCAAGGGGCCGTATCTTCCGGGCACGGCCATTAAAGGCGCGTTGCGCACGGGCGTGGTGCATGGCCGGTTCGCTGAACGAGCGCTGACCGATCTGGCCGCGCGCGCGAACTCGGAAGGACGCCTGCCGCGAAATCCGGCAAACTCGGTGGAAGAGTCCGCTGTCGGAAACGCGAGTGCCGATTCGATGCGCCGAATCGCGGCGTTTGATTCCGATACGGTACCTGAAAACACGTTCAAGATTTTTCTGCTGCGAGTGGCGACGCTCGAATCGCGAGGAGGCACGAAACTCGAGTTGGCATGGAAGCAAAGCCCGCGCGGCAGCGTAAAACGCGCCGAGGAGAGCACGCCCACGTTCGCGGAAATGGCGGTTCCCGGAAGCGTGTTCGAAGGGGTGTGGCGTGAGAACGCTTTCCTGGCGCAACCCGAGACGCTGAAAGCTCTCCGCAAGCGAGAACCGCTCGATACGGCGGCCGTATTCGGATTGCTGAATTCCTTCACCGAAGACGGGCTGCGACTGCAAAAGCAGTACGCCGAGTGGGCCGGTTTACCGGTGCTGCGCGCCACGATCGAACAACTGCAAAGCAGGTTGAACGAGGTTCGCGACGCCAATCGCGGCTGCCTTTTTCCGCTCGGCTGGGGCGCAGGGTTTTTGTCCAAAGCGGCGATCCTGGACACGCAAAACGAAACCTACCGGCAAATTCTGCGCCAGGTCGGATTCTACGCACGAGCTATTCAATCGGGCCTGCCGTTTCCAAAAACGCGCCGGATCATTTTCCTGGGGAATCAGCCGGCCGCGCTGCCCGGCTACGTGCACTTCGAAATACAGAGTTAGTTTCCGGGATTCGGCGAGACCAGCGAGAGCGACTCGGCGATCGCTTCCGCGATCTTCTTGCCATGAAAACGGCCGTTCTCGATGAATATTTCGTTGGTGTGCATCCCGGCGACAATCACGCCCGCTAAGAAAATACCCGGGCGATCGCTTTCCAGCGTTTCCGGATCGGTTCGCGGCTTTTGCGTTTCCGGTTCCAGCCGGATGCCGAGCGACGCAAGAAACTCCAGGTCCGGGCGATAGCCGGTCATCGCAAAAACAAAATCGTTCTTCAGCGTTTGAGGGCCATCCGGCGTTTCGAGCAGTACCGATTTCGGCTGAATCTCGATCAGCCGCGTGTTGAAAAAGGCCTGAATCTCGCCGTTCTTGATGCGATTTTCGATGTTCGGCTTGATCCAATATTTGACGCGATCGGAAATCCATTTGCCGCGATGCACCATGGTGACGCGCGCGCCGGTCCAGTACAGCTCGAGCGCGGCGATAGCGGCGGAGTTCTTCGCACCCACCACTAACACGTCGTGGTTGTAATAAGGATGCGGCTCCTTGTAATAGTGAATCACCTTGTCGAGATCTTCACCGGGAACGTTCAGCATATTCGGCACGTCGTAGTAGCCCGTCGCGATCACGATCTTGCGCGCCCGATATTCGGCGTTGCTGCTGCTCACGTGAAAATTCGCCATCCTCGCCGTCGATGGACAAGACGCGCTCGTATTGATGGATATTGAGCCCGTAGTATTCGGCGACGCGCCGGTAATACTTCAGCGCCTCGGTGCGGCCCGGCTTCTCATTCAGCGAGGTCATCGGCAGGCCGCCGATTTCGAGCAGCTCCGGCGTGGTGAAGAACACCATGTGGGTCGGATAATTGTAAAGCGAGTTGACGACGCAGCCCTTCTCAATGAGAACCGCGCTGACGCCGCGCTGCTTGAGCTCGATTCCGCAGGCCGAGCCCGGTTGGCCCGGCGCCCACTACCACCGCGTCGAATTGCTCCACCGTCAGAGCATCCCTTCCACAGCTGTGTAAACAGCGTCGAGCGCGCCCGCGAGCGCCGCAGGATCCTTGCCGCCAGCCTCCGCCATGTCGGGACGCCCGCCGCCTTTTCCGCCGACGGCCTGCGCGACCGCGCCGGCGAGCTTGCCTGCGTGCACCTTCGAAGTGAGGTCCTTGGTGACGCCGGAGACGATGGAGACGTTCGAATCTTCCGACGACGCCAGCACCACCACGATGCTCTTCCACTTGACGCGCAACGAATCGACCATGGTGCGCAACTGCTCGCGGTCCATGCCGGGAACCTGCGCGGCTAAAACTTTGACGCCTTTGATTTCCTTGACGCCGCTCTCGATGCCAGCCACCTGAGCGCGCGCGAGCTTCTCTTTCATCTGTTCGATCTGTTTTTCGAGGGCGCGTTTCTCTTCCGCCGATTTTTCCAGCGCCTGCTGGGATACGCGGGCATCCTCTTCGACTTTGTCCAACACGGCCGTGCCGGTAATGGCTTCAATCCGGCGCACTCCGGCCGAGATGCTGGCTTCGTACAGAATCTTGCAGACGCCGATGTCGCCGGTGCGCCGCACGTGCGTGCCCCCGCAGAGTTCCTTGCTGAAGTCGGGAACGGAGACGACGCGAACTTTGTCGCCATATTTTTCTCCGAACAGCGCCATCGCACCGGTGTGCAGTGCCTGATCGAGGTCCATGATGTCGGTGCGAAGTTTGATGTTCCTGAGAATCTCCTCATTCACGAGACGCTCGATTTCGGCCAGCTCGTCGGGATCGGTCGCCGTATAGTGCGTGAAATCGAAACGCAGCCGGTGCGGATCGACCACGCTGCCCGCCTGTTTGACGTGGGTTCCGAGCACCTTGCGTAAAGCGGCGTGCAGCAGATGAGTTGCCGTGTGATTGCGCATGGTGGCGCGGCGCAGGCTCTCATCGACTTTGGCAATCACCGATGTCGCCAGGCTTTAATGCGCCGGCATACGCGACTTGGCGCGGTGATCCCCGGGCGCCGGCCTATAGCTGTCGTATACGACGGCCACTTGTTGTCCCGCTGTTGAGATCAGTGTTGCCTGTGTCGCCGACTTGTCCGCCGGATTCGGCATAGAATGGCGTGCGATCGAAAACTAGTTCAGGTGGTTCGGCCAAGGGTATTCGACTGCACGATCTCCGGCAGACCACGTCGGCGGGGAGCTTCCAGAGTTTCGCGGCCGACGAATTCAGTCTTCGGAAGGCTCTGGTAGATCGGATTGATCTGCGCTTTGTCCGCGCCCTTCCAACTCGCCCGCGCGCGCGTCCGCTGCTTCTCCATTTCGGAATGGAACCCTACATGATCGATGCTCAGGCCGCGCTCGCGCGCCATCTCGTCCTGTTCGTCGAGCGCCAACCCGTAGGTGTCGTAAAGCTTGAACGCAACCGCACCGGGCAGCACGCCGTCCGGTGCCGATGCCGGCTCCTCGGCAAAAACTTTCTCGGCCACCTGGAACGTGGTCGCGTAGCGATGCTCTTCGTCCTTCACCACCCGCGCCACGCGCTGGATGCTCTCGATCATCTCCGGATAGCCCGGCTTCATTAGTTCCGCCACGAATCCGGTGAGCTCGATACAAATATGGTTCCTGGCGGCCGACCATCCGCGCGTTGCGAATCGCGCGCCGCATGATTTTGCGCAGCACATAGCCGCGCCCTTCGTTGGATGGCAGAACGCCGTCGTGAATCAGGAACGCGGTCGCGCGGCTCGTGGTCGGCGTTGATGCGCAGGGCGACGTCCGTGCGCGCGTTCTCACCATAAGCGACGCCGAGCAGTTCGCGCGGCGCGATCGATGATCGGACGCAGCAGATCCGTATCATAATTGGACAATTTTCCTTGCAGCACGCAGGCCAGGCGCTCCAGGCCCATGCCGGTATCGATGGACGGCCGGGGCAGCGGCGTCATCATGCCGTCCGCATCGACCGGTCGAACTGCATGAAGACCAGGTTCCAAATCTCGATGAAGCGCTCGCCGGGGTCGTGGGGAAACCTCGTCCCGGTCCCGGCCTCCGGGCCGAAATCGTAGTGGATTTCCGAGCACGGACCGCAAGGACCGGTCTCGCCCATCTGCCAGAAGTTGTCCTTCTCATCCAGCCGGAAGATGCGGCTCTTCGGCACGCCCGCGACCTCTTGCCACAGCCGCTCGGCGTCGTCGTCCTCGCGAAAGACGGTGATGTACAGCTTGTCCTTCGGGATTCCGAAATCGCGCGTGAGCAATTCCCAGGCGAAGGCGATCGCGTCCTTCTTGAAATAGTCGCCGAAGGAGAAATTGCCGAGCATCTCGAAGAAAGTGTGATGGCGGCGCGTGTAGCCGACGTTATCGAGATCGTTGTGCTTGCCGCCGGCGCGCACGCATTTTTGCGAGGACGCCGCGCGCGTGTAGTCGCGTGTTTCCAGGCCCGTGAAAACATCCTTGAACTGATTCATCCCCGCGTTGGTGAACAGCAGCGTGGGATCGTTGGCCGGCACCAGCGACGAGCTGCGGACAATCCGGTGGCCTTGCGCCGCGAAGTAATCGAGAAACTTCTGGCGGAGTGCATTTCCTGTCATGTATAACTCTATTGTGACAGGTGGCGGGAAGCGGTCGCACGCCGGTCCAGGCGCTTTTCTCTACCGCTTGTGCGGCTCGTCCTTCTCGTTTTCGCAGTAGGTTTCGAGCAGATCGGTGTCGGGCAGCAGATGCACAGGAACCTTGGCGCGCCAAGGCTTGGCGTAGGCGCCCGGATCGTCGATGGTGATGTCAATTTCCAGATGGCCGAAATCGCGGCGCGTGAATCGTTCGGTTACGTGAGCCTTTTCGGTTTGCGGATGCCCCTTGCTGGTGTCGACCCAGGAGCGGCCGTTGAACCCGCGGTGTCCACCACCAGCGTGTCGCCGTCCCAGTGGCCGACGGAATAGCCCAGCCAGGTTGGCTGCGGATCTTTAGGCAGCGGCCGGCCATCCAGGAACACTTGGCGAAAAGTGGAGTTGGCGGAGGTTTCATAGAGCAGCAGCACCAGCGCCGGCGTCTGAACGATTTTGAACGGATGGATCATCGTCTCCACCGACATATTGATTCGCGGGACGCCGGGCGGCATGCAATCCGATAGCGGATCGTCCTGATGCTCCTTCGCTTCCCGCTGTGCCTGCAAGGCGCTCGCCCACGGCTGCATGACAACTTCACCCTGCTTCAGATCCTTGGTGAGATCGTAAAAATAATCGTAGGCGCTCTCCCAAACGCCGGAGAGATCCGGTCTGCCATCGGGAGCTTTGGGCGTGGGCGCGGATAGGTTCACCTTACCGTCGGCGGTGCGCGGCACTCCGGCAACCCGATAGTCCAGCCACTGCGCTTCAATCGGGGACCCGGCGAAGCACAACACGCCAGCCACGAAGGCGATCAGCGGGTTTTCCAGGCGCATCGGCTCCTCCCCGTTCATATTGGGAAGAATCCGGGTGGGAGTCAAGCGCCGAGGCCGATGTTGGAGCCATCCGCACATGAGAAGATTCGCCGGCATTACCGGCGCGCGGTCTGATAGCGCTAGCAGGTGATCGGCCGGTCCCGACGTCGGAGGACTCTAATGCCGCATGACGCACCCATCAGGATAACGGCGATTAGATTGAGCGCGCGTGAGTCGAAGATAATTGACGTGGCCAACAGCAGCGATCCGCAGGCCCAGAGGATCCTGCCCAGCCAGCGGCACGCCCTCTCGCTCAGCCAACCTCCCGGGCTTTTTCTCAACCAGCGTGTTCCTGCAGCCGCCCCAACCAGCGCGAATCCAGATAGTACGACGATCAGCGAGGCCTTTCTCTGGAGGCCCTACGGAATAAGCCATCACACACACGCCCAGCACATAGCACACGGCTAGAAATGGCGTCGCCAGCCTGCCAGTCATTAGAAGATTCTATATTTATTATCCTCAGAATATGGCTGAAAAAACTGCAACTGAAAAAATCGCAAAACAGGACGAAGAGTGGCGCCAACAACTGTCGCCGGAAGAATACCAGGTCACCCGGAAGAAAGGCACCGAGCCGGCCTTCACCGGCAAGTATTGGGACAACCACGAATCTGGCATGTATCGCTGCGTGTGTTGCGGCGAACCCCTATTCGATTCGGAAACCAAGTTTGACTCCGGCACCGGATGGCCTAGCTTCACCGCGCCGGTGGCGGGCGAAAACGTCCACACCGAGACCGACACCAGCTACGGCATGCGCCGTACGGAAGTGATGTGCAGCAAATGTGGCGCGCACCTGGGCCACGTTTTCGAAGACGGCCCGAAGCCCGCGTGCTTGCGCTACTGCATTAATTCGGCGTCGCTGAACTTCGAAAAGAAGAAGTAGCGGTTATTGGCTGGGCACCAACTCCACCCGGTCCATCGCCAAAAACTCGCGAATGTGCGGGTGCTCGGATTTCTCCAGATCCGCCACCGGGCCGAAGTAGATGGCCCGGCCTTCGAACAAAACCACCACGCGATCGGCCACCTTGCGCATGAGAGCGAGATCGTGCGTCACCACCACGGCTGGTCAGTTTCAGCTGGCGCTTCAACTTCAACATCAGGCCGCTGAGCGTGTCGGACATGAGCGGGTCCACCATGGTGGTCGGCTCGTCGTAGAGGATGCATTCGGGCTGCGCCGCGAGCGCCCGCGCGATGGCGACGGCGCGCTTATAGCCGGTAGACAGGTCGGCCGGATACACGTCACGGTACTCCAGCATGTCCACCATCGACAGCAGCCCGTCGACGACATCTTCCTTGTTCTTCTCGTCGTAATCCTCGCGCAGCTCCAGCGAAAACAGGATGTTCTCAGCCACCGTGAGCGAGTCGAACAGCGCGCCGGACTGGAACACCATGGTGACGCGCTTGCGAATTTCGCGCATCTGCGCTTCCGTAAAATCGGTGATGTCCTGGTAGGCCACGAACACCCGCCCCTGGTCCGGTTTGATGAAACCCATGATGTGGCCCAGGCTTACCGACTTGCCGACGCCGCTGCGACCGATAATGGCCAGCGTTTCGCCCGGCGTCCACCGAGAAGCTTACGTCGACTAAAACCGGATGATCGAACGTCTTATAGACATGCCGGAACTCGATGTAGTTCAGTTTGTCGGTCATGCCGGCCATTTTTCAAAACGAACCCAATCGTTCGGCGTATTGACGTTTGCCAAAGTGGACGGCTCCGCCAGCAACACCCGGTCACATTCGAGTTCCGATAATAAGTCCCTCATCTTCAAACGTCTATCCGCGATCGCCCGAGCCAGCGCCGGAAGCGAGCGCCGATGATAAATTGCGCACAGAGGTTCCAGCTCGCCGCCGGTGGCTCCGGCAACGCATTGGGCTGGCGACTGGAAGGCGTGCTCCAGCAGCCTCCGCAGCAGCGCCGCCGAAAGCATGGGCATGTCGCAGGCCACCACCAGGTTCCAGTCGGTCGCGGTGACGCTCAGCGCGGTGTAGATTCCTCCCATGGGCCCGCACTGCGGGATGGCGTCCGGAAAGACGGGGTACCCGATACCGTGGTACCGTTTCGCGTCGCCGATCAGAGCCACACTCCCCGCCGCTTGCTCTACGATGGATGCAACATAGCCCGCCAGCGTGGTTCCGCGATACGGCAGCAGCGCTTTATCCCGGCCCATCCGGGTGCTTCCGCCCCCTGCCAGCACAAAGCCGGTGGCCTCCATGAGAGAATAGTAGCATTGGCGTATCAGCGTCCATCGAGACAGGGCAGGCTTGCAACGAGGAGAATTCCGGGTATAATCGGATAAAACAAGAGGATGCGCTTTTGTTTGCATATTACTCTGGGTTGGGCAGTTGTCGCGGCCACTGCTGTGCCCGGCTGGACTGCTGACAGCGGACCGGCTCCGGGCGCCGTCTCGGTAGTGCGCGCCGATCGCCGGACTGGACGCCTGGTTCGAACCGTGGTCGTTTCGCGCCAGCCGGCGACCGATTCCGAGGTTCACGCCTGGATCGAAGAAGCCGCCAAGAATTTTGAGATCAGTCCGCTGCTGGTGGATTCCGTGGTTCAGGTGGAGAGCAACTACAATCCGTTCGCGTTGTCTCCCAAGGGCGCCCAGGGCCTGATGCAATTGATGCCGGCCACCGCCCGCCGCTTTGGCGTGAGCAATCCCTTCGATCCGCGGCAGAACATCCAGGGTGGCGTCCGCTACCTGAAATTTCTTGAAAGCACGTTCCAGGACGATCGCCTGGCGGTGGCGGCTTATAACGCGGGCGAAAAGGCGGTCACCAAATACGGCGGCGTCCCCCCGTACGCTGAAACCGTGAATTACGTTGCGAAGGTCGGCAAGAAATATAGTCAGGCGGAACGAACCGCCGCCCAGAGTACGTCACAAGCGAAGAGCGCGGAGCAGCCTTCCGAGGACGCGCCTCGGCACGTATCGGCATATGTGGACGCGGAGGGCAGGCTGTACATCGCGACTCAATAGGAATGGTATGCTACATCTCCCCCGAGAGCATGCTGGTCAGAACCGCTACACGATATTCGCCAAGCGCGGGCCGTGGGCGCTCGTTGCAATTTTGACTCTGGCCGGCGCCCTGGCCGCCGAACTGGGCGAGCCGCATCATGTGACCGCGGTACGCTTCTGGTCGCTCGGGGACGTGACCCGCATCGCAGTGGAAACCGATGGCGATTTTCACGTTCGTTCGGATCGCCTCGAGAATCCCGACCGCATCTTTTTTGATCTGATTGGCACCAAGCCCAGCCTCGGATCGAAAGCCATGACCGTCATCCCGGTGTCGGACCGCCTGGTGCGGCAGATCCGTGTAGCCGAGCCGGAGCATAGCGTTACGCGCGTGGTGCTGGATCTGGCCGAAACAGCCGACGCTACCATCTCGCGGTTGGACAACCCGAGCCGGCTCATCATCGAAGTCCGGGGTCGCGCCGGTTCGGAGGGCACGAAGCTAAACGAAGTGACCTCGCTGGCGCCAGCGCCGGCCCAGCCCGCTCTGCAAAAGCCCGTGGAGCACCGGCTGTTCGTTCCCCCGCCAACTCCGATCACGGTGATCTATTCCAAGCGCGCGGCCGACGTTCTGCCGGATCCCCCGCGGTTAATATTACTGGCTGCGAACTTCAAGCTCAATGTTGGAGTCCTGAGCGCGACCGTGCCTGTGCTATTGGCCAAGCCGCCTGCTCCCTTGCCGGTGGCCACGGCCGCTAGCCCTGTGACTCCGATCCCTGTGACTCCGATCAACATGACGCCGGTCAATGCGCTGGTGACGCCGCCACTATCGAATCCACCCGCACCAGCCCCCGCGGTATCGTCCGCCACGATCTCCGCCGCCACGGCAGCTTCCGAGACTGCGCTTCCGGCCAAGCGGAATACATCCGGCGAGCGCTCCATGATTCGAGTCCTCGGTTTGAAGGTCGGCCGAATCGTGCTCGATCCCGGTCATGGCGGGCACGATACCGGCACGGTTGGCCCGGAAGGCTTGCGCGAGAAGGATTTGGTTCTGGATGTGGCCAAGCGCCTGGGCGCTTTGATCGGGGAGCGCATGGGCAGCGAGGTGATTTTCACACGCTCGGACGACACCTTCATCCCGCTCGAACGGCGCACTGAAATCGCCAACGAAGCCAAGGCCGATCTGTTCCTCTCAATTCACGCCAATTCTTCGAGCCTGCGCACGGCCGCGGGCGTCGAGACCTACTACTTGAACTTCACCACCTCCCGGAGCGCGCTTGAAACGGCCGCCCGCGAAAACTCGGGGTCTCAACAGACTGTCTACGAGCTGCAGGACCTGCTGGAGAAAATCGCCCTCAAGGACAAAGTGGAGGAATCGCGCGAGTTCGCCACGCGCATTCAGTCGGCGCTGTACACCGTTTCCGCCAAAACCGATACTCGTGCCAAGGATCGGGGCGTTCGCAAGGCGCCCTTTGTGGTGTTGATCGGCGCGTCCATGCCTTCGGTGCTGGCCGAGATCGGATTTATCAGCAACCCGCACGACGAAAGCATCATGAAGCGTCCCGAGTATCGCGACCGCCTGGCCGAAGCGCTCTACAAGGGCCTGGCGAGCTACGCAAGCACCCTGAGCCATTTCCAGGTAGCGCAGCGGCGTTAATTAAACGGAGGCGATGGACTCGACTTCGGCGGCGCTGGCCGCGAGAGTTGGCTCGGAATCGAAGGTCAGAAACTCCACCCGATTGCGTCCCAATTTCTTCGCGAGATACAACGCCTCGTCCGCCTTACGGATGAGACCCTCTGAGGTCCAGGGCTGGCCGGGCACGGCGCAGGTAACGCCGAAACTGGCGGTCAACCGCAGCGAGGAACCGCTGAGCGACATTTCCGCGGTCCCGATCTGTTTGCGCAGGCGCTCGGCCTGAGTGAAGCTGGTTTGTTCATCGCATCCCGGCAGCAGGATCAGGAACTCCTCGCCGCCGTAGCGGCCGATCGAGTCGTACTGGCGGATCGCGCTCTGCATCCGGCGGGCGGCCTCGCACAGCACCGCATCCCCCACCAGGTGACCCTGGCTGTCATTGACGTTCTTGAAATGATCCAGATCGACGATCACCACGCCGATGGGAGTCGGTTCGCGCGACGAGCGGGCCAGCTCGCGGCCTAACATGTCCAGAATCGAGCGCCGGTTCCACAGGCGCGTCAGCGAGTCCTTGCTGGCTTGCTCGCGCAGCGCTTCGCGGGCTGAAAGCAGTTCCGACTGCAAATCCGCCAGACGCTTTCCCGCGCGCAGCCGAACCTGCAGTTCATGCTGGTCGAAGGGCTTGGTGATGTAGTCGTCGGCGCCCGCATCCATGCCTTCGATCAAATCTTCCTTTTGACTTTTGGAGGTCAGCAGCAGGATATAGATGTAAGGCTCGCGAGCCCGCTGCCGGATGCGGCGGCACACTTCCAGCCCCGTCATGCCCGGCATCATCCAATCCAGAATCGCCAGCGCCGGGGAGTCGCCCTGCTGAAGAGCATCCAGCGCCTCCGGGCCGTCGCAGGCCACCGTGACATCGTAACCCCACTTGCGCAGCGTGGCTTCCAGTAAATGGCGCGAGACTATGCTGTCATCTGCGATGAGGATCTTCACACTTTTCCTGCAGCGAATCTAAACTCCCTCATCGGGTGGAACGCGGGCTAACGTTAGCAGCCGAATCGAAGTTCAGCTTATTACTGCAGGAGGCCGCGCTCACTGGGCCGCTTTACTGAAGGAGTTCGCTGTAGTACTCGGCAGGCTTATCCCTTAGAGAGGCAACCAGGCGTCCCAAAGCGCCTCACATTCAGGTCACCTCGCGAGCCTGATCGAGCGCCCGCTCCAGCTCCTCTTTTGACAGCGCGGTGCTGATGAACAATTCCTGGCGCGCGCCGGCGCTCAGCGCGATCGCCTTCCAACCGTTGGTCACCGGAACGGTCACGTGGATCTTGACCTCACCTTTCGCATCCCGAACCGGGCGGATCACGCCGGGGATCACGGCGCGGATCGAGGCGTTTTGATCGAGCAGGCGTTCCAGCACATCACGAAGTCCATCAATGATGCTGTGCTCCACTTTGAGCTTGCCCTGGATTTTTCGCAGCCGCATTTACTTGAAGCGCTTGCGGTACTGAACGTCCACGCTGAAAGCCCCGTTCTCGTCGCGCAGCGCGACCATCGACCATTTTCTGTTCATGTCCCACTCTACGCGTACGATCTGCTGGTTGGTCACCGCCAGGTTCGTAATGTAAGTGAGCGTGATGTCGGCTGAGACCTGCTGCTCCAGCGTGAGCCGGGATTGGGGAATGGTGGTCACCTCGGTGAGCTGCGGATCGAGCTTGATGTGGCTGACACCGAAGAATTTCTGCAGGCGTCCGGAGTCCGATCCGATGGCTTGTTCCAGCAAGCCGTTGCTTCCGGTAGCGAGGTAGCTCATGTTGGTGGTCAATTGAGAGGACGTCAAGCCGCCGGTGGTCGCCGGCGTCCGCCCCACCGCCAGCAGCGCGATGATGTCGTTGGCCTGCAGCGGAGGATCGGAGCGGTAAGAAAAATTCAGCTTGTTGAGCGATCCGGAAAAGCTGATGTCCACCGTGATTCCTCGCACCTGAGTTTCCAGATCCATATCGATGATGGGCTCGATCTTGGCCGAGTTGTAGAAGCTGATCTGGCCGCGGTTGATGCTGTACTTGTTGCCAAAAAATTCGATCTGGCCGGAATTCACGGTGATGTTGCCAAACAATACCGGCTGGGCGGGAGTGCCGCGCAGGCGCAGGCTGGTATCGGCCTGGATGTTGTGCGTTAGGGCGGTCTCGATCTCCAGACTGCGCGTGGTGTTGATTTGCACGTCGAACTGCAGGCCGCGCAGATACTCGTTCGGGGTGGCCGATAACGCGACCGGCTTGGCGGTAGCCGCGAGCAACGCGCCCACGTCGGTGCGCGGAATGAAAGACGCCCGAACCACCGTGACGGAGCCGGAGAGCAGGCTGCTCTCGGACGTGCCGGTCAGGCTCATGTTGGCATCGGCTGTGACACTCAGGCCTTCCGGGGAACGATACCGTACGTTGCTCGCGGTGGCTTGCACGTTATAGAGCAGCGCCTCGCCGCGGAAGCCGACAAAGCTGCCGCTCTGGAACGCTACCGTGCCGCCTCCCGTGGTGGCGCTCAAGGCCCGTACGGTGGCGCGATTCCGGTCAAACAGAATCAGCCCGTTGGCTTGATCGACGCCATTGGGAAAATCGCGCAGGAATAACGATGCATTCATCAGCTCTAAGCGCCCGTCCACCTGCGGCTCGGTTAAGGCGCCGCGCACCGTCAGGTTGACGACCGACGCACCCGATGCCAGCAGATCCGGATTGAAGATTTGCAGGATGGTGAGGTTAATGCGGCCCTGCATGTTCAAGTCCCACGGGCTGGTGGAATCGAGCGCCAGGTGGCCGGTTGCGTCCAGCGTGGTGTCCTTGGCGACAAAATTCGCGCTGCGGATGTCGATGGAATTTAAGGTGGCCTGCAGCCGGACGGGCTGCGAATTTCGCAAAACCAGATCCTGGACTTGAGCGCCCGCGACAGGCTTTGCGTTCGGGCTGGGGTTCAACTGCACGGTAGAGAGCGTCACGTCGGCCTTCATGGCGCGGGGCTGGTTGAGCGGGCCGGCGATAATCGCCTCGCCCTGCAGGAAGCCATCGAACGGCAGATCTTTTCTGAGATGCGGCTCCGGGGCTAAATCGTGCAGCGCTGCAAACGGCACACGCGGGATTTCCAGACGTGCCTGGCCGGGATAATCCCCTTCCATGCGCCACTCACCGCTACCCTGCATCTGGATGCCGCCGAGGTTGACTTTCGCGGCCAGCGTCAACAGCGGCAGGCGCGTGCTGGCCGTCAGCTGCAAGTTGCCGTAAGGACGTCCGTCCACGACGGCGTTGCGCCAATCCAGATCGCCGTTCAGAGACGTGAGATCGACCGTGCCTTTCACAATTTTGGCCGAGCCGACGGCTTTGAGATCGAGCTGGCCGCCGAGCCCGGCGCGAAATTCCTGCACGTGTTTGATCTGGCCGAGCGTTAGCCCGCTGCTCGAGACGTCAAAGCGTACCGCGCCATCTTTCCAATCGTTCGCGAGATGGTTATACGCGCCACTCACCTGAATGCGTGCCGGTCCCATGCGCGCCTCTCCATTGGCGATCTCGATGGCGGTGGGCGTGAAGGTCACTTCTCCGTGAGCCGAGTCGATGCGCTCCTGGTAGGCGGTCAGGTTGGCAAGATCGACATTGCCGGTGACCAGCGGCGCGTCGATCGCCCCGGTCACGCGCAGCATGGCGGCGAGAGTACCGGTGGCCGGGAGGTTGTTGATTCCGGCTTGATGAGCCAGAATAGGGAGATCGCCCCCGCGGATCGATAGAAGCGCGGAGACAGAGCCGGCATCGCGAACCTTCCAATCCTGCAAATCGACGTGTCCCTGCCCTTCGACTCGCAGCTTGCCTTGTTGAAGCGTGAAGGCGTGGACATCCAGCGCCGACCGGTCGAAGTCGAACGCACTGGTAAAGTGATCGAACTGGCCGAAATCCAGCGCGACATGCTCGGCGTCCCCTTTGCCGGAGATGCGCAAATTTGTAATTGGCCCACTTACTGAACCATCAAAGCGCGCTGAACCTGCCTCGAGTCCGAACGGAAGCTTTTCGGGCGCTTTGGTTCCTAATAAAGGAAATCCAGCCAACGCGTCATTCAGATTTCTGGACTCAACATGGACGGCCAGAGTCCCGCCCAAAACCCCGGAGGCGCTGACGTGCGTTGATCCGACATTGACCTCGGCATCGGGTAACCGGATGGAGCCGGTGCGCTGATGGTAGTTCACTGTGACCGCGCCTTGGATCGGCACGCCCCCCGCGCCAGGTGTTAAATCGAAGTGCCCTTCTAAAATCGTGTCTGTCAAACCGGGTGACGCCAATACCGCCTTGAGAAGAAGCGAGCCGCTGACGCTTGCGTTTAATTGCCCGACTGACTGATGATCCAGCTGCGCCAGTTCGTTCAAGGAAAACCCTTCGATCATCCCGTCCGCCGATAAGCGCTTGAAACCGGCGAGTTGCGCCGATCCGCGGAAATGGCCGTTGAGCGCCGAGAGATCCAAGCCGGAAAAACTCATTCCGCCGGACGTCAGCTCGAGATGCGATCCAAAACCCACGCCTCGAATCGGTACACCTCGATACGCATACGCTAAATCGCGACCGGTGACGGTTCCTTCCACGTGGTATCCGAATGGCTTGCTCTCCACGGTTGCCTGACCGCGAAAGGAGAGCGTCCCGGAGGGGCTCTACCGGAACCTGGAACATCTTTTTTAACTGACTCACCGGCGACGATGCGGCGACCTCGAAGGTACCGCGGGGAGCGGAAAAGTCGGTGATAGAGCCGTGCAGCATTAGTTTCGAGTCCACGGTCGCGACCGTGGTGTCGAGTACTTCCAATGAATTGCTGGTTAGCGCGAGCCTGGAATCGAAATCGAAGACCTGCGTGATATGAGTGGCCGGCGACTTCGCCCAAACCTGCTTCGAGGAGACGTGGCCGGTGTAGCGCGGAGCCTTGGGTACATTGGCGTCATAGTCGAGCGACGCCTGGAGGCGATCCGCGCGAAGATCCAGGGGGAATCGATGGGAGTTGTATTGAACCCATCCATTTTCAAAAGCGAAACGCTGCACCTTGAGATTCAGGAGTTGCCGGGTGAAATTGTTCTTGGATCGGCGCACGATCGGGGCGGGCACGTTGGTCTCGCCATCGGGCGCCACAGTGACATACAGCTGCGGCTGTTCGACCACCAGCATCGCGATATCGACCTGCTTCTTGAGCGCGGAGATAATTTTCAGGCCGATTTGAATCTTTTCGGCTCTAAAAAATGGAGGCGAGGACGGAGGCTCCTTGCCATGCAGAATGAAGGGCGAAACTTCGGCGGTGAGTGCGCGCCAGTTGTAATTGAGGCTGCCGATCTCGACGCGTCCGCCGCTGGCGTTTTCGACCACGGCCACGATTCGCTCGCGAACCTTATTCTTAAACCAGTCGCTGCGCACGATCGCGAGCGTGGCGACGACGGCCACAACCAGCAGCGCCACGATGCCCGCCAGGCCAATCAGGACGAACCTGACGCGCCGGCTCATTTGAGCGCCTCGTCGTGATATTGAATCGGCACCTGCATTCGTACTTGCGCGAGCCACTGGTCCAGTTCCTCATCGATGCGCTGCTGGGTCAAAATCTCCTCGATTTGAGGGCGCGCCTCATCGAAACTGGGGATCCTCTGCACGCCTTCCTGCTGCCATTTGGCAAGCTGCTGCTTATAGTATGCTTGCACGTCCGCGTCCGGAATTTGGATTCCGGGGCGAAACCGGAAATCGACAAAACGCAGAACCGTCAGCTGCCACCACAGCCGCCGCTTGAGCTCATCCGGGGTGATCCCGTAGGTCTCGAGCGCGCTCTCAAATAGCGCCGGGTTGGCATAGCCCGCCTGCAGCACTGCAAACTGCTTGTCGGCTTCGCTGAGCTCGGGCAGGGGGTAGCGGCTCTGGTCCATCTCTCGCTTGACCATCGCCTGCTCGATCAGACGGTCCGCCGCTTTCTTTTTTTCTCCGGCGGATAGATCCAGTTTTTCGCCATTGAGAAACTCGGTGACCCGCACCTCTGCATCGATTTGCGATTCGGTGATCACCTGATTGCCGGCCGAGATCGCGATGCGGTCGATGATCTCTCCGCGAACCAGAATGCAGCAGCCCGCCACGAGCATCCAATGCAGTGCCAGCTTCATCAGAAGGCCTGTCCCAACGAAAAATGGAATTGGAACACGTTGATGCGCTGCACTACCTGCTGGCCACCGCCGAACAGCAACTGGTTCTCGGTCCCCTGGAATCCGAAGAACCGCGGCGAGTCGGGGCTGAGCGACAGATCCAGGCGCACGGGTCCAATGGGAGTGCGGTACCGGATGCCGAAACCGAAGGCTTGCACCGCGTAATCGAAATCTTGGAGATTCTCCTGGCGAAATCGAAGACTGATCTTATTCACGGCGGAGTAGACGTTGCCCATATCGTTGAACAGCACCCCGCCTAAATTGTCGCCGACCAATGGGAACCGCAGTTCGACGGTGTTCAGGAACAGCGCGTTGCCGCCGATGGGGAAGCCTGTTTCGTCGTCCCGCGGCCCGGCCTGGAAATCGGGAAACGCGCGGTTTGACAATGCGCCGCCGCCGAAAAACCTTTCCGCCAAAGGGATCTCCGGAAGGCCGGAATAGCGCTCGATCAGCCCGAAGGTGGTGGAGCGCGCCAGAATGACGTTTTTAGTCAGCGGATAAAAGGTTGAATTTTGCGCGTTCAGACGTCCATAACCAGTCTGCGAGCCGAGCACCTGAGAAGCCAGCGAGAGATCCAGCGAATTGTACGAACCGCGATGGGCATCCAGCGGGTCGTCGCGGCGGTCGCGAATAAAGCTAGTGCCCGACCAGGCCGACGCGCACCGGTTGCGAGAGCAAGGGGATCAGTTCCGGCGTGACGAGCGGGGTGCCTAGAACATTGACCTTGCGGTAGGTAAGCCGGTACTGAATGGTGTCGGATTTGGAGAGCTTTTGCCCAAGTTGAACGGATCCCTCTTCGCGGCGCGCCGAAAAAGTGCGGACATCATGAGAAAGGTCGAACACGCCGGAAAACAGCAGGTTCAAGTTGGGATTGCCTTCAAACTCCGGCGCCAGGTAGGTCACCAGGGCGCGCTGCTCGAGCGTAGAGATCAGGGTCTGAACGCCTAGCGTATGTCCCAATCCGAAAAAATTCAACCGGCTCACGCCCAAGGTCAGGCGCGGGCTGAATCCCGTAACGCCGGCCGGCGAATCGAGTGACGTGGTTCCTCCGCCGATCCGTCCGATTTCCGCGCCTACACCGATGTTCATGGAATAGCGCCCGGCCTCTTCAATCGAGTAGAGGACATATTTGGTGGGCTCTTCTCCGTCCGGATTCTGCAGCGCCGTGTCCACCCGCGCGAAGATTCCCAGATCATACAGCCGGCGCTGGCTGCCGGTGATTTTGTCCTGCGACAGCGGGTCGCCCTCCAGCAGATCAATGCGGTCCCTTACCAGATCCGGCCGGGTACGCTGCAGCCCGGTCACGAGCACGCCGCGCACATAGACCACTCTTCCGGGAGTGACCACGAACTCGAGATCTTCGTGATCGGATTCCGCCGCCGCGGTGGACCTGAATTCAAACTTCGCGTCCGGGTAGCCCTTGTTGTAGTAATAGTCGAGAATGTCGTCTCGATCGCTGGCGATATTGAGATCGCTGTACGGCTGTCCGGCGGTGGAATGCAAAATCAGGAGCAGGGCGTCGCGATCCACCTCATCGATGCCGGTGAGATCCAACCGGGCGACGAACCACTGCGGACCCTCCGTGATGTCGATGAAAATCGCGATGTGCCCCTCCTTGCCCAGGTAGTCGTCTACCTCGCGCGAGCTCACCTGCACATCCCGGAATCCGTTGGCACGGTACAGCTCGCGGATCGAATCCAGGTCTCGCTCCAACTGATCGCGGTTGTAGCGGCCTTCCCGATAGCGGATAAAGGTGGCCGGCAATGTAGTCATGCGTTCGCGCAGCGTGGGGGTGTCGAAATAATGGTTGCCTTGGATCTCCAGCCGGACCAGCTTATGATGCGGCCCTTCATCGACGTCGTAATCGATGAATTGGGAGCCGTTGGTCGCTAGGGTGGTGGTGTAGGACACCTTCGCGTCGAAGTAGCCTTTCGACTGGAGATAATCGGTCAGATCCCGATTGCCCTCTTCCAGCAGATCCCGGTCGAGCGACTGCTCTTCATAAATCGGCAGCAGGCTTCTGAGCTTTCCGCCCGACACTTTCGCGCCCTTGAGCCGCACCGCCACCAGCGGCCCGCTATCGATGCTTAATACCGGCGTGACGGTGTTATCGGACGGGTGATAATCCAGCCGCACCAGAGTGACTTTCGCCAGCAGCCGGTCGTGCTTCGGATACCACGCACGAATGTTTTCGATCCCGGATTGCAGGCGGCTTTCGGTGAGCGAATGCCAACCCAGCAGGCCATACCAGCGCTTCCATCCGGTAGACTTCATGATGCTCTCGACGGTGCGCTGCATCTGGCCGGTAGCCTGGACGCCGTCGAACCGGGCGCGTTTTCCAGGATCAATCGTGAATTCCACCAGCGCTTGTTGGATCGGCGGCTGCAGGGTGCTCGCAGGCTCGATGGTGGCGTGATAGAAGCCGTTCCGGCGAACCACATCCGCCAGACGGTCCACCGCGGTCTTGACGTCGTCGCTCGAATATTGCCCGCCCAACTGCAGCTTGGTGTCGATCATGAGCTGCCCTTCGGTGGGCGGTTCCGGCACGCCGTTGACATCAATATGCCCGATGAAGAAATTCGGCTTGGTGAGAAACTTGAGATTCACTCCCCGGTCGTTCAGGGTCGCGTCCACGGCGATGTCGGCGTATTCTCCGGTCTCGTAGAGGCGCTGAATCGCATCGCGCACCTCGGACATATGCAAAGGCAGGCCGACCCGCAGCGGCGTCATACCCACCAGCTGATTGAATGTCAGCGGCTGTTTTTCGGGATCAAACTGGATGCTCGCGATCGGCTTGCCCTCGTATTGTTCGGCCGCCGCGAAAAGGGGCATCCAACTCAGAGCGGCAAGTATGGGCACACTAATAATGCAGAGGCCCAGCCGGGTTGACACAAGCGACCATCTTAGCGCATCGGCTGGTACCATCTGGGTGTATGACGTCACGGCTTCGGGAGCGATATTCGCGGCAGATTTTGTTCCCGGGCATCGGAGAAGCGGGGCAACAACGTTTATTGGACGCGCGCGTGGCGGTGCTGGGTTGCGGGGCGTTAGGCAGCTTCCAGGCCGGCGCACTGGCGCGAGCGGGCATCGGCTTTCTGCGCATCGTCGACCGCGACTACGTCGAACTCAGCAATTTGCAGCGGCAATGGCTGTTCGATCAGTGCGACGTGGAGCAGGGCCTGCCCAAGGCCGTCGCCGCCGCGCGCAAGATCGCGGCCATTAATTCCGATATTCAAGTGGAGCCGGTGGTCGCCGACCTGACCGCTTCCAACGCAGAGACCTCCTGGGCGACGTCGGCCTGATTCTCGACGGCACCGATAACTTCGAAACGCGTTATCTGATCAACGATTACGCCATGAATCGCGGGCTGCCCTGGATCTACGGAGCGGCCGTGGGAAGTTATGGAATCACGATGCCGATCGTGCCGGGCGAGACCGCATGCCTGCGCTGCATCTATCCCGATCCGCCCGCGGGCGCCCAGCCGACCTGTGAAACTGCAGGCGTTCTGGGATCGATCACCGCGCTGATTGCGAGCCTGCAGGTGAGCGAAGCCATGAAAATCCTGTGCGGCGGCGGGCCATCGAGAAAAATCACCACCGTGGACGTCTGGAGCGCCGAGATCCGGCAAGTGGCCCAACCCGGGCCGGGCGACGATTGTCCGGCTTGCGGTCTGCGCGAGTTCCCGCACCTAATGGGTGCGCGAAGCAACCCAATCAGCCTGTGCGGCCGCAATGCGGTGCAGATTCACGAGCGAAATCGCCCGGTTGACCTGCAGGACCTGGCGGCGCGGCTTACGCCATTGGGAGCGGTTCGGGCCAACGATTTCGCGCTGCGGTTCGAGATGCCGCCGTACTTGCTGACGGTGTTTCCGGATGGCCGCGCGATTATCAAAGGAACCACGGATGTTGGGGTTGCGCGAAGTCTGTATGCCCGCTATATCGGCTCGTGAATCTGTCTGCTAGGCGTCTGTGGCCAGATAGGTGCTTGGCAATGCTCGTCACTGGGGACCTGATCAGGAACAATGAGTGCTCGGCGACACGGACTCAATAGTCGAATCCGGTTCAGCGTCCCCAGTACAGAGTGATAGATTCCCTCTCACGGAATCTGTTTCAAAAAAAATCGCATTTGGTCTTATGCATGCATTACGCGTCTCGCTGGGAGGCACTCCGACTTCCAGCAGGGGCGCCGTGTTAGCGCGCGTCCGTGCTGCGGATGCGCTCCCAGCAGTGGTTTGAGCGCAGTCGGAACGGACTGTGTCAAGAATGTCGGGCTAACTACTTAAGCCCTTCCACTATCCGATTCGTTAGCCTAAGCGCGCCTCGGCCGTTTCCTCAACTGCGTCGGTCCCCAGGGTCTTTGGAGCGCCGATCCGGCAAGCCAGATTGAATGAAGCGACAGCGTGGCTGTGACGCGCTGTGGCTTGGTTCATGGCTCTGTTCGCTGTCTCGAAGATATATAACCAACCCAATGACCGGCCGTGGCGGGCCAATTCCCGTACAGCATGATTCAGCTCGAATCTCATTTTTCGCAGGAAGGCTTGGCTGGAATCCAATTCGTTAAGAACGGCTGAAAATCTGTCCTCTGTTGCGCAGGCGTCGCACATCGGGTGTTCCGATCTACCGGGAAGGAAGAGGAACGCCTTGCGCGTACGACAACGCGACGTGGATCTTGATTCTCTGGTGCCAGCATTATGACACGTGCCCAGTATTTTTACCAGGGTTTAATGTGTTATATTTATTCAGACCGGTGAATAAATAAACATGCCTTCCCTAGCTGGCATCGTCGGATTCCGTGGCTATAGTGGTGCGGAACTGCTGCGCCTGCTCGCGCACCACCCCGGCGTCGAACCGGTCCTGCTGGAGCATCGCCAGGATTCCGAGGATCGACCTCAACCCATTCGCGCTCAGCCGTTCCAGCGTGTCCCGTGCACGCCGGAAGCGGTCGAATCCGAAAAGCTGGACGTGGTTTTCCTGGCGACGCCGGCCGACGTTTCCATGGATCTCGCGCCGGCTATGCTCCGAGCGGGAGCCAAGGTCATCGATCTCAGCGGGGCGTTCCGGCTCCCGGATCCCACCGCCTACTCTCGTTGGTACAAAGAAAAGCACACCGCGCCCGAGCTGCTCACAGAAGCGGTTTACGGCCTGCCGGAATATTGCCGGCAGAGAATCCGGAGCGCGCGGCTGATCGCGAATCCGGGCTGTTATCCGACGGCGGCGAACCTGGCCATTCAGCCCCTGATTGCGGCGGGGGTGGTCGATCGTAGCGTGGGAATCGTTTGTGACGCCAAATCGGGCGTCAGCGGCGCGGGACGAAAACCAACTCTCAAAACCAGCTTCTGCGAAGTGACCGACAACTTCTCGGCCTACTCGGTGCTGGACCACCGCCATGTGCCCGAGGTCCTGATGGTCTCCGGCGTCGAAGAGGCCGAACTCAGTTTCGCGGCGCATCTGATTCCGATTGACCGTGGAATCTTAGAAACGATTTACGTGCGCACCCAAAATATCTCCAGCGCCGACGATCTGCTGAATGTTTATCGCCGGCGCTATGAAGGCGAAACGTTCGTGCGGCTCTATCCTTCCGGAACTCTGCCCGACATCCACAGTGTCGACCGCACCAACTTCTGCGATATCGGGCTGAAGTTCGACCCGGCAACGCGACGCGCCGTGATCGTGAGCGCCATCGACAATCTGGTGAAGGGAGCGGCCGGGCAAGCGGTGCAGAACATGAATCTCATGCTGGGATTCGAGGAGACCACCAGTCTGCTATGAAGGCGCTCATCAAGATTGGCGGCACACTGCTCGATTCGGCCGAAACACGCGCGCGCTTGGCCGGTGAAATCGCTCAGGCCGTGGCCAGCGGTCTTCAGGCCACCGTCATTCACGGCGGCGGAAAGCAGATGAGCCGTTATCTCGCCGAGCGCGGTATTGAGAGCCGCACCATCGATGGGCTGCGCGTCACTACGCCCGAGGTTTTGGATGCGGTGCTGAAGGTCTATGCCGGCTCGGTCAATCAGGAGCTGGTGGCCGCGTTGGTCGCTTCCGGTGCGCGCGCGGTCGGTCTCACCGGCATGGACGCTCTCATCACGGAGGCCTGTTTAATGAGTCCGGAACTGGGCGCTGTGGGAAAGCCGATCGCGTCTACGTCAGAATTGTTAGAGCTTTTGATGAAGAATTCTTACGTCCCGGTAGTGGCCTGCGTGGCCGGCGACCGCCAGGGGCGCTTTTATAACGTGAATGCCGATCAAATGGCGGTATCGTTGGCCGCTGCCATTCGAGCCGAAAAGCTTTTATTCCTTACTGATGTAGAAGGCGTACGTGGACCAGCTAACGTAATTTATTCAACGCTTAATCTCGATCAATGTCACGAATTAATCGGTGTTGGAATCGCGACCGGTGGCATGAAGACCAAGCTCGAGTCGGCCGCCGATGCGATCCGCCAAGGTGTCGGCGAAGCGGTGATTGCTCCGGGCGCGCTCCCCGGAGTCGTCGCCGGATTATTGGCCGGTGAACAGATCGGGACGCGGCTGGTGGCCGAAATTGGAATTGCGCAATGATTGCTCGCGAAACGTTGGCTTCCTTTGCAATCGTCGATAGCGATGACTTGATTGCACGCGAAAATATTCGGGATTTCACGGTCGTGTATTCTGGCTTGCGCTTGCTTGGTTTCGAACCACGCGATTTTTGCTTTCACCTACCTTCCGGAATTTTTTCGCAGAATGGGATTCGGCGCAGTGGAGCGAGGCGCGCTGCCTCTAAAGGTATGGACACAGCATTCTCCAACAATGGTTCCATGAGCCTTTCGAGCTGTGGCCGCGTCAGTGGAACTTCCATCTCAATGGGCGTTCCAGCGTCGTCCTTCCCAACGTCAAATAGCGAGATCAGTACCTCTGTGTCGGTAGAAAGATCGATCTTGGCTTCTTCAGCTTTGATCCGCAGCCTGGGAAGCAGGGCATTTTTCGCCGCCTTCGGACCGGAAGCACGGAGATCGTATTCTGCACTGATGGCAGGGAACAGAATACTGTCGACGATCAGGCGGTCGATGTCTTTCCCGCCAAGCAGGTTATTCCCACGGTGTTCGAGAATATTCAGTCGCCCATCTCTGGTCGAAACGACGGCAATGTCGAGGGTTCCCCCGCCGAGGTCAAATACCAGCCATCGCTGGTTGGCACTACCGGGCCGCGCTCCGTAACCGATCGCTGCGGCGATAGGCTCCTGAAGTAGTGGCGCCTCCTGCAAACCTGCCAGTTCAGCCGCTCTTGCCGTCGCTTCGCATTGAAGCGCTCCAAATGCGGCTGGAACTGTGATAACCGCAGTTGTAACGTCCGCGCCTGCTTGTCTCCGTACATCCTCTTTTAGTGACTTTAGGACTTCTGCGGATAGCTCCTCGGCCGAGAGTTCTCGCTGAGCGGCAGAGAATAGCTTACGGTCCTTTTGCCCCATCCAGCGCTTAAACTCTGTGGCAACATTCTCTGGGTCCGTCAGCAGTGCTGAGTATGCCCGACGCCCAACAATTATCCGACCAGTCCGGAGAATGTGTACTGCGGAAGGTGTTACGTTCATCTGGTCGTTGTTCTGGAAGACCCGCACTGCCCCGTTCTCCCAGCGAGCAATGCATGAGTTCGTTGTTCCCAGGTCAATTCCGTAATCAATCGTCTTAGTCATGCAATCCCCTCCACGGAATCCCACGGCTTGGCCGGGGCTTGCCTCACAATGATCTGGCCTGGACTTATAACTTGGCCATGCCACGTAACCGTCGGAAAAACGGTCTCTTCAATTACGGAGCTTCCTTCCGGTAGGTCTGGGTCAATTTGAACTTCAAGAACCTCGGGAACGATGCCTGGATCATAGCTTCTACCGACAAGGTCCACCACACCAATACCTGCCTCATCAAGCATTTCTGTAATCTCTCGCACAGCATGAGCCAGTGCCATTCCGTCACCAGAATGCTTCAAAGAGTTCGCCATTTGGCGCAATCTCCAGCACTCCAACGACAGAGAACAAATCCGAGTAATGGGAATCTGTAGTTCCGCAGGTACGCTTTGGGAAGTCAATTGACCTTGCCTCCCAGTGCTTTCCACTGTTCCATCATGGTCTCGTCTTGCTTCTCCAGGTCAACCAAATTATCGATGTCGCTCTTATTCGCATTGATAAGGGCATTCCTTCTCTTGAACAGGCGGTCGTACTCATCGAAAAGGGAATTTCGTCGTTCCCTGTCTATTTCCACGCCTCCTGCACGTTGCTGATCCAGAGCCTTGATTTCAGCTTCAAGGGGTTTAATGCGATCGGTCAAGTTATTCAACTCATCAATTACAGGATTCAAACGGGCTTCGAGAGGATCTTTCACGGCGCGTTCTGCATCAATGCGCTTGCTGAGAGCTGATAACTGAGCATTATTCGAGCTAACGTCTGAACTTGCCTCATCGGAAGAGCTGCTGGAGTCTGCATTTTGGCCTGATGGAGAAGTGTAGGACGATGACGTGGTTGCCGGAGGTGTGTAAGACTGGCTCTGATTTGAATTAATCATGCCAAAGAGGATCATCGCTGCTACACCCGAAAGGACTATCCCTAGATGCCAGCGATCTGCTTTGCGGAACGGGAGCTTCCCAAGAAAGCGATAAGTATTGCCTCCAACATTGATTACACGGTAACGCCCGAGGGGAAGTAGAGGTAACATTAGGGCTACAAAGTAGTGCGTCGTAGCATACGACTGTGTTTCTGGGTCATAATCTGAGCTGCCATATAGTGTGCAACCAATAGTGTTAAACGTGCCAAGCGCTGGAGCGGAAGAAATAGGCGAACCGAATACTCGCTGCTGGCGAGCTGACGCACGGATGTGCTCAAGACCATCTTCAATTCTTATTGCGCCCAATGTGTTCTCAGCCAACTTGAGCGCTTCTTCACGCAGCGTTTCTGATGTAATGAATTCATCTGCCCAAGTGTAGTCGGTTGCAATCGCGCTCAAAAGGAGCGCGGCTTCTTCACGAGCTTCCAGGGCACCTTCGTATCCCGGCGGCAATAGCTGAATTATTCTGTTCAGTTCGGGCTCGACATCTTTTCTGTAACGCGCTATTTCTGCCGCGCAGACGCTTTTGTTTTGCTTGGCCATGTCTTGCTCGCGGACGACTCTTGAACTGAAATCCTCGCGCACAGTACGGCACAATTTCCGAAAGCTCTCTATTGCGGGAGAGGCAATATCTTGTTGCGCCGCTGACACCCAAAGCCCAGTGTCGGCCAGTTGATCCAAGGTAAAAAGGACAAGGCGGACGATGGCTGCATCATTGCGAACAAGCGCATCACGACCTGCCATAACCAGGGGTTCCGCAGCCAACTCAACCGCTTTATAACGTAGTTCATCAATCTCTGAGGGGAATGCAGCCGGCTCGAAGCCACCATCATTCTCAAACTCAAGCGAGCGAGTCCAATAGCCTTCGTCAGAGACAACCTGATGCCATGCCCGGAGGGCTCGGGCCCAAGCCCAGATCCCAGCCTCGTCGAAACCCGTCTCAAACGCCGCGAAGATTGCCCGAAGTGCCTGGTCGTGGTTCCACAGAGCTGTGTCGAGGCCGCCGGGGCGCACAGACACGGCGGAGTCGATGGAGTGCAACCAGAAAAGCCGGTCAAATATGCGTTGTGTTGGATTTTCCAGCCGGCCGGTAGCCACCCGTATATCCGCTTCAGTCCGGGGAATCTCACCGAGCACCGGAATGTCCGCCTCCGTGGCACTCGCCGCACCAAGCAGGACGGCGCGCCTCATGCTGGTTGCCGCTTTGTGAACCTCAGACAAGCTAGCGCCTGCTGGAATGTGCAGGATGCGGTAAGCATTCGTCTTGAGCCAATCGGGCACGAACATTTCTTCTTCAACTCCAATCCCCCCCCGATTGTGGGGAAGAATACCGTCTCCAGAACGCTGATAATTTGTTCATTAAAATAGTAGTTCACTACACCGCTGGCGCTCGCCAGATTTGGGAACCGGCACAGAAAGTACTGCATGCCCACGGCCCATTTAAGGGTCCAGCATCCGAGACCCACCGCCCTCGCCCATGGCAGGCGCTTTTGACGTGCCGGAAAATCAAGTTTGGAAATGCGGGCAGTTTTCTATATTCTACGAACGAAACGATCTCATTTATGAACGCTTCTCGATCATGAATATCGGAGCAACCTGCTTACAATCTTCCACTTAGGAGAAGACTACGAGTTCCCATTTGAAATCCTCTTGTGACCAGAAAGTGCTGTGAAGCACAGTGCATGCAAATTCCCTGCACTTGAATCGATTGGCATGACCGCATCTTTCATTGTCGAGGAGCAGGGTCAAGGAATCACAGGTGCTTCCCCAGCCAGTACCCCAGGAAGAGCAGTCCAAAGCCGCAGAGAAGCCCCCCGGCAAAGACGCTCCACAGCAGGTAGCTCCACGCACCGAGCAGCTTGACCCGGAAATCCCGCGTCACCGCCGCCAAGGCGTCTTGGGCGTTGCGAATTGCCCCGTCCAGCGCGCCCTTGAGCCACCCATCCATCTGCTTTTGCGACGTTGCCAGAGCTTGCGCCAGGCTCGATTCGATGATGGTACGGATGACGGCGGCGAACTGCTGCCGGGTTTCCTCGGTGTAGCACTTGAGAATGGCCTCCCCGGCGATGGAATCATGGAGACTGGCCTGGACATCCTCCAGAAGTTGCCGCGTCGTCACCCCGGCCTCTTCGATGGTCCCCTTCATCTGAGTAGCCGCGAAATCGGCGATCTCACGGGTCACGCCGCGGAGTCTGGCCTGTTCCGCCGCCGCATCGTTCAGTCCCCGCGCCACATTTTCGAGCGCGCGGCACTCCACCACGCTCAGCTTGTAGCGGAGCCATTCGGGATCTTCCGGGTCCATCTTCGAGAACTGCTTGACCAGATCGAAGAGAACCCGTTCTCTCGCCTCCCCCTCCGGGAAGGCGAGATACACGAGATCACGAATCCAAGCGGATTTGTCGTTTGCGGCCAAAGGGGCTGTGCTCATGGGAGGAGTACCTTTCTCGCTTCCGTGAACTGGCTGAAGGCGCGGAAGCGGTACGTTCTTGCCCGGAGGGTCATGTCCGGCGCTCTCAACTCCGGCACATTGGTTTTGCGCTCACCCACGTCGCCGAGGGTGACGTTCATTGTCCGCATCATCCGCTGCAAATCCGGCCGTCTGGCGTCCATCCGAATTTCGACAGGCGAGAACGCCTCCCGAAAGGCCGTCACGTCCGGCTCCAACTTTGGATTCTCCCAGGACGACGCGACACCATCCTGAAAATGGTTGTGGACAATCACATAGTCCACCGTGTTCTGCAACTCGGCTCCCCATTCAATTACCGACCGGGCAGAGGCAATATCGGCATCGACGACGCCAAGCGCCGTCCACCGGAGATCGAGCCCAGACTCCTGCATCACCTTATAGAAGTCCCGAAACCAGGGAATCATCCGATGGCCCTGTGCGGCGCCGAGATCGGCCAGAATCACATCGGCGCTCGACTCCAGGGAGATTCCCAACAGTCTGTCGTAGGTCCAGCTCTCCAGTGCCGGCAGTTTGTGCGCCTTGGCGAAGAGCGCCTTGAAGCACCCCTCCGCTTTGTTGTCCGGGTCCATATCGAAAAGTTCGGCGGTATAGGCAGTGCTCGCATACCACTCCGCCAACGTTGCCATGACGGTCGTCTTTCCCACTCCGCCTTTGCCGGCGATGGGAAAGACCACCCGCTTCGGTTTCATTCCCAGGGCCGCGCTCAATCCTCGCTCCGCCCCACAAAAACGCTCGGCTTGAAGACCTTCCTCGGTTGCAACTGCGCTTCCCGCTGGCGATTCAGTTCCGCTTCGCGATCCAGTCTCGCCATTTCCTCTTCTCTCCGTAATTGCCATTCCGGTTTCTCCTTTGTCTCTGTGTTCTCGCTGTTCAGGCCGCTCTCGCGGACCATCGGTTGACGAACCTCTTTCTCCACCACAGGGGGTTGGAGGTTCTTGGGTTTTCTTGCGATCTGCGGCTGAGTCCCTTCAATGACCCGGTTTGCCGCTTTGCAGAACTGCTGATACCCACCTGGATACCCTTCTTCCCGAAGCGTTCCCCAGATCACGCGCCAGGTTAGTCCGCTTTCCTTAGCCGCGCGCAACTCGGAGCGCACCGCTTTAAGGAGCCTTCCTTTGAGCTGAAAGACACCCTTGCGAAGCGTCAACGCTTCGACCAACACGACCAGTTCTGGCGGGCGATCTGTTGCAATGCACATTGCACTAAAGAATGCCAGAGCTTCCGGTCAGATTGCAAGCGAACAAAGACGATTCCGGAGGAATAAAGGCGAACAACCACGACAAAGGACGAACAAGCACGAATAAAGACGAATCGCCGCTCTGCGATGTATCAGTCGTGGATAATCGTCTTTGTTCGTCTTTCATCGTGCTTTTGTTGCAGCCGCAGGCTGCGCTTTATGAAGGTCGAAGACCGTGGCGGGATAGGCTGTCTTGTAGCCGTCTTCCCTGGGTAATGCAGTAGTGGAACATAAAGCGCAGACGCGCTTTGAAGGTTTTCTCCTTACATCTGGTTTGCTACCAACACCAATGTGTGACGCACCGATGTACTTTAGAGAGGGCCGCGTGCGTCACCTTGCTACCGCAATGTACAGTGCGGTATATTGCTCCCATGCCTAGACCGAAGCCGCCCCATATTGTCCGCTACACGATTCGCCTCAATCGCGCCCAGGGGGAGCGCGTTGCTGCTTTGAAGGCGCAACTTCATGCCAGAAGCGACAACGAGGTTTTCGACTACCTCGTCACGGTGGGCACCAACCAGCGCGACGATCTTGAGCAGCTCGTCTACTCGCTGTTTGGGAATCTTGCGGACAGCCTAGCCCGGAGGTTCCAGAGCTTGGAGACGGTCAGCCAACTCCATCTCGCCTTGACCGACAGTTTCATCAAATACGCGCTCACAGCTCTCCCCGAAGTTCCCACTTCGTTAATGGCAGGAGCCAGGGCGCGGGCAACCAAAATCTACGAGCAGGTAAACCTGACCGCCGCCCGTGAATTCCAGCGCCGGAGGGAGTCGGATGCCTATTCCGCCGCGGAGCTTGGACTTGAGGAAGAGCCTGCTTCTCTGTCATGAGCCGTAACGGAGGTGAGTGTCCATGCCCCGCGCATCGATTCAGCAACGCGAGCCCAAGGAAGAGGGCGAGCGTTCGAGCCGGATTCGGCCCGGCAGAGTTCGCCGAGCCAATACTCCGCCGCCGTGTGTCACAGGCACGGCAAAGAACTTGTTCCGACTTGTCAGACTTGTCAGTAGGTCCTCGTCCAGTAGTGGTAATGCCGCTCCGTCAGCCAGCCGGTTGCCAGCCTCCGCAAAGTCATCCCCCTTTCAGCGCCGCGCCATCGTGAACGTCCGCTATTCGTCCGCACGGACTCCGGGGGGATGGAAGGCGCATGGAACGTATATCGAACGAGAGAGCGCCAAGGGAGACCGCCTGCCGGCCGAGAAGCAGACGGGCGCAGCAATCGACAACCAGGTTCCCGATCCAGACCGGCTTGGTTTAGCGCAGGAGCACTCGCTCGGGCGGCTGGCTGAAAGCTGGCAACAGGCTGGAGACAAACGCATCTTCAAAATCATTCTTTCGCCTGAAGACGCAACTGCGGATTTCCAGCGGACGGCGGCAGACCTAGTGGCCCAGATCGAACAGCACACCGGAGCGCCGGTCGAATGGGGAGGCGTGGTCCACCACAACACCGACCATCCACACGCGCACATCGTTGTGCGGGGCCGTCTGCCATCTGGGGAGCCGCTCAAACTTCCACCGGCCCTGATTCGCAGGGGGCTAAGAGAGGCCGTCCAAAGCTCGCTGACGCGGCAACTCGGCCCGCGAACCATTGCGGACATCGAGCATCAGAAGCAGATAGAGCTTACCGCCAACCGGGTTACGCCTTTGGACCGCAGTCTGGCCAGGCGAACGATCCCGTGGGCCGCCGACCCAGCATACAAAGAGGCCGGGGCCGCAGTAAGCGCGGCAGAGGGGACCCGGCTCCGGTACTTGAAAGAACTGGGCCTCTCGAAGCCATACGACGGTGACCGATGGCTCATTCGATCTGATTTCGTCACGCAGCTTCAACAGATGAAGGATATTCAGGACCGCGCGCGGACGCTCTTTCGGAGTGGCGTTGCGATCAGCGATCCCCACGCACCGATGGAGTATTCCACATTCTCGAAAAAGCTGATCGGGCGCGTTCTCCTCAACAGCGAAGACGAGCGCACCGGGGCTCTTCAAACCATCTTCGAGACCACCGAAGGCAAGATCGAGATTATCCGCCATGACGCGACACTCCGCGCCGCATGGGCGCGGGGAGACCTCGAACCAGGAAATGTCGTGACGATCGATAGCCTGAGAAGCGATCCAGACAAACTCTACGCCTCCACGCTCGGCAAGGATAAGGACGTTCTCACCGACGAAAAGGCGCTTGGCTCCATCTTGCGCCGGATGCGTTCGATGAATCTGGCAACCGGGGAATCGGATAAAGGATGGATGGGACAACTGAATAGCGCCCTCCGCTCCCGGATGACGGAGAGGACGCGCGACCGGGGATACTGATTTTGCAATCGCCGGTAGTGGAATGTACTCTTCTATACCAGGAGGCATTCCATGAGGAATGGAACGACAACGCCGCCCGGATATGTTCTCCCTAACCGCCCGCAATGGCAGGGAGGCTGGAATCTTCGATCCGTCGTCGGAGCGTTGGTTGCATTTGTTCTGGCCGCTAGCGCCGCAACCGAGTGGCTTGCGATACAACTCAACAACCCAGTCGAGATGGGCAACCCCATCTTGTGGGTGCGCGGCACGGCGGTCTTCCAGCCTTTTGCGGCTCTCGTGCTTTGGAAACACTACGCCGGCAGCCGCCTCATCAGCTCCGGCGTTCGCAAAGACATCTGGATCGCATTTGGGGCGACCATCGTAGGCGGACTCTTTCTGGCCTATTTCACCTACTGGTTTCTCTCCCTCATCCGCGACCGCAAAAGCACGGACAGCCTGATGAACCTGCATGGCTCCGCAACCTGGGCCAAGCGCGAAGACATTCAAAAGCTGGGGTTGCTTGACGCGACGGACGGCGTTTACATCGGCGGTTGGCGAGATCCCGGCACGGAA
>CAVSYF010000002.1:0-325673 GCA_963732175.1 Bryobacterales bacterium | reverse complement strand
CCTGGCGCATGGTAAGGGCGTGGCCCTGCCGCGATAAGGACCCGCAGGGCTGGAGAGCCTTCCGGGAGGCAATCGCGGCGAAAGGCATCCCGCTCATCGAGCTTCGATCCAAAACCTACAAGCGACCTTGCGCGTTCAGGATACAGGAGGCCGAAGTGAAGCGCGGCATAGCCCACCCATGGAGAGACCTACGATATGTGCTTTTCGATCCTGAGATGGTCAAGAATGCCGCGGATATCTTCTACCGCCTGCGCCTCGGAATACAGTGAACTGTGCGGGAGCGCCGGCCGAAGAAACCGATCTGCGGCCTCCAACTCGCGATTTCACCCGCAAACTCATGGACGAAGACCATGGGCACGCCGTGTCCGACCTCTTCGTAGTAGAGATTGATACCATTTACCAACGCGTTTGCCATCGTCTTCGTAACCGGCACGGCGGCCAGATCTTTTTTATCTTACCGGGACTTCTGCGACGTTATCATCAAGGGAATTTCACGTGAACAATCCTCCGACCCCGATTGAGAGCCCGATAACGCCTGTTGAGGCCACCAAACAGCGGCGCCATCGTAACCGGGCGATGGCGGCGTCCGCACTCTCGACGAGTATCGAGTGGTACGATTTTCTGCTTTACGGAGTCGCGGCGGCGACCGTGTTTCCACGTAAGTTTTTCCCTGGATCCGATCCTTTCATCGCGACGCTGTTGTCCTTCTCGACATTTTTTGTCGGGTTCGTTGGACGGCCGATTGGCGCGGCCATCTTCGGCCACTTCGGCGACCGGGTCGGGCGCCGCAAACTGTTCATCCTCACCGTGATGATGACGGGCCTGTCGACTGCGGGAATAGGACTGGTTCCATCCTACGAAATGATAGGCATCTGGGGCGCGGTGCTGCTCACAGTGGGGCGAGTCCTGCAGGGCATCAGCCTGGGAGGAGCCTGGAGTGGCTCGGTCCTGATTGCGGGCGAATGGTCGCACCCGAGGCGCCGCGGTTTCGCGACCAGCTTCGCACAAGCCGGAGGACCATTTGGCATGGTCTTAGCCAACGGTGCACTTGGATTCATGACGCGCGTAACCTCAGAACAACAGTTCCTCGATTGGGGTTGGCGGGTTCCGTTCGTCTCAACCATTGTGCTGGTACTGATCAGCCTCTATATGCAGTTCGGGATCGCTGAAACCCCGGTCTTTGCGCACCATCAGGCCAGAGGCACGATCGCGCGGGCACCGGTCGCCAAAGTCGTGAGAAAGAATTGGCGTCAGATCGGTCTGACCACGCTTGTACGCACGGGACAGCAGGTTCAGTTCTACATTTTCACGACCTACATCATCTCCTACGCCAGCACCAGGCTTGGGTTCGCCCAGGGTACGGTTTTGAACTTCGTCATGATCGAAGCACTGATTTCAGCCATGACGGTGATACTGTTTGGCCGACTCTCCGACACTTTCGGCCGCCGGAGGCTGATCGCGCTCGGCTGCATCCTGATGATCGGCTTTCCTTTCCTCTATTTTGCGATGCTAGACACCAGATCCTGGATGCTGGTGTTCTTCGCCATAGCGATTGCGCTGCCGTTGCAGGATCTGCAGTACGGGCCACAAGCCGCGTTCATCTCCGAAACCTTTCCAGGTTCAGTTCGCTACAGTGGATCGGGTCTGGGGTACCAGTTGGCATCCATCACGGCCGGCGGACCGGCGCCCATCGTCGCCGCCATCCTGTTGCGTCAGTTCGGCACTTCGATGGCGATCGCTCTTTATATGTCCGCTTGCTCGGTTATCAGCCTTGCCAGTGTCTTGATGCTGCGGGACCACAGTGGAACGCTGGACCGCCAATAGATGCGTTTGACGTCTTCGCGCAGGAATACTGGTTTGCCCTCGTTGATAATGAAATGATAAAGCTGCGGGTCGAGTGCTATGCCGGTGTGAAGGCGGATGAAAGGCCGGTGCGGTTTCGGCTGGATCATCGCGATTACGTTGTCGAAGAAGAACTCGACCAGGGGCACGGTTCCGCTACGTTCTTTAAGGTGTGGGCGCATGACCGCAACCTCTATATACTCCGGCGTAATACTCCTAGCGACGAGTGAATCTTAGAATCGTTTCGGCAAGTCAAGGATTAGAAGGCCGGTGGACGCGCGTGGAAAAATTTGGTCCGCGATCGAGGCGATTGCTGTACACCAGTCGAAGCCCAGAAAGGCAAAATGGAAACCTCGGGTGAGGTGTTCTTTTGGGGATCGAAAGCGCAAAGGGAATCCCCGCCCTGACGGGAAGGAGTTATACCGAGCGTCAGCCAGGGATTGGTTCGGCGCTATCGAGACAAAGAAAACAGCCCACCGTAACGCTCTCAGAGGGAGGCTTCCTCAATGCGCACTTCGACCATGGAACTCGCTCTCCGCGCCGGGAAATTCGGCACCGGCGCTGTCCTGTTCTCGCTTGCAACAACCCAAATGTTCGCGCAGGCCGTGCAGTTCAACACGGTCTATCAATGCCGGCCGCCCATCACGTTCAAGTTCTATTCGTGTACCGGCACCCAGGCGACTGACACCTGCGACGTCCAGTCGTTCAACGCCGGCCGTCCCTTCCAACGCGGAAGATCTACCTACGCGCAGGTGATGCAGCTGCTCCAGCAGTGCCACCGGCAGACTCCGGCGGAGGCGCAAGCCGAGGCGAGCGGCGCGGTCAAACCGATTCAGCCGGGCGCTGCCGCTGCAACAGGACCGGGCGGATTCAAAGTGGGCGATCGTGTGCGCATCCTCGTCAACGGCTGGCAGGAAGGCACAGTGGTGCAGATCGGCGGCAACACGTATGTGGTGCGGCTGCCGGGAGGCATCGACGTTCCGAAAATCTGGCCTAATGAAGTGCGCCGGATCGGGCAGCTCACGGCCGCCGACCACGCGGCGGGCCAATACGATTTGCACGATCGCGTGCAGGCGCTCTACAACGGCAAGTGGACCGAGGGCGAAATCGTGGGCGAGCAGTACGCCACCTACACGGTGAAGCTGCCGGGCGTCATCACCAGCAGAGACTTCGGCGATCAGGACACTATCACCACGACGCCCGACAAAATCCGCATGTCCACCACGCCCGCGCCGCCTCCTCCGGCGAAGCGCGCGGCGGGGCAGGCTCCTAAGCCAGGGATGGTCAGTTGCGGCAGCAAGTACGATGGACGCTGGGAAAGCACGTCGGGGGCGGGGGAAACCGCGTGGTGTTTCGTAGCGGCAAGGCGACGGTCACGGCAGGGCTGAGCCCCCCGATTGAATACGATTGCTTCATCAGCGGAGGGCAGCTCCTGTTGTTCAAGCCGGGGTCGTTCACGCCCGACGAAGAGCCGCTCGAGATCAACAACGACGGCACCATTCAGACGCCGCTCGGGGCGATCAAGAAAATGGGCAACTGAAGGCCGCCTCAGGCCTGACCCGTTTCCGTGATCTCGGCGCGCACTTCCGCCTCGACGACCGGATTGCGCTCGCCATCTCTCGTAACGATCGGTTCCTTCGGTACGAGCAGAATCACAGGCAGGATCAGCGCGTAGACGGCCCTCGCGGCGAGCACGTAATAAAGGAAACAGTGAATAAATCGATTTGCGAGAATTGAATTAAGGTTCCTACCGTGAAATACATTTTGGCCTTGCTTTGCGCGGGGTTGTTGTTCGCTGCGGACAGCGCCTTCCGTCTTCACTACCCTCCCGCTCCGAAATCGAACCAGGTAGACGATTACCACGGCGTCAAGATTGCCGACCCTTATCGCAGCCTCGAAAATGCCGATGCGCCGTCTACTCAGAAATGGGTAGAAGACGAGAATGCTTTGACGTTTTCTTATCTCGCAAAACTGCCAGGGCGAGACGCTATCAGGAAGCGGCTCAGCGATTTGTGGAACTACGAAAGGTTCAGCGACTTTTATAAAGCCGGCGACCACTACTTCTACTGGCACAACACTGGATTGCAGAATCAGCCGGTGGTGTATGTGATGGATTCGCTCAACGGAACGCCGCGCGAATTGCTGGATCCGAACACCTACCGCAAAGACGGCACAACGGCGCTGAACGGAGAGATGGCAAGCTGGAGTGGAAACTTATACGGTTATGCGATTGCTCAAGCCGGATCGGACTGGGCGGAGTGGCACGTCCGCAATGTCTCGACCGGGAAAGACTTATCAGATGTCATCCGATGGACCAAAGGGAGCATAATCTCGTGGTCGTCTGACGATGGCGGCTTCTACTACTCGCGCTACCCGGAGCCGCCTCCTGAGAAGCTCCTGACGGTGGCTGCTCTGGACGAAAAGGTTTACTACCACAAGCTGGGAGATCCGCAGTCAGCTGATAAGCAGGTCTACCAACGACCCGATCATCCAAACTGGACGATCGATCCGCTGGTGATGGAGGGCGCGCATTATCTCTTTCTATACGTTTACCCAGGTGTCGAAGGCACGAACCTGCTTTCCTATCAAGACCTCCGCGACCCAAGCCATCGAACCGTGGACCTGATTCCAACCGTCCAGTATCAATACAATCCGGTTGGGATGATGGGTTCAGTGCTTTATCTTCAGACGAATGACTCGGCGCCTCGCAGAAAAGTGATTGCGATCGATTTAGACCATCCGGACCGTGCACACTGGAAAGAGATCGTACCGCAGCGGGAAGAAACCTTGGACTCAGTCCAGATGGCCGATGGCAAATTGCTGCTGTCCTACATGAAGGACGCGCACTCGCTGGCGAGAGTGGTCACTTTCGAAGGGAAACCGGTCACCGATATCGCTATGCCCGGCATCGGAACGGCAGAATGGTCGCCGGCGCGGCTACACGACAAGGAGATGTTTTATAGATTCGAGGCCTTCGCAATCCCGCCGGAAATCGATCGTCTCGACTTAGAAACCGGCAAGAACGAGAGGGTTCGCGGGAGCAAAGTAGCCTTCGATCCTTCTCAGTATGAGACCAGGCAGGTATTTTACTCCAGCAAGGACGGCACTCGGATACCGATGTTTCTCAGTAGCCGCAAAGGTTTGAAACTGGACGGAAAGAATCCCACGCTGCTGTATGCTTACGGTGGCTTCGACATTCCGTTGACGCCAGAATTCCGGCCGCAAATCATCGAATGGATGCAGCTCGGTGGCATCTACGCCGTGGCAAATATCCGCGGAGGATCCGAATATGGTGAAGCGTGGCACCAAGCCGGGATGCGCGCGAAGAAGCAGAACGTTTTTGATGACTTTATCGCCGCCGCGGAGTGGCTCATCGCCAACAAATACACCTCCACCCCCAAGCTGGCTATTTCGGGTGGCAGCAACGGCGGACTACTCATCGGAGCCGTGCTGAACCAGCGCCCCGATCTTTTCGGCGCTGCCATGCCCGCAGTGGGCGTGATGGACATGCTGCGATTCAACAAATTCGGCTTCGGAACACAGTGGGTCGGAGAATACGGTTCCCCGGAAAATCCGGCGGACTTCAAGGTGTTGCGGGCTTACTCGCCGCTGCACAACATCCGCGTTGGGGTGAGTTATCCGGCGACGCTGATCACCACGTCCGACCACGACGATCGGGTGATGCCAGGTCACAGCTTGAAATACGCAGCCACGCTGCAAGCGGCACAGGGCGGGGCAGCTCCGATTCTGATCCGCATCGAGACCCGGGCTGGACACGGCGCGGGAAAGCCGACAACAAAACTGATTGACGAATGGGCGGACCGATTCACGTTCCTGAAGAGCGCATTGAAAATGGAATCCGGATCGTAGAGCCAGAGACATAAGAGATAGATCTATCGATCCCGCCCTCCAAAAAGCCTGAACCCAAGTCCGGCCACCCGGCTTACGCCATCCCCAACGCTCGGAGAACTCCGGGGGACGGCCATGCCGGTCCGCCAGATGAGCGCTTCCGTTTGCCAGTCCCGTTTGCAACAAGCGTCAAAAAGCGCAAAGCGGGATCGCTCGCTCGATGATAAGGGGGTCTGCAAAACCGCAACTTCGTCGAGCGCCTTCTTGCTCCTTCGCTGCAATTGGTCTCTCTCCCTGCTGCCGATCGCATGCACGTCAAGGGCGAACTGGAGCCAGATTTCCCAACCGCTTTGCAGCTCTGCCAGCGTTGTCGGTAGGCGAGCGTGAACCGGCATCGAGCCGTTGTGACCAAGCTGCGCAGTTCACTTGCTCGCGCACGCAGACGTTTCTGCAGTTCCTCATAAGTTCTCATCAGCAACGCCGGGAAAAGTTACTGAAATCACAGGTACGCGGTCGCTCTCAAATTGGTAAATATTCTCACGCTCGCCCTCCGCCGTATCGCGAGACTCGGTAGCGTGGACATTGCCACGCTGGGAGATCAGCCGCGTCTGGTCCTTAGCCACGCAGAGTAGCCCCCGGAACCCGTCGATCTTCAGCTCGAAGATGAAATCGTCGCTGTCGAACGATTCGCGGAGTCAGATCAGGTCGGCGGGCTGATTAGCAGCTCCTGCATTGCGATTCAGCGAGAAAGCTACTGCCTGAGCAACTCGATAAGTATTAACCGCGATGGCGTCCACCACCAGCGCCGCCACCGAAGGAATGGCCTCGCCCGCCGAACGAACGTTCGCCGCCGTACGAGCGGCCAACAAATCACCGCCGGACGAGCGATCGGCGCTACCGAAAGAACGGGCGGCGAAACCTCGCGCTCCAGAGCTGCGGCTGGGCGCATAACCGCGGGAGGCAAAGCCTGACCCGACGTGTCCGCGGCTCTGGCCGGAGAAACCCCGATAAGCGTGGCCCACGCCAGGACGATTGGACGGTGCGAAGCCGCGAGCGGTCGAACCGCCTCCGCGGAACCCTCGCTCTCCGCGGTACCGGTAAAAGACCGGGCGCCGTTAAATGCGCGCATATTCCTGCGGCCGGCGGCGAAACGGGCGTTGTTGTAAACGCGCGCGACGGCTCGATTGGCATAGGGCACACCGGCACGATGAAAGGGGTTGATCCCACTCATTTTAGGCGAGCGAATTCCAGTACTAATCGACGCTCACAGCATTGATTGCAATCGGTTGAGAAATGGCTGAACTTGTGCGTTCGCAATAAAAACTCAGAAGAACGCGAACGAAATGACTTCGAATGCCGATAACCCGCTCATAAACAGCAGAGCCAAGGCCTACCGCGATGGCGGAACCGCCATGCTCATCGACTTTCCCTTATGGACCTTAACAAGGCTTCACCGAATTTTTTCATAGCCGGAGGGAAACCCGACCTTTGCTCGTTCCTACAGGCAAAATATCGTTAAGTTCCGTGTTTGAACGACATTGCACTAAACATTAGACGCCACTATTTAAAAACAACCCTAAATGTCGGCAGAAATTCATCCGATGATCGTATTAGTGTCCATTAGAAATTAAGGATGAGGCTGGCATTTGATCGGGGGTAATCTGAATCATTCAAAGCCAGCGAAGTTGGGTTTTCGTTTGCTAGTAGCTTGGAACTGCCAAGTTGCCTTTTTGTGATTAGAATATGAAAAATAGTACAGTACGAGGCCGAATCATCGCATATTTCTCGGCGATGACTCTGCTGATCGGCGCCCTGTGTGGTTTCAGCTATGTGCAATTGCAGCGAATCCAGAGCCAAGCAAGCCTTGCTCGAACGGAATCGGTTCCTGGGCTCGCCATCGCTGACCGCCTGGTGGCGACTTCGATCTCAACCTATGCGTCGGTTCAGGAATTGATCCTGGAACGAGATGCATCGAAGAGACAAAAGATCAAAACCTATCTGGAAGAGAAAACGGCTGAACGGCTGGCGCTCCTTCAGCAATACAAATTGCTCATCCGATCAGACAGGCAGCGTGAGCTATATGAAGCCACCGAAGCTGCGCTCGCCCCTTATATGGCCGTTAGCCAACAAGTTGAAGGCTTGGGTGACGACCCAGGGACGAGGTCCAAGGCGGAAGAAGTGCTTCAGAACAACTTGCTTCCACTATACGAGAATCTGCAAGGTGCGATCCAAGCCGAAGTCGATTTCAATAGAACAAATGCGGATAGCGCCGGTCGTCAGGTTCAAGAGACCGTAGCCAGAGCCGAGGAATTGCTCCTGGCGAGCATACTTCTTGGCATTGCCTTTTCCCTGGCTGTAGGGTGTTTCTTGGTTCAAGCCATCAACCGTCCTTTGGCGCAAATCGTAGCCACGATGAAACGGGTGAGCCGTGGTGACTATTCCCGGAAAATCGAGCTCGCCCAGGGCGGTGAATTCAACGCTCTAACCGAGGGACTCAATCGCGTGATCGACTCGCTGCAGGAGAAACAGAAAGCCGAGGAAAATCTGTACGCCACCAGGGAGCAGCTGGTACAAAGCGAGGAACGCCTGCGGCTCACATTGCGCGCCTCCGGGGTCGCCGTTTGGAATTGGGAAATCGCTTCGAATGTCGTCACTGCGGACGAGAATTGTTCGGTGCAGTTCGGACTTCCGATCGGCCAGTTTCCCAAGACCGTCGAGGGATTTGCCGCGCTGGTGCACCCGGACGATCGCGAGCGCGTGCAACAAGAGGTCGCCGCTTCAATCGAACACGGTGAAGAATACGATACGGAATTCCGGGTGGTGTGGCCCGAAGGTACGGTCCGGACTTTGGTTACGCGCGGCAAGGTCTATCACGACGAAGGCGAGCGGCCGCTTCGGCTCACGGGCGTCACTTGGGATGTGACTGACCGCCGTCAAGTAGAAGAAAGCCTGCGCGCGACCGCCAAGAAGTTGGTAGCGGAGGCAAAATTCCGGGAGCTACTGGAAGCCGCCCCAGATTCCGTGGTGGTGGTGAACCAGGAAGGCACGATCGTCCTTGTTAACGCGCAAGTGGAGAAGTTATTTGGATATGCACGCCAAGAGTTGTTGGGGCAGAACCTAGAGGTGTTAGTGCCCGAACGTTTTCGCAGGAGCCATCCAGGGCACCGAATGGATTATTTTGGCAATCCTAAGGTGCGGCCAATGGGGGTCGGATCGGAGTTGTATGCGTTACGCAGGGATGGGACCGAGTTCCCCGTAGAAATTAGCCTCAGCCCCTTAGAAACCGAAGAGGAAGGCAAATTGGTTTCCAGCACAATTCGAGACATAAGTGAACGAAAGCGCGCGCAACGAAGCCGGGAGCAGCTTGCGTCCATCGTCGACTATTCCGATGACGCTATCGTCGGAAAAACGCTGGATGGGACAGTCGTCAATTGGAACAAAGGAGCAGAGAGACTCTACGGTTACTCGGCCTCTGAGGTGATCGGAAAGCCCATCTCGATCCTGCTTCCGCCCGGCCGCGCCGACGAATTGGCCGAAATCATATCCAGGCTGAGGCGGGGGGAAGTAATCAATGAGGAAACCTTGCGCCGAAAGAAAGATGGCACGCTGATCGATGTCGCACTCACGGTTTCCCCCATTAAAAATTCCTTGGGCGAAATCATCGCGGCCTCGGCCATCGCCCGTGACATCAGCGAGCGAAAGCGAGCAGAACAACAGATCAGGCAATTGAACCGCCAGCTGGAAGATGCAGCGGCGGAGGCCAAGTCTGCCAACCGGGCCAAGAGTACGTTTCTGTCGACCATGTCTCACGAAATCCGCACTCCGATGAACGCCATTCTCGGCTACGCGCAGTTGATGTTGCGGGATCCCGGACCTGGGAACGGACGCGAAAGCGAATCTCAAGATCATCGGCCGAAGCGGCGAGCATCTGCTCGCCCTCATAAACGACGTTCTGGACATGTCCAAGATCGAGGCTGGCCGCATCGAGCTCAATCCGACGACATTCAACCTCCCCAGGCTGCTGGATGATCTGGCGGCGATGTTCCGCTTGCGGGCCGAGGCCAAGGCCGCTGCGGTTCGAAATGTCGGTCGATGGGGAACCGTGCCGTACATTGTCGGCGGACGAAGGCAAGATACGCCAGGTCGCTGATCAACCTTCTCGGAAACGCGATTAAGTTTACCAGCCTACGGCCAGGTCAGGCTGCACGTCACCTTGGAACGAAGAGCAGACCGATCAGCTCTGGCTGTCGACCCTGGTTGAAGATACGGGCTCGGGAATTTCGGATGAGGATCAGAAGAAGTTGTTCGAGCCATTCAGCCAGACCGGAGAGGTTCCGATAGCACTCCAGGAGGGAACCGGCCTGGGGCTGGCCATCACGCCGCAAATACGCGCGCCTGATGGGAGGCGATGTCACGGTGACCGAGCAGCCCAGGCAGGGCTCGGTTTCCGGTTCGAGATCCCGATCGAGCGCGGCGACGCCGGCGTAGCCGTCAGGCGGAACGCGCCGCGCCGCGTAATTAGCGATCACGCACGGGAACATGAATCCTCCAGGATTCTGGTCGTCGACGATCACTTCGAGAACCGGGACTGGCTGATGAAGCTTCTGACTTCCATCGGGTTTTCCGTTCGCGGCGCGGAGAATGGCGAGGCAGGCCATCCGGATTTGGGAGGATTGGAATCCACGCTTGATCCTGATGGACGTGCATATGCCGGTTATGGACGGGCTGGAGGCGACACGAAGGATTAAGGCGGATCCCGGGGAAAGGAAACGATTATCGTCGCTCTGACGGCTAGCGCCATGGATGACGACCGTCGGACCGTGTTCAAAGCGGGGCCGACGATTTCCTGGCGAAGCCCTGCCGCGAGGATGAACTGCTCGAAAAGATCGCGCACTCTTCTGAGACATTGCCTACGATTACGAAGAGATCGCGGAGGACTGAGGGCAACCAGCCAACGGAGGCCGTCGAGCCCTTGAGCGCAGAGGACTCGGGCAAGCTGCCGCGTGAGCTGGTCGAAGAACTCCGCGAACGCGACTTTGAGCGGCAACAAGAAACTCCTGGATAAGCTGATCCTTCAGGTGGCCGAGACCGGCGATGCCGAATCCGCGCGCGCTTTGCAGGAGCTGGCCGACAAGTACGAATACGATGACCCTGACGCGATTGCTGGAGGAAGCATGCCGCCGCTAACCGAGCAGGCGCCTGCCGCAAAGCGACATCATGATCGTGGATGACAATCCCGCCAACCTGAAGCTGCTGGAAGACATGCTGCGGCAGCAAGGGCATGAAGTGCGTTCGTTTCCGCGTGGGCAGGCTGGCGCTGGCGGCAGCGATGAAGCATCCGCCGGATTTGATCCTGCTGGACATCAATATGCCGGAAATGAACGGCTACGAAGTGTGCGAACGCCTGAAGTCCACCGCGGAGCTTGCAGACATTCCCAGTCATTTTTCTCAGCGCCCTGAACGAAACCCAAGACAAGGTGAAGGCTTTCCGGTCCGGCGCAGTGGACTACATTTCCAAGCCCTTTCAATTCGAAGAAGTTCATGCCCGCGTCGAAACACATCTCAAGCTGCACGACCTCCAGCGGACTTTGAAGCTGCAGAATGAACGCCTGGAGGAGAGCAGTGGCCGCGCGCACGCGCGAACTTGCCGAAGCAAACCAGCGGCTGACGATTCTCGATCGTTCCAAGAGCGAGTTTCTGAACCTCATCTCTCACGAGTTCCGCACGCCGCTCAATGGACTTCTCGGTGTCGGCGAGTTCATTTTGGAAGGAATGCCGGCAACCGAGGAGAACAGCGAACTGCAACAGATGTTTGAACGATCTCGCCGGAGAATTCTCTCGATTTTGGACGATGCTTTGCTGCTGACTCAAATCGACGTGAAGGGCGAACAGTTCCGTTCTTCCCCCGTGTCTTTACCGGCGGCCATGAATCGTGCTATTGAAAGAGCCGCTGAATTCGCGAAATCCCGCGGTGTTAGCTTCAGCACGCCACCGGCAGACCAAGAAATTGTCCTGGTAGACGAAAACTTACTGGTAAAGGCATTGCATTCTCTCTTTGAAACCGTCGTCAAGTTCACTGCACCGGGCGAGACCATCCGATTCTTACGTCCCAACGCAAACGACTCACCGGGCATTATCATCGAGAGTTCTGGTAGGGCGATCCCGAGCCACATATTGCCGAAATTCTTTGACCTCTTCTCGGGAGGCGAAGCAAGCACGCCCGCGGGAGACTTGGGATTAGGCCCTTCTGTAGCGCAGCGCATTCTTTCGCTGTACGGCGGAGCGGTGACCGCCACGAATTTGGATCCATCTGGAATACGAATGACGATATCGCTGCAGGACGCGGCACATTTTTCGTAGGGAAGCCGGGTGGCTGCACGCTTTTGTTTCGGCTTGGGATCGTGTTCTAAGCTGATTATGGGTTGCACCAAATACAGGTCGCGAACCACACAGTTGCACATCCAAAACGGACGCCTGCTTCGGACGAAGCACCAGCGAATTCCTCGGACGATATTGCGCAGCCTCGCTTAGCCAAAGAGACAGCCACAGCCCAACTCCAGGGCACGAGGCAACAGGATTTCTACCTGCGAATTCGCTAAGAGTTGCACCGAGCGGTCGATACCAACGCCGCTGCGAGAAACGTCGAGTACAGTGGCCGGAAGGTAGCTTTCGTCGGACAGGCGCCGAGTTGGGCCCGATCATTGCATGGGTGGCGCGGCTCTTGTCGTCGATCTCCCGATGTGCTCTCGTCGCATTGAGAATTAGGGTTTGGGCAGGATTGCTTCCTACGACATTGACGGGCCAGCGGCCATCCTTATTATCGCAATACTTTCCTCGTAACTTTTAATAGATTTAAAATCTAAGATCGAGAGAATAGGTCTCCTTTTTACACTAACCGTTGGGAACTGGGGGTACCAGGCGATTTTACGCTTTTTTCGAACATTGCCCCATATTCGCCGGATGGTCATACCTATATATTTCAGATAGATAAACGGCGGCTTCCGAGGTGCTCTCCTGCCGCCATGAACGCTGCCCTCTCACTGAATGACAGAGAAATCATAGCCGCGCAGGTCACGGATATATCGAGGTCGGGAATACGGGTCCAGGTAGAAAAAAGGATCACCCGCGGAACGTCGGTTGGAATCGAATATGAAGGCCTGACGGCCCAGGGAATCGTATGGCACTCCAGACGTTTTCGGGAAGTTTATTCGATCGGCATTGAATTTCAGACTGATTGCCGGCTCAGGCAATTAGTCACGGAATGGTCAGGAACGTCATGGAATATAAATTACATACGCAGCAGACACCCCTATTGATGGCTTCGATCCTCGCCCGATCGACTCGCCGACATGTCATCCTACCGAGCGGACGCTTTCGCGCTACGCTGCGCATGAGATCGGCCCGCAGAGGAAGAAAAAGGTTGCGAAGCACCTGGACCAATGCGAAGAATGCCGAGCTGCCGTTGATAAGTTCCGCGGGCTGAACCGAAGATTCAGAGAACTTGAACGAGTCGCAATTGCTAGCATTCGGGCATACGGGAAGTAGCATCTGCGCTTTTACCGAATTGTAGGGACGGGCAATTTGAAACAACAAGACCGACGTTCACCGAGCACCTCTGGAGAGACTTCTTACCGACTGAGGATTGCAATCCAGCGGTCGCTATCGGATGATCACGTATCTGCAGCGATGGCGGCATTGGAGAAAGCCGGGCATTCGTTGGACGTTGCTTTGGATGTGACCCTTCCGCGGACGAATAGCAATGACGAGCACGCCGCGTCAAGACCGAGTACGAATCTAAGGCAGGCGGAAATCTACAGTTCACAGACTCTGATCTTGAGTTTCTTCGCTCTTCCGCATACTGGCGTAATTATTCCCGGTTGAGCCACCAGACTGGCTAGATCGTTCAATTTCTTGCCTTCCAGAAAACGGGGTAGCCGGACAGTCTTTCTTCAATTTTGTTCATCCAGACTGTTTAAAGAGCTCCGTTAAACACTGTGAAAATCTTCTGGCGAAAGGCGGCGCGGTGTGTTTTACAAATCAATATCAGGCACGAGATGGTTCGTACCATTGGATCTCTTGGAATATGACATGCTCGTCCGGCGAACCGTTTGTTTATGCGAGTGGCAGGGACGTTAGTGCCGATGTGGCGGCTGACGACGAATTACATAGAATGAGTGAGGTCCTGAACGCCGTACTGCAATCTGCACCAATTGCAATTTGGGTGTGCGATTTGGAAGAGAATATTCAGTTCTGGAACGCCGGTGCCGAGTCTATTTTTGTGCGTTGACGTGACGGAAAGGAAACAGCGCGCGGAGCAACTGCGGCGGGCGGCAAGAGCAGAAGGGCTCGCAGAGTTGGCAACCGGCATAGGCAGCGACTTCAGTAACCTGCTCAGAGTAATAAGCGGCTATTCGGAAATTCTCATGTTGCGCCGTGAAGGCAAGTCCGCGCCCGCGGAGGTGAACCGGATCTACAGCGCCGCTCAACAGGCATTGTTTGTGTGCCGGCAGCTCTCTGCTTTCAACCCGCGTCGGCTGGTTCGTCCCGAACCATTGAACCTGAATGACATGTTGCTTGAAATGGAGGCAGCGGTAAAGCGACTGGCGGGCGAACGGATTAGCGTACATATGAATCCTGCAGACTATCTCCCGCTGGTCTCCGCCGACCGCGAGCAGATGGGCCAACTGCTTCTCAATCTAGTGATCAGCGCCTACCATACGATGTCTGGTACCGGAGACGTGCTCGTCGAAGCACAGCACAGCGAAGATGCCCCGCACTCCCACCGAGTGATTATCAATGCCAGGTGTTCAGGCCATCTGGGCGCAACGGCGGATCATGCCCGGTTAATTGAGCGTTTTCATTCTGGGATGGAACGCGGTGCGGCTGCTGGTCTTGCACTTTTCACCGCGCACGAAATTGTGCGCGAACTCGGTGGCTCTTTCAACATAATGAACCATGGGTGGGGTACGGAGTTTACCGTCGCTCTTCCCGCCGCGTCTGTAGCGGCCGAACTGCCTGCACGAAAAACTGCAGAACCTCGGGCAGGCTTGAAGGTTCTACTGGTGGAGGATGACTCCATGGTGCGTGAATTCATGCGGATGGCCCTAGAGGAGAATAAGTTCAAAGTGCTGGAAGCAGAGAGTGCGGCGAGAGCCTTTGAAATCGCACGGGACGCCGGCAGAATCGACCTTCTGATCACCGATCTAATCATGCCGGACCTGCCTGTCCTCTTTGTTTCCGGCTATCCCGATGATGTCCTGATTGGCGCCGGCCGGGAGGAATTCAGTACCTCCTTTCTGCCGAAACCGTTCACGATGGAGAATCTGGTCTACAGGGTAGAGGAAGTTCTCGACGCCGCCATGGACCCCGGTCCAGAAATTAATCCGGATGCGTTTGCCCGAAGCACCATTTCTCGTTCGCAGATCGGAGATCAGCCTCCTCTTCCCACGGAAGAGTCAGATCCGGAAAGCGCATTCGCGGGGAAAGGAACGAGATTCCAAATCGCGTCTCGCCAAGTGATCTCCTTCTCCGAGCAGGAGATCCATGAACAACGAGGAATATGAGGATGTTTTCCGCAAGGTTTGCGTCTATGCCGCACTAGCTTTACCTCCAAAAGCACCCATCAACTTTGCAGATTCACCTGCCGTCCGCCCGGAAGAACGGTGTTTCAACGGTGGCTTGGTCGCCGAGGCACAGGAGGGGATCGATGTATTCGAGGCACTTCCGCGCAAATGCCGACTAATGTGTCAGGTCGTAAAGGGCTTAGCCTCACCCGCCGCGATCCCCACCGGGAACGAGAAAACCGGGACGAAGGCGGTAAGCCGGCTGCCGACGGGCGAAATGCTTCCGAAGCCTGTCGAGATAGAGATAAATCACCGGCGTGGTGAACAGCGTCAGCATCTGGCTGACCAGCAGGCCGCCGACGATCGCGATGCCCAGTGGCTTCCGCAATTCGGCTCCCGCGCCCCAGCCGAGCGCCATGCGGCATTCCGCCCAGCAGCGCGCACATGGTGGTCATCATGATCGGCCGGAAACGCAGCAGGCACGCCTGATAGATCGCATCCCGCGAGTTCATGCCTTCGTTGCGCTCGGCCGCCAGCGCGAAATCGATCATCATGATGGCGTTCTTCTTCACGATGCCGATCAGAAGGATGATTCCGATCATGCCGATGATGTCCAGTTCGCTCTTGAACAGCACCAGCGCCACCAGCGCGCCGACGCCGGCCGACGGCAGAGTGGAGATGATGGTCAGCGGATGGATCAGGCTTTCATAGAGCATTCCGAGCACGATGTAAACGGCCAGCAGCGCGGTTCCGATCAGAATCGGCTGATTGCGCAGGGAGTCCTGATAGGCTAGCGCCGTGCCGGCGAACTTGCCCGTGACATTGGCCGGCAGACCCATTTCGAGTTCCGCTTTGTTGATGGCATCCACGGCGTCGCTGAGCGCGACTCCTTCGGCCAGGTTGAACGAAATCGTGCGTGGCGGGGAATTGCCCCTGGTGCGGCAGCGAAATCGGCGTAATGCCCTGCGTTGAAGTGCGTGAAAGTCGATAGGGGAACGTCGGTGCCCCGGGCGTCTGGACGTAGATCGTCTTCAGAAAGTCCGGGCTTTCCCACCATTGCTGCTGCAAGACCAGAACCACGTGGTACTGATTGATCGACTTGTACATCACCGAGACCTGGCGCTGGCCGAAGGCGTCGTAGAGCGCGGAGTCGACGGCCTGGGCGGTGAGACCGAGGCGCGAGGCGGTGTCGCGATCGATGATGACGTTCGAGGACAGCCCGGAGACCTGCTGGTCGGAACTGACGTCGGCGATCTCAGGAAGCTCGGAGAGCCGGTCCAGAACCTTCGGACCCCATTCGCCAAGGTATCGAAGTCCGGCGCCTGCATCGTGTATTGGTATTGCGCGTTGGCCTGCCGCCCGCCGATGCGCACGTCCTGGGAGTTCTGCAGGAACATTGTCGCCCCGGGCATGCCGGCAGTCTTACGGCGCAGCCGGGCGATCACCTGGTCGGAGGTAGCTTTGCGAACCCCCACCGGCTTGAGCTGGATGTTGATATTGGCCTGATTTCCGCCAAATCCGCCGCCGCTGGTCCCCGCCACCATGTTGACCGTTTCGACATCGGGATCCTGGCGGACCTGCTCTTCGAACCATTTCGCCTTTTCCACCAGAGACTGATAGGAGATGTGCTGCTCGCCCACGACATTGCCATACAGACGCCCGGTATCCTGCTGCGGGAAGAATCCCTTCGGGATCTTGATGTACAGATAAACGCTAACGCCCATGGTGAGCAGCAAGGTGACCAGGACCAGGCGCCGGGATGATCCAGCACCACGTCCAGCGCCGAGGCATAAGTGGAAATGATCCATCTATAAAATCTTTCGCTCTGGTTATACAAACATCCGTGGCCGCGCTGTTCCTTGAGCAGCCACGCGCACATCATCGGAGTAACCGTCAGGGAGACCACCATCGATATGCGCGATGGCAACCGAAAGAACCACGGCAAATTCGCGGAAAAGCCGCCCCACCACGCCGCTCATCATCAGAATGGGAATAAACACGGCCATCAGCGAGACGCTCATCGACAGAACGGTGAACCCGATCTCTTCTGCTCCCTTGAGCGCCGCCTGCATCGGCTTCATGCCGTTTTCAATGTGACGCGTGATGTTTTCGATTACGACGATCGCGTCGTCCACCACGAATCCCGTCGCGATGGTCAGCGCCATGAGCGAGAGATTGTCGAGCGTGTAGCCGATCAGGTACATCGCGCCGAAGGTGGCAATGATCGATACCGGCACCGATACGCTGGGAATAAATGTCGACCAGCCGTTGCGCAGGAAGATAAACACCACGAAAATCACCAGCCCGATCGAAACGATCATGTTGCGCTGGGCGTCGCGAATCGAATCGTGCGTCGTGATGGTGCGGTCGCTGGCGATCTTGAAACGGACCGTGGGCGGAAGCTCCGCCTCGAAATTGCGGCATCAGAGCCTTGATCCGTGCCACGGTATCGACAATATTTGCATTCGGCTGCCGGTTGATCTGGATCTGAACCATCGGTTGGCCATTCACGATGCCCAGGTTCCGTATATCTTCATTGCCGTCGACGACCTTGCCAAGGTCCGAGAGGCGCACCGGAGCGCCGTTGCGATAGACCACCACCAGATCCTTGTATTCCTTGGCGAGTGAAAAGCTGATCATTGGCATACAGCGGAAGCTGGACTTGGGAGTTCGCCACTGCGCCCTTGGGACGGTTGGCATTGGCGTTCTGCAGAAACGTGCCGATCTGATCGAGACCCACGTTGTAGTCCGAAATGGGCTGCGGATTCACTTCGACGCGAACCGCGGGAAGCGAGCTTCCGCCCACAAAAACCTGGCCGACACCTTGGACCTGCGATAGCTTCTGGGCGAACACAGAGGAGGCGATGTCGTATAGCTGCGGCCTCGGAACAACGTCGGAATCGAGCGTCATCAGCAGGATGGGGGATCCGCCGGATTGATTTTCCGGTATCTGGGAAGCTGGGGAAGATTCGTAGGCAGAAACCCGGCCGAAGCGTTGATGGCTGCCTGCACGTCGCGCGCGGCGGCGTTGATGTCGCGACTGAGATCGAATTGCAGGGTCACCGCGCCGCCCCCACCGCACTTCGGGAAGTCATTTCTGTGACGCCTGCGATGCGCGTGAACTGCTTTTCGAGCGGCGTGGCGACCGACGCCGCCATTACGTCCGGACTTGCCCCCGGCAGGGTCGCAGTGACGTAGATGGTTGGGAAGTCTACTTCGGGCAAGGCCGAGACCGGGAGCAGCGTGTAGGCAATTCCGCCGGCCAGCGTTGCCGCAGCCATGAGCAGCGTGGTCGCGACCGGTCTCTGAATAAATGGCGTCGAAATGCTCATTCTGTCATCGGTTTTATTTCGACTCCACGGGCCCCAAACAAAGAGCTTAGCCTTTAACTCCTGGCGGTACCATACCGCCGGAACTGTATTGTGATGTTACGAACGTTAAACTCTAGACGATTGCGGAGTGCTACGTTGTGGAGGGATCGTTATGCTGTCAATCAGCAGTTCGCATTCGGATGCTCAGGGGCGAGCGAGCGCGGGAGTTTGTTCTCAGCTACACGCAAGAGGCTAACTACTTGGCCGCAGCCACCGGCAATCTACTCGACATCGCCTTGCTCATTATTAGACACTAGCCGTCGCATCTGGAGGAGGTGCTTTCCCTGGAATGATGCGACGTGAGGTTTGAGCCAGCTAGCGGCGCGAAGTACAGGCTATTCGACGGTCCGCTCAGCGAAAGAGCAAGAACTCTAAGTCGCGAAATGTGCCGCTCACGGATCGGGTGCCGGGAATACTGAAGGAGCGGGTGCGGATCGAACCCCGCTGGCTTAAGTATTTACGTGACGATGGTTCGGGCCTTGTTAGGTTGTGGGGCAACGAGCGGCATAGAGATATTCGCGACCTTCTGAAGCTCCAGAAGGGGCTTCTCCCCCATTCCCTTCGCCACACTTTTTGGAACACGCTTAGGGGAGTCCGGAGCCGACGCGTCCACTATAATGAAGCTCATGGGCCACAGCACCGTTACCGTCTCTCAAAGATACGTCCACCCATCGCCTGAATCTGTAGAACTAGCTGTGGAGAGAATGGAGGCATAGGCAGGGGGAGACAGTTGAAGAAAGGGCGGGCATGCTTTCAGCTCACTAGAGCCACAAACAGTTTGCAATAAGTCTTTTTTTTTCAATGTGCCCGGGTGGCGAAATCGGCAGACGCAAAGGACTTAAAATCCTTTTTCCGGCAACGGGAGTGCGGGTTCAAGTCCCGCCCCGGGCACCAGAGTTAAGACATTCCAGCTACCGAACCTGAGCCGAAATGAGATGTTTGTTTTTTGAAAAGAAGTTTTATGCTGGGCTCTTGAATAGAGACAAGAGGCTGGAGTTTGCGGCTCCGGCCTGCAAAGCCCGGTTCGCGGGAACGCTATAACGGCATGAACTTGCGGCGAAGAAACCCCACCGCTGAGAAGCCGCTGGCCACAAGGACTACGCTGGCAGGCTCTGGAACCGCGCTTGGGCTCGTCTTGAACGTCCAGTATAAGCTGTTGGCCTGCGGTGACGGAATCACCTGCGAGGTTGAAAAGGACGCCGACCCGTTGAAGAAGAATCCAGAAGAGCTAGAGACGGGAGGACCGGTGAAAAAACGGCACGGGCGAATCGTGCTGGCGGGGTCAACGGTGACATCGGTTATGGTTGGGGCGCCGGTGAACAGCATGGGCGACCCCGTTGAAAGCGCCGTCAGGCCTGAGGCGACTCCGGTCCCGTAGATCTCCGACAAGGTTGCGGTCCAGATTATCTGCGAATCTGTGACGGCGAGCGAACCGTCGAATGCGAAATCTCCACCGCCGTACCCGGCGGGAACTCACCGGAGGTAACGAGTACGGGCCCAATCGGACCGCTGCAATATACCGGGCTGTTGCAAAAACTCGTCTCGTTAGGATACAACAAGACGGCGGTTACATCAGATCCCAGCAGGCCGTCGGCACGGGCTATGGTTGGCGACAAGACGGCAAACGCAACCGTAACAGCAATTCCGGTCATCGCAGACTTCAGCTGCATTTTTGTTCCTCCTACCTAAATCAGCTGGATTGGACAGGATTATAAGTCACGGCCCAAGGGGTCACAAGTCGTCGCTGTACTACCAGTACTGCTGGAAGTTTGGAAGCCTGATTACGGTAGCTCACCGGTCGACCAGTGCCGAACTCTATCCCAGGATCGCGGCAACGGCGCCAGACCATGAGCTGCGCACCGGCACTCCAACGTCGTCTTTCAGGGCAGTGCCTCCACCACTCGCTCGATCTCCTCGGGACTGATGTAGAAGTGCGGCGACAGGCGCACCCACCCCTGACGGGGCGCGGCGATGATGCCCTGGTGTTTCAATTCATGCACGATGTGGCGGCTGTCCAGGCCGGGCTTATGAATGGAGACAATGCCGGCGCCTTCTCCGGCTCCCGATCCGCCAACATTATATAGCCCTTGCGGCGAGCGCCCTCGGCCAGCTGGTCCGTTAATGCCTGGACGGCGGGGGCAATACGCTCGATTCCGGCCTCTAGTAACAGTTCCACAGAAGCCCGTAAGCCATAGCAGCCAATGGTATTGAGCGTTCCACATTCATAGCGTCCGGCATCGGAGCGAAGCGTCATATCACGCGACGCGTAATCGTTGTAACCGGCCACATTGGTCCAGCCAAATTCGCGGGGAATGATCGAATCTTGCCTCGATTGGCGGACATAGAGAATCCCGCAGCCTTCCGGCCCGAGCATCCACTTGTGGCCGTCGGCGGCCAAAGCGTCAATGTGCGCAGCTTCAACGTCGAGCGGGAAAGCGCCCAGGCCCTGGATCGCATCCACAAAGAAGAAGCAGCCGTGCCGGCTGCATATCTCACCTATCGCATTGAGATCCGCTCGAAAGCCGCTGAGATACTGGACGAAACTGATCGCCAAGAGCTTTGATCCGGTGCATGCGAGGTCGATGGCTTCGAGCGGGTCGTGGACCGAGAGCCATTCCACATAGCAGCGCTGTGTTTCCAAACGAACCCAAGGGTAGTAGTTGGCGGGGAACTCCTCGCGAAAGGCCACGATCCGATCGCCAGGATGCCAGTCCAGGCCCATGGCGACGGTGGCGATCCCTTCTGAAGTATTTTTCATCAGCGCGATTTCCCGGGGGTGGGCCCCGATCAGGCGCGCGGCGGCCATTCTCAGCTTTTCGTAAGTATCCAACCACTGGTCATAGTGGAGGGACCCGTGCTGAAGTGCGTCGTCGGCAAAGGCTTGCATGGCCGAGGCGGCGCGCCTGGGCAGCGGGGCGACGGCGGCGTGGTTTAAGTAAATCAACTGATCGGTGACCGGGAATTCCTCCCGGTACTCGCGCCACAGGGGCGAGGCGGCAATGGAGGCGGCAGGCTGCGTAGGCTCGGAACCCATCAAGTCTACTATACGTTTAACCGATGAAGGATTATACTCACGCTAGGTATCTCGATGAAGCGGTTGCTATCGGCGGGTTCGTGTCTCCTGGTTCTTCTAACCTCGATCGAGCCGCGCTTGGCCGCCGCCACCGATCCCGAGAAGGACCCCGAGCAGATCGGAAACCGGAAGGTGGGTAGAGGGATGAACTTCTACTCGCTCCCGCGGGAGATCGCGTTAGGAAATCAGCTCGCGCTGGAAGTGGAGCGGCAGTCCAAGATCATAGACGATCCCGCGATTGCCGGATACGTGAATCGGCTGGGGCAGAACCTGGTGCGAAATTCCGATGCGCAGGTTCCCTTCACCATCAAGGTGATCGATAGCGACCAGATCAATGCTTTCGCGCTGCCGGGCGGCTTCTTTTTCGTAAACTCCGGGTTAATTCTGAAGGCGGACAATGAGGCGGAGCTGGCGGGCGTGATGTCGCATGAGATTGCGCACGTGGCGGCGCGGCATGGCACCCGGCAGGCGACTCGTGGCGAGATCGCCAATGCAGCCACTTTTCCTTTGGTTTTTCTGGGCGGCTGGGCCGGCTACGCCATCCGGCAGGCGGTCGCCGCATTGCAGCCGGTTGGTTACCTGAAATTCTCGCACGGCTTTGAGTCCGAAGCCGACATGCTGGGCCTGGAATACATGTACAAAACCGGGTACGATCCGAACGCCTTCGTCGATTTTTTCGAGAAGATCGAGACGCTGGAGAAGCGCAAGCCGGGCACGGTGGCTAAAGTTTTCTCCTCGCATCCTATGACGGACGATCGGATTCGCGCGGCGCAGAGGAACATCCAGCAATTGTTGGTTCCCATGCCCGCCTACATTCTCACAACGTCCGAATTCGACGCTGTGAAAGCGCGGCTGTACGCCATGCATAGCCGGCGCAAGCTGGATGACCCGGATACGGACCGGCCGGTCTTGCGCAAGGTTGCAGGATCGAGCGCCATGCCAGTTAACGCGACCCGCTAGCGCGCGTCGATGAGGCACAGCCAGTCGCCTTGCTGAAGCGTCTCGGCGGCCTCAAAACCCTCCGGGACGTCATCGCTGCGAAATCCCGAAAGAATGAGCGTCGAATGCGGCTTGCGGACGCGCTCGAGCTCGGGCGCTAATTGCTCTAGAGTGGCGGAATCGATGTTGGCGACGATCACGCCGGCCGAGCGCGAGCGAACCGCTTCCGCGGAGCCGGTGAAAAACAGAACGGACGGATAATTCTCCCGGGCGATTTGGACGGCTTCCGGATCGCAATCGCACCCGATGACCGAGCCGGCGCCCATCAAGGTTGCGGCTTGCGCGAGGATTCCGGAACCGGACCCGATGTCCAGCACCGCATCGCCAGGGCGCACGTGTCTTTCGATGGCTTGCAGACAGAGTTGCGTGGCGGGTGCCGGCCGGTGCCGCACGCCATCCCCGGATCGATCTCGAGCCGAATGCGGCCCGGCGGGGTGGCTTCGTTTTTGCGCCAGGGCGGAACCAGATAGAAGCGGTCCCCGATGGGAAGCGGCGGCCAGGCGTCGCGGATACTTGCTCCCAATCGATGGCATCCTCCCGGCGAAGTTCGGGAGCAAACTCGGAGAAGCGACGGAGTAACGCTGCGCGTCAGCGGAGGCGTCGAAGAAAGCGCGAATGCCGCCGGCTTCTTCGGTGATGCCGGTGGTTCCGAATTCGGCTAGCTCGGCGATCAGGTAGTCTTCTTGCTCGGGCGCCGGATGGCGGAACAGGATCGAGAACAAACCTTCAGTTTAAGCTTCAGTGCGCGGCGGATGCGACTTCAGCCTTACTGGGCTTCTCCTCTTGCACCGTGATATAGACCGGTTGCTCCAAAAGTACCGGCTCCTTGCCGGTGGTCTTCACCAGCAGTTGCAGCTTACCGGGCTTGACGGAGGGAGGAATCCGGAACTGAATGGATTGATCGGTCTGATCGAATACCTTGACCTTCATGTCGAAGGTATGATCGGTGAGATAGACCTAGTCCATCTTGGCTTTCCGAGATCAACGCCGGTCATGCGCAGAACCGAGCCGATGGTTCCGCTTTTTGGTTCCACGGTCTGCATCTGCGGGACGTGTTCCTTTGGGATTTGGGCGACGAGGGGGCGCAAGGGCGAAACAAAACAATGAGAGAAAGGAAAGAGTCGCATGTGGTTGCTCCGTATCCAGGACTTTAATACCAGTACGAACGGGGAACAATCGGGGAACTAGCTGGCTACGGGCGGGAGAATAGCTGAGGATGGGCTAAGGGACGCAGAGGGAAAGCGGGCCCGGCGCCGGCCCGCTTCGGAAAGATTAACGTTCTGCGTTCAGATGGAGGCCCTTGTGGATAGCGTAGAGCGCCAGTTCCAGGCGATCCGAAACGCCGAGTTTATCGAAGATGTTGTGCAGATGGTTCTTGACGGTCTGCTCGCTGATGAACATCTTCTCGGCCATCTCTTTGTTCTTATAGCCCTGGGCGACCAGTTGCACGATTTCCCGCTCGCGCTGGCTCAAGGGAGACCGTTCGCGAGCCTTACCAGACCCGGAGCTTCCGCCTTCGCCCGGCACGGCGAATTGACGCATTACGGCCGCAGTGGTGTGGGAATCGAGCCAGATCTCGCCGCCGTGAACCTTGCGGATGCTTTTGACGATTAATTCGGGAGCGGTTTGCTTCAGGACGATGCCCGAGCAGCCCAGTTTCATGGCCTGCACGAACTCGTTCTTGTCTTCGGACGCGGTGAGGATGATGACGCGCGTGCGCTTGTTGGTCTGCTGCAGGGTCTGCAGGGCGGACAGACCGTCCAGGTTGGGCATGCGCAGATCGAGCAGCAGCACGTCGGGATCAAGCTCCTGGACTTTGTCCAGGACCTCGCAGCCGTCGGCTGCTTCGCCCACCACTTGGAAATCCTCCTCGAGACTGAGGAGCTTCTTTAAGCCGTCGCGCACGATCGGATGATCATCCGCAATGAGAATCCGGATCAAGCCCTTTCTGGGCTCCGGAAGATTGGGCGCGCTTCGTTTCCTTCGATTGTCGTTAAACCTTCGCTCATATTGAGTGTATCGGCCGCCCGCATTTTGATTCTACCGGGGTACTGGTACGTAATCAATTTCAGGTAACCCCTAGAACCGCATAGTGAATCTACTTAGTCCCAGCCTCCGTACCGCGCTCCACAGCCCGGTTTCCGACCGGACCATAATAACAGGTCGCCGTTACAATCTTATGCCGCGATCTGGAATATTGCCGTTTTGAGCCGCAACGGAGGCCTCGCATGGATCTGCATCAAATGGTCTAACCCAAGAGAAGCTTGACTAGTTACCGTTCGGGCAAAAACTTTGGCAGCCTTGCTCGAGCGATGAGTTTTGGCGGCTGGTGTGCACTATGGGGTTTGCGTGGTCGACCGTATCACTAATCAGATCGAGCACTACATGGACCTGCTGAGCGCGCGGCAGAAGCTTGTAGCCTCCAATATTGCCAATGTGGATACGCCGGGATATAAGACCAAAGATATTGATTTCCAGTTTGAATTCATGAGTTTGGCTTCCGGCGGGAGCCCCAACGTGGTGGAAACGCCGGGGCTGGTCGTGAATAATGACGGGAATAACGTGAGCCTGGACCGGGAAGCGCGGCTGCTGGCAGAAAACGCGCTGCGGTTCAATTTGGCATCCAGTCTGATGAAGACCCAGTTCAAAATGATGAACTCCGCCATTCAGGAGGGTAAGACCGGATGAGTCTATTTTCGGTTCTTTCGGTGAGCGCATCCGGAATGGCGGCCGAGCGGACGCGCGCCGAACTGCTGGCCGAGAACCTGGCGAACGCCGAAACCACGCGTACGCCGGAGGGCGGGCCCTATCGCCGAAAAGACGCGGTATTCACCAGCGCTCCGCAGACTTCGCCGTTTGCGGCGGTGTTTCAAACCGAAATGGGAACGGGGGTAAATGGGGTGGCGGTCTCGGATGTGATCGAAGACACCAGCGAGCCGGAAAAGCGCTATCATGCCGGGCCATCCGGACGCCGACCAGGACGGCTACGTGGCGTTTCCGCATGTAATCCCGCCGAAGACATGGCGGATCTCAGAGCGCCGCGCTCGGCTATCAAGGCAACGTGGCGGCCATGAGCGCGATCAAAAACATGATTTCGCAGTCGATCGACCTTCTGAAGTAAGCCGCCATGCCCGTCCCGATCACGGCTGTTCGCATCCCGCAGTCCATCCCCGCGATTGCGCCGGCCGGTTCGCCCAAGAGCCCCGCGGGGGAGAATTCCAATCCGTCCTTTCCGATGCGATCGGCCAGGTGGAGCAGTTCCAGCAGAATTCGCATACCACCATCGACAAATTTTTATCGGGGGAAGACGAGGAAGTGCACAAAGTCGCCCTGGCGGCGGACCAGACCGAGCTGGCTTTCGATCTTTTTCTGCAGGTCAGAAATAAGGTGATCTCGGCCTACCAGGAAGTGATGCGGATGCAGATGTAGGCGCGAATAGCAGATGGACCAAATAAGAAAACTGTTTGAGAGCCTGACCTGGAAGCAGATGCTTTCGCTCGTGCTGGCGGCCGCCGGCGTCATCGCGGGCCTGTCGGCGTTCGCGCACTGGAATCGCGAACGGGATTTCCGGCCGCTTTATAGCGAGCTTTCGCACGAGGACGCGGCGGCGGTGGTGGCCAAAGTACGGGAAAGCGGTTCGGATTTCCGCTTATCCGAGAACGGCTCGGTGGTGCTGGTTCCTTCCGGCAAAGTAGCTGAGCTGCGTCTGCATCTGGCCGCGGCGGGCGTCCCCAAGAGCGGCCGCATCGGTTTTGAGCTGTTCGACAAGACCAATTTCGGCGCCAGCGATTTTACCGAACAGGTGAACTATCATCGGGCGCTGGAAGGCGAACTGGAGCGCTCGGTTATGTCGCTGGCGGAGGTGGAACAGGCGCGGGTTCATATCACTCTCGCCAAGGATTCCGTTTTCCCGGAGTCGCGCCAGCCGGCCAAGGCCAGCGTTCTGGTGAAGCTGCGGCCCGGGGCGCAATTGTCCGCGCAGAACGTGGCCGCGATCTGCCAGTTGACTGCCAGCGCGGTGGATGGCCTTGCGCCGGAGGCGGTCTCGGTGGTGGATATGCGCGGCAACCTGCTCAACCGGGCCCGCAAGCCTCCCTCGGCCGACGATCCCGAGCCTTCCGAGGCGGCGCTGGATTACCGGCAGAAGATCGAACACGATCTGCTGGCCAAGATCAACGGCACACTGGAGCCGCTGCTCGGCGCGGACAAGTTTCGCGCCACCGCTTCGGCGGAGTGCGATTTTACGAGCGCCGAACAAAGCGAGGAGACCTTCGATCCCAACAAGTCCGTGATGCTCACGTCCCAAAAGACGGAAGACATGAGCGGAGGCAGCGTCGCGCTCGGGAGTGCCCGGCACGGCGTCCAACCTGCCGCGCCCGGCCTCGCGCCCGGCGGCGGAAGCAACGCGGTGACGCGACGCACCGAGAACATCAGCTACCAGTCCAGCCACACGGTCCGGCATCAGGGTTCCGCAAGGCGCCGTCAAACGCCTGTCGGTGTCGCTGCTGGTGGATTCCGACGTGCGCTGGGAAGGAGCCGGGGCGAAGGCCAAGCGGGTCGTGGAAGCGCCTTCGGCCGACAAACTGAAAGCGATCCACGATCTGGTGGCGGGCGTGATCGGATTCTCGGCCGAGCGCGGCGACCAACTGGTCGTGGAAAGCTCTGCCTTTTGAATCCACGCTGAACCCGGAAGCTCTGATACGACGCCCAAGCCGGCCGCCCGGCGCCGCCCAGAATCGGCTGGATCAGCTGCTGAGCAATCGTCCTTTTCGATAGGCGTGGGCGCGGGGCTGGCGGTATTCGTGGCGCTGCTCTTGCTGGTCTTCCAGCTGGCGCCGGCGCGGCGAGCGCGGTAGCGGGCGTCGAACATGCCGGCGCAGCTCGCGGCCGGCGGAGCTTCCGAGAATCTCAGAACCAGATCGAGAATCAGATGGCCGAGCAAGCGGCGCTTCGCCAGAAGCAGGAAACCGACGCGCTGAACGCGCTGAAACTTCCGCCGGTAACCAAGAAAACCGAGGTGTTGACCAAACACATCGGCGAACAGGCCAAGAAAGACTCCGCCAGCATGGCGCATGTTTTGCGGTCCTGGATGACGGACGGCAGCGAGAGACAGTAAGCGAGATGATTCAGAATCTCGAAGCGGCACAAACCGCCACGCCAGGCATGCGCAAGGCCGCGATCCTGATGATCATCCTGGGCGATCAGATCAGCGGGGAAATTCTGCGGCAACTGGACGAAGAGGAAGTGCAGGCCCTCGGCCGCGAAGTCGCGCGGATCACCTCCATCAGCAACGATCAGGCCGAGAGCGTGCTCGAAGAGTTCTACCAGATGTCGATGGCGCGCGATTACGTCCTCAAGGGCGGCATCGACTACGCCAAGAAAATGCTCATGAACGCCTTCGGCCCGGAGCACGCCAAGAAGCTGGTGGACCGGCTGGTGAAGACCCTGGGCTCGGAGCTGGCCAGCTTCGACACCCTGCAGAAGGCCGACCCGCAGCAGCTCGCGAAATTCATTCATAACGAGCATCCGCAAACCATCGCGCTGATCCTGTCGCACTTGAACGCCTCGCAAGCGGCCGGGCTGCTGATCTCGCTGCCGGCCGAACTGCGCGCCGACGTGGCGCTGCGCATGGCCAACCTCGATCAGATCTCGCCGGAAATCATTTCCAAGATCGCCGCCATCATCGGGCAAAAGCTGAAAGCTCTGGGCGAGATGAGCCGCGAGTCCTACGGCGGCGTGCGGGCGGTGTCGGAAATGTTCAACCGTCTGGACTCGGGCACCAGCAAGGAAATTCTGGAGTCCATCGAGCAGAACGATCCCAAGCTGGTGGAGACCATCCGCCATCTGATGTTCGTGTTTGAAGACCTGCTGCTGCTCAGTCCGGAGGCCGTCAAGGAAGTGCTGGGCAAAGGTGGACCGCAAGATTCTGACGGTGGCGCTCAAAGGCACCAGCGAACAGTTGAAGACTCACATCCTGCAAGTCATGTCGCAGCGCGGCGCCGAGATGCTGAAGGAGGATATGGAGGCGCTCGGGCCGGTCAAGATCAAGGAAGTGGAAGCGGCGCAACAGCAGATCATCGCGGTGGTCCGGCAGCTGGAGGCCGAAGGCACGATCAGCCTGAAGGGCACCGTCGGGGAGCAGTATGTCGTCTAAGATCTATCGCGGCGGGATTCCCACTGATGCGGTCCCCTGGCGGCGGGTGTCGCCGCTGGACGTAGTTCCTTCCGGCAGCGCATACGCGACTCCGATTCCACTTCCGCGAGCGCCGGTTCCGGCTCGCAGGGGGACAGCGCAGTCGGTCTACCAGCAGGGCTTCCAGGAAGGAAAGGCGGCGGCGCGGCAGGAAGTAGCCGCGCAGATTGAAGCGATGAATGGCCGCTTGGCTCGCAGCATCGAAGAACTGACGGGCTTGCGCCAGCGCTTCCGGCACGAAGCCGAGGAGGACGTGGTGGCGCTGGCTTTGGCCATCGCGCGGCGGATTCTGCATCGCGAGCTGACGGTGGCTCCCGAAGCGCTGCTGGGCCTGGTGAAGGCGGGCTTCGAAAAAATCGCGCGCACGAGGTGCAGCGCGTGCGGGTGAGCCGGGAAGACGCGCCGATGGTGAAGCAGCACCTGGAAAAAATGGGACTGCCCCAGCGCGTCGAGGTGCTCGGCGACCCCGGCCTGGGACGCGGAGCGGCGATCCTCGATTCAGCGCGGGGAACGCTGGACGCCTCGGCCGAAACGCAGCTGGCGGAGATCGAGCGCGGGCTTTGCGGATCTGGTGAAGCGGGCGTCAGTGAAACTCGAGCCTTATTACGAAAGCTGGCGCGCATCGAGACCTGCCGCTGGACGGGCGCGGTCACCGAACTGGTGGGCCTGCTGGTGGAATCGAACGGACCGGCGGCCGCGGATCGGCGATTTTTGCGAAATCAGCACCCAGGACGGCCGCATGATTCGCACCCAGGTGATCGGATTCCGCGACGGCCGCGTGCTGTCGATGCCGCTCGAAGAGACCGACGGACTGCACTTGGGCGACCCCATCACGGCGCGCAAGGAAGACGCGCGCATGGAAGTCGGGCGAGCAACTGCTGGGGCGGGTGATCGATGGCTTCGGAAAGCCGCTGGACGATCTGGGGCCGATCGGAGCCGGGAGCCTTACGATCTTTACGCCCAGGCGCCCGGCCCACTCGATCGCGAGCCGATCGGCGAGCCTCTGGTCACCGGCATTCGCGCCATCGACAGCCTGCTTGACCTGCGGCAAGGGGCAAAGAATCGGAATTTTCGGAGGCAGCGGCGTCGGCAAAAGCACGCTGCTGGGCGCGATGTCGCGCTATAGCTCGGCCGATGTCAGCGTGATCGCTCTGATCGGCGAACGGAACCGCGAAGTGCGCGATTTTATCGAGCACGAACTGGGGCCGGATGGACTGAAGCGCTCCGTCCTGGTGGTTGCGACTTCCGACCGTCCGGCGCCGCTGCGGATCCGGGCCGCCTTTGTGGCGCTGGCGGTGGCCGAGTATTTTCGCGATCAAGGAAAGGACGTGCTGCTGGTGATGGATTCGGTCACGCGGCTGGCCATGGCGCAGCGCGAGATCGGCCTGGCCGCGGGCGAGCCGCCCAGCCAGAAAGGCTACACGCCGTCGGTGTTCAATCTGCTGCCTAAGATTTTCGAACGGGCGGGAAATTTCCGCAAGGGGTCCATCACGGGATTTTTCACGGTGCTGGTGGAAGGCGACGATTTCAACGAGCCGATCTGCGACGCGGTGCGAGCCATCCTGGACGGCCACATTGTTCTTTCGCGCGCAGCTTGGGGCGGCGGGGCACTATCCGGCCATCGACGTGCTGCAGTCGGTGAGCCGGCTGGCGGCGCGGCTCTACACGCCCGAACAGAAGGAGGCCTCCAAGAAGATCCGCGAAGCGATGGCCACGCACCAGCGCTCGGAGGATCTGATCAATCTGGGGGCCTATGCCAGCGGCGCCAATCCGAAGCTGGACGCGGCCATCCGCCTGCGGCCGCAACTGATGGAATTCTTGAAGCAAGATGCCGGCGAACACTCGGCGTTTGAGGAGACCATGGGGCAAATGCGCGAACTGGCGAAAATGGCGGAATAGAAGCGCCGCAAAACATGAAGCGCTTTGCCTTCCCACTGGAACGCGTGCTGCGCTGGCGCGCAGGAACAGGCCGCGCTGGAGGAACTGAAACTACGGCAGCTGCGCCTGGACTTGGCGCAGCTCATTGCAGCGCGGCATAAGATTGAAGCGGATGCGGCGGAATCCCATCGGTATGTGTTTGCTCAGGCCGGTATCGATGCGGTGCTGCTGAAGAGCCTGGATTTGTACCGGCAGCACAGCGCCGTTCAAATCCGCAATCTGGAGACTCGTGAGCGGCAATGGGAAGCGAAAATCACCGAGCAGCTCAGCCGGGTGATGGAGGCGCGCCGCAAGAGCGAACTGCTGGAAAGGCTGCGGCGAGATAGCCTTCAACAATGGCGGGTGGCAGCGAATAAAGAGCAGGAAGACCTGGCTGCGGAACTGTTCCTGGCCAAGCGGCCGCGCCGGTAGTTCGAGAGCCTGCGAGCTAGCCGTGTGCTTTTGTTTGTGCGGCTCGACACGTAGGTAACAGAACGTACCAAAGACATGGGTTACACTTTCCTCCTGGAAGGGGCGGAAGTGGAATGCGGATGGGAGTGGCTCACGGATCGTGCCAGGCGCCCCCACCGCTATGCCAACCAACTGCGCGAGGAAATCGAAGCAGCCATCGTAGCGGCCAAGCGCGAGAAACCCAACTGGGGCGCCCGCAAGATCCGGGAGCGCCTGCTTCGACGACTGCCGAGCGATGTGAAATCCCAGCTCGCAGCACTATCCTCGCCATCCTCGATCGTCATGGACTGGTCACGCGCGCCAGGCGATCGCGCACCCCTACCGAAGGCACGCGGCTATCAGAGGGCGCCAGACCGAATGCCCTGTGGTGTGTTGACTACAAGGGAGAGTTCCTGCTCGCCGATCGGCGCTACTGTTATCCGCTGACGGTTACCGATCATGCTTCGCGTTATCTGGTGCCGTGCGAAAGCCGTGGAATCGAATGCCGGAAAGACGCCGCAAGCGATCCGCTCCGACAGTTCCCTTCGCCTCGCCAACGGGCTTTTCAATTTCTCGCGCTTGTCAGCCTGGTGGCTGCGCCTGGGCATCTCGACCGAACGCATCCCGCCCCGTCATCCCCAGCAGAACGGCCGTCACGAGCGCATGCATCGGACCTTGAAGAAGGAAGCCATTCGTCCCGCTGGCGCTAATCTACTTCAGAAGCAGGCCAAGTTGTGTTTTGAACGGACGTGGATGAAGTGAATGTCGAGAGCGTCGATCTCGGTGATGAACTGCGGCAAGGCGTTCAACCTTGCCTCGATCTTGCGCCAGTCATACTCTGTCGCCCAATAGCGCGCTAACGCCTGCATCGTCGCGAGCTGTACTCCTTGGGTTGCATCCGAGACCGTTTCCCGTTCGGCCACTTGGTCGCGTTGACGCGCCTGCGCAATTCGGTGAGTTCCGCTTCCGGAACATTTCACTTGAAATGGACGAACCGCATTCTGCTCAGATGTCTGCTCGCTGACTCGGGTTGTGGTAGTCGCCATCGGTGTTTGATTCCTTTCTCGATGGTGATTTGAGACTTATTCCTAAAGGGCTGTGCAAACTTCGCGCCAGCCTCCCCTGTTGCGCATCTGGTTCAAGTGAAGGAGCTTTGTTTCAAGTGAAAGTGCCTTGTGAAAATCCTGCGACACGACTCGATCTGTCGAAATTTTTTTCCGCGATGCGCTGGCAATCAACTCCTGTATTACGCGCTCCTACCGCCGCTTTCCGCTCACTTTTTCTCTTTTCTCTTTACCATCGTCTTCTCCTTGCCCTGGAAAAGACGGCCTGGGTCGAATCCTGGCACTCTCCTGAATCGAGATCGCTGCGCTCTTCCGCAGGCCTCATCACTGACCTGTCCGCAAGGCTCAGGGCCATGCCATCCGCCGGGTCGATTAAGCACCAATGCGCGTCTCGGGCCGTGGCTTGCCCTGTGTGGGCGGAGTCCTGTCGGTTGCTATCCGTCACTTACTTTTTCAGATTCGGCGTTTGGCGTGAGTCGCGGCATCGCCAAAAAGTTGTGGAAGACTGCCCGAATCGGCCGCGGATTCTAAAAAGCGTACTTCAACGCGAATTGCAGCACCCTCGAAGGAGCGCTGTTGCCTGATGGCGGCGTCGCATCGGCGGTGATCAAGCCGAAACGTACTGGCGGCGGCTGTGCTCGTTCCGGGATTGCCCGGCCGAAAGCTGATTGGTCACATTGAACGCCTCGAAGCGAACTTCCATCCTTTGTCGCTCGTGAATCGTGAATTGTCTGGAGATCGCCTGGTCCCATTCCCAGAATCCCGGGCCGAACACGGCGTATTGGCCCACATTGCCGAAGGTGCCCAAGGCGGGCGCCGCGAATGCAGCCGGATTCAGCCACTGCGTCACAAAAGGCGATGGACGGATTGCACGACGCGCCTTGTGTAGTCGAATAAACATTCGGCAGCACCTGGTTGGGAATTTGCGCCGCACCCGCGTTGCTTCCGAATCCGGTTGCCGGGTCCGGGCTCACGCCTGTCAGTAATGTTAAGGGGCGAGCCAGTGCGTATAACGATGGTCGTGGACGCTGTCCAGCCGCTCGCGACCATTCGTGTGAATCTGTTCGAAAACTGCGGCATCTGGGCTACCAGCGTCACATTGGCGACTTGCCGCCGATCCTGGCCGCAATTGCCGGTGTCCATGTCCCGGTTAACGGGACCAATGTTCTGGTAAGGCTGATTTTGGTAATCCGGCCGGGATTGAGGCCATTAAAGGCAGTACCAGCAAGGGTACCAAGCACCGGTGCAGCAAGGCAGTGCGACCAGGTGTAATTGGCGTTCAGGCTTACGTTGCTACCGAGGCGCCAATTCGTGGTCAGCAGAAGACCGTTATAGCCCTGCGTACCTCCAGTGTCATATTGGGTTATATAGCCGAGTTGCGTACCGGGAACCGCCAGATTCAGAATACGCCGATTGTTGATATTGCTTGTCTGGGTGCACAGGCCGGGCGCCGTCAGGCCGTACTGTCCCGCGACGCAGTTGCCGGGGATATACTGGGCGGGATTATCTTCCACTGCGTCCCAAACGTGAATGATGTGAGTTCCCAGATACGTTGCCGAAGCGAACCACCTAGACGTGATCTGCCGTTGCACAGCGAGGTTCCATGAATATTGAACCATCGAGTTCAGATTCGGCACGCTCGGGAGGTTGCTCCCGTAAGGCGGAAACAAGGCGTTAGTCTTGCTGTAGGTGTATGGGAATGGGTCGCCACCAGGTTGGTTCGCCCAAGGGTTATCGAAACTAACGCCCGTTGCGACGACCGTCTGAAGGAAGGGCGACACGGTCTCGGCATTTACCATCAGGCGGCCATTGGCCAGATAGTCGCGAAGCGATTCCCCCGCCGAGGCGGATGGCCGTTTTCCCATCGCCTTTCGGATCCCAGGCAATCCCAATGCGGGGATCGAAATTATTCCAATGCGAATTGATGCCCGAGGTTCCTCCGGGAAAACCGGGGTCTCCAGGAAAGGTGAAGCCGGGAGGGGCAGTCGGAAAGACCGTACTCCTCTGGCCGGCATAAAAAGCGGCCACACTGAAATCGGCCGTATCTCCATGTGGATAAGACGCGGCCAGCCACGGCTCCCAACTCACCCCATAGTTCAGCGTCAACTTCGGATTGATTTTCCAGGTGTCTTGCGCGTACAGGGAGACGAAGTTCTCCCGCATATTCGTAGGCTCAACATCGCTGCTTGCCGCAAGGAGGAAACGTGACCCAGTAAGAAGTCACTCAAGCCCAGGCCGGTGGCATTGCTGAATATAAACTGCCCCTCGCCAAACGGGTTGTTCCGGAACCAAATGACCTCACGACGCGCAGACCCGCCAAACTTAAACTGGTGCGATCCATGCACCAGGCTGAAATCGTCGTTGAGTCCGAAGGTCGTCTAATAACTGCGGGCGCCGAATCCGGTGCTGCCCAACGAGAATCCCCCGATAGTGGATATGTAAAGGAAGTTCGGCGCGTTGGTGTACATATTGATGCCAACATCGTTGTCGCCAGGCATCAGGGGATTCGGACTTCCTGTCGCGATGCGAGTCAGCGGACGCACGCAGCGAGTTCACCATATTCGGGCCGAATACGTAGGTGTCGCCGAGAGCTAAACGCTTGATCTTGACCATCGATACCTTGTCCGGACTCATCTAACAAGTTGTGGCTCAGGTTGTAGGGGATCTGCTGTTGGATATTGGTGTTTAGGTATCGCGCAAACAGACTCTGCTTGTCGCTGAGCTGATAATCGAGGCGCACAGGGACCTGAAATTCGTTCAATGAACGATGGACCCGTAGTAGGCCAGCCCGCAATTGTTCACTGGCGTAGGAAGCAGTTCAGAAATTTTGACCGCAGCCGGACTCAGTAAGGTAGGACTGATCATATTGTTGACGAACGGCGCTTTCAGCGTTCTATTCGTACCCTGGCAGGCCGCGGATGCATAAGTAGTGAAGTCTCCCTGCAACATATGAGCCGTGGGTACAAATGTGGTGCTGCTGATGGGCGTCTGGCGGATAAATGTGCCTTGATAGCCCAAGAAAAAGAACAGCTTGTCCTTCATGATTGGCCCGCCGAAGGTTCCGCCAGGCTGGTTGCGCTTCAACCCGTCGGGCCCTCTGGCAAAGAAATCCCGGGCGTTGACGTCGTAGTTGCGGATGAACCAGAAGGCGTCACCGTGGAAACTGTTCGTGCCCGACTTGGTCACCGCATTGACCGCCGCTCCGGAATGTCCACTGGCGGAGGCGTCCTGTGTGCTGGTCGTAAGCTTAAATTCCTGCAGCGCGTCCGGGAACGGTAAATTCTTACCTGTGCCGTCTGATGGATTCGAATTTGGGGCGCCGTCCAAATAATACTGGACGCCCTGGATGCTCCCGCCGGCAACCGAGATGAGCACGCCGCTGCCCGCCGCCGGGTTACCGGTCGGCGTCGGCTGCACGGCCGCGCCGCTCAGGGTAATCAGGTCCGTCGGTGAGCGGCCATTGAGCGGCAGATCGATAACTCTCTGGTTCTCAATCACGTTGCCGACGCCGACACTGCTGGTTTCGACTTGGACCGTATTTGCCTCGATGACCACCTGCTCGGTTACGGCGCCGACCTTCAGCGTTATCGGAATCGCCGGGTTGCTGCTGACTTGTAAGACGATGCCCATCTGCACGGCCGTCGAAAAACCTACTTTGTTGACTTCTAACTGATACGGACCCAAAGGCAGGTTCGGAATGACGTAACTGCCGTCGGCCTCCGTCGTCACGGTTCTCGAAATCCCCGTGTCGGTTTGTGTGGCCTTCACCATGGCGCCGGGAATCGCTGCGCCGCTTGGGTCCGAAATCACTCCGTGCATCTGCGCTGTGGCTTGCGCCCATACTGCGGCGGTGGTCAACGTGGACAGTAATGCAATTTTCAGCAATCTCATGCTTTCCCCTCCAGTGCACATCCCCGCCCCGCTATTACAGCTTCATGGATGCGGAGCATTGGCTGAGAAGTCTTTCACAATATTTCTCCCGTGTCAAAGGGCCTACGCCCGCGCGTATACCTGCCGGATGGAAAAACCGTCGAAGTGCCACATTCCGCATGCGCTGGCAATCAACTCCTGGATTACGGCGCATCCACCGCTACCGGCGAGTGCTGTTATTTGCGTGCGTGCACGCGTAGTCGCCGTTAGTATCAGAGAAATGAATCACGCGAACGGATCTGGAGCCGTCTTGTAGTTGAGCATTGAGCCGCCTCACCTACTGCCGAGCGCGGCCTGCTCGCAGCTGCTGATTACGTTTAGCGTGGGCGCGGCGCCACCGGAGAGGGCGTTTACTAGGAGCCGCTGGCCATCGGCGCTGGAGCGTATGTCGACTGTCGATGTGGAGGCTTCCGCAGGTCTCACCACGGCCTTTTGAATCGTCGCTCGTCACTGGCAGCATTCCTAATTCGGGGGAATCAGAAGATCTTTCACGGCACGGCGATGCGATAGATATTCCGATGCGTGACCACTTTTTGGAACGCCTAGATCGACGAGTCCGGCCCCAAGAAAGCGCGCTTGTCAGGAATGCGCCGTGTTCCTGGCATGGAGGAATCTACCGCATCGCCCAGCTGTACAACCGGTAGAAGCTGACCAGGCCGAAGCGAAACGCTGCGTCCAGCGCCGCCACAGGCAGAAACCGGTTTCCTTCGTATTGGAGAGTTCCCAACTGAGCACAAAGCGGCTGAACCAGTCCATCGCCGCGACCAGACAAAGAAAGCCTCCACGCATCGGAACGTAAGTAATATCGGTACTGCAGACGTGATTGGGCGGGAGGATTTCCACGCCCCGCAGCAGGTCAGGTGGAATAGTTTGCGGGGCGCTGCCGCAAATCTCGCGCGGACCTACTTTTTGAACCAAGCCGACTCCGGCGGTGAAGGATTTATAAATCCCGGGTGTTCTACAGGAGGACCCCAGCTTGGGTATATACTTTCAACTGACGTCGAAGTTCCGGAGGAATTTCGAAACAAAGCGGGAGGAGATATGAAAGGAAGGGTTCTCGCCGTTGTGAGCGGACTTCTAATTGCGCTTGGCGCGGGGGCGCCGGCTTGGGCGCATCACTCCTTCGCCGCCGAGTATGACGTGAAGAAGCCGATAGAAATTCACGGTACGATTGTCGAGGTGCGGATGGAAAACCCGCACTCGTCTTTCGTGCTCGACGCGAAGGACGCGACCGGCAAACTCCAGAGATGGTACTTCGAGGCCGGAACGCCGAGCGGAATGATCCGCAACGGCTACAGAAAAGACATGGTCAAGCCGGGCGCCGAGGTCACCATCAAAGGATTCGCCGCCAAGGATGCCGACAACAGAGGAATGTTGCGGCAGCTTGTCCTGTCCGACGGGCGGGTGTTCGGAATGTTTGGTCCGCAGGAGAGCCGCCAGGAGGGCCAGTAACGCGGCCCCGAGCGGGTTGTTTGAGATGGAGAGAATATGAAGCGCTCAATCGTGATGGCGATCACAGGCGCGCTGATATCGTCTACGGCGCTCACCCACAGCCTTGCGGCGCAGACAAAAGCTTCGGGGACGGCAACAACGGCAGCCACCGCCAACGGACCTGTGCCGCGGATGCCCGATGGCCATCCGGACCTGTCGGGGGTGTGGTGGCGTGGCGCCGACATTGGGCGCCTGAGCTTTGCGCCTGCGGGCGGACGTGGAGCACCGCGACCAACCTCTTTTGCCGATTTGTACCAATCCGAGGCCGCCGCCAAAGCCAAAACCTTGGGCGATAAGGACGACCCCTCCCAGCGCTGTATCCCCACCGCCTTCGGTACTTTGAACGTGAGCCTCTTTGATGTGGGCGCTGTCGGCCAGATCGTTCAGACTCCGAAATTCGTGATCATGCTGACCGAAACCTATCACGGTTTTCAGATCATTCCCTTTGATGGAAGGGCGCATCGCGATGAAGCGCCTCCTTCCTGGCGCGGAGACGCGGTGGGACGTTGGGAGGGAGACACCTTTGTCGTCGACAAGACGAACTTTACCGACAACACCTGGATCTCCGCCGAAGGCCGTGTATCGTTCCATTCGGATGCCCTGCATATCGTGGAACGCTACCGGCGCGTGGACGCCAAAACGCTCGAAATCGAGGCGACGCTAGAAGATCCGAAGGTTCTAACGAAGCCCTGGATAGTCCCCAAGCAAACCCTGACGCTCGCACCATTCGATCAGCTGCTGCAACTGGATTGCACACCTAGCAATTATTAACTGGCTGCTGCGTAGGAGCGGGAGGAATTACACGGTAACCCACGTGATGGACAGTGCTGCGATCCGCAACCGGCCACCGAGCGACGATCGATGCGAGTTTCGGAAAGGCTACTAACCTTTCAGGAGGCCCTCGGAGATCCTCCCTGTCCTTCACGTCGGTTCCATGTCGGGACTCAATGCCCTTGGAATTACTTCCACCCGCCGCCGAGCGCCTTATAGAGCTGAAGCAAACTCTGATATTCGTTGTTTCGCGCCAGCGCGAGCGTGAGTTCGGCTTGAAATAACGACCGCTGGCTGTCAAGGACGTCTAAGTAATTCGCCGTTCCGCCGCGATAACGCATGAGCGAGACGTCGACCGTTTCTTGAAGATCCTTGACGGTCTGCTCCTGGCGCTCGCGGACTCCACGGTATTTGTCATAGCCAATTAGAGCGTCCGAAACATCGCCGAAAGCGCGCTGGATGGTTTGCTGATAACTGAGCAGAGCTTGCCGGTCCTGCGAATTCGCCAAACGCAGATTGTTACGCAAAGCACCCCCCGTGAAAATCGGCTGCGTCGCGCTGGCCGCGTAGCTTCCGATCCCGAGCGGGGCCGGGATAGTCGCCCCCAGAAAGGAGCTATGTCCAAACGCCGCCGCTCCAGAGCCGAGCAGGGATATTTGCGGGAAGAACATGGCCTTAGCAACTCCGATATCGGCATTCGCGGCAACCAGATTTTGCTCGGCCTCCCGGATGTCGGGCCTGCGCTCCAGCAGGCCTGAGGGCAGCCCCGCCGGCAATTCCGGCGGTAGAGTCTCGCTCCACTGCCAACCCGTCGGAGTCTCGATCCCGAGTTCTTTCGCGCGGGGGACGCTGTGCGGATAGTCGCCCAAAAGAATACTGATTGCGTCCTCGGTCTGGCCTATTTGCCGTTCCAGGTCCGGAATCTGCGCATATGCCGAATCGAGTACTTGCCGCGCCTGAAGGACGTCGAGCCGCGTGGCGACTGACCGGAGTTGGCGGCTCAACTTGCCGAGCACATGAGCGATGACGCCTTGACTACCCGGGAAGTAGAAGTTCTCCAGCAGGTCGCAGGCGGAAACCGCAATCGCGATATCGCGGAATTGCTGCGCATCTCAGAAGAGACGGTGAAGGTCCACATCAAGCACATTATGGGTAAGCTCGGTGCGAACGACCGCACCCAGGCAATCGCCATAGCCGTACGCCGCGGATTTATTCAACTTTGAGGTAACCCCGTCTCCGAAAGTGGCAGGTAAACATGCCAAACCGGTACCACGACAGTGCCGGTCCTGCGCCTTGCGACCGACCCGCGCCCGGTGAGTTGGTCCGCCTCTGATCCATTCCGGTTGACTCTCGGCGACCTATAATCAGGTAGATTGCAGCCAAATCAACAATACATGGAGCTCCGCCATGATCGTGCGAGACAAGGAAGCCTATCATCAGCAGACAACGGAGCGCATGAACAAGCACTTCGAGCTGCCGAGCTGGTCCGTAAAGCAGAAGCTGGCGCTGACGTGCCGTATCCTGGCCGCTGAGGGCCACGACTCTGGTCTCGCCGGCCAGGCGACCGCGCGGGGCGAGAAACTCGGGACCTACTACATGCTGCGGTTCGGCCTCGGCTTCGACGAGATCACAGCGGGCAATCTGCTGCTCGTCGACGATGACCTCAACGTGCTTGAAGGGGAAGGTATGGTGAACCCCTCGAACCGTTTCCATCTCTGGATTTATCGAGCGAAGCCCATCGTCAACGCGATCATACACACCCACTCGCCGCACGTGTCCGCGCTCTCGATGATCGGCGTGCCGCTGGCAGTGTCGCACATGGATACGACCCCGTTTCATGAGGACTGCGCGTGGCTGCGCGAATGGCCGGGCACGCCGATTGGGGATGGGGAAGGTCGTATCATCTCGGAGGCGATCGGAGACAAGCGCGCCATCCTGCTGGCCCATCACGGCCAGCTCACTGCCTGCGCAACCGTCGAGGAGGCCGCGATCCTCGCGATGTTCATCGAGCGCGCCGCGAAGATCCAGCTGCTGGCGATGAGCGCCGGCACCATCCTGCCGATCGATCCCGCCCTCGCTCGGAAAGCGCATGACTATCGACTCCAGGCTCGCGCGATTGGGGCCACGTTCCACTATTATTCCCGCCGCGTCCTGCGGGATGACAAGAGCATCATCGATTGAGCGATGTACGGCTATGGGACCGCCGCGCATGGCCCCGATGTCGGACGCAAATGAGGTCGGCGAAGTGCTTGAACGCGACTGTCCTTGGGGCACGTATCTCTCTTCCAAAGCCAGGCAATCCGCATCCAAAAGCGCCCGCCAACTCCGCGCGTTCTTTATGCGTGATCCCTCTCACGCTGACCGTCAAGGAGATCTTGGAAGAGCAAATTGAACATCGCCTCTGTTAGCGAAGGCGGCGAAGCCAGCCGGTGAAAATAGGATGATTGCGGGCGCACTCCATTGACGCCGTAGACGCTAAAGTCTGTATTTTCAATCTACGGTCGATTTCCCAAGCTGGACGTTGCGGGTTCGAGTCCCGTCTCCCGCTCCATAAAATCAATAACTTATGGCTGCCAGAGCGACACCGGTTTCCTGGCTCCTTCCAAAGATACTCCAACCCTCCAACGGGTACCCTGGTCCGAGGGCGCAATGTAGTCCCTATGTTTTTGTCCTTCCAGCCTGACGAGCGCTCTACAGGCTCGACAGTTTTTGGGCGCTTTCGCCGATCAATGAGCGTGAACACGCTTGCATCCGACCCAGTGAGCGTCGTGATGGTGGCATATAACGAGGCGCAAACGATCGAGGCGGAAGTACTTAGATTTCACGAAACCATCGTTCGGAGGCTGCCTGGCTCCGAGTTCATCGTCGCCGAGGACGGCAGCGCGGATGGCACCTCGGAACTGCTGCAGGATCTCACCCGGCGGATCGGCATCCGGCATCTGACGGGCAAGGAACGGAAAGGCTACAAGCGAGCGTTTCTGGACGCGGTGTTTTCCGCGCGGAACCCCTATGTGTTTTTTTCCGACAGCGGCGGCAAACATGACCCCGAAGAGTTTTGGAAACTATATCCTCTGCGGACCGAGTATGACCTGATCGTGGGGCGCAAGACCGCCCGCCAGGATCAGCTTTACCGGCGGCTCCTCACCTGGAGCTATAACTTCGCCTTGCGCCGGTATTTTGGGTTCGAGGGGATTCAGGATGCTGACAGCGGTTTCCGGCTGTTCAACCGGGCGGTGATCGATCGGGTTCTGCGGGGCAAACTGATTTACCGGAACCTCATCGCGTCAGAAGTTGTGCTTCGCAGCATCTGGTCCGGGCTTCGATATCGCGAGATCGAAATCTCTTACGACATGCGTCAGGGCGAGTCGCGCGGATTGCCGCCAACGAGACTCCCCGCCGTCGTGCTGGGCGCCTTGCGCGGCATGGTTGATCTGAAATCTGAGTTCAGTCTGTCGGCCACCGAAAGAGGCGGGTGAATGGCGGCCGAAAAACCATCGGCCAAGTACGCTCGGCTTCTCATCCTCGTTACGGCACTGGTCACGCGATTGACCGCCGGCGCGCTGTTCTTCGGAAGCGTGGATCTGATCAACTCCGTCAACAACAGCCTGGCGCTCGCGCAGGGAAAAACCATCGGGCTGCCCTATTTCCCAATGATCGGAGCCTTTCTTTGGTTTGGCGGAGCGCTGGCGGCCTGGTCGCACCTTCCGCTCCCGCTTTGCCTGAAACTCGCGCCGATCCTGTTCGACTCGCTCCTGGCTGTCCTGGTCTTCGATCTGGCGGCGAACTTAGGCGCTCGCGTGGCGTGGTGGGCCGGAGTTCTTTACGCCACCAGCCCGGTGGCTCTCCTCATCACGAGCTTTCATGGACAGTGGGAGGCAATCGCGCTTTTTTTTCTGCTGTTCGCTTTCGGCGTGCGCGAGCGCGGCGAGTCGTCGTATCGCCGGGAGTTCTGCTTTGGCGCTTTGTTTGGAATCAGCTTGTTGGTGAAGCCGATCGCCTTGCCGTTCCTGCTGTTGTTCCCGAAGCGTAAACCTGAGGCCGCGCGGCGTGCGTGGCCGGCGATGGCGGGCTTGTCCCTGACGCTCCTGGTAGCATTCGGCATCTCGACCGTCTGCGGCTATTCGCCGGCCGGCATTCTGATAGGAATCACGTCCAACAGCGTGAAGGGCGTGCAGGTTTTCGGGCTTCCCTTCGCTCCCATTCTGGCAAATTTGCCGTTGCAGAGCCTGCGGCTGCTTTGGATTATGCCGGCCATGGCGGTGCTCGCCGCCCTGTACCACCTCGGCCGGCTGTCGGCAATGGATGCGATCCTGCTCTTCTATCTCTTCACGCTTGCGACGGCCGGCATCTCGCCACAGTATCTGCTGTGGCCCATACCGTTTCTGCTGGTTTCGGGCCGGCTGCGCCTGGCCGGCATTTATACGGGGGTTGCGACGCCGCTCCTGCTCCTCTATTACATGAACCCTTGGGCCAGCTATTTCGCGTACGAGAATTTAGCGACATTCGCTCCCCTGCGCGCCCTCGCCTGGCTGCTTCCGCCGGCGGCACTGGCGAAGCGCGAGCTTCTCCCGTGGGTGCACGCTTTCGGTAACGTGTTCTTTCCGGCCTGTGCGCTGATGATTGCCGTTATGGTGTTCCGGAACGGATGGAATCAAACGTTCGTTCTCAAGAGCCGAAGCGGCCGGCTCACAAGCCGCACATCCGCATACTGGATTCCGATCTCGGTGCTGGGGATGGTCATCCTAATAGCCAAGTTGGTGACTCCCCCGTCGGAGCTCGTTGTAAGACTTGCCGCAATTTGGAAGGCGGTTCCGGCTCAATACGCCATGCATGTCCAGTCCTGGAGCCCGGCCGTCATCTTTACAGCGGATTTTGGCCATTTCGCCGCTCTGAACGTACTTGTTCTGCTCGTCCTGCTAGCGGCCGTTTGGTGCGCCGTAGCCCTCCGGCCTAGTCTAGTGCGATCCCCTTAGGGATGATCCTACAGGCGAATTCGAACCCTTCCGATTTAAGGGTTAGGGATGATCGAGCAGGAGACCGCCCAGGCCGCCCTTCGCACCGAAAGCGTGCCACTGTGCGTGGACATGGACGGCACTTTGCTTCGGACCGACACGCTGTTCGAGTTGGCTCTGAGCTTCATCCGCCAGCGCCCGGCCTCGGCCTGGCTGGTGGTTGTGTGGGCGCTGCGAGGGAGGCCGTTTCTCAAGTCGAAACTGGCCGAGCAGATCCGGCTAGATCCGGAAACGCTCCCTTATAACGACGAGGTTGTTTCCTGGCTTCGACTCGAACGGCGCAACGGCCGCAGGTTGCTTCTGGTAACGGGCGCGAACCGGGCTGTCGCGGAACCGGTGGCCGATTTCTTGTGCCTCTTCGAGGCTGTCATCAGCAGCGGGGAAGACGATAATCTCACCGGAGCAAGGAAGGGAGCGCTGCTCCGCGAACGCTTCGGCTCGGGAGGGTTTGATTACGCGGGTAACGCGTATCCGGACCTGAAAGTGTTCCGGGAGTCCCGCGCCGCCGTGCTGGTAAACGCCAGCGACGCTCTGATCCGCGAGACAGCCAAGGTCTGCTCCGTGGAGCGGATTTTCCGGCGGGGAGCCATCCCCTGGATGGCCGTGCTCCGTGCGCTGCGGGTCTATCAATGGGTGAAGAACCTGCTGGTTTTCGTGCCGGTGATCGCGTCGCACAACATCTTGAATGGGCCGATGCTTTTCCGGTCGACCCTGATGTGGCTGGCGTTCAGCCTGTGCACTTCGAGCGTTTACGTGATGAACGACCTGATGGACCTGGAGTCCGACCGACGACACCCGACCAAGAAGCACCGGCCGTTCGCGAGCGGCGTCCTGCCGGTGCAGTGGGCGTTCGCCTTGGCGCCTCTGCTCTTTCTGGCAAGCCTCGGGATTGCGGCGCGGCTGCCGCTCGGAACACTGCTGGTTCTGGGGGCTTACTGTGGTTTGGCGATGATTTACACTACCGTGCTGAAGCGTCAGGTACTGATCGACGTTTTTGCGCTGTCGTTGCTCTATACTTGCCGGATTTGGGCGGGCCACGCCGCCACCGGCATTCCTCTTTCGCCTTGGCTGCTTTCGTTTGCGATGTTTATTTTCTTGAGCCTGGCGTTCAGCAAGCGCGTCTCGGAATTGACCGCGCTGGACCAAAGCGGGCGAAAGCAGGCAGCCGGCCGCGGCTACCGTGTCGGCGATGCATCCCAGTTGACCATATTTGGAGTCAGCAGCGGATTCATTGCCTCCCTGGTCCTCTCGCTCTACATAGACAGCAGCGCGGTGGTGCGGCTGTACCAGCGGCCGATCTTTCTGTGGGCGCTCTGTCCGATTGTCCTGTACTGGATCTGCCGCATGTGGATGCTGGCGCATCGCGGGGAGCTGAACGAGGATCCCATTTGGTTTACGATTCGCGATCCAGTCACTTATTGGTTGGGGTTAGCGGGCGCGGCGGCGCTCGCCTGGGCCACCAAGGACTGGCTGGCCGCATTCCAGACGTTTCGGTGAGAATTTGATGTTCCGAGAAACTGTTTCCGCAATTTGCTATGAAATCGGCGAGTTCCACTTCGCCGCGGCCGATGCGCCGGAATTAGCGCCGCCATACAATGACGTTGCCGAGTTCGTCTTGGAGCAGTGGCAGCGCATGCCCGATTACTTGCGGCTTCCAATTCGTTTATTCACGGTGATCTTTGGCCTGTGGCCGCTGGCGCGGACAGGCTGCATTTACTCCCGCAATCCCCTCGGGGCGCGGCGGCTACAGAGGATGCTGTGGCGGTCCAGCCGCCTTGCGCCCTTTCGCGACCTGCTGCGCTACTACGAGAGTCTCGCCACGCTGGCGCTGTATTCGCGGCCCATTCACCGCAGGGACGCTGCCGATGCCGGTTGAAGATCCCACGTGTCAGGTTGCGGTGGTCGGGTCGGGACCTGGGGGTGCCATTACCGCGGCCATCCTGGCAGAGGCGGGCCGGGACGTTCTGGTGCTCGAAGAGGGCCCTCCGGCGGAACTGCTGACTGCTCCGTTCTCCCTCGACGAGATGCGCCTGAAGTACCGCAACGGAGGCATCAGTTCCACCTTTGGGCGCGGCAAGATCGCCTGGGTGGAAGGGCGCTGCGTGGGAGGCGGGAGCGAGATTAATAGCGGCCTGTACCATCGCACTCCTCAAGCGGTGCTGGATGGTTGGCGCAAGGATTACGGCGTGGAAGCCCTCCGATGTACGGAAATGGAACATCATTTTCAGGCTTGCGAGCAGGCCCTCTCAGTCAGCTATTTACCCGGCGCCGCTCCCGCCGCGTCGCTGAAGCTGGCGGAGGGCGCCCAAGCGCTCGGCTGGAAATCCATGGAGGTCCCGCGCTGGTTTCAGTATGCAAGCGCCGCGGATGGGTTAAGAACGGGCAGCGAAACGCGCCAGACCATGTCGAAGACCTTCCTGCCTCGCGCAGTCCAGGCAGGAGCCCGGATCTGGGCCAATGCCAGGGTGCTGAAAATTCGGCCAGAGGGCCGGCACCTCCAGATCGAGGTCCGTTCCTGTGCGGGCATCTCGACGGTTCGCTGTGAGGATGTCTTCGTCTGTGCAGGCGCCGTGCAGACGCCGGCATTACTTCGGCGAAGCGGTTATTGCCGGCATGTCGGCGATACTTTGGCGATGCATCCCACGGTCAAAGTGGTAGCCCGGTTTGACGAGACCGTAAACGACGAAAACATGGGGGTGCCTGTTTACCAGGTGAAGGAGTTCGCTCCGCGCTTCAGTTTCGGCGGCTCGATTTCCTCGCCGGCGTTTATCGCGCTTGCGCTATCGCAGCATGAGGAATCACGTCAACGCACAATTTGGGATTGGCGGCAGGCTGCGATTTATTACGTTATGACTGCAGGCGAAGCCAATGGCCGCGTGCGGACGTTGCCTTGGGCTGAAGATGCTCTGGTCGCCTACAGTCCTTCCCGGCAAAACCTTCGCGACCTGTCTCAGGGAATACGCCTGCTCTCGAAGTTGCTGTTCGCGGCCGGGGCCAGGGAATTGCATCCCTGTATCCGCGGGATGTCACCGCTTCGATCGGAAGATTGTCTCTCGCGTATCCCGGCCGAACTGCCGGCCGACGAGTCGTCGCTGATGACGATTCATTTGTTCTCTTCTTGCCCCATGGGAGAGCGCGATCACTGTGCCGCCAACTCATTTGGCGCGCTGCATGGCGCGGATCATGTATACGTCAACGATGCCAGCCTCCTGCCTACGGCTCCGGGCGTCAACCCGCAAGGCAGCATCATGGCCATCGCGCATCGCAATGCGATGCACTATACGGGGCAGCTTTGAAACCGTCGGGCGCGAATCTGATTCTGGTAACCGGTGCGGCCGGCTGGCTGGGAAAGCGCCTGGTACGCCTGATGGCCTGCGATGGCCTGGAACACCCCGATCTGCGGGGAATGTTTCAGCAGACGATTATCCGCTGCCTGGTTCTCCCAGGCCAGTCCGCCGATGAGCTGCGGTCCTTCGGTTCAAACGTCGAAGTTATGGAAGGCGACCTGCGCAACAGTTCCGATTGCGAAGGCTTTTCGTCCGGGGCCGCCGGGGCGATCGCGATTCATACGGCTGGTGTGATTCATCCGTCTCGGGTGCGCGAATTCTACGAAGTGAACGTGCAAGGAACGAAGAACCTTCTAAATGCGTTGCGCGGCTCCCAGGCTGCCCGGCTGGTGGTGGTCTCTTCGAACTCGCCCGCCGGCTGCAATCCGCACCCCGATCATCTTTTCGACGAGCACTCGCCCTGTCGGCCCTATATGCATTACGGGCGCTCGAAGATGCTCATGGAGCGGGCGGTTCAGCAGTTGGCGCGCGAGGGCGCACTGGAGACCGTGATCGTGCGGGCGCCCTGGTTCTATGGGCCGGATCAGCCGCCGCGACAAAGCCTGTTTTTCTCGATGATTCGCAAAGGTGGGGCGCCCATCGTGGGTCGAGGCGACCATCTTCGATCCATGGCATATCTGGACAACTTGGCTCAAGGTATTGTGCTCGCGGCGATTCGCCCGAATGCGCCCGGCCAGACGTACTGGATCGCCGACCAGCGGCCTTACTCCATGAATCAGATCGTCGACACAATCGAGAATCTTCTGGAGCACGAGTTCAAGCTGTCGGTCGCGCACAAGCGATTGCGGCTTCCCGGATTTGCGAGCCAATTGGCGCAAGCTTCCGATTTCCTGCTCCAGGCTGCCGGCCTCTACCACCAGAAGATTCACGTGCTGGGCGAGATGAACAAGACCATCGCTTGCTCGATCGAAAAGGCGCGTCGCGAGCTCGGATACGACCCGAAGATCTCGCTGGAAGAAGGGATGCGGAGAAGTATTCAATGGTGTTTAGCCCAGGGGATCGCCCTGTGAGCGCCGCGAAAACTTTAGTCACCGGGGGAGCCGGCTTTTTTGGGGAAGTCCTGGTGCGCCGGCTCGTGCATCATGGTCAAACCATCCGCAACTTCGATCTCAACTCTCTTTCAACTTCGGATGCGCGGGTGGAAAACGTGCTCGGTGACATCCGGGATGCGCGTTCAATCCGCGGGGCATGCCGAGATGTAGAAGTGGTCTTCCATAACGTCGCCCAGGTGCCCTTGGCCAAAAATCGGAAACTATTTTGGTCGGTCAATTATGCCGGGATCAAGAACCTGCTGGATGCCTGTCTAGCCGAAAGAGTTCGCAAAATTGTGGTCACTTCCTCAAGCGCGGTGTTCGGTGTGCCCCGATCGAATCCAGTAAACGAGAGCACGGAACCAGCCGCAAGAGAGGATTACGGCCGTGCCAAACTCGCCGCGGAAAAGCTATGCGCTGATTTTATCCGGCAGGGTTTGGACATTACGATCATCCGGCCACGTACGATCCTGGGCAGCGGCCGGCTGGGCATTTTCCAGATCCTGTTTGAGTGGATCAGAAGGGGCCGCAATATTCCCGTGCTGGGGGATGGATCGAACCGCTACCAGTTCATTCACGCCGACGATCTGGCGGAGGCCTGTATTCTGGCCGGAAACCGCGCCGGGCCCGGTGTTTACAACTGCGGCGCTGCTCGCTTTGGAAGCATGCGCAATGCCCTGGAAGCGGTCTGTCTCCACGCCGGCACCGGCTCACGCGTGGTCGGGTTGCCCATGGCCCCCGCGGTCGGGCTCATGCGCTTGACCAGCTGGCTGGGGCTATCGCCTCTGGGCGCATATCATTCGCTCATGTATGGACAATCCATGTATTTTGATATCTCAAAGGCCTGCTCTGAGCTGGGCTGGGAGCCACGGTTCTCGAACGAAGAGATGCTGATCGAAAGTTACGAGTGGTATTTGCAACATCGATCCGAGATTTACGGTGATCGCTCAGACCGCAGCCAGCATCGTTCACCGGTACGGCAAGGCGTTCTGGAACTGATTAGCCGATTGTTGTAAGGCGTGCCGAACATGACGATATTGGATCGACGCTCCAAAACCGCGGCCCGCCTGAAGCGGCTTTCTCCGGCCTATGCGCGCATTCCGCTGGTCCTGCTCCCCACGCTCTACTTTGTACTGATCTTCTGGCCCGCCATCGGCGGGGGCAAGACCTACGGAAATCGGCCGAACCAACAGAAACTCGGTATCGAGCTCAACTCGTATTACTCGAATTTGCCGCCCCAGGCTCCGCTCTTTGCCCGCGTTCCCGAGTTGCTGCACCCGGATTACGAACTGTTGTATCAGCCCTCGGCGAGAGAGATCCAGAAAGCCTTCCGGAATGGCCGGCTGCCGCTCTATAATCCACACCGTCTGCTGGGTACGCTCCTCTGGGGCAGTCCGGTAGCGGATGTTGCGAATCCGCTCAGCCTGCTGCTTCTGTTCTGCTCCACTGAGCACGTCCATTTAATCAAAATTTACGTCTACACCGTTCTGGCTTTCCTCGGCGTCTATTTTTCGGCGACGCTCGTCTTTGGCTAAGCTCCGATACCAGCCCTGATCGCAGCTTCCATTTATATCCTCAACCCGTTCATGTACTACATGTACAACTGGGCATCCCTTTATGGCGTGGTCTCGTTGGTCCCAGCGCTGTTCTGCCTGGTTCACTTATGCCTGGTGCGGCCCCTTTTTTGGTGGTACGCGTTGGCCGAGATCTTGTTGGCCTGGATCATTCTCGTCAATCAACTGCAGGCTCTGCTTTATTTCTTTTTATTCCTCAGTCTCTGGCTTATCGTCGCGCTGCTGCTCCAGGTATACTCGCCCGGGCTGCTACTGCGGCGGCTGCCTGCCCTCGGCCTGTGCGGAGCCGGCGGACTCGGCTTCACGCTCGGACACACCTGGTATGTTGCGGAAGCTGGATTCCACTTAGCCCGGGAACCGCACAGTTATCAGGCATTCTCCGCCACCTGGACGGAGTTACTGCCAGTACGCTTGCTGGCCGGCATGTGGTGGAACACTGCACCGCTGGATTTTTGGGTGCGCGACGGCAGCATGGTCTTCTTTCCGATTGTGGTCCTAGGCGTGATTTTGGCTGCGGCGTTCTGCGCGCGGCGGTTGTTCAGCCGCACCTACGGAGCTTTGGCGATTCTTCTCGGAATCCTTGTAATTCACTGCTTTGTTTACCCGCTGCATTATCCGTTGTACCTGCTCCACGTCCCGCTCTACAACCTGAATTGGGAACATTGGCGCGTGGTGTACATATTGTACTTTGCGCTCTCGATTGCTACCGCGGTGTCGATTACTGTCCTCACGGATCGCCGGGAAATGAAGTCGCGTGGATTTTTTGCCGTGCTGTTTGGCGCAGCAGCATGCGCTTACGCTCTGGGAAGCTTACTCAGCCCAACCACCCGAGGAGGCCGCGTGGTGCTTCCCGTGACGGCCATGCTGGGGCTGGCGGTCCTGAGTCACGGATGCTGGCGGCGATTGTCGCGAGCTCATGTCCTCCTTCTCGGAGCCCTGATCGTGGCAGCCTGTCTGTACCTTCCGATGACGCGAGTTCCCTTTTACGACGCTCGATTGGACCAAGATTCAGAAGGAACGCCATCCACACCGGATTCGCTTACCAGGACGATGCGATTGATCCGCTTCGATGAGATCTCGCGACCCAACGGCGAATACTTGTGGTTCAACGATTCGGTCATGGCAATGTTTTCCCGCAATGGAGTCACGGGGTACGATACCGCTCTGCAGCGCAACGAAGCCAGACTATTCTCGTGTTTTTATTCCCCGAATTTGCAGAACTACCGGGATCGCACCTCATGGCTGCGGTACGGCGTCCAAAGCTCGATTGTGTGGCCGGAGGCAGAAGGAATACTCACCGTGCCCGACTCGTTAGGCCCCGTGAACCAAGCGAGATTACAACTGCTAGGAATCAGCAGCCTGCTATGGGAGCGGCCGATCGGTAACCTCGAACCGCCCCATTGGGATGCCCGCTTCCGATTATGGGATCACTCGTTTCCCTCCTCGTCTCCGGTCAGCGTGCTGCCGGATGCCGGCACGCCCGATATCGCGACCTTATTCAGCCACGCGGCCGATGCCACTCTTGCCGATCGTCTCCTCCGTCAGAGGCTCGCTGCCCCGCTGTATTTTGACGATAAAACGGGCCGCTACCGGGCTGAACTTCCTCAAGGAACTGGCCTGATCGCTGTTACGTACAACTTGCCAAGGTTTTATAGCGCTTTCCTCAACGGTGCGGCGGTATCGGCGGAGCCCTCGGAGCTTCCATTTCTGTTTATCCGGAAAAAATCGCCCGCGCCGGCGATCCTGGAGTTGAGACCCGAAACGGCGGGAATTTGGATCAGAACTCTCATCGGGCTATCGTTGGGATGCCTGGCTATGGCCGCGCAGAAGTGGACCTGTGCAAGAGCGAATCCACCGCGGCGATCCAAAAAGTGAAAGTTCATGATAGTCCGATTCGTGGCGCGCCATTGCTCTAGGCAGGCGGGATGGCTTGGAGCGCAGATTTTCCGCTGAGCTATCTAGTGGCCCGTCGCAGCGAGTTCGTTAGCATGGGAGGATTCTCCTGCGAACGTCGGAGTATTTCCATTTGAAGGGGCGGGCGGTTTTCGAATAGGCGCGGATGTAGCGCATGAGTTTGCGCGAGAGATCCTGGACCGAAGTGAAGATGCCGCGGGCGATGACTTCGCGCTCCAGCCTCGCAAACCAGATCTCGACTTGATTGAGCCAGGAAGAATAGGTCGGCGTGAAGTGAAGCTTCACGTGGGCGTTTCGCTCCAGGAACTGTTCGACCTGGCTGGTCTTGTGTGCCGACAGATTATCGAGAATGATGTGAATCTCCTGCTGCGGCTTACAGCCGGAGACGACTTGTTCGAGGAAGTCCGACGAACTCCGCGCTGGTGTGCCGCTCGGCGGTCTTGCCCTGCACCTTGCCGGTCTTCACATCCAGCGCCGCGTACAGCGACAACGTGCCGTTGCGTCGATATTCAAAGCCGTGCCGTTCCAGCCGTCCGGGCGACAACGGAAGCACCGGATCGAGCCGGTCCAGCGCCTGAATCGCGGTCTTCTCATCCACGCAAAACACGGCCGCGTGCTGCGGCGGAGCCAAATACAATCCGATCACGTCGGCAGCCTTGGTCTCGAAATCCGGATCGTCGCTGGCCATGTAGCGTTCCAGTCGATGCGGGCGCACATCGGCTTGCGCCAGAATCCGTTGGATGGTGTCCTTGCTGACGTGAAATTCGCTCGCCAGTTTCCGGCACGACCAATGCGTGGAGCCATCCTTCGGTCCTTCTTTAATCGCGGCCAGCACCTTGGCCTGCAGTTTCGGCGTCCTCACCGAGGGCTGCTGGCCGGGATGCAACTCCTCCATCAAACCGGCGATGCGATGCTGCAAGAAACGACGTTTCCAACGCGCAATCGTCGGAGCGGTGGTGTCCAGCAAATCCTGAATCTTCTGATAAGCAACTCCATCGGCCAGCAGCAGAATCATGCGCGACCTCATCACATCGCCCGCCGGAAGCATCCGCGACTGCGTCATCTGCTGGAGTTCTTTTCGCTCTTCTTCGGTCAGAATTAACGGCTCCGCGCCAAACGGCATGCTACTAAGGCGGCAGCCGAATGCTAATAGTTACTCAGAGACGGGCCACTAGTAACCGCGCGGCAACTCCAACGCGCAGGCTTATGCTCCTGCCTTGTGTTCAGCGGTCGATACACTCGCGGCCCCGCGATCGGCGATCACAAGCGCTTGCTCCCGTCGAACCCGGCCGGCGGGAATGGACTGATCGCCGGCAACAAGACGACCAAGCATTTTGGCCTTCTCGCTGCCGGTTACAACCCAAAGTACGCGCCGGGCGCGGTTCAGCGCTGGATACGTCAACGTCATCCGGCGGCGGCCCTGGTAGACGCCAGTGACTCCGACGTCGGCGTCCGTGATGTTGAGCACGGGATCTCCCGGCACCAGCGAGGCGGTGTGGCCGTCCGGGCCGAGACCGAGGTGGACCAGATCCAGCACCGGCGGCGATCCAGCGACCTCCTGGAGGGCGAGCGCATAGTGGGCCGCCGCCGACTCTAGATCGTGCTGATTCTACCGGCATCGCGTGGACTTGTTCCGGACGCATGGAGACATACTGCAGGAAACTTTCTCGCAAATGCGTGAGGTTTCGATCGGTGTGCCCTTCCGGCGCGACCCGCTCGTCGACCTGAAAGATATGCACGCCGGCCCACGGGAGATCCTCGTTTGCCAGAGCGCGCAGCATGATCCAGGGCGTGCGGCCGCCGCTTACGGCGAATGCATAGCGCCCGCGGGCGCCAATCGCGAAGCGGGCATCGGCCGCAATAGCCGCCGCAGCCTGCCGCGCCACCGAATCGGCGTCGTCAAATACTTCGAGTTTCATGGAGCTCCTCCGCCTGGGACTCGGTTTCGCTATCGACGCGGAAGTCTTCGGGCTCTGCGGCCAAAGGGTTGTGCCAACCTCCGGGCGGCGAAAGTGTTTGCTCGGCCTCGGCCGGGGCCCCAGTCGCCTTTCTGATATTCAAAGATGGGAGACGCGGCTTTCAGAACTGAGTCCACAATTCTCCACGCCTCCTCGACATAGTCCTCGCGGGCGAACAAGGTGGCGTCGCCGGACATGGCATCGCCCAGGACGCGTTCATAAGCATCCATCTCCTCCGGGCTGGGATGACGGCTTGCGATGATCTCGACCGGTTCATTCGGCTTCTGTTCGTCAGGGCCCATCACGGTCGCTCCCATGGCGATCGTCATCTCGGGGCTGATGCGGAACCGCAGGTGATTCCTGGAAACCTTTCCGTCAGCAACAACTGTTGGAGCTTCTCTGAACTGAGCGAACCACTTCCGTGCATGTCACCGGCAAATTCTTTCCGGCGCGGAGATAGAAGGGGACGCCCTTCCAGCGCCAGGAATCAATTTCGAGCCGCAAAGCGGCAAACGTCTCGACGTTCGAATCGGGCGCGACGCCTTTCTCCTGGCGATAGCCGCGGAACTGTCCTCTGACCAGATTCGCCGCTTCGATCGGCGGGATCGCTTTCAGCACCTTCACCTTCTCATCGCGAATCGATTCGCTGTCGGTCCGAACCGGAGGCTCCATCGCAAGATTGCATAAGATCTGGAAAAGATGATTCTGGATCACGTCGCGAATGGCGCCGGTCTGATCGTAAAAAGCGCCGCGCCCCTCGACGCCGAAATTCTCCGCCATCGTGATTTGCACGCTCTCGATGTAGTTCCGATTCCAGAACGGCTCCATGAAAGCATTCGCAAAGCGGAAGACCACCACATTCTGCACCGGACGCTTGCCCAAGATAATGGTCGATGCGAAAGATCGACGATTCGGGGAAGACCTGATGCAAGGTGGAGTTAAGCTCGCGCGCCGAAGCCAGATCGTGGCCGAAGGGCTTCTCCACAATGATGCGAGCGCCTTTGGCGCAGCCCGACTTCGCCAGTTGTTCCACGACTGTCTCGAACAGCAGCGGCGGAATGGCCAGGTAAAACGCCGGCCTCTGCGCGCCGTTGAGTTCCTTCCGCGAGCGCTTGAAAAGTTGCCGGATCGCCGTAGTCCCCGTCCACGTAACGCAGAAGTCCAGCTCAGTTTCTCGAAGGCGGCCGGGTCCAGGCCGCCATGTTTCTGGACGCTGTCCCGCGCTCGCTCGCGAAGCTGATCGAGGTTCCAACCGCTCTTGGCGACGCCGATCACCGGAACGTTGAGATGCCCGCGTTTCACCATCGCCTGCAGCGCGGGGAAAATCTTTCTTGTACGCCAGATCGCCCGTTGCGCCGAAGAACACCAGTGCATCGGAATGGGAATCGCTCATCGTGGTCTCCTTCCGGAGGCTACTTGCCGGCGGCCTTCTCCAAGTGACCGCCGAAGCCGAAGCGCATCGCGGACAGCAGCCTGTCCTGATAATCCGCTTCGCCGCGCGAGGTGAAGCGCTCGTATAGAGCGGCGGAAAGAACCGGCGCCGGAACGGCCTCATCGATGGCGGCCTTGATGGTCCACCGGCCCTCGCCGGAATCCGAGACGCGCCCGGCGAACTGCGGAAGAGCGGGATCCTTCACCAGGCTGGCCGCCGTCAGGTCCAGCAACCACGAAGCGATGACGCTGCCGCGCCGCCACACCTCCGCGATGTCCCGCAAGTTGAGATCGTACTGATAATGCTCGGGATCGCGCAGCGGCGTGGTCTCCGCATCGATGGCGCCCTTCTGCTTGCCTACATTGGCGCCGCGCAAGATCCCCAGGCCTTCGGCATAAGCGGCCATGAGGCCGTATTCAATCCCGTTGTGGACCATCTTGACGAAGTGGCCGGCGCCGTTCGGGCCGCAGTGCAGATAACCCTGTTCGGCGGTGCCGTCCAGTTGTTCGCGTCCCGGAGTGCGCGGTATGTCGCCCGTGCCCGGCGCAAGTGTCGCGAAGATCGGGTCGAGGTGCTTGACCGTGTCAGTCTCGCCGCCGATCATCATGCAGTAGCCTCGCTCCAGACCCCAGACGCCGCCGCTGGTTCCCACGTCGACGTAGTGAATGCCCTTCGCCGCGAGTTCCTTCGCGCGCCGGATATCGTCGATGTAGTAGGAATTGCCGCCGTCGATGAGGATGTCGCCCGGCTCGAGGTGAGGGCAGCAGCTCGGCGATCGTCTGGTCCACGGCGGCGGCCGGCACCATCAGCCAGATCGCCCGCGGCTTATCGAGCTTCGCCGACGAGGTCCTGCAGCGAGGAACTCCCCGTCGCCTTCTTTTGAACCAGTTCATTCACCGCTTTCGGCGACCTGTCGAAGACGACGCACTGGTGCCCGCCTTTCAGGAGCCGCCGCACCATGTTGGCTCCCATCCTTCCAAGACCGATCATTCCGAGTTGCATGAGTTACTCCTTGTGTTTGCGGTACCGGCGAATTAAGTTGTTGGTCGAGCTGTCATGAGCGAGCGGCGGCTCGGTCTGGCTTCTCGAGCTCCGGTATGATGCGCTGCGCCAGCGCCTTGCCGAGCTCGACGCCCCACTGATCGAACGAATTGATGTTCCAGATCGTGCCTTGCGTGAACACGCTGTGCTCGTAAAGCGCGACCAGCTTGCCGAGAGTTTCCGGCGTGAGCCGATCGGCGAGAATCGTATTCGACGGCCGGTTGCCTTCGAAGACGCGATGGGGCACCAGCCAGTCCGGCGTGCCCTCGGCTTTGACCTGCTCCGCGGTCTTGCCGAACGCTAGCGCTTCCGTCTGGGCGAAGACGTTCGCCAGGAGCATGTCGTGATGGCGGCCGAGCGGGTTGAGCGCCTTTCCGAAGGCGATGAAGTCGCAAGGGATCAGCCGCGTTCCCTGATGGATGAGCTGATAGAAGGAATGCTGGCCGTTGGTTCCCGGCTCACCCCAATAAATCGGCCCGGTGGCATAGTTCACCTGGGTCCCGTCGAGCGTGACGTGCTTTCCGTTGCTCTCCATCGTCAACTGCTGTAGATAGGCCGGGAATCGCTTCAAATATTGCTCGTACGGCAACACCGCAACGGTTTCGGCGCCGAAGAAATTGTTGTACCAGATGCCCAGAAGACCCAGCAGCACGGGAAGATTGCGCTCGAACGGAGCAGTGCGAAAATGCTCGTCCATTTGGTGAAAGCCGGCCAGCATCGCGCGGAAATTGTCCGGACCGATGGCCAGCATTGTGGAGAGGCCGATCGCCGAATCCATGGAATAACGCCCGCCGACCCAATCCCAGAAGCCGAACATGTTGGCGGTGTCGATCCCGAACTTCGACACCTCGGCGGCATTGGTCGAGACGGCGACAAAATGTTTCGCGACCGACTTCTCGTCACCGCCCAATCCTTTCAGCGACCAGGCTCGAGCGCTGTGAGCGTTCGTCATCGTCTCCAGTGTCGTGAATGTTTTCGATGAGACGATGAAGAGCGTCTCGGCTGGATCCAGATCGCGCACCGCTTCCGCGAAGTCGGTGCCGTCGACGTTGGAGACGAATCGAAATGTCATGCCGCGTTCGCTGTAGTGTTTCAGCGCTTCGTACGCCATGACGGGTCCGAGGTCGGAGCCGCCGATTCCGATGTTAATCACGTTGCGGATGCGCTTGCCGGTGTGCCCTTTCCAAGCCCCGCTGCGGACGCGGTTGGAGAAATCCGACATCCTGTCCAGCACCGCGTGAACCTCCGGCACTACATTTTGGCCGTCGACCAGGATGGACGCTCCCTGCGGCGCGCGTAATGCGACATGCAGCACGGCGCGATTCTCGGTGACGTTGATCTTGTCGCCTCGAAACATCGCTTCGATTCGCTGCCGCACGCCCGATTCGTCGGCGAGTTGGACCAGCAGCTTGATGGTTTCTTCGGTGATGCGATTTTTCGAGTAGTCGAGAAAGATACCCGCGGCTTCAATCGTCATTCGCTCTCCGCGCTCGGGATCGTCGGCGAAAAGATCGCGCAGATGAAACCGGCGAAGATCGTTGTAGTGTGCCTGGAGGGCCCTCCAGGCTTTCTGCTTTGTGAGCGGTTCGAGAACTTCTTTTTTTTCGACGAGTGGTGTCATGTCTTCTCCTTCAACTGGCGATTGTTTTCTTCAGGGCCATGCTCTTAGAGTCGATTACGATCATATTTGAAGCCGCCGCCGCGTGGTGGGTTGTGCGACGGCGTAACGCCACTCGGCCGGCTGGTGCTTCTCGCACGCAATATTTCATTCAGTGTTGTCATCGGCGAGCCTCAGCTCTCATCGCATCGCGCTAACGCCGCCTTGCCAAGCGTTCATGGCATCCGTATATCGCCGATTCAGCCATGGCGGCCGGATGCCCTGGCTGAGAAGCACCTCTATGACACGGCGTGGACTTCCGAAATCCGTCCATCCAGACGCGCCGTCCTGTAGAACCACGAGCCGCCCCGGCATCCGCGTCAGTACCGCTCTGGAGAAATCGACCGTCGCGATTTGGCCGTAGAGTTGATCGATCTGACCAGCCACGAAGCTGCGTTCCATCGACCGCGTAAGTTGGGGTACGGCGGCGCGAAGCAGTTCTAGGAACGCTGCAACCCGGCCAATCGTGATGAAAGTGTTCCAGAGACAGCCTCTCCGCTGCAGCACTTCGGCGCGCTTCACATCCGGTTTTTCCCAGAAGCGTGACACCCGCAGCAGGGGGTTAACTAGTGAGTCCACTAGCGTGCGGCCGGGTTGGATCCAGCCGTATTCTACCTCTGGATAAAGTGCCTCAGCGCCCATGATTAGTACGCAGTCCGGATACTCTTCTATTAGACGCGATCCTGTCTCGATGCTTTCGCGGAACGCGGCACAGTTCGAATAGCAGTGGTCGGAAGCAAAGAACGATACTAAAGCGTCCTCGTCCTGCTGAGCGATAACTTGTAAGCAGAGCGCAAACGCCGCTGCAGTTCCACGATTTGCGGGCTGGATGATCCTGTTCCGAGCAGGAACGCCTGCAAGTTCCTCACGGTAAAAAGACTCGTGGGCGCGTGCCAGTACGAAGAGAGTCCGTTCGTCATCAAAAAACGGACTAATTCGTTCCCGGGTATGGCCGAGAAGACTTTTTCCTCCGAAGAAGTGGCAGAACTGCTTCGGCCGCGTATCGCCGGAGATCCGGCAAGTTAGTTCTCGTAATCGCGTGCCATCGCCCCCTGCGAGCACTACGGCCCATCGATGCTTTGCCTTCGGAGCTAAGGACATATGCCTGGCGCAGGATCGCAGTGCAGTTCAACGGCCATGCGAAATGGATTTGAAACCATTGCCTTAGAGCAATCTTCCCGCGTCGGCTGTCGACAAACTTGTCAACGTTTCGACTCGGCAAACTGCGCCGCTCCGGCCATTGCATGAATCCTCGGCAGCCAAGTTTGGCGGGAGCTAGCACTTAAGACGCTCAAACACCGCGGCTCTGCCCTCACCCGTGCGCTTACCAGACTCCCGAAGCCTTTACGAGAAATATCCACTCTATGCTTAGTCTCAGGGCTATCGATCACGGAGGCGGCCGAACTTCTTGATCTCACGCAAAGTGCCGCAAAGAGTCGACTATTCCGAGCCCGCGCACGAATGCAGCCCCAGCTCCGGCCGTATTGTCCGATATACCCATCGACGAGGCGCACCGGAAGGGTGCGACTAGACTATGCCCGCTCATGTGAGGAAAGGATTCAGTAAACACCGATGGAAATTCCTGCGGTTCATTAGGCGTATAGACGTCTGCGGAGAGCCTTGTCGTGCTTCGAGGGGTGGCTCCCCCGCATAGATTCGAACACGATTCACGGCCCGGGATCGACAGGCTCTTTTCATTCAATTTTCAAAGGATTTCGCGGGTTCGTTGGGTAGCGAGCGGCGCCGAGCAGAGCCCGGCGGTGTGCCTGATTTCTGCTTGGAGGCCAAGCGGTAGGCGCCCTGCCTTGCCGTGCTGGACGGAATCGATGCGGAGGCCGATCTTCTTTTTGAGGGTGCCGTTGAAGAAGCCACACACCAAGTGTGGCTCCGAGCCCGCCATTTTCTTGAGTCTCTGCAGAGGGGAGTCTCCGGCTGGTTATTCCTTGGCGGGTTGGTCTCCACCAGAGCCCACTTCCGCTTCGCCAGCCGAGCGCTATTTTGAAGGAGAAGAGTCTGTTTGAGTAGCAAAAATCATTAAATGGCAGGTGTGTCAATTGCGAGTGTCTCACTTTAAGGGTTCAGTCCACACACCGCCACGGAGCCCCAGCGGCATGCGCGCTTTCGCCCTTGAAACTGTATTCGACAGAAACCAGTCCAGTCGTGTACGAGGCGGGTCCCGCTCACCGACATGTTATCCGCGACATGGGCAAAGAGCACGATGTCGACGTTCCTAAACAGTCCGGCGCGAACGTAGTAAGCTTTGGTTCCTAGCAGCTCTTCCGCGACGCCCGGCCAGAGCATGATTGTGCCTGACAGGCGTTCACGCTCCATCATCTTCTTTATGGCAAGCGCTGCGGTGATATTGAGTGGCATGCCCGAGTTGTGGCCTTCGCCGTGGCCCGGCGCACCCTCGATCATTGGCGCATGGTACGCCACGCCGGGTTTCTGCGAGGCCTGCGGAATGTCATCAATGTCGGAGCCCAACGCGATCACCGGTTTGCCCTGTCCCCACGCGGCGACGAACGCCGTGGGGATGCCGGCCACGCCGCGCTCGACCTTGAAACCCTTTTCTTCGAGAATGCCGGTGAGGTACTTGGAGGTTTCAAACTCCTGAAACCCGAGTTCGCCAAAACTGAAGGCGCTGTCCAGCATTACCTGCACTTGCTTTTTCCTGCCGTCGATCTGGCCGGCGAGGTCCGCTTTCATCGCAGCTTCTTTATCGGCGGTGACTTTGTTCTGCGCGGCGGCGCAAACAGCGAGCAGGCCCAGGAAAACAGATTTTCGCATCAGCATCTCCTCGTGACGACTAGCGTATTATAATCCTGCCGGAAAAAGATGCGGCCGCCCTCGGCGCGAAGCTGGAAACCGTCCGACAACTCCGTGAAGAAGGCTTGAAACTTGCGCGCGAAAGCGGCGAAGGTGCGAGTTTCACCAATGAACCTTCACCGCGTGATTCACCGCATTCCTCCGGCCAGCTGAGTGTGCGCGGCCTTCTGAACCGGCACTTAAGCGTATAACGCCCTTCCCCCGCCGGATTTGGGACGCGAGTACCGATAATGTGAATTAACGGCCCGTTTTCCGAGGGCAATCGTATGGCGCACTTCTCAGTATCGGCGAATATCCGTCAAAGTGAAGCTCAGTCGGGCGACAGACGTTTTCGCGGACGATGGGAAGAACGAGTGTTGAGAAGCTGGTTTGGTGCGCGGAAGTGCTGTTGTCATGCGGCAGCCACGCGACGGTCGCGAAGCAAAACTTATTCACTACCCATGCGAAACTTAGGAAATGCCAAATCGACCAGGAAGCATTGGTGCAGCAGTCGGGTGGATGTTTCTTCTTTCGATTTTGCTGTTCTGGCTTCCCATCATCGGGCCGCTCGTCGCGGGATTTGTGGGCGGACGCAAAGCGGGAACTCTGGGTAACGCCATTCTTGCCGTGTTCCTTCCCGCTGTGATCTTCGGAATGGCACTCTTCTTTCTCGCTTCCTTACTCCTAGGTTTACCTCTGTTCGGTGTGCTCGCAGGCGCCGGCGGTTTTGCACTTGCGGCCGCACATGTCGGACCGCTCTTGTTGGGCGCAGTGCTGGGCGCGGTCGTGTAATGCACGATCACAGGAGTTGAGCGTTCAAGTCCCGGAACGACGGTACGGCCAGAAGCTTGGCCAAGGCCGCGAATCGCGGAATGGTGGGAATTATGGCCGTTTGGCGGGCGGGTCTTGGTGGGAATGGCTCAGCGATTTGTCACGCAGAAGCGGCAGAATTGTAACTACTGAGGCGTCGGAACAGATGTGTGGCCAAAGTCTCTGCGCTAAGATTAAGTCAAATGCAAAAAGCGCTCCTGTGCGCCACTTTGGCTTTCGCGGGAACTTTGGCGCAGGCTCAATGGTTGAACTATCGAGCGGCCGGAACCCCGGTAACGCCGGATGGAAAGGTGGACCTTTCCGCGCCCGCTCCTCGCGCGCCGGACGGAAAGCCCGATCTCACCGGCGTATGGCATTTGCAACGCGATTCGCGGCCCAGGCCCACGGATAATGTCGCGGTGGGTCCCGCCGGAGTGGATCCAGGAAGCCTCACCGCGAACATTTTTCGCGACATGAAACCGGAAGAAATCCCCGAAAAGCCGGAAGCTGCCAGGACACGAATCGAGCGCACGAAGGACGGGAAGCGGCTCACTCCCACCGTTTTCTGCCTGCCCATGGGAATACCCGCGGACAACTTCGTCCTCGAAGTGGTGAAGTTCATCCAGGCGCCCAAGGAAATCGTGGTCTTCTACGAAGTCGACGGCAGCCACCGCGAGATCTACACCGACGGCCGGCCACTCCCCAAGGACATGTCGCCTTCCTGGCTCGGTTATTCCACGGCGCATTGGGATGCCGACACACTGGTGGTGGAAACCGAAGGATTCAACGATAGGACGTGGCTCGATATGAACGGCCATGCGCATAGCGAAGCTCTGCATCTGACCGAGCGTTATCACCGCCGCGATTACGGCCACATGGACGTGCAGATGACCTTCAACGATCCAGTTATGTACACGCGCCCGTTCACCATCAAGTTCACGCACGAACTGGTGCCGGATACCGACATTCTCGAAGCCTACTGCAACGAAAACGAGCGGGACCGCACGCACATTTTGAAGGAAGCTCCCGCGAAATAAAGTGGAAACCCGCGCGACTAGCGGGGCGGGCCACGAGGCAGAGGAAGCGGCGGTAATCACCAAGCGTCAGATGTTCGATGTTTAGTCTGTCCAACAGGAAACTCAATGCGACGCCATCCGAGGACCTCAAAGTGGGATCGCCACTCGACAGCTAACGCCCTTCTCGCGGATCTCGGCTGTGCCTGCCGATAATTGGTGATAACGGGCCCCAGGAAAGCGGCTTGGTGCCCTTGAACTTCCGCGTTACGAGCGCATTCTCACCTCGATGCAGAGAGCGGTCAGAGATGCGAATGCGATATATACCTCGGTCTTCGACATGTTATATATGTAGAAGAAAAAGGTATGAAGAAACTGCCCAAATCTGACTTGCCGCAAGGAACGCTGGACCTATTGATCTTGAAGGTGGTGATGTTCGGCCCTATTCATGGGTATGCCATCGCGCAGCGCATCCAGCAGGTTTCGCGTGACGTCCTTCAGGTGCAGCAGGGATCTCTCTACCCGGCTCTTCATCGCCTCGAGAATCGTGGCTTCCTCGCCGCCGAGTGGAAGGAATCGGAAACCGGCCGCGAGGCTAAGTTCTACCGGCTGACGGCAAAGGGCCGCGCTCAATTCAAGGCCGAGACCGCCAACTGGGAACAACTTTCCAAAGCCATCGGACTCATTCTGGCGGAGGGAGGTCTGTGGTGACCTGGTGGCAGCGGCTTGTGAGGCGCCAGGACTTGGAACGGCAGCTCGATGCCGAACTGCGCTTTCACTTCGACAGCGCCGTGGCTGACAACCTCCGGGGCGGAATGAGCGAGCCGGAAGCACGCCGCAGCGCACGTATACACTTCGGCGGCATTGAACAGGTAAAGGAAGAATGCCGTGATGCGCAAGGCCTGCGTTGGCTGGAGGACCTGGTGCACGATTTGCGGTTTGCGCTGCGCACCTTGCGCAAGAGCCCGGGCTTTATGGTCACGGCGATAGCTACCATGGCTCTCGGCATTGGAGCGAATGTGGCGGTTTTCTCAGTGGTCAACACCGTCTTACTGAAGCCGTTGAACGCGCCCGATGCGGATCGCATCGTGCAGATCATGGATGTTTACGGCGGTGTTCCGTCGCGCGGCGGCGGATTTCCGGAATACAATGCGTGGCGCACGCAAAGCACCTCGTTCGAAGATATCTCCGCCTATCGTCTCGACTTGATTAATCTTACCGGGACTACTTATCCGGAGCTGATTCCAGTGGCTCGTGTCAGCGAATTCTTCCGGCTCTTCGGCGCGCCCGTATATCAAGGGCGCGTGTTTACGGCGGAGGAGGATCGCCCCGGCGGAGCACGCGTTGCTGTGATCAGCTACGCATTTTGGACGAGGTCTTTTGGCGATGACCCGCAAATCATAGGTAAGTCCATTACCCTTGGCAATGATGCTTATACAGTCGTCGGAATTCTTGGGCGTGGATTTGACACTGAGCAGTTCGACCAGCTTCCTGATGTTTGGGTGCCTGCTCAAATCGATCCCGAAACTCCTGAACACGGCAGTTACTGCAACGTGGCCGCTCGTTTGAAACCAGGCGTAACCCTCGGCGAGGCTCGCGCCGACCTTCGAGCGATAGCTGAGCAATATCGCCGAAAGTATCCGGAGTCACTAGGTCCAAAGAGTACTTTTTCGGCGGCGCTTCTGCGAGACGCTATGGTCAGCGATGTGCGTTCTTCATTACTGTTGCTGGCTGGCGCGGTGAGCTTCGTATTACTGATCGCGTGCGTCAATATTGCCAATCTTCTGCTAGTCCGCGCGGAGGGCCGAAAACGCGAGATTGCAATCCGAGCGGCCGTGGGCGGCGGACCCGTGCGCATCCTTCGTCAGTTGCTCACCGAGAGTGTGCTGCTTTCCGGCCTGGGAGGTGTTCTCGGAATCCTAATTGGCGTCACCGGCGTCCGCGCGCTTCTGAGCGCTTACCCCGCCGACCCGCTACCTACGCCATGGAACCCGATCAATCTTCCCCGCATCGGGCATGCCGGTTCCGCCGTCGCGCTCGATTGGCGCGTCGTAGTTTTCACGGTGTTGGTGTCTCTGGCTACGGGCGTGCTCTGTGGCATGCTTCCGGCGCTCCAGGCGTCCCGTGCGGATCTTATCACGCCGCTCAAGGAAAGCAGCGGGCGTTCTGGAGGTAGCGTTGGCCACAATAGGACTCGTGCGCTGTTGGTGATCATTGAGATGGCCCTCGCGCTGGTGACGCTGATCGGAGCAGTACTCTTGATCCGCAGCTATGCAGCGTTACGCCTTGTGAAGCCAGGCTTCGACGCGCATCGCATTCTCAGCATGCAGATGTCGCTCACAGCTACGCGCTTCGAGAAAACCGCCGAGATGAACCGGCTGGTGCGCGAAGGCACGCGAGGCATCGACGGGCTTGCGGGTGTCGAAGCTACCGCTGCCGCGTGCTGCCGCCCACTTGAACTGGTGTGGCAACTCCATTACATTGTCGCAGGGCGTCCGCTGGATGGACCGTGGCATGGCTTCGCAGGCTGGACGTTCATTTCTCCCCAGTACTTTGATGTATTTCACGTGCCCGTGTTGCGGGGTCGGGGCTTCACCGAACGCGACCATGCGCAAGCTCCGGGCGTTGTCATAATCAACGAAACTCTGGCGCGGCTCATCTCACAGGGGGCTTCTCCTCCAGGCCGCGATCCGTTGACTGAACGGCTGATCATCGGCCGGGGCATGCGACCCGAGTACGCTAAGGACCCCGTGCGTCAGATTGTTGGAATCGTCGGCGACATTCGGGACCAATCGCTCAACCGGAATCCCCGGCCCGCCATGTACGTGCCTATCGCGCAACTGCCCGATGGCATCAATGCCGTCAATCTGCGGCTGCTCCCGATCGCCTGGTTTGTGCGAACCAGTGTAGAACCACAGTCGCTCAGCGCTGCTATCCAGGAGCAGTTGCGGCAAGTAAGTGGCGGTCTGCCTATAGCGGGCATCCGTTCAATGGAGGAAGTTGAGACGCGGTCGCTCGCCCGCCAGAACTTTAACATGCTGCTGATGACCATCTTCGGATGCTCGGGATTGCTGCTGGCAGCGATCGGCGTCTACGGCCTGATGGCTTATTCGGTCCAGCAACGTACGCAGGAGATCGGGATTCGGATGGCACTCGGCGCGCAGCCTGGGCGCATGCGAAATATGATTATCCTTCAGGGAATGCGATTGGCGACGATGGGAGTGGCGGCGGGCCTCATGGCCGCTTACGGTATTGCTCGGCTCCTGTCGAGCTTTCTGTTTGGCCTGCAGGCCCGGGACCCTATCACTTTCATCGTTGTCCCAATCTTATTGGCATTTATCGCGCTGCTTGCCTGCTTGCTCCCTGCCCGACGCGCCACTCGCATTGATCCGATGGAGGCGTTGCGATGGGAATAAAATCCGCCACCGGACAACCTTGCTTTTATTGACCAAGGTGGACGGCGGGGCGGGACGATCTGAGACAAGAACGTAGGTTAGCCGATAATGCGTGATAACGTTCCGGTTCGTTGCGGCCCGCCAGCCCCGCTGCAAGTTTCCTAAAATGCCGCTTCTCGTTCCTGTGGAGCCGTGCGCAAGTCTGCTGACAGCTGTCAGTGGCGTCGTGGTGGCGTTATCCGAGGCCAGCGCCGACAACGGCGTTGAGATCCGACAGAATTAGCGTGTGCGCATAATCGATTGGTCGATCAAGGCCGCTTTACAAGCTCGGCTTCGATTTCATCAGCCGTATACGTCACACTTGGCGTACGCAATTCCGCCGCACCTTTCCGGATCACGAGTTGCAACTGCCGCTCAGCCGGGATCTCCCGCCCAGTCGCAAATTGAGTTTACCCGACGGAATTCAACCGTCCTGCCTTAGCGGCGTCCGCCACCGCGGAACCCGGGCAGCGCGTGTTCTCCGGCACCGGAATGGCTTGGTGCTGCGACCACGTGGCCGTGGCCGTCACGGGCCTCATTCCCCTGGAAATGATTAAATGCCTCCGAACCACGTGCGGGCATTGGGCCCTTGTATCCATGATGCGGATCGAAGCGGTTATCCACATGGCCATGGAAACCCGCAGGGCCGTGGAACCATGGTCCGGCACCGATAAATACGCCGTCAACAAACCAATCCGGCCCGTAGTACCCATACGGAGCACAGCTATACGGCGCGTAATCGAAATATCCATAGGGACAGACGGGCGCAACTCCGATATTCACGCCTACAGAGACCTGTGAATGTGCAGGCCTGACAGAAATAAGCGCTGCGAATACGATGCTAGACAAAACAACTGACTTCCAGAAGGTCATAGTGTTCTCTCCTCAAGACTTCGTCTTTGGGTGCTCCTCAAAAGGTCATTTACAGCCTGGCATTGGGTCGCGATGCACTACCTAAGCCAAGCTTCTTTCCTACATCCCTCCACTCTACACCTCGGCGAGGTGACGCTAATTTAGTTGCTAAAGCAGCTGATCTCGCGAGGCATTGCGATCACTTTCACCGGCAGAACTGGCGGATTGGGCAGACTGGCAGGAATCGTTGGTGCTCCGCCTGGATATCCAGATGTTCCGAGCATGTACCGGTCAGAAGCCACTTGGCCGTGTGACGGCTGACTCGCCAATCTGGTATCGGCAGCTTGGGGGCGGATGGTCGGAAAACTGGACAGAGCTCGACGCCCTGTCTACGAGTCGCGCGTTCACCCGCTCCGAACTGCCCCTCGCTTCCGGCATAGGGGATCGCTCTACACTGCGCGACATATCGCGACCTTTCGCGCGAAGTAAGCATCCCAGCTGCCTCTCTCGACTTGGCTGCGGTTTGGTGCGCTATATAATCCCGATTACGGCGCTCATCTTCGGCGACAATTGATTCACTCTCATGTCCGGGCCAGCTCCCACACAGCGTCTCGGGCCCCCGGTTAAGCTGACCGCGCGCATCGGCCAGGACGGTGTGGGGGAGGTCTGGCGGACGCGGGATACGCGGCTCAAACTGCGAGGTCGCGATCCAGTGGTCGGCCGGAGCCGACCCGCTGCTCTCTTTGATTTTTGGATACAATCAATCGAATCCCGGAGGAGGAACATTGATACCACGACTAGATTTCAACGTTCGGGCCACGCGGCGCGAGTTGCTAAAAACCATGGCCGTTGCCGGAGCGGGAGCTCTCCTGCCCTGGGAATCCTTGACCGCTCAGGTGCCCAGGCGCGGTACCGGCAAGATTGACGTGCATCAACACACGCGACAACCGATGCCAGGACAACGACAAGGAAACAATCCCTGGACGCCCGAGCAAACGCTTGAGCAAATGGACAAATTCGCCATCTCGGTCGCGGTTCTATCCGCGATCAATGCAAGCCGGGACACGTTTTATGCACCTGACACGGACGCTATCGCCGCTGTCCGGAACAGCAATGAATACCACGCTAAGTTGGTCCACGATCATCCCCAACGCTTCGGCTTTTTCGCCAATTTTCCGATCAATCATCCCGATGCGAGCCTCAAAGAGATCGAATACGCCATGGACACACTCAAGGCAGACGGCCTCGCCTTGTGGACCAGCACACCCGACAGCAAATATCCGGGCATGGACATGTTTAAGCCCATATGGGATGAAGTCAACCGCCGCAAGGCCGTCGTCTACCTTCACCCCGGCGGCGCTCCGGCGTGCTGCAAGGCGCTTGATCCTCCAGTATCGGCCGCCATGCTCGAGTTCGATTTTGATGTCACGCGCGCCGCGGCTAGTCTCCTGGTGCACGGTACCTTCGAGAAGTGTCCCGACATCAAATTCATCCTGCCGCACTCCGGAGGGGCCGTTCCAATGCTGATCGGACGTATGAAGGACCGCGTAGCGGCCTCCAAACGGCCGGAACTGAAACCGATGGTGTACGACCTTTTTAGAAAGCAGTACTACGAAATCGGCCACGCCGCCTTCCCATTCCCGTTTGCGGCGCTCAGCAAGCTTGTCCCGAATTCACAGATCCTGTTCGGCACGGACTATCCCGCCGAGCAGATCACTTCCACAACGGACGAGATTCCCAGCCTGGACCTTTCGAAGGAGCAACTAGACGCCATTTATCGTGACAATGCTATCCGGCTATTCCCTCGACTGAAAAGCTTGGTCTGACGTTCTGTCGGAGAGGAACAACAGGAGAACTCCTATGACCAAGACCCGGGCAGCTGCCATTGCCGGCTTGTGCCTCGTTGTGGCGTATGCCGCAGCGTCCGTCGGATACGCACAGGTGATACCGCGCCAGGCCCTCGACGCGAGCGGCGCGCCGCAGTACCGTGTCGATCCGTTCTGGCCCAAGCCGCTCCCCAACCGCTGGAGCATGCAGCAGATTGTGGGGATTTCGGTCGATTCCATGGATCACGTCTGGTTCCTGAACCGGGGCAACGCTGCGCTGCCGATCGAGCTGACCGCCGAAGGCAATCCGTCCCCGGCGCTCTGCTGCGTGCGCGGGCCCGAGCTGATCGAGGCCGATCAGCAGGGGAACGTTGTGCACGCCTGGGGCGGACCGGGGTATCACCCGAAGTGGCCGACGGCGCTGCAGACGGTGATTGCTGATACCAAGGGATTCGTCTGGATCAGCGGCGAAGCCAACCAGGACAGCATCCTGAAGTTCACCCGCGACGGCAAGTTCGTGTGGGATTTCGACCATCGTCCCCCGGCCGGCGCGCAGGCAACGCCGGAGAACAATCAGGAGACGAGTTACATCTTCAACAAGGGACGCTTCCAGCTCGACGAGGTGGCCAACGAGCTGTACATCGTCAACCAGAAGCGCGTCCTCGTGTACGACGCGTCGACCGGGGCCTTCAAGCGCGGCTGGGGAGGCCATGGGATGCCGCTCAGCGAGGTATCGAATAAGGACATTCCCGGTTACACCTGGACCGGCGGGCCGCCACCCGAGGAGAAGAACTTCGCCCCTACGATCCATTTCCTCGAGATCTCGAAAGACCGCCGCGTCTACATCGGCGAACGAGGGCAGAATCGGATCCAGGTCTTCACCACCGAAGGGAAGTGGCTGCAGGACATTTACGTCTCGCCGAACACGCCTTCGCAGCGAGGTGAATGCGGCGGCCTGAACGCTGGGAAGCCCTTCGCCTCCGCAATTCCCTTGCTGTTCAATCGATCCATCTGCGGCACCACGTACAAGATGGTGATGTCCAAAGACCCGCAGCAGAAGTATCTGTTCGTGGCCGACGCGCATGACGACGTCATCTGGATCGTCGAGCGACAGAGCGGCAAGACGCTGGGACACTTCGGCAGCAAGGGCCGGCTGGCCGGCCAAATGGTCTTTCCGAACTCGATCGGAACCGATACGCGCGGCAACATCTATGTGGGCGAGGTCGACAATGGCAAGCGGATCCAGAAGTTTGCGCCGGTGCTTACGGACGCCCACTAAGTGCGAACGCGATGCACCGCATGAGTGGCCATGGCAGCCGCCTCCGAGCCCACCGCCGTATTAGAAAACCTGCTTAGGGACGGTCTTATCAAGTGTCCGTGGGGATCGTCAGACACCCCTTCCAGAGATTGGGCGATCCCCTCACCCGCCAGGTGCCGGACCTCTTCTTTCATCACCGCTTGCATCAGCGCCAGCCCAGTTTCCCGGAGCAGGTTGCCGACTCCTTGCTGCAGCAGGCCGACGATCTCGGCCAGTGGCAGGATCATCTGGATGTTCGGGTTTTGTTCGGTGGCGATCCGGCGGAACTGCTGCACGGCTCGTTGTTGTTCGATCTGGTATTGTTTCTTCAAGCGACTCTCTCCTTTTTCTTGGCAGAAAAACTCATCCTCGGCCCATTATGGCCGGGGGTTGAGAGTCGCTATTTTCTACGATCTACCGGGCAATCTCCAGATCAGGATCGGTCGGGTTCTGATAGGTTGTTGGATTTGAGAGCGGGAAATGCCTCGGCGTCAAAGTTGCAAATTGCTGATTTAACGGGCTTCGAATGGTGGGCGCGGCAGGACTCGAACCTGCGACCTCCTGCGTGTGAAGCAGGCGCTCTAACCAACTGAGCTACGCGCCCTCAACTATTCCGACGTCTGGCCCCGGCCCGCGCTCATGTAGCTGACGCCTGCGCCGGGTCTCGGCTCCCGGTCAACATTGTCTACCTGACGGCACTCGATGTATCCAGAAACGCGTTCCATCCACCATCCTAGCGCATCACGATCCGACTTCTCGCGCAATGGCGCTGCTCTCTGACCGATCCGTTTCCCTGGTATTGTTCGCCGAGTAGTAATGGTAGTCGTAGAACGCGAAAACCCTGCCGGCGTTGCGAATCCTGCGGAATCCGCACTTTGACGATGTAGCATAGCCATAGGCGAAATTGCCCGAGGAGGTGCCTCATGGCAAGAGAGTCTTGCCGCCGGCGGTGCCGGGTCCATTGGCCGGTTAGTCTCCTGTTGATAAGCAGCCTGCTGCCGGCTCAGACGGCAACTTTCTTTTTTCAGCCAGAAGTCGCGGCAGGAACCACCCCGGTATCCTTTGCGATTGGCGATTTCACGGGCGGCGGTTACTCCGACCTGGTGGCGGTCGACCGCGGGTCAGCGATGCTCACGGTTCTGCGGGGTCTCGGCAACGGCCTCTTCCAGAATTTCACTAGCGAACCCGTGGGCACGTATCCGTTGATGGTTTCGGCCGGCGATTTCAATCGTGATGGAAAATTGGATTTGGCGGTTGCGAACTATGCCTCCAACTCTGTTTCCGTGCTGATCGGGAATGGCAACGGAACCTTTCGATCCTTTCCCGGCCTGAGCGCAAAGGGGCCGTCGTCGATCGCCGTCGCGGACTTCGACAGCGACGGAAAACTGGATCTGGCGGTAGCCGAGACGAGTTCGAACACAGTCGCGATTTTCCTGGGAAATGGTGACGGAACTTTCTACGAGATCGGAAGTGCTGCGGTTGGCGAGCGGCCAGTTTCCATCACTGCCGGAGACTTCAATCGCGATGGAAAGCTCGACCTGGCCGTAGCCAACATAGGGTCGAATAGCGTTTCTATTCTGCTCGGAATCGGGAATGGAACGTTCCAGAAGCCGCTGGATTTCGCCGCCGGACCGCTGCCCGCTTTTGTTGTGCCGGGCGATTTTAATGGAGATGGCAAATTGGATCTCGCCATTGCGAACCAGACCGGCTTCCCGACCGGCACCGTATCCGTGCTGCTCGGCGTAGGAAATGGGACGTTCCAAGTTCCATTGAGCTTCAACGTGGGCGGCAATCCATCCGCTTTGGCCGCCGCCGACTTCAATCAAGATGGAAAACTTGATTTGGCCGTTGCCAACACCGCGTCCAACACGGTCTCAGTGCTGTTAGGAAACGGCAATGGAACGTTCCAGACCGCGTTAGACTTCAATGTCGGCAGCGGGCCCGCGTGGATCGGGGTGACGGATCTCAATGGCGACAGCCGGCCGGATCTAATTGTGGCCAACAGCCTGTCGGATACGCTCTCTATCCTGATTAACACCGCAGAAGCGCCGGACGATCTCATCGGACGCCAGCACAGAGGCCGTTAGAAGCTCAGTAGCCCGTGGCGGACATGGGCGCGTGGTGCGCGGCGGCGGGATCGAGTATTGGGATGGGCTGGTTTGGCAGCCGCTCCTCTGCGTCGGGATGTTCGAAGACTTTGCGGATCGCGTAGGACGTGGCGCGCTCGGCGGGGGTGCGGCCGATGCTTCTTATTAAGGCGCGGAATTCTCCGGGAGCGACGTACTCGCCGAAGTTCGCGCCGGCCGCTTTGGAGATGCTCTCTTCCATCAGCGTGCCGCCGAAATCGTTGGCCCCCGCTTCGAGACAGGCGAGCGAATCTTGATACCCGAGCTTGACCCAAGAGACTTGGATGTTGCGGATATAACCGTTCAACATGACGCGCGAGAGCGCGTGCACGATCAGGTCCTCGTGGATCGCATGGCCCGAACGGGCGCGTCCGCTCTGGAAAAGCTTGGTTTGGGAATGGATGAATCCGAGGGGAACAAACTCGGTGAAGCCGCCGGTGTCCTTCTGAATGTCGCGGAGCAAAAGCAAATGCCGTACCCAATGTTCCGGCAGCTCGGTGTGACCGTACATCATGGTGGAGGTCGTGGGAATGCCGAGGCTATGAGCCGTGCGAATGATTTCGATCCATTGGCGCACTTTCAGCTTGTTCGGACTTAACGACCGGCGAACGCTGTCGTCCAAAATTTCCGCCGCTGTTCCGGGAATGCTATTCAGACCTGCTTCCTTCAACATCAGCAGGTAGTCGCGCAGCGGCATGCGCGTTTTCTCGACGCCGTAAGTGATCTCCATCGGCGAATAGGCGTGGATGTGAAGATCGGGTAGGCGTGCCTTGATGGCGCGAAGAAGCTGGACGTAATAGTAGCCGTCCAGATCTTTGGGCAGGCCGCCTTGGATGCAGACTTCGGTGGCGCCGAGTTCGACCGCTTCCAAACATTTTGCGACGAGAGTGTCGTTCGAGTGGAAGTAGGCGTCGGGCGCGTCCGCTCCTCGACCGAATCCGCAAAAAGAACAACCCACAATGCAGACGTTGGTGAAGTTCAAATTTCGATTCACGACGTAGGTGATGCGATCGCCGACCACGCGCCGTCGGAGCTCGTCGGCAACTTTCACGAGCGCCAACAGATCGTCGCCCTCGACAGTGGCCAGCGTGAGACCTTCTTCGAGGCCGAGATCCTGCCCGGCCAGCGCCCTCTCCAGAGACTCCGCGACCGTTGGACTCGCCCCTCGAAGAGCTTGCTCCCAAGGAATCTCGCGCCATTCAGGACTGGCCGCTTTTAACATGGTTCACACTCCTTCACAAGCATAGCCGTCTTCGGACTGGAGCTTCCGCAGGTGCGGTTGGAGCCGGTCAGGGACGAACAAAGGACGAAAGGAAAATTCCGGATAGATCGCAAGACGTTCGCGCAAAACGAAGCCAACTCCCTCGGATCTCGTAGATAATGACGAGATTTGCGGCCACGCGGCTTCGGGATTGATGAAATCCTTGGTGACCGGAGAGATTCCGCCCCAATCGTTGATGCCGGCCTTCAGCAAGTCGGGATAATCGTCGGCGAGCAAGTTGGGTGGAGACTGGATGTTCATCTCGCCGCCGAGAATCAAGCGTGCGACCGCGATGGTGCGCTCCAAGTCGTCCTGGGTGGGCTCGGGCGCCTGCGCCATGCGAATATCGGCCTTGGCGCGGAACGGCTGCACGATAACCTCTTGGATGTGGCCGTATTTCTGGTTAGCGGCGCGAATCGCAAGCAGCGCGTCCACGCGTTCTTCCAGCGTCTCGCCGATCCCAATCAGAATGCCCGTAGTGAAGGCCATCGACAGTTGACCCGCGTTCTCGATGGTTCGAATGCGCAGTGAGGGGACTTTATCGGGCGCTTTCCAATGCGGTCCGCCTACACGGAGCAGGCGTGGGCTGGCGCTTTCGAGCATCAATCCCACGCTGACGTTGGTCTCCCGCAGTCGGCGCAGGTCGTCGAGGCCCATCACGCCGGGATTCGAATGCGGCAGAAGACCGGTCTTCTCGAGGACCAGTTCGCACATCGCAGCCAGGTATTCGAGTGTGCGTTCGAAGCCCAGCTTTTTCAGGAACTCTTTCGCCTCAGGGAAGACACGCTCGGGCTGGTCGCCCAGGCTGAATAGAGCCTCTTTGCAACCGGCGCGCCGGCCCGCTTCGGCCACTGCTAAAACTTCGTCGGGCAGCATGTAGGCTTGCATGCCGGGTTGAGGGTCGCTGCGGAAGGTGCAGTAGCCGCAATAGTCGCGGCAAAGGTGTGTGAGCGGGATGAAGACCTTTTTCGAATAGCTGACCGAACGGCCTTTGAAGCGGTCGCGAACGGCGGCGGCGGTCTCGATCAGCGGGTCGAGCGGGCCGTCGTCCATCAACGCAAGGGCGTCTTCGCGCGACAGGCCACGTCCTTCGAGTCCACGCTCGAGAGCGGTATCGACGCGATAAGGGGCCGTCGTTTCGGGCATTGGGGGCCTTTGCCAATTTTAACGTAACGGCATCGCCGGGGTATGCTTGGCGTTATGTGGCGGCGACGAGCCGGGATAGAAATCGATGGCTAATGCGCTGACGGCGGTGCGCCTGCTCCTCGTGCCGCTATTTGCGTTTTACATGGCGCAGCGAGACGTCGTCTCGGCGTCTTTCGCGCTCATCCTCTGGGCGCTGGCGTTGATCACCGATTTGCTGGATGGTCCGATCGCGCGCCGAAGAGGAACCGTGACCGCGTGGAGCGGCACCTTCGATCACGCGAGCGATTTTCTATTCGTCACCTCGGGATTGTTTGCGGGAGCCACGCGCGGCGCGTTCCCGTGGATCCTGCCTGCGCTCATCACGGCGGCCTTCCTTCAATATGTGATCGATTCCTACTGGATTCACCGGCACACGAAGCTGCGCGGGAGCAAACTCGGCCGCTACAACGGCATCCTTTATTTCGTTCCGCCGGTCCTGGACATTCTGATCCGAAGGGGCTGGCAGTGGCTTACGCCGCTGCTCACAATCCTGTGCTGGGTTCTTGTGGCGACGACGCTCGTATCGATGGGTCAGCGGCTGAGGTTCCGAAGCGGCGGTGCGTAGCACAGGCCCAGCCCCAGCATGCAGAGTGCGCTAAAAGCAAAGTAAGAAGCCAGCCAAAGCACAGTCTGACTCGGCCCTGGCTGCAGTTTGATCCAGCCAAACACGAACGCAAAAAACACCAACGCAAAAGCAACCGAGATCAATCCGGCTGCGCTAACAGCCCGTGTCTAAAATCACTTCCTCCCAGGAATGTTTCAGCATAAAATCAGTCATGGCGATGGGGACGAGGAAAGGCCGGGAGCGGCAAGAAGAGATCTGGTACAGCTCGGAGGTGGCGGAGGCGCCTGGACATCCGTTCTACCGCAAGCTAGAGGCGAAGCTGAAAGAGGCAGGCTTCGACCGGTTCTGCGAAGAGGAGTGCAAACGGTACTACGCTGACGGCGTGGGCAGGCCATCGCTGGTTCCCGGCGTGTACTTCCGGCTGATGCTGATCGGTTTCTTTGAAGGCATCGATAGTGAACGAGGCATTGCCTGGCGCGTGGCCGATTCGCTCAGCTTGCGGCAGTTTCTTGGCTACGGAATCGACGAGAATACGCCGGATCATGTGACCATTTCCCGCACGCGGCGATTGCTCGAAGCCAGCACTCACAAGCTGATCTTCGACTGGGTTCTGGAGCAGCTAGCGCCAGCGGGGCTGGTCAAGGGCAAGACGATGGGCGTGGATTCGACGACGCTGGAAGCCAATGCGGCCATGAAATCGATTGTGCGGCGCGACACCGGCGACAACTACATGGACTTTTTGAAAAAGGTGGCGGAAGCCGAAGGCATTGAGGCTCCGGATGCGGCGGCGTTATTACGCTTGGACCGGAAACGCAAGAAGAAGACCAGTAACGAAGATTGGAAGAGCCCTGCCGATCCGGAAGCCGAGATTACCAAGCTCAAGGACGGCCGCACGGCACTGGCATATAAGGTGGAACAGGCGGTGGACATGGAGACGGGAGCCATCGTTGCCGTGACGACGCACGGAGGTGCGGCTGCCGATAGTGCAACGGTAGCGGAAACACTGTGCGAGGCGGGCGAAGCGGTGGCGGAGTTGATCGATGTCAAAAGCGCAGAGGGCAAATATCCGGTGGCAGGCGAGGGCATTGCGGAAGTAGTCGCGGACAAGGGTTATCACAGCAACCAGACGATGATTGGGATCAAGGAACTCGGCTTGAGAACGTACGTCGCCGAACCGGATCGTGGCCCTCGCAACTGGGGTGGCAAGGCGGAGGAACGGGACGCTGTGTACGCCAATCGAAGACGGATCAACGGCGCGCGGGGCAAGCGGCTACAGTCTCAGCGCGGCGAGAAGATCGAGAGAAACTTCGCGCATCAGTTCGATACCGGCGGCATGGATCGGTTGTATTTACGAGGCCGGGAGAATATCCACAAGAGACTGCTGATACAAGCCGCAGCGTGCAATCTGGCATTGCTGCTGAGGTCTTTGCACGGAGCCGGTAAGCCGAGAGCGGCCCACGACCTCAAGCCGGCAACCAATCTTGCGTTTCTGCGGCTCACGATTGCCGTATTCGGGATGGGCTGCGTTGATCTGGCTAGTCCACTAATACCGTGCACGAACTCCTGCGATCGCGCGTTCTATGGTGAGAGAATCCGCTGTTCCTCAAAAGAGCCGATTTAGGCACAGGCTGCTAAGCATCCATTCGTACGCAGCCTGACGGTGAAGCCGCAATTCATAAATGCCGATGCTCAGGGCCATCACGACGATCAGCGCCGCGATAGTACGAAATTGAATTCTAGAACCGAAAATGCCGGTCAAGATCAGTCCGAGCGCGCCAAAAGCAAGGCCATTCAGCACCAGAAGCCAGGATCTGCCCCTTCTGGAACTCCACATACCGGCTGCGACCGTGCAAGCTCCTGCCGCCAGGGCGAGCATGCCCATCTGCATCACCGGGCTTTTCGTATGGAATCCGTTGCCGGCGTGATCAAAGTTGATGACCGAAATTATTACGTCGAGAATACCGCACAGTGCCAGTAACCACCAGGTTTTAATCAGCACTTGCATCCTACTATCAGGCTACCCGAACAGCTCCCGAGTGGCTCGCCGGAGAAATAGCAGGCCGACGGCGGCATTAAAGAAGATGAAGAAATTGTGCATGACGAAGCCGAAGGCGGTCATCTGGCCGGGGCGATCCGGGAAGAGCAAAACCCAAAACAGGATCGCGACCGAGTGCATTGGTCCGGGCACTGCCGCGCCAAAGAAGATGACCGGCAAAATGCCCAGCATCTCTCCAAAGCCTACCCCGCCTCCGAAGAGCCGCAAGGCCAAGGTGTAGACGACCACGCCGGCGAGGACGAGCGGCGCGCGCAGCGCAACGATAACGCCGTAGTGCCAGACCTTCGCGAGACGGAACGCGCGGAAGATGGGACGATCCCGCAGCGCGACACCGGGAGCGATTCTTCCTGTGAAGAACAACTGGAAAAGCGCGAAAAATACAGCTGCGCCTAACGCGACCCAGGGGATGATGTGGAAGGCGGGCTGAAAATAATTCCAGCGCAATAGCACGCCCACGGTCGCCCAGAGAATGAGACTGTAGAACTCGCAGAAGATGAGCAGCAGCATGCTGGAACCGACTTCCCAGCCGGGCACTCCGTCCCGGCGATTCAGATAGACCGCGATGGCGCCTTTGCTGACCTGCTCGTTCACCAGCGAGAGAATGTAAGCGCTGGCGCGAATGGGCAGGATATCGCTGTAGCGGATTTTGGCGTTGAACCAGTTGATCGCGCACCAGACACCCAGGCTGTCGAATATCAGATAGAGGAAACAGTACGGAATCATGAGTGCCAGCCAATACAGCCAGTTCACATTCTCAAAACTTTTTGCGAGGTAGGAAACGAGCGAGGTGCCTTGGGCCGTCGCCGCGCGGTTGATCGCGTGGTAGAGATAGGCGAAGCAGGCCAAAGTGATCAGCAACGGCAAAAGGCGTTGCCAAGGCGAGGCTTTTTTTGCGCCCGCCTCGCGGGCCATGGCGGTGGATTGGCTGGTCGGATTCATTTTGTTGGCTCTTGTCGGAAGCTGTTCTTGATCATCTCATCTATGCCGGTGAGTTGGATTCCCAGTTCACTGGCCGCAGGCCGCGAGTCGAGGCGCGTGTCGGCGGTGATCACTTCGACCGCGTCCGGGGAAAATCCGGGACCGGAGACGCGTTGACGAATGGACAACGCAAACGATAGCAGCCCCTTTGGGATCGAGCTAACGCGCACCTGGCGGCCGAGCAAACGAGCGGCGCGCTCGACGAGCTCTCGTTCGGGAAGCGAAACGGGGCCAACCAGGTCCAAAGTGCGGTTGCTCGCGATGGAGGGTTGGCAAGCGGCCAGCGCAGCGCGCGCGAGGTCGTCCACATACAGAGGCTGTTGTAAGTTCCGGCCGCCGCCGATCAGCTTCGCCTTGGGGCCGCTGGCATTCCGCTCAAGAGCCGCCGCGCCTTCCGTTTCCGGACCCAACAGGAGCGGGGCGCGCAGGATGGTATAGCACAGGCCGGAGGCACGGACCATAGCCTCGGCCTGCCCCTTGCTGCGATAGTAGCCGTTGGAAGATCTCTCATCGGCGCCCGTGGCACTAACTAATACAAATTTCTGCGCGGCGCAACGCTGAGCGGCTTCGACAACGCTCTGAGCCGAAGCGACGTTCGCTTGTTGATACGTTGAACCGGGCCGCTCGACCAGAATTCCCGCCAGGTGAATGATTGCGGAAGCGTCACGAAACGCGGCGTCCAGGCTGGCGGGATCGTCATAAGAGATCCGTGCCGAGGTGCTCCCGTTACTCAGCAGCCGGCGAATCTCTTCGGCGGCGCGGTCGGAGCGAACCGCGGCGATCAGCGCTACACCTGGTTCGGACGCGCATCGCAGAATGGCTTGGCCGCAGGCACTGTTGGCGCCGGTAATGACGATTCTCATTCGTTCTGCCGCCGGAAAGCGGACTCCGAGACGCGCCTAGGTATTATCCACCACGTGAAATAAAACGATGGTGCCGCCCGGCGGAAGCTTCAGCGCCGGGTATTTCTTCTCTTTCGCCTCATTGACGGCCGCTGTCTCGGCTGGATCGGTCACAAGCACCAACGTGCGGTCGTACACTTTGTCTCCTATTTTGAGACGCACATGGGGATCGCGGGCCACATTCTCATTCCAACTTCTACCGTGAGGGTAAGTGAGACCCGCGGCGTAAAAGGAATCCAGATAAAGCTGCCCTCTATAGGACACGCAATTGATAGTTACCGAGTGTGGAATCCCGTACCAGGTGTTAGTTTGAATTTTCAAGTTTGGAACCTGATCTGTGAACGACCAGTCGGTAACCGGAGTCGTGACCAGGTCTCCTTTCAGCCATAAACCAGGCCTGCGCTGATTCGGATCCAAGCCGGTGATGCGAAACACCACCAGCAGCACGGCCAAGCAAACTACGATTACGCCGATAATCTTTAAAAACATCTTCATCATATTGCCAGCTCTAATTATCCAACACGTGAAACACGTTGATCGTGGAAGTGGGCGGTATCTTCTGCTGAGGATATTTCTTCCTCTTCGCAGCGATGACGCCGGCCCGCTCGGCCGGGTCGGTCACGTAGGACAAAGTGCGATCATATAATTGATTCCCGATCTTGATGCGCACATGGGGATCGCGCGCGACGTCGGCATTCCAGCTCCGGCCATGAGGATACTCAAGGCCCGCGCGATAAACCGAAGTCAGGTAAAGTTGCCCATTATAGGCGACACAGTAAGTGGTTACCGAATGGGGAAGCAGATACCAGGTGTTGGTCTGTACATTCGCCGTTTGAAAGTTGTCGGTGAACGACCAGTCGGCAACCGGCGTCGTTACCAGATCTCCCTTCAGCCATAAACCGGGCGCGTTGCCGTGAGGTCCAAAGCCGATGACGCGCGCAACCACCAGCAGTAAGGCTAAGCAAACGAAGATTACTCCAAGAACTTTCCCGAGCACTTTCATGCTGCTTCCTTAATTATCTACTACGTGGAAGACAACCACCGTTGAATTCTTCGGCGCCCTGGATCCGTGATATTTCTTCCGCTTTTGCGTTTCGATGGCTTCTATTTCGGCCGGGTCGCTTACAGGGACCAAAGTGCGGTCGTACAGTTGATTTCCGACCTTGATGCGGACATGCGGGTCCCGCGCCACGTTGTCGTTCCACCGTCTGCCATGCGGATAATCGCCGCCGTCGCCATAAACGGAATCTATGTAAAGCCGCCCATTATAGGCGGTACAGGTAATCGTGACTGAGTGCGGAAGCCCGTACCAGCTGTGGGTCTGAAGCTTGAGAGTCCGATACTTGTCGGTAAACGACCAGTCAGTAACCGGGGTAGTTACGACATCGCCTTTGAGCCATAAGCCGGGCCGGGTATTGCGAGGTTCCAAGCCCGTGATGCGCAGCACGATCAGCGCTACTAACAAACAAACAACAATTCCTCCGACAATCTTCAAAACCGTCTTCATGCCGACTTCCGTCTCCTGCTTGATCTTATTTTAAAAGATTAGTTTCAACGCGAACTGAATCTGACGGGGGGTTCCCACAATCGAAGTGATCCGCCCGGCACTCGGATTAGGATTTCCACATCCGGCGCCCGAGGCAGTGCAAGCTCCGCTCGCTCCCGCAGTATAAAGGTTGATATTCGGTAAAGCGAAATTCACATTGTTGAGGGTGTTGAAAAATTCAGCGCGGAATTGAAGCTTGAGCTGTTCCCGTATGGTTGTATCCTTGAGCACCGCGATATCGGCATCAAAGAAATCGGGACCTCTGCCCGTGTCTCTTCCGAGATTGCCCAACGTCCCGGGAGCCTGCAGAGAGTAACAGGCCGGGTTATACCATTCGTTGACTGTTTGGGCGCCGGCGCTCGGATTGCAGCCCAGCACGTAGTTCGGACGCGGCGTGTCCCCGCCATTCAAGCCAACCGCGTCGAAGCCGTCAACAATTTCGAAAGGCTGACCGCCGTTGGCTGAGAAGATTCCACTCAGCTGCCAACCTTCCACCAAGCGGTTTCCGTGGAAAGGCAGTGCGTAGAGACCATTCACGCGCAAAGTCTGTGTGACATCGTAACTGCAGACACCATAGTCAGTGGGGTTCTGGTTGAAAGGATTTTCCACATAGGCCGCGGACGCATTGTTGAAAGATCCCCAAAAGGAACCGTCATCCAGGCATCGTGACCACGTGTAATTCACCTGCGCTTGGATGTTGCTGGTGAATCTGCGGTTCAGACTTACTTGCAGGGAGTTATAATCCGAGTTCGTCCTCGGTTGGAAATCCGTGAAGACGCCCAACGCTGTATTGAGGCGCGGATTGGCGGTTATTACGCCATTCTTGAGGGTGGCAAAGTGGTAGACGCCGCTCGCATCAATCGTGGGCAAAGGCGGATTCTGCTCGATTTGCGTTAGTAAGTGCACACCGCGCGAACCTACATAGCCGACGGACAGAACGGTGTTCGTAGCAATCTCTCGTTGAACGTTTAGATTGTACTGCATCATGTAGGGCGTGACATCGGTGAAGAGATTGAATCCGGAAGCCGAGGTTGGAACAGGAGCAGTGACGGAGCCGACGAAAGGAGTCGGATAAATCGGGCTATTCTGCGTATAATTTACCGACGGCGGAGCAGCATAGAAATTCCCCCCATAGTTCGATGAGGGAATCAAGTCGTGAAATATGCCGAAGCCGCCCCGGATCGCAGTTTTGTGGTCCGCGAAGGGGTCATAGGCAAATCCAAATCGAGGGTCGAAGTTTTTGTAAGTGGGATTGTTCTGAAAGACGTGGCTCACGTGTGTATAGGTCGTGTCGGTAGCGAAGTTTAAGATCGAATATAGGTTATTCTGCGTGTCCGTTGGATTGGTAACAAATTCGTAGCGCAAACCCAAATTCAGAGTAAGCTTCGGTGTCACTTTCCAGTCATCCTGGATATAGGGTGTCATGTTGACTTGGCGGAAATCGCGGTTCGGGTAAGTCCCCGGAGTGTCTGGAACGCCCAAGAACCGGAGAGCCGTGCCCTGCAGGAATAGCGACAGGCTTTGAAACGTGTATCCTCCCGAAAAATAATTAGGATAAAACGTGTTGTTCTGATACCTCTCTACCGCCATGCCGATCCTGATGCTGTGGGCTCCTTTGGTCCACAGTACATCGTCGGACTCCGTAAAAATGTTCTGAAGGAAAGTAAACGGAGTGGCTGCGCCGCCCAAAGTGGAGAGGCCCGCGACGGCGACCGTGCCATCCTCGCGGCCAGATCCGGGGTAGAAGTTAAGCACTGAAGTATCTGGCGGCGGCGGCGTGACCGAGGAGGTAACCGGGCGCGAATAGCTCGCGCGTGCGACATTCACTAGCGTCGGTGATATCACGCGGCGCCACTCGGCCGTGAGGAACTGGGAGTGCGAACTGTCGAACTCCGGGAAGTTGGGCAATTGTGTCGCTGAGTATACACCGCCGAATGGTTCCGTCAAGCCGGCTTTATCTGAGACGTACCGGACAAATAGAGTATCGACTGACGAAAGGTTGTAATCGACCCGGCCTAACACATAGTTTTCGTGCCCAAGCTGATTGGCCTGTTCAGTTACGGTTCCAATACCATTGCCTAGGATCGTCGTCGGCTTCGGCCACAGCGCCAAAGTTTGGGCGATGGCCTGGGCAGTGGCAGGATTGGTCGCCGTAATCACAGGATTGCCGGCCGGAACGTCGGCAACCTGGGTTTCACCGAGCACCTGTTGGATGCCTTCGTAATTCGCAAAGAAGAACGCCTTGTCCTTCTTAATCGGGCCGCCCACGCTACCTCCAAATTGGTTCTTCTTTAGTGGCGGCGGGCTGTTGGTCGGAGTAAAGAACGTGCGCGCATCGAGGACACTATTTCGTAAGAAGTCATAAGCGGAGCCGTGAAAACTGTTAGTTCCTGACTTACTAACTGAATTGACCACCGCCCCGTTGCCGCCGAACTGCGCCCCGTAAGAATTGACTAGCGTCTGGAACTCACCAATCGCCTCCACGCCCAGTGACGTGCCGCTAATCGATCCCATTCCTTTGTTCCAGTAGTTCTGAAGAAGTTCGTCATCGAGCAGCAGCATCTGCCCTTCGGGTCTGGATCCGCCAATCGAGTATTCGGGCGCTCTTCCCTGTTGGGTATTCGGAGTGAAGGCGGTGATTTGCTGCACGCCCGGCGCGAGCAGGATGAGCTGCTCAAAGTTGCGGCCATTTAAAGGGAGTCGGTCATCTGCTGCTCCGTCACCAGAGAGCCGATGGTCGCGTCCGTGGTTTCGACCTGCGAAACTTGTCCTTCCACCGTGATGGTCTGTTGTTGTTGTCCGACCGGCAGCGAAAAGTCGACGACGCTCTGAGTCCCGACGGTCAGAGTGATTCCGCGGTGAACCACCGTGGAGAAGCCGCTCTGGGAAGCCTGGACCTCGTAGCTGCCAACGCCTAAATCCGGCACTCTGTAGCGTCCATCCGGATCGGTTGCGATGGTCTGCGACAGGCCAGTTCCCGTGTTCTTCACCGCCACGGTTGCGCCCGGGACCGCCGCGCCGGACATGTCGGTGACCGTTCCTAAAATAGTCGCCGTGGTTCCCTGGGCGAACAAGCGATTCCATCCAGCCGCACTTACGAGACAGGCGCCTAATGCCGCGCCCAGAATCGCTCTCCGAATCTTTAGATTCGTAAGCATGTCGAACCCCCTCTTTGGATCAAGATCGAGACCTGCTGAAGCCCGGTCATTATATCTCATGCGGGCGATTTAAGCTATCAACCGAAGTGCGTCCACCTACAGGCATGCTATAGTGCTCGGAGGTGAATTGAGCCTATGCATCGCAATAAACTTTCTCCGCTCGTGTTTGCTACAGCAATGTGCCTGAGCGTTTTCTCCCAGTTGGCAAGCGCACAGGGACGGGCGGCGGCCCCGTTCCAGGTGCACCAGTTGACGCCCAACGTTTACTGGGTGGAGGGCGGCGGCGGAAATAGCGCCGTGATCGTCGGCGACAAGGGCGTGATCATCGTGGACGCCAAAACGACCGCGGCCGGGGGAAAGGAACTGGTCGACGACATCGCGAAGATTACGCCGAAACCGATCACTACGGTGATTCTCACGCACAGCGACGCGGATCACGTGAACGGGGTGGTCTCGTTCCCGGCCGGAGTCACGGTCATCGCGCACGAGAATTGCCGGAAAGAGCAGCAAGCGGCGCTCGACGAGGAAAAAGGCGGGCCTCCAGTTGCTCCTCCGGGAGTTCATGAGCCGTTGCCTCCGGTTGATCGTCTCCCCACGCAGCTTGTGACCAAGAAAAGAGAGCAGCTGAAGATCGACGGCGTGAAATTGGAATTGCTGCATTGGGCGCCGGCGCACACCAGCGGCGATCTCGTGGTCTTTCTCCCGGAGCAGAAGATCGTGTTCACGGGCGATATCGTGGCGATGAATAATCCCGCTCCCAATCCGCTCATCCACCGCGAGAAGGGCGGCTCATCGGAAGGCTATATCACGTCATTGAAGGGTATTGTTGGTCTCAACGCCGACCAGTTCGTGCCGGGACATGGAGAAGTTCAGACCAAGGCCGCGATTCAGAAACAGTTGGAGCTTACCGAGGCCAAGCGCGAGAAGATCAAAGAGCTGGTGGCGCAGGGCAAGTCTTTGGATGAGATCCGAGCCGCCGTTGGCGATCCGCCGCCTGCTCCGCCCGCACCCGCCGGTGCTGCCCAAGGCGGTTGGCATCCGCGCTGGCCAACCTTTACCGAAGTGACATATCGCGATCTCACCAGCAAAGGCAGCTAGACTTTTCCGCGCTGCCATCGAGCGCGAACATCGCCTACTTGGCCGTGCCACCTGCCATGTGCGCGCGGTCCTTTTCATTTTCCAGGCAGATGAAATCCAACAAGTCGGTGTCCGGCACTAGAATTTGATTCAGCGTGACCGTCCAGGGCCTGGTATACGCCTTGGGATCATTGACGGTGAGATCGATTTGTAAGCGGCCGAAGCTGATGCGGTGGAAACGCTCGGTGATCTTGGCAGCATCCGTCATTGGGTCTCCGAAAGCGTCCAGCCAATTGCCGTCCCGAAAGCCGGCGGTCTCCACCACCAATGTATCGCCGTCCCACTTGGCCGTCGAGTAGCCATCCCAAGAAGGCTGCGGGTCGACGGGCAACGGCCGCCCGTCGGTGAAGATCTGCCGGTAGCTCGCATTGTACTCATTCAGGATCAAGAGCAAACCCGGAGTCTGGACGATCTTCCTCAAGCGCGGCTCGGTGTGGCGCTCCACAATGCCGATCGGTAAACACTTGGTAATGGGCTCATCCGTCTTCGGTGGTTTGACGCGGGCCTTGGCCAGTTCCTTCATCCCGGGTTTGTACGGCAGTCCATCTTTTACGCCCCAGGCGATGTTGAGAAACTGCTGGCCCAGTTCGCATTGGCAGCCTTCGGGAGGGCAGGGCACTTTATTGTCCATATCCCAAATTCCGGAAAGATCGGGCTTGCCATCGGCGGTTCGGGGAGCGGGAGCGGAGAGGTTCGGTTTTCCATCGGGTGTTCGCGGGATCCCGGGGGTTGGATAGTTCAGCCATTGTGCGGAGAGCGGAACGAATGTCGAAAGAAGGACGATGAGACCCCAACCCGATCGGCAATGTGACATGCTAGCCTCCTGCTCGAAGCAATTATACATGCTGCTTCCGAGGAGCACCCGCCGCGGCGATGCGGACAGCTTGCTTATTACCGATTGCCTTGGTTGGAAATGGTCGCGGTGGTTCCGTCAAACCTGGTGATGTTCGCGCTGAACGGTTCGTTGTACGTGCTCGCCTTGTCGCGTAGGAAACTCAGCGCAACCGCCTCCCCGAGCAGTAACGAAGTGTCTGTGTCGCTGCGCCAGTGGATGCCGGCGTGGACACCGTGCCCGAAGCTGACATTGTGGCCGAGTTTGTTGAGTTCGCCGTTCACGGTGAGCTCGCCTGCGTCCGGGCCTGTGTAAGGAATGAGCGAGATCCCATCGTCGCTGGCGACCACTGGATTCGGTATCACGAAGGTCCCATCGAAGAAGAATTTCAGCATCGTGATGCAGGCGCCCGCCACCGTGCCGTGGCCCGTCGGATAGGAGGGGTGCGCGGGTGAGCCTTCCGGGAATGCCTGGGGAAGCAGCCAGGTCCCATACTTATTGAAGCTCTGCTGCAGCCCCTGAGAATTCAGAATCACGTTGCTCAACCTCACGTCCGTTTTGTTTTCCTGCCCGGTTTTAAGAAGGTGAACGATTCCGCCAATAGCCTCTGGACGCGGACGAAGATGAACAAACCATTTCTGATACCACACGGCATTGAGCGCCTTGGTCGCCACCTGTCCGAGCGAGGCGGCGAAATCAGGTCCGCCAAATGTACCGAAGCCGTTCTGCGTCCTCGAGTTGTTATAGGGGTTTCCGGGATTGAGCGGCGCTCCTCCACTCGTGAAGCTACCCGGGGGATTGGGATTGATTCCAGCGAGCACCAAGAGAGCAACGAAATACTCCTGAAAAAGCACGTCCATGTGGGTGACGGCCGCCAGATCGCGGCCATTCCTGCGGTAGCGCAATTGTGAATCCATCTGGTTCCGCAGGCCAGTGTCCACGCCATTCTGGATGTCCAGCCAGGAGGCGAAGTCGGTGCCGTAGTCCACGTTCGGCAAATAGGTCCACTGCTGTTGGCTGATGGGTTGAGAGCCGAGGAAAGTGGGTTGCAGGAGGAATTGGGAAATGTAAGGCCCCAGAGTTTCGCCGGGAAAAACGCCGCGGAACAACAGGGCGGGCGTCACTTGGCCCTGGCTATTTCTTGGACCTTGATAACTGGGCTGGGAGCCTAGTTCGCCGGCGGCCAGGACGGCCAGGCCGCTTGCACTGTAATCGGTGAAGGGCACGTCACGCAACAGCGAAGCCCAGTAATGTTCCAGCAGCTCGGCGGCGGTCTGATCGCTCTCGACCTTGGGCGCTGGAGGCACCTGCGGCTGGCCGAACTGCACGCCGTCCATCATGTCGAGCTCGAAGCACAGTCCGCCTTGAGGACCGTTGAGCGTTCGGGCGCCGCCCATGATAATGTTTTCAAAATCCGAAAACTTTCCGCTTTTCAGCGCTGCTTCAAAGGTTGCGAAAGCGTTGAGATCGACGCGCCCGTAGGCGTCGTGCGGGAGCGCCTTGGTATACGTGCCGCCTTTATCGGAGTAAAGCGCTGTATCGCCGTTGTCGATGTTCGCTGCCGGCGTGATCGCGGCGTCCCGAGCCGCCTGCTCGACGCGGAGTCGAAAGCTTCCGCGATGCGCGGATTAGTGACACTCGGAGGCAGGATCGGGCTGGGGCGCTCAGGCGCAACCGGCGATGCTGCCCGCGCGGAAATCAGCGAAGGTGCGGTGAGTGCCGCTGCCGCAGTGCCCGCACCAAAACCGAGCTGTTTGGCAAAGCCTCGCCGGCTGCTCGTTTTTGGGCTGTCTGCGTGGTCGCGGATACCGGGGTCTGATGAATTATCGTTCATTATGCAGCTTCGTCGGCATCGTACTAATAAAACACCGGTCGCCGGCTGACGCAATTCTTCAAACGGACTAGTCAAAACGACTATTTCGTCGGACCGGTGCTGTCTCATTGAGCTGCTTTCCCCCTGCAGCATCCGCGAGATAGTGCCCGCCGGAGCCCACGTAACCTGAGTTGAATTTCGCGCGTCCAAGATGGCGATTGGAGCCCTCCTGAGGCGTGCCTTCCTGTTCTACGGTGTGATTTTGCTGGGCGTAAACTCGGCGGCTTGGGCGCAAGGTCCGCCGGCTTATCCCAACTACCAGCCTCCACCCTCTTACCAACCGCAGGCGGCTCCAGAAACTCCGCGCTTATCTCCGCAGGACCTCACGAATCTGGTAGCTCCTATCGCTCTTTATCCCGATTTGCTGCTGAGCCAGACTCTCGCGGCCAGTACCTATCCCTTAGAGCTCGTGCAGGCGCAGCAGTGGATCGCGCGCAATCCGGGGCTGCCCGGCCGCGACCTTGTCGAAGCCGCCAAGCAGCAAAACTGGGACCCCAGCGTGCAAGCTCTGGTTGCTTTCCCCGACGTGATGAATCTGCTCACCCGCGACATCCAGTGGACCACCGGCCTCGGCAACGCCTTCCTCTCCGAGCAAGCCGACGTCATGGACGCCATTCAGCAGCTTCGCGCCTCAGCCCAAGCGAACGGACATTTGCAGGATACTCCGCAGCAGCGCGTGGAAATGGAGCAGTCGAACGGCCAGAACGCAATCACGATTCAGCCCACCGATCCGCAGGTGGTCTATCCGCCCGTTTACAATCCCGAATACGTTTGGGGACCGCCTGCCTACGGAGCCTATCCGCCTCTTGCGTATCCGCCCCCTGATTACGGCATCGGCTATGCCGTCGCGACGTTCCTGGGCGGTTTGTTTTACGGGCTGCTGAGCTTCGGCGGATGGGGTTGGGGTCTCAGTTGGCTGACTCATGGGCTATTTCTGAACAGTCTGTTTTTTAGCCATTTCGGATTTCATGGATATGGCGGCTACGGCTATGGCGCCGGGCCCGGCTACGCGACGCGCGTCGCCTGGACACATGATCCCGGCCATAGATTGGGCGTTCCCTATGGGAATCGTTCCGTTGCCGCTCGCTATGGTGGAGGTTATTCCCCACGCGCCAGCGGACCAGCTATCTCACAAAATTATGGCGCCAATTCCTTCGGCCGCGGGTATAACAATGTTCGCCCCGGTAATCTTGGTTCCAGCTATTCCGGCGGCAGCCGCCAGATGGAAGCGTATCGCGGCCTGACCGCGAGAGAATCAGGGAGCTACGGTTACAACGGCTACGGTTCCAGTTACCGAGGCGGCGGCTCGAATTATAATTCCTCACCGAATTACTCCGGATTCGCCCACGAGAGCCCGCGCAATTATGCCGACGTAGCATCGCGGGGCGCTTACCGCAGCGGGTACTCCGCGCCTGCTCACTTTTCTGCAGACGCGTTCTTCCGGCAAAGCTTTCTCATCGCCGCACTATTCAGCCCCAAAATCCTCTGGCCACTTTGGCGGCGGAGGCCACTCTGGCGATCATAGCCACTCCGGCGGTGGTGGTCACTCGCACGGCGGATCTCACAGGAAGTAGACTGGGCCGACGGTCGTGTCCACAATATCTGTATGGACAAGACGCCGGCCCAATCCACCATCCTGCTGCTCGTGAGCGATCAACTGGTGCGTGCAGTCATGAAGGAAACATTAGAACGCGACGGATACCTGGTTGTACCGGCGGCGGATCTGGGAGCGGCCGTTGACCGGCTGAAGGAGCTTTCGCCGGACTTACTGATCACTCGCACGTTCGTTGCGAACATGCCGGGGAATCAGGCTGCCAAATACTTGCGCACGAAATGCCCGCAGATGCGAGTGCTGATTGTGGGCGGCATGCTTGCTGACGAGCGGCTGGCGGACCGGGAAACTCTCGCGGGCTTCGACGTCTTCCCCACGCCATATAGCGCGTCCGAGTTTCTATCCAAAGTGAGCGAAGTCTTGAATGCGCGGCGCGGCTAACTGGCCCAAACCCGCGCGGGTCTCTAAGCGGGAGCCACCAATCATATGGGATATCGCTTTGAACGCCAGTTACGGTCCGTCATTCCATCCGGGCTCCAGGCGAAAGAAATACAGTCTTGGACGCCGTGATTCGGGCAACGCTTGCTGCTTTTTGACATCGGCGTACTTGCTCAAGAACGCCTGTCGAGCCGCCGCGTTCCCGCCCGGGTCGGTCACCGGATATGCTCGCATATTGAATAATCGACTCCCGATTTTCACGCGGATGCGGGGGTCCCGAACCACCATGCGGTTCCAGAACCTGGCCTCCGGAAAATGGTCCCGAAGGTCGGGTTGGCCTGGCGCCGGCGCGAAATATTCGGAGAACAAATACAGCTGTGCGTCATTCCTGGCGATGAATGTGCGCACAAAGTGAGGGATGAAGTACCACGTCCGAGTCTCGATCTGAACAGTTTGAACCGCATCCGTAAACGACCAGTCGGTGACGGGCGTGGTGACAGGGTCACCCGTCAGCCAGAAGCCCAGGTCGCCTCGGTATAGGCCCAGGAAGCTTTGACGAAGGCTCACGGATTGCATAGCCAACGCGAGGACGAGGATTATCAGAATTACCAAGCCGAGGCGTTTTGGTCTCTTCACGCGGGTTGTACCCCGAATTGCATTCTACATCGAGACCGAACGTGTTCAGGCTGGTTTGTCGGGTCCGTAGATATGAAGGCAGCAGAGCGGATGTGGCATCCTCGAATTAACGGTATCGATGGGTAACTTCGCCGGCTTGCGCTTTCCCTTGGCTCTCGGGTTCGCCACATCTGTGCTGATCTGCACCGCGGTCGCCCAGCGGCCTTTCCGCGAGTATCCCGGCTTTGAGTACGAGAACTTCCCGATCCCTTCCGATTGGCGGGTTCCCGGCGAGTGGACGTTCGCGCGCCTGATGTATCCCTCCGCTCACCGTTATTACGCCGGCGAATATCCGCGCCCCTACTACCCGAACTGGTGGGACGGCAGAACAGATTGGACCATCGACTATCCGCGTTCGGACCGGCATCTTTCCGCGGCAGTGCGCCGGCTCACGCGCATTCAGGCCCGGTCCGTCGAAGAGCCGGTGAACTTGGATGACGGCAACGAAGTCTACAACTGGCCGTGGCTATACGGCGTCGAAGTGGGGCATTGGAATCTGACCGACGCGCAGGCCGCCAAGCTGCGCGATTTCCTGCTGCGCGGGCGGGTTTTTTATGTGCGACGATTTTCACGGCACCGACGAATGGAACATCTTCCTCGCCAGCATGAACCGCGTGTTTCCAGATCGGCCCATCGTGGACATCGACAATAGCAGTCCGATCTTCCATACGATTTTCGACCTGGACGATCGCTATCAGGTGCCCGGAGAGCAGTTCGTTTACTCGCACCGCGTTTATGAGAAGGATGGATTCGAGCCGCATTGGCGCGGCATCTACGATGACAAGGGCCGCATTATGGTGGCGATCTGCCACGACATGGATCTGGGCGATTCGTGGGAGCACGCCGACAATCCCAAGTACCCCGAGAAATATTCTGCGCTCGGCATCCGCATCGGTGTAAATTACATCGTCTACGCGATGACTCACTAGGGCGTGCAGGCTCATGGGCCCGGCCGGCATCCAGGGGATCGCAAACACTGCCGTTATTCTGGAAAGCTCCGGTGTGCTTTCAGCAGCGCCACCAGCAGATTCTCCATCTCATCCGGCTCATACACAAAATAGTGCCCGCGCCGGGGCAACTCCTGGTACCCGCTGCCGGGAATCCTGGCATGGAGATCGCGCGCGACTTCGACGGGCACGACCCGTCGTCAATGCCGTGGGTGATCAGCACGGTGCAGGCCGCCAGATGGGCCAGGTCGATGCGGGGGTCGGAGTAGAGCGCCTGGACTTCCTGCAACAGGTAACCCGGACCCTGCGCATAGCCCTCGCGGCGATTCTGGCGGAAGGATTCCTCAACTTCCGGCTGCGAGAGGATGCGCTGGTCGTCCGCCGAAAGGCCCCGCTTGACGTCCTCGTAGTAGCTCTCCCAGTGGTTGAACAGGCGGTCGCGATGCTTCTTTTCGATCCGGAGGAAGGTCGCCGGCGCGGAAGTTCGCCAGCTTGGCCGAAAGCAGGATGTGCCAGGTTTCCTGCGAGAAGCGCCGCCAGTTGGCGATCAGATGGGGCAGGCCCAGACTGCTGACCAGAGAGATGGCGCGCAGTCCAGGGAGCTGGCCGCAGGCTAGCGCATAGGTTGCGCCGGCGGAAAAGCCGAGGATGGAGAAGGGTTGTCCCGGCCCCAGAAGGTGGTCGGCCAACTGGCGCACATCGGCCGCCCAGCCGACCAACGTGCGGTCACGCGCGGGAGTGGAAAGGCCGATGCCGGGACGATCGGGAGAGATGAAACGGATGCTGAGTTTGGCGAGCAGGTCGTCGTGTGCGGCCATGCGCTCCAGACGCGAACCCTGAAAACTGTGGAAGTGCAGAACCGGGGTACCGGTGCGGGGGCCACGATCCATATAAGCCAAAGTGCGGCCGTCGCGCAGGGTTAGCTTGCCAAAAGCAGGATCGGATTCTCCAAGAGCGGGACGCAAACCGGGGATGCGCTGCATCAGGTCGGCGACGGCGTCACGCAATTGCCGGATGTCTGCTTGGGTATCGCCCGAAGGCATGAACGGCTTGCCGATGCGTACGTGAATGCGAAAAGGCGCGTCCTCGCTACTGGTCGGGCGCTTTTCTTCCGCTCCGATGGCGGAGAAGACTACGGTCTCGGGAGTCCAGTCCAACCGCAGCCCGCCGATTGCGACCGGAACCACGGGACAATCGCTCTTCATAGCCGCGACCACGGCGCCAGTACTCCAGCCTTTCAGCTGCCGAACCGGATCGGCAATCGCGCGGCCCGCCGGGAATATGAGGACGGCATGGCGGTCGCTCTCCCGAAGGTATGCGGCGATGGTATCCGACGTCCCCTGGCGCTTTCCCATGGTCTGATCGCCCACCAGCAGACGCAATCCCGTAGTGATGGAGCACCCAGCGTTCGGCTCCGCACCACCCAGGTGCGGTTGTCCGCCGTGATGACGATGCGCGGCACGCGGCGGGCGCGGGTGGCCAGCAGGTGGCCGAGAATGAATCCGTCCACGCCCGATTTGTAGGCATGATTGGCGGCCACCAGGTAGGAGCCTTGGGGAAGATTTTCCAGGCCTTCGACGTCGATCCAGCGGAGAACGTATTTGGCGAAAAGCACCTGCATCAGGCGGATGGGCCAGCCCTGGGCGCGGATGTCCTCCGGGGCATCGACCAGTTGCTTTCGCAGAAGGAGATGAAGCGGAATCGCAGCCGCCGCGAAGCCCAGCGCCACCATGCCGGCAGATCGGAAAAGTTTGTTCAGGAAGCTTTTGCCAGGCTTTGGTTTCACGTCGGGGTGCGTTCATCAGTATCGCAGGAAGTTCCCAACGCGTCTGGCCGGCCTTGGCTTGCCTGGGTGCGGAACTCGCGCTGGCTGATTGCGATCGCGGCAATGCCTTGCGCCGCGCGCACTACCCGGCCCCGAGCGACCAGCTTCAGGGGCACTTGACCATTCAATGCCACCGGCCAACTGATTGAAACTTCTAAGCGCATGCCCAGGCGCAAATCGCGATCGGCAGTAAACAGGACACCGCTGCTGCTCATGTTAATAGTGCTGCCGAAGCCCGTTTCATCAACCTTTCTGCGGCTGAGGATCTTATAGCGGACTTCCCTGGCGACGGGGAAGCGGGCCGCGCCTCGTCGATCAGTATTGGCTTCTTGCGGATTCGACTGCATCGGTTCAACAATGCGACTGCGGCCGGAAGAAGAGAATAGACAGGATTCCACTTTTTAGCTGGTACCAGCTGGGGAGTGGATCAGTACTTGCTCATAGCCCGGGCCTCGAAGACGCGTCATGGAACGGAGGCGGGAATGCTATTCTGGAATCGCATCCGAGTGTCGATCATGCGCTTTGGCGTCCCCCTGGCCTTTTGTTTTTTGGTGATTCTGGCAGCGTCTGGCATCTTGCGAGCGCAACGCCCTTTCAAAGAGTATCCCGCTCTCGAATACGAGAACTTTCCGAAACCGCCGGACTGGAATCAGAAAGCGGAGTGGGTACGGGCGCGGCTGCGTTATCCGGATATCTACGGGTATCCCGACCATGTGCACTTTGCTATGCGCGATGGCAGCGCTTTCCCCGGCTACTGGACCATGGATTATCCGCGCTCGGACCGCCACTTGCTCGCCGGTATCCGGCGGCTGACGCGCATTGATACGCGCTCGATCGAGCAGGTGGTGACGCTCGACGGCACCGACGACGTGTTCAATTGGCCGGTGCTTTACGGGGTTGAAGTGGGGCATTGGAATTTGGGCGATGCGGAAGCAAAACAATTGCGGGATTATCTGCTGCGCGGCGGATTCTTCATGTGCGACGACTTTCACGGCACCGAACCTTACCGCGGCGTGCGGGAGTGGGACGTGTTCACGCAGAGCATGAGTAAGGTCTTTCCGGATCGGCAGATTGAGGATATTCCGGATGACGATCCGATTTTTCACACGCTGTTCGACTTGCAGGATCGCTTCCAGGTGCCCGGAGCGCAATATTTCGATACCGGCATCACGTATGAAGCCGGGGAGACGGGGAAGGTGCCGCACTGGCGCTGCATTCGCGACGACAAAGGCCGCATTATGGTTGCGATCTGCCACAACATGGATTTGGGCGATGCCTGGGAATGGGCCGACGATCCGCGCTACGCCGAGAAGTGGGCTTCGTTGGCGTATCGGATCGCGGCAAACTATTTCGTTTACGATCTGACCCACTAGCCCACCCAGCGGTCCTCTCTAGCTTGAAGATAAAATCAGCGTGAGCAGCGCGGGCCACCTCCGCCGGATGGGGTGTATAGTATGTGGCTACAGGAGGAATTTGGGTCCATGAAGATCTTCACGACCTCGATCATCTTGGCTGCCTTTGTGACACCGCTCGCGGCGCAATGGGCGCAATATCGCACCCCCGGCATTCCGCGCACTCCCGATGGCAAACCCAACCTCACCGCACCGGCGCCGCGCACCGCCGATGGCAAACCCGACCTCACGGGCCTGTGGGAGATGCTGACCGATACGGCGGTGGGGAACGTCGCCGTCCGCAAACCCGGGGATCTCAAGCCCGCCGACGTTCAGCCTTGGGCGCACGCTTTGGTTCAGCAGCGCGTTGAGGACTTCGGCAAGGACAACCCGCATTATCAATGTCTGCCGGAAGGTCCAAACTACGCCACGAATGGAGGCGTGAAGAGGTTCCTTCAGACTCCTGCGATGATTCTCATGCTGAACGACGATCTCACTTACCGTCAGATCTTCATGGACGGCCGCGCCTTGGAGACCGATCCCAACCCGAGCTGGATGGGATATTCGGTAGGCCATTGGGACGGAGCCACGCTGGTGGTGGAGAGTACGGGATACAACGGCCGGACCTGGCTGCTGGGCGGCTATCCGCATACAGAATCGCTGCGCATGACGGAGCGCTACCGGCGCACTGATTTCGGGCACCTGGAAATCGCCGTGACGTACCAAGATTCCGGAGCTTACTCCAAGGCCTGGACAGTCACACTCGCCGCGCGGTTGGCTGCCGACACCGAGCTGATCGAGGCGGTCTGCAACGAAGCTCACAGCGGGCAAGAGCACTGGGTCGGCAAGGTCTCCGACGCCGAGAAATCGGCGGCGCGGGTCGCTCCAGAAGTCTTGGCGAAATATGTGGGCGTTTACAAAGGGCAGTATATTCAAGGCCCCCGCGCAGTCGAAGTCAGTCTCTCTGACGGCAAGCTGTTCGTCGCCGTGAACGGAGGGCCCAAGCAGCCCGTGGTTCCGCAGTCGGATACCAGGTTTTCCGGCACCGGACTTACGTACCAATTCATCCGGGACGACCAAGGCATTGCGACTCATGTTATCGAGGGTCATGTATCCGGTGACTACAAGTACGAACGCCAGAAGTAGCACCGGGAAACTGAATTGAGAGTTGATCCATGATCCGCTGATGGTCCACCGCCGGCCCGATGCTTTGGAGAAACAAGCGGCGTAGAATTGAAAATGGTAAGATCCCGTCTGTCCCCGGGTTTTCGGATCTAGCTCTCTTTTTTGGCCATCCATAGGAGGCGGTTATGAAAACAATATCGAAGATTGGTGGAGTAATAATCATTTGCCTGATCGTGCTGCTGGTGACTCTGCGCGCCACTGGTTTCGAACCTCCGGACTGTACCAACGCCACAGCATCCTGGACGTGCAGAACACCCGGGCTTTGGCTAAAGGGGGAACCCGTCACTATCCCAGTCAACGATTGGTCCTTCACCGACAAAATTCAAACTGTCAAGATTCAAACGCAAACGCCGTTTCTGCTGCCCTACTCGGTGTCGATTTGGTGCGCTGTATATAATGGCAATCTCTATATCAGCTCTTATCGCGGCAGACGGTGGGTTGAAGATATCATCCGCGATCCTCACGTGCGCCTGAAGATAGGAGACCGAGATGTTTGCACGGACCTTGTCGCTGGTCAGCGATCCGGATGAAAAAGCGGCCGTGCTCCAGGCTAAGGGGAAAAAATATCCGGAATGGAAAGTGCCGGCGGTCTCGACTGCCACGGTCTTTCGCGTGCTGCCTGAGTAACGGAGATGTCGGCGATGAAGGGCGAAAGGATGCTGACGATTCCGCTTATTACGGGAGTGCTCGCCTTGGTGGGCAGCTGGGCCATTTCCGCACAGGACAAGTACAGCGTGAAAGTGCCGAATGGGCTCTCGTTCTCTGAGTTCAGAGGATATGAGGCCTGGCAGGTGGTCTCCATCAGTCAGGACGGACCCCTGATTGCGGCGACCCTCGCGAATCCGGTGATGATCAAGGCCTACCTGGCCGGCGTTCCCAGCAACGGCAAGCCATTCCCCGACGGCGCCAAGCTGGCGAAGATCCATTGGAATCCGAAAAAGATGGAAACGTTCCCCGCGGCGACGGTGCCAGGGACACAGCATGACGTCGATTTCATGGTGAAGGACGGCAAGAGGTTCGCGGACAGCGGCGGGTGGGGATACGCCGTGTTCGACTATAACACCGCATCCGATACGTTCACGCCCGGCACCTTGGCCGACAAGCCGCCGCAGGGGAACGACGCCAAGTGCGGGTTCGCGTGCCACACCAAGCGTGTAGACCAGAGATTACGTTTTCACGGACTACGGGCATAGGTGAAGCGCACGGCTCCTGCTGCGCAAAAAGCCCCCATAGATTAAACTGATTCGTTGGAGTAGAGGTGGCGGGGAATTCCGCCGCCAATTCATTGTGGAGGAGTAATGATAACGTCAGGAAGGGAACGCCGGTTGATCGCGCCTGCGGCTGCGGTGCTCGTGTGTCTGATTACAATTCCGCCGGCTGCCGGTCAGCAGGCCACGGCGGAGAAGCCGCAGATGGTTGAGGACGTCTTCAAGAATGTGCAGGTCCTCAAAGGGATTCCGGTAAACGAATTCATGGATACGATGGGTTTTTTTGCCGCGGCGCTGGGACTGAATTGCACGGGCTGCCACGTGCCGGAAAGCCTTCAGGATTGGAGCAAATTCGCGGATGACGTTCCGCGCAAGAGAATGGCCCGCGCAAATGATCCTTATGGTGAACGGGTTCAACAAGACGGGCTTCGGAGGACGGCGCATGCTGACGTGCTGGACCTGCCATCGCGGCACGCAGGTCACCCGAGGTTATTCCGAGCCTGGTGTCGCAATACACCGTTGCCCCGGAAGATCCGGACGCCATCGAGATTGTTCCCGACGCGCCGAAAGGGCCGACCGCCGATCAGCTTCTGGATAAGTTCATTCAGGCATCCGGAGACGCGCAGCATCTGGCGGCGCTTACCAGTTGGACCGCCAAGGGCACCATCGAAGGTTTTGACACTTATCATATGAAGGTTCCGGTCGAAATTTACGCGAAGGCGCCCGCGCAACGCACCATGATTTCGCACACGCAAAACGGGGACACGACGACTGTGTTCGATGGCAGCGCCGGCTGGATCGCTGCGATTGGATCGCCCCGTGCACCTCATTCCGATGCTGCCTGGCGCGGAGTTCGACGGTGGGAAGCTGGACGCCGTGCTCGGGTTCCCCGGCGGCATCAAAGCAGGCGCTCAGCAACTGGAAGGTGGGCTTCCCGGTGACAACCATCGACGATAAGGATGTAAACATCGTCCAGGGAACGGGCGCCGGCAAGACCCGCGTGAAGCTCTATTTCGACGACAAAACCGGACTGCTGACCCGCCAGGTTCGATACGCGGACACCCCCGTCGGCATGGTTCCCACGCAGGTGGACTACGCCGATTACCGCGAAGTCGCCGGCGTCAAACTGCCGTACCACATCGTGATCACCTGGACCGACGGTCAATCCGACATCCTGTTGAACGACATTCAGGCCAACGTTCCCATCGATCCGGCGAAGTTCGCGAAACCGGCGCCCGCTACCGTGAGAAAGCAGGGCAAGTAGCAGCCGCTTTCAACGCATGGATCGCATTGATCGCGCTAATCCCGTATCCGCGATCCGAACCTACGGTTTCCTCATATACCGATTCCTTGGCGGGGTGCCGGGCAATGTTTGGTTCGCGCTCGGGGTCGAGCGAGAGTTGCGGGGCGGGCTTGGGTTCGTTTGGTAATTCTTTGTTTGAGGCGCGAACAACGGAGACCGGCGCGAGCGAGTGTGTGGGATTGGGACGCGCCGGTCCCTGTTCGCTTTTGTTTGAGGCGCGAACAACGGAGACCTGCGCGAGCTTGTTTCTGAGTCGAAAGGCTGAGCGCGGCGGTCCCTGTTCGCTTTTTTGTCTTCGTTGCGATGCAGATTCGGCGGCGAGGCGGGCGGCCTGCAACTCGGTGAGCGTTTTCAGAATTCGCTGATATTCACGGTGCTGGCGGGCCTGATAGCGGTTGAGAAGCGCGAGCGAACCGTTGGCGCCGGCCAGTGACTCGAAGGCGATGGCGAGACGGTGGCGATCGGAGATCCCTTCGTATCTATTGTCGACCCAGTCGGCCTGGTCGTCCATTTTTTGCTCGAGGAGGGCGGCTTCGATGGCGGTATAGCGAGCCAAACGCCATTGCGCGGCGGCGAGTTGATGAACCAAGTCGGTTTCGGGTTTCGATTGAGGCCGGAAATGGTCAAGGTAGGCGCGGAGCTCGGCCTCGTAGTCCTCTTGGGATTCATTTTGGAGGACGACGGTGCGTGCGGTGAGTCCATGGGTGAGGGCGTTGCGGGAGGAGGCGAGCTTGCCTTCGGGAGTTTTAGGACCGCGGGATTTGGCCCCGTTGGCGCGGGCGGCCTCCTTTTTTAGCGCGCACAACGGACACGAACGGCCTGCGCGCGCCGGGGCTGGTGAGGTTGGCATGATTTTCATTCTGAGTATGGGGGCACGCGGTTGGGTGTGTGAAGCCGGGATTACGAAGGTGATTGGTGAGGCGGGGGATGGAGGCGGGGCAGTGGGGTGACTGAGGGAATTGGGTGGCGTAGGCGGGGGGTGTTAAATTCGTTTGGGTTGGTTGCGGGGGATGGATTTGAACCACCGACCTTTGGGTTATGAGCCCAACGAGCTACCAGACTGCTCCACCCCGCATCGCTATTCTAACGCAGGGTCTACGGGGCGTCAAACTTCAGCTTCAAATTCCCGCTGGCCGGATAAACGACTTCCGTCCCCTGTACCTGCGCGAAGGGAGTGAGAGAGTGCACCCGGGTGTTCGTCGCGCTTAGGATTTCCCGCACCGGAATCCCACGTGCGGTCAGGGCATCGGCGATGAGGGAACGGTGACAGCGCCAAGGTACGGCCTCGGCGCACATGATGGCCAAAGGTCCTTCCCGAGCCAGCTCGATCAGATTTTCTAAATTTGCCTGGAACTCGGCAGTCTGCATATAGTCCGCGAATCCCCGAAACGACGCGTTTCGCCAGCCTGTATTGACCGACTCTGGACGCGCCTTGCGCAAACCACCCAATCCCGGCATGTGTTGGTAGCGGATTCCCGCTGCTTCGAGGCTCGCCGGCAGATTCTCGCGGTTGAACTGGGGGTTGTGGCGCGACCGCGGGATGGTCCTGACGTCGATCAGTTGAACGATCCCATGAGCTTTCAAGATTGCGACAAACTCCTCGATCGAATGCGTCGAATGCCCGACCGTGCTGATGGAAACCGGTGCTGGTGAATTAGTCTCGCAAGTCTCTCTATTCGGCGAGCGACTTCTCGGCTAAGTCGCCGATGATCGGAAGCTTGTACGGCTCATCGCGCGCGGCCTTTATCATCATGAAGACCCAAGCCAGTAGAACCGCGACCTTCAGCAGACCTGGCAGCAACCGGTGAAACGGCGGTCCCCACGGCGAAAAACGAAAGAACGGGTCGATTACCCAGTCCACAATCAACCACGCGACAAACAGGTACAAGCCTTGAAAGGCATGAAATCGAACGCGGCGGTCGCGCCGAAACCGAGCGGACGCGAGCACCAGGATGGCTGCCAGCCAGCCCACGATTGGAACGTAGCAAAGTAAAGACTGCGGTGCGCGGGCGAATCCCATGCAGATAGTCCGCGGGCGGCGAAGAAGCCGGCTGGCGCGCACCACAACTCCCGCAATACGAATCCCGGCTCCCGACCTTTTGCCCACACTGGCAACAGAACGGCATCTGCTCCTATCCACTTTTACGTTACGCACAAGCACCCCGTTCGGGCAATCTCATTGCGTTATATTGAGGACAAATGTTGTATCGATTCTTGCTCCTCGCGCTCAGCGTCTTTTTTCTGACGGACAGTATCCCAGCGGCGCAGGCCAAATCGCTCGAGATCTTTTTCATCGACGTGGAGGGCGGCCAAGCCACGCTGATCGTCAGTCCGGCTGGCCAGTCGATGCTAGTCGACACGGGCTGGCGCGGCTTTGAGAGCCGGGATGCGGACCGCATCGTAAAGGCGGCCAAAGCGGCCGGAATCAAGCAAATCAACTACGTGCTTATCACCCATTACCATCGCGACCATGTCGGAGGAGTACCGCAATTAGCCGATCGCATGAAGATCGCGACCTTCCTGGACCACGGCGCCAACACGGAGAACTCGCGCGCGTCCGTAGAAGATTACAAGGATTACGTCGAGATCTACCAAAAGGCGGAACACATGGTCTTAAAGCCCGGCGATACGATCCCGCTCAAGGGCGTCACAGTGAACATTCTCACCGCCAACGGCGAGCATATCGCGACGCCGCTCCCCGGAGGCGGTCAACCCAATCCCTTCTGCTCCTCGACTTCGAAACGCGAACCGGACTCCAGCGAAAATGCCCGGTCGGTGGGCTTCCTGCTGACCTACGGAAATTTCCACTTTCTCGATTTAGGCGATTTGACCTGGAACAAAGAACTGGAGCTGATGTGCCCCAATAACCCGATCGGACCGGTGGACCTCTACCTCACCTCGCACCACGGTCTGGATCAATCCGGTTCGCCGGCGCTGGTGAACGCGCTGCACCCGCGCGTCGCCATCATGAACAATGGCGCTCGAAAGGGCGGCAGCCCGGATGCCTGGCAGATCGTAAAAGACGCTCCCGGCCTCGAGGACCTATGGCAACTGCATTACGCGTTCGAGGGCGGCAAAGAACATAATGTGCCCGACCCGTTTATCGCCAACATCGATGAAAATTGCCAGGGGCAGTTCTTGAAAGTGACGGTTGAGTCGAACGGGGCGTTCACCGTGTTCAACCAGCGCAACAAGTATCAGAAGATGTACGGACCGCGCCCCTAGCGGGGGCTTTGGCGTTTCCGCATTCTTAAGGCAACTCGATCTAAGATCGACTGCGGAACGTGCTTCATAAAAAAGACAAGCAAGCGATAACGCCATCCGGGGATGACGAAAACTCTGCCCTGATCGAGCCCGCGGAGCGAGTCGGAAACCACATCTTCGGCCTTCATCCACCAGCTCTTCGCCACCAGGCTCCGGTCCATGCCGGCGATGTCATGGAACTCAGAGATCGTAAAACCAGGACAGAGCGCCTGCATTTTTACCGGGGAGCCGACGCTCCGCAACTCCAGAGCGAGACCTCTCGTAAAGCTGTTCATCCAGCATTTCGTGGCACAGTAGCTGACGCTTCCGGGCGCCTGCCAGAAACCCGCCACCGACGAGACATTGATCACGCCGCCATTCTTGCGCGGCACCATGACCCGGAGCGCGGCGTGCGTCAGCCGCATGGTCGCGATCACGTGCAAGCGATGCATCTCCTCCTGAGGCTCGATATCGGCGCTATAGAAAAGACGCAGCTTCCCGAACCCGGCATTATTCACCAGCAGCGCGAGGTTGTCCGCCGAGGCAATGCGCTCTTCCAGACGCGTGATGCCTGCCTCCGACGACAGGTCCGCCGTCAACACTTCCACTCTGATCCCGCGCGATTGCTGGAGCCGCGCTGCTAACTCCTGCAGACGATCCTGCCTCCGCGCCACCAGAATCAAGTCGAATTCACGGCCAGCCAGCGCGTCCGCAAACACCGCACCGATGCCGCTGGAGGCACCGGTTACCAAAGCCACTTTCCGCATCCATTTAGGATCGCAAGTCTTTAAACGTACGTCACCAAGTACGGTTCGGTGTATACTGGCCTGAAGCCGGAATCCGGCTCCGGCGCGCTCCAGTCCAGCCCGGAGGGAACATGAGGAACACGTTTTTCCGCATTCAGGTTGTCCTGCTGGTCTTGGGGACGGCGTCCGATCTCGCCCTCGCCCAGACCGGCCGCGAAGCGCCTCCCGATTGGACCGGCTACTACGGGCTCGCCACCAATCGCGACCTGGCCGGCACTGGTTTCAAGCAGGATGCTCCGGGCGAACAATTGAACAAGCTGATCATCCCGCACTTGCAGCCCTGGGCCAAGGCGCGCATGGAAGCTACCAACGGTATCGCCGACGACACCGGCCAAGTATGCCTGCCCGACGGGATCTTCCGCTACCCCAGCATGGCCGGCCAGTTCATTTGGCTCCAGGAGCGCGACCGGATCGTTATGGCGTTCGGGATCATCAACACCGCCGGCGTGCGGCGAATCTATCTCGACCGGCCGCATCCCAAGAACCCGGTTCCCAGTTGGAACGGCCACTCCATGGGCCATTGGGAGGGCGACACACTGATTGTCGACACAGTCGGCTTCAATGACAAGTCGTGGTTATTTGGCGGAATGGAGCCGCATACGGAAGAAGCTCACTTGATCGAACGCATGCACATGGTCGGCAATGGAGCGATCCTGAACATCAACTTCACGGTGGAAGACCGGCACGCGCTGACGTCCGCGTACACCTATAATCGCTTCTATAAGAGACAACCCGAGGGAGCCGAGATGGCCGAGTTTGCTTGCAACGACGACGCCGAGACCTGGCACCAGTTTCGAAATGAAGCGCTGAAGCCACTCATAGAACGGTCTCACATCGTCAAATGAAAACGCTCGTTAAATTTCTGGTGCTTCTTCCGATGAGTGCCTGGCTTGCGGCCGCGCAACCAAATCTGCAAGGCGTGTACCAATCCATCCCCGCCGGGACGACGCTTAAGGGCGGGCTGAAAAACGCCGGTTCGCCCGCCGCCATCCCTCTGCTGCCCGAAGCTGCGCAACAGGCGAAATCTGTCGATCTGAAGAAGGACCCGTGGAAAATGTGCCAGCCGGTCGGCCCCTTCCGCATGATGGCGGCCGTCGAGGCCAAGTTCGAGATTGCGCAGGTCAGCGACAGGATCGTGCTGCTGTTCGAGGATCTTTCCCACGGCATGATGCGCCCCATTTATCTGAAGCGAGGGCATCCCGCGAAGCTGGAGGAAACCTGGCTGGGGGACTCGATCGGCCGCTGGGAAGGCGGCGCGCTGGTGGTGGATACCATCGGTTTCAACGACCGAACCTGGCTCAACGAAGAGGGCGCGCAGCACAGCGACGCTCTCCATCTGGTGGAGCGGATCCGGCCGATTCAGAGCGGCCAGTACCTGGAATACAAGATGACGGCCGAGGATCCCAAGACGCTCACGAAACCGTACACTTACACCCGCTATTTCAAAAAGCTCGACACCGAGGTGGTGGATGATCCTTGCCAGGACCAGGAATAATGGGCGCCGGCAGGTTCTGGCGAAACCCCTGCGCAGGCGCGCCAGGTATATACTAAGGAGCAAACGGGATTCGAACGGAACCCGCCGGACATCCATGTTTAGCCGCTTTCAAGCCATGCTGCTTGCTCTCGCGACACTGGCCGCGATGCCGGTGTGGGCCCAACAGCCCCCCGCCGTCAGACAGTTTCCTCCCTATAAGGCGCCCCACATGGCGGACGGCCATCCCGATATGAACGGGATTTGGCAGGCCTTCGTCACCGCCGATTGGGACCTTCAGGATCACGAAGCGCAGCCTGGACCGCATCCCGAGATCATGGGCGCGTACGGCGCCGGTCCGGCCGGTCAAAGCATTGTGGAGGGCGGCGTAATTCCCTACCAGCCGTGGGCGCTCGAAAAGAAGAAGCAGAACTTCAAAAGCCGCGCCGTCGCCGACGTCAGCAACGACGCGACCTGGCACAATCTGGGCGACCCCGAATTCAAGTGCTACATGCCGGGTGTCCCGCGCGCCACCTACATGCCGTTTCCTTTTCGAATCGTACAAGGCTCCAGCCCTTACATCTTGATCGCGTATGAGTACGCCAGCTCCACGCGCATCGTCCGCATGAACTACAAGGAAGAGAGTCCCGCGGCGGCCTGGATGGGCTGGTCGCGCGGTCATTGGGAGGGCGATACGCTGGTGGTCGACGTCACCGGGTTCCGCGAAGAGACTTGGTTCGACCGGGCCGGCGATTTCCATAGCGATCAGTTGCACGTGGTGGAACGCTATACGCCTCTGAGTCCCTATCATATGCAGTACGAAGCGACGATAGAAGATCCGAAGGTATTTACGCGGCCCTGGAAGATCAGCTTCCCGCTGTATCGCCGTATGGAGAAGGACGTTCAATTGTTGGAATTCAAGTGCGTGCCCTTCACCGAAGAGTTGCTGTTTGGGCGTTTCAGCAAACAGACCACGAAGGGAGCGCCGGAAGGAGGAGTCAAATGACATATCGATTCTCGGCTTCGATCGGTATTCTGGCTGTCGCAGTGGCGGCATCGCTGTCGCCGGCTGTGGGTCAAACGCAGTCCTCCGTAGTAGCGAAGAAGATGGCTGCCACAGCAAAAGCGGCGGCTGCAAAATCGTCTGTGCCCCGCACTCCCTGGGGCGAACCGGATCTGTCGGGCGTCTGGAACGACGCTACCAGTACGCCTCTGCAGCGGCCCAGCAGCGTGGGCGGCAAGGACGTCCTGAATGACGAAGAGGCAGCCGAGTTCTCCAAGGAGCTCGAGCACAACCTGACGCGCGACCGCCGCGACGGATCGGCCGCCGTCGACGTGAACCGCGCCTACAACGAACATTGGATGGACGCGCGCCGGCTCAAGGCAACGGAGGATCGCCGCACTTCGCTCATCATCGACCCGCCGGATGGCCGCATCCCTGCGTTGGTGCCTCTTTCTCCGGAACGGGCCGCGCTGAAGAAAGCACGCTCCTACGCCAATGGCCGATTTCTGGCGGGCCTGCCCGATACCTATTTCGACTTTTCTCTCCCGGTGCAATGCATTATTCGCACCGATTCCCCGCCCTATTTGCCGACCATCTATAACAATGATTTTCAAATCGTGCAGAGCCCCGGAATCGTGACCATCGCGCCGGAGATGATTCATAGCGCCCGCATCATTCCCACCGACGGCCGTCCGCATTTGCCGAGCGACCTCCGCCAGTGGCTGGGCGATTCGCGCGGTCATTGGGAAGGCGATACGCTGGTCGTGGAAACCACGAATTTTCGCACTGACGAAGGCGTGCTCTTCGGGAACGCCAACGCAGCGACGTTCAAAATCACCGAGCGCTTTACGCGCGTGGATGCGAACACGCTCAACTACGAGTTCACACTGGAAGATCCGGCCACCTGGGTGCGTCCCTGGACCGCTCGAATTCCATGGACGAAGATCGATCCCGCCGAGCAGATGTACGAGTACGCCTGTCACGAGGACAACTACGATCTGGTGCATTTCCTGGGCGGCGCCCGCCAGCGTGAGCGCGAAGGAAAAACGGGTCCTCCTCCCAAGCCCGCCGACAGCATCTTTTGATAACTGATCGCCGCGCGCGCTTTACCCTGCGGCTTACCATGGATCTATGGGGCCGTTCGCCTATCGATCCTGGGTGGAGATTTCACTAAAGCAAGTCGCCGATAATTTTCGCGCCGTTCGCCAGGTTGTGGGCGAGGACGTGGAAGTGATGCCGGTCGTGAAGGCCGACGCCTACCGGCACGGCGCTGTCGAAGTTTCCCGCACCCTCATCAGCGCGGGCGCGCGTTGGCTGGCAGTCAGCAGCGTCGAGGAAGGCGCGATCCTGCGCGATCGGGGGATTACGGCGCGCATCCTCGTCATGGCCGATTTTTTACCCGCCGAACGCGAAGGCCTGCTCGACTACGATTTGACGCCCGTTATCCACTCGCTCGACGACATCCAAGAGTGGGATCATCTGGCAGCCAAGCGAGGCACATCGAGCGCCTATCATCTGAAGATCGACAGCGGAATGGGCCGCCTCGGTACGCGCGCGGCGTGCGCGGAGATCCTGGACGCAGTCAGCGCCGCCCAACACGCGCATCTGGAAGGGTTGATGACCCATTTCGCTTCGGCCGCCAACTATGCGAGCTCCCAGACCGAAGAGCAGTTGAAGGTCTTTGAGTCCATTTGCTCGCAATTGGCGGAGGCCGGGGTGCATCCCGCCATCCTGCATATGTCGAGCACCATCCCGGTCGCCTATGGCCGGCGCGGCGCGTGGAAGCGCATGGTTCGCCCCGGACACGCCATCTACGGCTACGTGTCGCCGGTGGCGAAAGGAACTGCCCCGTCGCGGCTGCTCGAAGTTCGTCCCGCCCTCACATGGAAGACTGCGGTGCTGGCCATCAAGGATCTGCCGTCTGGCGTGCTGGTCGGCTACGGCGGGATGTTTCGCACCACGCAGCCAACGCGCATCGCGGTGCTCGCCGCCGGTTATGCCGATGGCATACCGCACCGGTTGTCGAATAAAGGTCAGGTGATTGTGCAAGGACACCTGGCGCCGCTGATCGGCGCGGTTTCGATGGATCTCACTACTATCGACATCACGCATTGCCCGCCGGTCGCGCTGGGCGACAGTGTGACTTTGCTCGGCTCGGAAGGCAGTGTTTCTATCGATGCGCAGCAGATGGCCCGCGTCGCCGGGACCATCTCCTACAGCGTGCTATGCGGGATCCACGCGCGGGTCAAGCGAATTTATGTTGATCGTGATCCAACGGTGTAACAGGCGCGTGGTCAGCGCGGAAATGGGCTGAGTCTGGGCGGACGGAAGTCCGGTTCGAGCAGCCACACCGCGCGATCCGGGTAATAGCGAATCAGCTTTCGGTCTTCTTCCGGGCCCAGATCGCGAGCCCACACAATGCGTGCGTGGTCGATATCGGCGCCATTGTAGACCCACTCTTTGAATTCATGCGGCGGCCAATAGCGGACGAATACCAATTGCTTTCCGGGATGCTCGGAGAGCTGCCGGTTGACGGCAATGCGCCCCTCCGGGTCCCCCTGATTGATCGCGTCCCAAGTCTCAAAAGGAATCATCGCAGCGGTAACGTCCTGGGGCGTTGCCAGGTGCAGCCCGTACCAAAACACGAAGTGCGCGAAGCACAAAAATACGATGACCCGCGCCGCTTGGCCGCCAGCCAGCCATCCAGGAATTTCGAGCCGGCTAAGCCGTTCTAATGCGACTACCGCCGTGAGAATGAGCAGACAGGCGATCGCCGCGATGTAGTGCGAATAAAAATACGGATAAAAATTCGATCCCAGACTGAACAGCAGAATGGTTACAAGAACCCAGGCGAGTCGGAACTCCCGCAGGCTCCAAAGGTACAGCGGCAGCACCAGGTACAGCGGCGCAAGAAAGAAGAATCGATAGAAACGGATTCGCGATGCGAGCCGATCGAAATAGGACTGAACCGTATCGGTGCCATTCCCGTGCACTTTGGACTGGATTTCATAATCGAGCTCCTGTTCCCGCGTTAGCGCCGAGTGTGGAACCGGGTTCGGCTGCGTTGTAAATGTCGCCGGAACCCCGTACTGATACCGGCTGAGCGCGTAGGGCAGCGTCGTCCAACTGCCGGTCACCGCGTGATTGTGAAACAGCGTCAAGGCGGCCGCCGGCGCGAGTGCCAGCAGCACCACCGGAACTGCTCTTGCCAGTTTGCGTACTTCCTGGCGATCCCGCAGAACCGGCAGGAAGAACACCATCACGCTGAGCGCTAAGAAAATCGATTCATACTGCCGCGTGAGAACCTGCATGCCCAGCCCAAGACCAAGCCACACCGCATCGCGCGTTCGGCCTTGCTCGCGCAGGCGAGGCAACGCGCCGAAGACCAGGCATCCAGCGCATGCCGAAACCGCGCCTCCCCAGAAACTGTTCATCCATTGATTGAGCGGCCCAAATTCGATGACGGCCAGCAACCCTCCTACCAGCGCCCACCCGGGCGTGGTCCACGCGCGCAGCATCCAATAGCACAGCGCGCAGAATGCGCCGATGGAGAGCGCGACTCCCGCCCAAGCGTTTCCCAATATCATCCGGCCGAGCGCCAGCACAATTCCCTGCCCCAGCGGGTACAACGAACTGTAGCTGGGTTGCTGTAGAACGAAGAAGGTCTCGAAAAACTGGTGCAGCGGATGAGGCGGATTCGCCAAGCGGAAGTGCGACAGCGTGTCGGCCAGCAGCAGATAGCTAAAATCGTCGGCCACACCGGGCGTAGGGATCGGATATCGCGACACCAGCGCGAGCCGAAGCCCGACGGGCAAAACGGCCAGCAACAACATGCACCAGCCGGTCTTCGCCGCGAATCTCTCTCCTTGCACGGAAATCCACGCCCGCCAGTTTATCGCGAAGAAAACCAGCAATACCGCCAAAGTCAGTTCGACAAAATCGCTCGCGCCGAAGCCGATGGGATTCTGAGCAGGCCGGAATGATCGGAGCAGATGGAAAATGTACATCGGCTTGGCTAGTGAATCTCCTCGAACGGCGAGGCCTGTTTCGCTGGTTTCGGCGGGACGTCATTCTCGGGCTGATACGGGACCAGCTTCAAAGGAGTCTCATCCGGGTCGAGCAGCCATACACTTCGGTCCGGGTAGTAGCTTTGCAGCTTCTGGTTTTCTGAAGCGCCGAGATCCCGCGCCCAAATCGTCCGAGCGCCGCCGATGTCGGCCTCGTTGTGGACCCACTCGTTCTGAAAATTGTGCGCCGGCTCATAGCGGACGAACACGATTTGCCGGCCCGGTAATCGCGCGACCTGCTGATAGATTGGAGCGCGGCGGTCGGAACCCTCATGATTAAGCGCATCCCAAGTCTCGTAGCTCGTCATCGCCTCGTGAGTTTCAAACAGATGTACGCCATACCAGAACAGGAACTGCGCTGCGCATAGAAAAACGATCAAACGCGCGGCTAGTCCTCCCACACTACGGCCGCCGACCCGGAAGCGACCGAGTTGCTCAAGGCCTCTTATTCCCGCCAAAACCAGAAGCGGCGCGACGGCGGCCCAGGACGCCAAATCGATGTCCGGCTCGGAATTCAGGCCCAGCGCGAAAAGCGCCAGAGTGAGCAAAAGCCAAAGATCCGGGAAAGCGCGAATGGAAAAAACGAACACCAGCAAGGCAAGGAACATTGGTGGGAAAACGAAAAAGCGGTAAAAGCGAATGCGATACTCGACGCGCGACCAATAACTCACGCCACGCAATGAAACCTCCATTTGGCTGAAGTTTTGTTGCTGAGGCGTGAGGTCGCGGCTGAGCGCCGCGGGCGACATCGTCCAGCTACCAGTTGCGGCTTTGTTGTGGAGGCCGGTGAGCAGAAGCGCGGGCAGAAGCATCGCAAACGCAACGGAGGCGGCCCGGAATGTGCGGGATCGTTCCGTGCGCTCGCGCAATGAGGGAAGTAGGAATAAAGCCGCGCTCAAGATGAGGAACGCCGACTCGTAAGGAAATGCAAGCAGAAATCCACCGATACCAAGTCCCAGAAGAACCGCGGCGCGTATCCGGCCGCTCGCCCGCAATCGCGGCAACGATCCGAACACCAGGCAGGCGGCCGCGGCGGACATCGCACCGCCCGCATAACTGTTCATCCATGAGTTGAGCGGGCCGAATTGGAAAACGGTTAGAGATCCTCCGGCGAGCGCCCAGGCTGGCGTCGTCCAGGCGCGCAGCATCCAATAACACAGCGAGGAGAAGGCCGCTGAAGATAGGAGCACTCCAGCCCATGGATGGCCGAAGACGGCTCGTCCAAACGCGAGTGCGATGCCCTGCCCCGGCGGATCGATCGAGCTATAGCTAGGCGTCTCGACCACGTCGAGAGTTTCGAAAAATTGCGGCAACGGATGCGGGGGATTTGCCAGGCGGAAGTGGCGCAGCGTGTCGGCATTCAAGAGATTCCCGAATTCCCGATAGCTCGCCGGCGAAGGCGCCGGATGATTCGGGAGCAGAAGCAGACGCAGCGCAACCGGCAACACCGCTAGCAGAAGCATGCACCAAACGGTTCGTTGTCCTAGGGCGCGAAGGGCGCGCTCTGCCGCGGGCCCAACGAACACCAACGAAACAATGACGGCCGTGAGGAATAGCTCAATGAAATCGCTCGCGCCAAATCCGATGGGGTTCTCGAATGGCAGGAGTGAACGGAAAAGTTGAAACAGCACGTTCGATGATAGGATAGCCCGGTCGAGCTCGCGTCGTGCAGGCTTGGGCTTGCCGCTAGCTCCAGTAACTGCGGTCCAGGCTGCGGTATTGCACCGCTTCGGCCAAATGCTTGGTGCTGACGGTTTCGGCGTGATCGAGATCGGCGATGGTGCGGGCGACTTTGAGGATCCGGTCGTGCGCGCGGGCGCTCAAGCCCAATTTGCGGACCGCCATTTCGAGCGTGCGTTCCCCGGCATCGTCCAGCACGCACAATTTTCTGAGCAAGCGCGAAGGAATGCGGGAGTTGTAAAAGCCGCGCTGTTGCTGGATCGCGCGAGCCGACTCGACTCGCGCACGCATATCGGCGGAACTCACGCCCTGGTTCTTACCGCGCAGCTCTTTATAAGCTACGGACGGAACTTCGACGTGCAGGTCAATCCGATCGAGCAGCGGACCGCTCACCTTGCTCAAGTAGCGCTGGATGATCGCGCCCGTGCAGCGGCATTCATGCGTCGGATCGGAGAAGAATCCGCAGGGGCACGGATTCATGGCGGCGATCAGCGTAAAGTCCGCCGGGAACGACAACGTCATGTTGGTGCGGGCCAGCGTGACCGAGGATTCTTCCAGCGGCTGCCGAAGCATCTCCAGCACGTTGCGCGGGAACTCGGGCAGTTCATCCAGAAAGAGCACGCCATTGTGCGCCAGGCTGACCTCGCCGGGCCGGGGCGTTCCGGAACCGCCGCCGATCAGTCCCGCGTCGGAGACAGTGTGATGCGGCGACCGAAAAGGACGCACTGAAAGTAGGCCGATGCCTCGGGGCAGCAGACCGGCCACGCTATGGACCTGCGTGGTCTGGATCGCCTCTTGAAACGTCAGCGGAGGAAGAATGCCTGGGAATCTTTTCGCGAGCATGGTCTTTCCGGAGCCGGGCGGTCCGATCATCAAGACGTTGTGGCCACCCGCCGCGGCGACTTCCAGCGCGCGCTTGGCAGTAGTCTGGCCGCGTACGTCGGCAAAGTCGGGCGCGCCTTCTGGTTGTGCCGGCGCTGGCGCGATCGACGACTGAGTCGGTTGGAACTGATCCGGCTGATTCAGGTATCGAACCACGTCGGACAAGATGCCGCATGCCGAAAACCCGTACGCCTTCGGTAACCGCCGCCTCCGCCGCATTGTCGGCCGGAACCAGCAGATTCGGGATGCCCTTGACGGCGCGCGCAAACCGCGATCGATAGCACGCCGCGCACGGGCCGCAGCGTGCCATCCAGCGACAGCTCTCCAACCAGCAGATGTTCGTCGCTCTTCTGTACCGTTCCCATCGCGCCCAGAATTCCGAGCGCCATAGGCAAGTCGAAGCCGGCCCCCTCTTTGCGAACGTTCGCGGGCGCAAGGTTGATGGTGACCGATTTGTTCGGATATCCGAAGCCCGAGTTGAGCAGCGCCGATTTGATTCGCTCGCGGCTCTCGCGGACCGCAGTATCCGGCATCCCGACCGTGATGAAGTCGCGCGCGCTGCCGCCGGAATACATGTCGACCTCCACGTCGATCAGGTGCGCGTCGATGCCAAACACTGCGGCGCTGCGGGTCCGGAAAAGGGCCATCGGCGAGGTAGTGCCTTCCGGTCGCGACTTATCTCAGGTCAGCTAATGTTCAGCAAATTGGCGGCGTTCTGATCGAGAATGCGCGCGGTGTCCTCCGGTCTGAAGCCGGCCAGTTCAATGTAATCGATGGCGCGTTTATACAACGGCCCGGCTTCGTAGGGGAAATCGGTTCCTAAGATCAGCCGGTCGGCGCCGAGGGTCTCGACGGCGGCACGAATCGCCGGGATGTGGCCGTGACCAACGGTGTCGTACCACATGCGGCGAGCGCTGATGGTGGGGCGTTCCGGGATGGTCGGATTTTCCCAGGTGTATTGGTTGTCCAGGCGCTGATAAACCATGGGCAGCGCGCCGCCCAGATGCGAATTGATGATCTTCAGCTTGGGAAAGCGCATCGGGATGCCGCGCTCGATCAGGTGCAGAACCGAAATAGTATCTTCGATGGGCGCGCCAATCATCCAGGTGAGATGGTAATCGGCGATCAACGGCGAATAGGCGTTGCAGCCGCACGGGTGAATAAATAAGACGCTGTTGCGGCGGTTGAGTTCTTCGTAGACCGGCAGGAAGGCTGGGTCGGCGGGCGAGCGACCGACAATCGAGGTCGTGATCGTGGCTCCGATCATGCCGAGTTGCCCGAGCGCGCGGTCCAGCTCTTTCAGCGATTCATCGACGTGCGGCAACGGCAGCGCCGCGAACGCGCGGAAACGTTTCGGCCAGCGGCGCACGGTCTCGGCGTACATATCGTTCGCTTTGCGCGCGGCTGCGACGGCGTGAGCTTTATCCTCGAAATGCGGCGCCTGCGGACAGATGGAAAGAATCTGCATGCTCACCTTGGAGGCGTCCATCTGGGCGAAGCGCTTCTCCATTTCGGCTTCGTTCGGACCGGCTCCCTTGCCGCGCTGCACGCTGGTGTCCTTTTTGCCGAAGCTTTGGACCAGATCGAGATAGTCGTCGGTCCAGACGTGGGCGTGGACGTCGATGCGGAGGGAGCGGCTGGTTTGCGCCACTCCGGAGAGTGCAGCCACCGACGCTACTGCCTGAGGCGCGCAGCAGATCGCGGCGCGAGAGTTCGTTATTCGACGGAGAATTTTTGCCGGGTCTCATAGTTTTGCTGGCCAAGATTATCGCGTACGGTGAGTACGATTGTATACTCGCCGAGCGGCTGGTCCTTGGCCAGGTTCAAGCTGAGGACGCCGGGTTGATAGCGTTGCGGATAAAAGTTCTGCTGTTTGGAGGTGGCCGCCTGCGGTTCCGAATATGCTGGCGGACCCGTCAGCGTTCAGCACCGTCAGGCCATATTCGATGTCGAACTGGTTGTGGTCGGCCAGCTTGTAGCCGGTCATGTCGAAGCGCGCCCAGACCATATCGCCGGGGCTATAGGCAGCGAGTTGCAGGGGCTTCTCGTCATTCTCTCCGCGGAGGAACCGGAAATTCCGAACGACTAGCGTATCGCTGGGCGCGACGTCCCGGCCTTTAACTAGGAATCGGGCACGCGATTCGGTTGTCGCCACAGCCAGTTCATCTTTCACTTTGACGATCAATTCGTATTCGCCCGAATCGGCCAGCGGAGGAACCGCAACCATTTCGCGGATTTTCGGCAGCCAGTCCTTGTCCTCGGCAGAAACCGTCGTCAGCACTTTTCCATCCTGGGGGGTCTGCAAGGGAACGCCGCGGGCATCCTGCACCGTCGACCTCATAGGTCAGATAGACCTGCATCTTGTCGTCCTTTGCGACTTTTTTGTACCCTTCGGTCTGGCAGCTGAAGTATACCGTTTCGCCTGGCAGGAACTGGTAGTCGGAGGGCACCGGCGGGCCGTCCTCGGATTGCGAAAACTGGCCGCGGACGATCGCGAGCTTCTTTTCGGCCGGAGCCGCCAGGCAGATCAGTCCCGCAGCTAGAATCGCCGCCGCAAGAGCTCGCATGGACTTATTTTAGCGGGCGATGAAGCGGGTGGAATCAGGCCGACAAAAAGGGCCCTCGCGGATCGGCCAGATGCAGACTCTCTAACCTGGAGCGACTGCGCCGTCCGCGAGGGTGTGAAGGGACAACTCGCGATTTCTCGAAATCCAATCCATGCTGGACGTACTATTTGCGCGGGAACTTCTGGTCCAGCGCCAGATTCAGCTTCAGCACGTTGACGCGCGGCTCCCCGAGCAGGCCCAGATCGGGACCTTCAGTAAACTGCGCGACCAACTGATTCATTTGATCCGTGGAAATGCTCCGCGCCTTGGCGACCCGGCCGGCCTGCGCCGCCGCATTGGCGGGACTGATTTCCGGATCGAGCCCCGATCCTGAGGCGGTTACCGCATCGGCGGGAATCGGAGTCTTCGGCGTGAATACCAACGGCGCTTTGTCGTCATTGAAGGCCTTGATCAGCTTCACATCGTCCAGGTCGCCGCCGGCGGTCTTGAAGCGGTCCAACGAAACCGAGGAGTCGTAGGGAATGTCGTTGTCGACGCAGTAATGCACGATGCGCAGGCTGATGCCGTCGTAATCGACCACCTCGTTTTTCTTGTCGTCCATCTTGATCGTGCCGCGGACGAGTTTGGCGCTGGTCGGCCCGAGGTTCGAACCGCTGCTGGCGGTCGCATCATAGCCGTTACCCGCCGCCGACGGGCGCGGATGAAAGTACTCGGGCTTGGTGAAGTTCTGGCCGATAATTTCCGAACCGACCACCTTGCCGTTTTGCACGACCAGGCTGCCGTTGGCCTGTTTCGGAAAGATCAGCTGCGAGATTCCGGTCATCGCCAGCGGATAGACGATGCCCAGCACGATCGTCATGAAGATCTTGATTCGAAGTCCTGGCAAAATTTGTTCCCACATAGTAATTTCCCTTCCTACGCCAGCCGCAACGCGACCAGCAACTGATCGATGAGCCAGATTCCCGGGAACGGCGCGATAATCCCGCCGATGCCATAGATCAGCAGATTGCGCCGCAGCAGGCTGGCCGCGTCGAGCGGCCGGTATTTCACGCCGCGCAAAGCCAGCGGCACCAGAGCGATAATGATCAACGCATTAAAGATCACCGCCGCCAACACCGCGCTACGCGGCGTATGCAGATGCATGATGTTGAGCTTGCCTAAGGCCGGATACATGGTCATGAACATGGCCGGAATGATGGCGAAGTACTTGGCCACATCGTTGGCGATGGAGAACGTTGTCAGCGCGCCGCGCGTGATCAGCAACTGTTTGCCGATGGCGACCACCTCGATGAGCTTGGTCGGGTTGCTGTCCAGATCCACCATGTTGCCGGCTTCCTTGGCCGCCGTGGTGCCGGTGTTCATGGCCAATCCGACATCGGCCTGCGCCAGCGCCGGCGCGTCGTTGGTGCCGTCGCCGGTCATCGCGACCAGTCGTCCGACGGACTGCTCTTTCTTGATGTATTCGAGTTTGTCCTTGGGTGTCGCCTGAGCCAGAAAATCGTCCACTCCGGCTTCAGCGGCGATGGCAGCGGCCGTCAGCGGGTTGTCGCCCGTGATCATGATGCTGCGGATGCCCATGCGGCGAAGTTGCGCGATGCGCTCCTTCATTCCGCCCTTGACGATGTCCTTCAGATGAATGACGCCCAGCAGATGCTTGCCGTCGCATACCGCCAGTGGCGTGCCGCCGTTGCGGGAGATGCGGTCGCTCATCTCCTGGAAATAACCAGGAACTTCGCCGCCTCGTTCGGCGACGAACTTGCAAATCGCGTCGGTAGCCCCTTTGCGGAGCTGTCTTCCCTCGAAATCCACGCCGCTCATGCGCGTGTACGCCGAGAATGGAATGAAGGTGGCTTCTTTCTCGGGAATGTGACGCCCGCGCAGGCCGTACTTTTCTTTCGCCAGCACCACCACCGAGCGGCCCTCCGGCGTCTCGTCGGCCAGGCTGGACAATTGCGCGGCGTCCGCCAATTCTTCCGCTGAGACGCCATTGATCGCCAGGAACTCGACCGCCTGCCGGTTTCCCAAGGTAATGGTCCCGGTCTTGTCCAGCAGCAGCGAGTTGACGTCGCCGGCCGCTTCCACGGCTTTGCCGCTCATGGCGAGCACGTTGTGCTGCATCACGCGATCCATGCCCGCGATGCCGATGGCGGAGAGCAGCCCGCCGATGGTGGTCGGAATCAGGCAAACCAGCAATGAAACCAGAACCGCGACGGTGGGAATCGATCCGGAACCGGCCTGCGCGACGCTGAAGGCCGAATAGGGTTGCAAAGTGATGACCGCCAGCAGGAAGATCAACGTCAAGCCGGCGATCAGAATATTCAGCGCGATCTCGTTCGGAGTTTTCTGCCGCTCGGCGCCCTCGACCAGGGCAATCATGCGGTCCAGGAAAGTCTCGCCGGGATTGGACGTGATCCGGATCTTGATTTGATCCGACAGCACCCGGGTGCCTCCGGTGACGGCGCTGCGATCGCCGCCGGATTCGCGAATCACGGGCGCGCTTTCGCCGGTGATCACCGATTCGTCCACCGTGGCGACGCCCTCGATTACCTCGCCGTCTCCCGGAATCAGATCGCGGGCATCGCACAGCACCACGTCGCCGACCCGCAGCGCCGACCCGGGCACTTGTTCGATCTTTCCAGCCGCAGTCAAGCGCTTGGCGACAACGTCGGTTTTGGTCTTGCGCAGAGTATCGGCTTGCGCCTTGCCGCGCGCTTCCGCCATGGCTTCGGCGAAATTAGCGAACAGCACCGTGAACCACAGCCACAGCGATATCTGGATCTGGAAGCCGAGCGCGGTTCCCCCGGCGAACAGGTCCCGGATCAGGAACACCGTGGTCAGCGCGGCGCCCACTTCGACCACGAACATGACCGGGTTCTTCATCAACGTGACCGGGTTCAGCTTGGCGAACGACGCCTTGGTCGCCCGGTGACAATCTCCGGATCAAACAGCGGACGCGCTCGTACCAGCTTCTTGGGCAGAAGCGAAGTTGGATCGTCCTGCGGGGCAGTCGGAGGTGCGTCGGGGGCAGTCATGATTGTTGACATACTAACTCCAAATCAGGTGCGGCGTCAGGATCATCGAGAAGAGCTTGCCGCCATGCATCAGGAAATGCTCGACGATCGGTCCAAGCGAAAGCGCCGGGAAGAACGTAAGCGCGCCCACGATCAGAACGGTTCCCACCAGCAGCCCGACGAACAACGGGCCGTGGGTGGGAAAGGTTCCGGCCGTGGTGGGGATCTTCTTTTTGCACCACCAGGCTGCCGGCGGCGGCCAGCAGCGGGATCAGGAACAGGAACCGGCCGATCAGCATCGCCAGTCCGGTGGTCAGATTGTACCAGGGCGTGTTGACTGTGATCCCGGCGAACGCGCTGCCGTTGTTGCCGGTGCTGCTCACGTAGGCGTATAAAATCTCGCTGAAGCCGTGTGGGCCGCTGTTGTTCATGTTGGCGGTCGGCGCTCCCTGCGGATTCCAGTAGCCTTTGGCGGGCAGCTGGATAACGATCACTGAGCGCGGCGAACACCAGGATGCTGAAAGCCGTGGCGATTACCGCCAGCATCGCCATCTTGACCTCTTTCTGCTCGATCTTCTTGCCCAGGTATTCCGGCGTGCGGCCCACCATCAGGCCAGCAATGAAGACCGCCAGGATGCAATAAAGCAAGATGCCGTACAACCCCGCGCCCACGCCGCCGAAGATCACCTCTCCGGTCATGATGTTGAACATGCGGAACCAGTCCACCGAGCGGAGTGAAGCTGTCGTGCATGCTATTCACCGCGCCGCAGCTGGCGTCGGTGGTCACGGTGGCGAACAGCGCCGAGTTGGCGATACCGAACCGGGTTTCCTTGCCCTCCATGTTTCCGCCCGGCTGACCCGCCGTAGCAGCGCTCTGAATCCCCAGCTTTGGCGAGGATCGGATTGCCGGCCTGCTCGTAGTGGTAGCAGACGAAAACGCCAATCAGGAACATCACCGAGAAGGCGGCGAAGATGGCCCAGCCTTGGCGCGTGTCTCCGACCATCTTTCCGAAGGTGTAGGTCAGCGCGCCGGGGATCACGAAAATCAGGAACATCTGCCAGCAGATTGCTGAACGGCGTCGGGTTCTCGAACGGATGCGCGGAGTTCGCGTTAAAGAAGCCGCCGCCATTGGTGCCCAGCTGCTTGATCGCTTCCTGGGAGGCCACCGGCCCTTGCGCGATGATCTGCTTGGCGCCTTCCACGGTGGTGACCGTCGGTGTACGGATTCAGGTTCTGGATCACGCCCTGCGATACAGTAGAGCAGACAGCGCGACGATCGAAATCGGCAGCAGCACGTACACCGTGGCGCGCGTGACATCCACCCAGAAATTGCCGATGGTCCGCTTTTCCTGGCGCGCAAAGCCGCGAATCAGAGCCATCGCGACTGCGATGCCGGCTGCGGCCGATGCGAAGTTCTGAACCGCCAGCGCCGCCATTTGCACGAAATAGCTCATGGTGGCTTCGCCCGCGTAAGCCTGCCAGTTCGTGTTGGTGACGAAGCTGGAGGCGGTGTTGAAGGCCAGATCGGGCGGCATCACGGGCGTGCCGAAGTGCTGCGGATTCAATGGCAAATAAGCTTGGACTCGCTGCAGCAGGTACACCAGCAGGAACCCGAAGATGCTGAAGCTCAGCAGCGCCGCCGTATAATGCGTCCAGCGCTGCTCCACGTCTTCCTTGATGCCGGCGGCTTTGTAGGTGAGCACCTCCAGCCAGCGCAGCACCGGATGCAGGAACGTCCGCTGCCCTTCGAACACCTTCGCCATATAGCTGCCCAGAGGCTTGGCGCAGATGAAGATCAGGCCCAGGAAGATCGCGATTTGCAAAACTCCAATGCTAGTCATAAATATCCCCTTAGAACTTCTCCGGACGAAGCAGGGCGTAAATCAGGTAGACAAACAACGCCAGCGATGCAATTCCGGCAATGACGTAATCCATAAGTTATCCTCGCTATAACCGGTCGCAAGCCTTCGTGAAGGCCCAGACAGACCAGCAGGAAACCAGCAACCGACCACTACGTAAAATAGATCCAGCATTTTGAACTCACTCCGTTTCCTTAAAAAGCACTTCGTAACCCGCGCGCCGAAGCTCTCGCGCCAGGATCTCATCGCGGCTTGGCCACCACCAGCGCCTTCGTCCGCCCAGCACTACAATCGCGCCTTGGCTAAGGACTGAGGTCAGCGTCTGCAGCTTGTCGCGGCACAGATAAATATTCACGCTGGTCTCCACCAGGCTCGCACTTGCGATCACGCGAAAGCGGTTCTCATTGAACTCTACCAGCACCGGGGGGCTCTCCAGCGGAAGCGGGTACGGCACCACTTGCGGCACCAACAAGGTGATCCGCGCGCCCAAGCTGCTTGCCAAGCTCCCAGCCTCTTTCAACGCTTCCAGAGTGGATTTTACGGAAGTGAACACAACCGAAATGTTGAGCTTCCGCTCCACTTCCTCGATTCCCGGTTCGGCCGGGCGAAGCTTTGCCGGCGCCAGGATTTTTTCGATGGCGAGTGACATATCCCTCCAACCTTCCACGTTCTGAGCATATTCAGAACAGTCTGAAGAAGTCATAGATAAGTCATGAAGAAATTATAAAGAATTCCCTCGCTTCGTCCTCGCACAAAGGCACCTGACGGGCCGCTTCCGCGAACTTGTCCAAAAACCGCGGCTAACTATTTGAATCAAAGTTAGTTATGCATCGGCCATTCAGCCGTTCCCGCACTTCGCAGCGGCGCGGTTGCGCGAAAGCGCTCACTTAGTTTTGCTGGTGATCCGGCAATAATGGTTCGAGAGACAATTTCCAAGGAGTGAAAAGTTGCCCTCGTTAGCCGATCCCGGCACTGCAAGAGCTCGCGAATTGGTGATGTCGCACGGCTGGAACTCCAGCGCCTATCAGATCCTGAACCCCGGAATCCAGCACTGGTACAATGCCCGCGGAACCGGCGTGGTCGGATACGCGGAGCGAGGAAAATATCTGCTGGTGGCGGGAGATCCGGTTTGCGCGCCGGAAACGCTCTCGCGCATTACCTCGGAATTCGAAGAATTTGCAAAGAGGGAGCGGCGCCGGGTGTGTTACGTGTGCGCCGCCGAGCCCTTGCGGAAATTGCTGGCGCGCTCGCGCGAGCATTCCATCGTTACGCTGGGCGCGCAACCCATCTGGGACCCCGGTGAATGGGCCTCCATCATCGCCGGACGCGCGTCCCTGCGGGCCCAGCTTCGCCGCGCTCTGAACAAGGGCGTCAGAGTGGAGCAGATGGATGCCGGGGCGGCAGCCCAGAGTGCAGAACTGCGAGGAGTGCTCCAACAATGGTTGACCTCCCGCCCGCTGCTTCCCCTCGGTTTCCTGACCGAGCCGGAGATTCTTGGAGGCGAACTGGGCGACCGGGTGGTGTTCGTCGCCAGGCATGCGAATCGGGCGGTCGCGTATCTGGTGGGATCGCCTGTGCCGGCCCGGAACGGCTACCTGATCGAGATGCTGGCCCGGTCCAGGCAGGCGCCCAACGGCACCAGCGAGCTCTTGGTGGATGCCGCCATGCGGCGCTTTGCACGGGAGGCCCGCACCTACGTCACGATGGGCCTGGTGGCGCTGGTTCGCAATGCCGTCATGCACAACCCGCTCTGGCTCCGGAATCTGATGGGCTTTGCCCGGGCGCATGCGAATCGTTTATACAACTTTCGCGGATTGGAACATTTTAGAGTAAAAATGTTTCCGGCCGCCTGGGAGGAGAGCTACCTCATCTCCAAGGAGCGGCGCTTTTCACCGCGCTCTCTGTATGCCGTCGGCGGCGGCTTTTCAGGCATGTCGCCGGTGCGCGCGATCTGCTCGGGAGTCCTGAAAATCGCAGCGCGGCAAATCGTGGCGCAGTAACGCTGGACTTGTATTTTTTGCCAGGAATTCATTTCAGCTTCGCTGTAACGGTGACCCTAGGCGGGCTGCCGATTCGTTCTTCTCTGCTCTTTTGTTCGCCCAGCAGGGCACGCTCGATTCCGCGAGGATTGGAGCCATGCATGCACTCTAAGCGGACGTGGCTGGATTGGTGCGGCGCCGAAGCAGACAACGCCGCCCCCGGACGCAGATTCTTAGGGAAGGAAAACTCAATGAAATTCGCGATTCTCACGCTGGCCGTCGCGCCGGCATTGCTATTAGCTGATACCCGTTCCGATACGCTCGATCGCATCCAGGACGCTACCAGGGTCCTGCACGAGATTATGAGCGCGCCGGATCGCGGCATTCCTCAGGACATCTTGGGAAAGGCCCAGTGCGTCGGGATTATCCCCGGAGTCAAGAAGGCCGGCTTCATTGTAGGAGCGAAATACGGCAAAGGCATTGTGACCTGCCGGACCGCTAATGGATGGAGTGCGCCATCCACCGTGATCATCGAAGGCGGGAGCGTCGGATTCCAGATCGGAGCCGGCGAGACCGATGTCGTGCTGGTGGTGCAAAACCGGGCCGGCGAGGACAAACTGATGCATGACAAGTTCACCATCGGCGCGAGCGCCGGGGCTATGGCCGGTCCCGTCGGCCGCACCGCGCAGGCCGAAACCGACGCCGAACTCCACGCCGAGATCCTGGCGTACTCGCGCTCGCGAGGGCTGTTCGCCGGCGTCGATCTGGGCGGAGCAACCTTGCGGCCGGACCGGGAAGACAATCGATCCGTTTACGGACGTGACGTTACCCAGCGAGAAATCCTGAGGGGGGCGGTACCGCCGCTTCCGGAAGCCGGCCCGCTGTTAGCCGAGCTGAATCGCTACGTCTCGCCGCGTGGTGGGACTACGGCACGGCGGTAATTCAGCAGTAAGTGCTGGGGCATCCTAGCATCCTAATAGGATGCCCAGCAGACGCTACCCCTCTCAGCCTAAGGTCTCCACCGCAGGCCGGACCAAAAAACCTATTAGTCGGTAACAGACAACCTGTAGCCACCGTCCTGGACGGCCGATCTTCAAGGAGGTGCGTCCCATAGGGTTTGATCCGGCAATCATACGCGCGCTGCTGGAGCGCAATAAAGGGTGGCTCTGGGCATGAAGTCTATCGGCAAGTATGAGGTGCTCAACGAGATCGGATCGAGCGGGACGGGAACCACCTATCGCGTTCGGGACAACTTTCAAAAGCAAGAGCTGGCGCTGAAGTTTCTTCACGAGGTTCCGCAGTTGGACGCGGCGGCCCACGATCAGTTCTGCCGTGAACTGGTGCTCTATTCTGATCTGACACATCGTCACTTGGCGAAAGTGGTCGATTTAGGAGAGATCGAAGGGCGGATCTACATCGCAACCAAACTGCTCTCGGGATCCGACCTGGACCGCTTCGCAAGCAATAACCGCGAGCTGCCGATTGCGATCAAATTGGGGATTCTGGCCCAGGCTTGCGAAGGGCTTGCGTTCGCACACTCGCGCAGCATTACGCACGGCGCGATCAAGCCGGCCAACCTGCTCATCGATGCCGGCAACGATCTAACGATTCTTGATTTTGGGGCCGCCCAGTGGCAGTCCTTGATTCTGGCCGCAGGCGGACGGCCGGAGGGGCTGCTCGCCAGCTATCTTGCACCGGAACAGATTCTCGGCCAGCCCAGCGATCCGAAAACGGATCTGTTCTCCCTCGCGTTGATCGCTTACGAGTTCCTGGCCGGGCGATATCCGTTCCAGGTACCGGCCAGCCTGATCCCGCGCGAGATCGTCCATTCCGAGCCGGAGCCACTGCGGAAAGTCAGTCCGGAAATTCCGGAGGACTTGGAACAGCTAATCATCAAAGGTCTTAAAAAGAAGCCGGAAGAGCGTATTCAAAGCGCCGAGGAATTCGCCGCCGTTTTGTATCGCATTGCGCAGCAGCTGCGGCGATCATCGGCAGCCGCGCCCGTCCCGGCAGCCTCTCCGGTGGTTAACGATGCCCAGGCGGCGCCGGCTCCCGCCGCCGACCAGCCCCAGGCCGCACCCGACTCCGAGCAAACCTCGAAAACTCCCAAGCGGGGGGAAGTTCAATCCGGTAGGACAGAAGAACAGCCTTGGACGACCCGCTCCTACGCAAGCTCGGGCAGCATGTCCGATACTCGATCGTCTGTTTCGCCGGCTCCCGCGATTGCCCCCAACACCGCCTTCGCCGAGCCGCCGGGAATGCCCGCATCGGTCCCGGCTCCGCCGTCGGCATCTCGACCAGCAGGGCCGCCGCAACCCGTGCAGCACGCTCCCGCTCAACCAGGACCCCCTCCACCAGCTGGGGCGTCGCAGGCAGCGGCGAGGGTTGGGACCGTTCCAGCTCCGCTCAAAGCGCCGGCGCGGCCGCCGATCCGCAATGTCCGCCGAGTCTCCTGCGCCTAAGTCGCTAAACCGGCGCATCATCGTGATTGGTGCGGGCGCCGTTTTGGCGATCTACCTGGTGCTTAGCTTCATTTCGCACCAGGGGCTGCATGCGACTCAGACGGCAGCGCCGCATCCGGTAGCGTCGAAGCGGACGGCTGCTCCGGAAACAGGCCGGCCCACCGGCAGCGTCGTCACCCCGGCGGATAGTTTGTCCCCGGTGAATGCTCAGCCCGAGCCCGCAGCTGCCACCAGCGCGGATCCCGCCAAACCAGTCTCCAAGCCGGCCCCGGCGCTGGACCCGATTGTGCGCCGGGAGATTAAGACTTTGTGGGAGGGGGGCAAATATGCCGACGCGATGGACCTGGTAGACGAAGTCCTGGTGGCGAACCCGGCCAATAGCGAAGCGCGCGGCTGGAAGAAACGGATTCGCGCCGCCCAGCAAGCGGAGGCAGCGATTAAATGAGTTGCATATGAGACGAACTAGCCGGTCCGCACGATGGATCGCCGCATCCTGGCTGGCCCTCGCGCCGTTCTGTTTTGGAAATCCGCAAACGGCCGCCGCCGATCAGAAGGCCGCCCATGCCAGGGCCGCCGACCCGTTTCTGAGTGGTCCGCCTCTTACGTTGGATCAAGTGCGGCGCTTGTTGCACGAAGACGCCATCCCGCTGCACCGGCGAAAAGAAGCGATTCAAAATCGCGGCGTAAGCTTTTCGGTATCGCCGCAAACCCTGGAAACGCTCAAGGAGGCCGGAGCCACTCCTGAAATCCTGGACTTGATTCAGAGTAAAGCCCCGCCCGCCGTGGTTGCCGCGGTTGCGCCGCCGAAGCGCGAGCTGCGGGGCCGGTTGGTTGTCAAGTGCGAGCCGGCCGAATGTAACGTGAGCCTGAACGGGATCGCTCGCGGATCGAGCGACGGCGGCATTATGGAACTGGCCGGTCTTACCGCGGGCAAATGGGTGGTGGATGTTTCGAAAGATGGCTACTTGAGCCATCAAAGCGTCGTGAACGTAGATCCCGACCAGACCGCCTCGATCGCAGCTTCCCTGGACCCCTCCCATTCCACCGAAGAAACTCTGGGCGCGAATCTGTTTCAGAAGATGATCGATGCCCTGGGCGGTGAAGCGGGACTGGCCGAGCTCGCTTCGGTTCAGGCGGCCGGCAGTACCACCATTGCGCGGGACGGCGCCAGCGTTCGCTGGACCGTGCTCATGCGGAACCGTCCGGATCGCGCCTTGTTTCAAGCCAGAGCCGGAGCGATCCTGCACGAAGTCGGATTCGTCGGTAACGAATTTACAGCCAGCAAGAAGCTCAAGGGCGAGGACGCCATGGAACTGCCGACCGATTTCGGCTACATTCGCGACAACCAGCTTCCGGCGCTGATTACACGGCTGCGCAATCCTCAATACAAGCTGATTGCCAAGCATGCGCTCCCCGTTCAAGGCGAGGAATTCCAGCTGTTCGCCGAGACCACCGCCGAGAAAATCGCGATCGGTCTGGACAGCGCCTCGCGGCCGCAGCGAGTTCGGATCACGACCGAGGCCGGGGTGGGATCGCTGACCGTCACCTACGATGATTACCTCGCCGACGGACATACCTTCTTCCCCAAGACCATGGAGATCAAACCCGACGGCCGGGCGCGCGGCATAGACGTCCGGTTTGATAACGTCGAGCTGCACACCGATCTAAAAGACAGCGACTATAAACTTCACGGGAAGGCGCTGCCGATGCTGGCCAACTGAGCGCGTTTACGGGTGTTCCGGAGCGGCCTTACTTAACGCCGGGAAACTTGGACGGCTGGTGCGGACCGACGCCCAGATGGTTTCCGTCGCGGTCAATGTTATTTTCATCGCAGGCGAATTCAATGAGCTCTTGATCCGGCGGCATGAGCGTGAACACTCGATCGAACTTCCAGGATCTGGTGTAATACTTCGGGTCTTCCACCGTCACGTCGTGCGCCAGATGCTCTCGATCGGGCCGCGACCACCGTTCGACCACATGCATGGCGTCACTGTGCGGATGCGCGTCGTCGTCCAGCCAGGTGAGCTTGTCCTTGAACCCGACCGAGTCAATCACCAGCGTGTCACCCTCCCACTGGCCGATTCCGTTGCCCCAAAAAGATGGCTCAATGTCTTTAGGATGATCGCGTCCGTCGATGGGGATGGACCGGAAGGTCCACATCAGCTCGTAAAGAAACGCCACGCGATTGGACTGCTGGACAATCTCAAACGGAACGCCGCTGATGCTGGCGCGCGGAATGCCGGCGAACAGGCACAGCCCTTCCGGATTGACGGTTTTCGTCAAGTTGTACTCGTACGCGGCCTTGCCCGCGGGCGTGAAAATGGCCGCGAAGCCGCCCGGGATCTGCTTGTCCATGTTGCGCAGGAGCGGGCCTCGCCAGAATCCGGAAAGGTCGGGTTTGCCATCGGCTGCGCGGGGCGCGGGACCAGGTTTAGCCGATGCCGACGGCCTCGATTGCCCGGCTGCAATTCCACCCGCTAGCACGGCCAGAGCGCAGAACGCGCCGGCCGATCGCCCCGTCAAGCTCTTCATCATGGACCGTCTCCTTCCCAGATTCGTTGTCCTTTATGTTATTACAGTAGAGTATTATGAGAGCGCCAATCGCCCTTCTGGCGGCCGGCTTCGGCTTACTGGGTGTGCCCGTGCTCGCGCACCACTCTTTCTCCGCTGAGTTTGACGCCAACAAAGCCATCGTGCTGAAAGGCGTGGTCACGCGGTTGGACTGGGCCAATCCGCACGTTTATTTCTATATCGACGTGAAGGACTCCGACGGCACGGCGGTGAACTGGGCTTGCGAGACCAACGGGCCCGGCGGGTTGATCCGGCAGGGCTGGAAACGCGATTCTCTCAAAGTGGGCGAGCAGGTCACGGTCAACGGCTACCAGGCCCGGGACGGTTCGAAATTCATGAATGCAGGATCGGTTACGATGGCCGACGGCCGCAAGGTGTTTACCGGATCGGCCGATGAGGCAGCCCGCCAGAAGTAAGTCGCGCTCCGGCGCCCGGTTGCGCCCGCTAACATAGGATCAAGCGCACTGTTCGCTAAAGTTACTCCCGCCGATAGAAGGATGTGACTCCAGAATGCCCGCGAAAAAGAGGCCAACTCGCTTGAGGCTGGCGGAATTTTTCCGGCTGTCGCCGAAGGCCAACGGGACGTTTCCTCACGAAGATTCTCACGCGGCCGAGAAGCTGATTGCGCTATGCCGCGCGTTGATGTCGGAACGCGGCGAAGTTTCGGGGCGCTATCTGGCTACCGAGATTCTGAGCGCCTATCAGTCGCTCGAAGCGAGCACGGCGGCGGCCTTTTTTAATCGACTGGCGGAGGAGTTTTCGCCGCGTCCGGAAGAGATCGGCCGCGCGGCGGAGGCGTATCGAAAGGACGCGACTTCCGAAAACCTGGTCCGGCTGCAGCGGGTGGTCGAATCGCCGCGGCAGGAGCTTTTCCGGCGCTTGAACATGGCGCCGGGGGCCACGCGCGTTCTGGTGGAGATGCGAGCGCGGCTGTTAAAGGAGCTGGATCGCAATCCGAACTGGTCGCCCCTTGCGACCGATCTGGCTCATCTGCTCACTTCCTGGTTCAATCGCGGTTTTCTGGCGCTGCGGCGCATCGATTGGCAGAGCCCGGCCAGCGTGCTCGAGAAGCTCATCGAGTACGAGGCGGTTCACCAGATTCAGGGCTGGCGGGATTTGCGGCGCAGGCTGGAGGCGGACCGCCGCTGTTACGGGTTCTTCCATCCGGCGCTGCCCGACGAGCCGATCATCTTTATCGAGGTGGCGTTGACGCGGGGAATGAGCGCCAAAGTGCAGCCGCTGCTGGATCCGGATTCGCCGTTGGTCGAGCCGGAGTCGGCCGACTGCGCGATGTTCTATTCCATTACGAACTGCCAAAAGGGTCTGCGAGGCGTGCCGTTCGGCAGTTTCCTCATTAAGCAGGTCGCGGAGGAAGTGGGCAAGGAGTTCCCGCGCATCAAGACTTTCGCGACGGTTTCGCCGGTTCCGGATTTCCGGCAATGGCTTCGAGAAAGCTCGCAAGGCAAAAAAGAGGAAGCCCCGCCCGAGAAATTCGCGGGCTTGATCTCCAAATTGGAAGAGCCCAACTGGATCGGGGACAAACAGCTATCGGCGGAACTGGAACGGGAACTGATTCCGCTCTGCGCCTATTACTTACTGCGCGCCAAACAGGGAAAAGAACCGCGGGATCCTGTCGCGCGCTTCCATCTCCGCAATGGAGCGCGGCTGGAGCGCATCAATTGGCTGGGCGACACGTCAGCAATCGGAATGCAACGCTCGGCCGGGGTGATGGCGAATTACGTCTATCGGCTGGCTGAAGTGGAGCGCAACCACGAACTCTACACCAAAGAATATAAGGTGAACGCCTCGCGCGAAGTCGAGGCGCTCGCAAAACGATCGTCCGCGTTGGGTTTAGCGGCGCACTAGCAGTGCGATTACTCCGCGGCGTTGGGCGAACCCGGAGCCTCGATCACGATCTTCATATTGGTGCCGCCGAGATCGATCTCATTCAGCTTCGCTTTGCCACTCGTGTTGTCCGTATTCAAGGCAGTGAATTGATACTTCGAATTCGCATTTTCCATCTTCGCGGGCACTTCAACAGTATCCTTCTTGCTCTTGAAGACGGCTTTGCCGTTATCCACTTGCACGTTGTATTCGCCCGGCTTTAACTCCGTGTTTCCAACCCACACCGAATTGTAGACGGTCACTTTGTGGCTGGATGCGGCCAGCGCAACGCCTAGGGTGAACACACTAAACGCGAGCGCAGTTCTGTTCAGTCTCATGTTACTCCTTGTTTTTGTTTACTAATGAAAACGACGAGGTAATCTACTACCCAACTATTATAGCGTAAACGGACCCGGATTGGTTACAGAAAATCGACTAACTCAGTTACCTCCTATTAACATTAGATCGTCGCAGGTTAGGCCTTACTACGGTATAGGAGCGTGGAACCGAGCGCCAGAACTGCAAACGACATACCCAATATCCAGTACAACCGATCGTATATCCGCGGCTTCACCTCGTGAATGGTAGGCTGCCCGCTATCGTCGTCTGAGGACGCCGCGCTGTTGGCCGCGGAGAGCGAACCGGTGCCGTCGACTTCCACTTTGAAACTCGCGTTCTTGATGCGATAGATGCTGGCCTGCGTCTTGGGTTCCTGACCGGCGAGCTCGATGTCGTCGCCTTTCGCGGTCACTCCACTGGGAACGACCAGGTTGGAGGTGCCCTCGGCGTGAAGGATCTTGGTGGAGAATACGGCGGGGTTCGCCAGCGGCAGCGTGTAGTTCAGATCGAAGCGCGTCTCGCCCGGCTTGAGCGGATAGTTGACCTTGTAGACGTTGGGTTCCCTGGTCGGCTCAGCCGGCCGCTGGATCGGCATGCCGCCGGGAGCGTTGACGGTAACCGTTACCTTGCCCTTGGCCTCGGGCGGAAGATAGAAACGGCAAGTGCCGTTTACCGGATCGTTGTAGGTGGTCTGGCTGTTGTCCTGATAGAGGATTCCTTCCGCGACGGATAATTCGGTGGCGCTGGGTTGCAGCACGATGAAGTGCTGGCTGACCTTGGCAAAGCCGGTTTTGTTGCTCGAATCGAAAACATCCACCTGAATTCCCGTGGCCGGCGATCCAGGGAAAACCATCTTGTTGTACTGCACGCCGGCGTAGAACGCCTGCACTAGCTGCGGCCCCTGCGCGTCCTTATCGATGTGAAATTTTCCGTCGGCATCGGTCTTGGTGCTGCCGAGGTTCTGCATGCCGGCTTGGCCAGGTTGCAGCAGCGAAACAATCACGTTGGGCTGTGGCTTGCCGGTGGTGCCATTCATCACCACGCCGTCCACGGCGCCGAACGCAGGCGCCAGTCCCAACATAGCTAAAAACGCGATTCTCTTCATGACGCCATCGCCTTTCCGCATTCGCCGCAAAACTTCATCGCTTCTGGAAACGTCGCGCCGCAATGGTGGCACAGGTGGCCGTTGGAGCTGACCTTGGCTTGCACCGTGGCCTGCACCGTCTCTGCGGAGGCCTGGGCGGTGGCGGCCTTCTTGGCCGGCGCGGGCTTGGGTTGAGACGCCTGAATCGCGTCAATCTCCGCGAGGACCTTGGCGAGTTCGCGCTGCAGATCCACTTTCGTTTTTTGATAGTCCTGGTCGGAAAGCTTGCCGAGGCGAAACTCGAATTGGAGATCGCGCAGGTTTTCGTAGATCTGCGCCTTGCGCTGTTCTAAATGCGCGGTGGGCGAAGGAGCCGGCACTACCGGCAGATCCCCGCTGCGAACGAACAGGGTGAAAAAGATGGCCCCAACGACCAGGGCGACGGCAACCGCGAACACCATTAATCCAGCTTTTCCACTTCTTTCTCGATTTGTTCGTGGTAACGGTGGAGCACAGCTTCATCCACGGAGGCCAATCCCGAAGGCGCGCTCTTGCGGCTGTACCTGCGAATCACAAATAAAACGAGAATCAATCCAAGTACCGCGGCCGTGTAAAACGAAAGCGATCCCAGAACGCCCGGCTGGACGGCCACGACCGCCTTGCCCATGTCCTGCTGGAATTGCGACAGGATGGCCTGATCCGACATTCCCGCGGCTTGCATTTTGAGAATCTTCTTTTTGTTGTCCCAGCAGGTGCGGCACGGATACGGGTCCATACGGCAAGCCATGTTCATCTTGCAACCGCAAGGACACAGCAGCTTGTTGGCCACGCGGTTGACGGCCGGGCTTTCCAGTTCCTCCGCCGATTGGGCGAAAATCGGCCCAATCGTGAGAAGAACAACCAAGAAACTATTTCTGAACTTCCGCATGCTTTTGCGCTACTCCAATAACCTGCGTACGCGCGTACGCCAAACGAATCTTGCTCGGGATCAGGCACACGATGGTCCCGAACGCTACCACCCAAAATCCGATCCAAATCCACGAGACCAGCGGGAAGACATAGGCCTGCACCACCGCGCGCTTGTTGTCGGTCGAGAGGCCGGCGAAGTTGACATACAGGTCTTCATTCAAGCGCCGGCGGATGGCGACCTCGGAAGTCGGTTGCTGGCTGGCTTTGTAGAAGCGGCGCTCCGGCTCGATGGTGCCGAGCGACCGCGAGCCGTGCGAGGCGTTGATATACAGCTTCTGCCAGGCGTAGTTGTCGTTCTCGCCGTCCTGCATGCTGGCAATCTTTAAGTTGTAATTGCCGATCTCGAAGGAGTTGCCGGGCGTCACTTCCTTGGTGGTGTCCTTATTGAACGCTGAACCCGTGTATCCGATGAACATGAACACGATGCCCATGTGCACCATGTATCCGCCGTAGCGGCGGGTGTTGCGATGCGTCAGTTCCACGGCCGCCGGAATGAGACCGATCCCGCTCTTGGCGCGAATCGCCGAAGCGCCCTTCCAGAATTCAGAGAAGATGGTGGCCGTGACGAACATGCAGAGGCCGAACGACAGCAGCGCGTAAGGATGCTCGTAGACGCCGAAGATCGAGAGAAATACCATCAGCGCCAGCCCGGCGATGGACGGCCAAAAGAACGCGCGCTTCAGGCTTTCGACCGAGCTTCTGCGCCAGGCGATCAGCGGACCAACTCCGGTGAGCAACAGCAAGCCCAAGCCGATCGGTATGTTAATCCGATTGAAGAAGGGACCATCCACGCTGATCTTTTCGCCCGTTACGGCTTCCGAAATCACCGGGAACAGGGTGCCCCACAGCACCGCGAAGCAGCTGGCCAGCAAAATCAGGTTGTTGAACATGAAGCTGGACTCGCGCGAGACCACGCTCTCGAGCCGCGCTTCGCTCTTCAAGTAATTCAGCCGCTCCAGGATGAGTAGTACCGTCGCCGCGATACCGATCGCGAGAAAAATAACGAAGTACCGGCCGATGGACGACTGCGCAAACGCGTGCACTGAACTGACCACACCCGAGCGCGTCAAGAAAGTTCCGAAGATGCACAGGAAGAAGGTGCCCGAGATGAGAACCTGATTCCAGACCTTCATCATGCCCTTCTTTTCCTGCATCATCACCGAGTGCAGGAACGCGGTGGCGCTAATCCACGGCAGCAGCGACGCGTTCTCCACCGGATCCCAAGCCCAATAGCCGCCCCAGCCGAGGACTGCATAAGCCCAGCCTTGCCCGAGCAGGATACCGGTGGTTTGGAAAAGCCAGGTGACTAGCGTCCAGCGGCGCGTGGTATGGATCCAAGCTTCGCCCGGCTGCTTGGTGATCAGCGAACCCATGGCGAAGGCGAACGGCACCGTGAACCCGACGTAGCCCAAATACAGCATGGGCGGATGAATCACCATGGTCCAGTACTGCAAGAGCGGGTTCAGGCCGCGGCCCATGCCCTCGACGATGTTGCCGCGCCCGGCTTCGAGTATTGCGAACGGACTCAATACGAAACTGATCAGGATCAGGAAGAACGTTTCCGTCGCCATCAGGATAGCGGTGACCCAGGGCATCATGTCGCGAAACTTGCGGCGGTTCATGAATACCACTACGGCGGAATAGGTCGCGAGCAGCCAGGACCACAGCAGCAGCGAGCCTTCTTGCCCGCCCCACCAGGCTGTGAACTTATAGATCGCCGACATGGATGCGTCGGTGTGGCCGGCGACGTACGCTAATCGGAAATCGCCCGTGAGCAGCGAGTAAATGAGCAGGCCCGACGCGATGGTCAGCAGGATCCAGACCGAGTAGACCGCGCGCTCGGCGCTCACCACCAGGAAGGGGCTTTTTTTGAATTTACCTACGACCGATCCGATAACCGCGTAGATCGCGAGACAAAACGCCAGCAGAATCGACAGGGCGCCTATATTTTCCATTCGAGTTTAGACCTCGAGGACGGAACTCGAAAACAGCTAAGTGCTGGCCCGGTTCGCGTCCTGTTTCAATTGTGGTTTGGCTTCATACTTGGAGGCGCATTTGGCCTGGACCTTGTTGGCCTCAAAAACGCCATCTGTGCCCAGCCGGCCATCGGCCAGGGCCTGCGCGTCATCCTTGAATGTGTCGGGCAACGGGTCAATGCCTTTATATACAACTTTCAATCGCGAGGCATCGCCCCGCAGTTGCCCGGGGTTCTGATGCAGGATAAAGGATACCTGAGCGCCGTCGCGAACGATGGAGCCTTCCTCGACGTAGCCGTTCACGCGCAGCCTTTCCTGGTGGGCCCGATCTCCCATCTGGCTGAGTTCGTTGATTTCCTTGTAATAGCTCTTGCTTTGGCTTACTCCGCCGATGGCGAGCCATGCCAATGCACCAATGATGACGACCACCAACGCCCCGAACTTCACGTACGTCTTCATGTCAGCTCCTGAAATTACCAGTATAGCGCCGCTTCCGGCCGGTAAGCATAGGGTTAAGCAATCCGCGGACCAAGCGCCCCGCTAGTTGGCAGCCCATTGCAAAACCGAGGAGTTACGTTGTTTCGAGCATCGCGCGCGAATCGGGGCTTTTCCAGTGAATTCCCCAAAACTTGCCCAATTCAGATCTGGCACAGTAGTTCTAGGCATGGCGTATTCGCACACGGTCGGCAACCGGGTTTATCGATTCGATGACCTGAAGGCGCTGCTCGCAAAGGCGACGCCGGCGCGTTCTGGCGATGATCTGGCAGGACTCGCGGCGGCGAGCGCCGAAGAGCGGGTAGCCGCGCAGATGGCTTTGAGCGAGCTGCCGTTGCGGGCGTTCTTGAATGACCCGGTGATCCCCTATGAATCGGACGAAGTGACGCGCCTCATCGTGGACGAGCACGACGCCGCGGCTTTTTCGCCGGTCGCGCATCTCACGGTCGGCGATTTTCGGGACTGGCTGCTGAGCGAGCAAGCGGTGGACGAATTGCTCGCGGGGCTTGCTCCTGGCCTGACGCCGGAAATGGCCGCGGCCGTCTCAAAGCTGATGCGCCTGCAGGACCTGGTTTCGGTGGCGGCGAAAATCCGCGTCGTGACGCGCTTCCGCAATACGATCGGTCTCGCGGGGCGGCTTTCGACCAGGCTGCAGCCTAATCATCCGACTGACGAACCCAAGGGAATTGCCGCTAGCATCGTCGATGGCCTGTCGTACGGAAGCGGCGATGCGGTGATCGGAATTAACCCGGTGTCGGATAATTTGCAGACGGTGCAGATGCTGCTCGGTTTGCTCGACCGTGTGCGCCAGCTCTACGAGATCCCGACGCAGAGTTGCGTGCTGGCGCACATTACTACGCAGATGGAAGCGATGCGGAGAGGCGCGCCGGTGGATCTGGTTTTTCAATCCATCGCGGGAACGGAGGCGGCCAACACGGCTTTCGGCGTGAACATCGCGATGCTGGAAGAAGCTCGGGCGCAAGCGCTGGATCTCCATCGCGGCACGCTGGGCGACAACGTCATGTATTTCGAAACCGGGCAAGGCAGCGCGTTGTCGGCAGGCGCGCATAACGGCGTGGATCAGCAGACTTGCGAGGCGCGCGCGTACGGCTTGGCGCGGCATTTTCATCCGATGCTGGTGAACACCGTGGTGGGATTCATCGGCCCCGAGTATCTGTACGACGGTAAGCAGATTTTGCGCGCGGGCTTAGAAGATCACTTCTGCGGCAAGCTGCTGGGGCTTCCGATGGGCTGCGATATCTGCTACACCAACCATGCAGAAGCCGATCAGGACGACATGGACGCACTGCTGACTCTGCTCGGCGCGGCCGGGGTCAACTACATCATGGGCGTCCCGGGAGCCGACGACGTCATGTTGCACTATCAGAGCACCTCGTTTCACGATGCACTTTATTTACGAAAAATTTTCGGGCTTCGGCCGGCACCGGAATTCGAACGTTGGTGGCAGGGCATGGAGCAGGAGCTGCCTCGCATGGGAGCTTTTTTGCTCGAGGCCTGATGCGGCTCCGCAATTTCACTCCGGCACGCGTCGACATTGGCCGAGCCGGTCACAGCCTGCCGACGCGCGAACTGCTGGATTTTCAGCTGGCGCACGCGCAGGCTCGCGATGCCGTGCATCTGGCGTTGGATGTTAACTCACTGGCGTTGGAGCCTCAAGCAGAAAAGCATTCCGTCGGTGACCTTGACCAGCGCGGCGCGTGACCGATCCACCTATCTGCGCCGACCCGATCTGGGCCGCCAGTTGAGCCCGGCATCACTGAAAATTGACTCGCTCGCCGGCTCCTGGGACGCGGCGTTTGTAATTGCCGATGGCCTATCCGCGCTGGCTGTGCACCGTCATGCTGTACCGCTCCTCGAATTGTTGCTCGCCCGGCTCGACTGGCGCATCGCACCTATCGCGGTCGTTCAACAAGGGCGCGTGGCGATCGGCGACGAGATCGGCCAGCTTCTCGGCGCACCGCTCGCGGTAGTGCTGATCGGCGAGCGGCCCGGACTCACTTCACCCGACAGCCTGGGCGTCTATCTAACCTGGCAGCCGCAGCCCGGCCGAACCGATGCAGAGCGCAACTGCGTCTCTAATATTCGCGCCGAGGGACTCAGTTATGCAGCCGCCGCGCACAAGCTGCTGTTCTTGATGAACGAATCGAGGCGTCTGAAACTTTCGGGCGTCCGCCTCAAGGAAGACGCCCAGCCACGCGTTTTAGAAAATTAGCTTCAGAGCGAACTGAACTGACGCAGGCCCTATTCGCGTGTCGCGTGCCCCATCGCGCCTTCTCCCTCACGCAGAGCCACTCCGTGCACCATGGGATACGCGGGCCAGTGCTGCGGCGTGCAGCGCGCGTACTGCGGGGAGACCTCGATCTTTTCCCCCAGCTTCGCGGCGGCGTGCCAAGGCCAGCGCGGATCGTCCATAATGGCGCGGCCGATCGCGACCATGTCGGCTTTTCCGGACGCAATGATTTCGTTGGCTTGATGCGGATCGACGATCATCCCGACGGTCATGGTCGTGATTCCGGTCTCCCGCTTGATGCGTTCGGCGAACGGCACCATGTAGCCGGGCCCCACCGCGGGAACCTTCATGCCGGCCGCGACATTGCCGGCCGAGGGCGTGACATAATCGATACCAATCTCCTTGAGCGCTCCCGCGAATTCCACGGCGTCATCGAGCGTCAAGCCGCCCTCGATCCAGTCTTCCCCCGTGATGCGCACGCCCAGCGGTTTGTTTTGCGGCCACACCGCGCGCATCGCTTCTGCGACCTCCAGAGGAAAGCGCAACCGGTTCGCCGCGCTGCCGCCATACGCATCGCCACGGTGATTGGTGAGCGGCGATAGAAATTCATGCAGAAGATAGCCGTGCGCGCAGTGGATTTCTATCCAATCGAAACCGCAGCGATCGGCGCGCTGCGTGGACTCGATGAATTCGCCGCGGACTTGGGCCAACGCGGCGCGGTCGAGTTCGATGGGAACCTGCCAGCCTGTCGTGAACGCTTCCGCCGACGGGCCTACCGGCTGCCATCCGCCCTCCTCGCGCGATACGCCATGGCCCTTCCACAATTCCCAGGTCGGCCGGGTCGACGCCTTACGGCCAGCGTGATCGAGTTGAATACCGATCGGGATATCGGAAAATCGGCGGGTGTCGCAGATCAGCCTCGCGAGCGCGGCTTCATTTTCGTCCGAATAAAGACCAAGACATTGCCGCGAGATCCTGCCGACAGCGCTCACCGCGGTCGCCTCCATGATCACCAGGCCAGCTCCTGAAATTGCGAAGTGGCCGATATGCATCCAGTGCCACGGCTGCGCGGTCCCTTCGACGGCGCTGTATTGGCACAACGGCGAAATTACGATCCGGTTCTTCAGGGTGAGCTGGCGGAGCTCAATGGGGGTAAATAAGGCGCTGGACATCGGAATGAAAACCGAGTGTATCTTAAGCGCCCCGGTTGGGCAAATAGGTGAGAAAAAGAAAATGGCCGCGCTCGACGTTCGGACGCGGCCAGGATTACAAGGCTACCGGTTAGAAGATCAGTTTCAGGCCGAGTTGAATCTCGCGCGACGGCACGGCATCCTGCAGGATTTGGCCGGAGTTTGTGACGCGCCCGTAGACCGCGGTCGGGCTGGCCGTTCCCGTGAACAGCGTCATGATGGGCAGGGAGAGATTCGTATGGTTGAAGATGTTGAAGAATTCGGCTCGAAATTGAAGATTCATGTTTTCGCGGATCTTCGTGCTCTTCAAAACCGCAAAGTCGACATCAACCAGATTCGGACCATACAGTCCTTCTCGCGCAAAATTGCCGAGCGTGCCGAACGCTTCCGGTGAGAAGCAGTTCGGGTTGTAGTACATGGTGGCTCCGCCGAGGATGGGGCTGTTGTTGCACGCCGGGTAGATGCCGACCGCTGGATTGTTCGGAGCGTAATTGGGACGCGTGGCGGCGCTGCCGAGCTGATTGCTGACGTCAACTCCATCGGTAATGTTGATCGGCAGGCCCGTGCTGGCCGTCAATATCCCTGAGAGCTGCCATCCCTCCACAACGCGATTCCCATGGAACGGCAAGTCCACCAGACTGTTGAGGTGGAAAGCATGCGTAATATTGTACCCGCATACAGAATAGTCGGGCGTCCGGGTATACGGGTTTTCGAAGATGGTCGGCGAATTTCCGGAAAGAGAGCCAAGCACCGCATCACCGGTGCCTTCACAATGCGACCAGGTATACGAGGCTTGTGCCTGGATATTTCGCGAGAGCCTGCGATTCAGCGCCGCCTGCAGGGAGTTGTAACGTGAGTTGGTGCCGTTCACGCCCAGAGTAGAACTCCCCAAAGCCGGATTCTGGCGAACGCCGTTGAAGTGGTACACACCGCTGGCGTCAATGGTGTAGCCGACCGGATTTTCCTGGATACCGGTAATCAGGTTCACTCCATGAGATCCGATGTAGCCAAGCGAGGCCACCGTGCCGCCCACGATCTCGCGCTGCACATTTAAGTTGTACTGTTCCATGTAAGGAGTCCGGTTCAGCTGGTAGGCGTATCCAATCGTAGTACTGGGAAGCGCCGGCGCACCCGGAGTCTCCGATCCCGAACGGCGCCGCTCCACCGTCGATGGACGGATTCTGGAAAGTCACAGCGTTGGTTCCCGTCGGAGAGGTTTGCGAGATGATGTTCCACGGCGGTGAATTGATGAATCCGATTCCCCACACGCCTGCCGCCAAAACCTCATGGAACATTCCGAAGCCGCCACGAATGGAGGTCTTATGGTCCGAAAATGGATCGTAAGCGAAGCCGACGCGCGGATCGTAATTCTTCCAGGAAGGATTGGTGATCATCACGTGCGGAACCTGAGTAAATGAACTATCCGTCCGGAAATTTTCGACGGTGTAGAGAGCGTCGTGAACTTCCACCGGGTTGGTCATGGGCTCATACCGCAAACCGATGTTCACCGTAAGCTTGGACGACACTTTCCAATCGTCCTGGCCATAGAAGAGGAAGTCGATTTCGCGGTAGTCGCGGACCGGATTATTGTTGGGCGTGTTCAGGACTCCCGTCAAAGTACTCGCCGTTCCCGCCTCAAACAGGGCTAGGCTTCCGAAAGCAAAAATGCCATTGCCGTCAAACGGCCAATAGACGTTGGACTGAACCCGCTCTACACCGCCCCCGAACCGCAGCGTGTGCGCGCCTTTTGTCCAGACAATGTCATCGCCTTCCGAAAACCGGTTTTGGACCTGCAGTTCCGGCTCTGGCGAGGCCGCGCCCGTGCCGATGCCGGTGAGGCCCGTGATCGTGATCGTGGCGTCCGGCCGGTTGGATCCGGGGTACATCTCGAGCGCCGGATGAATAAGTTGCGCCGCGGAGTTGGCATTCGTTCGCGAGAAAGAGCCGCGCACCGTGTTGATCAAATTTGGGGAGAAGATATGCCGCTCCTCCATCGTGAAAAACTGATTCGCGCCATTCTCGCCTTCCGGCTCTAAGCCCAACGTTGAGCCGCTGAACGGATAAGTGGCCACCTGGAGATCCATGAAGTAGCGCCCAAAGAACGAATCTTTCTCCGAGATGTTGTAGTCAAAGCGCCCCAGGTAATAGTTTTCATGCTCGGGTTGAATTTTGACGACGGTCGTCTGCCCGGTGCCCGCGGTAGTGTTGAAGTTAAAGGTCGGGGTCGGGTAGAGCGCAAGCACGGCCGCAACCGCCGCAGCGGTCTGTGGGTTTGTGGCCTTGACGACGGGGTTGTACGGCACCGTCACCACTTGCGAGAATCCTTGCACCGAACGGATGCCTTCGTAATTGAAGAAGAAGAACGCCTTGTCTTTCTTGATTGGCCCCCCAATCGTGCCGCCGTATTGGTTCCTGTGGTATTCGGGCACATTCGACGGATCGGTGAAGTTACGAGCATCCAGGTCGCTGTTTCGCAAAAATTCGTACAGCGATCCGTGGAAACTGTCTGTTCCGGACTTGCTCACCGCATTCATGACCGCGCCGTTGCCGCCGTACTGCGCGCCATACGTATTGGTCAGCGTTTGAAACTCGCCGATGGCGTCCACTCCGAGCGACGTTCCGGTAATCGATCCCAGACCGCGATTGTAAAAGGTCTCCAGACTCTGGTCGTCCATCAGGAACGCGAGACCTTCCGGCCGGGCCCCGGCTACCGAGATGGAGGCGTCTCGCCCTTCCCGCATATTCGCGCCCGTTCCGGTGCCGATTGCCGCGCTTCCCGCATAGTAGTTCTGAACACCCGGCGCCAGCTGGATCAGTTGCTCAAAGTTGCGTCCGTTCAGAGGCAGCTCGCGCATCTGTGTTTCACTGACCAATGCTCCGACGCTCGCGTTGGTGGTCTCCACTTGAGTCACCTCGCCTTCCACCGTCACGGTCTGCTGCGTCTGTCCGACGGCGAGCGAAAAGTCCACAACACTCTGTGCGCCGACGGTCAGCGTAATGCCCCGGTGAACTACCGTCGCAAATCCCTCTTTCGCAGCCTGAACTTCATAATCGCCGACCAACAAATCCGGCACCCGGTAGCGGCCCGCAGCGTCGGTCTGAATATTCTGCGCCAATCCGGTACCGACGTTCCTCACCTGAACCATCGCACCCGCGATACTCGCGCCGGTCGGATCGCTTACTGTCCCCAAAATAGTAGCGGTGGTTCCTTGGCCGGCTAAGTTAGTCAAACCAATTCCACTTAAAATAACGGCAAGAAGAGCAATTGCAGTTCGCATAGATATACTGCCTCCATTGGCTGAATCGGGTAGCACGAACGCGGCAAGGCGTCCGGGCGGTACGAGATAACCCTTGATCATTGAAGAAAAATCCCCTCTGGTACGGGCACAGCAATAATTGATCGGACGATGTACCCTGCGTTGCGAGATAGCCAGTTTCCCCGAGTGTAATTCCTGGGGCAGTCCGTTCGCGTAGAAGAATTGTAAATAAATGTAAAGAGCGCGCCGCGAAGCAGCACTCCCGCCGAAATTATGTCAATTGAATCAATGGGTTGCGAAGAACTACCCTTGGCTTCGTTTTTTCGCGTTCTATAGTGGCCCCAGAGAGAATTTTTTATAGAAGAAACATCGCTGGTCGCGGACCCCTGCGTTGTGCGCGATATTGAATGTTGTGCGCGATATTGAATATTGAATAAGGAGCCCTCGGGTCCTTTGACCGACGCCGCGATCCTCGATCACATCAGCCGGCTCCCGCATGCGCGCGCTACGTTCAAGCAATTAGTCCGGGAGCTTGGTTCTCGCGGCGCGGTTCGGGACGAGTTGGAAGCCGCTCTCGAGCGTTTAGCGGAACGCGGCCAGCTGGTCGAAGTTAAGGCGGGTCACTTCGTCGCTACCCGGGTTAGCCGGGAATACACCGTCGGGCGCCTGAACATGCATCGCGACGGTTACGGGTTCCTCATTCCCGATCACCCCATTCCGGGGCTCCAAGGCGACGTATACATCCCGCGCGATTCAGCGCAAACCGCCATGCATGGCGACCGCGTGGTGGTTCGCGTCGCCCGCATCGATAACGACGGCCGAGCGGATGGAGAGATCATAAAGATCCTCCGCCGCGCGCACCAGACCGTGGTGGGCGAGTTCCACCTTCGCCACCGGGGCGCGTACGTCGTTCCGCACGATGAGCGTATCCGGCAGTGGATCCAAATTCCGGAAGGCATGGAGATCCCGCCGCCCGCAGCCAGCCGGGACCGCGTCGGCATCGCTCCGGTCGAGGCGTCTGGTCCGGAAGATCTGGACGGCATGATCGTGAACGTCGAAATCCTCGAATTTCCCGAAGCGGGCGAACACGCCGTCGGCCGCGTTATCGAGGTGCTCGGCCATCCGGACGACTTTGGCGTAGATGTCGAGATCATCATTCGCAAGCACCATATCCCGCATCGCTTTCCGCCCGAAGTCCTGGAGCAGGCGCGGAGCTTCTCGGATATCATTCGCCTGGACGAACTCGCCGGCCGGCAGGATTTCCGGTCTCTCGACATCGTCACCATCGATGGTGAGACCGCGCGCGATTTCGACGACGCCGTCTGGGTAGACCGGTTGCCGAATGGCAATTATGCTCTGGACGTTCACATCGCCGACGTCAGCCATTACGTAAGGCCCGCCACGCCGATCGACGAAGAGGCGTTCCTCAGGGGCACCAGCGTTTACTTTCCGGATCGCGCCGTTCCCATGCTCCCTCTGGAGCTTTCCACCGAAATCTGTTCACTGAAACCGGGCGTCGACCGTTTAGTGCTCTCGGTTCAACTCGAGCTCGATCACCGCGGCGACATCCTGTCCCAACGATTTTCTCGAGGCGTCATCCGCAGCGCCGAGCGGATGACCTACACCGATGTTCATGCGCTGCTTGAAGGCGACGCCGCCTTGCGTCAACGTTACGAGCGCCTCACACCGCGCTTTGAACTCATGCGGGAACTGGCTCTCATCCTGAATCGGAAGCGTGTCCAGCGGGGCGCCATCGATTTCGATATGCCGGAGCCGCTGATCGAATTCGACCAGTTCGGCGAAATGGTGGGAGTAAAGCGCAGCCCCCGAAACATCGCGCACCGCATCATCGAAGAATTCATGCTGTCGGCCAACGAAGCCGTCGCGTCCCATCTCGAGCAGGCGGGAATCGCCTCGCTGTTCCGGATTCACGAAAAGCCCGACCCCAAGCGAGTGATGGAGTTTGAGGAAATCGCAATGCACTTCGGTTACTCCCTGGGCTTGGGTGCGCTCCCGGTGAAGCGCTTCCGAACGGCCCAGCGCACGCGCGACGGCCGCATGATTCGGAAGGAGATCGTCCTCGCCGACGACAACCTGGCCATCTCGCCGCGCAATTATCAAAAGCTGATCGCGAAAGTGGAGGGCAAACCGGAAGAGCGCATTCTGAGTTACCTGATGTTGCGTTCGTTGAAACAGGCCCGCTACAGCGAGGAGAATCAGGGCCACTTTGCGCTGGCCGCATCCAGCTACACGCACTTTACGTCGCCCATCCGGCGCTATCCGGATTTGATCGTTCATAGGATATTGAGCGCGTCACTCGAAGAAAAAACGCAATCGATCGCCGGGGAAAGGCTGCACATTATCGCCGATGATTGCTCGGCTACCGAGCGGCGCGCCGCCGAAGCCGAGCGCGAGCTGGTGGAATGGAAAAAGGCAAAATTCATGGAGGATCGCGTGGGCGAGCAGTTCTCCGCGCTCATAATCAGCACCACGCGCTTCGGCTTTTTTGTGGAACTCGAGAATTTCTTCGTGGAAGGATTAGTGCCGATCGACAGCCTGCCGGGCGACCGCTTCGTGTTTCACGACAATGTGCGCAAGATCGTCGGTCAACGAACGCGGCGGGAGTTCAGCATCGGCGACACAGTGTCAGTGTTGCTCGATCGAGTAGATCCCATCGAGCGAAAATTGCAGTTCTCGCTGGTTGAGCCCGAACGGACCCGCAGAAAGCGCCGCTAGTTTCGAAGTCTTACTCGGCCTTGAGCGCGGCCATCGGATCGATGCGCACGGCCCGCCGCGCCGGTATATAGCTGGCGAGTAGAGCCGTCAGGCTCAACACCAGCGTCGCGCTCGCCAACGCCGCGACGTCGTTCGGGCTGATGCCATAAAGCAAGCTCCCGAGTACACGAGAAACCGCGAAATGTCCAGCCAACCCGAGCATTATTCCGGCCGCGGCTAACAGCAGCGCCCGCCGCATGATCCAGCTCACGATCCCGGCCGGGGTTGCACCCAGCGCCATGCGCAGCCCGATTTCCTGGGTGCTCTGAGCGACCGAGTAGGAGATCACGCCATAAATCCCGACGGCTGCCAGGACCAGGGCGATGCTCGCGAAAATAGCGGCCAGCACTGAGTTCAGACGCGGTTTGCCATTCACCTGCGCGATCCGATCCCGCATACTTTGTACTTCCGCGATGGGCTGGTCAAAGCCGGCCTCCCGCAGCGCGGGACGCACCCCGGACGCTAAAATTTTGGGATCGCCGCCGGTTCGAACCATGACGTAGGAGACTGGCCATACGGTTTGCAGAAAAGGCAGATAGATTTCAGCGGAATCCTGGGTGATGCGCGTGAGGTAGTGAATGTCGCCGGCCACGCCTACAATCTGACGGGTAACTTCAATGGCTCCGCGGCCGGGAGTGGGCACGATGATTTTGCGGCCGATCGCGCTCTGGTGCGGAAAGAATCTATGGGCGAGCGTAGCGCTAATCACTGCCACCGGCGGCGCGCCTTCTCGGTCACGTTCGTCGAATTCCCGGCCTTCGAGAATCGGCGTCCCGATGCTTCTAAAGTAGCCCGGGTTGACCAGGTTGCAGGCCGCGATCGGCCGCTCGGAGAAGTTGGTGGGAGCAGCGCCTTCTATTCGGAAATAGGCGCCGATCATGACGTAGCCATCCAGCGGAAGATTGGTTGCCGTGGCCACGGCCTTTACGCCCGGCAGAGCCTGGATTCGGTCCAGCATCCGGCCGTAGGAGGCCGCAGTCTGACGCTGGTCGGACGAATCGGAATCGGCGAACGAAACGCGGAAGCTTAGCAGCTGCTCAGGCACGAAGCCGCGGCTCTCGGTTTGAAGCCGTAGCAGGTTATGAATCATGAGCCCTGCCCCTGCCACCAGCACCAGCGACAGGGCGGTTTGCAGGACGACGAGCAGATTGCGAGACCTTCGAGCCATCAGCGCGTGAACCGACCCACGGCCGGTTTGGCGAAGCATCCGGTTCAGATCGCACGCCAGCATGTGCCGCGCTGGAAACAGGCCGAACAGGAACGCGGTGACCAGCGTGAGCGCCAGCGTGAAGATCAGGACGCGGGCGTCCAGTGCGGCCTCCTGAATACGCGGCAACTGGCCGGCATCCAGCCGAACCAGCAACCGCAGCGCCCCATGGGCCAGCGCCAGGCCGGCTAAGCTGCCGGTCAAGGCGAGCAGCAAATTTTCGGCAAATAGTTCGCGCAGCAACCGGGCGCGGCTGGCTCCGAGAGCCGATCGAATGGCCACTTCCTTCTGCCGAGTTTCCGCGCGCGCCAGCAGCAAATTAGCAATGTTCACACAGGCGATCAAGAGAACGAATCCGACCGCCCCCAGCAGGCCGACCAGCGTCATGCGCACGTCGGATAGACCATAATCATGCAGCGAAGTCACCATAGCCGACCAACCTTTGTTGGCGTCCGGATATTCCGTTTCGAGCCTTTTCGCGATCACTCGCATTTCGCTGTCCGCCTGGGGGATTCCCACGCCCGGCCTCAGGCGTCCCACCACCAGCATCGCGTTCCTTTTGGTTGGGGAGCTGGCATCGAACTCGAGGGGCGCCCATAGCTGCACTGTTTTGAATTGGACCGGGCTATTCACCGCGCCAGGCAATACTCCGATCACGCTCGAAGGCTCACCATTGATCGTGACGGTACGCCCCACGATGCCGCGATCGGCGCCGAGCTGGCCTTGCCAGAAGGCGTAGCTTAAGAGAACTACACGAGCTGCGTTCGGGCGGCCTTCGGCAGGATCAAATCCACGACCGAACATGGGTTCAATCCCGAGCGAGCGAAAAAAATTCGGCGACACCTGCGCTCCGATTACCTGGGCCGATTGCCGGCCACTGCGGAAATTGAAAAATTGCTCATGCATTCCAAGTAATTGTTGGAAGGAAGTGGCCTGCTTTACCCATTCCTGATAGTTCACGGGCATCACGCCCGCTGGAAGGCCATCAGGACGTTTCTGCCACACCAGCACCAGACCGGCGGGATCGTGAAACGGGAGCGGCCGCAGAATGACGGCGTCAAAAACACTGAAAATGGCTGTATTGGCGCCGATACCGAGGGCCAAAGTGACAACGGCCGCTAACGCAAAAATCGGCTGCTTTATGAGGGATCGAAAAGCGAATTTAAAATCGCGCATTCCTGAGAAATGCTAGCGCATTTCCCAACTGACTTGGCGCAGGCCTATTCTTCTTCCTCTTCTTCGCCGGTCTTCGCGGCCTTGGCCGCTGCGATGATTTTGTCCGCCTGCAAGGCCGGGACGTAATCGTAATGATCGAACTCCATCGAAAATGTCGCCCGCCCTTGCGTCATCGAGATCAGGTCGTTTTGATAACTCAGCATTTCCGCCATGGGCGCCTGCGCGCGAATGATCTGCGTGCTGCCCTTGGTGTCCATGCCCTGGATGCGCCCGCGGCGGCCGTTGAGGTCGCCCATGAGATCGCCGGCATATTCGACCGGGGCCTGGACTTCGACATTCATGATGGGTTCGAGCAACGAAGGCTTGGCCTGCTGCATCGCGGCCTTGAAGGCCTTGCGCGCGGCCAGCTTGAACGCCATTTCCGACGAGTCGACGTCGTGATAGGAACCGTCGTAAACCGTGACTTTGAAATCGACCACGGGATAACCGGCCAGGAAACCATTGGCGGCGGCTTCGACGATGCCTTTTTCTACAGCCGGAATGAAATTGCGCGGAATCGCACCGCCGAAGACTTCGTTGGCGAACTCGAATTTCCCGCCGCGCGGCAACGGCTCCATGCGAATCCAGCAGTCACCGAACTGCCCATGGCCGCCGGTCTGTTTCTTGTGGCGGCCCTGCACGTCGGCCTTGCCCCGGATGGTCTCGCGGTAAGGAATTTTGGGCGCCTTCAGTTCGACGTCGACGCCATAGCGCTTCTTCAGGCGGCTGACGATGACCTCCACGTGTTGCTGGCCGCTGCCCGCCAGCAGAAATTCCTTGGTTTGGGGATCGCGGTAAAAGCGAAGCGATTGGTCTTCTTCGAGTATCCGTTGAATGGCGTTGCCTAACCGGTCCTCATCCTGACGGCTTTTGGCGGAGATCGCAAAGGCGATGGAAGGCTCAGGCAACTGAACGGCCGGAAAGCTGATGAGAGCGCCCTTGTCGCCCACAGTGTCGCCCGTGACGGTCTCTTTGAGCTTGGCAACCGCGCCGATATCGCCGGCCTTAATTTCGGTGACCGGCTGAAGCGTCTTGCCGGCCAGCGCGCCGATATGCGCCAGGCGTTCCAGGGCGCCAGAGCGCGCGTTTATAAGATTGGCGTCGTTCTTCACTACGCCTGAAATCACCTTGAAGTAGGTAACGCGGCCGGCGAAGGGATCGGCAACCGTCTTGAAGACGAATGCCGCCACCGGCTCGGTGTCTTTGATGGAACGTTGTACGTCCTGGCCGTTCAGCTTGCCCGAAAGCGGCGCGTGCTCGGTAGGCGCCGGGAAATTCTCGACCATGAAATTGAGAATCAGATCGGAACCGATGTTATGCAGGCCGGAACCGCACAGAACCGGATAGATTCGCAGTTCGTTGACGGCCTGACGCAAACCATCGAGAATGTGTTCGACCGGTAAAGTGCCCTTGTCGAAAAATTCCTCCAGGAGCGCGTCATTGCCTTCGGCGACCATCTCGACTAATGTTTCATGGGCCTTCTGCGCCGCCTCCGCCATGCCAGCGGGAATTTCGGACTCCTTGCCCTTCCCATCGCCGTCGCTCGCATACGTGTAGGACTTCATCCGCACCAGGTCGACCACGCCCTTAAAATCCTTCTCCGATCCGAGCGGCAATTGAATCGGCACGGCGGTGCGGCCGAAGAACTCCTGCGCGCTCGCCAGGGCTCGATTAAAGTCGGATCGCTCGCGATCCAGCTTGTTGATCAGAATTGCGCGCGGCAACTGGAATTCTTCGGCGAAGCTCCATACCTTCTCGGTCTGCACCTCGACGCCGGCGACGCCGTCAATGAGAACCAACGCGCTATCAGCAGCGGCCAGCGCGGCTTTGGTGTCGTTGATGAAGATATTAAAGCCGGGGGTATCGATCAGATTGATTTTCTTTTTCGCCCATTCGGCGTACGCCAGGGCTGTGGAGATGCTTATTTTTCGTTGCACCTCTTCATCGTCGAAATCCGTGATGGTATTGCCCTCATCGACGCGCGTCAGGCGATTGGTGGCTCCGGAAGTATAAAGCAGCCCTGCTGCAAGGGTGGTCTTGCCGGAGTGCCCGTGGCCGATGAGTGCGACGTTTCTGATATCGGTTCCTTCGTATACTTTCAACCTGTTTTCACTCCGTTTGGATTATCAAGAAGGGATCTTATCACAATCGTTACAGAATCATGAACGGGACGGGGGCGTCGGTGGTCCGCGGCATCCTGGAAGAAGTCGAGGCCGTCGCGGCGCGGCTGGGAATCGAGATGCCGATTTCCATCGATCAGCGCAGCGCCGGAGCGGAGAAGATCGGCAAGCACAAAACCTCGATGCTGCAGGACCTCGAAACGGGCCGCCCGTTCGAGTTGGAGGCGGTGGTTGGCGCGGTGGCCGAACTGGGAGCACGTCTAGGTGTTGCGATGCCCCACACGCGAACGGTATATGCTTGTACGAGGCTCTTAGAGAGCGTTCTTCTAGGAGGAAAACGGTGAATCGCTGGTTCCGGTTGGCCGCGGCGGTAGTCGCGATGATCATGATCGCCAACCTTCAATACTCTTGGACCCTGTTCGTCAAGCCCCTCATAGCTGCCAATCATTGGAAACTTTCCGAGGTCCAGTGGGCGTTTACGTTCTTCATCGCGGCCGAGACCTGGTTCATGCCATGTACGGGATGGATAGTCGATAAGATCGGACCCCGCCTCTATGTCACTTTCGCGGGAGTACTGTGCGGCATCGGCTGGGCGACGCTGGGCTGGGTACACACCCTGTCGGCTCTCTATTTTTTCTACACGGTGGCCGGCCTCGGAGCGGCGATGGTGTATTGCGGGTCCGTAGGGATTGGGATCAAATGGTTTCCCGACAAGCGAGGACTGGCCGCGGGTCTCATCACCGCGGGGTTTGGCTCTGGCGCCGCGCTTTTCATCCCGATCATTGCTCATATTCTGCGAGTCGCTAACTACCGGACGGCATTTCTTTACACCGGCATCACACAGGGGTTGCTGATCATGTGCGCAGCTGCAGTTCCTGAAGGATCCGGCTCGCGACGCGGCGCCTCCCGTGAAAAAGGCGGCCAAGGTAGCGGCTCGCACCCAGAGCGAATCCTTCAATTCGCTCGAAATGCTGCAAACGCCGCAATTCTACGTTCTCTATATGATGATGCTCATGATGGGCATCGGCGGCCTGATGGTGACCGCGCAGGTGGCTCCGCTGGCCGACAGTTTCAAAATCAGCCGAGTCGCGCTGACGTTTGCGCTCACGTTGAACCCGATCGCGAACGGAACCTCGCGCCTGTTTTGGGGATGGGTTTCCGACCACTTGGGCCGTGAGAAAACCATGACCATTGCTTTTCTGATCCAGTCGGCGTGTCTGGCCAGCGTCATGACGCTGGGGCGCTCGTCGGATACGGCGTTCATTGTGTGCCTGGCGCTGGTGTACTTCAGCTGGGGCGAAGTTTATTCGCTGTTCCCGCCGGCCGTAGCCGACTTTTTCGGCCCGCGCAACGTGAGCTCGAATTACGGCTTCATGTACAGTACGAAAGGCGTCGCATCCATCGTCGGCGGCGGCATTGCGGCGCTTATCTTTGAGAAGACCGGCTCCTGGAGCGCGGTGTTCTACGGCAGCGCTGTACTGGCCCTCTGTTCCACCCTGATGGCGATCGGTTTACGAAAAATGCCGCTGCCGCATCGCAAAGTTCACAGCGCCGAAATGGCCAGCGCCGCCGCAGTGCGAGAATAATCATTATGTCTACTGTTTCCCAATCCCGTGTCGCGGACCTTCAAATCACCGCGCCGGTTAACCGGCACAGGCCGAGATCCTGAGTCCCGAGGCGCTGCGCTTCGTCGGGCAGCTGGCATCCGAGTTTGAAGACCGCCGGCAGGAGCTTCTCGCCCGCAGAAAAGTGCGGCAGGCCGAGATCGACGCCGGCCATTTCCCGGACTTCCTACCTGAGACCGCCGAGATCCGCCAGAAGGAGTGGACCGTTGCCCCGATCCCACGCGATCTGATGGATCGGCGCGTCGAGATCACCGGCCCAGTGGACCGCAAGATGGTGATCAACGCGCTCAACTCAGGCGCTAGCGTGTTCATGGCGGACTTCGAAGACGCCAATTCGCCGACCTGGGAAAACAACGTAGACGGCCAGATCAACGTCCGCGATGCCATCAACCGCAGCATCGAATTCACCAGTCCCGAGGGGAAGCGCTACCAGCTGAACGATAAGATTGCCACGCTGCTGGTGCGCCCGCGCGGATGGCACTTGAACGAAAAGCATGTTCTGCTCGGCGGCAAGCCGATCTCCGGATCGCTGTTCGATTTCGGGCTGTTCTTTTTCCATAACGTCCGGCAGACGATGTTGAACGGGTCGGCCCCGTACTTCTATCTGCCGAAGTTGGAAAGCCATCTCGAAGCCCGGCTCTGGAACGATGTTTTCAATTTCGCTCAGGACTCGCTGGGAGTCCCACGCGGGACGATTCGCGCCACGGTGCTTATCGAAACAATTCTTGCCTCTTTCGAAATGGACGAGATCCTGTATGAGTTGCGGGAACACTCGTCGGGGCTGAACTGCGGGCGTTGGGATTACATTTTCAGCTTCATTAAGAAGTTCCGCAATCATCCGAATTTCGTGCTGCCGAACCGCGCCGAAGTTACGATGGAGCGGCACTTTCTGAAGTCGTACGTCGAACTGCTGATCCAAACTTGCCACCGCCGCAACATTCATGCCATGGGCGGCATGGCGGCGCAGGTACCCATCAAGAACGATCCCGTGGCGAACGAGCAGGCGCTGGAGAAGGTTCGTCAGGATAAGCTGCGCGAAGTAAAGGCCGGCCACGACGGCACCTGGGTGGCGCATCCTGGACTCGTCCCGATCGCCAAGCAGATCTTCGACGAGTACATGCAGGGCCCCAATCAGATCTTACGCAAGCGCGAAGAGGTGCACGTGACCGCCAAGGATCTGCTGGCCGTACCTGACGGCACCATCACGGAAGCCGGTCTGCGCTGGAATATCGACGTCGGGATTCAGTACCTCGAAGCTTGGCTGCGCGGCATCGGCTGCGTTCCGATCTACAACCTGATGGAGGACGCGGCCACGTCCGAGATCTGCCGCACTCAGGTCTGGCAATGGGTGAAGTACGGCGCCAAGCTCACCGACGGCCGTCCTGTGACGGCGCCGATGGTCAACCAGATTGTCGAAGATCAACTCGCCAAGGTCGGCAAAAACACTGGCCAGTTCGCCAAGGCGGCGAAAATCTTCGGGCAGATGATGACCAGCGCGGATTTTCCCGACTTTCTGACGCTGGTCGCCTACGACAACATCGACTGAATCAGAAACGCGGGAGGAAACCTCAATGTTCAAGACTCGTTTAGCGACGCTAGCCGCCCTGATCGCGCTCGTCGCCGCAGGCGCATCCATCTCGCGCGCCGAGCAAGGGCTGCTCACTCACAAAGCGCTTTCGCTCGATATGGCTATGGCCATGGCGCAGGGATCGCTCGAAAAATGCCGCTCGATGAACTACAAATGCGCCATCGCGGTGCTCGACGCCACGGGCCGAACCATCATCGCGATGCAGGACGATGGCGCCATGCTGCACCGCTTCGATGTAGCGCACAAGAAGGCCTATACGGCGCTGCTCTATCGACGCCCCTCCAAAGACGTGGTGGAAGGATGGTCCAAAAAGACTGCTGGGAGCATCCCGCTGGCCGAAGGCACCATGCCGAGTCCGCCGATCGAAGGGACCATCGCGATGGGCGGCGGCCTTCCGATCAAGATTGGAAATGACGTCATCGGTGCGATCGCAGTGAGCGGCGCACCCGGATGGCCCATGGACGAGGCCTGCGCCCAAGCAGGCCTGGACAAGATCGCCGACAAATTGAAATAGCCGGCAAGCCCAGCGCCCGCATGCTATAGCCTGGTTGGTTCGGGGATCGCGGCTCCGTCGGTTCGCGGATCGGAGGCGGCATAGTTTACGGCGGTCTTGGAATTGTGCATGACCGCTTGCCCGCGGCCGGCTTCCTGCGTGTAGTCGCGCGCGCGTTCGATCCCGTGGCCAAGCGCCGCCAGGCGTTCTGTGGCCGCCACCGGCACTCGCGATTCAATCGAGACGTCGCCGCTCAAAGGGGCGCTCGTGAAGAAACGCGGGGTCTCCAGCGCGTGCTGAAGGTTCATGCCGTAATCGACGATGTTGGACACAAACTGCGCCTGCGCGAGCGGCTGATTCTGAGCGCCCATGATCCCGAATCCGATGTGCCATTCGTCGCGCTGCATGAAACCGGGGATGATGGTGTGAAAGGGCCGCTTACCGCCGGCTAATACGTTCGGGTGGCCGAGATCGAGCGTGAAGCATGCCCCTCGATTTTGCAGCGCAAACCCCATGCCGGCTACGGTAACGCCCGAGCCGAAGTTGCCATAGATGCTCTGAATCCAGCTCGCGATATTACCGTCGCGATCGATGGCCGCCAAATAAACCGTGTCGCTCCCGGATACGTCGCCGCAGACAACCTCGCGGTTGGCTTTCGCCGGGTCGATTAGTGCGGCCCGTCTCCGCGCATAGTCTTTGGAGAGCAGCTTGGCGGTCGGCACATCGCACGTACGAGGGTCCGCATTGTAGCGGTATACATCGGAGTATGCGAGTTTCATGGCCTCGATGCGTTTATGCAACTCGGCCGCGGTGAGCGGACCGTCAGGCGTCGCCGGAAATGTTTCCATGATGTTCAGCATTTCGAGCGCGGCGATGCCCTGGCAGTTCGGCGGCAATTCGTGGATTTTCCACCCGCGATAATCGATCGAGATGGGCGCTACCCACTCGGCCGAGAACGCAGCCAAGTCGTCCGCAGTCATGGTCCCGCCCAGGCGCTGTGAGGTGTTGAGAATCGCAGCCGCGATCTCGCCTTCATAGAACGCTCGCGGTCCCTGTTCAGCGAGCAGACGAAGAGCGCGGGCCAGATCCGGGTTGCGAAAGACTTCGCCTAACCGCGGGGCATTGCCGCCGGGCAGAAAGACGCTGGTGGACTCCGGATGAGTCGCCAGGCGGTCCAAGGAAGCAGGCATCGCCCACAGTTCCTCTAGTGCCTCCGTGACCGGAAATCCGCGCTCGGCGAAGGCGGTGGCGGATTCGAAAAGCTGCTGCCACGGAAGTTTTCCGTAACGCTCATGCATTTTGGCCCATCCGTCCACGGCGCCCGGAACGGTGACGCTGTGGATTCCGAACGGAGGCATGGTCGTCACCCCGTGGCCCGCCAGAAACGCCGGCGATAGGCCGCGCGGCGCAGGTCCGGAGGCGTTCAACCCGGCCAGCTCTCCAGTTTTCGCATCCCAATAGAGCACAAACAGGTCGCCGCCGATTCCGTTCATCATCGGCTCGATCACGCCGAGGGATGCGTTAGCGGCTATGGCCGCATCGACCGCGGAACCACCCTGAGCGAGGATCTGCGCGCCGGCCTGCGAAGCCAGCGTGTGACTGGTAGCCACGATTCCCTGTTGCGAGATGACCATGGAGCGGCCGTAGTTCCGCCCCATGCCGGAGTGCGAGAGTAGCATCGCCGTTTAGGTTAACAGGCGCGGGAGCGCGCTACAATGGATTTTCCCGCACATGCTGAAGGCCATTCCAGACATCCTGGCTCAAATTGTCGAGCAAAAAAAGCAGGAACTCGGCCCGCGCGCGGACGGTCTGGAACAGCGAGCGGTAGCCTCGATCTCGAGGCGGCGGGATTTTACAGCGGCGCTGCTGAAACGCCGGCCCGCGATCATCGCAGAGATCAAGAAGGCTTCGCCGAGCAAGGGCGTCCTGGCGGAGGAGTTCCACCCTGCCTCGATTGCGCGGGCCTACCAGGAGGGTGGCGCTTCCGCGCTTTCGGTATTGACCGAACAGAAACATTTCCTAGGCTGCTTGTCAGATCTGGAATCGGCGCGGGCAGCCACTGACGTTCCGGTATTGCGCAAGGATTTCACGGTCGATCGCTACCACGTGGAGGAGGCTGCAGCGCACGGCGCGGATGCCATTCTTCTGATAGCCGCCATTCTTTCCGAGCGCCAGATGAGGGAGTTTAGAGAGCTCGCCGAGCGATATCATATGACGGCGTTAGTGGAGGTGCATGACGCCGAGGAGTTAAAGCTCGCCCTTGCGTCCGGCGCTCGGGTCATCGGCGTGAACAATCGCAATCTTCATACGTTCCAGGTGGATCTCAATACCGCGCTGCAGCTCGCCGAACAGATTCCAGCGGGGGTCCTCAAAATCGCCGAGAGCGGCATCCATTCGGCAAATGATGTTCAACGGCTGCGCGAGGCGGGCTACGATGCGTTTCTGGTCGGTGAGCATTTGATGAAATCGGGCGACCCCGCCCAAGCGCTGCGGGCTTTGCTGTCATGATGGTGAAGATCTGTGGAATTACGAACCTGGATGACGCGATGGCGGCGGTGGAGGCGGGCGCTTCGGCCATCGGGTTCAACTTTTATCGCGACAGCCCGCGCTACATCTCCCACACCGGCGCGGCGATGATCGCCGAGAAAATTCCAGCGCAGGTATGGAAGGTCGGAATCTTCGTGAACGAAACGCCGGAGACCATCGCACGCTGCGTCGTGGATGCGGGCCTCGACGTTGCGCAGTTGTACGGCACGAGCGAAGCACTCGGCGTTCGCGTGTGGCGGGCGTGCCGCATCACGGATGCGCTGGAAACGTATGTGGCGGACGATTTAATAGAAGCCCTGCTGGTCGACACGCCTTCTGATGAGCTTTACGGCGGCACCGGCCAGACGTTCGATTGGTCGCGCGCCAAGGCGATCCCCAAAAAGACCGTCATCGCGGGTGGCCTGGATGCGGCGAATGTTCGTCAAGCGATCGAACAGGCACAGCCCTGGGGCGTGGATGCGTGCTCGTCCGTCGAAAAATCGCCGGGCGTGAAGGACCACGAGAAAATGAATCAATTTGTGAAGGCGGCTCTGGGCCTATGATTACCGCTCAGCCAGATCAGCGCGGCCATTTTGGCCCTTACGGAGGGCGCTTTGTACCCGAAGTTCTCATGGCGCCGCTCGAGCAACTTGAGCAGGCCTATCTGGAAGCTCGCCTCGATCCCGCGTTTCAAGCGGAGCTGAAGGATCTGCTGGCTAACTTTGCCGGCCGCCCCACGCCGCTGTATTATGCCAAGCGGCTTAGCGAAACCTTGCGCGGCGCGAAGATTTACATCAAGCGCGAGGATCTGTTGCACACCGGCGCGCACAAAATCAACAACTGCCTGGGGCAGGCGCTCCTGGCGCGGCGGATGGGCAAGCATCGGATTATCGCCGAAACCGGGGCCGGCCAGCACGGTGTCGCCACCGCGGCGGTCTGCGCCCTGTTCGGCCTCGAGTGCGTGGTCTATATGGGCGAAGAAGACATGCGCCGGCAGCGTTTGAACGTCTTCCGAATGCGAATGATGGGTACGAAGGTGGTAGGCGTCGCCAACGGCAGCCGGACCTTGAAGGATGCCATCAGCGAAGCGATGCGCGACTGGGTCACGAATGTGGATAGCACGCACTATCTGCTCGGATCGGCGCTCGGGGCGCATCCTTATCCGATGATGGTGCGTGATTTTCATCGCGTGATTGGCGAGGAAACGCGCCGGCAGATTCTGGATCGTGAGGGCCGGCTCCCGGACCGCATCTTCGCGTGCGTGGGTGGGGGCAGCAATGCCATCGGAATGTTTCACCCGTTTCTCGACGATGCCGGGGTTCGGTTGATCGGCGTCGAGGCCGGCGGACGCGGCGAAAAGCTGGGGGAACACGCCGCGCGTTTTTCGGGCGGCGCGCCCGGCGTACTCCATGGCGCTTACAGTTATCTATTGCAGGATGCGGAGGGACAAGTCGCGCTTACTCACTCGGTGTCGGCGGGCCTGGATTACGCGCTGGTCGGGCCGGAGCACTCCTGGTTGCGCGATCAAGGCCGCACCCAATACCTTTCCGTCACCGATCAACAGGCGCTCGATGCGGCGCGAACGCTGGCGCGTACCGAGGGCATTATTCCGGCCTTGGAATCGGCGCATGCGGTCGCGGAAACCTTGCAACGCGCGCCTTCCGCCCAAGGCGAATTATTCATCGTGAATCTTTCGGGACGCGGCGACAAGGATACCGACATTTACAGAGAAAACTTGAAGGAGCTCGATGAGCCAGACCAGAATCGGCCGGCTCTTTGAACGGCTCCGCCATGAGGGCCGACCAGCTCTCATCGCCTACATCACCGCCGGCGATCCATCGCCCGACCGAACACCGGCCCTGGTCGCAGCGCTAGAGCGCGGGGGAGCGGACCTGATCGAGCTGGGTGTTCCATTCTCCGACCCGATCGCCGACGGCCCCGTGATCCAGCGCGCGAGCGACCGGGCTCTGAAGGCGGGAACCAAGGTTTCGACGGTGTTGGAAATCGCTGCCGAAATCCGCCGCCGCTCGGAGATTCCCCTGCTGCTGTTCACCTACCTGAATCCGGTGCTGCGCTACGGTCTGGAGAAGTTGGCCTACGACGCTCGGGCGCACGGGATCGACGGGTGCCTGCTGACGGATCTCAGCGTGGAAGAAGCTGAGCCTTACACCTGCGCGATGCAAAAAGCGGGGCTGGATACGGTTTTTCTAGCCGCGCCTACCAGTACCGAGCGGCGCCTGAAGCTGGTGGCCAAATATTCCAGCGGCTTTGTTTATTTGGTTTCACGAACCGGAGTCACAGGCGAACGCGCTAATGTTTCCGACGCAGTACGGCCGCTGGTGAGCGCCATGCGCAAAGTGACCTCGCTTCCGGTCGCGGTCGGCTTCGGGATTTCAACCGCGGACCAAGTGCGCCAGGTGGGCGCGGTCGCGGACGGAGTGGTGGTGGGGAGCGCGATCGAGCGCGTCATCGAGCAAAACGCCGGCAGCCCGCAACTGCCGGATAAGCTCGCGGCGCTAGCCCAGGAACTGGCGAGTAGTTTACCATCGAAGAACCGATGAGCATGGAAAAGCTCGCCGCGTGCCGCCGGCAAATCGACGAGGTCGACCGCAAACTCCTGGCTCTCCTCAACGAGCGAACGCAGATCGTGGAGGAGATCGGACGCATCAAACAAATGCTTTCGATGCCGATCTACGAGCCGAAGCGCGAAGACGACGTTTTCCGCAATGTGACCAGCCAGAACCACGGGCCGCTGCCGGAGGATGCATTGAAGCGCATCTTCGAGCGCATCATTGACGAGATGCGCACCATCCAGCGCGATAAAAACAAGACCGCCGACCCGGTTTGAGAGGCTTCTTCGCGCCGAAGTACAATATTGGTAAGTGACGGACGTTCAGCTATATTTGGCGATCGGCATACCGACCTTCGCGGTTTTGGTCGGCATACTGACGAATGTCGTCTACTATAACGCCATCAATGGACGGCTCAATGGAATCGAGGCGCGACTCAACAGCATCGAGGCGCGAGTCGATGCCCGGTTCAACAGCATCGATGATCGTTTCAACCGCTTGGAAGTCAAATTCGACACACTGACCAGCAAAGTGGTGGAACTTCACAACCGCGTTACCCGCATCGAAGCCAAGCTCGGTATCAGCTAATCGTAACCGCAACACACCAGACTGTCATAGAGGCCGGATGGCGTGGTAAAAATGAGTCATGATACGCCTTGAGTCCGTGCTCACTTCCTGGAAGACCATTCGTGAAGACACTGCGCAGGCCGTGGAAGATTTCTCGGCGCGCGATCTCAACTACAAGCCCACCCCCGACGTGATGAGTTTCGGCGAAATCGCGCGTCACATCCTGGAGGCCAGTCACGCGTTGACCGGCCTGATGCTGGAGGGCGTCGACAATCTGGCCACGCCGCAATTTCCCGAGATGAGGAGCCGGCAAATTGCGCAGCTTCCCAAGACCGAAAGCGCCGGCGCACTTGCGCACGAATTGCGGAGCCAGCTGGACAAGCGAGTGGCCGAGCTGAGCGCCAAGCCCGCCGACTTCTTTGCCGGTGAAATGACACGCTTCGATGGCCAGCGCGTCACGCGTCTCGAGCTGCTCCAGATGCTCAAGGAGCATGAACTCACGCATCGTGCCAATCTCTTCCTGTATCTTCGTTTGCAGGGTCTGGTGCCGCCCACCACCCGGCGCAGGTTGGCGAAGGCGAACGCATAGCAGTCTGGCCGCCGATTCTTGTATAAAAAAATTGTGCTCCTGGAGGGAAGCTAGATGGCCAACTGTCCGAACTGCGACGCAGTGCTCGACTTGGATGAAGACGAATTGGATGAGGGCGACACGCTGACCTGCGAGGAGTGCGGCGCCGATCTCAGCGTAGTCGGAATCGATCCCCTAGAGCTCGAAACCACGGAAGACGAAGAAGAGGAGGAAGAAGAAGAGGACGATTTGGATTACGACGAGGATGCAGAGGAAGATGAGGAAGAAGAAGAGGAAGAGGAGGATTGGCACTAAGTTGGCGTTCTGGTTCGCCGCGCTTCTCTCTGTCGCCGCGGAGGCCGGCGATCACAAGGTCAAGACGGAATCCTACGCGTTAGTGGCCGGGACCGTCTTCCAGGAATCCGGGTACGCCTTGCCGAACGCCGTGGTCACGCTCACCCCCGACCCTCCATCCGGCAGCTCCCCAGCCAAAATGAAGAAGCAGCAGGCGATTTCCGACACACGGGGCGAATTCGTTTTTCGCGTTCCGCCCGTTCCCATGCGCTTCACGGTCAAAGCCGCGGCCAAAGGCTTCCGCAGCCAGGAGCAGCCCGCTGTGATCGAGGGTGAAACCCGTGCTGACGTAACGTTCCAGCTTCAGCCGGAGTCGAAATAGGCGGAGCGCGATGTGAAACGCAAGGCAGCCTTCGGTGTGTGCGCGCTTGTATTTTTGACCGGCCTGGAACTCTCCGCCCAACGAAAGAATTCGAAAGAGGATGACAACACCCGGGCCGTGGAAGGCATCGTCATGGACGCCTCGGGTCACCCCGTCGCCAACGCGGTTGTGCAGTTGGAGGATACCAAGACCCTCCAGATTCGTTCCTTCATAACCGAACCCGACGGCAGTTATCATTTCGCGGGACTCAGCACCAACGTCGAATACGATCTGAAGGCCAAGTACGACGGCGCTTCCAGCTCAAAGAAGACGCTGGACGTGTTTAATACCAAAAAAATCGCGAAGATCAACCTCAAGCTGAAGAAAAAGTAGTCGCCGGTCCAATTCGGCGGAGCCGACGAGCTTCGGCCCTCAGGATGATCTGCTAATCTTGGAAAGCTGCCCATGTTGGAATCGGCTTGTTTGCGGCATACTGAGATCCCTCACACCACCAGACTTTTTTCCGATTTCCAATATCATTTCGATCGGGTCGCCCGATTCTATGACGGCGGCTCGGGCGGCTTGGCTTCCTATGTGGATGCCGCAAAGCGGATGGACTTCCCAGCGGAACGCCGCAGCCGGCTGGTCGCGGCCGTGCGTGAGCGTAATGGCGACAGTCCCTCCCTGGACCTGCTGGCACGTCCCGATTCGGTTGCCATTGTTACCGGGCAGCAGGTTGGACTTTTTTCCGGCCCGGCCTACACCATTTACAAAGCGCTGACAGCCGCGCATCTAGCCGCGCAATTGAGCGCGCAAGGCGTTCCCGCGGTTCCGATGTTCTGGCTGCCCACCGAGGACCACGATTTCGCCGAAGTGAACCACACCTTTGTGTTCGATTCGCAGCATCGCCCCATCTCGCTGGCGGTGAGCGGCGCAAACGCAAAAGGCGACCGTCCCACGGGCGCCATCCCAATCGAAGCGCCCCCTATCGATCAACTGAGGAACGCGATCGGCGGCTTCCCTTATGCCGAAGAGGTGATCTCTCTGGTTCAGGAGGCCTACCCGCCAGGAGTGACCTTCGGAGCCGGATTTCAAGCGATTCTGCAGAGTTTGCTCGGCAAATACGGCTTGCTGTTCGTCGACCCGCTCGACCCGGCGATAAGACAGATGGCCGCTCCCCTGCTCCGGGAAGCAGTTCGTCAGGACGAGCAGCTTCATCACAAACTTTTAGAGCGCAATAGCGAACTGGAACAGGCCGGATATCACGCTCAGGTCCACATCGAACCGAAAACGTCGCTGGTCTTTCTGCTCGAAGGCGGGCGGCGCATCACCTTGCGCCGGCAGAACGGCGACTACGTATCCAAAGAACGTCGCTACTCAGCGTCAGAATTGATGGACCGCGCCGAGCATCTCTCCCCCAACGCGCTGCTTCGTCCCGTCATTCAAGACTACGTGTTGCCTACGCTGGCGTACGTGGGCGGGCCGGCCGAGCTGGCTTACTTGGCTCAGTCACAGGTGCTCTACCACGAGCTCGTAGGCAAGATGCCTCTACCCGTAGCCCGGACCGCATTTACGCTGCTCGACGCAAGAACCAGCAAGTTGATGAAGCGCTATGGCCTGGCGCTTTCCGGTTTTTTCCACGCCGAGGACCAGGTTCGCGAGACCATCGCGCAGCAGCTGGTCCCGGAAGCTCTGATGCGCGAATTCGCGGCCATCCAGAAAGAGACTACCGAGTCGCTCCAGCGCTTGCGCAACGATCTGATCGCTTTCGATGAGAGCCTGGGGGCGGCGACCGACAAGAGCCGTGCCAAAATTCTTTACCAGCTATCCAAGATCGAACGCAAAACCGCGCGCGAGACGCTCAACCGAAATCAACGCGCCACAGAAGATGCGCGCTACATGTCGAACCTGATTTATCCCGAGAAGCACCTGCAGGAGCGCCTCTATTCCATCCTGCCGTTCATCGCCAAACATGGTTTCGGCCTGATCGACACCCTCTACGACCACATCCGCCTGGATTGCCCGGATCACAAAGTCTTGGTGGTCTGACCGGTTTTCTCCAAGCCGTCGGCCGGCGCTGTTATACTCGTAGCGTCGTTCGGACGCGTCCGCGTCCCAGGCTGGAGTGGCGGAACTGGCAGACGCACGGGACTCAAAATCCCGCGACCTTCACTGGTCATGTGGGTTCGACCCCCACCTCCAGCACCATCATCAAAATTCACACGCGCAGCCTCGCCGCCTGCTCTTGACACGATCCACCCGTTAGAAGATACTGGGTAACCGTCTGGAGGAGCAAGTCCATGCGAGATTTTCCCTATTTGAGCGAGACCAATCACGCAAGCACTTCGCGGCGCGATCTTCTCAAAACGTTCACTGCCGCCGGAGCGGGCGCACTTCTCTCCAGGAGCGCGCTGCTGGCTCAGGACGGCCAAGCCAATCCTCGCCGCATCGACATGCACCATCATTTCCAGATCGAGTTGGGCGGCGGCGGCGGCGGACGTGGTGGACGCGGCGGCGGCGCGCGCCCGTGGACACCGGCGGAATCCATCGATCAAATGGACAAGCATGGCATCGCCTTCGCCATGTTGTCGCACCCCGGCAATGGCGATCAGGTCTTTGACGGCACCCCCAAGGGAGCGGCGCTCGCGCGGCAGATCAACGAGGGCGGCGCCAAGATCGTCAGCGACAATTCCAAGCGCTTCGGCCTGTTCGCCGTGCTGCCCATGCCCGACGTGGACGGCTCCTTGAAAGAGATCGAATACGTCTTCGATACCTTGAAAGCCGACGGCATCGGAACTTTGAGCAACACCGGCGAAAGCTGGCCCGGCAATCCCAAATACTTGCCGATCTTCGAAGAACTCAACCGCCGCAAAGCCGTGGTGTTCATTCATCCCTTTGTGAACAAATGCTGCCGCCAGCTCCAGCCGGGCGTGAACGACGCGGTGGTCGAGTTTGACATCGACACGACGCGGGCCATCACCGGCCTGCTGTATAACGGCGTATTCTCGAAATGCCCCAACATAAGCTTCATCGTGAACCATTCCGGCGCGGCCATCCCAGCTTTGTCGGGCCGCATCAAGGACCGCGTGCCCGGCGCCTCCAGCTTTCGCACCGCCGGTGGTCAGGCTGGCGGCCCTGCCAACCATGAAGGCAAGAGCGCCAACATCCCGGACGGCGTCTTCGCCGAGTTGCGCAAGCTGTACTACGAATGCGCGCACGCAGCCTATCCGATGTCCATGGCGGCCTTGACGAAATTGGTGCCCCCTTCCCAGTATTTGTTCGGTACGGACTATCCAGCCGAACCTATGGAATCCACGCTCGACCACCTGCCCGAGGACGGACTTTCGCCCGAAGTGATGCGCGCGCTCAATCGTGGCAACGCCGAGCGATTGTTCCCCCGTCTGAAGGCCTAGTCCGCTTACGGCGAGTTATGAACCGGCCCCGCGCCGATGTGCCCATGCCCAAACCGGACGGACTAAGGCCCGATTGCCGCAGAAATCATATGGAACCTTGGAGACTTTCTGGTAGTCTAATACTAGGAGTTCTCCATGAACCGCCTCCTTTCCGCTAGCACTGCTCTCGTCGCTGCTTTGACGATCAGCGCGCCGTCCTCTCTTCTTCTCGCGAGCGACCCGGAGAAGGATCCCGACCAGATCGGGAATCGAAATGTTGGCAAGGGCGTAAACTTCTACTCCATCGAAAAAGAAATTGCGCTCGGCAAACAACTCGCTCAGCAGGTGGAGCGGCAGGCCAAGCTGATCAACGATCCCGTTATAGCCGAATACGTCAATCGCGTCGGTCAGAACCTGGTGAGGAATTCCGACGCCAAGGTGCCGTTCACCATCAAGGTGATCGACAGTGAAGAGGTCAACGCTTTCGCGCTGCCCGGCGGTTTCTTTTTCGTCAACTCCGGTTTGATATTGAAAGCCGACAATGAAGCCGAGCTCGCGGGCGTGATGGCGCACGAGATTGCGCACGTGGCCGCCCGGCACGGCACCCGGCAGGCGACGCGCGGAGAGATCGCGCAAATCGGCATGATCCCGCTCATCTTCATGGGCGGCTGGACCGGATACGGAATTTATCAGGCGGCCAACGTGCTCGTGCCGGTCGGTTTCCTGCAGTTCTCCCGCGCCATGGAATCGGAAGCGGATATGCTCGGCCTGCAGTACATGTATAAGACCGGCTACGATCCCACCGCTTTTGTGGACTTCTTCGAGAAGATTGAGACGCTCGAAAAGCGAAAACCAGGCACCATGGCCAAGGTCTTCTCCACGCACCCGATGACCGACGATCGCATCCGTGCCGCGCAGAAAAACATTCAGGAAATGCTGGTCGCGAAGCCGGAATACGTCGTCACCACTTCGGAATTCAACGACGTCAAAGGCCGCCTGGCCGCTCTCCATAACCGGCGCAAGGTCGATGATAAGGGCGATGCCAACCGGCCCACGCTGCGCAGAGCCGCCGGATCCGGTACCGGCACAGTCGATCCTGGCAGTAGCAGCGGCAGCACGCAATCCTCCGATGACGATGACCGGCCTACGCTCAAGCGGCGTCCCTCGAGCGATTAAACATACTTCGAGTCGTTCTCCATTCCGATTGCATGTAACCGCTCCACTTAAAACGAGCGTCTACATACTTTATTCAGCCACTGAGATCTCGCCGCAAAATTTTCGCGACCTCGCATGACAGTAGACACGCATTTGCGGCCAAACCGATTCCGTCCATCGCGATTCACGCTGCCCCGGCTGCAGCAGCTACCATGGGAGTGGGGAAAGAGGCGTCGATTTGAAGACCAGAGCAATACCCGTCTGCCTAGCTTTATTACTCTGCACTAGCGTTTCCATTTATGCACAAGCCACCGGGATGATTCGCGGCTCGGTCACCGATCCCTCTGGAGCGGTAATCGCCGGGGCCACGGTCGAAATCCAGAACCCGGTCTCCCACTATACCCAGCAGACCAAGACCGACGACCAGGGCAACTTTCAGTTCGCAAACGTACCTTACAACAACTATCACGTCACCGCCTCTGCAGCAGGATTTTCCGCTTCCTCGCAAGATGCGGATGTGCGGTCCTCGGTTCCCGTCCAGATGATGAGATTCGGCCTCCAGGTCGGCGCGGCGGCATCCAGTGTCACCGTGGAGGCGGCGCCGGATTTGATTGAAACCGGCACTACCACTCACACCGACATCGATCGCGGCCTGTTCGACAAACTGCCCAACGAAAGCGCGTCGTCTTCGTTAAGTTCCCTGGTCACGCTCTCCGCGCCGGGAGTTTCGGCGGACTCGAATGGCCTCTTTCACGGCTTGGGCGATCACGCCGAGAATTCATTTTCTGTCGATGGCCAGCCTATTACCGACCAACAGAGCAAGGTCTTCTCCAATCAGATTCCGATCGATGCCGTGCAGTCCATGGAAGTGATCGAGGGCGCGCCCCCGGCCGAATACGGCGATAAGACCAGCCTGGTGATTAACGTGACCACGCGGTCCGGCCAGGGCATCACTACCCCCACCGGCAGCCTGACCACTTCCTACGGTACGTTTGGCAGCACTCACAGCGGCTTCGATCTCGCGTACGGCAGCGACAAGTGGGGGAACTTCATCGCCTTGGATGGGCTCGACACCGGCCGCTTCCTCGATCCTCCCGAGTTTACGGTGATGCACGCCAAGGGCAACGAGGAGAACGTCTTCGACCGGGTCGATTATCAGTACTCCACGGCGGACTCGGTGCACGTCAACCTGCAATTCACCCGCTCCTGGTTTCAGAATCCCAATTCCTTCGATCAGGAATATCATCCAGGTGACTTCAATCCCCTAACTGGCGCGCCACTGGGTTCCACCGACCAGCGCTCCCAGATCAAGACTTACAACCTTTCGCCGACCTGGATCCATTTGCTCAGCCCCGCCGCCGTGCTCACCGTCGGCGCGTTCTACCGGTTGGACCAATACAACTACTATCCGAGCGGCAATCCGTTTGACGATTACTCGCCCGATTTCCAGAGCGAGAGCGTCAGCCAGTCCCGCAGGCTTCTGAACGCCGGCGTTCGATCGGACGTGTCTTACATAAAGGGCGCCCACAATCTAAAAGTGGGACTCGAGTATGCACACACCTTTGTTACCGAAGGAGACAGCTTCGGGATTGTCGATCCCAACTTGGTCCCGTCGTTGGGTTGCCAGAACGCCAGCGGCAAGGCCCTGCCCGACACGCCCTGCGCGATCCTGGCGCCGTACGATTTGACCGAAGGAGGCAGTCCCTTCTTGTTTCATGGGCACGCCGACGTGAAGGAGCTTTCTCTTTACATCCAGGACGCCATCAAAAAAGGCAATTGGACGTTCAATCTCGGACTTCGGGAGGATGTTTACCGCGGGCTCTCAAGAGCCAACCAGGCTGAACCGCGTCTCGGCATTGCCTACAACATCAAGAAGACGGGCACCGTCATTCGTACTTCTTATGCGCGAACCTTGGAAACGCCCTTCAATGAAAACTTGGTGATCGCCAGCACCGGATGCAGCATTCCTTTCCTGGCCACGCTGGTGCCGCCTCCAGGGGTGTCCTGTGGTCTGGGACCGATTACCCCGGGCTGGCGCAATGAATTCCACGCCGGGCTCGAGCAAGCCTTCGGCCGATACCTGGTGGTCGACGCCGAGTACATCTGGAAGTACACACATAATGCCTTCGATTTCGGTGTGGTCGGCGCAACGCCCATCACTTTCCCGATCGAGTGGGAGAGTTCCAAGATTCCCGGATTCGCCCTGCGCGTCAGCGTACCCAACTACCACGGCTTTACCGCGCAAGTAGTAATGTCCAGCGTAGCGGCGCGCTTCTTCTTGCCGCAGGTCGCGGGCTTGCCGATCGTTCCTCCCGCAGTCGGCGTCTTCCGCATCGACCATGACGAGATTTTCAACCAGACGACGCACCTGCAGTATCAACCCTGGAAAACCGGCCCGTGGTTCGCGTTTAACTGGAGATTCGATAGCGGACAAGTGGCCGGCGCCACTCCCTGCGTCGGATCAACCGCGACCTGTTTCCCGGCGACTCCCATCGCCAATGGGGGAGGCGCCGACATCCCCAGCGGGCAAGTGGCTCTGGTAAATTCGATCACCGGTGCGCCGCTCACGGCCGATCAGGAGTTTCAAGCCGGTCTGACTTGCAACGGCAAACCGGCCGCTCCCAATCCACTAGGACCCGCACTGGCCACCTGCAGCGCGGCGGGTCTCGGCTCGACTTTTCTCAAGGTGCCTGCTCCCGGCACCGAGAATGATGATCACAATCCGCAGCGCGTTCAGCCTCGCAACCTGTTCGATATCGGCATCGGACATGATAATCTTTTCCATGGCGACAAGTACAAGTGGACTGCCCGCCTCACGGTGGTCAATCTGATGAACAAGGAAGCGCTCTACAATTTTCTTTCGACCTTCAGCGGAACGCACTACGTAACTCCGCGCGCCATCACCGGGACCGTCGGATTCAATTTCTAAAGCCTACGCGCCTAGTTTTCATCTACCGGTTCAATCGACGCAACTTTGATCGACTTACTCTTTTCATCGTAAGTCCCGGTAACCTTCACCTTTCGCGCAGCGAACTTGGCCGAGGTCTTCTGATCGCTCAGTTTGATGACCGTTGTGCCGTCAAAGAGCGCATACACATATGGCCCTTTTATGCACATCTTGACGCACTCCGGAGGCGTGTGGTCCTTCATCATGGTGTGTGGCTTGGCGCCGCACATCGTATCAGTAATGACGCCGGTGAACGTTTCCGCGGCCTGCGCGCCTATTGCTTCGATGACCAATAACAGAGTTAAAAGAAAGCTTCTCATACTCATAGATCTCCTTTTTATGATGGCGACTTCAGTCTAAAGCGCAAAAAAACATTACCGCCGAACGGATGATCGCCGTAATAAGGCTTGATCGCGCCCGGCAGCGAATAAGCAGTGAAATTTGCTCCGATGCCCGTCTCTACGTCCCGAAATAGATTGATGTCGCGCGTGTAGCCGACCGTGTATGCGCCGATTCGAAATGTGCTTCCATAGAGCACATCGACTTGCTCTTGTAGACTCGGGCTGGTCGCTCGAACAACTCATCCTTATCGACTAACTCGAAGCGCCCTGTCACGAAATTAGTTTGACGAATCGGCAGGACCGACTCGGCGAGGTAAGAATTCAAGTTGCGAAGACTCGCGGTCTTGTGGACGCGTCCCCAGATCAGGCTCGACGACCAACTCCCGCCCGCCAATCGGCCTCGTATAGTGCAACGACGCGGTGGTGCGCACCTGATCGCCCGGCTCCAGCGCCTCGGGATGCGTGATCCTGCCGGCCGAAACCTGCGCCGCCCAATTCTTCGCGGGGAAGAACCAGAAACGCGTCGAACCAGGAGTCGATCGCGCCGTTGCTGGATGTCCAGCGGTTCTCGCCCGGTTCGGCGCCATGGAAGCCGCTGGCCTCGAGTTTCATCTTCTCGTGGGAAATTCCGAATGTGAGGACATCGTCGGAGATGTGCGTGGAATCCTGCCAATGATGCGACAAAGGAGCCTGCGGCAACTCCATCGCCGAGGCACGATGCGGGTAGGCCACGGGTCCCAGCGCCGGGTCGCCGACAGGCGCGAAATAAAGGTCCAGCGATGGTGTCTTCGCCGAGCGCGTTAGTGTAGTGGAATCCCAGGCCCATGATGAAATTGTGCGGGTGCTGGGCATCCACCAGCGGAATACCGTACGCCGTCTCTCCGGTCTGGAAAAGCAACGGATAGCGCCGGTCGGTAATTGTCGCCGGCTCCAGGCTCAGCATGAGTTCCGTCTCGAACGCTCCGCGCGAGCCGACGCGATGTTCGGCCGTGGCCATGAACCAGTTCGGCGAATAGAGTTTATCGCCGCCGCGCGGCCCTGACTGCTGGGTATCCACCAAGAATGCCGTTGCCCATGAACATGCTGTTCCAGTTTCCGAAATGCTTCATGATCATCGGCATGGGCCACGACGCCGGATTCGCGGAAGTGCCCGTCGCGAGATTCATCAGAAAAACGCCCGCGGGATTCATGTCCACCATGCCTGATCCCATACCCCCGGGTGCTCCTCTTGAGCGAGGAGCGGACCAATCGGCGCGGCCAAAATCAATACTTTGACTAACCAGACCCTTCGCCTGATAACCATTCCTGAAAACATGCAAACTCCTGTTGCTAGCAGCGGCAATTCGCCGCGCAAAGAGGGAAACAGGAAGAATTCAGATTCGGAGAACGGCCGAGGATGCGCTTGCTTGGCCCGGCGGAGAATCCGTTGTCATCGCGATCGATTCGAATGACGCCATCACAGCGAAACTAATCGAGAGCAAGGTGGCACATTTGCAGTCTATCTGGAATCCGGTACTAGCTTGCGGATGGCTGGGCAATAACGCGGCGGCCGCGGCCGGATTAACGCACACCGCAGATTTCGGGGCATTCGAATTGCCCTGGTGCCGATGACAGGGCGGAACATCCTGCTGGCTATGTGATCCGGGGACGCACTCCTCGGTACACAAAGCCACGCACTGGATCTGCGACAACACCAGCACTAGGGCGACCGCGACGGTCAGTTTGCTCCAGAGCAGCATGCTCACCTGCAAAGTAACACATCTCGTGCCGATGTTGTTCCGGAAAAATCCCTTACTATTTTCCGTTTGGTACCGGAATTCGAGCTAGTACCTTTGCCGCCGCGCCCCGGGTAGCATTGAGGTATGCGGGTCCGAACAACTCTTCTCTCGATTGCATGCTTCCTGGTTGCCCTGGGATCACAAGCGCTCGCCGACGAAGGCATGTGGCTCTTCAACGACCCTCCCCGGCAGCTTTTGAAAACCAGGTACAACTTCGACGCAACCGCCGCCTGGCTCGACCATCTCCAGAAATCGTCGGTACGGTTCAATAACGGCGGCTCCGGATCGTTCGTTTCGCCGGACGGTCTGGTGATGACCAATCATCATGTGGGATCGGATTGCATCCAGAAACTCGGCAGCAAGGATCACGATTACATGAAGACCGGGTTCTACAGCAAAACGCCCGCCGAAGAGGGCCGTTGCCCGGATCTCGAATTGGACGTCTTGATGAGCATCGAAGATGTGACCGCGCGCGTCAACAGCGCTGTTCCTCAGGGGGCCAGTCCCGAAGCGGCGGAGAAGGCGCGGCGCGCGATCATCAACACCATCGAAAAGGAGTCGCTCGACAAGACCGGGCTGAGAAGCAACGTCGTCACGCTCTACAATGGCGGCGCCTACCATCTCTATCGCTACAAAAAGTACACCGATGTCCGGCTGGTCTTTGCGCCGGAGCAGGCCGCCGCGTTTTTCGGAGGCGATCCTGACAATTTCGAATACCCGCGCTACGACCTCGACATCGCGTTTTTCCGGGTCTATGAAAAAGATAAGCCGGTTCATATTGACAACTATTTGAAGTGGAACCGGCAAGGCGCCGCCGATAACGAACTGGTCTTTGTCTCGGGAAATCCCGGGTCCACTTCGCGGCTCGATACCGTGCGGCATCTGGAGTTTTTGCGCGATCATGCGAATCCCTGGGAATTCGGGATGCTGGTACGGCATGAGGTCCTGCTGCGCGTTTTTAGCGAGCGGAGTCTCGAAAATCGACGCCGCGCGCAAGACGAACTTCTGGAGATCGAAAATAGCCGCAAAGCATACACCGGCATGCAGGCCGGGCTGCAAGATCCCGCAATCATGTCCGTGAAGCGCACGGAGGAGCAGAAGCTCAGGGATGCCGTCAACCGCGATCCGAAGCTGCGCGCCGCTTATGGAGACGCGTGGGACAAAGTCTCCGGAGCGATAACCACTCTCCAGGGAATCTTCACCGACCTGTCGCTGCTGGAAGGCGGCGATGCTTTCAACAGCAAGGTTTTCGATATGGCTCGCACGCTGGTTCGCATGGCCGAAGAGGCTCAGAAACCGAACGCCGCGCGTCTTCGAGAGTATTCGGATTCAAACCTGGATTCACTGAAGCAACAGCTATTCTCGACCGCGCCGATTTACGACGACCTGGAAGCGCTGAAGCTGGGCGACTCGTTGAGCATGTACGCCGAGGTGAAAGGCGAGGACAATGATCTCGTCCGGAAGGTGCTGGCAGGTCAATCTCCGGACGAGCGCGCCTATAAATTGATCCACGATTCCAAGCTCCGGGACGTCGCTACGCGGAAGATGCTGGCGGCGGGCGGCCTGAAGGCCATCGAGGCATCCACCGATCCGATGATCCAGCTCGCTCGGCTGGTCGATCCCGAAGCGCGCCGTCTGCGCATGATTTACGACAACCAAGTCCAGGAGCCGCGCCGGCAAGCTTACGCCAAAATTGCGCAGGCGCGATTCGCCGTCTATGGAAAGAACATTTATCCGGATGCGACGTTCACTCTCCGGCTCTCCTTTGGACAGGTGAAAGGCTACGAAGAAAACGGCAAGCAGATTCCCTGGACCACCACTTTCGGCGGCGCGTTCATGCACGCCAGCGATCACGACAATGAACCGCCCTTTCAACTTCCCACAAGCTGGACGGACCACAAGGCGCAGCTCAATCTTTCTACGCCCCTGGATTTCGTAAATACCGCGGACATCATTGGCGGCAATTCGGGCAGCCCCGTGGTGAATCGGGCCGGCGACCTGGTGGGCATTATTTTCGACGGCAATATTCAGTCGCTGGTGCTCGACTACATTTACTCCGACAAGCAGGCCCGCGCGGTAGCGGTGCAGTCGGCGGGAATCATTGAAGCGCTCAGAAAAATATACGGAGCAGACCGGCTGCTGTCGGAACTTGGCGTAAAGTAATTCGCTTTCGATACTTGAGCAGTTCTTGTTAGACTAACCAGCCCGGGTTGAGGTGTCGAAAAATCGTCACTTAGGCCGAGGCGACTAATCACGACCAACCGTACTAGGCTTTGTTGAGCTAATAAATTATTTCGATGGAGCGGAAGACGCTTTTTCCATGACATCGCGACCGGATTGCTGTAACATCGCAGTTAGAGATTCTCCCAATCAACGTTAGGCGCCGCGCCGCGCTCAGGATCACCGTAAATATCCAAACAGAAAGCTTGCGATGGGTTTGAAGGAAACCCTTCCAGGCTTCGTGAGTCCAATCGATGAGTGTCTCGAGTGGACCGGCCGAAAGCGGTTTGGTGGACAAAAAAGTGAATGCTGAGTGAAACTGATGAAACGTATTTTCCTCATTTTTGGATTCGCTGTACTCGTACTGGCACAACAGTCTAAGGAAAAGATCGAGTGGTGCGGCCTCGGCTCTTCCCATGACTGCCGCTGTATACGAAAATCCCAGGCCGTTCGGCAGTCCGGCTACGAGACCTGCGATCGCGAGCACCCCGAGCGCGGCAAGGCTTTCGATGCATGCCTGGCATCGTTGCCGGCCCATTGCGACATCGTGGACAACTATCGCTACGACAACCACGATGCGAACGGCGAGCCGGTCAAGGACGATGGCAGCGAAATGGGCGAGCATTGCTCGATGATCTGCAAGATGCACGATTGCAAGTGCGACGATGGCCCCACCTGCCATTTCGGGCACGACGCCTCCGCCCACCAAGACGAGGCCAAACCCAGCAAGACCAACAAGTCGGACTGATTCCGCCCTAAAGGAACCAGTACGTACTGTCCTCCCTTCCCTATACGTTGATCCGGCCGAACCGTTTAGCTTCGTGAGTATGGCCCCATCTGGGCACATTTCGCGGAGGTAACCGGTATGCCGGAAAGACTCACAATCATTCTGAACTCACTGGTGAGCGCAATTTTGGTGGTTGTTTTGGCGGGGGCGATTTACCTGTTCATTCGAACCGAGCATCTGACGCGGGAGGTCGGCTCGATCAATCGCCAAATCGGCGATCTCAAAGAAGTTGCCTCCTCCACATTCGAGCAAACCATGCGGCGATTCGATGAGTTTGGCCGTCAGCTGAGCGGAATCGCGCCAAGCTCCAAGAACTCCAGCGCGGAAAAAGTTGTTCCCGCTCCGGCCAAGGCGCCGGTCAAAATCTCGCCCGCCCGGCAGCCGGTGCGACGTCCCAGAGATCCGAGAAAAGAGCAGGAAACGAAGTTGAATCGAGACCGGCTCCAGTTCTTAGCGGTCCGGGCGCGAGTCTGCGGCAAAGCGGACACGACAGCCGCGCGTTGCCAGGAACAGATCAAGCAGCTCGCCGCGCGCGGCAACTCCGCGGCGCAAAAATGGCTGGGAACCGAAGCGCGAGACCAACAACACGAGCTTCAAATGGCGGTCTTCTGGTTTGAGCAGGCGGCCAACCAAGGCGACACCGAGGCCATGAATAGCCTCGGCGCCATCTACGGCAGGGAATGCGCGGCAGCCGGATGCAACGGTCTCCGACGCTCTGGCCGATCCCATGAAAGCTCTGTACTGGTATGGCAAGTCGGCCAGCCTGGGAGACCCGGATGCCATGGGCGCGATCGCCGGCATTTATCAGAAGGGGCAGCTGGCGCCTCAGAATCCGCACGAAGCCATCCTATGGTACGAATTCGCGTCCAACGCCGTTGCATCGATCCGCAGAGGCCGCGCCGCATCCACTAATTTTGCGAGCGTGCTGGGCGATATCTACTACAATGGCTCGGGCGTTGATCAGGATAAAGTGCAAGCTTACGAGTGGTACACCATTGCCTGCGCCGATGCGATCACGGCTGAAGATTAAAGGTGATGCAAGCTGCATATCGCGCAACAACGTCGGCGGCGAGCTGAGTCCGGTTGAAACGGCCAAAGCGCAAGCGCTCGCGGCGGAGTGGCGCAAGTTGCACCGCTAGCCCAAAGCAATCAAGCCAAGTGCCGCTGGGCTGCAAAGCGCTGGTTCAGTTCAGTTGCTTTCCGTTCCAGTTGGGCCAGCCTTTCATAAATGCGAGTCCTGGTCCGCGGACGAGGAAATGTGTTCCGCAATTCTTCGAACATTGCTGAGGCCCTGTGCGATGTGCCGGATGCCCTCACCGGAATGCGGCAGGTTCGCCGCATTTAACTCGAACTCGGTCAATTCAATGTAGGTGCGGGTGGTTTCCAGAACACACTCCAGAAAATCGAGCCGGAGCTGTTCGGTTCTCTCTGCGATTTCGTTCGTGCCAGGCCGCATACAATTTAGACGCCTACGGCAGGTTTTCGCAGCGCACTATTTTCCGCTACTTGGCTAGCGGCGGTGGGGATCGTCACCGTAACCTCGGTTCCCTTGCCCGGCTGAGATTGGATCTGGAACGCGCCGCCCAAGAACCGCACCCGTTCCTCCATGCTTCGCAGCCCCAAACCTTTGACGCTGGCGCCATTCGGCTCGAAACCGATCCCGGTATCCAAGATACTTAGCCTAAGCGCGTTATCGCCCGTCCCTTTGAGACTGATCTGGGCCGACTTCGCTCCAGAATGTTTAATGACGTTGTGCAACGCTTCCTGCACCACCCGATACAAACACAAGGCGGCATTTGGATCCAGCTTTCCAGGAACATTATCGTGCTGAAATGTTATTTTAATCTCCTGCTGGTTATTAAAGTCGCGGATGAACGACTCCAATGCCGGCACCAGTCCGAGGTCCTCCACCATGGATGGATGGAGCTGCTGCGCAACTCGCCGCATTCTTCCCGCCAGAGAGGTTACCTGTTCCTGCAGGCTCTTCAGGTGGCGCGTGAGTTCTTCCGGCTTGGGAGGCGTGCGCTCCAGCGACTCCAGGCCCAACTCCAGCAGGGCCAGCCTCTGCGTTATGTCGTCGTGCAGTTCCACGGCCAGGTTACGCCGCTCGCGTTCCTGCGCCACCATCAGCCCGGCGCTGAAGGCGCGCAGCGTTTCGTCCATCCTGGGCTCCCCGTTAGCGACTGGCCTTCGACTGCCTGGATTCTCTCGGCAAGGACGCGCTCCGGATCCAAATCCACCAGCACGATCACGGCGCCATCAATGCGGTTGTCCTCGGTTCGATAGGGGCGGATGCGAAGCGAATAAGGCGCGGCCCGCCGGATCGGCGACTTGCAGCGTTTGGGGCGAGAGCGATTCCATTACTTCCAGCAGCAGGCGGTCCAGCTTGGGAATGTCCAGGTTCATATTGATGTCGCTGATCGGGCGGCCGACATCGGTGGGTATCAGGTTCAGGACTCTTTGCGAGACGGGCGTGAACCGGCGGATGCGCAGATCATTGCCCACCATAATGATGGGGATGTTGACGTTGCTCAGCAGGTTGTTCAGATCGTTCCCAATCTGAGCGAGCTGCAAGTTTCTAACCTGAAGCTCTTCGTTGACGGTGTTCAGCTCTTCGTTGGTGGATTGCAATTCCTCCTTGGCGGTCTCCAATTCCTCGTTGGTGCTCTGCAGTTCTTCGTTGCTGGATTGAATCTCCTCATTGGCGGACCGCAACTCCTCATTGGCAGTCTCGTGCTGTTCGAGCACGGACTGAAGATACTCCTTGCTGGCCGCGACCTCCTGCCGCAAATGAGTGTTCTCCCGTTCGAGCTCCTGAGGGCTGAGCCGCTTTCTGGGTGATTTTTTTTCCTGGCGGCGTCAGGACCGTGGCTTCATCGAAGAGCACCAGGTAACGGTTTTCGCGTCCGGGGGAACGCTTAAAGGGAATCACTTCAAAGTTGACCACGCCCAAACCGCCGTCCTGGCGCATGCGCAGCCCTTCCCGTCCGGACGGCGGTGTTTTCACGGCGAGCTTTATAAAGCGCGCTCCGCAGCTCGATCAAGAGTCCTTCCCGCGCCATGGCGAGAATATTCAGATTAGCCGTGCCGGACGGATTTTCCAGATAAGCACTGGTTCGGCCTCGGAATTGGACCACGTTAAAACTCTGATCCACCACCACTCCGCAAGGAGCATAGTTGCCCAGAACAATGCGGTCGGCTTCTCGCGAGGATTCGGTCTCGGTCCACTGTTCCGGGGGACGGAGCGCAACGGGCCGCTCCGGCGCCACTTCTTCCGGCGCCAACTCCAGCGGCACGCGTTCATTGCCCGGCAGCCGGGCATAAATCTTATTTTTCTTGTCGACTAAGGAAAACAATTCTGAATTCCCGATGGTCTCCGAGGTACCGAGCAGCAGGAATCCGTTCGGCTTCAGCGCGTAGTGAAAGACCGGAATGAGTCGTCTTTGAAGGACCGGACCCAAATAGATCAGAACGTTACGGCAGCTTAGCAGATCGATTTTTGAGAAGGGCGGATCCTTAATCAGGTTTTGCCTGGCGAAAACGCACATCTCGCGAATGCGCTTGCTGACCACGTAGCTGGAGTCCACTTTCGTAAAGTAGCGGCGCAACCGCTCCGATGAAATCCCCTCCACCAGGCCGGGAGCATACATCCCGCTGCGCGCTTTGTCCAGCGCCGAGTCGCTAATGTCGGTGCCAAAGATCTGGATGGGAACTTCGCTATTGCGCTCGCCCAGGAATTCGAGCAACACTATGGCGATGGAGTAAACCTCCTCGCCGGTGGCGCAGCCTGGCACCCAAACCCGGATCGGAACTTCGCTCCGGCCGGAAACAAATTTTCGGAAGATACTATCTCCTTGAGCGCCTCGAAGATTTCCGGGTCGCGGAAAAATTCAGTTACGTTGATGAGTATATCCTCGTAGAGCGCATTCAGTTCGGCAAGAATCCGACCGCAATTGGGTGAAATATCGTTCCAAATCGTCGATCCGCCGCAAGGCCATGCGGCGAAGAATGCGGCGGCGGAGCGTGGTGGGCTTATAGTAGGTAAAATCCACGCCGGTAGCGTTTCGCAAAAGAATAAGGATTTTGCCTATCGCTTCCGTGACGGCCGCTACCCTCGGCTTCCGGCAGTGGATGGCCGGCGGAGCGATGTAGGGATGCTGCGGCAAGCGGGCCAGCTCTTTGGCGATCTCCTTGGGCGGAAGCACGAAATCGACGCAACCCGCCGCGACCGCGCTGCGCGGCATGCCGTCGTACTTGGCCGACTCGGTGCTTTGCGCGAAGGTGATTCCGCCGGCCGCCTTGATCGCCATCATGCCCAGCGTCCCGTCGGAAGCGTTCCCGGAAAGGATCACGCCGATGGCCCGGCTTTTCCGGTCGGCTGCCAGCGAGCGTAAAAATGGATCGATGGGCATGTGCGCGGTGGGAGTGCCCTGGCGTGGCGACAGCATCAGGGAGCCGTGCACCAAAGTCATGTGGGTGTCGCGCGGAATGATGTAGATTCGGTTGGGTTCCACCTTGACTCGCTTCGATCGCGTCCTGGACCGGCATCGAGGTATGGCGCTGCAACAATTCGGTGAGCAGGCTGACATGCTTGGGATCCAGGTGCGGGACGAACACGAAACCCATTCCAGTGTCGGCGGGAAGATTTTGGAGCAGTTCGGTGAAGGCTTCCAGACCACCCGCCGACGCGCCGATTCCTACGATCGGAAAAAGGCCGCCTTCGGACTCTTCCGGCTCTTCGAGCGCTGGAAGAGTTGGCGGTTCAGGCGCTTTCGGCGCCGGCTTCGGCTTGATGCGGGACGCGGATGGCTTGCTCTGTTTGGAGGTCTTGGCGGGCGCGGATTTGGTCGGTTGCTTTCTTGTGGCCATGCCCTAGTCTTGCGGAGCGCGGATTTGGTAACGTCTTACAGTGTACTACCGGAGTTCGATGATTGCGCGGCGATGAGGCGTTGAAGTTCGAAGTGCCGCTGGGCGAGTCGCTCCGGAGACGTTCAACCTTCGCAGCGGAGCGCGTTTCTTTTTGAAGCTGCCCCTGGGGCCGCGCCGCCTGGGCGGAGGCGTGCACGCGCATATCCTCTTCCGAGAAGGTGAGGGTGTGCATCGGCTCGCTTTCCTCGCCGCGCTCGAGGAGCAGCCGGCACAGCAACGGGAGCTCCTGCACGCGGATCGAATACTTCCGCATGAGGGCGAGCTCCACTTTCACGGTAAAGTCCGAACGGGTTCGATCGGCCGCAATGCCTTCAAATGCAAACGTGCGGAAGGTTATATCTTGATTGAATCCAGTGAGGATGAATTGCATGATCGAACTCCTTAATCCCTATGACGCGACCTTCTTCATGCCGTTCGGCAGCCCTCGGGGTCCATCGACCAGCAACCGTAAACGTCCCACCAACGCTTTGCCGAGCTTCACTTCCTCAATGTCGGATCGATAGCCGGGCATATTGGGGTCGATGAACTCCCTGCGGAATAACTGATCCGACGCCAGGCTCGCCAACAGCCTCAGTTCTTTCACCGTGAGTTTTACAGTTACCTGCTCCATGCGTTCCCCCGATTTGCTCACAATGCCGTCGTCCGCTCGCCGTCGGCCCATAGACTGGGACCTTCCTGGATATGCCGTGAGTGCGCGGAAATCCTCACGCGGGTCAGATTCAGGAATGACCGGCTGGTCACTTGCTTGATGTGCAAGCCATTGCAATTCTGAATCTTCACCTTGCTGATGATGCGCTTCAATGCGCGGCGCAAGGTGTTTTGTTTATCAAATCCGAAGACCGTAGTTCTGATCTCTTCAGCCAGGTAAAAAAAGATCCATCCGGCTTGATTGATGTCCCGGTCCAATTCGCGAGGATCCAGATTGGTGACTGAATGCCAGCCGTTCAAATCAGGCTTTATTTCAAGCCGAAGACAATTCGGGACCAGCGTGCCGCCCTCAATCAGAATGGTGCCTGGTTCTAGATTGTTTGCCACCAAGGACGCGTCGATGGCCGCGACTTTTATAAGGACCTGCTTCCCGGGTTTCTATCCGTAATGGAGGGCATGGAAAGTAACAGCGGTGTTTTTAGCGCAATCAGAGCCATCGCAAATGCTGGAATGCACAGCAATACCACGGTGAGCGAGAAGTCGCCGGAAGGCCGAAGGAGGACCACCACCGGGTTGAACGCGACCGCAATGACAAGAAAGCCGCCGGCCCAAAGATACTCGCCCGCGCGAACCGCCTGCAGGAGAACAACCAGCGAACCAACGCAAAGGATCAGATCCAGCGGCAGTTGGTAGGCTGCTACAAACCGCCACAGCAGCGCCGTAAGAATGAGGGCTACAATGCAGACCACCTTCATGATTTTTGCCAGCACGTTTTCCTCGATTCGCTAAGTCTGAAAAGCATCGGCCGATTGGAGTTCGGTTCCGGGCTAAGAAGGAAGGATCAGTTTATCTGACTTAGTTCAGATCAACTGCGAATGGGCAGAATTGCTCAGCCGACAGTAAGTATGGGCGCATTACGTTCATTTGTCAAGGCAAATGAACCGGCCGGAGATCCGGTAAGTAGCAGAACGAAAAAGCGGCGCACTTAGCGCCGCCTGACGAGTAACTTTAGGACGAATTACCAGCGGTTCTGACGGCGTTGACCGCCTGCCGCCGCTGAAGCCGCGGTCTTCCTTGGGACGAGCTTCGTTCACCTTCAAATTGCGCCCATTGAGCTCTCTTCCATCCAAAGCAGCGATGGCACGCTGTGCTTCTTCGTTTCCGCTCATTTCGACAAACCCAAAGCCCCGGGGCTGTCCCGTGTCACGGTCCGTGATTAAATTTACGCGTTCAATGGACCCGTATTGTTCAAACAGGGATCGAACGTCTGCTTCGGTGGCACCGAAACTAAGGTTTCCAACAAAAATATTCTTCATCTAAAGTGTTCTTTCTGAATTTGCAGAGTAGGCTAATTTGGCAGGATCGAACGAAAGCGTTTAAGCGAGCGATGCGACAGATGCCTTAATCGGCGCGACTGTCAAATACATGAGCATGATAGCATAGTCCTAGTCCGTCCTACAACGAAAATCTAAAATCCTCCGATTGTCTGCGCAAAAATGACGGATTCTTAAGACTAATTTCGCGGGAAATATTCCGGCGTGGTTCGGTTACCGTGGTATCCTTCAAATGTGCAAAGTGTCACAATCATGTGTAAGTCCTGTGGGCGGATTCACCAGGTACAAGATCCCGCCTTTTGAAGGACGCGCTCCCAACCGGGTTGTCACCCATCGTTGCCCGGTGAAGAACACCACCAATAGCTATTCCGAGGGTAGCCCGGAATGGAAGGTATCGCGCCCTAAACCGTCCGCACCGTACGTTTAAGCGGCTTATTCGAACAGGCGGCCGCAGAAGGCCCGGCACGCCGCCGGTATTACGCTGACGCGTGATCTCCCGCGATGGCGGGTCTTGGCGCGGCTACAGCAAACAAACCTCTCGCGGTGCGTGATAGCATGAATCGGATCATGTCGCGCCCGCTCTATGAAGCTCTCTGAAAAATACACGGTCGAACGCGGACGAGTGTATCTGACCGGCATTCAGGCGTTGGTTCGCCTGCCGATCGATCAGATGCGCCGGGACCAGCGCGCGGGCATGCGCACGGGCGCGTTCATCTCCGGTTACGAAGGCTCGCCGCTGGGTGGCTATGACATGGCGCTCACGCGCGCCGGCAAGATCCTGGGCGAGCACAACATCCACTTCCGGCCGGGGGTGAACGAAGATTTGGCAGCTACGGCGGTGATGGGCAGCCAGATCTACGGCGTGTTGGGACAGAGCAAGGTGGAGGGCGTGGTCGGCATCTGGTACGGCAAAGGGCCGGGCGTCGACCGGTCGGGCGACGTGTTTCGGCACGCGAACCTGGCGGGCACGGGAAAAAATTGCGCGGCGCTGGTGCTGTGCGGCGACGATCACATTTCGAAGAGCTCCACCATCCCGCATCAGAGCGACTTCAGCCTGTACAACCTCGGCATTCCGTTTCTGTATCCCGGCAATACGCAGGAGATTCTGGATTACGGACTGATGGCGATCGCGATGTCGCGGTTTTCGGGCGCGTGGGTGGGGATGAAGATGGTGACGGACGTATGCGATGGCGGCGGCACCGTGGACGTGGATCCGGAGCGGCCGTCCATTCGCGTTCCGGACGGCTATGAAAAGCGCACCGATACGCGGCTGATTCCGCCGGTCTCGCTGATGCTTGAAACGGAAACGAACATCCGGCGTCTGGAAGCGGCGCGCGCGTTCGCGCGGCTGAATCGGCTGAACCAGCACAATGGCGCGGCGGCGCGCGTTGGCATCCTGAGCGCCGGCAAATCCTATTACGATCTGATGCAGGCGCTGCGCGATCTGGACGTGCGGGACGACATCCGAATCGGCAAAGTGGGCATGCCCTTCCCGCTCGAGTCCGGAGTTCATTCGGGATTTCGCGCGGGGCCTCGAAACCATTCTGGTGGTCGAAGAAAAGCGCAGCTTCCTGGAACTGCAGCTTCGCGAGATACTTTACGATCTTGCCTGCGCGCCCGGTGGTTCTCGGGCAAATCGCATTTGCCGCCGATCGGGCGAACTCGATCCGGACAAAATCGCGAAGGTTTTATGCGATGTTCTGGAGCGCAATCGCCACGGGACGCTCTCCGAGCCGAGCCCGGCCGGCGAGCGTTCCGCTGTTCATGGGATCTCGCCCCGCGGCGTTCTGCTCCGGCTGCCCGCATAACCGCTCCACGCTTTTGCTGGAAGGGCAAATCGCCGGCGGCGGCATCGGCTGCCACACCATGGCGATGCGTCGGACCCCAAGCGCGGCATCGCTTTCCTGACGCACATGGGCGGCGAAGGCGCGCCCTGGATCGGCATGGACGCCGTTCGTCGACCGGCAGCACATTTTCCAGAACATCGGCGATGGCACGCTTGTTCCACTCCGGTTCTCTGGCCATCGAAGCCTGCGTGGCGGCGAAAGTCAACATCACTTATAAGATTCTGTTACAACGGCCACGTCGCGATGACCGGCGGCCAGAATGCCGTGGGCGCGCTGCCGATTCCGGACCTGACGCGCAAGCTCGAAGCCGAGGGCGTGCGCAAGACGGTGGTGCTCGCCGAAGATGTCGAGAAATATACGCAACGCGGGCGAGCTGGCCTCCAATGCCGAGCTGCGTTCGCGCGATGAACTCGCCCGCACGCTGCGCGAGATGGAGCAGATCCCCGGCGTCACGGCCATCATCTACGACCAGGAGTGCGCCGCCGAAAAGCGCCGCAAACGGTCGCGCGGGATTCTCGCGGAGCCGACGCTGCGCCTGGTGATCAACGAAGAGGTTTGCGAAGGCTGCGGCGATTGCGTCACGCAGTCCAACTGCATGAGCCTGACGCCGGTGATGACCGAGCTCGGTCAGAAGATTCGCATCCATCAGTCCTCGTGCAACAAGGACTATACCTGCGCGCTGGGCGATTGCCCGTCCTTCGTCTCGGTGCAGATCAAGCCCGGCACGGGTTTGAAGAAGAAAGCGCTGCCCGAGCTTCCGGCAACCGAAGTGCCCGCGCCTCGCAAATCGGCCAGGCCGGGCGAAGGCTATCGCATCATCGCGCCGGGGATCGGCGGAACCGGCGTGGTGACGATCAACGCGCTGCTCGCTACGGCGGCCTGGATCGATGGCCTGCATGTCGCGACGCTCGATCAAACCGGCACGTCGCAGAAAGGCGGCGCGGTGGTGTCGCATCTGCTGTTGAGCGAGCAGCCCATCGAAGCGCCCGCCAAGGTGAATACCGGTAACGCGGACCTGATTCTGGGTTTCGATCTGCTGGGCGTGGTCCACGCCGACAACCTGAAAACGCGCCTGCGCCGAACGAACCGTCGCGGTTGTCAATACCGATCTGGTTCCGACCATCGATACCATCCGCGCGCGAACGCCGCTGGGCGGCGGCGAGCAAGATGCTGGATCTGGTCAACTCCGTCACCAATCGCGGCCGCAACATCTTCCTGGACGCCAATCGCCTGGCGGAAGGCGCTGTTCGGCAGCCATATGGCGGTGAACATGTTTCCTGACCGGCGTCGCGTATCAGGCCGGCTTGATCCCCATTTCGCTCGAAGCGATGGAGCAGGCCATCGAGCTGAACGGCGTAGATATGGAGCGCAACCTGCGGGCCTTCACCTGGGGCCGGAAATACTACGAAGATGCGGACGGCGTGGAGAAGCTGGCTCGATGCCGGAGGCGCCCAGCAAGTCGGCCTTCGATCGCGTCGCGGAGCTGCGACGAATATCAGGACGACTCGTTACGCGCAATCGTACGTCGATTTCTTGGCAAGCATTCCCAACGCCGCGCTGCGCGAAGTTGTCGGCGATTTATCTTTACAAGCTGATGGCCTACAAAGACGAGTACGAAGTCGCGCGGCTATTAACCAAGCCCGAGTTCGAGAACCGGGCGCGCGGGATGTGGGAGAGCGTCGGAGTCGATCTCCTACAACCTGCATCCGCCACTGCTGCGGCGCTTGGGCGTGCGGAAAAAGACTCAAGCTTGGTCCTTGGTTCCGTCGGCCACTGCTGGTATTGAAACGGCTGAAGTGGCTGCGCGGCACGCCGCTCGACCTTTTCGGCTATGCGGCGCATCGGCGCCAGGAGCGCGCGCTGATCCAGTGGTATCGCGGATTGATCGAGCAAGTGGTCGCTAATCTGACGGCCGGACAATCTCGCGCTGGCGCTCGAAATCGCGGCGCTACCGGATCAGATTCGCGGCTACGAAGCGATCAAGGAGCAAAACATCGCCAAGGTGAAACAACTCGCGGTGGAGAAACTCAAAGCGATGAAGTCCAGCATGGCGGTCGCGTCCGCGTAACCGGATCTTTGGGTTACTAGCGGCCAGTTAGACTAGCCTCCCGTTCGGGCACGCGCTTTTCGCGATCGCTGGTCGAAAGCGAAGCTGTGGGGCTAAATCCGGCCACGAAAACGTCCACATTGCCGGCACTCGTGGTCTTCGACGGACCACCGAACGGGTCGAAAATCGGACCGCTGGTGAACCCGTCCAGGTAGATGTTGCCTTGGTTATCGAAATCGATGCCGTAGCCGATCTGCAAGCCGTCGCTACCAAGGTACGTGAAGTAGCTGATGGCGTTGTTTCTTCCCGCGGGCGCCACCTCGGTGGGCAGCGCCAGCTTCAAAGCGAATGCATCCATGGTCCCGTCAAACTGGGTCTGCAGCGCGTTCGCGCTGGCCGGCAGTCCATACGAAAGCGTGTAACCAGAGAGATACACAAACCCATTGGCGTCCTGCTTCATGTCGAACGGAACATCGACATCGGAGCCGCCGAAATAGGTGGAATATGCCAGAGTGGCCGATGACGGCGTCTTGGAAAGATCCAGGACAGTCACGAAGGCATCCGTAGCTCCGCCGAATTGCGGCTGCAACGCGTTGGCAGTCACGGGGAAATTAGAGGAAAGAGTGTATCCGCTCACGATGATCCGGCCGGCGGGATCGAGCACGATGCTTTTCGCCTCTTCCAGATTGCTGCCGCCCAAGTAAGTCGCAAATACTAACGCGTTGGCGCCGCTCAGCGTCGGATTCACCTGGGCCACATAGCCGTCGCCGCCTCCCTGATACGAGCACTGAAAGCAGGGCCCAACGATGTTGATGTCGAAGGACGACGTGCCTGCCGCGATCCACAGCGTTCCGTCCGGCGCAACGGCAATGCTGTGTCCGATATCCCATCCGGTGCCTCCTAGAAAACTGGAGTAGATGAGCGTCGCGGCGCCGGACTGGGACGGATCAATACCCACCACAAACATGTCCTGCATGCCGCCATAAATCTGCATGGGATTGAGTTGGGGAAAATCGGCCGAATCGGTGTCGCCAGTCACCCACAGCCTGCCCTGGGAATCGGCCGCGATCGCAAGGCCGATATCCAACGTGCCGGTGCCTCCAATGAAAGTCGAGTAGCGCAAGGTCTGAGAACCGTCAAACCAGGCGATAAAGGCATTGACGGGAGTTGGGGGCGTGGTGGTGCTGGTGGTGCTTGTGGGCGGAGTGGCGGGGACGCTTTGGTAGGGATTCGCCGTCGGGAAGTCCGCCGACGCCGTCGCACCGGTCAGATAAACATCGCCATGCGGGCCGACACTCATGCCGCCGAAGGTTTCGTCCAGGGAGCCGCCGATATAGCTGCTGTAGTACAGCGCCGAGTTGACTGGATTGATGACCGTGAGGAACAGATCGAAACCGCCGCCGGCGATCGGTTGATCGGGTGTACCCGCCGGCTGGAAGTCGGTCGATAGCGTGGTTCCCGAGATATAAAGGAGACCGTTGGAATCGTGACCGATACCGTAAGCGATGTCCTGCTCGGAACCGGCCACATACACGGCGGTGGTCAATACCGGGTCGATGACCAAGTCGCGCCCATGGTCATAACGGCCCAGCGTGAATCCGTAGGTCCCGTCGGCATTCCGGCGATATCGGCTCGCCACCGCTATGCGCTTGCCGTCTTGGCCGATTTGATAGGCGACCGGCCGCTTCTGAATCAACTCGGAAATCAAGTTGCCCTTCCGGTCGAGCTGCGCACGGCTGCCCGTGAGGCGAAGGCGGATGCTGGATGGATCCGCGCCCGGTTTCACGCTTAGGTCATACTCCAATTCGCTCGGCCTTCCGTAATAGACCAGATCAATTCCGGGATACAGATTGTGCACCGAAAGCCGTCCGAAATTGGGAACCGACGTACGCCACTTGCTACGATCATTGCCCAGGTAGTAATTGGTCTTGGAAGCCAGCTTTTCGTCGCCGTGGATGCTGGCCCCAGACGTTGCGCCTTCGAACTGGAGACGTACCGACTTGCCGCGGGCGTGAAGGGTGGCCTGACTGGGAGCGAAATCGTAACGAAACCGGAGCCCGCGCGCCACAAAGGGAGCTGGGCCATTCTGGGGAGCCGGTTCGAACCGAAGCGGCGCCGTCGCCAGGATGTGCAGGGCATCCGGAGAGGTTTCCGCCTCCAACGCGCTACAAGCAAAACAAATAAATGCGATACCAAAGCAGAATTTCATGATGAGACGAATGAGCTTAGGACGTACGTGCTTAGCAACAGGTTAGCCGAAAAATGCCGCAACTGCTGAGTTTAGCGTAACGTGGCGGGTAACGGCAGCGTCTTGCGTGTTTAGATGAAATATAATCGGCTTCTGCAGCTCGGCCTGGCCGGAACAGCCTGTGCCGCAATGCTCTTCGCAGCGGATTTCTGGAAGACCAAGGATTCAAGCCAATGGACGAGTGATGAGGTCAACAAGCTGCTGACCGACTCGCCCTGGGCGAAAGAGAAGACGATCGCGCCGCAGGGCGCCGGCCAGCGCCGCGGCATGGGTCGCAGGGGCGGCTTTGGCTTTCCCGGCGGCGGCCTCGGAGGAGGCTATCCGGGAGGCGGAGGCGGTTACCCAGGTGGTGGCGGTGGTTATCCGGGCGGCGGTGGTGGCGGGTACCCGAGCGGTGGCAGTGGCGGAGGAACGAACGCGAGTCCCATGAACCTGACCATCCGTTGGGAAAGCGCCACACCGGTTGTCGCTGCTTTGAAACGCCAGAACAGCTTGTCGGCGGACGAATCCAAAGCTCTGGCCGATGCCACGCCCAAGGATTATGTGATCGCGCTACTGGGATACCGGCTGCCCCAGCAACGCAATGGCTACGGCAACTCGGACGACCAGAACACGTCCAGCAACGGTCAAAGCAACCAGAGCAATGATCGTTTGCGGTCGCAGTTCATCGATGCCGCCCAGCTTAATCCCAAGGGTAAGAGTTCCATCTACGCTGAGGATGTCCAGTTCGAGGGGCCGAACGGCTCCGACGCCATCCGCTATCTCTTTCCACGCAGCAAGGTGATCGTCACGGGCGACAAGGAAGTAGAATTCATTTTCGAGATGCGCGGGATCAAGGTGGACGAGAAGTTCAAGCTTTCTGACATGGAGTACGAGGGGCAGTTGGCGCTGTAGCCCTCCCGCCCTCGCATCGCTGGCTTACAATCGAGTCATATGCTCTTGTCGCTGCGAACCGCGGCCATTTCGCTGCTTGTGGCAGCCACGCTTGCGGCTCAAAAACAGCCCTTCGACGTACAGGCGCTGCTGAAACTTGCGCGAATCGGCGAACCCCAACTTTCGCCCGACGCCAAAACGGTCGCCTTCACCGTCCAGACCGTCGACGTGGCGCAGAACATCAAACCAAAGCAGATCTACGTCGTTCCATCCAGCGGCGGCGCGCCTCTCCAGATCACCACCCAAGGGAGCGACAACGAGCGCCCGCAATGGTCGCCCGACTCCAAACGCATCGCGTTCATTTCCGACCGCGGCGGTTCGGCCCAGGTTTGGATCATGAATGCCGATGGGTCCCAGCCGCGCCAGGTCACCAATCTGTCCACCGAAGCCGGCGGCGAGCTGTTTTCGCCCGACGGCAAGAAGCTGCTATTCACCAGCAATGTCTTCCCTGATTGTGCCGACGACTCCTGCAACAAGAATCGCCTGGACGCCGAAAAGAACAGCAAAGTGAAGGCGCGCAGCTACACCAGCCTGCTCTATCGGCACTGGACCGAATGGCAGACCAAGCGGCGCTCGCATCTTCTGGTAGTCGACGTCGAGGGCGGTCCTGCGAAGGACCTGACGCCGGGCGACCGCGATGTTCCCCCGTTTTCCTTGGGCGGCCCGGACGACTACGCCATCTCGCCCGATTCCAAAGAAGTCTGCTACACCATGAACGCCGACCCGGTGCCCGCCACCAGCACCAATTCCGACCTCTTCGTGGTGCCCATCACCGGCGGCGATTCTAAGAAGATCACATTGAATCCGGGCGCCGATGCCAGCCCGCAGTATTCGCCCGACGGCAAATGGCTGGCCTATCGCAGCCAGGCGCGCGCCGGTTACGAGAGCGATCGCTGGAAGCTGAATGTGCTCGAGCGGGCCACTGGCCACGTGAACGCCGTTACCGATTCGCTCGACCGGGCCGTCGAAAGCTTCACCTGGTCGCAGGATTCGAACGCCTTGTTCTTCACCGTGCAGGATCGCGGCCGGCAAAGCATCGAGATGATTCCGACGGCGGGCGGCGCGAGCCGGGTGATTGTGAGCGGCTCCAGCACGCTCGACGACATGCAGTTGTCGAGTGACGGCAAGATCATGATCTACACCGCGGAAACCGGTTCAGCGCCGGCCGAGATTTATCGCGCCGCTTCGAGCGGTGGAACGCCCGTAGCTCTCACGCATCTGAATGATGCGGTGCTCGGTTCACATGTACTGACCCCGCTCGAAGAATTCTGGGTGGATTCGAGCGACGGCACGCGCATTCAAAGTTTCCTGGTGAAGCCGCCGGACTTCAATCCAAATCAAAAGTATCCGGTTCTGTTGCTGGTTCATGGCGGTCCCGAAGGCGATTGGGGCGAAAGCTGGACCTATCGATGGAATGCGCAAGTGTTCGCCGGAGCGGGCTACGTGGTGGTTATGCCAAACCCAAGAGGATCAACCGGATACGGTCAGAAATTCACTGAAGACATCAAGGATGATTGGGGTGGCAAACCCTACGACGATCTGATGGCTGTAACGGACCACGTCGCTTCCCTGCCCTATGCCGACCCGGATCGCATGGCGGCCGCGGGCGGATCGTATGGCGGTTACATGATGGACTGGATGCTCGGCCACACCCAGCGATTCAAAGCGATCGTGTCGCACGCGGGTGTGTACGACCTGCGCAGTGAGTTTGGCGCTACCGAAGAGCTGTGGTTCCCGCTGTGGGAGTTCAACGGAACGCCCTGGGATAATCCCGATTCTTACGAAAAATGGTCGCCGAGTACTTACGTAAAGGACTTCCATACGCCCACGCTGGTAATTCACGGCGAGCAGGATTTCCGGGTCCCCTACACGCAAGGGCTGCAGCTTTTCACCGCGCTGCAACTACAGAAAGTTCCCTCCAAGCTGCTGATGTTTCCTGACGAAGGCCACTGGGTTCTGAAGCCGCAGAACAGCGTGCTGTGGTATCAGTCCTTCCTGGAATGGATCGGCGAGTGGACTACTAAGCCAGCTTCAGCCGCTGCGCCTACGCCTACTGCGGCCCCGTAACTCACGCACGTTCGACTCCCTTCGGCTTGCGCCTGCTACATTGGCTCCGATGCCTCAAGCTCGTCTATCTGAAGTCACCCGGCTGTTCTTTCGCGTGGGCACCACCGTGTTCGGCGGCGGCTTCCCCGCCATCGCGATTCTGCAGCGCGAATTCGACCGCCGCGGTTGGCTAAGTCCGCAGAAGTTTGGCCTGGCCTTCGGTCTCGCGCGCCTGACGCCCGGCACAAACTTTCTGGCGTTCTGCGCGGCCAGCGGATGGTATCTGGCGGGCCTCGCCGGCGCGGTCGCCGCCGTGTTGGGCAGCACCATCGGTGGAACCATCCTCGTGATTTGGCTAACGCGCGCGGGCGAAGTGGGAAACGCTTACCCTTTGGCTCGCGCGGTGATCGCGGCTCTGGTAGCGGCCGGCGTTGGGACTATGTTGGGCGCCGCTGTCGTACTGGTCCGCTCGCAGTGTTCGCGAATGGATTGGCTGCGGCCCGTTTCCGTCGCCGCCGGGGCCTTTGCGCTTTCCTGGGCCGGCCTCTCGCCGTTGTCCGTCATCGGCATCACCGCGGCCGTCGGTTTCTTCTGGGTGGAACCATGAACATCATCGTCGTTTACCTGCTGCTGCTCAAGGCCACTCTGACGTCTTTCAGCGGCCTGGCATCGCTGCCGATGGTTCGCGCGGATTTTGTGGTGCGGCATCACGCCCTCACGGACCGCCAGCTCAACACCGCGCTCGCGGCCGGACGAATTGGCCCTGGTCCGCTGGGAATCTACATCGTCGCCGTCGGTTATCTGGTGGCGGGCATACCGGGAGCCTGTGCCGGTTGGCTGGCGATGATTACTCCGGCGTTCCTGATCATCCCCATGATCCGATTCCTCGGAATGCGCGCCGAGCATCCGAGAGCTCAAGCCGTGACGCGAGCAGTTCTCTTGGGTGGGGCCGGCCTGCTGGCATCCGCTTCCGTGCCGCTCGCGCGTGACGCCATCACGGGACCGCTCTCCTTTGCGATCGTCGCCGTCAGCGTCGGGTTGATCGCCCTCACGCGCGTCGACTCGCTCTGGATCATGCTGGGTGCGGCTATTGTAGGGCTGCTCGTTTTTCAACTTTGATACACTGAGCAAAGCGTCGCTTTCTCTCTTATGTCGGATTTTCGCCTCGGCGATGTGATCGATGACCACTGCATAAAGTGCCGCCGGATCACTAATCACGCGATCGTATCCCTAGTGACTGGAGAACCGGCGAAGGTGCGCTGCCGGACCTGTTACCACGATCACGATTACCGGCATGAGCAAGCTCCCCCCTCCAAAAAAGAACTGAAGAAACAGGAGCTGTTCAAGGAAGTGCTCGCCACCATGCCCGCCACCGCGGCAGCCGCTCCGGCAGACCCGCCCGACGACCCAGAGGACGCAGAAAAGGCTCTCAAGAAGACGAAAACGCGCAGCAAAAAGGCGTGAGTTCCAACTGGGACGCGCAGCGCTACGAAAATAGTCACTCCTACGTTTGGAAGTTTGGGGCCGGCCTCCTCGAACTGCTGCAGCCGCTGGCCGGCGAACGAATTCTTGATGTCGGATGCGGCACCGGGCAGCTAACGGCAGAAATCGCGAAATCCGGCGCCGAGGTGGTAGGCCTGGATCGCTCCGAGGAAATGCTGCGCAAGGCCAGAGAAAACTACCCGGCGCTCACCTTCGTCCTCTCCGATGCCACTAGCTACCGCTTCGCCGATCCCTTCGACGCCGTGTTCTCCAATGCGGCTCTGCATTGGGTGAAAAATGCGGAAGGTGCGGTTGAATCGATTGCACAGTCGTTGCGAACCGGTGGACGCTTCGTGGCTGAGTTCGGCGGCAACGGCAACATAGCTTCGGTTCAAGCCGCCTTGCGCGCCGTATTCGGCCGCCTTGCCGATGATCGCTCGCCGTGGTTTTATCCGAGCATTAGCGAATACGCCGTGTTGCTCGAACGTCACGGCTTGGAAGTGCGCCAGGCGAGCCTCTTCGATCGGCCCACGGTGCTTGAAGGCGCGAATGCGATGGACGACTGGCTCCGCATGTTCTGCGGGGCCTACCTTCGCGATTTAGCCGGCGATGACGGAGTCGCCCGGATTCCCGAACTGATCGAGCAGCTCCGTCCCACGCAGTTCCGCGACGGCATCTGGACGCTCGACTACCGCCGCATCCGCATTCGGGCCAAAAAACGGCGTTCGCTATAATCATCAAGGATCATGCGCACTATTCGTCGCGTAGCTGTGCTCGGGGCCGGCACGATGGGAGCTCGCATTGCCGCGCACTTCGCGAACGCGGGCATCCCTTCGCTCCTGCTCGATGTCGTCCTCGCCGGTCAGGCCGATCGTAACGCCGCCGCTCGCAAAGGGATTGAGAACGCGCTCAAGCAGCGCCCCGGCGGATTCTTCACCGAAGACAAAGCAGCGCTCATCCAGCCTGGCAATTTCGAGGATGACCTCGGTCAGCTCGCTGAATGCGATTGGATCATCGAAGCCATCGTCGAAAACCTCGAGCCCAAGCGCGACCTCTGGCGCAAAGTGGAGAGCAACCGCAACCCCGACGCCATCCTTTCCACCAACACCAGCGGCATTCCGCTCGCGCAAATTTCGGAAGGCTTCTCGCCCGATTTCCGCCGTCATTTCCTCGGGACGCATTTCTTCAATCCGCCGCGCTATCTCCACCTGATGGAATTGATCCCCGGGCCGGAAACCGACCCGCGGATTCTGGCCGACGTCGAGGAGTTCGCCGACCATCGGCTCGGCAAAGGCGTGGTCCACGCCAAGGACACGCCCAACTTCATCGCCAACCGCATCGGCAGCTTCTTCGCCGGCACCATCGCGAAGACGATGGTCGAAGAGGATTTCACCATCGAAGAGGTCGACGCGCTCACCGGCCCGCTGATCGGCCTGCCGAATAGCGCCAGCTTCCGGCTGCTCGATATCGTCGGCCTGGATGTTTGGGCGTTCGTTGGAACAAATCTGTACAATCTTGTTCCGAACGATCCGTGGCGCGATCGTTTTCTCCCGCTCGAATTCGAGAAGAAAATGCTCGAACGCAAGTGGCTCGGCGACAAGATGGGCCAAGGTTTCTACAAGCGGATCGGCAAAGGCGACTCGAAAGAGATCCTCGCGCTGGATTGGAAGACGCTCGAATACCATCCCGCCTCGAAGCCCCGGTTTCCTTCGGTCGAAGCGGCGCGCAACATCGAAGATCTCGGCGAGCGCCTGAAGACCCTGTTGCGCTCCGACGATCGCGCCGGCCGCTTTCTGTGGAAGGTCTTGAGCGACCTGTTCCTCTACTCCGCCGAAATGATTCCGGAAATCTCGGATCGCATGGTCGAGATCGATCGCGCCATGCGCTGGGGATACGCCAACAAACTCGGCCCCTTCGAGCTTTGGGATGCGCTCGGGTTTGTGGATGTCATCACGCGGCTGGAGATGGATCACCGGACGCTTCCCTCAAACATCAAGAACGCGTCTGGCGCGCGGAGTGATCTCGCTCTATCGCCCTCCCGAACCCAACGGCCGCCCGGTCACCCAGTATTTCGATTTTCTTCGCAACGATTATCAGCCCATCCAGCCGCGCCCCGGCATCCTGTCTCTGGCCGATCGGAAACGCGTTCGAATGGCGTGATCCAGAAAAACGCCGGCGCGTCGCTCGTCGACCTGGGCGATGGCGTGCTGTGCGTCGAGTTCCACAGCAAGATGAATTCCCTGGGCGAAGACAACATCGCCATGCTGCATGCGGGCCTGGAGGAGACCAACCGCAATTTCGAAGCCATGGTGATCGCCAACGAGGGCGAAAATTTCAGCGTCGGAGCCAACCTGATGATGGTGCTGCTGGCCGCGCAGGAAGGCGAATGGGACGAGCTGAACCTGGCCGTCCAGCGCTTCCAGCAGGTCAACATGGCGCTGAAATACGCGGCTCAAGCCGGTGGTTGCCGCGCCGTTCGCGCGCACGCTCGGAGGCGGCTGCGAGATCGTCCTGCATTCCACGCGAGCCCAGGCGTCGGCCGAAACTTACATCGGCCTGGTGGAGGTCGGCGTGGGCGTGATTCCTGGCGGCGGCGGATGCAAAGAGCTGCTGCTGCGCCTCAAAGATCCGCGGCGCGTCTTCGAGCTGATCGGCTACGCCAAGGTTTCCTCCAGCGCCGAGGATGCCAAGAAGCTCGGCCTGCTCAACCGCGACGGACTCCATATCCATCAACCCCGAGCGCCTCATCGGCGATGCCAAAGCGCTGGCGCTTTCACTGGTACCGAATTACGCGCCGGGCGTTCCGCGCACCGACATCAAAGTCGCGGGCGACAGCGGTTATGCGTTGCTGAAGTTGGGCGCGTGGTCGGCGCGGCGCGGCCACTTCATCAGCGACTACGACATGATCATCGCCGAGAAGCTGGCTTATGTTTTGACCGGCGGCTGCTTGACCGGCGAACAAACCGTCTCCGAACAATACCTGCTGGATTTGGAGCGCGAGGCTTTCTTGAGCCTCTGCGGCAGCCCCCAAACCCAGGAACGTATGGCCTATATGCTGAAGACAGGCAAACCATTGCGCAACTAAGCTGAACAGATTGGCATCTAATTGTTATGGACGCTGTCATCATCGATTGTCTCCGCACCGCGGTAGGGAAAGCGCCAAGGGGCGGCCTGCGAAACACACGCCCCGACGACCTCGCCGCGACCGTCATCCGCCGCCTGCTGGAAAAATATCCGGCCGTTGCGCGCGCGGAAATCGACGACGTGATTCTGGGCTGCGCGATGCCCGAAGCGGAAGCCGGAATGAACATGGCGCGTCTGGCGAGCATGCGCGCTGGACTTCCGGACTCCGTGCCCGGCGTCACCATCAACCGCTTCTGCTCTTCCGGCCTGCAAGCCATCGCCATGGCGGCCGACCGAATCCGTTCCGGCGGCGCGCAGATCATCATCGCCGGCGGCGCTGAATCCATGAGCCTGGTGCCGATGGCGGGCAACAAATTCGCGCCGAATCCCTGGATCGTGGATCACATGCCGCAGCTCTACATGGGCATGGGTCTCACCGCCGAAGAACTGCAGCGCAAGTACGGAATCAGCCGCGAAGATTCCGACCAGTTCGCTTACCGCAGCCATCAACACGCGCTGCTCGCGCAGGCCGAGGGCAAGTTCGACGAAGAGATTGTGCCCGTGGAAGTCGAATCCACTGTCTTGGAGAACGGCAGGCCGCAGCATCACACGACGACATTCCAGAAAGACGAAGGGCCGCGCGCCGATACGTCGCTCGAAGCCTTGGCCAAACTGAAGCCCGTATTTCAGGCGGACGGCACCGTGACGGCCGGCAATTCGTCGCAGACCAGCGATGGAGCGGCAGCCGCGCTGGTAATGTCCGACAAAAAAGCCAAGGAGCTGGGGCTGAAACCCATGGCGCGATTCGTGAGCTTCGCGGCGGCCGGTGTTCCAGCCGAAATCATGGGCATCGGGCCCGTGGTCGCCATCCCCAAGGCGCTTGCGCTCGGCGGAATCAAGCTGGATGCAATCCATGTGATCGAGTTGAATGAAGCCTTCGCCGTTCAGGCCCTGGCAGTGATCCGAAGGGCTGGTCTGGATCTCGAGAAGGTCAATCGGAACGGCGGCGCGATCGCGCTCGGCCACCCGCTCGGCTGCACCGGAGCGAAACTAACGGCCACCATCCTGCGCGAAATGAAACGGCACAACCACAAATACGGAATGGTAACGATGTGCGTCGGCGGAGGCCAAGGCGCTGCCGGCATTTTCGAAAATCTCAATTAAGGAGCGACTCATGGCTTCTTCCACGCTCACGCCAGCCAAGCACAAAGGCGGCTCTTTTCTGCTGGAAACCTCCGCGCCCGAAGATATCTTCTCGCCTGAAGATTTCACCGACGAACACCGCGCCATCGCTCGCACCACCGAAGACTTCTGGAGCAAGGAGGTCGCGCCGCATCTGGACGCGATCCAACACCAGGAGCCCGGGGTTGCGGTGTCCATCCTGCGCAAGGCGGGCGAACTGGGACTCACCGCCGTCAGCATTCCCGAAAAGTTCGGCGGCATGGAAATGGATCTGGTATCGGCCATGATCGTCGCCGAAGGGCTGTCCAAAGACGGTTCCTACTGCGCCTGGCACGGCGCCCACAGCGGAATCGGAACCTTGCCGCTGCTGCTGTTTGGAACCGAAGAACAGAAGCAGCGTTATCTTCCCAAGCTCGCCACCGCGGAAATGGTCGCGGCTTATTGCCTCACCGAACCGCAGGCGGGGTCCGATGCCTTAGCCGCCAAGACGCGCGCCGATCTCAGTCCGGATGGCAAGCACTACATCCTGAACGGCCAGAAAATGTGGATCACCAACGGCGGCGCGGCGGATCTTTACACGGTCTTCGCGAAGATCGACGGCGAGAAATTCACGGCGTTCTTGGTCGAGCGCAAATTTCCCGGCGTGCAGCCCGGCGCCGAAGAAAAGAAGATGGGCATCAAGGGAAGCTCCACCACGGCCGTCTACTTCGACAAAGTTGCTGTGCCGGTGGAGAACGTGCTCGGTGAGATCGGGCGCGGCCACATCATCGCGTTCAATATTTTGAACCTGGGTCGTCTGAAGCTCGGTGCATTCGCTGTCGGCGCCGCCAAGGAAGTGCTGCGCGACTCCCTGCAGTATGCGAAAGATCGCAAGGCTTTCGGCAAAGCGATCGCCGAATTCGGAATGATCCAGCACAAGCTGGCCGAAATGGCCATTCGCACCTATGCCGCCGAATCGATGACCTACCGCGTCGTCGGCCTCATCGAAAATCAGCTTGAAGGCTTTTCCTGGGAACAGCCCGACGCCGCGCAAACCATGCTCAAGGCCGTCGAAGAATTCGCGGTGGAATGTTCCTACGTCAAAGTTTTCGACTCGGAAATGCTCGACTACGTCGTCGACGAGGGCGTCCAGATCCATGGCGGCTACGGATACCATCAGGATTACGCCGTGGAGCGCGCCTATCGCGACTCGCGCATCAACCGGATTTTCGAGGGCACCAACGAAATCAATCGCCTGCTTGCCACCGGCATGCTCTTGAAGCGCGCGCAGCGCGGCCAGCTACCCTTGGTCGAAGCAGTGAAAAAGTTGCAGGCCGAAATCCTGAGCGGGCCCTCGCTTTCGACGGGCGCTGATGAAGACGCCAAGCTGGTAGACAACGCCAAAAAGATCGCTCTGCTTGCGCTCGGCGTGGCTTATCAGAAGTACATGGCGGCGACTCGAGGATCAACAGGAGATTCTGGCCGGCATCACCGATATCGCGATGAACGCCTTCGTCATGGAATCGGTGTTTCTGCGCACGAAGAAGCTGGCCGGACTCCACAAGTCCGGGCTTGCGGCCGACATGTGCCCCGTGTTCCTTCGCGAAGCCATGGAGACGGTGGAGAGCGCCGCGCGCAACGTGCTGGCAGCCAGCTCGGAAGGCGATGCCCTCCGTACCAACCTGGCCGTATTAAAGCGTTTCGCCAAATTTGAGCCAGTGAACGCGATTGCAGCTCGCCGGAAGATCGCCGAGAATCTGCTCGCGGCCAACGCCTACAAGGTGTGAAAATCATGCTCACCGTTGGCCTGCCGGGCTCCGGCAAATCGACCTATCTCGCCCGGCTCGGCGTCAACGCGATTTCATCGGACGAGATTCGCCGCCTGATCATCGACGATCCGCACGATCAAACCATAAACGCCCGGGTATTCAGCATCGTTCGCTATCTGGTCCGCCAACGCATCGCGGTCGGCCGCGCCGCTACCTACGTCGACGCCACGCACCTCACGCCCTGGGAGCGCCGGCCCTACGTCAAGATGGCGCAACGCTACGGATGCAAACTGGACGCGCTCTACTTTGACGTGCCGCTCGATGTTTGTATCGAGCGCAATCGGGGGCGCCAGCCCATGGTGCCTGAGGATGCGATCCGGGCGATGGCGCGCCGGCTGATCCCGCCCTCGAAACCTGAGGGCTTTTCACGAATCCAGAGAATCCTGGATTAGTCCACGAACTCGACGCGGTACTCTTCGATCACCGGATTCGCCAGCACGTCGCGCGCGATCTGATCCAACTCGGCGCGAACCGCGTCAGCATCCTTCCCCGGCTCCACCGTAATCTCAAAAAACTTGCCTTGCCGCACCGCCGCAATCGAAGTATGGCCTAACCCGACTAAAGCCGACCGTATGGTTTGGCCCTGCGGATCCAGCACCGTCGGCTTCATGGACACGTACACGCGAGCTCTTCATGAAACTCCCATTGTACGGGTTTGCAAGTTTAAGAAGCTAGACCACTTGTTCCGAGACCCGCGATCCAGCGTCTATGAAGTAGCTATGCAACGTTCCCGACCCTTCAATTCGCTCCTGATTGCCGGCCTGCTGATGCTCTTGCAATCTCAGACAATCCGCTCCGAGGAGCTTACCCAGGCGCCGGGCGCGGCAGTCGCAAAGGCCTGGAGCACCCTCAAAGACGGCGTCGCGGACAAAGACGACAGGAAACGGAAGAACGCGATTGCGGCCGCCGGTTCCATCGGCGCCGATCCCCAGGCCGTGAAGATGGTCGCACAAGCGCTGCAGGATAAAGATCAGGAAGTACGCCAAGCCGCGGCTGCGACTCTGGGTCAAATGAAATCCCCGGACGCAATCCCGTACCTGAAGGCGGCCTTGGACGATACGCCGCAGGTGAGTTTCACCGCCGCCAAGTCTCTTTCGGAGCTGGGAGACATGACCGGTCGCGGGATCTTTCAGGAAGTGATTGAAGGCGAGCGAACCGACGCGCCGGGCAAGCTGCGGGGGGCAATCGACGATCAGAAGAAGAAGCTTGGGCACGGACAGTTCGCACTCGTGGCCGCGAAAGATGCCGCCGGCACGGTATTTGGACCTGCTGGGGCGGGCATCTCTGCCGTGCAGGATACGGTAAAGATGGCAAAAGGGGACCCGGCCGCCGGAGGACGCAGCATTGCCGCCGAAGTGCTCGCGAAGGATTCGGATCCCTACGCGCTCACGCTGCTCGAGTGGGCGCTCGGCGACGACAACTGGAGTGTACGTGTTGCTGTGGCCAAGGCGTTAGGAGAGCGCGGCAACCAAGCCAGCATCGCAAAACTGGAGCCGCTGCTCCAGGATGACCACTACGAGGTCCGTTACATGGCTGCTGCCTCGATCGCTAAGCTCGCATCGAAAAAGCTTGCCTCCACCGCGGATTGAGTTCCTCTTTTTTCCGGAATCTTCCGAACAGCAAACTTGACAGGCTCGCACGCCTGTCCTACCTTGAAAATTCTATGCGAAAAAAAGTAACTGTTGTCGGAGCCGGAAATGTCGGCGCAAATTGCGCTCTTCGAATCGCCGGCAAGGAACTGGCGGACGTGGTCCTGGTGGATGTCATCGAAGGCGTTCCGCAAGGCAAGGGTCTTGACCTGCTTCAGTCCGGTCCCATCGAGGGCTACGACGTAAACATCACAGGCGCGAACGACTATCAGCCGACTGCCAACTCGGATATCGTGGTCATCACCGCCGGTTTTCCGCGTAAGCCGGGAATGAGCCGCGACGATCTGCTGCTCGCTAATTACGAAGTCGTGAAGACCGCCACCGAACAGGCGGTGAAATATTCGCCCAACTGCATCCTGGTTCTGGTGACGAATCCGCTCGATGCCATGTGCTGGACCGCATTCCAGATCTCCAAGTTCCCCAGGAATCGCGTGATTGGAATGGCCGGCGTATTGGATACGGCGCGCTTCCGCACCTTCATCGCGCAAGAGCTGAACGTGTCCATGGAGAATGTGACTGCGATGGTGCTGGGCGGTCACGGAGACACCATGGTTCCGATGGCGCGCCTGGCCAGCGTGTCCGGCATCCCGCTGAGCGAGCTGCTCGATCAGGCTAGCATCGACCGCTTGGTGCAGCGCGCGCGCGATGGCGGCGCGGAGATCGTGAAGTATCTGAAAACTGGCAGCGCCTATTACGCCCCCTCGTCCGCCGCGGTCGAGATGGTCGAGTCAATTCTGAAGGACAAAAAGAAGGTGCTCCCCTGCGCCGCGTATCTGGAGGGCGAATATGGCATTCATGAATTATTCGTCGGCGTGCCGGTGAAGCTGGGCGCGAACGGAATCGAAAAGGTGTTTCAGATCCAGCTGCAGCCGGACGAGCAGGCCGCCCTTCGAAAGAGCGCCGACGCAGTAAAAGAACTGGTCGACGTGATCAAACAAAAGATGGGCGCAACCGCCGCCGGTTGATTCGAACCTTATCTTATTTCAGCGAATAAGTCCGGTCCCACAGCGCCCGTTGGCCGATGCTCGGACCCGAAACAACAATTTCCACCCGGCGATTTTCTTCCCGTCCCCCGGTAGTCGCATTGGAAACCACCGGACGAGATTTGCCGTAACCGATCGCGATCACCGCTTGCGGCGCTACTCCGTTTCCAACCAGCGCCTGCCGGACTGCCTGGGCATGCTGCTCGGAAACAATCTGGTCTTCTCGATCGCTGCCCCGATCGTCGGTGTAGCCTTCCACGTTCACAGTCAGGCCCGGGTAACGCGCTAGAACAGCCGCGATCCTCGCCAGTTGCGCCGAACCGGCGGGGCGCAATCCATTGCGCTCCGGCTCGAACGAAACATCCGCGACCGTTATGATCACGCCGCGCGGCGTATCGCGGGACGGTAGCACGCCAGTCAACTGCGCGATTAATCCGCTGCGCGTCTGTTGCGTTGCCGCGGGGATTGCAGCACCGGTGCGGCTGGCCGCTAGACGCTCACGCTCCGCCTCAGCCTGCGCCGCCCTATTGGTGGCTACAATCTGAGCCTGCTCGGCTTCCTGCCGGGCCCTGGCAGCGTCGGCCTGCGCTGCTTCAGCGGTAGCTTTCGCCTCCGCGGTCTCAGCCTGAGCCTGCTGGACCGCCGCCTGTGCCTGCTCAAATGCGCGGCTTTGATTGCGCAACTGCTGCTGTTGCTCCAGCTGCTGCCGTTCTTCGTCGCGTTTCTTGGCTGCGATCACGCGCGCGTCCTCGGCCATTTGAGCCGCTTCCCGAGCGGTAGAGATGACCGTGTGCGAATCCGCATGCCTGGATTCCAGGCTCTGCGCTTGCGCCAGCAAATCCCGCGCCTTCGTCAACGAATCCGGCGCATAACGATCAGCGCCCAGCGACTGAGCGATCTGCACCGCATTCTGTGCCTGATACAATTCCAGTACGGTTTCGTATTGGTCATACGGCAGCTTCTCGGCTTGCGCGCCGACCGATTGCAACTGGTTGGGCTGGATCGTCATGGTGTAGCCGCCGCGCGGAAGCAGTTCATAGCGCGCATTGACCAGTTCGCGCTTTCCAATGGTGTCGGGCCGTACCACATTCTCCATCACCACCACATCGCTCGGCATGGTCACGGAATAGTAAGGCTCCGCGGTCACCATTAATCCGAAAGCTTGCAGGTCCGTCGCGGCATTGATGTGCGCTTTATTCGAATCGTCCACCAGGACCTCTCCCAAATTCTTGGCCCGGCCTTCCGGCGTGATCGCCCACAGCACATAGGTCAAGTACTCGCGCCCGAACCGGGTGGGTGGCTCGAGGCGTTCCAGCCGGGCGTCGATCGAAATGCTGCCCCGCTTGCTCTCTACCGTCGCCTCGCCTTTCGATTTCGGAAGCAGCACGGTACCTTGAAAATCAATTTTGGTGGGTCCGCCGCGATGCTCGTAGTTCACCGCCTGCAAGGTTCGCGAAACTACCGTGACACGATAAATCGGTTGAGGATCCGCCGGAGGCGCTGCTCTCGGAGGATTCGTTTGAGCCCCTGCCGCTGCGGTAAAAACAGCTAAACTCGCGTACACGCATCCCATGCTTCTCATCGCATTCGACCTCCTGGCGTGTTAGGCAAGCAAGCAGATTGCCGACGAGAAAGAAAAGCGATACCCTAAACGGTTCCCATCGCGTTACGCAATTGTGACACCGGCTGGGGGAGGCTGAGCCGGTAAATCTGACCAGCCTCGACACGATCCAGCTCAGGCTTTTCCCAGCAAAAGAAGTAAGGTTAAATTACTAACCATTAGAGTTGAATGCTGCATTTTCGATAGAGCCGCGCAGAGCCATACTGCTAGACGAGCGCCCTAGGGCCGGAGATTCAGCCTTCGTGTGTGAGTCTTCAGGGAACACCGTGTATGAGTTTCCATGTTGGCGAGACATTCGGCGAGTACGAAATCAAAGGCATCATCGGCGCCGGCAGCATGGGTCAGGTTTATCAGGCCGAGCATCGCCTGACCAAGCGCAAGGAGGCCGTGAAAGTCCTCTCCGCTGCGCTGGCCGACCCGAAGCAAATCCAAAGGTTCCAGCGGGAGATCGCGCTGCAGGCCGGGATGAACCACCGCAATATCGCGGCCGTTCACAACGCCACCGAGATCGATGGACGGATCGTCCTGGTGATGGAGTTCGTCGAGGGCCACACGCTCGAGAATCTCCTCAAGGCCGGTGACGTTCCACTCGATCGCGGGCTGGACTACGTCTGTCAAACACTGTCGGCGCTAAGCCATGCTCACGCGCATGGCGTAATTCATCGCGACGTCACGCCAGCCAATCTGATCGTCACGCCGGAAGGGATTGTGAAGCTCACCGATTTCGGGGTCGCGAAATCGTGCGGCGATCTCGAACTCACCAACCGCGGCGAGGTAATTGGCTCGCTGCACTACATGGCGCCCGAGCAGGTGAGAGGCGGTTCGAATCCAGATCCCCGATCCGATATTTATTCGGTCGGGGCGATTCTCTATGAGATGGTCACCCGACGAAAGCTGTTCGAAGTGGAAAATGTGCTGGCGCTGATGCTGGCGCATGTGGAGACCACCCCCAAACCGCCCACCGAGCTCGATCCGAACTTGTCTCCGGAATGGGACGCGCTCATTCTGAAAGCCCTGGCGAAGGATCCGAGCGAAAGATATGCTTCCGCGGACGAATTCATGGAAGTGCTGCAGCGTTTCTTAAGCGAGCCCTCGCCCATTGCCGAGGAGCCGGAAAGTGCGCCGGAGCCGGGCAATTTCCCGAAGCCAAAGTTGATCGCTGCGAGCGCCCTCGCAATCGCGTTGCTGGCCGCTGCGGGACTGGGGGCCATGAGCCGGTTCCAGAACCCGCCTCCACCGCCGGCTTTGACTATCCACATCGCACCGCCACAGACCGCAATGCAGTTCGCACCGCCGGAAAAAACGATTTCGAGCGCTCCAGTTGCCGCTGCGAAGCAGCCCGCCCCGAAGCGGCCGGCGCAACGGCGCTACTTGGTCAAGCCACCGCCGCCGCAACTGGTCGCGAAGAAGCCCGTCGACTCGCAACTGCCCGCGCCCCCGCGAATTCAACCCGCCCCACCCCCGCAGGTCGTCTCTCCCGAATTGGCGCCATCGACTCCCGAGCCCGCGCCACCCCCGGCCAAGAAAAGCTTCTGGGGCAGAATCAACCCGTTCCGGAAGAAGGACGCCGAAACCGCAGGCCAGAGCGGACAGAACTGATTCACCGCACTGGCGCCGCTTCTTTGCGCTTCACGCGGTGCGGAGCCTTGTATTCCTGCTCGACCAGCCTAAGCGGCCCTGTGCGCGCGTTCTTCGTGTACGGTCTGGACATCCAGGCCCAACTCGTTGCGCCAGAAATTCATCCGGCGCTCAGTCTCGTCCCGGTTGGCATCGATCACGTCCGCCCGCGTCAGCAAGTGCGCGCCCAGCCACCGCAGCAATTGCGGAGAACACCAGACGCAAATTCCCAAGCAAAGTTCCGAGATCATAGCGGTCAGTAGCAACAGGTTCATTAATCTAAGACTATTGGCCGGCCGCACTTCTGCCCATAGATCGAAAGTTTCGAGCGTTTCGCGAGGAGTAATAGGCCAGCTTCGATGACCGCATGGAACTATCTTCCTGCCCCGGCCTGTGCAACCGCGATAATACCGGCCGCCCGGCTAGTGTAAAATCATTTCGATGCGGACGAGTGAAACCACGTTGCGGTCCGCTCCAGGAGGCTCCATGAAGACCACCACGCTTAGCGTTCTGATCATTGTACTCGCGCTGCTCGGTTCGGCCGGCATTTCTATTGCGGGAGATGTTCCGCCCCAATGGGCCTACGGCACTCCGCTCCCCAACGCCGCTCCGGCCCCGCCCGCTAAGGACGACGGCAGTCTCAAGCACCTTCCCGGCAGCACGCTCGCGTTCACGCTGACTCAGATCCGTAATCCCTACGGCCCCGCCGACTGGTACCCCAGCGACCATCCCAGCATGCCCGACGTCGTCGCGCATGGAAAGAGACCAGACGTCCGCGCCTGCTCGCTCTGCCATTACCCGAACGGCAAGGGACGCCCCGAAAACGCGCCCGTCGCCGGTTACCCGACCTCCTATTTCATCCAGCAGATGATGGATTTCAGAAACGGCCTCCGCAAGAGCGCCGACCCGAAAAAGGCCAACGCGAACCTCATGATCGGATTCGCCAAGTCCATGACCGACGACGAGATCAAACAGGCGGCCGAATATTTCGGCGCGATGAAGTGGACCGCCTGGATCAAGGTCGAAGAGACCAAGATGGTGCCCAAGACCCGTCTCGCCAACGGCATGTATCTCACCGAAGAAGGCGGCGAAAAAGAGCCGCTGGGCTCGCGCATTATCGAGACGCCCGCGAATACCGAAGGCACCGAGATGCTGCGCGACGACCATTCCGGCTTCATCGCCTATGTGCCCGTCGGCAGCCTCAAAAAGGGCGAGGCGCTGGTCACCAAGGGCGAGGGGAAGACCACGCAATGCGGCGCTTGCCATGGCGCGGACCTCAGAGGCGTCGGCCCGGTTCCAGGCATCGCCGGCCGCTCGCCCAGCTATATCGCGCGGCAGCTGTACGACATGCAGCACGGCACTCGCAACGGCTCCTGGACGCAACTCATGAAGCCGGTGGTCGCCAATTTGACCGACCAGGATATTCTCGCTATCGCGGCCTACACGTCCTCGCGCATGCCGTAGGTCCTCGAACCGAGCGCGGCCGCACGCGCTGCCACTGCTAACCTGTCAGTGATGCCATTCGATGGTCTGCGAGTGATCGCCTTTGAGAGCCGGCGCGCGAATGAGATGGCCGAGCTCATCCGCCGCCAGGGCGGAGATCCGTTCGTCGCGCCTTCCATGCGCGAAGCACCCATCGAGAACAATCCGGAGGCGTTCGCTTTCGCCGAGCGGCTATTTCGCGGCGAGTTCGACATGCTGATCTTTCTCACCGGCGTCGGCACTCGGGCGCTCGATAAAGTTCTGGCATCGCGCTACCCGCCCGGAGCAGTTCGCCGAGGCGTTGCGCAACATCACTATCGTCGCGCGCGGACCCAAGCCCTCGGCCGTGCTCCGCGAGATGCAGGTTCCCGTTACGGTCGCCGTGCCCGAGCCGAATACCTGGCGCGAGCTTTTGGCCGCCACCGCCGAGCGTCCGGAACGCCGCATCGCAATTCAGGAATATGGCAAATCGAACCCAGAATTATTGGACGCCTTGCGTGCGCGAGGCGCTGAAGTGACGCCGGTCCGCGTCTATCAGTGGGACTTGCCCGAAGATACCGGCCCTCTGCGCGAGGCGGTCGAGGAAAATCGCCGCAGGCCGGGCCGACGTGGTCATCTTCACCACGTCTATCCAATTGGCGCATCTGTTCCGAATCGCGACCGAGGAATCGTTGGACAAGCCGCTGCGGGAGGCGCTTCGGCGCGTCGTCGATCGCGTCCATCGGCCCGACCACCAGCGAAGCGCTCGAGGAATTCGATCTTCAACCCGACATCACTCCCAGCCATCCGAAACTGGGTTTCCTGGTGAAAGAAACTGCTGAGCAGGCCGGCGCGATCCTGGCGCGAAAGCAGGGCGCCCGTGCCTAAAAAAGACGACCTCATGCAGCAGTTCGGCAAATATTATGCCGTCGCTTTCCTGCTGCCCGCGGCAGTCTTCGTGGGCTTTGGGCTCGGCTACCTGCTCGACTACCTGCTAAAGACGAGCTTCATCAAAATCATCGGCCTGTTCTTGGGATTTGCCGCCGGCATGATCGAGGTGGTTCGGGAATTAAGCAAGGACGATGCAGGAAAGTGACTACCAGCGATTCATTCACAACGTTTCCAGGTTTATTTTGGTCATCGGCCTCGCCGGCACTCTCGGCTTGGCTTCGTTTTTTCAAATTCGCACCGGCGCCGCGTTTCTTATTGGCGCGGCAGTCTCCTGGCTGAGCTTTTGGGGCTGGCAACACCTGGTCAACGCCCTTACGCCCGGCGCGAAAAAGCGATCCTCTTGGTTTTTCACTCTGCGCCTGGTGGTGCTCTTGGCGCTGGCGTACGCTATAATCAAGTTTTTCGGACTCAATATAGCGGCTGCCGCGATCGGTCTATTAGTCTCCGCCCTTGCGGTCGTCTGCGAACTAATCGTCGAACTCTTCTTCTATGCCCGAACACGAACCTGAGCCTCTGGACCACTGTCCTGTTCAACCGCTTCCTAGCGGGACCGCTGGATTCTTTTCTCAATGCGATTGGCCATCCTCCGGCCGACCCCGTTCATCCGTGGGAAAACTGGATCACCATGGAGATCCTGGTGGTGTTGATCATCATGGTCTTATTCGCCTTTCTGCGTTCCCGGCTTTCCGCCGAGCGGCCCGGCAAATTACAGATGACCTTCGAAGCGATTTACGGCTTTGTGTCCGGCCAGGCGCACGACGCCATCGAACACGGCTCGCGCAAATATGTGCCTTTCTTCGGTACGCTTTTCATATTTATTCTGTTCATGAATCTGATCGGGATCATCCCCGGCTTCGAATCCCCCACCATGACGCCGGCTGTTCCCGCCGGGCTCGCAGTCGCGGTATTTTTTTATTACCAGGCGATGGGCTTTAAAGAACAAGGCTTCGGCCGGTATTTGCTCGCATTTCGCCGGCCCCATTCCGGCCCTGCGCCATAGTCATGGTTCCTATCGAACTCATCAGCCATCTGGCGCGGCCGCTTTCGCTCACCATCCGGCTTTTCGCCAACATGTTTGCGGGCGAGCGCGTAACCCTCACCTTTCTAACTCTCACGTATTTCGCCTTGCCGGCGGTCTTCATGGGCCTGCACGTCTTTGTCGCATTGTTGCAGGCATTCATATTTATGCTGCTCGCGATGATCTACGTCAGCGGAGCAGTCGCGCACGAGCATTAACGGCATTATCGTTCCGAGCGTGAGCCTACCGTCCCCCAGGGCGGCCAGGAACCACCTCCTCGCGAACCATTCCATACAAGGAGAACAATCGAGTGACACGTAAAATTCTTTTTCTGGCAGTGGCGTTCCTGCTGCTGGCCAGCCCGACCTTCGCGCAAGCGCCCGGCGGCGGTGGGACGGATTGGCATCTGCCCTTCGCCTACCTCGCCATGGGCATCGCGTCCGGCCTTTGCGGCCTGGGACAGGGACGAGCCGTGGCTTCGGCCGCTGAGGCGATGGCGCGTAATCCAGGCGCGCAAGCGGGCATCCGGTTCGCACTCATTCTTGGATTGGTGCTGATCGAATCTCTAGCTCTGTATACGTTAGTCATCACGTACGTCGCAAAGTAAGTCAGTCAACAGGGGCGGCCTCTATGCTGCCCCTTCTCTCTTTCCATGAAGCTGCCAGGAATCTTCCCGCCCATCACCACGCCTTTTAACCATGAAGGCGAAATCTGGAAGCAAAAACTCCAACACAACATCGAAAAGTGGAATCGCACTGGACTCGCTGGCTATGCGGTCTGCGGCTCCACCGGCGAAAGTCCGCTGCTCACCAGCGACGAGAAGACTCAGCTTTGGAGTTGGGTCGCCGAATACGCGGCGCCGGAAAAAATCTTGATTGCCGGCACCGGCAAGGAGAGCGTGCGCGAGACCGTCAAGCTCAGTAACTGCGCTGCCGAGATCGGCTACAAAGCGGCGCTCGTGCTCACGCCGCACTATTACAAAAGCCGCTTCAACAATGCGGCCGCGCAGATGCTGTATTTTCGCGCTGTTGCCGACCAATCGAAAATCCCGGTTCTCATTTACAATTTTCCTCAAAACACCGGCATCGACATTCCCGTCGAAGCCGTCGCCGAACTATCGCATCACCCCAACATCATCGGCATCAAAGATAGCTCCGGGAATCTCGAAAAGGTGATACAAATGATCCGCCAGGCGAAGAAAGGATTCCAGGTGCTGGTCGGCTCTGCTCCGATCCTCGCGTCATCTCTGGCCGTCGGCGCGTCGGGAGGCATTCTGGCGTTCGCCAACGCCGCGCCTCACGCGACCATCTGTATTTGGGAGGCGCACCGGACGCGCGAATCCGAAGCCGCGCTCGATTGGCAGAACCGCATCGGGCACGCCGCGTATCTGGTCACCACCAAGCACGGCATAGCCGGGCTGAAGCACGCCATGGATCTCGCGGGCTACTACGGCGGTCCGCCGCGCCTTCCGCTCACGGTCCCTACGCCCGAAGCCAAGCAGGAGATCGAAGCAGCTTTTCAGGATTTGAGAGGCTGATGCGCCAGGATCTGTTCGACCACCGCGTCAACCACTTCCTGGGTCTGGCTCACGCCGCCTAGATCCGGCGTTTTGATTTTGCTTTCGGCCAGCACTTCGGCCACTGCGCGCTCCATGGCTTGTCCAGCTTCCTGCTGCCCCAGATGATCCAGCATCATTCCCGCCGACAAAATCGCCGCCATTGGATTAACCACGCCTTGCCCCGCGATATCGGGAGCCGATCCGTGCACCGGCTCGAACATAGAAGGACCGCGGCGCGTCGGATCGAGATTCGCACTCGGTGCGAGGCCGATGCTGCCGGTCAGAATCGCCGAAACATCGCTCAGAATGTCGCCGAAAAGATTCGACGCTACCACCACGTCGAAACTGTGCGGCCGGCGAACGAAGTTCATGGCCGCCGCGTCCACCAGCAGCGACTCGGTTCCGATATCCGGATATTCGGCCGCCACCCCTTGAAACACGCGATCCCAAAGCACCATCCCGAACCCCTGCGCATTCGACTTGGTGATCGAAGTGACCCGCCTCTTCTTGTTCCGCTTGCGCGCCAGTTCAAAAGCGAATCGCACCACGCGATCGATGCCGCGCCTGGTGAACACTGCGCTCTGTATGGCCACTTCCGCCGGCTGATCGTGATGCACGAATCCGCCCACCTGCGCGTATTCGCCTTCCGTGTTCTCGCGCACCACCACCATATCGATTGCGCCCGGCTGTGCCAGCGGCGAAGACACGCCGCGGTAGAGGATCGCCGGACGAACATTGGCGTACTGATCGAAACCGCGCCGGATCGGCAGCAGCAGGCCATTCAAGGTGACATGATCGGGAATTCTCGGATCGCCGATCGCGCCCAGTAAAATCGCATCCAGCGGACGCAGCAGCTCCAGCCCATCGGCCGGCATCATGCGCCCATGCTCGAGATAATAGGCCGCCCCCCACGGGAATTCGAGGAACTCGCATTCGAAACCGAATCGCTTCCCCGCCACTTTGAGGACATGCATAGCGGCGGGCGTAACCTCTTGCCCCACGCCGTCTCCCGGAATCACTGCAACCGAAAATTTGTTCATAGAGTAACGTGCGAAGGCTTCAACGCACCCGTAATGTCGTCAATCATTTTCAATGTGTTCTCGCGAACTGTGCGGATAAAAGCTTCGCGAGTAATATCGGGACCAGAGTAAGTATACGTAATTCCGCGCGACGAATTCACCAGGGCTCCCATCCCGTCCGCATGGAAACAGGCTGCGGCGCTTTGTGCGCTCGCGCCCTGCGCTCCATATCCCGGAACCAGGATGAAAGCCTCGGGCATCAGTTCGCGCAGCCGGCGGCCTTCTTCGGGAAAGGTCGCGCCAATCACCGCGCCAATCGAGCTGTACCCGGATGGTCCAATCGTCTCCTGGCCGAGATCGCGGATCGCCGTCGCGATGGACTCGTAGAGTGGCCGGCCAGTCGATTGGAGCGCCTGGTCCTGAAAATCTCTCGATCCCGCATTGGATGTTTTCAGAACCACGAAAAGTCCTTTGCCGAATTTGGCGCAGGCGCTGGCGAAAGGAACCAGAGAATCCCGGCCGAGGTAGGGCGTCACGGTCATGCTGTCGGCGTCGAAACCGCGATCGCTCAAATACGCATTGGCATACGCTTCCGCCGTCGACGCGATGTCGTTGCGTTTTCCATCGGCGATCACCAGCAGCCCGCGCTCTCTGGCAGCCTTCACCGTGTTCTCGAATGCCTGGATGCCGGCCACTCCGTATTGCTCGAAGAAAGCCAGCTGCGGTTTTACCGCTGGAACCAGACCGGCGATGGCATCCAGCACCAGCTCATGAAAATCGCTGATGGTCGATTCGACTACCGCGCGCTTCAACTCGCCTCGGCCGGACCGGATAAAGTCGGGCATCAGCTCGAGGCGCGGATCCAGCCCCACGATACAGGGGCTCCCGGTCTTGCGTACGCCTTGAACCAGGCGATCGGCAAAAGATTGCATTCCTATCAATGATAGGGGATCTGGAGGTCGCGCTCATAGTTGTCGCGACCCAACCGATAAGCACTCCTGAGGAGCGGATTAAGCATGACGGATCTTGAAGTCGAAACGCAACACTCGGGCGCAGCCTCCAGTACCATTCCCTGGGCTCTGGACAACTTGCCGCCCTTCCCTGCGGTGGCGACCCGGTTGATTGAGGTGCTCGCCCACGAGGATTGGGACGTGAGCGCGGTGGCTCGGTTGATTGCCGCAGAACCGGTGTTCGCAACGCGATTGCTGGAGATGGCTAATTCTCCCTTGTTCGCTCTGACGAGGCAGGTGAAAACAATTTCCCACGCCATTGTTGTGGTAGGATTGGCCCGTGTCAAAGCCATCACCGTGACCCGCGCGTTAGGCGATTACGTGGCGCCGGCGCTGCGACAGCGGGCGCTTCGCATCTGCTGGCAAAACAGCCTGGCGGGCGCGCTGATCGCCGAGAAACTAGCCCGGCCCTGCCGCATCGACCCCGATTTTGCCTATGTCGCGGGGCTGCTGCGTGATATCGGCCGTCTGGCGCTGCTGGTGAAATATCCCGAATCCTACGCGAATCTGCTGGTGGTCTCTCGGGAAAATGCCTTTGATCTGAGAACCACCGAGCGGGATCTGTTCGACATCGATCACTGCGAAGCAGGCGCATGGATCCTGGCGAGAATGCCGTTTCCGCCCGAATTCTGCGAAGTCGCGGCCGACCATCATGAACCGATTCACGGCCCGGAGTTCCGCTTGGTGCATCTGGTCCGGATCGCCGATCAATTGGCCGAGGCCTTGGGTTTCGCCGTTCTAATGCCGGCCAATCCTCCGAACATCGAGGAGATCCTGAACCAAGTGCCCGAGCAGTTTGGCATTCGCTTCCGGTTTGATCCCGAGCAATTGAGGGCCGAGATCGAATCGAAGATTCTGGCGTGGGCTTGAGGGAAGGCTATTGCCAACCGCCGCCGAGCGCGCGGTAAAGCTGAACGACAGACTCTAACTCCAGCAGCCGCAGTTCGGCCAGGGTGAGTTGTCCGCCGAAGAGATTTCGTTCAGCGTCCAATACTTGAAGATAACTATCCAGACCGCCGCGGTAGCGGAGTTCGGAAAGACGAACGCTCTCCGATAGCGCGGTGACCAGCTTCTCTTCTTCGGCCCGCTGGTCGCGGGTATGATCGTGCGCGGCGAGTGCGTCGGCGACCTCTTGCAACGCGGTGTAAATGGTCTTTTGATAAGTAACCAGCATTTCGCGCTTCTGCGCCTCGGTCAGTTGCACGCCCGCGCGGAGGCCGGCATGGAAAATCGGGAGCAAGGCGTTTGGCCCGAAACTCTCCACGCGCGCTGGACCTGTGAACATGTCGGCGAGCGACCGGCTCTGGCTTCCGAGAAATCCAGTTAGAGAAATATCCGGAAAGAACAAGGCTCGCGCGGCCCCGATCTGGGCATTCGCGGCCACCAGATTCTGTTCGGCTTGAAGAATGTCGGGGCGGCGCTCGAGCAGCGCGGAAGGCAATCCGGCGGGCAATTCGGGCCGCAGCAGTAAACTGTTCGAGATTCTTTCCGCGCGGAATCTCGCCAGGCGGATTGCCAAGCAAGAAGCTGAGGGCATCCTCATCTTCCGCGATGGAGCGCTGGACGCTTGCGATTTGCGTCGTGGTCGTATACAGGAACTGCTCGGCTTGATGCACGTCCAGGCCGTTGGCGGCGCCACGATCTTTTCTTAGCTCAATGAGCCGGAGATTATCTTGCGCGGCAGTGCGGTTTCGCTGGCTGATTTCGAGTTCCAGGTCCTGCTCGCGCAAAGAAAAATACGTATTCATCACGTCGGAAATAAGTGAGATGATTACGCCGCGGCGCGCGTCGTCGGACGCCAGATACTGCGCCCACGCCGCCTCGTTTAAGCGCCGGAGCTTGCCCCAAAGATCGAGCTCCCAGTTGAACTGCACGCCGGCTTGGGTGTAACTGACGGCCAGGTTCGTGCCGGGCGCGATGAACGGGAATGAACCCACCGAGGAGCTACGAGTAGCGGCGAACTGCCCGGAGGCATCGAGTGTTGGAAACAGATTGGCGTGCGTGATGCCGTACTGGGCTCGCGCCTCGAGTACGCGCTGGGCCGCGATCTGCACGTCGAAGTTGTATTCGAGCGCGGTGGTGACGAGCTGCCGCAAGGTGTCGTCCTGAAACAGGTCGAACCATTTGCGATCGGCCAAGGACTCGGCGGCCGTGCTCGTCGGCGCGCCGCGAAACTGGCTTGGTAGCTGTGTCTGAGGGCGCTTGTAGTTTGGACCAACCAGGCAGCCGCACAGGCCACCGATTAGAAGAACGAGCGAGATAACCCGCGTCGTCACCGGGAGGCCAGCTCCGGAGTGGGACGCTCAGTCGGCTCGCTGGGGCGAGAACGGCCTCGGCGTCGGCGCTCGGCGATGGTTTCGATCACGAAGTACTGCACCGGGACGAAGAATACTGCGAGCAAAGTGGCCGCGTTCATGCCGCCGAATACCGCCGTGCCGAGCGAACGGCGCGAGGCCGCACTTGCTCCCGTCGCCAGCAGCAAGGGCACCACGCCGAGGATGAATGCAAACGAGGTCATGAGGATGGGCCGCAGCCTAAGACGCGCGGCGTGCAGGGCGGCGTCGCGAATCGACATACCCTCGCGCTGATGGCTATCCTTGGCGAACTCGACAATCAGAATCGCGTTCTTGGCGGCCAATCCGATCAACGTCACGATGCCGATTTGGGTGTAGATATCGTACGGGTATTTCCGCAGATAAACCGCGAGCAGCGCGCCGAACAGGCCCAGCGGTAACGAGAGCAGAACGGCGAACGGAATCGACCAGCTTTCGTACAGCGCGGCCAGGCAGAGAAAAACCAGAACGGCGGCGAAGCCGAAGATCACTCCTTCGTGCCCCTGCGCGATTTTTTGCTGATAGCTGGTTCCGGTCCACTCATATCCGTAGCCGGTAGGCAGCGCCTGGGAAGCGACTTTCTCCATCACATCGAGCGCTTGGCCGGTGCTGATGCCCGGCGCGGGCGCCCCCAGAATCTGCACCGCGCGAAAACGGTTATAGCGAAACACGACCTCGGGGCCGCTGCTGGGTTCAATCGACGCCAGCGTACCGAGCGGGATCATGTTCCCTTCGGTGCTGCGCACGTAGAACCGATTGATGTCGGATGGATTGTTGCGGAACTGCGGGTCGGCCTGGATGAGAACCTGCCAGGTATGGCTGAAGCGGTTGAAGTCGTTCACATAGAGACCGCCCAGGAAGGTCTGCAATGTGTTGTAGGCATCCTCGACGGGCACGCCGAGCGTTTGCATTTTGTCCAGATCCACGTCGATGCTGTAGGACGGGACGCCCGGGCGAAAGGTGCTAATGACGTTGCCGATCTCCGGGTGCTTATGCAAGGTGTCGACCAAAGAATCGGCCACCTGGCTTAGCGCGGGAAGCTCGCCGCCGGCGCGGTCCTCCAGCATGAACTGGAATCCTCCGGTGGTGCTTAGGCCGAGAATGGGAGGCAGACCAAAGGCAAAGGTGAAGGCTTCGGGAACTTGCGCCGCCGCGCCCTGAATGCGGGCCAGCATGGCGTCAAATTGGAGGTCGCGCGCCTTACGCTGATCCCAGGGCCAAAGATCGACGATCAGAGTGGCGACGTTGGAACTGGACGTACCAGTGGCGAAATCGAGACCGCCGAAAATAAACCAAGATTCGACGCCCTTCAAACCTGTGAGCCTCTGTTCGATCTTGCGGACGGCTTCGTCGGTTCTTTGTTGCGAAGCGCCATCGGGAAGACGAACAGAGAGGAAGATCGCGCCTTGGTCTTCATCGGGGATGAAGCCGGTGGGAAGCGTTTTAAATAACCAGGCGCCCGCGGCCCAAAAAGCTCCGAGTGCGAGCAGCGCGACGGCAGACCGGCGGATCAGCATCCCGACGCCGGCCAGATACCCGTTCGTGGCCCAATGAAACGCACGATTAAAATAGCTGAACGGGCGAGTGAGAAGGCTTCGCGAGACATTGTGAGGTTTCAGCAGCATGGCGCTGAGCGCGGGACTCAAAGAAAGCGCGCTGAAGGCCGAGAGCAACACCGACGCCGCGATGGTGAGAGCGAACTGCCGGTAGATCACGCCGCTGATGCCGCCCAGAAAAGCAACGGGAATGAAGACCGAGGCGAGGATGAAGGCGATGGCGATGACGGGGGCCGAGACCTGGTCCATGGCGCGCATGGTAGCTTCGTGCGGCGCATAGCCCTCGTCGATGTTGCGCTGGACGGCCTCCACCACGACGATGGCGTCATCGACTACGATGCCGATCGCGAGCACCAGACCGAACATGCTGGTGATGTTGATGGAAAAGCCCAGCAGCGGAAACAGCGCGAAGGTTCCCATGATGGCCACCGGCACGGTGAGCAGAGGGATCAGCGTGGCGCGCCAATTCTGGAGGAAAATGAACACCACTAGAATGACCAGACCGATGGCGAACAGCAGCGTCAGAAGCACGTCGGAGATGGCGGCCCGAACGAACATGGTGGCGTCGTAAGGGGTGCGGTACTCGATGCCGGCCGGGAAATTCTGCTTGGCCCGCTCCATGAACGCTTTGACCTGGTTGCCGGTGGCGACGGCGTTCGCGCCCGGCGAGAGAAAGACCATTACGTTGGCCGACGGACGGCCGCTCAGCCGGCTGAAACCCGCATAGGTCACCGCGCCCAGCTCCACTTTGCCCACGTCGCGAATGCGCAGCAACGAGGCGTCCGGCTGCGCGCGAAGAATGATGTCGCCGAATTGCGCGGGATCGATCAAGCGGCCCGGTGCGCTGACCGAATATTGAAAGGCGGTCCCCGGGGGCGCGGGGGCCTGGCCCAACGCACCGGCCGGATTTTCGCGGTTCTGGGCATTGATCGCGTTACTGATATCGGTGGCGGTCAATCCGAGCTTGGCCATCTTGTCGGGATCGACCCACACACGCATCGAATAGACCTGCGCGGAGCTCAGCCGCGAATCGCCGACGCCCGGCAGGCTGCCGAGCTGGTTCAGCAGATTGATCTGCGCATAGTTGTTGAGGAAGAGCGAATCGTAGCGGTTGTCGGGCGAGACCAGGCTCACCACCATCAGGAACGCGGTGGATACCTTTTTCACCACGACGCCCTGGCGCTGCACTTCGGGAGGCAAACGCGGCAGCGCGATGTTCACTTTATTCTGCGTCTGTACGGTCGCGGTATCGGGATTGGTGCCGAGTTGGAAGGTGACGGAAATCGTGATGGAGCCGTTGTTGGCGCTGCTCGAAAGGAAGTACAGCATCCCGTCCAGGCCGGCGAGCTGTTCTTCGATAGGCTGGGCGACGGTTTTTTCGAGATCGATCGCGTTGCCGCCGAGGTAACTGGCGGTGATTTGCACCACCGGCGGCGCGACTTCGGGGAACGCGGCCACGGGAAGATTGGGGATCGCGACCAGACCGAGAATGATGATGACGATCGCGATGACGATCGCGAAAACGGGGCGGTCAATGAAGAATCGCGCCATGATGAATCAGGAGTCCGACCGGGCCGTATTTCGCGCCGAGGTTGCGCGATAGGGTTCAGGATGAACGGCCATGCCTGGGCGCACCTTCAGCTGGCCTTCGACGATTACGCGGTCGCCCGGCTTTAATCCCTGGGTGACGATCCAATCGTCGCCGGAGCGCTCGGCCGTGGAAATGGGGCGCAACTCGACCTTATTGGCGGCCGACAGCGTATAGACGGTTTGAATGTTCTGCAGTTGCTGGATGGCGCGCTGCGGAACCAAAACAACATTGCGACGCACTTCTGTTTCCACTCGCACCTTGCCGAATTGCCCGGGCAACAGGGTGTGTTTCGGATTGGGGAAGCTGGCCTGCGTCTCGAGCGTTCCGGTCTTGGGGTCCACTTGATTCAGGGTGTTCTCGATTCGTCCCTTCTCAGGGAATTCGGAGTTGTCCGCCAGAATCAGGGTTAACGGCGACCGCAGAGGTTCGGGGTTTTTCTTGAAGGCCAGATACTGCGTCTCAGTCGTTTTGAAACGCACCCAGATGGGATCGAGCGGAACGATGGTAGTGAGCGGCTGCTGTGCGGTGGCGTTGACTAATCCTCCCACCGGCACGAGCGTGTCTCCGATCAGGCCGCTGATGGGCGCGCGAATGGTGGCGTACTCCAGGTTCAACGCGGCGGTGCGCAGAGCAGCGCGCTGCGCGTCCACCTTAGCGGCGGTCGAGTCAATCTGGGTTTGGGTCTGCAGACGCATCTGATCGACATTGGCTTGCGACGCTCGGATGGTCGCCTCGCCGGCACGCAGCGCGGCAGTGGCGGCATCCAGATCTTGCTTCGACGCGGCCTCTTGCTCAACCAGCGGCGTCAGGCGATCGTAGTCCTGCTGCTCTTTTACGAGATTGGCCTGAGCGACGGCCAGGTTCGCCTCAGCCTGCAGCAACGCGACTTGCTTGCGCGCGAATTCCAGATCCGCCTGGCTTTGAGCGAGGTTGCCGTTGGCCTGTTCGACGGCAGCCTGGTAAGGGCGCAGATCCAATACGTACAGGACATCGCCGGTGTGCACTTCCTGGCCGGGGCGAAAGAGCCATTTATCAATGTAGCCATCGACGCGCCCGCGCACGTCAACGGCATTCCGCGCGTAGGTTTGCGCTGGAAAATCCGAATAAATCGGCACATCGGCGGCCCGGACCTCCGACACCAGCACGGTGGGCGCTGGCGGCTGTGCCCCCGGCCGGTCTTGCGCACGCGAATTGCAGGCTACGGTTCCCGCCAACAGCGCGGCGAGAAGCAGAACACACAAGAGAGGGGTTCGATTCAGATTGATCACTCTAGAGAACAGTTAGATGCTCCAAGCCAGGTCTAGGACCCGCATTTTTTGGTCAGCGAGAGAGAATGTGTACAACTCTAGTTTATCGGACTGACATGCGAAGCGCTGGCCGAGCGAGGTTACTGCTTAGCGTCGTGCCCCGAGTTTGGGCCGGCCCCGATATTCAGGCGGTTCTCCAAGATACGAATTAAGTCCTGGAGGCGGTTCTTTTCAGCTGATTCCTTGCGCACCGCATCCTCAAGCTGGCTCACTTGAGCGCGCAAGGCGTCGCGTTCGGCGCGAAGCTCTAACGCTTCGGTGGCGGAATTAATGGCAGCGGCGGTGCCGGGTTTGTTGTCAGCCGCAGGTTTGCTTTCAGGGGCACCGGGCGGGGCGAGCAGCCGGCCAAAGCCCTCCACCGGCGGGCCATTCGGCGGATAGACCGTCATGCTGAGATCGACGTCGCCCGACTGCCGCGCATAACTCACGACACCAGCTTGGATCTCATCGGGCGATAAGGAGTAGCGCGTCGACTTTCCGCCATCCCGGATGTCCAACTCCGCCGAGCGGGCAGCGCGCATAAGCGGAGAATCCCGGTCCCATTCGACCTGCATGGTTTGATGCGCATCGGAAACATGCAGCGCAAAAGGCTCGAAATGGGGCGATGCTCTGCCCTTGAGGAGCAGGCCGCCGATTCCCGCTGCGAGCACGATTGCAATCACGCAAATCCAAACGTATCGAGGAAGCCGGCGCGCTTTGTTCCAGAATCCCGGCGAAGACGTCGGGGGAGCAAGGATGGGGGTTTGCGCGGGCGCGGTTTCGGAAATGCTCAACGCGCTGAGGCTCGCGACCGTTTTACTGGACTTGAGATTTAGGGATGGCTTCGGCGGTTCGGGCGGCTGGGCCCAGGAAAAAATGGGAACCGTTTCGGCCGCGGGCGGAGGCGCCATCTCCACAGGCGGAAGCTCGATTTCGAATTCGAGATAACTGGACGTGGATTTCAGACTGCCGTCGGCTTCGCGCGCGAAGAAGCCGAACCGCGTGGCGCCTTTGACAACCGGTTTGACAACCAATGCCACCTGCCAGACGGAGGGGAAAAATCCGTTGTAGATTTCCACGTCGGAGGGCGAGAGGCCGATGCTACCGCGCGGATGAGAGACGAACCATCCCACCGGCTGCAGGTCCCGCAAGTCGCCGCTGCGGCGGGCCAATTCCAGCAAACACGCCAGCTCCACGCGATCGCGGCCGGTAAAGTGAAAATTCGATCCGTCGGCGTGCTCGCAGACGATGGGACGCCAGGTATCGATCTGAATGGAGCCGGCGTCGTAATCGCCAAACAACACGCCGCCGATTTCCAACTCTCCCTGCGGGGCTTCGCGCAGAGCAGCACACGCGGCGCGCCCGATGTCCCGCATGATGGCAAGCGGGTAGTCGATCTCCCGGGAGATCTGTGGAGTCTTCCACGATCCTAGTTTCGACTCAGCTCCTGGTTCGATCACTTTCGTATCGCGTACAACGAGCGGGCACGATACTCACGGTTGAGGTCGTGTCGTCTGAATCGTCATCGGGCTCTTCATGCAAGTGGTAATAATACGTCAAACCACCCATCATGACGCCGAAAAGCACGATGCCGGTGAACCAGCCGATGGTGCGGCGGTTCCAAGCCGAACGCTGCTCTACCAAGCCAGCAGTAAACCGGACACAGCACCAAGCTGATCCGAGTACACCAATCAATTTGAAGTACCAGGGTAACAAGTCCATGTGCCCCTCGCCGCCGACCTCGCCCCACAGCGTAAAGATAGTCAGGATCGCAAGGAGGAATTCAACCGTATAGGCGAGTCGCAGCCACCCGCGGGATGTGATCTCAGGAAATAGGGCCGACCGATCCGGCTCGGGCGCGGTTTCGAGAAGCGGTTGATCGAGGTCGTGTTCTTGGAGTCCTTCGTTCACTTCATTCCCAACGTATCATGTTCTTTTGTGCAGTTCGACGACGAAAAGCGATTTTTCGGGTTCGGCATTCCACTGACGATCTTCCTCAGCGCGTTCCTGCTGTTCCAGGTGCAGCCGATGATGGGCCGCTATATTCTGCCCTGGTTCGGGGGCGGCCCGGCGGTCTGGAGCGCGTGCCTGCTCTTCTTTCAGACCTTCCTGCTGGCCGGATACGCTTACGCGCATTGGTTGGGATTGCGCGCGAATTCGCGGGTCCAGGCGGGGGTGCACATTGTATTGCTGATGGGATCGCTATTGTTCCTGCCGGTCGGCCCGCACGCGGCTCTCTGGAAGCCAGTTTCTCCCGACCATCCGGCCGCGAGAATTCTGCTGCTGTTGACGATGACCGCCGGAGGGCCGTATTTGCTGCTGTCGGCGACGAGTCCGCTGCTGCAGCGCTGGCTCACGGTCGCGCGGCCGGAGAAGTTACCTTGGCGTTTATATGCGCTGTCGAATCTCGGTTCGTTCGCCGGCTTGCTGAGCTATCCGTTCGTGATTGAACCGTTCCTGCGGCTGCGCACGCAGGTATGGATGTGGTCGATCCTCTATGGCGCGTTTGTCGTTTTGTGCGGGTGGACGGCGCTGCGGCAGCGGTCGGTGAAGATTGTTCCGGCAGCTCAGGACGCAGGCAAGGAATCGGCGAATCGACCGGCCGTTGGGACGCTGCTGTTCTGGGTGGCGCTTTCCACGTGCAGCTCGACACTGCTGATGGCGACCACGAATCAGCTTTCGCAGGACATTGCGGTGAACCCGTTCCTATGGGTGGCGGCGCTGTCGGTTTATCTGCTGACGTTCATTCTTGCATTTCAGAGCCAACGCCTGTATAGCCGCACGCTATTTGCTGTAGCGGCCGGATTGCTGGCGCCGGCTGGCTGCGTGATCCCCACTTTGTCGAGCACTCTGTCGCTCGGATCGCAACTGGCGCTGTATCTGGTCGTTTTGTTCGTGACCTGCATGCTGTGCCATGGGGAACTGGCGCTGTCGCGGCCAGCCTCCCAGTATTTGACTTGGTTCTACCTGGCAATCGCCGCGGGAGGCGCGTTAGGCGGCATGTTCGTCGCGCTGCTGGCGCCGCACATATTTACCGAGTTCAGCGAGTACCCAATCGGTCTGGCGGCTGCGTGTCTGCTGGCATTTCTCGGCTGGTTGCGGAGCGGCGCTTTGCGGCAGTGGACGACGCGCAATCTCGCGGTACGCATTCCGTTGATGGCATTGTTGCTCGGCGGGCTGACGGCGATCGTTGCAACGGTGAACAACAGCAACCAAGTAGCTGTGGCGAGCGCGCGCAACTTTTACGGCATCCTGCGAGTGACCGAGCGCACCGATGCCAATGGAGCATTTCGGGAGCTGCGGCATGGGCGCACCCGGCACGGCTTCCAGTATTTGAAGGAGCCGCAGCGGAGCTGGCCGACGTCGTACTATGGACCGCATAGCGGAGTGGCAATCGCGTTGAACGCGCTCGGTGGTGGGCCGCGCCGAGTCGCCGTGATTGGACTGGGCGCAGGCACGCTGGCGGCATGGGGTCGGCCGGGCGACGTCTTTCGTTTTTATGAAATCAACCCGGATGTAGAAACGATCGCGCGGACGTGGTTCTCGTACTTGAAGAACGCGAAGGCTCAGACACAAATCGTGCTGGGCGACGCGCGAATCGAATTGGAGCGTGAGCTGGCCGCGCCGCATCCGGAACAATTCGATTTGATCGCGGTGGACGCGTTTTCGAGCGATGCGATTCCTGTGCATCTGCTCACTGCGGAATGCGCCGACATCTATCGGAGGCGGCTAGTGCTGGGCGGACTGCTGCTGCTTCACATTTCGAATCGCGTGCTGGATCTAGAACCGGTGGCACGGGGCATGGCGCAACATCTGGGCTGGCAAGCGGTGCAGTTTATTTCGGGCGACGATCCCGAGACCGGCGAAAGCAGCTCGCGATGGGTTCTCATCACGGCTAATACGGATTTTCTGGAGCGGACCGGGATGGCGCGGCAGTTGTCTGGATGGGGCAAGCGAGCACCGATCGTGTGGACGGACGATTTCGCCAGTTTGTGGCACGTGGCGCGGTTCTGAATCGTTCAAACTCCCAACGCTTGTGCGCGGAGATGCGTAAAGTTGAATGCGGGCACGTTGTCGCGGCTTAATGACAAATAGAGATCGAGATCATCGGTCAGCACCGCACAGTTATGGTCGCGTGCGACAGCGGCAATGGCGGCGTCGACCAAGCCGAGGCGCGCATAGAGTTGGTGTTCCGCAGCTCGGGTGCTTGGCATCTCCGCTTCGGTGAGAACAGAGATTGTTTGCTTCAGGACCTCTCTGGCCTGCTGCCTCTCCGCACCTGGGAGATCGGTGAGATTACTGACCTCAGCCATTACATGGGCCACAGTGTAAAGCGGGTTGAATGGTTCCAGCGTCCGGAGTAGCAGCTCGTAATCTGATTTTGTGTACTGACGCGTCCTCTTAAATTGTTCGATCCGGTTGCGATTAACGGAGCCAACGGTGAATAGCACCAACAGATTTGTATCAACGAGCAGACCATTCATTGCGAGGTGACTTCGCGTATCTTCATTGCAACAAACTCGCCGGTCTCTGCATCGATCAAAAATCGCTTGTACTGAAGCGCGTCGCTACCGAGCGGAGTGAAACGGGATATTATCGACACCATTTCCGGATTACGCGGAAAACTAAGGGTGATACTCCAGACATCACGACCTTTATAGGTGTCCCTTTCGAGCTCCTCGAGACCGTATGCGGCTTGGTTCAGCATCTCCCCCGCCTTTTGCTTTGCGTTCTGAACTGCCTCCTTCGCGTCAATCATGATGCTCCTATCATTGCAGCAACGGGCCGAGCGAAGGCAGCGGGACGGCACTTTCCTTTAACGCCGCGTTGTGAAAATCCTCTAACTGAAATGCCGCCCCTTTGCGCATCTTGTATTGCTCGCGGGTGTCCAGCCAGCCGCGCCAACCGATGAAGTACATCGGCAACTGGCAAGACGACAACTGCGCGCGCTGCAGCTTGCCGGTCGCTTCTTCCTTCTCCTGGAACGTGTCGTTGATCATCAGGTCGAGCGCCTGTTGGTCGGTCATGCCCATGGTCTGCAGGCGAATGTCGAGGATCGCGTTCGCGATGGAACGCAGGGCCTGCTTATAAAACGTCATCCGCAGCTCCGGGCTGTTGTCGAGGAAGCCTTCGTCGGACATCATTTGCTGTGTATAGAAAGCCCAGCCTTCCACATACGGGCCGTTGCCGAAAATGTTGCGCAGCAGACGGCGGCCCTTGGGCTCCAGGTTGTCCGCGATCTCGAACTGGACGTAATGGCCGGGCATGGCCTCGTGGATGGTGATCTCCATCAGGCCGTAGCGATTGTATTCGCGCAGCTTGGATTCGATGCGGTCCTTGGGCCAGTTGGTGGGAATCGGCGTCACCCAGTAGAAGGCGCCCAGCTGCGGCTCGAGCGCCGGGGCGGGATTGAACCCGGCCACGGAGTAAACTCCGCGCATGAACTCAGGCGTCGGAATGACCTTCAGGTTGCCGCGAGTGGGAAGCGTCACCAGATGCTTTTCGCGGACAAAATCGGTGGCTTCGGTCAGATCCTTCTGAGCTTGCTCCAAGAACATTTCTGGCTTCGCATGTTGTTGCGCGATCTGGTCCAAGGTTTCTTTCACGGATCGCGGCGCGGCCAGTTTCGCCATCTCGGCGCGAACGTCCTTCAGAGCAGCCTCAGCTTCGGCGAGGACTTGTTCGGGGGTCTTGCCGGCGACCAGCGTATGCTCGAACTTCAGCGCGTACTTCTCTTTGCCGAGCCGCCAATCGCTGGTCCGCTTCGACAGGTCGTCCTTCAGAAATTGAGTGAACCCGCGCAAAGCTTCGAGGGCTGGCGCGGCGGCCTGGTCGTAATCGCCCTTCAAGGCGGCGGGGACTTTCGCGCGCAGAGTCATGTCGATCAGGCCGACATTGCCGTCGTTCTCCTCGCGCGCCACCCGGTTCCACACTTCGGGCGCGTCGACGAGATTCATTTTGGCCTGTTCGAGCAGCGTGGGCACTTTGGTCAGCCGCGCGATAATTTGGCGGTAACGCGTATCGATCGGCGCGTATTCCAGCACAAAGGGGGTAAACAAGGCGTTGCCGATCAGTTCCACGTAAGCGGTCGGATTGTGGCGATAGCTCTGAATGCGGTCGAGTTCCAACATCGCAAGTTCGACCTGGTGGTGGATGATGGAGTAGTCGGCGGCGTCTTCTTTAGACAGGGTGTTGGGATCTATCTTGGCGAGCTGATCGCGGAAGCCCGAGTAGAACTTGCGCTGGATCTCCATACCGGCGGGGCCATAATCATCGAGCTGCTCATCCAACTTGACGCCTTGATGCTCGTGATAACCGGCCTGGGTGGCCGAAACGGGCGAGAGCGCCAGCGAGCCGTAAACAAACTCCTCAGTCAGCTTGGAAAGATCGGATTTCTCGGTCGCCATTTTGCAACTCGCGAGGGCAAAAATCGAAGCCGCGATGAATGGAAGTGCTTTACGCGATAGCCGCATACACTTTGTCCAGGTCGCCCGCTTCGCCGAACTTGGACGCTTCCAGGCTGCTGTCGATGCTGCGCACCAGGCCGGTGAGCACGCTGCCCGCGCCCACCTCGATGAATCGGCGCACGCCCAGCGAAGCCAGCTTTTGGATCACTTCGGTCCAGCGGACCGGATTCGGCACCTGCTGATAGAGGCCCTCGCGCGCTTCGCGGCCGGTACGAACCAGCTGGGCCCGCCAGTTGTTCACCAGCGGCACGTCCAAATCCCGAAAATCAACGGTGCTCAGGTCCTTGGCCAGGCGCTCCTGGGCAGGCTGCATCAGGGAGCAATGGAATGGGGCGCTTACCGGAAGCAGGATGGCACGTTTAGCGCCGGCGGCTTTCGCGAGATCCATGGCCCGATGGACGGCGCCGGCATGACCCGCAATGACGATCTGATCCTGCGAATTGAGGTTGGCGGCGCTAACCACCTCGCCTTGCGCGGCCTCAGCCAGGATCGCATCGAGCTTTCCTTCCGGCAGCTTCAGCAGGGCGGCCATAGCGCCCACTCCGGCCGGAACCGCCTCCTGCATATATTGGCCGCGTTTCCGCACCACGCGAACGGCGTCGGCGAAGGCCAGCGATCCTGCTGCTACCAAGGCCGAGTATTCGCCCAGGCTGTGGCCCGCGACGTAGTCGGGGCTGACCCCTTGACTGTCTAGCACGCGCAGCGCCGCGATCGAAACGGTCAGCAGGGCGGGCTGCGTATTCTCGGTAAGCTGGAGCACCTCGGCTGGGCCTTCGAAGCAGAGTTGGGTGAGAGAACACCCAAGTGCCAGGTCGGCTTGGTCGAACACTTGACGCGCGACGTCGAATCTTTCGACTAAGCTTTTGCCCATCCCGAGGTATTGCGAACCCTGACCAGGAAAAAGGAATGCGGTTTTCATAAGGAATCCGACATTCCAGTGTACCGTCTTCTGGCGAGGCAAGAATTTCTGCTCCCGGGAGTTTACAAATCTTTAGCAATCGTTTGGTACTCGGCTTGCGTCATAAAGGCGGACATAGGAGGAGCGGCAATGAACAATTCAATTCGTCTTCAAGCTCAAACGCCTGTTGAGCACGAGGTACACGCTTTTGTGTACTGCCCGATCTGCACGCATACGGTGGAAGCGACGGTGGTGAGCAGTAGAAAATTTGCCAAGGTGAAACCAGGTCAAAAATGCTCGCGCTGCTCGGCCGCTTTGGACCCGGCAGTCATAGTAAGGATGGACCGCGCGGCGTAATCGCGAGAACGGGCTGCCCTGCGAACTGTGCGTTCGCCGTGCTAATGTGTTTCTAGTGAAACGGAAACCGTTGGCGGCGAGCGAACCGGTGATCGACCGGAAGCTCTTAGCGCAGGCCAAGCGCGCCATCATGACCGATCAACTGCAGCGCTTGACTGAGTGTTCGGTATGCGGCGCTGCTTGTGCGCCCAATTCCGCCGAGGGACTGTGCTGGGTTTGCCGCCGGCTGAAAATTAGCGCGTGGCGCGATTCCGATCAGCAAAGCGTTCAGGAGTAGCGAGCGCGCGCTCGTAAACAAAGGCTCCGGCAGCCACGTCCTCCACACCGATCCCCAGCGATTTGAAGATCGTGACGTGGGTCGGGTTCCAGGACTTTTTCAAGTTTTGAAGCTCGACCACGTTCGCCCAGCCATCCGCCAGGATTAAATCGCCCGCCTCGATCTTGGCCTGTTCCAATGAATCGACGGCAATCAAGTCAGCGCGGTGCACCAGATCCGCCGGCAACTCTCGACGGGTGGCCGCATTGGAACCGATCGCGTTGACCAGGGCGCCCGGACCGATCCAATCGCTTTCGAGCACGGGATTCTTGGCGTTGGTAGCTGTGACAACGATGTGAGCGCCTCGAACCGCCTCTTCGGCGGAATCGACGCCTGTGGCGGAGCATTCTTCGGCAAAGCGCCGGCGTTTTTCCTCACTGCGGCTCCAGACCCGCACGGTTTTGATCGGCCGTACAGCGCGAATGGCTTCGAGTTGAGTGCGGGCCTGAAATCCAGAGCCGATGATTCCCACCGTATCGGCGTCAGGATTGGCGAGGAGATCGGTCGCGTACCCGCTCGCCGCGCCGGTGCGAATCTGCCCGAGATGGTTGGCTTCCAGGTATGCCAGAGGCTGAGCGGTCGCGGCGTCGTACAGCATAAAAGAGAAGTACGCGCCGTGCTTCGGATTGGTGGAATAGAACTTCGTCCCGAAATAGTTGAAAAACGATCCCGCCAGGCTGTGCAGCGTGGATCCGGTGTCGAGTATCAGGCGCCGCCGCGGCTGGTTCTGCGCATGGCCCGACGCCAAAGCTTCAAAGGCCCGGCGCATCATAGTGATGGCCTCGTTCATCGGCAGCAGCGCTTGAACGTCCGCCTCAGAGAGAAAGAGCATGAGGCCAGTTTATCTTGTTACTGGGTCGGGACTGTCGGGATTCAATCCTAATTCTCGGATGGCGGTCTGCGCGCGAGTTTTGTCGAACTTGCCGTCGCGAGCCAGACGCGCTAGAGCTGCCGCAGCGATCGCTTCTGCACCGTTCTCGAAATGGCGGCGAAGATAAGCACGATTCTCGCTGCGTCCGAAGCCGTCGGTTCCGAGCGAAACCAGCCGGCCGGGTAGCCAAGGCGCGATCTGATCGGCCACGACCTTCATATAATCGGTGGAGGCGATGATCGGGCCGTCTGTGTCATTCAGGGCTTCGAGCAGGTACGGTCTGCGCTCGGGCTCGGCCGGATGCAGGCGGTTCCAGCGCTCCACGTCGAGCGCGTCGCGGCGCAATTCGTTGTAGCTGGTAACGCTCCAAACATCAGCCGCTACTTGATAGGTCTCAGCCAACGTTTTTTGCGCACGCAAGGCTTCGTTGAAGATTGGTCCGCTACCGAATAGATGCACCTGGGCTTTTCCGTTCTCGGCCGCCTTGTAGCGGTAGATTCCGCGCAGGATGCCTTCGTTCACGCCTTGGGGCATGGGCGGCTGGGCGTAGTTCTCGTTACAGATCGTCAGGTAATAGAAACGATCTTCCATCTCCTGGTACATGCGACGGATACCGTCCTGGATGATGACGGCGATCTCGTAAGCAAACGCCGGATCATAGCTGTGGCAGGTGGGGACGGTGCTGGCGTGCACCAGGCTGTGCCCGTCCTGATGCTGGAGGCCTTCGCCGGAGAGCGTGGTTCGGCCGGCGGTCCCTCCCATGAGGAAGCCTTTTCCGCGCGAGTCGGCGAACGCCCAGATAAGATCGCCAACGCGTTGGAAGCCGAACATCGAGTAATAGGTGAAGAATGGGATCATGGGCACGCCGTAGGTCGCGTAGGCGGTACCGGCTGCGGTGAACGAAGCCATGGAACCAGCCTCAGTGATGCCCTCTTCGAGGATCTGGCCGTCCTTGGCTTCCTTGTAAAACAGGAAATTCTCGCTGTCGACCGGCTTGTAAAGCTGGCCCCGGCTGGCGTAGATGCCGTACTGCCGAAATAGCGACTCCATGCCGAAGGTGCGCGCCTCATCCGGGACGATCGGAACGATGTACTTGCCGAGGTTGCGGTCCTTTAGCAACAGCGTCAGCACGCGGACGAACGCCATGGTGGTTGAGACTTCGCGGCCTTGCGATCCAGCGATCGACTCGGCGAAGAGATCCAGCGGCGGCGCCTGAATGGTGATCTTCGGAACGTTGCGCGCGGGCAGGCTGCCACCGAGCGCTTCGCGCCGCTCCTGGATGTAGCGCATCTCGGGGCTGTCCTCAGGCGGCTTATAAAACGACGCGGTGTGAACCGTTTCCTCGGAGACCGGAATGTCGAAGCGGCGGCTGAAGTACACCATCTCGTCATCGTTCAGCTTCTTCTGCTGGTGAGTGACGTTGCGGCCTTCGCCGGCTTCGCCCAGGCCGTAGCCTTTGATGGTCTTGGCAAGGATCACGGTAGGCGTTCCGGTGTGCTCGACGGCGCGCTTAAAGGCGTTGTAGACCTTCTTGGGATCGTGACCGCCGCGGCGCAGATTATGGATGTCATCGTCGGAGAGATGCTCCACCAGCTTCAGCAGCTCCGGGTATTTGCCGAAAAACTCCTTGCGGACGTAATCGCCGCCCCGGGCTTTGAACACCTGATATTCGCCATCGACGCACTCGCCCATGCGCTTGATGAGCAGGCCGGTAGTGTCGCGCGCCAGCAGGTCGTCCCAACTATCGCCCCACAGAACTTTGATGACGTTCCAGCCGGCGCCGCGGAAGATGCTTTCCAGTTCCGTGATGATCTGGCCGTTGCCGCGCACCGGGCCGTCCAGCCGCTGCAAGTTGCAATTGACGACGAAGATCAGGTTATCGAGCTGCTCGCGGGTGGCCAGCGTGACCTCGCCGAGCGACTCGGGCTCATCGGTCTCGCCGTCGCCCAGGAAGGCCCACACTTTCCGAGGCGTGACGGGGATGATGCCGCGGTTCTCCAGGTAGCGCATGAAACGCGCCTGATAGATCGCGTTGATGGGACCGAGCCCCATCGAGACCGTGGGGAATTGCCAGAAATCCCGCATCAGCCAGGGATGCGGATAAGAAGACAGGCCGGGATGCTCGCGCAGCTCGTGCCGGAAGTTCTCCAGATGCTTTTCGGTCAGCCGGCCTTCGAGGAAAGCTCGCGAGTATTCGCCGGGCGAAGCATGGCCCTGGAAGTAGATGAAGTCGCCGGGCTGGTTGTCGTAGCGCGCATGAAAGAAATGATTATGGCCGACCTCGGTGAGCGTCGCTAGAGACGCATAGGTCGAGATGTGGCCGCCGATGCCGGGGTCGTGCTTGTTGGCGCGCACTACCATCGCCATGGCGTTCCAACGGATCAGGCTTTTGATGCGCCGCTCGATGGCGCGATCCCCGGGATAAGGAACTTCTTCCTCAACCGGGATCGTGTTGATGTAGGGCGTCCGGAACTTGTGGGGCGCTTCCACGCCGTAGAGTGCGGCGCGATCGATCAGCCGGCCCAGAATGTAGGCCGCGCGATCTTCCCCGCCCTCTTCCACCACCCCGTCTAAGGATTCCAGCCATTCGCTGGTTTCCTGGGGGTTCACATCCTCGCTGGTTACGAGTTTCGTTTCAAGCATGGGTATAAGCTTTCCCTTTCAACATACCATTCCATCGTGACTGGGACGGGCGAGTATGAAGTACTGGCTGCGACGGGAGCCGGGAGGACGGTCGTGGGCCGGGGGTCTGAAGTTGATTCTAGCGCAGATTAGCGGCGAGATTGGGCCAGAGCGGTTGGCGAATTTGAGAGAATTGATTTAAGAGATTTGAATGGACCCGAGAGCACCGTCGATCTTCGATCTGAGCCCAGCCGAGAAGCTTCAACTAGTGGAAGATCTCTGGGATGACCTGGCGGCCACACCGGAGGCTGTGCCGGTTCACGACTGGCAAAAGCAGGAGCTGGCGCGCAGAAAGGCAAATCTCCTGAAAAATCCGGCTTCCGGCCGGGAGTGGGAAGAAGTGAAACGCAGGGTGCGCGGCCGGCATGGCCGCTGAGCTAGTTATTGCGCCAGAAGCCGAACTGGATATCGCGGAAGCTTATGTCTGGTACGAGGCGCGCAGAGTCGGACTCGGAGAGGACTTCTTGAGTTCGGTTGATGCTTGTATGGAAAGCATCCGCCGCCAACCCGACCTGTACGCTCTTATTCATGAGGACTATCGCCGGTCGGTGATCCGTCGCTTCCCATATGCTGTGTTTTATGAACATGCCGGGACAACGGTCACGGTGTATTCCGTGTTTCATACTTCCCGCGACCCGGACAAGTGGCGGCAGCGCCTTCCGTGATGCGCTCGGGAGGACCAAGAGTTTTACCGCAGATTAACGGGGGCGATAGAGAATTAGTTGATTTACAAGCTGAAGGGATGCGTTTTGCATTTCCAGATCGATGGCTTCGAGCTTGGTGCTGAGGTAGGTGTAAAACCAGGATGCGGAGATCGCGACGAGGAGGCCGAGGGCGGTCGTCACTAGCGACGAAGCGATCCCTTCCGCTATGATTGCCGACAATGGCCTTCGGCTGGAATCAGCGATGTCGAAGGAGTTTACAATGCCCACGACCGTTCCGAACAATCCCACGAACGGCGCCGTCGCCGCAATGGTCGCGACGCTATCTAAACCCCGTTTCATTTTCAGATGAACGCGCGCCGCCGCGCGCGCCGAATGCCGCGCGACTGCCTCGACTACGTCAGCGCGTCCCATCTCCTAATTTAGACACCGCTAGGCGCTGGCAAGTTCCGCTTGATTGGCGGGCTGGTAGCAGCACCGGGGATCGGGCGCCAGATAGTCGCCGGTCATCGCATAGGCACGGGCGCGCGAGCCGCCGCAGATCCGGCCGTACTCGCAGTAGCCGCACTTGCCTTCTCGGGCGGCGGGATCCCGCAAGGTTCGGAACAGAGAGCTGTTGCGATAGACGTCCACCAACGAGTCGTTCCGCACGTTGCCGGCGGAGATGGGCAGATAACCGCTCGGGCAAATCTCGCCGGTATGGGAGATGAACACGAAGCCGCGGCCTTCGCCGACCGCCGTCGTTCTCCATAGCAACCGGCCGTTGGCGCCGCCGCGTCCGCCATGTTCGGCCTTCAGGCGCTGCGCGATGTAGCGGCGATAGTGCAGGCCCTCGGTGGTCTTCACCTCGAACGGCGCGACCTTGGAGATGTCGTAAAGAAACTCGAACACCTTCTCGTATTGATCGCTGGTGAGGTCTTCTTCGGGACGCGCACCGACCGAGACCGGAAAGAACACGCTCCACATCTTCGCCCGGACCTCCGCCACCTGCTCCGCGATGTGGCCGAGCGAGGGTAGATTTCGCGGCGAAATCGTGGTCAGGACCTGCGTCTCCAGACCAATTTCGCGGCCGTGCCGCAGCGCAAAAAGCGCACGCTCGTAGTTGCCTTCGACCTGCCGGAAGCCATCGTTTGTTGGGGCATCTGGCCCATCGAGGCCGATCGCCATGCGCGATATTCCACAAGTTTTGAATTCGTTAATAGCTTCGGCGGTCAACAGTGGCGTGGCGCTGGGCGTGATGTTGGTCCGCAGCCCCGTGGCGACGCTGTGGCGAATCAGGTCGAAAATATCCGGCCGCTTGAGCGGGTCTCCACCGGCGATGACCATCAAAGGGTTTCCAAAGTCTTTGGCGTCGGTGAGAAATTGGTATGCCTCCTCGGTGGTGAGTTCGCGCGGATCCCGGTCCGCACGCTTCGAAGGGCGGCATTGAAGGCAAGCTAAATCGCAGGCCTGGGTGACTTCCCAAACTACCAGTAGGGGGCAGAGGTCAAAATCCATTTGCGTCTCCGATCGGAACTGGCGTGCATTTTGCGGACCACGTTTTAATGCGCGCCAGCTCGAGATCGATGACGACGATATCGGCGACGACTACGAGGCGCTATGGGCCACCAGGCCGATCACGGAGTTTACGATGCTCTGCGCCTCTTCCTGAATCCGTTCCAGGTGCTCGTGGCCGAGGAAGCTTTCGGCGTAGATTTTGTAGATGTCTTCGGTGCCGGAAGGCCGAGCGGCGAACCATCCGTTTTCGGCGATCACCTTGACGCCTCCGATGGGGTTGCCGTCGCCCGGCGCCTTGGTGAGAATGCTCTGGATCTTTTCGCCGGCGAGATCGGATGCCGAGATATCTTGCGGAGACAACTTCGCAAGGGCGGCCCGTTGGTCGGCGCTGGCGGGCGCGTCGATTCGCTCATAGAACGATTCGCCATGCTCACGGGTCAGCTCGGCGTAGAGCTCGCCCGGGTCGCGCCCGGTGCGGGCGGTCATCTCGGCCGATAGCAACGCGGCGATGATACCATCTTTATCCGTGGACCACACCGTGCCGTCGCGAGAAAGGAACGATGCGCCGGCGCTCTCCTCGCCCCCGAAGGCCAGGCTCCCCGAGAGCAGGCCGTCGACAAACCACTTAAAGCCGACCGGCACTTCGTAAAGCTTCCGGCCCAGCTTGGCGGTCACACGGTCGATCATGCTGCTGCTGACCACCGTTTTCCCCACCGCGGCATCCTGGCGCCAGCCAGTGCGATTGCTGTAGAGATATTGCACGCAAGCCGCAAGGTAGTGATTGGGAGGCAGCAGGCCGGAACTGCGCGTCACCACGCCGTGCCGGTCATGATCGGTGTCGCAGGCGAAGGCGATATCGAACTTGTCCTTGAGTTCGATCAAGCCGCGCATGGCGTAGGGCGAGGACGGGTCCATCCGAATGCGGCCGTCCCAATCGAGCGTCATAAAGCGGAAAGTGGGATCGACCGCGTCGTTGGTAATCGTCAGATTCAGGCCGTAGCGGTCGCCGATGGGCCCCCAGTAGTGGATGCCCGCGCCGCCCAACGGGTCCACGCCAAGCTTGATCTTTGAATCTCGAATTACGTCAAGATCCAGCACCTGCCGGAGGTCCTTGACGTATTCGGCGATGAAGTCGTGGTGATGAGTGGTGGAGGCGTGGAGCGCCTTCTCATATTGCACGCGCTTCACGCTTGCCAGTCCGTTCTCTAAGAACTCGTTGGCCAACTTCTGAATGAAGGCCGTGGTCTGGCTATCGGCTGGTCCGCCGTGCGGAGGATTGTACTTGAATCCGCCGTCCTCGGGAGGATTGTGCGAGGGCGTAACGACAATGCCGTCGGCGAGGCCCTTTTGTCTTCCGCGGTTATATTTCAGGATGGCGTGCGAGATGGCCGGAGTCGGCGTATAGTCGGATTCCGGAGCGATCATGACGTTCACGCCGTTGGCCGCCAGCACCTCGAGCGCGCTCGTAAAGGCGGGCTCGGAGAGAGCATGCGTATCGATCCCGAGGAAAAGCGGGCCGTCGATGCCCTTTTGCTGGCGATAGACGCAGATCGCCTGAGAAATCGCGAGAATGTGCCACTCGTTGAAGGATCGGAGCAGAGCCGAACCGCGGTGCCCCGAAGTCCCAAACAACACGCGCTGTTCGGGAACATGCGGGTCCGGGCGCTCGGCGAAATATTGCGTCACCAGGCGCGGTACATTGACGAGATTCGCCGGCGGCGCTGGCTGGCCGGCCAGTGGACTAATGGGCATGGCTTGCCCCCTTTCCCTAATACCCTGATTAACACAATTACGAGGATTCATTTCGTCACTGGTAAACTGGAGTGATGGCGGAAGAGCCGAACGGTCATGCGAACCCTAGCAGAATGGACCGCATCGAACGTGCGATTGAAGGCCTGATCGACGGCCACGAGCGGCTGCTGGCGTCGCAGCAGCAACTGGCCCTTTCGCAGGCGATTATGACGCACACCGTCAAGAAACTGCTGGAACGCCCGCCCGGCGAAAGGCCCTGATTTCCCAGCGCATAATTCGCTTCCTAACAATCAAATCCAGACCCGCCGATTCACCCTTTGAGATATGCTAAATGAAGCCAATTCCTGGGAGGATTACAAATGGCGTCCCTGAAATTCACGTTAAATGGCAAGCCGCAAACCGTCGACGCAGCCCCAGACATGCCGCTGCTCTGGGTTCTGCGCGATACGCTCGGGCTTACCGGCACGAAATTCGGCTGTGGAATGGCGTTATGCGGAGCCTGCACGGTACACATCAATGGAAACGCGGTGCGTTCCTGCGTCACGATGATATCGGCCGTCGCGGGAAAGCACGTGACCACGATTGAAGGCCTTTCGGACGACGGCAGTCATCCGGTGCAGCAAGCCTGGCTGGAGGGCGACGTCCCGCAGTGCGGTTACTGTCAATCCGGCCAGATTATGGCAGCCGCATCGCTGCTGGCCAAGAAGGCGCATCCGAGCGACGCCGATATCGACGAGGTGATGCGGGGGAATATCTGCCGTTGCGGCACGTATCCGAGCATTCGCGCGGCAATTCATCGCGCGGCCGAGATCAAGGCGCAAGGAGGGAAAGCATGAACGCGACCATCAACTTCAGCCGGCGCGGCTTCTTGACCGCGAGCGGCGGCTTAGTGTTGGGAATCGTCTTGCCGGGACGCTCTAAAGCGCAGCAGATCGGCATACCGCCTGCCAATATTTTCGCGCCTCCTCCGGTGCACAAGCCGAACGCTTATATTCACATTGCGACCGATGACAGCATCACGTTCCTGATCCCCAAAGGCGAAATGGGGCAAGGGCCGACCACGGCTTGTTCCCAAATGTTAGCCGAGGAATTAGAATGCGATTGGACCAAGGTCAGCATGCAAATCGCGCCGGTTGATCCGGCCTTGTATGGGCATCAGACCACGGTGGGGAGCCAGGCGATTCGCTCCACTTGGGACCCGCTGCGGAAGGCCGGCGCCGAAGCCCGCGAAATGTTGAAGCAGGCGGCGGCCCAGCAATGGGGCGTGGATAAATCCCAGTGCCGCGCCGAGAATGGCTTCGTCATTAACACCAGCACGAATGCTCGCCTGAGTTATGGAAGCGTGGCGGAAGCGGCCGCGAAGCTGCCCGTGCCGGAAAGCGTTACGCTCAAGGACCCGAAGGATTTCAAGATCATCGGAAAGCCGGTGAAACGTCTGGACACCCGCGACAAAATCATGGGGCGCGCCATGTTCGGCATCGACGCGCGTCCGGAGGGCCTGGTTTACGCGGTGGTCGAGCGCTCTCCCGTATTCGGCGGCAAGGTCGCCAGCTTCGATGCGAGCAAAGCGAAAGCGGTCCCCGGAGTGAAGGACGTTATTCAAATTTCCCGGGGTGTCGCAGTAATTGCCGATAGCACCTGGGCGGCGATGCAGGGCCGCAAGGCTCTCACCGTCCAATGGGACGAAGGCGCCGGTGCGTCGGTCAATAGCGCCGGTCTGCGGCAGATGTTTGCCGATCGCGCCAAGGAGAAGGGCGCTGTCGCGCGCAAAGAAGGGGACATCGAAGCAGGTCTGGCGCAGGCGGCCAAGAAAATCGACGCCGTCTACGAGGTGCCTTATCTTTCGCACACGCCCATGGAGCCGATGAATTGCACGGTGCATGCGCAAGGCGATGCAGCGGAAGTTTGGGCGCCCACACAGAGTCCGACGACATCGCGCAAGGTGGTGGCGGATACTTTGGGAATCGCGCCCGATAAGGTCAATTTCCATACCATGTTTTGCGGCGGAGGGTTCGGGCGGCGCGGCGAAGGCGAGTTGGATTTTGTCCTGGAAGCCGCGGAAGTGGCCAAGCACTTGAATGTTCCGGTGAAGGTCACCTACACGCGCGAAGACGACACGCAGCACGATTATTACCGGCCGGCATCTTACGTTGAATTCGCCGGCGGCCTGGATGCCGAGGGCTGGCCAGTCGCGTTCCAGGTCAAGGTCGCTTGCCCCGCGTTCGGGTACCTACGCAATGGCGTCGATGGAACAGCGGTGGGCGGGCTGAGCGATCTGCATTATGAGATCCCGAATATGATGGTCGACTACCGCGAGACCAAGACCATCGTTCCGGTTTCTTATTGGCGGGCGCCCGGGGTGAACCAGAACACGTTCTTCGCGGAGAGCTTTCTCGATGAACTGGCCGCGGCGGGCGGAAAAGACCCAGTAGAGGTTCGCCGGCGGCTGCTCGCCAAAACGCCCCGCATGCTCAATGTTTTGAACATTGCCGCGGAAAATGCGGGTTGGGGCAAGCGTCTGCCGAGCGGGCACTTCCATGGCGTCGCGGTCGGAAATGGCGCGGGCGCGTTTGTCGCTCAGGTAGCCGAAGTCTCGGTGAGCAAGGGCAAGGTGCGCGTCCACAAAGTGACCTGTGCGTTCGACTGCGGACTAGTGATCAATCCCTCGATCCTCAAGCAGCAAATCGAAGGCGGCATCGTCTTCGGACTGTCGGCGGCTATGAAGGGCGAGATTACGCTGGAGCGCGGCCGGGTCCAGCAAGGCAACTTCGACACCTACGACGTCACCCGCATCGACGAAACGCCGCTGATTGACGTGCACATCGTGGACAGCAAGGAAAGGCCGACCGGAGCCGGCGAATCGACCAATCCGCAAATTCTTCCGGCCGTGACGAATGCGATTTTTGCCGCGACTGGCAAGCGCATCCGAAAGCTGCCCGTGCGGCTTACGAACTTGGCTTAGGATTACGCCGCATCGGTAGTCTCAGATGAATCCAATTGCCGCCTCGCTGATCGCGAGCCTGCTGCTCGTGATCGGGCCGTATCGCGCATCGGGCCAGCCGGGACCCGCGGAAAGTCCATCGAATATCGAGTGTCTGGAGCATCTGGAGATCCCGGAGTATCCGCCGTTGGCACGTCAGGCCCGATCCAGGCCATACGGACCGTTAAAGTACTTCTCTCCGATGAAGTGACCATACAAAACTTCGAACAAAGTGTACAAGGAAAAGTGGTCAAGCTTAACGGGCTCTTCAAAGAGGGCGCAGAGAAAGCCCTCAAGAACTCCCGCTTTTCGAAGACCTGTGGCGGGAAGACCATCACGCTGGTCTTTCACTACGAGATTAGTGATGACCCTAGCGGGTCGTTCGCTCTTTGCTTTGAGCCGCCGAATCATTTTTTGATACGGTACGGACCGGTATCGCGATGCCGGTACATCTCGTTAAGTGAATTTGGGCGCTAAAGGATTCCTGGGTCTGCCAAGGATGACCAGGGCTGGTTACTTTATCGTTCTGTCCATCCTTTCTCTGGCCTCGACCCTCCGCGCCGATGAGCGCGACCGCGAAAGCCTGCGGGATTTGCAGGACGTTCGGGTCGCGGTGGAGGATCTGTCCCTGGCCACTCCGGTCAAAGGGTTCACAGCTGACGAACTGAGGAAAGCGGTTGAGGGGAAGCTGGAGCAGGCTGGTGTACCGGTCGCGAACCAGGGCGAGTTCCCGGTTGGCGATCCTTACCTGCGGGTGCGCGTCACAACTACCAAACAGGCTGGCGGACTGGTCGGTTACGACGTCCAAGTGGACTTCGTCCAACTGGTGTTCCTGAGACGTAACCCATCGGTCACTTTCAATCGCGCCCAAACCTGGAAGGCCAGCGGCCATATAGGCGTCGCGCCCGCCGCCCGATTGGCGGAACAAATGCACCAGGAATTGTCGGCGCAGATCGCCCAGTTCATCGCCGACTACAAAGCCGTGAACCCGAAATGAGGGTGGTCTGCTTTTTGAGCGATAATTAAAAAGGAGGACCGCATGAAACGCGTTCTACCGGTCATCTTGGCTTTGATCGCTATTCCCGCCTTTGCGCAAAGAGGCGGGGGCGGACACGGGGGCGGCGGTGGTGGAATGCGCGGAGGCGGTGGCTTTAGCGGTGGTGGGATGCGCGGCGGAAGAAGCGTCGGCGCTTTCCGAGGTGGGAGCAGTTTTAGCGGATCCCGCGGCGGCGGCTTTCGCGGAGGGTTCAATCGCGGCTTCGGATATCGCGGATTTTCGAACTACGGCTATTATCCGTGGGGCCTTGTACGGCGGAACTATGGCGGCTACTGGTACGATCCCTTCTGTTCCGATTTTTGGGATTCCGATTATTATTCCAACATCTATCCCGATTACTCGTATCCTTACCAATACCCGTATGGCGGCGGTTACGGCAACAGCGGCCCTTCAGTGATGGTCATCTCGAACAACGCCTATCCGCCCCCGGCGCCAGAGCCTCCTCCGGCTCCCGTGGTTCGGGAGTATCCTCCCGCGACAGCCGCGCCGCAAGCGACCAAGTATGAGGAGCCGCTCTATCTGATCGCGTCGCATGACGGAACCATCCGGGCGGTGCTGGCCTATTGGATCGATGGCACGACGCTGCATTACGTCACGATGGACCACGCACAAAAGCAGACGCCGTTGAGCTCGATTGATCGAAGCTTGAGCGACCGCCTGAATCGGGAACGCAACGTCCCGTTCCGTTTACCGGGCTAACCGCTAGACTAAGGGTCGTAGCGCGCGGCCGAGCATTTCGAGATCCTGCTCGTTGTTGTAGAAGTGCGGCGAGACGCGCAAGTGCCCACGGCGAGCCGAAACCAGGATGCGCTGCTGGCTAAGCGCGCGGGCCAGTTCCGAGGCGTCGCGGTCCTCAAATTTTGCGGCGACGATTTGTGAACTGACGTTGGTGACCGCCGCGCCCAATCCCCGCAGAATCTCCCGCGTCCGATCCGCCAGCGCGAGAACGCGGCTCTCGATCGCCTCTGGGCCAACCTCCAGCATCAAGTCGATGGACGCCTCCATGGCATACAGCAGCGCGGCTGCAACCGATCCGCCCTCGTATTTTTCAGCGCCGGATGGCAAATGCGGAACGCCATGGTGCAGATTCTCGACATTGCGCCAATCCCGGTGGCTGCGCCATCCGACCACGGTAGGTTGCAGAGAATCTCGTAGTCGCGGGTGTACGTAAACAAAGCCTGCTCCGGTTGGCGACAGCAACCACTTGTATCCGTGCACCGCCAACATATCCGGCTGAATCCCTTTCGTATCGAAGCGCAGCGCGCCCACACTTTGCGTGCCATCGATGTACAGAAGCACGCCGCGGGCGTGGAGAAATTCGGCTATTTTGGCGAGCTCGGGTGCGAGGCCGGTATTATAGTTTACCGAGCTAAGGACCGCCAGGCGGGTATGGGCGTCCACCGCTTCGCAAATTCGATCCCACGCGCACATCTTCAATTCCACGCCGAACCGCTCGAGCGAGCCAGGAGCATAAAAGTTGTTGGGGAATTCGTGCTCCAGAGTCAGGATGCAATCGCCGGGATGCCATTCCAGACCATTGAGCAACAGCGCCAGCGCGCTCGCGGCGTTGGCGACAAATGCGATATCGCCGGGGGCGCACCCGATCAACTGGCCGATCTTGGCGCGCAGCCGGTTGGCATCGTCGAACCAATCCAGAAAGTCCCAGCAAGCCCGCTCGTCGCGGCGCGCGAAGTGTTGCGCCACCGCCTCCGAGGCACGCCCCGGCATCAAGCCGTAAGTTGCGGTATTGAGGTAAGTCCAGTTTTCGAGCGCCGGGAATTCGCGGCGTACCTGGTCCCAATTGACGCTCATACTGGTACGCGGTCGGGATCCCTAAAAGCCGATTGTAAAGCCTGCCGAAATCTCGTTCCGCCGGGTATCGGTAGTGAGCGATTCGTAAATCGGTTTCATCCAACGCGTGTACTGGACCTCCGGAGCGAAATGGATGCCGAAAGCATCGATGAGCATGATGCCCGCCCCCATCACCACGCCGGGAGCGGTGCTATATCTCGGTTCCGAGGGCGTAAAGGTGCAGCAAGTAGTCTGGCTTTGGGCGTTCGTGGTCGACATCGAAGTGCGGATATCCCGGGTGTCGCGCCATGCGCCGCCGGCTTCGACGAACATGCGAGGTCCAGGTTCGTGGCGGTCGCGCGTGTAGTATCGGACGGTAAGGGGAACGTCGATCAGACTGGCCCGGGTGTCCTCATGGACGCCGGTGCTGTTGGTGATGGTGGTCTCCACGCCGGCGATCACGGTCGGCTTCGTAGTTGTTACCGTGGTGTCTAATTGGTATCCGATGCGCCGCAACAATCCTCGCGCCACCACTGCCCAGCGCTCGGTTATCGCCGCTTGCGCCGTGACGCCGTAACCAAGCAACTCCGAAGCGCCAGTAGTCGCATATCCAGTCATAAGCTCGGTGGAGGTATTTATGGTGCTGGTGCGGCCGGGTATTAAGCCCTGCCCCAGCACGGACAGTGTGGCCCCACCGGAAAAGCGGTGCTACATAAACGCCTGGAGGAGGAGCCGAGGAAGAGCTAGTGCCGGAGCGCGAGCTCACGCTGGGTTGGTTCGCTCCCGACGTTGCAGGAGTCTCCCCCGCAGCGGGGCTGGGGGGGTTGCTGGTAGGAGCCGCAGCTTCCGTGGAAGTTTCCGAAGGGGCAGAAGCTGGCGGCAGTGGTGGTGTTCCTCCGCCTGCAAAACAGGCACGGGATCGGGATGCCGCTGGGATACAAACGAAGAGCCCGTAGGCGCCCAAGAGTGTGGTTTTGAAATATTGTGAGTTTTGCGGAGACGTCTCAAAGTGGAAATATTTTTCCGCGACCACCAATTCAACATGGCCGAGCCGGTAGCTGATGGACGCTTCCGCATCTCCAATGTCGCCGTGGTGCGGGATAGCGAAACCTGAGCCGTTCAATTCGAACTCTAAGTTGCGCGCCGGGTGGTATTCGCCCGCCAGACCGAAGGTGGGATAAATTATCTCGCGGCTGCCGGTCGCGGTGTTGATGATAGTATTGCCGGAACTGTCGGTGGTGGGTGCATAAGGGCGCGTTGAGATTGCTGGAAATGCTGGCGTATTGGAGCTTCCCATAGCGTCCTGACTCGAAACTTTTGTCCCTCTTTCCGCGGAAACGGATAGAGCAAGTCTTGGAAGGACAGCTTGAAGTCCTTGACATTGTATGTCGCCGTCAGAAAGTCGCCCGCCAAATAGCCGGTGCCGAATAGCGTAACAGCCTGGTTCGCGGTTGTGCTGATCGATCCCTTGGTGATGAAACCAGAGAAAACAAGCATGCCGGTTTTCGAAACAGGCATGCTGAGCTCGATACCCGGAGCGTACCTGCTGTTGTGCGGATACAACAGGTCGCTGTAGGTCGTCGCAGCGGCGCCGCCTAGCAACGACGGCCGGGCGGATGGCAGCCAATAGAAACCCTCAATGGACCATGAAGCATAGAAAGGCAGCGGGGCTGCATTCGTAGTCTGATTCTGCGCGGGCACGGCTGTCTGCGTGGAGGGCGCCGTGGGCGTGTTCGTCACGGACGGGTTGGGCGCGGTGGCAGGGGCAGTGGCTGGCGTACCTGGAGCAGTCTGCGGCGGAGGCTGTTGTCCCTCCACACAAGCCACGATGAGCGCGGCGATGGCGCAGAGCCGAACAGCTACAAGCAATTTCTTCAAACAATCCTCCCCGTGAACACTCCCACAACATAGGTCTGGCCCACAAGCATTTAATACGGCTCCGCCTGAGGCTGTGGGTACAACTTTACTAAACTTCCGCCGGCCATGGCTTGGTCGAAGCAATGGCCGCCCGTGCACTCCCAGCCAAGGAATCGCTACGGCTGGAGAGCAAGGGTGGCGTTTCCGGCGGGCCCGCTGTAAATCAACTCGAGCGAGCGGATGTTCTGCGTCTTGCCCCGGTACTCGAAGAACAGCAGCCCAGCCTGAGGTAGAGCGCGGTCTCCTTCCAGCATGGTCGACCTTTGAACGTGCTGTTCCATGGCGCGCCTTAGCTCTAGGGGCATGTGAACCGGCGCAGGCGCGGAATCGGTGTTACCACCAGCGCCGCCATCGCCGATGCTGGTTTTCGACTTGTTCTCGGATTTGGGCGGCTCCCATTCGGGATCTTTGAGGGAATGGAACGCTTTTTCATACGGCTGGCTAGGTAACAGCATCTTGCGGCCGTTGAGGCGGAGCGAGAAATCTCCGGTGGACAAAGTAGCGCGCGCTTGGGGCGGCCCGAATAACCCTACTTCCACCACCACAAAATCCTCACTGGAGTAGATCGCCTCCGGGGTCGGAACCGAATGTCCCATAAACTCGGCTGCAACCGTTACCGCGCCCGCGCGCGCCTGCGCCTGATATTCGGAAGGAGCTGCTCTGGGCGGCAACCCTTTCGATTCGGGTGCGGGCGCCTCCTTGCGTTCGGTGTCTTTGGTCGACACTGCTTGCTCCTGCGCGCTTGCGCGCAGGCCGCCAATCAAAAGTACACTGACGAAAAACCCGGCTTTAATCACAGAAAAACATCGCATGCAGCTTTCAAGCTAGCATAGCGTAATCGGGGTCGGCGAGCTACTGGCGGGGCAAAGCCCTACCAGCGCGCGCATAGCGAGTTACCGGATCGTTGAGCGGTAAATCGACTGTGATGGGATTGTGGTCCGAAATCCGGTCTGGAATAGCGTGGTTGATGGTCCGAAGAGTTCGGCCATCGTAACAGCTGAACGCCGAATACTCGTGCGAATCCTCTTTCGTCAGGTGAGCGGGCCGCACAAAGATCCAATCCAGCTTGTACTGGCCGATGGGACCGAAGCGGCGGGCCAGCTCCTCGGTGGCCACGAAACCCTTTTCGGATCGTTCGTTGGAATTCGCCAGTTTTCCGCTGCGGTCGTTATAGGAGTGCTCGCGATCGCCGCGAAAGTCGAAGACCGCGCCGTCATCGAAGCGGAATTGTTCCAGCACGTCAAAGAATTTCGCTTCGCCATTATCGCCGACCAACGGGATACTGGCGCGTGTAGGATCGTCCATCTTGCGGGCGAATCCAACCATCCCGAGCGAAAGATCGTAGATCCATCCCAGCGGAGTTGTGTACTTGAGCGCGTCGGTGGCGCCTTGCTCGGCCCACCACTTGCCGCTTCCAAAGCGCTCCTTGAAGGCGCGCGTCACGCTGATCGGAACGCCCGTATGCGTCGACGTATTCATGTCGCCGGCGACGATCACGGGATGATCGATCTTCTCGATTTTGGAGAGCAGCTCCTGGAGCTGCTCCCGCCGGATTTTAGGCGTGGCCACGTCTTCTAGATGGGTCGCCACCACCGTCACTCTCCCGGTGGGCAGCTCCGGGTCGGCGATGTCGGCAAACAACATCATGCGGCCGCCCCGCCGAACTTGACGCACTAACTGCTCTCTGAACACCGCGGCGCTGATTTGGCCTTCGGTCTTCACCGCAATCGAACGTTTCTTTTCGTCCTTGTACCAGTCGTGCCCCTGAATTTGGAACGGGATTAACCGCACATTCTCGAGCCTGTAGCGGCTCAAAATGGCCGTCCCGTGCAGGCCGCGATAGCGCGCGGGATCGGGTTGCATGACCTCGCGAACATGCGCGAGCATCGCCTCCCGGTCATCGTGCGGTTCCGCGTAGGCGTCGGCCACTTCACGCACAATTACCTGCTGATCGATCCCCATAGTCACCGGGTCCACTTCGACAAACTCAACGCCGTACGCGTAGTTCATGTTCAACGCATGGGCGAGCTCGTCGGCCACATTGCGGAACAGCGTGCGGTTCACGCCCCAGTCCACCTCGTTCAGAACCAATAAATCCGCTTGCTGCAGAAGTGCGATCTCTTCCCGGATTTTGGCGCGCTCGCTTTCGCCCGCTTTCGAATCCTTGTCTTCCATGAGCGCATTGAATTGCCGCGGATCGCTGAACGCAAAGCGCACTGCGTCAAACTCCAGGCCTCGTTCGATGTTCCACTGCGCCACGCGTAGAACCTTTCCAATTTGCGGCTGGGCCGGCTTCAACGGTGTAACACCAGAGTCCGAGGCCGTATTCCGCACGAAGGGCGTGGTCAGCAGCTTGTTTAATTTTTGTTGCAGCGGCGCTGGAGGATTTTCGTTTTGGTAGAGCTGGATAATTTCGTCATAGGTCAGCAACTCCGGATCGGCGGGCTGCTTTGGCATCTCCGCCGAACACAAGAACGGCAGCACGCACAGCGTTATACACTGACGCAGCACATTGCACGCCCCCCAGCGTTTCGTCGCTTGAAGCGGAGGCAATTTCGCTTCCAGGAGCTAAGTCAAAGGTTTGAAAGGCTAAGAGGAATTGCTGCGAGGCAGCATCTTAGAAAAAATGCAGCTTCGATCGCGCCGATCGTGCAAAAGCTATTGTCTCGTAGCGAGAATCATCGAACCATGCAGGGCGTCGGATGCCAGCCGGACGCGTCCGCTTCCTTCTTGAAGTGCACGCTCGTCAAGAAGGGACGGGTTAGATAAACAGGATCTTCCACGGTCGTGGTGACGATCAGTAAAGGCTCACCGTTCGGCTGAGTGACGCGGTCAAAATATTCCGTCATCGTGGTTTCCGCGCTATAAGGAACGCCGTTGGTCCGCAGATAGCCCGGCTTGAGCTTGGTTGTGACGACCTTGAGAGAACCGGCCTTGCGGTCCAGAGCAAAGCGGCTTCCCAGAACCGATGTGATCGCGGCCGGTATGAATTCCCAGGTGGCCTTGGAAACGCCTTGCCAATCTCCGCCCGGGCTCTGCGGCGTGCCGAAGTAGAACACGCGCGTCTGCATCCCGGCGTCGGTCTCGAGCTTCAAGGTCTGATCGTCCTGCCAGATAATGTGAATGTGCCCCGGAACCCGCATGATGTTAGCGGCGCCGTAGCTCTTGCATTGGTTTCCCGAAGCTTCGTCGGCGGCGGGATCCCACGCATCCCCTATTTTGCGGGCCGCGGCATTCAGTGGAACGCTGGTGTAATCACCTTTCGGAGGAACGAACATGCGCATGCGCCAGTCCTCTGTCACAAGGGACACCCAGTAGCCGGTGAGATCGAACGGAGCTGCCGCCTGGGCGGTCGGAGGGGTGGCCGCCCGTTCCCCGCGTCCTTGCGCGTTAGCGCATATAGGGACGATCGAAACCAGACCCGCTGCCCACCAGCGCCATCGTGAAGTTCTCATCGAATTATTCCAGCTTAGTGTACATCACCCGCTGCTTGGGCGCATTGCACGCTCTCGCGACGTCCAGTATGATCTTAGGAACGATCAAGGAGTCTCGATGAAGACCAGTACTTGGATTTCGCTGACGATGTTGCTTTCGAGCGCCGCGCTCTTCGGTCAGCAGCAACAATCCGGCCTCGACTTGTCAGGCGACTGGTCCAATCTGGTTCAGCAGGAGCCGTTGCGCACTGCCAGCGGAATGCTGGGCGAGTATGGCGGAATCCCCATCAACGAGGCGGGCCGATTGTCCGCCCTAGCCTGGAGCGCCTCCCGAATGACCGTGCGGCAGCAGCAATGCGCCGCCTACGTGACGCCGTATCTGATGTTCACCGGAGGCAGCCAACGTTTTTGGGAGGAGCGGGACCCCCACACACAGCGACTGATCAGCATCAAAATGTTCGGCCAGATCACGGAAGGAAACCGAACCATCTGGATGGACGGCCGCCCGCATCCTCCCGCCTGGGCGCAGCACACCTGGACGGGGTTTTCTACAGGCAAGTACGAAGGGAATGCCTTGACCGTTTACACGACGCACATGAAGCGCGGCTGGATTCGCGGCAACGGCCTGCCCGAAAGCGACGAAGCGACGCTGGTCGAGTACTTCATCCGGCACGGCGACCGCATCACGTATGTTTTTATCATTAACGACCCGGTGTATCTGGCCGAGCCCTTGATTAGAACCTCGGATATGGTGCGCGATATCCGGGATCCGGAATCCTGGCTATACGCCTGCGATGATGCCGAGCAGATCGTGGGCAAGTCCAACGATCGCGTGCCGGCCTATCTTTGGGGTCAGGATCCTTATCTTCGAGAATATTCGAAGAAATACAATATTCCGCTGGTCGCGAGTTTGGGCGGCCCGGAGACCATGTATCCCGACTATAAGTTCAAAATCAAAGCCATGGACGCAAACGCTTTGGAGGCATCTGCCAAGGCGGAATTGTTCCCCTCGACCGGTCCCGAGCACTCCCGGCGCGCGCCCGAACCGGATCCGCACGATGGCGAGATCCACGTCTGGCATGTTAATGCCAACGTATATATGCTGATCGGCGACGGAGGCAACATTGCGGTACAGATTGGCGATGAAGGACCGCTGGTGGTGGATACCGGCGCGGGTCAATTGTCGGAGAAAGTGATTGCCGCGATCCGCAAGCTCAGCGAAACGCCCATCCAGTTTATCGTCAACACCAGCTTTCATCCCGATCACACGGGCGGCAACGTGAAGCTTCGCGCCGCCGGCGACGACCCAAGCTTGTACGGCTCCTTCTTTTCGGACCAGTTTGCCGATGCCGGGAAAGGTGCAACCATCATCGCTCATCAAAATGTTCAAACCCGCATGAGCGAAGCCAAGGGACCCGGTGCGGTGGCCGCCGTGGGATGGCCCAGCGACACGTTTCTGGATGGCCGAAGGCGAAAGAACCATAATGACGAAGCAGTCGAGATCTTTTGGGAGCCGAACGCGGTTACCGACGGAGACAGCATCGTGCACTTCCGCAGTTCGGACGTGATCGTCACCGGCGATCTCTTCTCCACCGTTCAATATCCATTCATCGATACCAAGAACGGTGGCAGCATCCAAGGCGAAATTGACGCGCTGAATAACATCCTCGATAAGACCGTGTACAAACATGAGGAGGAGGGCGGCACGTTGATCATTCCCGGACACGGAAGAGTCTGCGACGAGTACGATGTGTCCGAATATCGCGACATGCTGGTGATCATTCGCGATCGCGTCCAGGCAATGATCAACCAGGGCGCGAGCCTGGATCGCGTCAAAGCGGCCAGATTGACGGTGGACTACGACGATCTGTTTGGCGCGACATCCGGCCCCTGGACAACGGATATGTTCGTGGAAGCGGTGTATGCGAGTTTGAAGCCGAATGCGGCTCAGGCAAACCGTTAGCCCCGGAGGACCGCCCTAAAAATCGGAGGGTGCCGGCGCTTCCCCGCCGTCCCAATCTTTGACCTTTCCATCCGCGGCCTTCAGAAATCCCATCAGGCAGCCGTTCGAACCGTCCCGCAGACGATGGCAGCGTACTTTTATCGCGTCGCCCACTTTGACGGTATCGGCCGTTATTCCTACTTTTTGAAGCTGGGTGCGACCGGTTGCTTCCAAAGCCCACACTTGCGGCTCGCCGCCCTTGGCGTCCTTGACTTCCAGGTAAATCCAGGAATGCGGCACGACCAGATGCACTTCCTTGACCACGCCCTCGATGTCCATGAAAGTGTCCTCGTAGGCGCCGTGGGAATGATGCGCCCACATCGGCAGTGCAGCGGCTGCTACACAGATCGCTGCGGCAAGACCAAGACTAGATTTGAACCGCGTTCCTTGCGACATTATTTGTCTCCTTCTTTGGTACCCGGTACGACCGCGCCCGGTGCGTCAATCCGGCCCTGCCCCGGCCGCTTGGATCGATCCACGCGCGGGGGCTCGGGGTAGTTGTTGTTGTAATACGATGTGTACCGCAGCCCGATTCCATTCTCATCCAGCCATCCCAAGGATTGCTGAAACAGCACCGGAGCCGGATAGCCGGGCGGCACCGTTCCTTCGACGATGTAGAGCTTGTTCTGGTGCATGAAGACGCCTGCGTATGTTCGCGATTTGTCGGCGTTGGTTAGCTGCAATTCACGTCCTTCGACCTGATCCATGGCAGCCCACACGAAGAGTGTCACCTTCGCGTCGCGCTTCATGATTTGCCAGGTAGCCCAGTCGATCGCACCACGGATGTCCGCCTTCCAATGCCCTTCATCGCCGGGCCCGCCGAGACAGGGCTCAGCGCCCGCAGGACAGGATTTGGCTTTCTCGGTGAGTATCCGTTGGGCTTGATTATAATCGACCACGGTTACCGAATAATGACTCTGCCCTTGCGTCGCGGTATACACGCGCGCTGGCAGATTGGCTTCGTGTTGCGACAGGTACGTGGTCTCAGTCACCTTCGGCTGCGTCGGGAAGACGCAGGTGAAGCGATCTCCCCGGCTGGCAAATTCAACATCCTGGGCGAACAACGATGCTGAAACAAAGAGCGCTGAGCCTAAAGAAACGATTTTCGCGAGGCGCATTTATTTCTCCTCCGGCGGGGGCTGACATCGGGTGGCTCCGCTTCCTTCGGCGCCGCCCTTGTCGCGGTAAACTTTATGGCAATTCGCACAGGCGTCGTTCAGCTTCTCGCTGACGTCGACGAAGGCTTCATAATTCCTGGCCTGCGAGGTTTTGCGAGCGAGCTTTCCTACTTCCACCAGCGCGGCAACATATTGCTTCCAATCGGCACGGTCCACGGGGACAGGTTTGCCATTCTGGCATCGGCGGCCGGGCGTCAAAAGGAGTGGCGCGGTTTCCGTGATCGCGACGGCGGCCTGATCGATGGCCAGCCATCCCGGATATACCGTGGATCCCCACTCGACGTAATCAAAAGGCGAGGCGGCAAGCTGCTTTTTCTTCACAGCTCCTGGATCCTTGAGCTGAACATTGAAGATGATGTTGGCATTTGGAAAGGCGATGGCTCTCATCAATTCAGCCAGGTTTCCTTCCGGCGGTGGAAGAGATGGGCCGGCGAGCTTCGCGACGCTGAACGTGGGCGAGCTTCGCACCGTTGGAAACACGATCTGCGTGAGCGCGGCTTCGCTCAGTTCGGATTGCCCTGCGGCGAACTTACCCGCTTGGAGAAGGTAGGCCGCGAGATCCGTGGACTGGCTCCTGGAGAGGCTTCCAGGCAAGTTAAAGGGCATGGTCTTTTGAATCTTGTCGACCAGATTCGCGAGCGGCCGGGCGCTCCAGTTTGAGAGGAAACTGTCGCCGACCAGCGGCGGTCCACTGGTGCCTTCCATCGCATTGCCGTGACACGCCGCACACTGGGTCTTGTAAAGCTGCTGTCCGCGTGCTGCCTGCGGCGCGGAGTAGACACCTTCGGTTATCGATCGCGGTTGTGGCGCCTGCGCTATAAGCAGGAGCGCCCCGAGCAGGACATAGACGCAAAGTACCGCGCGACGTGCGTAGCGAAGTCCGAGTCGGCTGAATAGAATCAGACGAGCCATTTATATTGCTAAGAGCATAGACGAAACAAGCGGCGCGCACAACGGTGGCGCCTCGCCGTGTCGCAGCAAAATGAGAATGTCCTATTTGGGCAAAGTAGAAATGTCCTATTGACAGGGTCCAGCCTGAGGGGTGGACGAAGGACAGCTACTAATGAACCAGGCCGAACGAGACCGGCTGGATGCCCTGAAGAGGGCCAAGAAGAAATTGATCACGCAACGACAAGCCGCTGAGGAGATCGGTGTCAACGAGCGGCACGTGCGACGGCTGTTGCGCAAGCTGCGGCAGAAAGGAGACCGGGCGGTGATTCATGAGCTACGCGGGAGAACGTCCAACCGAAAGCTGTCCGCCGACATGGAACAGCAGGCGATCACGATTTTGACGGATCCGGTGTACCGCGGATTCGGGCCTACATTGGCGGCAGAATACTTGCGCAAGCGGCACCGGCTTACGGTGAGCAAGGAGACGTTGCGACAGTGGATGGCCAAAGCCGGATTGTGGCGCGCCGGTCATCGCCGCATGGTGGAGGTGCACCAATGGCGGCCGCGTCGAAGCCGCTGTGGGGAGTTGGTGCAATGGGACACCAGCGACCACGACTGGCTGGAGGGCCGCGGGGAATCGATCTATCTGATAGCGATGATCGACGATGCCACCAGCCAGCTGTTCGCACGCTTTGTACGGCACGATTCCAGTGAGGAGAACCGGCGGCTGCTGGGGGCGTACCTCGAGCAGTTTGGCCGCCCGCTGGCGTTTTACACCGACAAAGCGGGGATGTTCCAGGTGGCGGTTAAGACCAAACGACAGCAGCAGCGTGAGGACCGCGACCGGCCCCAGATGCCGCCGACACAGATTGAACGGGCGCTGCGCGAGCTGAACGTTGTCTGGATTCCGGCGCACTCGCCGCAGGCCAAGGGACGCATTGAACGCCAATTTTTGACGGCGCAGGATCGCCTAGTGAAAGGACTGCGTGTGGCCGGGGCGTGCACCCTCGATCAGGCCAATGCGTATCTGGAGAACGAATATCTGGCTTGGTGGAATCAGACCCTGGTGGTGAAGCCGGCCGATACCGCCGATGCCCATCGCCCTCTCGGCAAAGAGCATGATCTGGCCGCGATTCTCAGCCACGTGGAACAGCGTCAGGTGACGAATGACTACACGGTGCGATACGAAGGCAAGCTCTACCAAATCGACCGCCGCGACATCCAGGTCGGAATGCGCAAAGGATGGGTGCGGGTCGAACAGCGCTTGGACGGCAGCGTCGCCGTGCAGTTTCAAGGTCGTTATGTGCGGGTGCGCCGCTGCGCGCTGCCACTGGTGTTATCCAAAACGCTCGCACCCCCGACACGCTCAACGGGCAAGATCCGGCGCAAAAGCGATTGGATGAAGAACTTTTCCATCCGCTCGAAGCCTTCTCGTTCTCGACCGACTGAGGTGCCCGATGCTCGCAGCTAAACGCCGGCACCGAAACCAAAACCAATCGGAGCGCTGGGCAAAACCGGCCCGGCGATCTTCGCGCTTTATTTATCCGAAGACCGCTGCTCGGGAGCTCCACCAAAGCAGATCTGTCCTCAAAAACCAAAACCCCCAGAACGGGCATCATCGGGCCCGGTTTGACTGGGGGTCTGGTGCCGTCTGCTTCGGAGCCAGCCCCGTCGCAGCGGTCTTCGGATCTGCCCCAGGGAGCGCGACTCCCCCGGAACATCGAATCCACTGTAAGCCCGCTCCTTCGGCTCCTAGCTCAAAACAGGACATTTCTACTTTGCTGGGAATAGGACATTTCTATTTTGCCTTGACACGGTGGCGCCTCGCCGTGCAGCCGCGGAACGACCATGCCGGGAGCCCGGTCCGTTGCCGATCCGAATCTCTGCACCCGCATTGCGAGATCGGGTTTTTTGTGATAGCGTTCACGCTGGAGGTCCGACATGCAGCTTAGGATCCGAGCGTTCTTAATCTGGATTATGGGCTTGGCAGTTTGCGTCCCGCTGGTCGCGCACCACGGCAACGTGGCCTACGACACCAGCAAGGCCATCGTCCTGAAGGGCGCGACGGTCACCAAATTCGCGTGGGCCAATCCGCACACCGTCATCCAGTTCGACGTGAAGGACGACAAGGGGAACACGGTGCATTGGGCCGGGGAAGCGGGCAGTCCGTCCGCGCTTCGGCTGCTGGGCTGGAGCCAGAGTTCGTTGCAGCCCGGCGACATGATTACGGTTTACATCTACGCCGCCAAGAGCGGCCAGCCGGTTGGCCGTCTCAACAAGATTGTGCTGGCTGATGGCACGGAATTAAAGGACAGCGCGTTAGGATATCGGGACGTCGAGTAGCAGGCGAATGCAAACCTCGCTCGCGAATTTAGTCGTTGTTCTGGCGTCCGCTCTGGCCTTTTCCCTGGTTGCCGCGGCGCAGGTCGAACAGCGCCCTCCCAGCTTGTCTGACAGATTGGAAAAGATGGGCCCGGGCGGGCCCGCGCCCCGCCGTGATCTGACCGGCGCCTGGACCGGAAAGCTCGAACCGCAACTCGGCGATGCGCCTCCGCTGACAGCCTTGGGGCAGCAGCGATTCAAGCTCAATATTCCCGATCCGTTCAGAGCGCAGTCCAACGATCCTTGGGCGACATGCGATCCATTCGGCTTTCCACGCAGTGTGACGAACGAAACCAGGGGGATCACGTTCGCTCAAATGCCCGATCGCATCGTGATGTTGATTCAATATCAAAAAGTATGGCGCATCATCTGGATGGATGGCCGGCCGCTTCCCAAGAATGTCGGCGCCAAGGGAGGGCCGGAAACCAGATGGTATGGATACTCGGTTGGCCATTGGGAAGGCGATCACACACTGGTGGTGGAGACGGCCGGTGTGGACGACCGAACCTGGGTCGACCGGCGTGGCTACCCGCATAGTGTCGATATGCACGTCACCGAACGCTACACACGTCTGGACCATAACACCATGGAACAGACCGTGACGATCGACGATCCGAAGATCTACACAAAGCCTTTTGTAGTCGCCACGAATCGTTATAAGTGGATTCCAGATCAAGACGACGAAGAGCAGCTCTGCGTCCCCTCCGAGATGATCAACTACATCAAAACCATCGCTATCCCGGCCGATGAGGACCGGACCATACTGCCGGCAAGAAATAGTTTCGATCGGCAATAATATGCGCGCAGCGATCTTAGCAATGTTCGTTGGCGCCACGCTTGTCATCCCCACGCACGCACAGGACCTCTCGTTCAAGGATCATGTGAATAACGCCAAGCTTCTTGCGGCGGGCGACCTGGCCGGAAGGAATCTTGTCGACTGCAGCATGCCGCCCCAAAGTGCCGCCCCGCAGGGCGAACCGGTCGTGGCGCCGCCCACCCAGGTGTTCGATCAACTTTACTATTTGGGAACGAATATCGTGGCTTCATGGGCACTTGTGACCAGCGGCGGCATCATCCAAATCGACACTCTGGACAATGCGGAAGAAGCGCAACGCATCATTATCGGGGGTTATAAAAAGCTGGGTCTCGATCCGGCGCGGATCAAATATATCGTCCTTACGCATGGCCACGACGATCATTTCGGCGGCGCAAAATACCTGCAGGACACCTATCATCCAGGCGTTCTCATGAGCGCTGCTGACTGGGACATGGTCGCCAAGACGCGGCCCCGCGCGAACTTCGGCCCACCGCCGGCGCGTGACATGAACATCTCCGACGGTCAGAAGCTGACTTTAGGCGACACCACGCTGACCTTTTACCTCACGCCGGGGCACACGCCCGGCACGATTTCGTTCCTGGTTCCCGTCACCGATCATGGCAAGCCGCACCTGCTTTCCTTCTGGGGTGGCAGCGCGCTTCCGCGGTCGCTGGAGCCGGGTGGTGAACCGGGTCGCATGGATTCTGGGCTGCTGATCTACAAGCGATCGCTCGAACGCTTCATAAAAATTGGTGAAGGCGCCGGCGCCGACGGCTACATCGCGAACCATCCCTACCGTGATCAGAGCTTCGTGGATGGCAAGGACAACAAAATAACGCGGAATCAAGCACGCAAGCCAGGCGCTCCAAGTCCCTGGATCGGCCGCAGTGAGTACATCCGCTACATGCTGATTAGTTTGGAGTGCACCGAAGCGTTGACAGGCTGGATTCAGGCGGGCAGACCGAACGTACTCGAGTGAGTTGCTTAGATCGTCCTGACCGAAATCTCTACGCGATCGCCAATTGGAATTTCGACGGAGGCATAACCGTTCTCAGGCGAACGAACATAGCTGAGGTAGGGCTGATGCGCGTCCGGGAAGACGTCGAGGTCGTCCGCCACGATCAGGGCACCGGACCGAAGCTGGGGTTCGATCATCTGGAGCACCGGCAAATAGAGATTCTTCCAGCCGTCCAACAGAACGAAATCGATCGGGCCTTCGACATTCCGCAGCGTTTCGAGCGCATCCCCTTCGCGGAGGTCGATGAAGGAAAGTCCCGCCTCTTCGAAGTTCTTGACCGCCTGCCGAGCTTTCGCAGTGTTCATTTCTGTAGTAATCACCCGGCCGCTTCCGTTATCGCGGACTGCTGCGCCCAGATAAATAGTTGAGATGCCGTACGACGTGCCGAATTCGATCAGCGTGCGGCTGTTCGTGGAACGCGCCAGTGTGTACAGCATTTTTCCGACTTCCGCCGGGATTGGGATATAGGCGTCGGCGAGCAAATCTGCGAGATCGCTGTCCACTTTCGCATTCCGCTTCCGGGCTTCGAGTTCAAGTTTCGGCGACAGCCATGCCTCTTGCTGTTCAGCGGCCGCATGCAGCCGGGTGAGCAACGCTTTGATCGGTGGAGAATCCAGCGAACACGCCATATGGGACTCGTCGATCTTTCACTGTAACCAATTTGCGCGGCACCGGTTTCTATGATAGTGTTCGCCACATGAAGCTCCGATGGGGCGTGGGTCTGCTCAGCGCTGCGTGCGCCTATGGACAGGTGGAACCTAAACCGCAGATGGCCGAAGAAGGTTTCAAAAATATTCAGGTCCTCAAGGGGATTTCCGTGAGCGAGTTGATGGAGACGATGGGGTTTTTCGCGGCGTCACTGGGTTTGAACTGCACCGATTGCCATGTCTCGGAAAGCTCGGGCGACTGGGCAAGGTATGCCGATGACACCGCGCTCAAGCGGACCACGCGCGTGATGATTTCGATGGTGAACGACCTGAATAAGCGCGCTTTCGGCGGACGGCGCGCAGTCACCTGCTACTCCTGCCATCGCGGTACGGGGCAGCCGAAGGTGATTCCGAATCTGGCTGAACAGTACAGCACTCCGCCTCCGGATGATCCAAATGAAATCGAAATTCTGGGCCAGGCTTCCAGCACGCCTTCCGTCGATTCGATTCTTGACAAATTTATCCAGGCGATCGGCGGGCCCGAGCGGCTGGCGAACCTCAGGAGCTTTGTCGCGAAGGGAACTTACCAGGGTTACGATACTGATTCCGAGAAAGTTCCGGTAGAAATATTTAGCAAAGGGCCGGACCAGCGCGCCATGATCGTGCACTTGCGCATCGGAGACAGCACGACGACTTACGATGGCCACGCTGGTTGGATCGCCGCTCCAGACCGGCCGCTGCCGCTGCTGACACTGGGCGGAGAGGACCTGGATGGCATCAGGCTCGACGCGGAGTCCGCTTTTCCAGCGAGAATCAAGGAAATCCTGGGCCGATGGCGCGCAGGCTTTCCCCGGGCTGCCATCGCGGATCGCGAGGTCCAAATCGTCCAGGGGACCGCGGCGGGCGGGTCGCGCGTAAAGTTATTCTTCGAGAAACAGTCGGGCCTACTGGTGCGAATGGTGCGCTATACCGACACCGCGGTCGGCATCATTCCTACGCAGACGGATTACTCGGATTATCGCGAGGTCGACGGCGTGATGATGCCTTTTCGATGGACCCTGACCTGGACCGACGGGCAATCGACCACCGAGCTGACCGAGCTGCAGCCCAACGTTGCGATCGATCCGGTAAAGTTCGCTAAGCCAGCGCCCGCGTCTCCGCCTAAGTCATTTGCCCGATAATCTTGGGCTGGTGGATGGAGACTGAGGGTCTACTTCCGCGCCGCCGTGACTGGAGGATTTTTCAGGCTTAGGTGCTCCTCCAGCCTTTATATACCTTGACAAGCATATGCTCCGTGGAGTATATCAAGAGAGTGGAATCTGTGTTCGAAATCATTGCGGAGCCGAACCGCCGCGCGATATTGAGCCTCCTGGTCTCGTCACAACAGTCGGTTGGAGAGATCGAGCGTCAGCTTCGTATGCCGCAGCCGACCGTGTCAAAGCACCTGCGAGTGCTGCGCGAGGCCGGTTTCGTGGAATCCACGGTGGACGCACAGCGCCGTCTCTACCGGCTGAAACCTGAACCGCTTCAGGAGGTGGATGCCTGGCTGGCTCCGTTCCGCCGGTTCTGGTCCGCTCACGTAGATGCTCTCGAACGCCACCTCGACCGCATGGAACAGTACACCAAAGATCAGCCACACCAGAAAAAAGGAAGACAAGGAGAAGAAGATGACCGATCGCGATCAGTACACACCGGGTCCGGCCAGCGGGGCGCAGGTACGAAAGGACGGAGAGAAGTGGACGCTCATTCTCGTCAGAGAACTGCGCCACTCGCCGGAAAAAGTCTGGCAGGCGCTTACCGACCCGGCGCATCTGCGCGAGTGGGCGCCCTTTCGAAGCCGATGGGAGCCTGGGTACGGTTGGAACCACGGTGAAGCTCACCACGGTGGGAGCGCCCACGCCGCACGTTACCGAAACAACAGTGACGCGAGCCGACGCTCCCAAGGTGCTTGAGTACAACTGGGGTGGCCACGATATCCGGTGGGAACTCGAAGCCATTGGCGGCGGCACGCGCCTGACGCTGTGGCACAACATCGATCGCCGCTTCATCTCCATGGGTGCTGCCGGGTGGCACATTTGTTTGGATGTTCTGGATCGCCTTCTCAGCGGAACTCCCATCGGCCGCATCGTTGGTCCGGCGAGGCGATGAAGTTCGGCGGCTGGCAGCGATTGAACGCCGAGTACGCCAAGCAGTTCGGCGTTGAGACCCCCGGTTGGCCGCCCAACGCCCCGAAGCCCGCCGCCACCGGCGGTGAATAGACATTGAAGCGTGGGAGGAAGAATCCCGCGGAATGGACCCTGCAGAAGCCGGCCCTCGTCGCTGCCAAAAGAATGACGGACGCCCCGACTGCGAAGGCTATCGGGGCTTTTGCCCTCGGTTCAAGCATATGTCTGACCACGGGGTGCGGACGCTGGCCTTGTCGCGTCAGAACGACGCCATGCTTGCGATCGAAGTCTTTCAGGGAGTCCGGCGGCGGGAATTGCCGATGAAATCCAAAGTTGTCCGGGTCCACGGATGTTTCTTTCGCCCTGAAGCTTGAGTGGAGAAACGCTATTTGCTATCGAACCAGAAGAGGCTTCCACTTGCGGAGGGTGCAGGTCACGCTGGGCGCGGCTAAAATAGGTGCGAGAGTTTGGAGCTGAACATGAAAAGGCCCGTCCCGGTGGAATCTGCCTCCGCATTAATCGACGAGAAGATCAAGGAACTTGGGGACTGGCGCGGGAAGACGCTCGCGAAAGTGCGCGAAATCATACACGAGGCAGACCCTGAGATCGTCGAAGAGTGGAAGTGGATGGGGACTCCCGTCTTCTCCCACGGCGGCATCGTCTGCACGGGAGAGACGTACAAGAACGTCGTCAAGATGACATTTGCCAAGGGAGCTGTGTTGAAGGACCCTGCAGGTCTTTTCAACTCCAGTCTCGACGGCAATGTCAGGCGCGCCATCGACATCCACGAAGGCGACAAGGTCAATGAGACCGCCTTGAAGGATCTCATCCGCGCCGCAGTGGCGCTCAATCTCAAGGGCAAGCGCACAGGCCGAAGCCCCGGCGAGCGGGCAGCAATCGGACCGGCTAGCTTGATCGCAGGGCTCGCCATACCTCCTCCCAGATCGTGCCGTCCCCATCAGCATCCCTGCTCCGCCAGACTGACATCCGGTGCCAGCAGACGTTGCAGTCTCGACAGCAACTCCGCTCAAAAGGCCGCTGCCGGTGGAAAAAGCGGTCGAATATTCCGGCCAGGCTTGTAGAAATCACTGAAAAGAAGCAGCTTCCCGGCGTTCCGGTCTCTCCGGCGTGGAATTTCGCGCTCGGCAGAGGCAAAAGACGGCTTCCGGACAAACCGCGCTTCGGAAGGATCAAGAATTAGGGGTTGTGACATGGTATGCCAACCCACGAGCCAAATTGAGAACCCTATTTGGCTCGAGGAAAGTACCAGGACTATCAGAACTACCAGTAGTTGACCTCTTACCCTACTCGCGTAAACCTAAGAGGCTTGGGAGGAAGCTTGATGTCAACACATTTCTCAATGCTCAAAGCAGCCGCGGTAGTTTCGCTCTTTTTGTTCACTGCGACTTTGGCCCTGGCCCAGGGCACGCCGTCAATCACCGGTGCAGGTCTCGTCTGCCCGAGCACTTTGACGATTTCAGGAACGAATTTGCTTGGACCGGCGAGCCTCGGTGTCGCCTACGTGAAGTTGATCCCGCCCGGAGCGCTCACGGGGAGCACATTGACCGTCACGAGTTCAAGCCCCACCGGTATCACTGCCACTTTAGCGGGGCTTTGCTCATTGCCGCCGGGTGTCTATACGATCGAACTCGATGATTACGTAATTAGCGGTGGCGGCGGTCGCGCGATATTCTATGTACAACTCGGCGTTACGATCTGCTCGTCGGGATCGCTCCCTGCGGGTGTCTATCAGAATGTTAATGTCACGGGTCCGTGCACGATCAACGGAGGGTCGTCAGGATCGGTCGTCGTTACGGGCAGCCTCACTATACTTCCCGGCGCTAGTCTGATAGCCGAGTGGGGCGGCGTCGGCGCGTTTCCAGCGGCGGCGAACTTAACGGTCGAGGGTAACCTGGACGTGCAGGAGGGTTCCGTATTGGTCCTAGGCTGCGAGCCAACTGCGTTCATTTGTACGAACGACCCCGATCAGACAGTCGGGTCATATGCGACGATGGACACGGTTGGTGGGAGTCTGACGGCCGAGAATGCCCTGGCAGTAGTGGTTCACCATACCGTCATTGGCGGGAACGTCTCGGTGAGCGGAGGCGGGGGTGGTGTCGCGTGTGTCACCCTGCCCCTGCTAAACAATCCGCCTTATGGCGACTTCGAGGACAACTCGATCGGAGGGAACCTCAACATAACAGGATGGCAATCCTGCTGGTTGGGGTGGTTCCGTAACACCGTCCTACAGAACGTCAATTTCAACAGCAACGTAAGCGCAGATCCGGATGGCAGCGAGATGGGGAACAACACCGTGATTGGCAACTTGAACTGTGCTGGGAACATCCCGAGCCCTCAAATCGGCGACTCCATGGCTGGTCCGACGATTGTCCTTGGAACTGCCACCGGTCAGTGCATCGTCGCCATCGGCACACCTGGGCTCGTCTCTTATTGAACGAAGTCTCCTTTAGGCAAGTCGGAGAAAATTTCGGCGGATTTCAAAATCGATCCGCCTTCGCTTTTGACGGTCTTAAGAGAAATACCTGTGCAGCGCGACAACATGGCGGTGGTGGAATTCGTCGCCGACAATCCGGGAGCGTAGGTGTTGCACTGCCACATGCAGCAGCATATGGATTACGGATTTAAGACTTTAGTCAAATACGCCTAACACATGGTGGCGGGAGCTGCGCTTGTCGTAGGACATTCGCGGGGCATACCGGCGTCCTAGACGGAAACTCGCCCAGAGCGCGACGAGATCCATAGAATTGACTCGCCGAGCTTGCGTGGTGCGCCCGGACAGATTCGAACTGCCGACCTTCTGGCTCGTCCTTCGGTAACCATCGAGTCGCACTGCCGACTCCGATTGCGGACATCGTCACCGACTGTTTCCCACTAGCCCAGAAGTTTCAAAGCCTTAGCTATGGCCCTGCCGTTGCCTCTACGGGCAGTGGATGGCCGCGGCAAATCAGTTTGATGAGGGAGAGCACACTCCCACAAACCAGGCGACGTGGAAACCCGCCTCGGACATTACGTCGGGCAGTTAGAACGCTGAGGTCCTCGTATCGAAGCCACTGGAGGAAGCGAAGTGAGAGTTGTTCTGTTTTTGCCGGTAGGTGCGATGCTCGTAGTCGCGACGGCATGCGGGCGCGCCACCCAAGTCGCCGCCAATGAAGCAAACCAGCATCGCGTCCAGCTGGGATGTGGATCGCTACACGCCGCTCTTCCAGCAGCACGCGGCCACCGAACCGTATCCCGACAATTCCACTGAAAACAACATCGCCGCGAAGGCGCGGCTGAAGGCGGCAAATGCGCAGGTCGAAACAGACAAGGCACAGATCACTGCTGCGACGGACGCCGTCCAGTCCGCCAGGTTCGCAATCGCGACGGCGCGCATTAATTCTCGGATTCTACGCGACGCGCTTGATCGGCCAAACAAATTTCGAATCGATTTGCTCTTCATCACTTAGGCTCATTTTCAACGGAGTAAAACGTACCGTCATGCATGACCAACCCCCCGTAATTTACGTTGCCCGGCATGGTGACACGGCGTGGTCCATCACCGGCCAGCACACCGGCTTGACGGACCTTCCTCTGACCTCTCAAGGAGAGGAGCATGCGCGCGGGCTGAGAGACAGGCTGAAGGACATGACGTTCGCCAAGGTCCTCACCAGTCCCCTGCAGCGTGCGCGGTCCACTTGCGCGCTGGCCGGCTTCAGTTCAGTAGCAGAGATAGACAAGGACCTGGTCGAGTGGGACTACGGGAAATACGAAGGGCTCCGCTCGGCCGACATTCACGCGGAGCGCCCCGATTGGGACCTGTTCCGGGATGGCGCACCGGGCGGTGAAACCCCCGCCCAGGTGGCAGAGCGCGCGGATAAGATCTGGACGCGCGTTCGCTCTATCACAGGGGAACGTACTGATCTTTTCAAGCGGGCATTTCATCCGGGTGCTCGCCGCCCGGTGGATCGGGCTGGAGCCGTCTTGGCACTGCAACTCGTTTGTTCTGGGCACGGCCAGCCTCAGCGCCTTCGGGTACGATCGCGATCTTTCGCGCCCGGTGATTCAGCTCTGGAATGACATGCATCACGTATCCGGGGCGTAGGCTCGCCTCTATGAAGGCGAAAGGGAGAATCAATGAGCACCACACGGCTACTAAACGATCCCGCACCTCTGGAGCGCTACGGAACGGGCCCGATACATTTCGCGGGGAGTGACAGCGGCCTGTACGAGCGCCATCTGCTGTTCGACAACGTGATCGCGGCCGAGCGCACGGACGCGCGTGACCGCTTCGAGGCATTCGCGCGCTCCGGCCGGGATGTGCTTTCGCAGCGCTGGACACTGACGCAGGACACCTACGCCCGCAAGGACGCGAAGCGTATTTACTACCTCTCGATGGAGTTCCTGATTGGGCGCTCACTGGCAAACAACGTCACCAATCTGCTGCTTGGCCCGATCGTGAATGAGACCGTCCGGAAGAAGAACCTCGATTGGATCGAACTGCTGGAGCAGGAGCCCGATGCCGCGCTGGGAAACGGCGGACTGGGACGGCTGGCTGCCTGCTTCCTTGAATCCATGGCGACGCTACAGCTCCCGGCAATGGGTTACGGGCTGCGCTACGAGTACGGCATTTTCAAGCAGACCCTCGAAGACGGATGGCAGCGCGAACGACCGGACAACTGGCTGCGCCGTCAGGATCCCTGGGAAGTCGCCCGTCCGCATGAAAGCGTCGAAGTCAGATTGAACTGCTCGTTCGAGGTGCGCGGCGGAACTTTGCGGACCATCCCCGGGCGGCCGTCGAGCCTCATCGGGATCCCCTTCGACCGGCCGGTTGTGGGTTATGGAGGCGCCAACATCAATACCCTCCGGCTGTGGGCCGCGGGAGCGCCCGACTACTTCGATTTTCAAGCCTTCAGCCACGGCGACTTCGTGAAGGCGGTGGCCGAAACGCTGGAGGCGGAATCCATCACGCGGGTGCTCTATCCCGACGATTCAACCAGCATGGGCCAAGCTCTGCGCTTCGTCCAGGAATACTTTCTGGTGGCGTGTTCGCTGGCCGACCTGGTACGACGTTTTCGCCGGAGCGGCGCGGCCTGGGACGTGTTTCCGGAGAAAGTCGCAATCCAGCTCAACGATACCCATCCGACACTTGCCATACCCGAGTTGATGCGCATCCTGCTGGACGACGAGCACCTCGGTTGGGATCAGGCGTGGGAGATCACCCGGAAAACCTTCGGGTACACCAACCACACGCTGCTGCCCGAGGCGCTGGAGAAATGGCCGGTGGCCTGGTTTGAGGAAATCCTGCCGAGGCATCTCGAAATCGTGTTCGAGATCAATCGGCGGCTGCTCGAAACGGTGCGGTCGCGGTCCGGGGGAGATGAAGGGCTGGTGCGCCGCGTGAGTCTTATCGACGAGGATGGCGGCCGGAAGGTGCGGATGGCGAACCTGGCGATTGTCGGGTCGCACAGCACCAATGGGGTGGCGGCCATCCATTCCGAGTTGTTGCGGACGACGACCGTCAAGGACCTGGCCGGCATCTTTCCGGAGCGGTTCAACAACAAGACCAACGGCGTTACGCCGCGGCGCTGGCTGCTGCTTTCGAACCCCGCGCTCGCGGACGCCATTACGAGCGCCATCGGTGAAGGGTGGATCACGGACCTCAGCCAACTGGAGCAGCTCAAGCCCCTCGCCGAAAACGAGGATTTCCGACAGGCATTCTGGAAGGCGAAATACGAAGCCAAAGTGCGCTTTGCGGACTGGCTGAAGCGGTCTTCCGGCGTGTCAGTCGACCCGGGGACGATCTTCGATTCGCAGATCAAACGCATCCACGAATACAAGCGGCAACTGCTGAACGCTTTGCGCATCGTGGTTTTCTATAACCGATTGCGCGAGAATCCGGGTCTTGAGATGACGCCCCGGACGTTCCTGTTCGCGGGCAAGGCCGCCCCGGCTTACCAGCTCGCCAAACTCATCATCAAGTTCATTAACAACGTTGCTCGCACGGTTGACGCCGACCCTGTCTCGCGGGGACGTCTCAATGTGGTCTTTCTGCCCGAATACTCCGTCACCCTCGCCGAGCGGCTCATCCCCGCCTGCGATGTTTCCAACCAGATTTCGACCGCGGGTTATGAGGCGAGCGGCACCAGCAACATGAAGTTCATGATGAACGGGGCGTTGACCGTCGGCACGCGCGATGGCGCAACCATTGAAATGGCCGCGGAGGCCGGTGAGGAGAACTTCTTTCTCTTCGGGCTCACCGCGGATCAGGTGGCGGGCAGCCGGTCGTGGTACAACCCGCACTGGCATTACGAAAACGAGCCGGAGACCCGCGCCGCTTTGGACCTGATCTTTTCCGATCATTTCAATCGCGACCAGCCCGGTCTTTTCGAGCCGCTGCGCAGCACGCTTTTGACACAAGGCGATTACTACATGCATCTGGCGGACCTGACGTCTTACGTCAAGGCGCAGGAGAGACTCGGCGAACTCTACGCGGACCCCGAAAAGTGGGCGCGCAAAGCCATTCTGAATGTCGCGGCGTCCGGAAAATTTTCGAGCGATCGCACGATCGCGGAATATGCCAGCGAGATCTGGGGAGTGAAACCATGCCCGGTGCTGTAGAACAGATGCGGAAGGCGGAAATCTCACCGCTGGCCGGGCTGCCGGCGCCGAAGGAGATGCTCGTCGACCTCGCCCGTCTTGAGCGTGAATACTTCGAACGGCGGCCCGACATATCGGATTCAAACCAGATGGTGAAGTTCGGGACGAGCGGCCATCGGGGCTCGCCGCTCGACGGCACGTTCACGGAAGCGCACATTCTGGCCATCACGCAGGCTATTTGCGACTACCGGCGGACTCACGGCCCGGATGGCCCTCTTTATCTCGGCAAAGATACGCATGCGGTTTCCGATCCCGCACAGCAAACCGCGCTCGAGGTGCTGGCCGCGAACGGTGTCAACACCATCATTCAGACGCGGCAATCTGCGCGACGCCGACACCCGTCATCTCGCGCACGCATTCTGCGCTACAACCGCGGACGGAAGTCGCATCTAGCCGACGGCATCGTCGTTACTCCATCGCACAATCCGCCCGAGGATGGCGGGTTCAAATACAACCCGCCGAACGGCGGCCCTGCCGATACCGATGTGACCGCGTGGATTCAGGACCGGGCCAACGAGCTGTTGCGGGAAGGCAACGCCGGCGTGAAACGCGTACAACTCCGCTTCGGCCATCCACGCCGCGACCACGCACCGAAGAAGACTTCATCTTGCCCTACGTGCACGACCTTGCGGAAGTCGTCGACATGGAGGCGATCCGGGACGCCCGTCTCAAGCTGGCAGTCGATCCGCTGGGCGGAGCCGCGACTCCATTACTGGGATCCGATCAATTCGACTTTACGGACTCGATGTTCAGCTGTCGTCAATCGGACGACTCGACCCCACCTTTTCCTTCATGACAGTCGATCACGACGGGCGAATCCGCATGGACTGCTCCAGCCCTTATGCGATGGTCGCGGCTGGTCGGGCTGAAAGACAATACCGCCTGGCGTTCGGCAACGACCCGGACGCAGATCGGCATGGCATCGTCACACCTTCGGCGGGTTTAATGAACCCGAACCATTATCTTGCGGTGGCGATTCGATACCTGCTCACGCACCGTCCCGCGTGGAATGTGAATTCTGTCGTCGGCAAGACCGTCGTCAGCAGCGGGATGATCGACAAAGTCGTCGCGGGGCTGAGCCGGCGGCTCTGGGAAGTTCCGGTGGGATTCAAGTGGTTCGTTCCAGGCCTGTCGATGGCTCGTGTTGTTTCGGCGGCGAGGAGAGCGCCGGCGCAAGCTTCCTGCGGTTCGATGGCTCTGTCTGGACCACGGACAAGGACGGGCTGATCATGGACCTGCTCGCGGCCGAGATCACCGCCCGCACGGGTAAGGACCCGGGCGAGCACTATCGCGATCTGACGGCTGAGTTCGGAGCGCCCTTCTATGAGCGAATCGATGCTCCCGCCACTCCCGAGCAAAAGGAAAAACTGCGGGCGCCTTTCGGCGAATGCCGTGAAGGAATCGAGCCTCGCGGGTGAACCGATCGCGAGCAAGCTCACCCGCGCGCCGGGGAACGATGCACCCATCGGCGGGTTGAAAGTCACCACACGCAGCGGCTGGTTTGCGGCGCGTCCGTCGGGAACCGAGAACGTGTACAAGATCTACGCGGAAAGCTTCGACAGCGAGGAACACTTGAACAGTATCCTCGCCGAAGCGCAGGGCATCGTGGACGGCGCGCTGGAGCAGGCGGAGGCCCGCGCATGACGCCTGCGTTAGACCAGGGGCGCCGGCAGTCCGGAATCCTGCTGCATTTCACCTCGCTTCCGTCGCGATATGGAATCGGCGACATGGGTCCCGCGGCATTCCAATGGATCGATCGCCTGCGGGACGCTGGTCAGGCCTGGTGGCAAGTGCTGCCGCTGGGCGCGACGGGGTATGGGAATTCTCCCTATCAACCGCTGTCTTCTTTCGCGGGCAACTGGCTCCTGGTCAGTCCGGATGCGCTGGTGGACGATGGGCTGCTTTGCGCGCGAGATTGTGAGGGGCAATCTTTCCCGGCGGATGTTGTCGACTTCAACGCGGTCACCACATTCAAACGAGGCTTGATCGGGACGGCATGGAATAACTATCGCCGCGGTGCGCGGAGCGATCTGCGGGATGCGTACGAAAAATTCCTGCTCGCTCAGGCACGATGGCTTGACGATTACGCGCTCTTTCGCGCGCTGAAGACCCGGTACGACGGCGCGTACTACGTGGAGTGGCCTTCGGATCTGGTTCACCGCGAGCCATCGGCGCTGGCGCGCGCGCGGAGGGAACTGAAGGATGAGATCGACCAGATCACTTTCGCGCAGTTCCTGTTTTTCCGCCAGGCCGGGCGGCTTAAGGAATATGCGCGGAGCAAGGGCCTGCGAATCATTGGCGATCTGCCGTTTTTCGTCTCCCCCGACTCCAGCGACGTTTGGGCGAACCCCGAATTCTTCGATCTCGACGCCAGCCGCCGTGCACGTTTTGTCGCGGGCGTACCGCCGGATTACTTCGCGGCGCAGGGACAGCTTTGGGGCAATCCGGTTTACAACTGGGAGGCGTTGAAAAGCACCGGGTACCGCTGGTGCCTCGATCGCCTGCGCGCTCTGTTGGAACTCGTCGACGTTATCCGGCTCGATCACTTCCGCGGCTTTGTTGCCGCCTGGCAGGTTCCCGCGGGAGCGCCGACAGCCGAGACCGGAACGTGGGTGGGTGGTCCGGGCGCCGATTTCTTCGAGGCGGTGCGCCGCGAGTTTGGAGGCATGCCTTTCATCGCGGAAGATCTCGGGACGATCACCCCCGATGTCCTGGCTTTGCGCGACGGCTGCGGGTTGCCCGGGATGAGGGTGATGCAGTTCGGTTTTGACGGCAACCCGGAGAATCCGCACCTGCCGCATACCTGGACAAATCATACGGTCGCCTACACAGGCACTCACGACAACAATACGACGCGGGGCTGGTTCGAAGCGCTTCCGGATAGCCAGAAGCAGCTCGTCCGCAACTATGTCGGCTGGTCCGCCGAAGACAGCCACGGGATCGCCGCCGCGCTGATGCGTTCGGCGTGGCCGTCGGCTGCGGGGCTGACGATCGCACCGCTGCAGGACGTGCTGGACCTGGGAGCGGAAGCGCGCATGAACGTACCGGGCCGCGCGCAAGGCAACTGGCGATGGCGCTGGGCAGATAGCGCGCCGTCGGAGCAGGCTTTCCGCTGGTTGGCTGAACTTACCAGCACATCGGGGCGTGCGCGGGACCCGATACCGCTGCCTGTTCCGGCAATCGCGCAGCGGAATCCTGAACAAATTCTTGTGGCAGTCCAATGAGGAGAGATTTATGAAAGCAACACAGCAACTGCATAATCTGGGCCAGAGCCTGTGGCTCGACAACATTACCCGAGACCTGCTCGACAGTGGAACTCTCAGGAAATACATCGAAGAGCTGTCGGTCACGGGACTTACCTCGAACCCGACGATTTTCGATCATGCGATCAAGAACAGCGCGGCCTATGACGCCGCGATCCGCGATGGTCTGCGCAAGGGCAGCGCCGCCGAGCAGGTGTTCTTCAACCTCGCCCTCGAAGACATTACGCGCGCGGCCGATCTTTTCCGGCCGATTCACGAGCGTACAAACGGTACCGATGGCTGGGTTTCGCTCGAAGTCTCGCCGATGGTCGCGCATGACACCGCGAGCACCATTGCCGCGGCGAAAGATCTGCATGCGCGAGCAAAGCGGCCCAACGTGTTCATCAAGATCCCTGGCACCACGGAAGGACTCCCGGCCATCGAAGAGGCGATCTTTGACGGGCATTCCGGTGAACGTGACGCTGCTGTTCTCACACGACCAATACCTGGCGTCCGCGGAGGCGTTCCTGCGCGGGGTCGAGCGCCGCATCGATTCCGGTCTCAATCCGGATGTGGCTTCGGTCGCGTCTCTGTTCATCAGCCGCTGGGACACAGCCGTCGCGGCGAAGGTTCCAGCGACGATGCAAAACCAGCTCGGAATCGCCGTCGGAAAACAGACCTTCAAGGCTTACCGCACGTTCCTCGCCTCGGAACGCTGGCAGCGCGCGATGAATTTCGGCGCACGGCCGCAACGGCTTCTTTTCGCCAGCACGGGCACCAAGGATCCGAAAGCGTCGGACATTCTTTACATCAAGGCACTGGCGGCGCCGTTCACCGTGAACACGATGCCGGAAAACACGCTGAAGGCTTTTGGCGATCACGGAGAGATGAGCGGCGTACTGCCGGCGGATGGCGGCGACGCCGAAACCGTTCTGGCGCAATTCACGAGAGCCGGCATCGATATTCCGGCGCTTGCGGCTCAGCTTCAGGATGAAGGCGCCAAAGCCTTCGTGAAGTCGTGGGAAGAACTGATGGCCGTAATCGAAACAAAGAGCGACGCGCTCAAGAAGGCCAGTTGAACGGAAGTCCGGATTCATCAAACGAAGGGAGTAACGATATGGCAACAGCAACTGAACCACTCACCGCAACGAGCCTCGCCGGCAAGCTGCTCTCGGCGATGCGCTATCAGTTCGGCGGCCACTTGGAAAAGGCCGCGGAGAAACAGGCCGCGTAGGAAGGAAACACCATGAATAATCTCCATTCGGACGCCTTCGTTTTCTTCGGTGCGACCGGCGACCTCGCGTACAAGAAGATCTTCCCGTCGCTGCATGCGATGGTGAAACGCGGCAATCTCAATGTGCCTGTGATCGGCGTTGCAAAAGCAGGGCTGGAACCTCGATCAACTCCGCGCACGGGCCCTCGACAGCATCGAGAAGCACGGCGGTGTGGATCGCGCCGCTTTCGAAAAGCTCTCCGGTCTGCTGCGCTACGTCGACGGCGACTATCAGGACCCGGCCACGTTCCACGCAATCCGGCAGGAGCTCGGCGCCTCCGAGCGTCCGGCCCACTATCTGGCGATTCCGCCTGTACTGTTCGGGCTGGTTGTGGAGCAACTCGGCAAGGCCGGCGCGGCGAATGGCGCGCGCGTGATCGTGGAGAAGCCGTTCGGAACCGATCTCGCCTCGGCGCGAACGCTGAATCGAATTCTGCTGGGGACTTTCGATGAAAGGTCCATCTTTCGTATCGACCACTACCTCGGTAAACGGCCGGTGAACAGCATGTTCTATGCGCGGTTCGCAAACTCGTTTCTCGACCCGCTCTTGAACCGGACCCACGTTGAAGATGTGCAGATCACGATGGCGGAGGATTTCGGAATTCAGGGCCGCGGGGCTTTTTACGATCAGACCGGCACGATCCGCGACGTCGTGCAGAACCATCTGTTTCAGGTGCTCGCGAACCTGGCGATGGAGCCGCCGGTTAGGACCGACAGCGAGTCGATCCGGGATGAGAAGGTGAAGGTCCTGAAGGCGATCGAGCCTCTGAGCGCGGACGATGTGGTGCGCGGGCAGTTTCGAGGCTATCGATCGGAGAAGGGCGTCGCTCCGGAGTCCAAAACGGAGACTTTCGTGGCGCTCCGGCTGGGGATCAACTCCTGGCGCTGGCAAGGCGTTCCTTTTTACATCCGGGCCGGGAAATGCATGCCTGTCACGTGCACCGAGATGATGATCCGGCTGCGGCGCCCGCCCGACATCTTCCGCGGCGCCGGCGGCATCCAACCGAATCATTTTCGCTTCCGGATCAGTCCGGACGTAACCATTGCGCACGGCATGATGGTGAAATCGCCCGACGGCGCATTGTCCGGCGAGCCGGTGGAGCTGGTCGCGCTCGATCACGGGAGTGCGAACGAAATGGATGCCTACGAGCGCGTGCTCGGCGATGCCATGGCGGGGGATGCGACCCTCTTCGCGCGCGAGGACTACGTCGAAGAAGCGTGGCGCATCGTTGATCCAGTGCTGCAGGCTGGTACTCCGGTGTATGAGTATGAGCCCGGTGCGTGGGGTCCGGCGGAGGTGCATCAGAGAATCGCGCCGGCGGACGGGTGGAATGATCCCGTTGTGAAACCGGCGACTGTGGTTCCGGAGGTGCGCGCCGCATGACGTCCGAATTGAGCGTGGAAGTTCTGGAGACCGCCGACGCGGTGGCAGACTGACACATCTCAAACGATAGTCTGCCTGGAACACGCAGCCGCTCGAAGTCCCAAGCAGATATCTGCTCGCCGTATGCGGCGGTCGATACGCCGGGTGATCTGCGAGCGCTGCCGCGGCGCAGTACGCCGCAAACACTCGAGCGCGGATGTCGGCTCTCCGGCGGTGCTCCGCGGTTGCATCGATCGGTCTTGGTGCGGCTCGTGAGAGAGTCAGCTTGTGCTCGGCGGATGCCGCGGCCGTTGGAGGGAGCGAAGAGGGAGCTTAAATGCGCGTGGGAATAGGCAACCGATCATGGCGGGTTTGAGTTGAAGGAAGACCTGAAGTCGTATCTGCGCGGTGTGGGGCATGTCGTCGTCGATATCGGGGCGCGAGAGCTCGAATGCCGCGGCGATGATCTATCCCGATTTCGTCATACCGCTGGCGCGGGCTGTGGCGGCGGGAGATGGTGGACCGCGGCGTCGCGGTGTGTGGAAGCGGCGTGGGGGCCTCGGTCTGTGCGAATAAGATTCCGGGCGTGCGTGCCGGCCTGGTGCAGGACCACTACTCGGCCCGTCAGGGTGTCGAACATGACGACATGAACATCCTGTGCATGGGCGGGCGCGTGGTCGGTCCGCTCGTCGCGCGGGATCTGGTCGACGCGTTTCTCGCCGCCAGCTTCACGGGCGAGGAACGGCACCTACGCAGGCTTGGAAAAGTGGCTGCGCTCGAGGCCGCTCAAAGAGCTGCAGAAGAAATTCGGCTTCAAACCGGGCCGTGTGGCCGCAGTCGCGAAGGAACTTCTGGGCAGGCGACAAGCTCGTGATCGGGCGCGGCCAGAGCTACCCACCAGGATCGCGGATCAGCCGGGACGGGACGAATTTCAGCCTTTATTCGCGCGCAGCGACCAGGGTTGAATTGCTGCTATTCGACCACGAGGATGACGCCATCCCTGCCGGCGTGATCGGCCTCGACGCCGCGTCGAACCGCTCGTATCACTACTGGCATGTCTTTGTGCCAGGTATCAAAGCTGGCCAATTGTACGGATATCGCGTCCACGGGCCGTGGGAGCCGGCGAATGGACAGAGGTTCGATGCGAGCCGCGTTTTGCTGGACCCATACGCGCGCGCCGTGGCAGTTCCTTTGGACTATAGCCGGGCAGCGGATGCGCCGGCCATGAAGAGCGTCACCATCGATTCCCGCGATTATGACTGGGAAGGCGACCGGCCTTTGCAACGGCCGGCCTCCCGCACGGTGATTTACGAAATGCACGTGCGAGGCTTTACGCGGCATCCGAACTCCGGCGTCGCGGAGAACCTGCGCGGCACCTACCGCGGGGTGATCGAAAAGATTCCTTACCTTCAACAGCTCGGCATCACGGCGGTCGAGTTGCTTCCCGTGTTCCAGTTCGATTCTCACGACGCTCCGCCCGGGCTCAAGAACTATTGGGGCTACGCGCCGGTTTCGTTCTTCGCCCCCCACCGGGCTTACAGCTCGCGCCAGGATGCGGCCGGGCCGGTCCATGAATTTCGGGACATGGTGAAAGCGCTGCATCGCGCAGGCATCGAGGTCATCCTCGACGTCGTCTTCAACCATACCGCCGAGGGAGACCACACAGGCCCAACCTTCAGCTTCCGCGGAATCGACAACAGCACTTACTACATGCTGGACTCCGACCGTTCGCGCTACGCCAATTACAGCGGTACTGGAAACACGGTGAACGCGAATCACCCGGTAGTGCGGCGCATGATCGTCGACAGTCTGCGTTACTGGGTGCAGGAGATGCACGTCGACGGGTTCCGCTTCGATCTGGCGTCGATTCTGGATCGCGACGCGTCAGGCCGGCCGATGCTGGATCCTCCGGTGCTATGGGACATCGAGTCGGACCCCGCGCTGGCGGGAACCAAGCTGATCGCCGAGGCTTGGGATGCGGCCGGACTCTATCAGGTCGGGACCTTCGCGGGGGATAGCTGGCGTGAGTGGAACGGGCAGTTCCGTGACGACGTGCGGAGTTTCTTCCGCGGCGACGACGGATCCGTAGCGCGCGTCGCGGACAGAGTGCTGGGCAGTCCGCAAATCTACGGGCGCAAGGAGCGCGAGCCGGAGGTCAGCGTCAACTTCGTCACCTGCCACGACGGATTTACGCTGAACGATCTGGTCTCCTACAGCGTGAAGCATAACGAGGCGAACGGGGAATCGAACCGCGACGGCACGGACGATAACCGAAGCTGGAACTGCGGGGTAGAGGGGCCAACCGGCGATGTCGCGGTGGAAGCGCTGCGTGAGCGGCAAATCCGGAATCTCCTGGCTTGCACGATGATTTCGCTGGGCATGCCGATGATCACGATGGGCGATGAGGTCCGGCGAACGCAAGGCGGGAATAACAACGCATATTGCCAGGACAACGAGACGAGCTGGTTCGACTGGTCGCTGGTTTCGAAGCACGCCGGCCTGCTGCGTTTCGTCCGGCTTTTGATCGAGCGCCGTCTCGCGCGCGATATGGCCGAGGAGCCAGGCGCGGAATCGCTGATCCACCTTCTCCGCGAATCCAACAAGTCGTGGCACGGCGTCAAACTGAATCAACCTGACTGGAGCCATTCGTCCCACAGCATCGCGCTGACCGCGGAGATCCTGAAGAACAGGTTGTTCATTCACTGGATACTCAACGCGTGGCGGGAGCCGCTCGATTTCGAATTGCCGACCGAATGCGGGCAGTGGAACCGGTGGATCGATACCAGCCTCGAGCCTCCGGAGGACATCGTCACACGGGAGGAAGCGCGGCCTGTCCTCGACCGGTCCTATCGGGCTGCTCCTCATTCGGTGGTGGTGTTGTTTTCATCCATTCCCCAACAAACGGCCGTGCAGCCCGCTCGTCTTTGATGAGCGCCACCACTGCGGCCGGGGATTCCCTTCAGCTCACCCTCGACAAGCAAAGGCACGACGCGGGTCAAATTGACCGCGCCTTCTTCGCCATCGGTAAAACCCGATTGATCCCCGCGACTAACCTCTTCGCGCCACCTGGAAGGGGGCGATCTTCTCGGACAACCGCAACCCATATCAGGACGACACAAACGGATTTCACTTCCGCTTTAAGGATTCGCCGGTGGTAGCCTCGGAAATTGGATACAACTTCGAGCCGACATCCTCACCCGGGGTTAAAGCATGGCGTGGAACTTACAAGCTGGGCGCCACCATTAACCCGGGCCAGTTCTCCAACACCCTCGAAGGATAAAGCGCCATGAAAACTCGTCAACGAGCTTTCGATCAGATCAAAGGCGGCACATTCGATGTATGCGTGATTGGAGGAGGCGCCTCGGGGGCGAGCTGCGCGCTCGACGCGCAACTGCGGGGCCTCAGAACCGTACTTGTCGATGCCGGCGATTTCGCTTCGGGCAGTTCCACTGCGTCCACCAAGATGGCGCACGGCGGCGTTCGATATCTGCAGGAAGCCGTCACCGATCTCGATGTCGGCCAGTATCACTTGGTCGAGAGCGCGCTGCGCGAGCGCGCGCTGATGCTGCGCAACGCTCCCTATCTCACGCGAACGGTGGAGTTCCTGGTCCCGTGCTTCAGCCATTTTGATCAGTTCTACTACGGCCTCGGGATGAAGATGTACGACTGGATTTCCGGCAAGTCCAGCCTGCTTCCCAGCCGGATGTTGACGCGTGAGGAAGCCCTCTACCGCATGCCGGCGATGCAGTCGAAAAGCCTGACCGGCGCCGTGGCGTACGCGGATGGACAATTCGATGACGCCCGATATGCCGTTGCCCTCGTGGAGACGTTCGACGGGCTGGGCGGCGCCGCTTTGAACTACGCGCGAGTGACGGCATTCGAAAGGCGGGCGGATGGCATTATCGCGGCTGCAATGGTCACAGATCAGATTTCGAAGCAGACCTTTCGCGTCGCAGCTCGCTCCTTTGTCAATGCGACCGGCCCGTTTTCCGATGTGATACGGCAGCTCGCCTCGGCGAAGGCCTCGCCGCGCATGTCTCCCAGCAAAGGCGCGCATATCCTGTTTCCCCTGGATGGCTTTCCGGAGAACGATGCGCTCCTGGTTCCCAGAACTGAGGACGGCCGCGTAATTTTCGCCATTCCGTGGAATGGGCGTCTCCTGGTCGGCACCACCGATACCGGTTACACGCCTGGCGAAGAGATGGTGGTGACCCGGCAGGAAATCGAGTATCTGCTGCGCCAACTCAACCCGTACCTGAGTTCGCCCCTTCGCGCCGACCAGGTAGTGAGCGGCTTCGCAGGTGTTCGTCCGCTGGTCTCGGCCCAGGGAATCAAGGACACCAAGAAGCTCATCCGCGACGACGAGGTCGAGTTCGATGCGGAAAGCGGCATGATCAGCATTCTCGGCGGGAAGTGGACCACGCACCGGCTGATGGGGCAGGAAACTATCGATAAAGTCCAGGAGTATCTCGGAGAGCCGACTACGCCGGCGCAAACGCCGGAGCATCCGCTGAGCGGTTCCGCGGACTACCGCTGGGACTACTGGGAGACGCTCTCTAGCGAGTTCCATTTGCCGGCTGCAACGGCGCAGCACCTGGCTCATAAGTACGGAACGGCAGCGTCGTCCGTCGTGAAGATGGCGGAGTCCGATCCCTCGCTCGCGCTCCCGTTGGTGGAAGGCGAGGCGCCGATACGCGCTCAGGTGGTGTATGCCGCGCGGAACGAGATGGCGGTGACCGTCGAAGACGTTCTCGCCCGCCGCATCGGTCTGCAATTGATCGGTTGGCGCCTGGCCATTCGCGCGACTCCTGTCGTCGCCGCGCTGCTTCGCCGGGAGCTGGGGTGGAGCGCGGCGGAAGAAGTCGCGGCCGTCGATCAGTACGTTGGCAAAGTCAACCACATGCTGGAGGTTGCCGGTCAGGAGCCTGAGCCTCCGGTTGGAGCTACGCCGCCGTGCCGGTGATTGGTCCTCTGATAGGCGCCGGACTTGCGGGGCTGTTCGTCCGATTTGCGCATCTTTAGCGCCAGAGCGGGTTCACGGGGAACAATTGTGACGGCGCACGGTCCCGGCGCGACTCTCTTCAAAGATGTGATTCGGAACGACCCGAACCCAGAATGTCAGCCCCCTACGCGAGCAGCACAGACGTTTCAGCCGGGCTCTGGCGTCGGCCAAGTCCGTGTCCCGGTGCTGCCGAAGCTCGAACATGAAATCCATCATCCGGGCGAAACGGGATCGTAACATTACCTGGTGGGCATAAGCGCGTATAATGAGTGCGTAGTTGCGCTCGGTGTTGGCTCCTCTTTTTCCGAACTGAGTCTCGATTGCCCACGATGTGAATCGGCCAGGTGCGGGAGAGGGCGGGGTTGGAATCGGCAAAAGCCGAGCGCTAACAATTTCAACCCGCGAAGCTCGCGGCGTCTCCACTGCCACTATGCCGGCCTTGCCGGCGGGCATGGCCTCGAAAGTCCCGAGGCGCGCGCAGCCGGCACTTCATGGAGGTGAAAACGTGACCCAACCTGTCCAATCCAAAAATGCCCCTCCTCTGGCGAGTTCAATTCCAGAGGGCGCGGCTTCCTTGGAGTCGATCCTCTGCACGGAGGAGCTACAGCAGCGCCCTTCGCGCCCGCCCGATCACGCGAAAGAGAACGCCGCGCTCGTAGCGCTCGCCAGCGCGTTAGCCGAGTCGCGGCACACCATACTTGAAATATTGGCGGAGACGATCCTGCGTGTCACCGACTGCTGACTCATCGGGTCTCAGTTTACTGACGTCGGACGGCGCAACCCCGGACGATGAAGGGCAACGATTCTATTGGCCAGCCATCAAGGGCATGTGGAAAGAGCACGTCGGCGGCGGGACGCCGCGCAATTTCGGTCCCTGCGGAGACGTACTTGATCGCAATTGTGCCCTGTTGTTCCGACACTTCGAGCGACGTTACCCCTATTTGCTGCCTGTCTCGCCCGCGGCGGAGGAGTGCTTACTGGTTCCGTTTTACGTCCGAGGCAAAGCCGTCGGCACGATATGGGCGATGATGCACAGTGATCGTCGCAGGTTCGATGCGGAAGATCAGCGGCTCATGAGTGTTCTAGGGCAGTTCGCTTCCCTGGCGTATCAGACTCTGGGGACGATCGACGACCTCAAATCGCAAATTAACGCGCGCGAAAAGGCGGAATCAAGATTGCGTGAGCTAACCCGGGTTGAGGTCGGGGTGATACTGGATGGGCTGGAGGCGCAAGTTCGAACTGGGGAAGAATTCCATCGTGTGGTTGTCGAAACTGCGAGCGACGCCGTGGTGAGTATCGACCACAGAGGCGATATCCTGCTTGCCAATCACGCAACCACGACAACCTTCGGTTACGAACCATCGGAGTTGATTGGGCAACCGCTGACGATACTGATGCCGGAATACCTGCGGGACTTGCACAAGGCGGGCCTCAAGCGCTACCAGGAAACCAGTCATCGGCACATTAACTGGCAAGGCACCGAGTTGATTGGCCTTCGCAAAAATGGAGAAGAGTTTCCCGTTGAGGTTTCGTTCGGGGAAATCAACAACAACGGTCATCGGGTGTTTACGGGCTTCATCCGCGACATCAGTGAGCGGAAGCAGGCTGAGGAAGCCCTACGGGCGAGCGAGCGCGAGCTCAGCTTGATCATCGAGACGATCCCTGGCTTGGTTTGGTGCGCGGCTCCGGACGGCGAACTGAACTACTTGAACCAGCGGATACTGGACTACACCGGCACCAGCGCTGGCGCTTGGGCGCAGCTCGGCTGGAAGAACCTTCTCCACCCAGATGATGCAGAGCCGACTGCGCAAGCGTGGTCGCGTGCTGTCGCAACCGGCCAGCCGCTCGAAGTTCAATGCCGGTTCCGCCGGTCCGATGGCGTCTACCGATGGTTTCAGGCGCTCGGCCAGGCCGCGCGTGACAGTGAAGGCGGAGTGGCTCGCTGGTACGGATTACTGATCGATATCGATGACCGGAAGAATATGGAGGAAGCCCTGCGCAGTAGCCAGGCGCGGTTGTCGCGAGCGATCCAGACTGCTACGGTTGGCGAATTTGCCGCCGCTATCGCACACGAAATTAACCAGCCTCTGGCGGCCGTGGTAACGAACGGTCAGGCCTGTCTGCGCTGGCTTGCGGCCCAGCCTCCAGGGATGGCCAAAGCGCAGGAAGCCGCCGAAAGGATTGTTCGTGACGGTAAGGAAGCCGGAGAGGTGGTGCGGCGCATCCGGGCGCTCTTCAAGCAGGCAGCCGTTGAGAAAATCGAGCTCGACCTGAATGAGGTCATCCGCGAGGTGCTCCACCTCCTGACTGGCGAGACGGCGAGAAAGCGCGTCGCCGTGGAGACGGACCTGGGCCAGGATTTGGCGCCCGTGGCGGGTGATCGCGTGCAGTTGCAGCAACTGGTTTTCAATCTGCTTCTCAACGGGATCGAGGCCATGGACCCGGTCGTGGATCGTCCCAAAAAACTCTTCATTTGTTCCAAACGGCCCAGCCCGGAAACGGTTCTGGTCGAGGTGCGGGATTCCGGCACTGGCCTGAAGGATCCAGACAGAATCTTCGAAGCTTTCTTTACGACGAAAGACAACGGAATGGGCATGGGATTGGCGATTTGCCGCTCCATCATCGATGCGCATCAAGGCCGGCTGTGGGCCGCATCCGGTGAAGGCGTAGGTACCACCTTCTCTTTTACCTCTTCCAGTCCGAGCGTAGCGTCATGAACTCCGAGAGCCCCGTTGTCTTCGTGGTGGATGACGACCATCGTGTACGGGAAGCGCTGTCCAGCCTCATTTCCTCGGTGGGACTTCGAGTGGCTGTCTTCGGCTCGGCTGCGGAATTTCTGGAATCCGAAAGGCCGGATGCCCCCGCATGCCTGGTCTTGGACTTGCAACTTCCGGGTACCAGCGGACTGGAACTCCAGCAGCAGTTGTTAGCCGGAGATACGCCGCCGATTGTCTTCATCTCAGGTCACGGCGATATCCCTTCTTCCGTGCGCGCCATCAAGGCCGGGGCGATCGAGTTCCTTCCAAAACCGTTCGACGATCAGGAACTGCTTCGAGCGATTCACGCCGCCATCGATCAGGATCGAATCGCGCGGCAGAAAGAGATCGGAACTAGCCGAATTGCAAAGGCGCTACAACCTTCTCACGCCGCGCGAACGGGAAGTCCTTCCCTTCGTGGTGGCGGGCTTCGCCAACAAACAGACTGCCGCCGACCTGGGTACCAGCGAGATCACGATTGGGGTTCACCGGGGACAGATCATGCGGAAGATGGCCGCGAAATCGCTGGCAGAGCTGGTAAGAATGGCCGACAAACTCGGAATCGCCCGAGCCGCTGGAACTGTCTAAATAAACCTATAATAGCCATCCTGCGACGTTGCCGGTACGCATTGTTGTACTGGGGATGCTCTGCACAATGGCAAACGAAGTAATACCGATCGTGGCGGCGGTGGATGACGACTTTCGAGTTCGAGAGTCCATAAAAAGCCTACTAGAATCAGCCGGATACGCGCCTGTAGTGTTCTCGTCTGCCGAAGAGTTCCTGCAATCGGGAACGCTGGCAGTGGCGACGTGTGTGATTACCGACGTTCGGATGCCCGGAATGGATGGTATTGAGTTGCAGCGCCGCATCAGGCTCGAACGTCCGACGTTGCCGGTGATCCTAATATCGGCGCACCATAATGCTGAAGTTCGACAGACAGCTATCGACGAAGGCGCCGTCGATGTTCTATATAAACCCTTCGATGCCACGGACCTTCTCAAAATAATCCAGTCGGCTCTGACCAACTCTCGGGAGAAATAGACGGTATTTCCGCAGAGCAGTCCCCACTCCGCATCCTTGCGACGCGCTGCGGCAGTCTGCTAACTTCTTCGTCTCTCTCGCGCTGAGTTAAGCCGAAACCGCAGCCCGCCAAAACCTACTCCGTCGGATAATTTGGATTACCCATGCGCATAAATAAACCTATAATTGTCGCCTTCGACTCTTGCCACTATTCTCGAAGTGTGCTTGGAGATGTTCTTGTAATGGCAAACGTTGAAAGACACATCGTAGTGGCCGTGGACGATGATCGTCGAGTTCGAGAGTCCATGGAGAGCCTGATAGAATCAGCCGGCTACGCACCTGTGATGTTCGCGTCGGGCGGAGGAGTTCCTGCGGTCGGGATCGCTAGCCACGGCGACTTGCGTGATCACCGACGTTCGCATGCCTGGAATGGACGGTATTGAGGTGCAGCGTCGCATCAGGCTGGAGCGCCCGGAGTCTGCCGGTGATCTTTATATCGGGCCGCTATAGCGCTGAAACACGACAGAAAGCCTTCGACGAGGGCGCCCTTGAATTTCTATATAAACCGTTCGATGCTTTGGGCCTACTGGAAGTAATTCAGGCGGTTCTGACCAATGCTTTACGAGCGCAAGCGAGCAAGGAGTAAAACGATGGCTACTTTAGATTTGATCGGGTCCAGTCCGAAATTCCGGGCATTGCTGACAGAAGTGGAGATGGTTGCGCCAGTGGACTGCGCCGTCTTGATCCAGGGCGAAACGGGCACCGGAAAAGAATTGATTGCGAGAGCCATTCATGAGGCTAGCCCTCGCCGTAACCAGCGTTTTGTGGCCCTCAACTGCGCAGCGATTCCGAGCGCGTTGTTGGAGAGCGAACTGTTCGGCCACGAAAGAGGCGCGTTCACCGGCGCGTGCACACAAACCAAGGGGCGATTTCAGATGGCGGATGGGGGCACGCTCTTTCTGGACGAGATTGGCGACATGCCGCTGGAACTTCAGCCCAAGCTCCTACGCGCCCTGCAAGAGCGGGAGTTCGAACGTTTGGGTAGCGCCCAAACCGTCCGGGTCAACGTGCGGGTGGTGGCGGCGACCAACCAGGATCTCGCGGAACTTGTGACCAAGAAGCTGTTTCGGGTAGACCTGTTCTACCGGTTGAACGTAATTCCAATCTGCCTGCCTCCGTTGCGTGAGCGCGTTCAGGACATCCCGCTGCTGACGGAGTTCTTCGTAGCAAAATTTGCCGCCAGCCTCAACAAGCCCATCGATTTGATTCCCGATGAAGTGATGGCGGTCCTCAAAGCGCACGACTGGCCAGGTAATATTCGCGAACTACAGAATTTCATCGAGCGCGCGGTGCTCTTTTCGCCCGGGTCGGTGCTGCGTCTGCCGCTGGACTTGAAGCAGACGGTGAAGCAGAGCTCGGAGAGCGCTTCACGCACGCTTGCCGACGCCGATCGGGAGCATATCCTGGAAACATTGAAGCAAACCGACTGGCTGATCGGAGGGCAGGACGGAGCGGCCAATCGGCTTGGATTGCCGCGCACTACGCTGATTTACAAGATGCGAAAGCTTGGAATTGAAACACGCCGATCCCCGAGGGTGCGCCCCATTTCGGCAGTTGGCGGATGAACGGTGCCAAGCCACCGCGAACTGTTAGAGGCGCTTGATGAAATCAATCGAATTCGGGCTAGACACAGGTTCAATGAAGTAGTGAAAACCGGCAACCCGGTTTCATTCCACGAGGGAGATGATCATGCAAGACGAACAAATACGTGAAGCTCTGAATAAACACTGGCAGGCGTCGGCAGCCGGCGATGCAAACGCGGAACACGATATTTACGATGAAGATGCCATTTGTGACTATCCTCAGTCAGGCGAACGAATCCTCGGGCGAAGCAATTTGCAGGCCTTGCGGAGTCATCATCCAGGCAAGCCGGCGGGTTTCAACGTCAAGCGAATTCTCGGAAAAGGTGACCTCTGGATCACGGAATATACAATCACCTACCAGGGGCGGCCAGCGTACACAGTGAGCATTATGGAGTTCCGCAACGGTAAGGTCGTGCACGAGACACAGTATTTCGCGGATCCCTTCGAGGCGCCGGCCTGGCGGAGCCAATGGGTTCAGCGGATCGCGTGATGCCGCGTCAATTGCATCTGTGGAAGGAATCCAATCATGCGCTATGACCTCGTACCCGGAACCGTTTTTCCTGACTATCAGTTGCCCGATCACACGGGCACACCGCGCAGGCTCAGCGAACTCCAAGGCGATGATCCCCTGATCCTGACGCTTGCGCGCGGCCATTACTGCCCGAAAGAACACCAGCAGCATCTGGAACTTGCCGCGTTTTATCCGAAGATCGCTGTGGCATACACCCAGATTGTCACGATCTCCACCGATGACCACCACACTCTGCAGGAGTTCCGCGCGTCGGTGGGCGCCCAGTGGACCTTCCTCTCCGACCCCGACAGAACGGTTCAAAAGGACCTCGACATCGCGGAATATACCGACCCGGAGCATAATCCGATGATTCCGCACACACTCGTGCTCAAGCCGGGACTCATCATCCACAGCGTCTATAACGGCTATTGGTTCTGGGGCCGGCCTTCTGTCGTCGACCTCTGGCACGACCTGCGGGCCGTGACGAGCGAGATCCGTCCCGACTGGGATCTGAGCGCCCCTGGACTCCGCGAGGCTTGGAACGCGGGCGACTTGTCGGCCTTCCATGGATGGAACAAGCATGTAAAAGCGGACTAATGAATGCCGTTTGCCATACAATTCTTGAAAGTGTGTAGGAAAGTTCGCGGAGGATCTATCCTAGATCGATTCGTCGGTGTCTAAGTTTTTGTTGACCTTCTTTCGCCGATTAGACGGCTTTCGCCATTATGTTGACCGCGCCAGTGGCGATCCCGAGGTAAGTGGTCACACGTCCTACTGGCGGTGGGTCGCCGTCCAAATACCGATGACCTCGGGCTCACCAGCGCAGATGTTGCCGTCGACAAACGCGGGTACATTCTCGTAGACGACCAGTTACGCACCAGCGTCCCGGGAGCCTGGGCGCTAGGGGATTGCAATGGGAAAGGCGCATTCACTCACACGGCGTTTAACGATGCTGAAATCGTCGGCGCGAATCTTCTGGATAATGACCCGCGCAAGGTCAGCGATCGCATTGCGGCTTATGCTCTGTATATCAACCCTCCGCTCGGCCGTGTGGGCTTGACGGAGGCGGAAGTCCGCAAAAGCGGCCGTCGCGCGCTGATTGGCCGGCGGCCTGTGACGAAGATCGGTCATGCCGTTGAGAAGGGCGAGAGGCGGGGGTTGATGAAGATCATTGCGAATGCCCAGACCCACGAAATTCTGGGAGCCGCCATCCTTGGAACCGGCGGCGACGAGACCATTCACTCGATCCTTGACGTGATGTATACCAGAGCGCCGTATACGGTCATTCAACGGGCCATGCACATTCACCCGACCGTTTCGGAACTCATCCCCACAATGCTCGGCGAACTCCAGCCGCTTTCAGACGGAGCCGGCGCCCCACAGTAGCGCACAGAGAAATGAAACGCGTAGACGAGACGGTTCCTCTTTGTCCTCTTCGGCGTCTCCGTCGAACCGAACTCCCCGTGGATACTGTGGAGCTGGCGCGCTACCTGATTGGCAAAGTAGCGGTCCATGATACCGATGCTGGCAGGCTCAGCGGGCGCATCGTCGAGACGGAGGCTTATCCGGTCGGTGATTCCGCCGGTCACGCATTCCGCGGGGAAACACGGCGCAATGGCTCACTATTTCTTGGGCCAGGACACGCTTACGTATACTTCGCCTACGGTTCGTCGTTCATGCTGAACGTGACGAGCGAGGTGGTTGGAGTCGGGGCGGGAGTCCTGTTGCGTGCCCTCGAGCCACTCGATGGAATCGATCGGATGCAACGCTTCCGCGGCGGGGCAGGCCTGCTCGATTTAGCCCGGGGGCCAGGCCGGCTAGCGCAGGCCATGCAGATTGATTTCCGGCAGGATGGTCTGGATCTGTGCGCCGCCGGTCCGCTCTGGCTCGCGATGAGCCGGCGGAAAACGGGCGCTATCGGCAAAAGTGTACGCATCGGTTTGACGCGCAACGTGGATCGCAAACTACGCTTCTTCGAGCGAGGCAATCCGTACGTGAGTGGTCCAAAGAGGTTACGCGAGTAGTTCGACGGCCCACAATCACAGATCAACTTCGACATCGCCAGATGGTCTCGAACAACAGATCAGCACGTTGCCAGTGGCTGGAGGCTCCAGTGGATCAGGCTCATAGTTGACAGTTCCTCCGATCAATGCGCACTCGCAGGTATGGCAGACGCCTGTGCGGCATGACCACTGTGCGGGGATATCGCAAGCTTCGGCAAGTTCCAGCAAACTGGAAAACCGTGCATCCCACGGAATCGTGAGCCCGCTTCGAGTAAATGAAATCTGTGGTCCGATGCCGGGTTTCCCCGAGGGTGGGTGAACCGGCGGGTGGGAGGATGGCGCAATTCCCGGTGTGAACGGTGCTTCCGCCCCAAACATCTCCTGGTGAATTCGTGTGGACTCGGCGCCCCATGTCTTCAAGCCCGCGGCCAGGTCGCGGAGGAATGATGGTGGACCGCACAGGTAGAAATCCGCATCGCGAGTTACACCCAGCCGATCGAGCAGCGGCGCGTCTACATGCCCAACCGAGTCGTAATCGACACCGGCTTTATCGCCCGACTCGGGTTTGCTGTAGACAATGTGGCTTCGGCTGTTCACCAGGGTTTGCAAGAGGCCGCGCGACTCTTTTTCGAACGGGTGCTCGGCTCGGTTACGCGCACCGTAAATCCACCAGACCTCACGACGCGACGCCGCGGAGGACAGCGAGTGCAACATGGCGAGTACGGGGGTTGCTCCGATGCCGGCACTGAGCAAGACGACTGGAGCATCGCCGGATCTCAGAATAAAACCTCCCCGAGGCGCGCTTACCTCCAAAATATCGCTCGCGCGTACGTGATCGCAAATATACGAGCTGACAACCCCGTTCGTCTCTCGTTTGACGCTTACCCGATAAGTCGGGGCGCCGGGCATACCCGACATCGAGTAATTCCGGAGCAGCATTGGGCCGTTGGGTGTTGTGCGCAACCGTAGAACGAGAAACTGTCCTGGTAGAGCCGCAGGCAGAGGTGCCCCGTCCGTTTGTTCGATGGACAACGAGACCACATTGGCAGCTTCTCGATCGACGCTAGCGACGCGTAATGGCCGAAAACCCGGCCAGGCTGGTGGCGGGCCGCCTGAGGCCTTGAGCCCGGGATTCCCTCCCTCCGAGGTCTTCTGCTCTGCAATTGCCTTCAAAGACGTTTTCCAGCCCTGGCTGAGGGCCGGCACTCGCAGCGAGCGTTCGAGTTGTTCGTGCGAGGGGTTGGGCAAGTACAGCAGCGCATCAATGTTGGCCACTGTGATGTGTTCAGGGCCATCCGCCACTTTCGTGATTTCGTCGCCGGCGCCAACTTCACCCTCTTCCAGCACACGAAAATAGAAGCCGGGCCGATGATGTGACACGAGCAGGGCAGCCATTGCCGGCTCCCCCATTCTGATACCCACGCGATAGCAGGTGACGCGCGGCTGAGTGACCTCGAAGAGCGCGCTTCCGATGCGGTATCGATCGCCGATGCAAACCTCATCATCGGGTAAGCCGTCTACTGTGAAGTTCTCGCCAAACTGTCCAAACGAAAAATCTTTGCGGCCGAGCTGAGCCTCCCAGTAGCGATAACCGTCCATTTGATAGACCATCACCGCGCGGTTTTCGCCCCCATGCCCAGCCAGATCCCCCTGCCCATCACCCTCCACATTCGGGCGGCGGACCGCAATCCTGCCCTGCACTGGCTGTTTCCAGATCGCTGTGTGGACTTTCTCGCCCCTCCATGCGACGTCACGAGGAAGCCCGACATTGATCGACAGAAGCCGTCCCATCAGATGCCTTCCTGGAAATATTTACACCGGAACAAACGAGCGACCGTCAATCCTGTCGCGCCTGCTTCTCGCCTGGGCGATCTATGCTTCGAGGGTAAGTGCCGCACCGACGTCAATTGGATGGCAGATCTGATTCCACGCGTTCCGTGCGTAGTATCTCAAAGATACGCGGGACATGAATGGAAGGTGACGGCAGTCGGTGTCGGGGCGTTGACCGAAGACAAAGCCAGAGCGGCCCCAAGGACCTGAATTGGAAAGTCGGATCGCGTCGGCCCGCAGCCTCGCACGCCCGGCCCTAATTCCAAGACAAAAGAGAACGAACATGAAACTATTGATGGTGCCAACGTTTCATGATCGATTGGGCAATACTGGCCGCCAGAACCGGCTTCTGGCTGGAGGAATTCGCAGCAGCGGACAGGCGCGTGAAACCCCGCGCGGTGAGTGGCTGCGGCCCGTGAGCGCCTACATCGACACGTTTGTGTTGCTGACCGTCGCGGCGAGCATAATGTTCCTGCTTTCCTTCATCGTTCGCAAGAACCGTCCCAAGGCTGGCGGCCAGGTGGCTGTGGGTTAGCGAAGCTACTGAGCGAGGCTGTTCTACACATCCCATCCATGCCCTGATTTAACCCGGCGGTCAAGTGCACGGAACCTTACATTCGCAGTTCGCTCAGGCAGGTTCGGTCTGACCTCACTAATGGCCGTCTTTCTCGCCCTTCGGGTCAGGCCCGTCGAACCACCGACTCACATGGCGGACATGTGAGAATCGACCGGCGCGCGGCACTGCGCGTTTTCAATGATTTAGCGACGGCCACTCCATTGCCTCTGTTGTAGTGCCCGCAACTCTGCCGGAACGATAAGGAGTGGCCGAAGATAATGCAGACAAAACGCACGACGATGATCGTGGCTGGTGCGGCCAAAGGAATTGGCGCCGGGGTTACGAACGCCTTCGTCGAGCGCGATCATAGCGTAGTCGCCAACTCACTGAACATCACAACGTCCACCTTCGCTGCGACCGATCGGCTGGCTGCTGAGGTTGGCACGCTGCGCACCGAAGGCGAACAAATCGCCGAGAACAAGTTAGCGCGGGACGTAGTTTGGGTCTCAGTCCGACGCCAAGGGTCGGCAGCCAGCCACAAAACGCGGGTGGAATTGCTGCAAGCCCGTTTGACGCATATGCCGGCACGGGCGGATCTTGACCACACGATCAGACGAACGCCGAGGCAGTGACATCTCATGGAACCTTCCTTCATCCCAGCGTTCCTCCTCGCCGTTCCCTCTCTGAGTCCGACGAACATATTCGCTCCCGTGTCCACTCCGGCCCAGTCGATTCTTGACCTTTCTCTCTTCGTGCTGGAGGTTACAGCTGCGATATTCCTGGTTGTTTTCAGTTTGCTTACCTACGCGGTGGTGAAGTTCAGGAAAAGGAGAACGACCGACGGGCGTGAGCCCGCACAGGTTTACGGCAGCAGTCAACTGGAGCTGGCGTGGACGGTGGTTCCGGTTCTCATTGTAGTGATCCTATTTCTGGCGGCTGCGCGCGTAATTGCAAGTATCCAGAACGCCCCCAAGCCTGACAACGCCATCGAGGTCACCGTCATCGGGCATCAGTTTTGGTGGGAATTTCGATATCCATCGCTGAAGGTGGTGACTGCGAATGAGCTGCACATTCCCGTAAGCGACCCGGCCCATCCTACGCCGACCTTTCTTACTTTACTTTCCGCGGACACAGATCACAGCTTCTGGGTGCCCCGCCTGGCCGGGAAGACGGACCTTATACCGAATCACCCAAATAGCACGTGGGTGGACCCGCATGAGACCGGGCTTTTTCTTGGGCAGTGCGCCCAGTACTGCGGGACGCAGCATGCCCTGATGCTGCTGCGCGTTTATGTGCAGACGCGAGATGAGTTCGACCGGTGGGTTCGGGAACAGAGTCTACCGGCGCGGGCCAGCGGCGCCATCTCAGAGGGACGGAAGATCTTCGAGCGGACGGCCTGCATCAACTGCCACACCGTGGCTGGTACCGCCGCAAACGGGCGCTTCGGCCCGGACCTAACTCACTTGATGAGCCGCGACACGATTGCCTCCGGCGCGGCGTTGAATACACCGGCAAATCTGCGGCGCTGGATTCAGAATCCCAACAGCATCAAACCGGGATCCAAAATGCCGGCCATGGGATTGAGCGATCCAGAACTCGATGCCGTGACCCAATATATGGAGAGTCTTCGCTGATGTCGACCCAATCCATTTCACTTCCTGGAGCAGTCACCGCGGAGCGCCCTCTGGTGGAGCGACTTCACCAGTGGGTAACCACCGTCGATCACAAACGCCTCGGCCTTCTATACATCTTTTATGCGTTGGTGTTTCTTGTGATCGGGGGAGTTGAGGCGACGATCATGCGGATCCAACTCATCCGTCCGCTTAACGACTTCGTCTCGCCTCAAGTCTTCAACCGGATGTTCACCATGCATGGGACGACCATGATTTTCTTCGTGGCCATGCCGCTGGTATTTGGATTTGCGAATTACCTGGTTCCCCTGATGATTGGCGCGCGCGATATGGCGTTTCCGCGCCTGAACGCTTTCAGCTTCTGGATGATGGCCTTCGGCGGCCTCCTGCTCTATTTCAGTTTTGTCGGTGGCGACGGACTCTATGGCGCCGGCAACGCTCCGGACGTTGGCTGGTTTGCCTACGCTCCCCTGACCGCGCAGACGTTTTCGCGAGGACACAGCACCGACTTCTGGACACTGTCGCTGCTGGTTTCGGGCTTCGGCAGCATCGGAACCGCGATCAACATCATCGCGACCATTGTCTGCCTGCGGTGCAAGGGAATGACACTGGGAAAGATGCCGCTGCTGGCCTGGCTCAATCTCACGATGGCGGGGCTGGTGATTCTCGCCATCAGCCCGCTCACGGCTGCGCAGGTGATGCTGCTGGTGGATCGTTACCTGGGCGGACACTTCTTCGACACGCAGGCCGGTGGTTCCGCGGTGATGTGGATGCACTTCTTTTGGGTCTTTGGACACCCGGAAGTATATGTGCTCGTGATCCCCGCTTTTGCATTCGTTTCGGAGATCGTTCCCGTTTTCTCCCGCAAAGCGATGTTCGGATACCCGATCATGGTGGCGGCAACAATTTGCATCGGATTTATCAGCATGAGCGTCTGGGCTCACCACATGTTCACGGTCGGCATGAGCTCGGCCGGAAATACCTTTTTTGTGCTCTCCACCATGGCCATCGCCGTTCCCACCGGAATCAAGATTTTCAACTGGCTCGCCACCATGTGGGGAGGACAGATTCACTTCAGGGTTCCGATGCTGTTTTGCATCGCGTTTCTGTTTCAGTTCCTGATCGCCGGCCTGACCGGAGTGATGCTGGCCGCGGCGCCTTTCGACTGGCAACTGACCGCTTCCTACTTTGTGGTCGCGCACTTCCACTACGTGATCGTGGGTGGCATCCTGTTCGCGATCTTTGGGGCCTTTTACTACTGGTTCCCGAAGATGTCCGGGAGAATGTACAACGAGAAGCTTGGCCAACTGCACTTCTGGCTTTTCCTCATCGGATTCCATTTGACGTTCGACTTTATGCACATTCCAGGCATTCTCGGGATGCCTCGCCGGATTTATACCTATGAGCCGGGGCGCGGATGGGACACGCTGAATCTAATCGTGACCATCGGGGTCTTCTTTCAGGCGGCGGGCGTGTTGGGGTTTGTCGGCAATCTGCTGTGGTCGTACTTCCGTGGCGAGCTTGCCGGGAGCGACCCCTGGGATGCGTGGACGCTCGAATGGTCCACCAGCTCGCCGCCGCCTCCGTACAACTTCGCGAAGATCCCTGAGGTCAGGAGCCGGCGGCCGCTATGGGACCTAAAGCATCCGGAAGACCCCGATTGGCATTACGAGTGACGTCATGAGCACACCGTCTATAACCATCCCGGAAAACGATCTGAGCTGGAATCTCCCCGCGCGCGGCCCGGTGGGAATGTATTGCCTGATTGCCGCCGAAACCGCGATTTTCACAATCTTTGTGATCGCCTACATCTTTTACATCGGGAAAAGCGCAACCGGACTCCAACCGCGCGAGGTGCTCCATCTTCCGATTTTCCTGACGGTATGTTTGCTGTCGAGCAGCCTCACGATTCACTTCGCGGTGAGATTGCTGAGGAGCGGGAGAATTGTTTCCTTTGGCCTCTGGTGGCTTCTAACAATCGCCTTGGGTTCCATATTTCTCCTGGGCACCCTTCGAGAGTGGCGTCACCTCATCTACGACGAAGGTTTGACCATCCAGACCAACCTGTTTGGGACCACTTACTACTCCCTGGTCGGCCTGCATGCATTTCACGTAACGGTCGGCCTGCTTGCCTTTGCGACGGTATTGATCTTTACGTTCCGCGGAGACGTCGGAAGGCAGCACGCCGGACGCGCCGAAGTTTTGTCGATGTACTGGCACTTCGTGGATGTGGTGTGGGTGGTGGTCTTCACGGTTGTGTATATAGTCGGGCGTTGAGGAGGGAAGCGAATGGCTGTCGAACTACAAAACCAGAATGAGCCGGCCGAACCCGACACCATCGAGATGCCGGCGCCCACGGCGTGGCCGATCGCCCTGGCTTTTGGAATCACGTTACTGTTCGCGGGCATGGTAACCAGCGAGGCTGTGAGTGTGTTTGGAGCGATGGTCGCGATCGCCGGCGCCGTGGGGTGGTTCCGCGATGTTCTGCCGTATGAAGCTCATGAAATAGTCGCAGTGATGCCGGAAGCGGCGGCCGTCACGACGGCGAGACGCGAAGTGGTTCGAATGGCGATCGCGAATGAGTTACAGCGGGCTTATTTGCCGCTCGAGATCTATCCCATTTCCGCGGGCGTCAAGGGCGGCCTCGCGGGCAGCGTCGCGATGGCGGTCGTGGCGATGCTGTACGGTCTAATTAGCCAACACAGCATCTGGTATCCGATTAATCTGCTGGCCGCCGGTTTTCTGCCGGGCGCTATGACGGACACCACGGCTAAGATCGCTTCATTTAATCTGAGCGTCTTTCTTATCGCCACAGCCATTCACCTGATTACATCGCTGCTGGTCGGGTTGCTCTATGGCGCAATGCTACCAATGCTTCCGCGGCGACCCATTCTGCTCGGTGGCTTCATCGCGCCGCTGTTTTGGACCGGCTTGATTCACAGCATTCTTGGAATTGTGAATCCCGTGCTCAACCAGCGTATTCACTGGCTGTGGTTTGTGGCTTCGCAAGTAGCCTTTGGGATTGTGGCGGGCATCGTTGTTTCACAACAGGAACGGATACGCACCTGGCAGCGCCTACCGCTCGCCGTCCGTTCAGGCATGGAAGCCTCGGGAATGAAGGACGAAAGCCGATGAACTGCACAGCAGCCATGGTCTTCGCGGTGTCCCTGGCGGTGACTACCGCTTGTGGCAATCGCAATCCAGCGGATGTACAGGTCATCCCGCCGAACAGGATTATGGACTTCAGTTTCCTCTATGCCAGAAACTGTTCCGGATGCCATGGTCCGAATGGAACGGGCGGCGCCGCAATTGGACTTGGGGACCCGGTTTATCTCGCCATCGCCGACGATGCCACGATTCGCCGCGTAACCGCCGACGGAGCTGCCGGAACGTCTATGCCGGCCTTTGCAAAACATTCGGGCGGAATGTTAACCAACGACCAGATCGACGTCATCATCCACGGAATTCGAACCCGCTGGGCGAAACCGGACGCCTTGCGAGACGTTAATGCTCCGCCTTACGCAGCTCAGGGCCCCGGCGATCCGAAGCGCGGAGCGGACGTCTACGGCACTTACTGCTCGTCGTGCCACGGTGCGGACGGCCATGGAGGCAAGCGGGCGAGTTCTATTGTGGACGGCTCGTATCTCGCGCTGGTGAGCGACCAGAATCTTCGCACAACCGTGATTGTCGGCAGGCGCGAATGGGGCGCTCCCGATTGGCGGGGCGACGTACCGGGAAAGCCGATGTCGCCGGAGGACGTCTCCGATGTCGTTGCCTGGCTTGTCGCGCAGCGGGCGCAGTTCCCAGGCCAGCCCTATTCCACTGCGCTGCAGACGGAAGGAGGAATTCGATGACTGCGCCGGATGCACTCTCCAGACGCGGGGTGTTGGTGAAACTCGGAATGCTCTTTAACGGGACCGTCGGCGCGATCCTCGCGGTGCCGATCGTGCGCTACATCCTTTCCCCCGCGATACGCGAGCGGAGGCCGGGATTTGAATCCTGGCTCTCGCTTGGCCCGCTCGGTCAATTTCCCGAAGGGCAGACGCGTCTCGCGACCTTTCGAAGCCCGGCCGCGAATCCATCGGACGGGGAAACCGCAAATATTCCCTGCTGGGTGCGTCGCGTGGACGGTGAAAAGTTCCAGGTTTTTGCGATCAATTGCGCGCATCTGGGGTGTCCGGTTCGCTGGTTTCCACAGTCGGGTCTGTTCATGTGCCCATGCCACGGCGGCGTCTATTATTCCGACGGCTCGCGCGCCTCCGGCCCCCCGGAGCGCGGCCTGTTTGAATACCGCTACAAGGTAGAGCAGGGGAATCTGTTGATCCAGCCGGGCGAGATGCCCACACCTGGATCCCCCACTGCGCGCCTTATCAACATCTCGATCGGGAGGCCGCCATGCGGTTGATCAAGGCGTTGGGCGACTGGTTCGAAGCGCGAGTGCAGCTTGCCACTCCGATCCGGGAAACCATGCAGCACCAGGTCCCGCGGCAATCCGCAAGCTGGGCCTACGTCTTTGGCAGCGCGGCGCTCATTGTGTTCATGCTCCAACTTGTCACCGGAATCCTCCTCGCCCTCCTTTACGTGCCCTCCGCTGGAGAAGCGTGGAACAGTCTGCAGATTCTCAATCACCAGGTCGCGCTCGGCTGGTTTATTCGCGCTTTGCACGGCTGGGGCTCGAATTTCATGCTCGCGATCGTCCTGATCCACATGGTGCAGGTTTTCCTTCTCGGAGCTTACAAATTTCCGAGAGAGCTGACCTGGGTGGTTGGTATTCTCCTGCTCCTCATGACTCTCGGAATGGCCTTTACCGGCCAGGTGCTTCGATTCGATCAAGATGCCTATTGGGGACTCGGCATCGGCGCGTCTATTTCAAGCCGTATACCTGTTCTGGGGCCCTGGATCGTGAACCTTCTGTTGGGAGGGCCGATCATAGCGGGGGCTACGCTCTCGCGGTTTTTCGCATTGCACGTGTTTCTGATCCCGGGATCGCTGATTGCATTTGTCGGCCTGCACCTGCTCCTGGTGCTGAAGCTCGGAATCAACGAATGGCCCATGCCGGGACGCGTCGTTCGCCGCGCGACGTATCTGAAGGAATATCACGAACTGATCCACAAAGACGGCATTCCGTTTGTGCCCGGCGCGATCGCAAAGGACATGTTTTTCTCCGGTTTTATCCTTCTGGCGATCGCTGCATGTGCGGTTTATTTCGGCCCATTCGGACCGAGCGGGCAGCCGGATCCCACTATTATCCAGACCGTGCCCCGGCCGGATTACTTCTTCTTGTGGCTCTATGCGGTGCTGTCCCTGCTGCCGCCCTCGATGGAAACTCCGGCGCTGCTGATCGGGCCTGTGATTGTGCTGGGCGTGCTTGTGGCGCTGCCTTTCATTTCAGGCGAGGGCGAGAAGAGCTGGAAGCGCAGGCCCATAGCCGTTCTTACGATCCTGCTGGTCGCGGTCTCGCTCGGTACGTTCACACATCTGGCAGGCTATGCCCCGTGGAGTCCCGTGATGGATGCGGGCAGCGGTGAACCGATTCCGGAACCATACCTGAAAGGGCGCACAGCGCTGGCGCGCCAAGGGGCGCTCGTTTTTCAAGCCAAGCAGTGCCACAACTGCCACGCGCTGGGCGGCGCGGGAGGAAAGCGCGGGCCGGAACTGGATCGAGTGGCCGTCGATCTCACGCAGGATCAATTGATACGCCAGGTGATCCAAGGCGGCGGAAACATGCCCGCGTATGGAAAAAACCTAAGCCCCGCCGAGACAACTGCGCTGGTGGCGTTTCTCGAAACGCTGCACCCGTCCGGACTGGCGCCTGCACGCGACGCCTCTAGCGCCGGTGAAACTGGAGCGCACCCGTAGGACAAGCATGTGGTCCATAGTCGTCACGCTGGCACTTATCGCAGTGGAGTTCGTCTATCTACGGGGCTGGCATCGGCTTCGTAATGCTACTCCACACCTACCCTCCATCTGGCGGCTGGCAGCCTTTTCGTGCGGGTTACTTACCCTATGGGCGGTCGTCGCATCTCCCCTCGCCTCCATGGATCATCATTTGCTCACGGCCCATATGGCGCAGCACCTTATTCTGATGACGGTAAGCGCCCCACTAACTCTGCTCGGATCCCCTGTAATCGTCGTGCTGAATGGGTTGACGAAACCGTTCAGGCGCCTCTTTTCAGGGCCGTTATTGCGCTGCTCGCCTGTACAAACGTTTGGATACCTCGTCACACACCCACTGTTCTGTTGGTTCGCCGGCGCCGGAACCGTAATCGCGTGGCACACTCCCGCTCTATTCGAACTGGGAATGAGGTCCGCGCGGTGGCATGAAGTGGAATATGCGTGCTTTTTCGCTGCCGGCATTCTGTTCTGGTGGCCTGTCGTCCAGCCTTGGCCAAGCCTCGCGACGTGGTCCGCATGGGGCGTGCCCTTGTACCTTTTCCTCGCGACCTTACCATGCGACGCCCTGTCGGCGTTTCTTACGTTTTGCGGCCGCGTTGTATATCCGCATTACCTGTCTGTGCATCGGCTTTTCAATATCTCGCCTCTCGGAGATCAGGAGTGTGCGGGCGCGCTGATGTGGGTTTGGGTCACGTTTGTCTATCTGGCTCCGGCGATTGTGGTCACAATCCAGACGCTCTCGCCGCAGCGGCGCGCTTTGAACGCGGAGGCCGTATGAGCATCGCAACGGCCGCACGGCAACCTTGCCCCGCGCCGTCCTCTGTAGCAACAGCCGACTATTGGGCGCTGACGAAACCGGAAATCAACTTTCTAATTGCGATCGTAACCTTCGCGGGTTTTTGCCTGGGCCTGCCCGCTGAGCGTCATGGCTTCCCGTTCCTGCTATTGGCTAACACCCTCCTGGGTACGCTGCTCGTATCAAGCGGTGCGAGTGCCCTGAACCAATTTGTCGAGCGGCGGTTTGACGCCCGAATGCGGCGGACCGCACGACGGCCCCTGGCTGCCGGGAAACTGGAGCCGGCGTCGGCTCTCCGGTTCGGACTTCTTCTGTCCTTTACGGGTGGCATTTGTCTGGCGGTGGCTGTAAATGTTCTCGCCAGCCTGCTCGCTGCGGTCACGTTAGTGAGTTACTTAGTGTTGTACACACCGCTCAAACGAAAGACACCATGGTGTACCGTAGCCGGCGCCTTTCCCGGCGCCATGCCTCCGCTGATCGGATGGGCCGCTGCATCCGGGGGGTTAAGCGCTGAGGCTTGGGTGCTGTACGTAATATTGTTTCTTTGGCAGTTTCCGCACTTCATGGCGATTGCCTGGATGTATCGCGACGACTATGCTCGGGCTGGGTATTTAGTTCTTGCCCGCGGAGAGCATAGTGCGCAATTTATGTCGTGGCACGCTATGCTGCCTTCGCTCGCTCTCATTCCCGTCAGCTTGATCGCCGGGGCCGGCCCCGTCTATCGTGTTTTAGCCAGCATAACGAGTGCGGTTTACCTCTACTACAGCGGACGATTGGCTTTTGAAAGATCCAACCTCGCTGCAAAGCGATTGCTGATGGTGTCAATCATTTACGCTCCGTTGGCGTTCTGCCTGATCATGTTCGATAAGCTCTGACCAGCAGCGACGTATTTCCAGGATGAATCGCTCGTCATCGACCCAATATCAGGACTGTAGGCTTCAGAGTGCACACAGATTGACATCCGACCAAATGCCGCGTCGGATATTCGCCAACTGCCGTACCCCCGGGGTGTCCTGAAACCGGCGCGCATCTTTTCTGATGCTGCAGCTGGGGCAAGTTTGCGAGCCAAGACCGTGCCACCCCGAAGGCCCCGCACTTGCAATCAGCAATTCACGTGGTCGGAGGCTGCACCCCGAACCGGGGTTCTTTTGACCAACACTACCCACTATGGAGATTTTAGATGAGTATTATCGACAAAGCGCTAAAAGCAAACCAGACGTATGCTAAGAAGTACGATCGAAAACTGGGAGCGCATCCAGCCCCCAAAATCGCAGTCGTGACCTGCATGGATCCCAGACTTTCAGACCTCCCTGAAATCCTGGGGCTGCCGCAAGCCGACATCGACGTTATCCGAACCGGCGGGCCGGCGGTAACCGAAGATGTGCTCGGGGAACTGGTCGTTTCCACCCGTGTCCTCGGATCGAAGGAGATCATGCTCCTCAATCACACCGGCTGCGGATTCACGACATTCACGGACGATGAGCTGAACGCGAAACTCACTGCTTTAACCGGCGACGCGTCGCCCGCTCCGATGCGCTTCTTCTCTTACAAGGATCCTGAACAGAATACACGGGAACAGATCAAGAAGGTCAGATCACATCCGTGGATCGCCAAGGAAGTTCCCGTGCGGGGTTTTATTTTCGACGTGGAGACCGGTCTTATCAGGGAAGTCCAGCAGGTTCCTCGGAACGCTGCCGCCTGAAGGACGGTGGCCTCCCGAGATCGATTCCGAGGGGCGGCAGCATCCGATTTGTTCGCGGTCATTGTGCTCAAGGTTCGTGAATGATAGAAGTGCGCCGGTGACAACGTAGTCGTCCCGTTTAACCGGCGCAGATTTCCTGTCCGACTCGTCATCGCGGAAAGTCAGCATCAAAAGTTGGTCTGGTTGACGATCATGATCTGGCGTGAGCCGAGCGCCTGCAGACCGGTGTTGACCCATCGGATCCCCGGACGAGGAGCGGCTCCGGGCTAAAGGGAATTCGTTTGGGATCGGAGTCGCCGCTGCGCTCCCATTCTCGACGGCCCTGGATCGACTCGACGGTCATCGCGCTGATGAGTAACTGGCGAACTGCCGACTCCGTATGTTGATCTTGGTCGCAGTGGCTCTCACCTCGCTCACGTCTTACTGGATCCTAAGATTGTAGATTCCAGCCGGAGTCGATCGCGCGGGCCGGGGATTCCGGTTCCGCGGCCTTTGTGCTTTTCATGGGGATCTTGTAGCGGAAATCCGCGGTGTATTTCATGTCGAACGGCCTGACCACTGAAGGCCTCATGAAAAAACAATTGAGTCTCCGGGACCCAGCATATTACGAGTGGAGCGCGATTTGCTCTTCTCGCAGAGAGCAGCCGCTGGACCGATACTCGGGAAGCCGCCGCTGACCGAAGGAGAGCGAAAATTGCTGAGCTCGCATTGTTGCTGCCGTCCGCACGTACAGGCCCAGGCTGCGCCTATGGCTCGATGCGGCAGTTCCTAAGCGCAGGGAGTATCGAAATTGATGCCGCAAACTGATCTAAAGCGGGAGTGTTGCTTGAGAGCTCTCAAGAAAGGGCGCGCGCTGTCTTCGCACTCTTTGGCATCGAAGGATCCGGCTCGAACCACGATTCCCCTTGTGATTTTAATGGCTGCAATTCCCGTCTTCGCTCAAAGTCCGCCGGCGTCGCCCGACCGCCCATGGCATACCTCCGACGAACGACGCATCATAAGCGATGGGGAGCGGCTTCGTCAACCGGTTTTTCCTGTCGAGCCCGACAAAGCCTATTCCTTAGCGGAATTGATCGATCTGGCCGAAGCCCACAATCCCGAGACTCGGGTCGCTTGGGAAAACGCCCTCGCCCAGGGGGCAGCCCTTGGAATCGCACGCAGCGAGCTATATCCGACCATATCGGCTGTGGCGCTTTCGGGTGTGGACCGCGAGGAGATTCCGCTTGGCAGCCGGTTCTACCGCCACACGGATACGGCGGTTCAGGCGTCACTGGATCTCAACTACACAATCTTTGACTTCGGGGCCCGTCGCGGCCGAATCGACGGGGAGAGCGCGCGAGTATTGGCAGCGAACTTCGGTTTTAACGACGTTCACCGGAGACTCATTTTTCAGGTTCAGCAGGCCTATTATCGCCTGCTGAATGCGTCCGCCCAGGACACCGCCGCAAGAGCAAGTTTGGCCAATGCGGAGGCGGTGCAACAAGCCGCGGAGGAGCGGCTACGTAATGGTTTGGCAACTCTGCCCGACGTTCTGGAGGCTCGCAGTGCGACCGCGCAATCGCAATATGATCTGCAGGCAGTGTTAGGCGCGGAGCAAACCGCTCGGGGTGATTTAGCCACAGCTTTGGGAGCCCCCGCCGCCACAATGATTCGCGTTGAGCCGCTGAGCGAAGTACCTACTCCCGAGTCGATGGGCGAGACCGTCGAGCAGGTGATTTATCGCGCTCTCGACCAGCGGCCAGACCTCCAGGCTGAGCTGGCCGGCATCCGCTTGGCCGAGGCGCAGCGGAAAGAGGCGCGGGCTGCGTACTATCCAAGCTTGAATTTGAGAGCCAACCCGAGCGCTCAATCGCTCTACTTGCAGCAGCAAACATTGCGTCCGGGACATACAGCCGACTTAACCGGCGGACTGGCCCTAAGCTTAAATTGGACCGTGTTTGACGGAGGCGCGCGTCGAAGCCGCCTGATACAGGCGGAAGCCGGGATCCGCGAGGCCGAGTCGCAGGTCAACGCCGCGCGCGATAGCATCGAGGACGAGGTTTGGACCGCCTATTCGAATTTGAACACCGCCTTTCGACAACGCGAGGCGGCCACCGCGCTGCTGGACTCCGCCACCCAGTCCTATGCCGCCGCTCTTGAATCCTACGATTACGGCGTTCGCAACTTGTTGGACGTCACCGCAGCCCAGAAGCTTCTCACCCAGGCCCGCTCGGCGGACATCCTGGCGCGGACTCAGGTGTTAGCCACCCTGGCAGACTTGGCGTTCCGTTCCGGCGACTCGATCCAATCCAACACGAGGAAACAGCGGCCATGAGCACTAATAAACGTCGGTGCATTCTGGGGTGTGAGTTAATGCTCGCGGAGTTCTTTTTGACGGGTTGCGGGCGGGCTCCTTCTTTCGATGTTCTGGGGTCGTTCTTTCCAGCCTGGCTTGCGTGCCTAGCGTTCACCCTGATCGACGCGCGCACGTGGTGGGCGGTCGCCAACTTTCGTGAAGGCCAGCTACAGCACATCGCTCCCGGAATGCGGGCCGAGGTTTATGTGATGTCCAAACCAGATGTCCGTTTCACGGGCGTGGTGGACAGCATCGGCTTCGGGGTGACTCCGGATGCGGACGTGGTGGGCCGTTTGGGAGCGGTCCTTCCAGATGTGCAGAGAACTCTGAACTGGGTGCACCTGGCCACCCGCTACCCGGTTCGCGTGCGTGTGGAAAACCCTCCCCCGGACTTGTTCCGAGTGAGCGAGTCAGCGGTTGTCGTGATTCGAGGACGTTGAGGTGGGCACCCTCGCGCAGGACATACCGGCCGTACCCCAGCCATTGACGTGGCTATGGGAATTCCTCAAACACGAACTCGCTCCGTACCCAGGCCGGGCCGTGACAGTGGCGCGCATGGTTTTCGCTGCGACTTTGGTCATGATTATCTGCAACACGTTTCGCATTCCTTACGCTTTTCTAGGCGGCATCTATGCGTTGCTCATTTCGCGCGAAAGCCCTCGAGCCACTCTGAGTTCGGCGGGAACGGTGCTCCTTCTTGCTGCTGCCGGCGTGGCCTATCTAGTAATCTCCGTCCAATTTGTTATCAGCGTCCCACTTCTTCACTTTCTTTGGATCATCGGTTCGCTCTTTCTGGCCTTCTATGCGCTCACAGTAGTAACCAACTACGGCGCGTTTGTGGGATTCGCCCTGGTGATCTCCATCGCCGTTACAATTTGGGAGCGTCACGTATCGGCCGAAACCAACGTCGAAGACACGCTCGATCTTTTATTGGTAGCGCTCATAGCAGTGGTTGTTACCTCCGCGGTGGAGCTGGCCTTCGGACGTGTGCGGCCCGGAGACGATATCGTTGTGCCCGTCGCCGATCGTTTGGCCACAGTTCACAGCGTGTTGATTGGCTATGCGGAACGGGGCTCGGTGGATCAGGCGACTGAAGAAAAAGTCATCCGGTTGGGCATGCTTGGAACATCAACATTGCGGCGCGCTTTGAGGCGGTCAGATTATTCGCCCCAGTACAGGACACAGATGAGCGCTGTTGTAGCGCTGGTTGGAAGACTCGTGGATATTACGACGGCGCTAACCCAACTCAGTTTTGCGCCTTCTAGCGTCGATCAGGAGCATTTGCGGAACTTGGCGGTAGCCGTCGCAAGCATCCGCGGCGATCTTATGTCCCGTCGAATTCCGGGCTCGATTCAGGTGAACGCCGAAGAGGAACCGCATCGTGTGCCGTTGCTCGGTGAGATGGAGAATACAGTCGCGCTAATCCCTCAAGCCTTTGCAGGTTCTCGATCAATCGACGAGTATCAAGAGCCTTCAGAAGAGGTGCCAAGATCAAAGCTTATCGCGGCCGACGCGTTCGTCAACCCAGAGCACTTTAGGTTCGCGCTGAAAGGGTGCTTTGCAGTGAGCGCGTGTTACTTCATCTATAACGCCATCGACTGGCCGGGCATGGCGGTACCGGTGATGCTCACCTGTTTCTCGACAGCGCTCTCCACGATCGGTGTGTCTCGACAGAGACAGATCCTGCGTTTCGCCGGCTTCGTGGTGGGTGGCCTTCTCATCGGCATGGGAGCACAGGTGTTCATTCTGCCGTACCTCGATTCGATTGCGGGATTCACGGTTCTTTTCATGCTCGTTACAGCGCTGGCGGCGTGGTTCATGACGTCCAGCCCTCGATTATCGTTCTTCGGGCTGCAGCTTGGTGCGGTGTTCTTCGTGATTAACATGCAGAAGTTCGCGAGAGAGACGTCGCTCTCGGTGGCAAGGGACCGCGTTGCCGGGGTCTTCCTGGGGCTGCTGATGATGTGGTTGATATTCGATCAACTCTGTGGCGCCTCGGCGAGTTTCGAGATGAGGAGAGTGTTTATTTCCACTTTGCGTCTGCTAGCTCAATTCGCACGGGAACCAGTTTCAGCTGACATCCGGTCGGCCATCCAGCGCACGTCCGCCCTTCACGATACGATCAATACTAAATTCGATAACGTGAGGTCACTTGCCGATGGGGTTCTTCTCGAATTCGGCCCCTCGCGGCGCCGCGACCTGGCTTTGCGTGACCGTATCCGGAGGTGGCAACCCCAATTGCGAGCGCTCTTCATTATGCGCAGTGCATCCCTCAAGTACCGTCTTCAAGCGCCGGGCTTCGTACTGCCGGAGGCTGCGATTGCCTCCCTTCAGGCGTATGATGAGTGTTCTGCTCAGATGCTTGAGAATATCGCGGATCGAATAGAGGGCAAGACGTCCCAAGAAAGACCGTCGCAAGGAGGACCCTTGTCTGCGGACTCCTTCGCACTCCTGGAGCAGATAGGGGAATCGTGTCGCGTGGACGAATCGCGACTATTGCTCTCAGAGCACGGCGCAACATTCGTCCCTTTGCTTCGTCAGATTGACCGATTGACAACCCGGCTGGCGAACCAGATCGCGATGGAAATGGATCGGCCAGAGTAGCGGAAAATCGTGCTGCGCGTTCGTCGATGGCCATCATCTCTGGCGGTCGGCGATCCTAGATCGGTTCGTCGGTGTCTAACTCTTTGATGACCTTAATTCGTCGATCAGCGGTTTTCGCGATCGTTCTCGCTTTGCTCGCGGTATGCGCAATCTGCATCTATCTGTACCGTGTCAAGCTCAGTGCCGACGGCGTTGTCCGCATCGCATACGAACTTACACTAAAGGGCCGTCCGCCGACGATTCAGGAACTTCGGCAACGCTTTGGGAGCGCGTTGAGGCAGAACGACCCTTGTGCCCCTGACGGTTGCGACTACGATCTATTTGTGTCGAACCGAGTGTTGGCGACGATTGGTCTGATCTCGTACGCTACGCTCAGGTCGTCTTTCTGGGTGAAAAATGGCGCTGTAGATACGAACCGCCTGGAGTTCTGGAGCCGAGGCGGGGTTTTTTATTACATCATCGTCCACTATTGTGAGCATTGTGATTCATTTGAGATTAATCCATGGAGAGCCTCGTCTCCACTGGGTACCGGGTCGGCAGAGATCGGTTACGCTGCGTCCGCGGCCAACAAACGCAAGGCTATCGCCCTAGACACTGGGTGTCTCACGCACATGCGTGGATGCAGCAATATCGCTGAATTGGTTCCCGATCTGTGGCGCCAAACTTCAGCCACAGCGATCAGTTGCCGGATTCCGAACCATGAGGGAACCGTTGACACCACACCAAGTTGGCCTTGAAATACTGAACTTCTTGCCGAAGGGATAGCGTGGGCCGTTCTCCCAAAAGCGTAGGAGATCCTTTTCTCGGATTGCTGCTCCCCAGATAAGTTTTCCTCGACGGAGCCTGACACCTGCACCTTCGGCCACGACAATTAGTGTGCCAGAGCACCCTTGAGGGACGTGTTAAATAGCCGGAGGCGCGAATACACGACCTGTCTGACTGACTCGACCACGTCCGGCAGCAGCTTGTAGGGGACCACTTCGTCCGGCTTTTTAGCAAGCGCCGACTCCAATCCGCGGCGCCACGCAACCCTCAATTCCGTGTTTATATGGACGATCGTGATTCCAGCTTCAATCGCGTCCAGAAACCCTTGGTCGTCCGTACCAGATCCTCCATGCAGAGTGAGAGGTTTTCGCGTTGCGCGCTTGATCGCGGCGATCCGCGCCGGATCCACATGCTTCTTGGTTTTGCCCTCCACCATACTCTTTAGCATCCCGTGCATGTTACCGACCGCCGGGCTCCTCGCGGATCTTGCATGCACGACGAATTCCGTTCAGAAGCCGCACTGAAGGCCTGCGGCAAAATGGTTTATCCATTGACCGGCCCATTTCTTTCCGTGTCGGCGGATCGACTCTCGTCAACGGGCTATACCATCCAAGAACCTCAGAAGGCGGCTCGATCTAAATGGTCCGGCGATTGCTCTCGTTCGTCGCAATGACGCGTGCCGCGTCCCCCTTGCAACGTTCCAACGGACCGGAATCGCAGCACGGGACTTCCTGCGCCGTTGGCGCGTGACGGCCGTCTGTGGAGGCAGATATGAATCCGAAGCTGAATAGAGAGCTGCAGGACCTATGTATCAATACGATCCGAATACTGTCGGCCGACGCTGTCCAGAACGCGAACGCCGGTCATCCCGGCATGCCGATGGGCGCTGCTGCCATGGCCTTCACTCTTTGGACGCAGTTTCTCAAGCACAATCCCCGGAACCCGCAGTGGTTCGACCGCGATCGTTTCGTGTTGTCCGGGGGACATGGGTCGATGCTGCTATACAGCCTGCTGTACCTTTCTGGTTACGATCTGCCCCTCGAGGAGATCAAGCACTTCAGAAAATGGGGAAGCAAAGCGGCGGGTCATCCCGAGCGTGGTCTAGCGCCCGGCGTCGAGGTCACCACGGGACCACTTGGGCAAGGTTTCGCCAACGGCGTGGGCTTGGCAATTGCCGAAGCGTGGCTCGCGGCGCGCTACAACCGGCCTGGACACAAGATCGTCGATCACTACACGTACGTGGAGTGCGGCGACGGCGATCTGATGGAAGGCATCAGTCAGGAAGCTGCCTCATTGGCCGGACATCTGCATCTGGGGAAACTCATTTATCTGTACGACCAGAATCATATCTCCCTCGCTGGAGCCACCGAAATCGATTTTACCGAGGACGTTGCAAAACGCTTCCAAGCGTCTGGCTGGCACACTCGCGTGGTTCCGGATGGCAATGACACCCAAGACGTGGCACGCGCAATTCTCGAAGCCCAAGCCGAGGATCAAAGGCCATCATTAATCCTGGCGCGGACTCACATCGGCTATGGCAGCCCTCATAAGCAAGACAACTTCACCGCGCATGGGGACCCGCTGGGAGAAGAGGAATTATTAGCCACCAAGAAAGCCTTGGGCTGGCCAAGCATGGAGAAGTTCTACCTGCCCCAGGACTCAGTGGAATATTTCCGTCAGGCGGTTCCTCATGGTGCACAGATGGAGGACGAGTGGCGGAAGAAGTTCGACGCATACAAGCAAGCGTTTCCAAAGGAAGCCGCTGAGTTCGAGAGCATCATTAGCGACCAGCTCCCGCTAAACTGGGATGTCGATCTTCCCAAATGGAAGCCCACCGATAAGCCGATCGCAACTCGCGCCGCAGGCGGCGAAGCGATGAATGCTCTGGCCAAACACATCCCCAACCTGATCGGCGGATCAGCGGACCTGAACCCGTCGACCAGAACGCCCCTGAAGGGTCTGGGAGATTTCCAATCGCCGGAAGTGTCGGGGCCGGGAACGCTGGGTGCAGTCGGCGGGGAGTGGAGCTATGCCGGGCGGAACATTGCTTTCGGTGTTCGCGAGCACGCCATGGGAGCGGCCGTGAATGGAATGGCCGCACACGGCGGTGTACTTCCCTTCAGCGCGACGTTCTTCACCTTTTCCGACTACATGAAGCCGGCCATCCGCCTGGGGGCCTTGAGCCATCTCAAAGCGATCTACATCTTTACGCACGACAGCATCGGACTCGGGGAGGATGGCCCGACTCACCAGCCAATCGAGCACCTGGCCGCCTTGCGCGCAGTTCCCGGCCTTACGGTCATCCGTCCCGCTGATCCGAACGAAACCACGGAGGCGTGGGCTTTTGCAGTTCAACACAACGGCCCGACGGTGTTGGTGCTGACGCGGCAGACCGTCGCACATCTTGACCGCAGCGGGGCGAAAGACCCCGGTGTCGCACGCGGCGCCTATGTGCTCGCGGACGTCGACGGCGGTTCTCCGGATGTGATCCTCATCGGCACCGGCTCCGAAGTCAGTCTTTGTGTGCTGGCGCGGGAGAAGCTGAAGGGTTTTGGAGTGAAGGCACGCGTAGTCAGCATGCCGTGTTGGAGCCTGTTCGAGGCCCAGGAGGACTCTTACCGTGAAAGCGTCCTTCCGCGAGGCATTAAGAAACGCGTCACCGTGGAGGCCGGCTCACCGCTAGGATGGCATCGCTGGGCGGGCGACGAAGGTGCGGTCATTGGTGTGGAGCGCTTTGGGGCGTCGGCGCGTGGCCAGGATGTTCTCGCTCATCTGGGCTTCACGGCGGATCACGTCGCGGCTGCCGCTCTTCGCCTCTTGGGCAAAAACGACGAAGCCGATCAGGAATACAAACCTGAAGCAACGTTGGCGACGGCGTAGCGTCCGCCTCACTGGCAACCCACGTGAGACATTAGCTCGTCGATCGCAGTAGTTAAAATGCCAATGAGCAGGCATGCTGGGTCCCGGCAAGAATTCGCCCCAACTCTGCGGCGATCCGCGGTACTTTCCGGTCAACCCCTCAAGACCAGCATCGGTCGCAGTGAGGACAATCCGCCCGGATAACTGTCGACCATGCTCTCTGCCGACATTTCCCTCTCGGAATAGATAGACCAAATCAAGCGGTACTCGCCTGTCGCTGATCCGATAGGCGCCTTGTTTGTGGTGCGAACCTTTTTGACTTTCCTTGCATTGCGCGCTGGAAACTTTCGAAATGGCGGCCGTTGATCATTTTCGACGGTCGTCGAAAAGCACAATCGCAACGCCATTCCAGGTATCTCGTCCGGCCCAGTGCGGCGGCTTGTTCCGAAGAGGCACGATTCCGACGTCGCTGTGTCTGAGGTGAAAATGCGCCTCGAGATATTCGCGCACCAGGTTCGCGCGTCTTCGCGACGTCACAAATTGCTGATCAGGCGTTCCCGCACCGGAGTAACCCTCGACGATAACCAAATGATCCAGTAGTGAATCCACGACTGGTGCAACCGCGCCGTCAATCGCGTGCCGCCCAGTTTCCTCTAGCTGTACTGTGCCATTGCCACCAGCAGCAAACAGGTTCGCCGCATCCAGCCAAGTCCGCGACCCGCAAGCATCTTCGCGCTGACATGCCTTGAGGTAATCCTCCGACGACAACTGCTCCAGGTTATAAAAACCGCGCTTCTTGAAAAACCCACGGAAGAAAAATTCGTGCTTAAGCGCTTCCGTGTCTTCCGCAAGATTGGCGGTTCCTCGATTCAGGTTCGTAAGTGTCTGACGAATGTTGGCCGCCCCGTCGTCGCCCATGTTATCCGGCCCCAGAGCGCCTTTGATGGTCTGATTGAGTTGTTCCGACATCGCCTGCACGTTCTCAAGAATCGCCTGCGCTTTCGACGCGAGGTCACGGGACTGCACATCTCCGAGAATCCGATCGGCGCGCGCCGAAGCATCGCTTAGGTTTAAGGTGGCCTGCTGCGCATTGGATAGAGTCGCCTGCAGCTGCTTCCTGGTCGCTTCATCTTTCAAGAGCAAGCCTGCCGGCCCTTTCCCCGCATTCAAATCCGATACAATTTCGTTGATCGTGTCCGTGATCTGGCTGGCATTGCCGGCCAGCTTTTGGATGTCCGGCTGCACTACCGTAACCAGGCCGTCAACATGATTCACTGTCTTGGTCACGGAATCGAGCGCAACGTCGAGCCGGCCGTGAAGATCAGTAACACTGCTCTGAACGCTATCCAATAGCGTGGAACTTTTGTCCAACAACGCGGAACCCTTCTCCAGTGCCGCCCCTATATCGAAGGGCTCCTTACTGGGAAGGATGGCTCCGTCCGGCGCTTCCGCGGCGGTGCTCGTACCCTCCCGAATGAAGACAAACTTGTCGCCCACGATGCCCTCGGTCCGAATAGAGACCAACGAATCGGTGCGGATGATTCCACGCGCGTTCGCTCTCACCTGAAGTTTCAGCCGGAACTTCGACGCTGGGCTAGTGGGAACTTCAATACCCTTGACCTCGCCCGCCTCGATGCCGGCAACTTGCACCTGCGCGCCGGGCGGCAATCCGCCGATGTCCGAGAAGTCCGCGTAGAACTCCGCATGCTTCCCGAAAACATCGTAGCGGTTTCCGATTAGAAACAGAATGACGGTGAACAGTCCAATACCCAAGATCATGAACAATCCGATGGCCCAGCTATGAATGCGCATATTATTATGACTCGGAAACCAATGCTCTCACCAAAGCGTTCTGATTCTTATCCAACTCGTCCATTCCGCCTACCGCGATGAGATTGCCGTTGTCTAGAATCCCGACGCGACAGCCGAGGCGGCGTGCTTCCCGGGTGTCGTGAGTAACAATCACCATCGTGGTGTTGTCTCTTTTTCGGACGCGTAATAAGAGGTCGTCGATCTCCGATGCCGTCACGCGATCCAGTCCGCTGACCGGCTCGTCGATCAGCAGGATACTGGGGTCGAGCATAAGGGCTCGAGCCAGTCCTGCCCGTTTGCGCATGCCCCCGGACAGTTCCGCGGGCATCTTGCTGCCGTCTTTTCCCAAGCCCACATCCTCCAGGTTTTTTTGAACGATGGCCTCAATCTCTTCATCCGGCTTTTTCTTCCGTAAGCGCTTCAAAGGCACGGCAAGGTTGTCATGGAGCGAGAACGAATCGAAAAGTGCGGCGCTCTGAAAAAGAAAGCCGATCCGGCTTCTTACTTTCGATAGTCCGTCTTCGTCCATCCCGACAATGTTGTCGTTTTCGACGCAGATTGTACCTGCATCCGGTTGTATTAAGCCGATGGTGAGCTTCAGGGTCACGCTTTTTCCCATTCCGCTTCGCCCTAGGAGACAGAAGGTTTCTCCTGGCGCAACTTCGAAGGAAACGTTGTTGAGAACCGCTCGGCCGCCGAATGCTCGGGACACTTCGCGGAAAGCTATCGCCGGAGAATTGGCGCCGTTCATATGGCCGTCTCCGGGAATAGGAAGAAGATGGCCTTTACCAGAACGACGTCGATAAGAATGATTGCAAGCGAGGAGATGACGACGCTGTTCGTGGCAGCGCACCCAACGCCCTCAGCGCCCTCATCAGTGGTGTAGCCGAGGTAAGAGGAGATCAAACCAATGACGGCTCCGAAAATGACCGTCTTGAGAGTTGGGGGAATAAAGGCCGCCCAGCTCACGTCATGGAAAGCGCGGGAAAGATAAAGTTGGACGGATAGATCAGAGGTCGCGCGTTCCGCTAAGTAACCTCCCGCAAGCCCCACTACGTCCATGAAAACCGTAAGTATGGGAAGCGCGATCGAGCAGGCAATGATGCGCGGAATGACCAACATTTTGAAAGAATCGATGGAAAGCACTTCGATCGCATCAATCTGTTCGGTTGCGCGCATGTTCGCCAACTCCGCACCAATACCCGCTCCCACTCGCCCAGCCATCAGCAATCCGGCCAGAAGAGGTCCGATCTCGTTGAAGAACGCCAACGCCTGGACTGCGGGCATTTCTGCTCCAGCTCCAAATTGGACCAGAGTGGTCCGCGTGTGAAGGGCCAGGACAAGTCCTAAAGCGAAGCCCGAAGACAACACCAATGGCAACGATTTCCATCCAGCCGCTTCGATTTGCCGCAGGATCATCTGGAATTCGAAGGGAGGAACCAGCACCCGCCGCGCGGCGCGCAGCGCAAACAGGCCAATGTTCCCGATGAAGTCCAAATATCTACGCATATATTCCCTGAGGCGTTTCAACGGAGACCAGCTCGGAGGCATTTCCTGCCTCCGAATCCCGTGCTCCGCGCGAGGCTCTGTTGCATTAGCGGCTGGACGCTTGCGCGATGGATGCGACGAACGTCTGCGTGCTGGAAGGCGCTGTTGCTCCCGCGATAATTTCGCCGTTGCTTAGTGTCTTTCCATAAAGGGCTTTGTTGCCGGAGTCATCGGGTTTCAGGGTTGCACCATCGAGATCGAAGCCCGCGAAGGCTCCCTTGGTTTGGCCGTAGAGACGAATCTTTGCGTTGGGATCGCCATGTGCCGACGCGCCATTTCCCCAGGCAGCCGAAGCGTCCGACCCGATCGCGAAACGATCAGAGAGTAGCTTGGAACGGAGGCTATTGTCCATCGACAGAATCACGATGTTCATTTCTTCGCCACCGAGCTGTACGCCCAAGCTGCCGCTATCCAGGGTGATCGCTCCTGGCGCCGACCAATTGCCACCATTCCGGCACGAGACGAATCCCCGTCCGTGGCCTACTCCAACAACAACGGCTCCTTTCTTGAATCCGGGAATGACCACGACGCAATCGGCTCTGGCGAGTTCTCCTGCCGGAATGTCGCCAGATTGCGTCATCTTATTGAGAACAGCAGTGGCTTTCCCGAGTCTTACGTTCGTGTCACTCGCGCCCGCCGCGGTAACGACGGCGGCGAATTCACTAAGAGAAGGTTTTGTGCTTTTCGCATAGGTGTTGTCCTTTCGTGTTGGCTGAACGCACGCAGCGTTCCAATCGGACACATCAATGAATGTCCATAAAACTGAACCTCTTCCCGCCAAAACGGGCTCATCGCACATGTGAGGAACCCTGCGACGACGACCAATTGTCGACGCGTCGGATGGTCAACTGACACTGATCACAAACATCCCTCCGAGTCCGGTCAGGTTACGTCGGTGATACACGAGAATGAGCGGTGCAGACGGGTCCCGCGACCGTGGCATGTGCCGTGCACCTATTGGATTCGGGTCCTCGGTCGAACCGGCGTCAGCGGTCCGGCCCGACGGCGACGTTTCATGCCATCTGCCGGGCTGTTTTATAGAGATGAACGGCTAGGATGAATAACGTTCAATTGAGCACCTCCATGGTTGCTCGGATCAGATTGAGCAACGGTGCGGGATAAACTCCAAACCAAATCAGCAAGAGCGTGAGTCCGGCGAGGATGAAAGCGCCGCTGCGAGAGACTATCTGGAGCGGCGCAGGGTGCTCGGGCGGGGCTGAGTATAGCATCACGACCACGCGCAGATAGTAGAAAAGGCCGGCAACGCTGGTGAGCACGAGGATAATGATCAAGGGCCAGGCCTCAGCAGCCGCCCCGGCGGCGAGCACATAGAACTTGCCCAGGAAACCCATCGTCGCAGGAATGCCGGCTAGTGAGAGGAGTGCAACGGTAAAGGCGCCGGCAATCACCGGCCGCCGCCAAAAAAGGCCGCGATAGTCCTCCAGATCGCCTGCGTCGCGCCCGGAGTTAGACAGAACCGTCACAATTCCAAAAGCCATAAGGATAGTCACGGTGTAGGCCACCAGATAAAAGCTCACCGCCTCAATCGCCATGTTCCCACCCGCCAGAAACGCCACCAGTATGTATCCAAAGTGCGCAATCGAAGAGTAGGCCAGGATTCGCTTGACATTGTTCTGGCGCAGCGCGAGGAGATTGCCAGCGCACATCGAAGCGATTGCGATGATCGAGAACACCAAAAACACAGCACGATAGTGCAGCGCATTCGAAAGGTAAACATAGCGCAGCAACAGCGCTACCATCGCGCTCTTGGAGGTGGTAGCCACGAACGCCGCTACGGGGGCGGGCGCACCCTCATAAACATCCGGCGTCCAGAGGTGGAAGGGTACCACACCCAGCTTGAAGCCTATGCCCGTCACGGTGAGCGCGATCCCGGGCAACAGCAGAGCCAGTCCGGAACCGCTAAAGGAGAGTTCCCGGATGCGCGAGAACTCCATGCTGCCGGCGTCGGCATAAATGAGGGCTGCGCCGAAAAGCAGGAACGCGGCGGAAGCTGAAGCCAGGATCAGATACTTGATTCCGGCTTCGAGGGCCCGTTCACGGCCTGTAACGTAAGCCAGCATCGCGTACAAGGCGACGCTCAAGATCTCGAGCCCAAGCAGAAACGAAACAAAATGACTGCTCGCCACCAGCACTGCGCAGCCCAGGGTTGCGATGAGCAGCAGGACATACAGCTCTTCCTTTTGGCCATCGTGTTTTTCGAAGTACTGATAAGAGAGCACCGCGACCACCGCTGAAGAGGCGATGATCAGGCCCATGTAGAACAAGGCGTATCGATCCATGAGCAGAAGCGACGTCACTTGTCGCGGGACAAGCGGTGCGGCCGCGAATAGGGAGATGAAGGCGCCGGCCAGCCCGGCGAGTGTCAACCCTATCGCCAGCGCGTGACTACGCTTCGCCGCGATACCGAGCATCACAACAATCGAAGTTGCTGCGATCAAGAGCAGAGGAAGTAAGGCAAGTATATCGGCGGCGTCCATGGTCTATCTCCGCAAGGCCGCACTGGGCGCCTGAACCTCGCGCTGCAGGTTGTCCAGTACCGGCGCAAATGTGTTGAGTACCGGCTGTGGATAGAGTCCCAGCCACAACAGGCCCACGATCATCGAGGCTATCATCAGCCCTTCGCGCGGGGTCAGATCGGAGAGTTGCCAAACGTGTAGGTTGGGGCCCTGGAAAGCACGCTGCACCATGCGCAGTGCATAAAAAGTGGATGCGAGAATCCCCAGGGTCGCGACCACTGTGAGCGCCCCGCTGATTTTGTACGAGCCTAATAATACGAGAAACTCCCCGACGAAATCCCCCATCCCGGGCAGGCCGAGCGAGGCCAGACTAAAGAACAGCGCGGCTCCGCTCAAACGGGGCGCCACAGCCCAGAGGCCGCCCATATTTCCCAGGTCCCGAGTGTGGATGCGTTCTTGTAAGCCGCCTACCAGAACGAAGAGCGCACCGGTGCTCAGCCCGTGGCAGATCATCGTCATAATTGCGCCCTGAAGCGCCAGCGGGTTCCAGGAGAAGATTCCGAGCAGCACAAACCCCAGGTGACTCACGCTGGTATATGCGACCAGGCGTTTAAGATCAGTCTGCGAGAAGGCCATCACGGCGCCGTAAACAATCCCAACCACGGCCAGCACCAGGGCCACGGGAGTAAATTCATGCGCTGCTTGCGGAAACAACGGGATGACGAAACGCAGCATACCGTATGCGCCGGTCTTTAGCAGCAATCCGGCCAGGATCACACTTCCGGCGGTAGGAGCCTCCGTGTGAGCATCCGAGAGCCAGGTATGCAGCGGCACGACCGGCAACTTCACGGCAAAGGCGGCAAAGAAACCAAGCATGATCCAAAGCTCGGCTCCGGAACCTAGCAGCCCGTGTCTAAAATCACTTCCTCCCAGGAATGTTTCAGCATAAAATCAGTCATGGCGATGGGGACGAGGAAAGGCCGGGAGCGGCAAGAAGAGATCTGGTACAGCTCGGAGGTGGCGGAGGCGCCTGGACATCCGTTCTACCGCAAGCTAGAGGCGAAGCTGAAAGAGGCAGGCTTCGACCGGTTCTGCGAAGAGGAGTGCAAACGGTACTACGCTGACGGCGTGGGCAGGCCATCGCTGGTTCCCGGCGTGTACTTCCGGCTGATGCTGATCGGTTTCTTTGAAGGCATCGATAGTGAACGAGGCATTGCCTGGCGCGTGGCCGATTCGCTCAGCTTGCGGCAGTTTCTTGGCTACGGAATCGACGAGAATACGCCGGATCATGTGACCATTTCCCGCACGCGGCGATTGCTCGAAGCCAGCACTCACAAGCTGATCTTCGACTGGGTTCTGGAGCAGCTAGCGCCAGCGGGGCTGGTCAAGGGCAAGACGATGGGCGTGGATTCGACGACGCTGGAAGCCAATGCGGCCATGAAATCGATTGTGCGGCGCGACACCGGCGACAACTACATGGACTTTTTGAAAAAGGTGGCGGAAGCCGAAGGCATTGAGGCTCCGGATGCGGCGGCGTTATTACGCTTGGACCGGAAACGCAAGAAGAAGACCAGTAACGAAGATTGGAAGAGCCCTGCCGATCCGGAAGCCGAGATTACCAAGCTCAAGGACGGCCGCACGGCACTGGCATATAAGGTGGAACAGGCGGTGGACATGGAGACGGGAGCCATCGTTGCCGTGACGACGCACGGAGGTGCGGCTGCCGATAGTGCAACGGTAGCGGAAACACTGTGCGAGGCGGGCGAAGCGGTGGCGGAGTTGATCGATGTCAAAAGCGCAGAGGGCAAATATCCGGTGGCAGGCGAGGGCATTGCGGAAGTAGTCGCGGACAAGGGTTATCACAGCAACCAGACGATGATTGGGATCAAGGAACTCGGCTTGAGAACGTACGTCGCCGAACCGGATCGTGGCCCTCGCAACTGGGGTGGCAAGGCGGAGGAACGGGACGCTGTGTACGCCAATCGAAGACGGATCAACGGCGCGCGGGGCAAGCGGCTACAGTCTCAGCGCGGCGAGAAGATCGAGAGAAACTTCGCGCATCAGTTCGATACCGGCGGCATGGATCGGTTGTATTTACGAGGCCGGGAGAATATCCACAAGAGACTGCTGATACAAGCCGCAGCGTGCAATCTGGCATTGCTGCTGAGGTCTTTGCACGGAGCCGGTAAGCCGAGAGCGGCCCACGACCTCAAGCCGGCAACCAATCTTGCGTTTCTGCGGCTCACGATTGCCGTATTCGGGATGGGCTGCGTTGATCTGGCTAGTCCACTAATACCGTGCACGAACTCCTGCGATCGCGCGTTCTATGGTGAGAGAATCCGCTGTTCCTCAAAAGAGCCGATTTAGGCACAGGCTGTAGCTGCGTGCCCAGTAATTCCGAATATTCGAAGGTGTAAACGCCAGTGGTCTGGTGGTGGATAAAGTAGAGTGCCAGTATGGCGATCAGCATCAACAGTCCGCTGCACTGCGTGAACAGGAAAAACTTCACGGCTGCGTAGACGCGCCGCTCATGGCCCCAGATGACGATGAGGAAATACATCGGGACCAGCATGAGTTCCCAGGCGAAATAGAACAGGAACAGGTCGACCGCCAGGAAGACACCTGCGATTCCCGCCAGAACCCACATCAGGTTGAAGTGGAAAAAGCCGACTTTCTCGCGGATTTCCGTCCAGGACGTCAGCACGGAAATGATACCCAGGAAGAACGTGAGTATCAGCATTAGCAAGCTAAGACCATCCACCGCAAGATGAAAGTGAATGCCAAAGCTGGGCACCCAATTCATATCCACTTCGTCGAGCCACGGCCTGGTGGCGCTTGCGGACCTGCCGGCCCAGATGCCCGCCGTCAAGACAAGGTCCACCCCGATCGCGATCAGCGAGATCCATCGCGGCAACTGGGGGTTCCAGCGTTCCGTCAGCGCGGCGAGAATACCGGCCAGCAACAGAATGACAATCAGCCAGATCAGAATCATAAGAAAATCACCAGCGCTATAAACAGCACCGACCCTGCTGCCATTGCGGCGGCGTACCATCGGACGCGGCCCGTCTCAGTGCTGCTCAATCCGCGATAAGACAGTTCAGCCAGGCGCGCAATGCCGGTATAAAGCGCGTCAACGAAATCACTCTTGTTAATCTGTGTCGCCCAGATGAAGGGCTGCACGAAGGCCTTGTCGTATATCCAGTCAAAGCCCCAGTCCGCAAACCACCATTGGTGCAGAATGCGTCCAACGGGGTTCGCGACGAGGACGTCCGCCAGGCTCCGCTTCTGGAGGTGGAACACATATGCAAAATAGAGGCCGATCAGGAACACTACTCCGGCGATGGCCTCCGAGCGAATCTCTGTTAGAACCGCCCGCATGAGCTTCGATGGTCTGCGGCAAAGCCAAATGCAGGAATCGGAGCAATGGGTCTTTCAGATATCCGCCCACGATGGAAAGGAACGCCAATATCAAAAGAGGGACCGTCATCGCTGTAACCCGGCCGCTTGGTCACCGGCGTACCCAACGAACCGAAAAACACGCGGAAAATCACCCGGAATATGTACAGCGAAGTCAGGAGTGCGCCGATCATGCCCGCGATCCAGAATCCCGGGTGTCCCTGCTCCGCCGACCACGTTTGCCAGATGATCAGGTCTTTGCTGAAGAATCCGGCGGTGATGAACGGCAGGCCCGCCAGCGAGCAACCGGCGATAAGGAACGTCCAGAAAGCGACCGGCAGCTCTTTCCGTAAACCGCCCATCCGGAATATGCTGTGTTCGTCATCGAGCGCGTTGATGATCACACCGGCGCCAAGAAACAGGAGAGCCTTGAAGAACGCATGCGTCACGAAGTGGAACATGGCCGCTTGCCAGGCGCCCACGCCCAGCGCGAGAAACATGTAACCGATCTGGCTGACAGTGGAATAGGCGAGCACGCGCTTGATGTCGTGCTGGGTAAGGGCGCTGAATCCGGCGAGAAGCAGTGTGGCCGCACCCACCAATGCCACGGCGAATTGCGCCGCAGGCGCCAGCGAAAATAGGACGTGCGTGCGCGCGATCAAATATACGCCCGCGGTAACCATCGTTGCGGCGTGGAGGAGAGCGCTGGTTGGGGTAGGGCCGGCCATCGCGTCCGGCAACCAAACCTGCAGGGGAAGCTGCGCCGATTTTCCCACTGCACCACCCAGCAGCAAGAGAGCCGCCACCACCGCGTAAGTGGATCCGGAGTGCCACTGTTCGGAGGCGCGCTGCATAAGATCCTGAATCCTCAGCGTGCCCAGTTGGGTGAATAGCAGAAACAAACCCAGCATCATCGCGGTATCGCCTACGCGGGTTACGATGAAAGCCTTGCGCGCCGCCAGGCCGTTGGCGGAATCACGATACCAGAAGCCGATCAGCAGATAACTGCACAGCCCCACGCCTTCCCACCCGAGTAACAGAAGCAGAAGGTTATCCGCCAGCAGCAGCGTTATCATCGACGCGACGAACAGATTCATATAGGCGAAGAAACGGCTGTAGCCCTCGTCTGCGATCATGAACTCGGCCGAATAAATGTGAATCAGGAAGGCAACGAAAGTGACCACCAGAACCATCACCAGCGACAGCGCATCCAGATAGAGGCCGATGTGTGGTTCAAAGCCCGCCACGTGGATCCAGGTCCAAAGAACCTGCGTGTAGGAGTTGCCGGCGGGAGGCTCACTAAGGAAGTTGATTGCCACCAGAATGGTTATCAGTGCCGAAAGCCCGATAGATCCCACTCCCACCGCTGCAGTCGCCCTGCGCGAAAAACGCGGGCCAAACAGCAAGAGCACTAATGCGCTCGCGAATGGCAACGCCGGAATTAGCCACAACAAGCTGATCACGTTTATCCCCTCATCTCGCTCAGTTCGTCCACATCCAGAGACTTGAAGCGGCGATAGATTTGCAGCACCAGTGCCAATCCCACGGCTACTTCCGCCGCCGCCATGGCTAGAATGAACATGAATACAACCTGACCGTCCGCCTGATGCCAGCGCGACCCGGCCACCACGAACGCCAGACCCGCCGCGTTCAGCATGACTTCAAGCGACATCAGGACGAAAATCAAATTACGGCGTACGAGCAGACTGATCAGTCCCAGCGAGAACAAGATCCCCGCTAGCATCAGCCCGTCTCTCATGGGAATTTGCGTCATGTTGAATCTCCGGTTTTTCAGTTTTGCGGTAGCCCAGGTGATAAGCGCCCACCAAGCCGGCCAGCAAAAGCATGGAAGAAAGCTCCACTCCAATCAAATAGGGACCGAACAGAGCGATCGCAACTTCCTTCGGACCCAGTGCACCAGCACCCAAGCCCGGCAGTGCTGCCTCGCGACAAATAAACGACCTCTACAATAAGGACGCCGGCCAGAATCACAGGGCCGGTCCAAATCCCAGGCGTTAGCCATTGTTTTTCCGTGTCGGCGGCGTGCTTGCCCAAATTGAGCATCATGACCACGAACAGAAAAAGCACCATGATGGCTCCGGCATAAACGATGGCTTCGAGCGCCGCCACAAATGGGGCGCCGAGCACATAGAACACCACCGCCACACCCAGCAGCGACACGATCAGGTACAGCAGGGCGTGCACAACGTTCATGCGAGTCAGCATCAGCAAGGTCGATAGGATGGCGACTGCGCCGGCAATATAAAAAGTTAATTCCATGGTTATCTCACGTGCTCTCACGGCAGTAACGAGTGGACATCGACCGGCGGCGCTTCATGCGCTGCTTCGCCCTTATCTTTACCGCCAATCTGAACTCCCGCCACCCGCCAGTAGTTATAGCCGGGATGCTTGCCGGGACCGTCGATCAGCAAATCCTGCTTTTCGTAGACCAGGTTCTGGCGATGAAACTCCCCCATCTCAAAATCAGGCGTAAGTTGAATGGCGTAAGTAGGACACGCCTCTTCGCAATAACCGCAGAAGATGCAGCGGGAGAAGTTGATGCGGAAGAACTCCGGATAGCGCCGCCCGGTTTGATCCTCAGTTGCCTGCAGCGCGATGCAATCCACCGGGCACGCCACGGCACAAAGGTTGCACGCCACGCAGCGCTCGCCTCCATCGGGATCGCGCGACAGAATGATCCTGCCGCGGTAGCGCGGTGCGAGATACGGCTTCTCTTCGGGATATTGAACCGTAATCCTCTTCTGGAAGGAATGGAGAAAAACGTACCAGATCGTTCTCAGTATGCTGAACATTTTCTAGCTCCAAATAAGCACTGCCGCGCCAGTCAACAATACGTTGGCCAAAGCCAGAGGTAACATCACCTTCCAACCCCAGGACATGAGCTGATCAAACCGGGGGCGCGGAAGAGACGCCCGCAGCAGAACGAAGAACGAAATGAAGAAAAACGTCTTGATCAGGAACCAAAGCAAGCCGGGAAGAACGGGACCCAGCCAGCCACCAAAGAAAAGCACGGCGATCATGGCTGAGATCAAAGTGACTCCCATGTACTCGCCGACGAAGAACATTCCAAACTTCATGCCGGAGTATTCGGAGTGATAACCGGCGACGAGTTCACTCTCGGCTTCGGCCAGATCGAACGGGATGCGGCGCGTTTCGGCCAGGCCGGCGATCAGAAATAAGACAAAGCCCGGAAATTGCGGAATGACGAACCAGAGTTTCTTCTGCGCCTCCACGATCGCGGGGAGGCTGAACGATCCGGTGAGCACCACCACCCCCATCAGCGAGAGGCCCATGAAGACTTCGTAGCTCAGCATCTGCGCCGCGGCCCTCAGGCCACCGAGCAGCGCGTACTTGTTATCGGAGGACCATCCGGCCAGCACCACGCTGTAAACCCCGAGCGACGACATAGCGAGAAAGAACAACAGACCAATGTTCAGATCGCTCACGATGATGCCCGGCGCCACCGGGAGCACGGCGAATGACATCAGCACCGTCACGAAGACCACGGCCGGAGCCACAATGAAAACGAGTTTGTCGGCGAAAGGAGGGATCCAGTCCTCCTTCATGAAGATTTTGATCGAGTCAGCGACGACCTGGAGCAAGCCGAAAGGCCCGGCGCGATTCGGCCCGTAACGGTCCTGCCAAAGGGCGAGCAATCGCCGCTCGACCCAGATCAGGTTGGCCGCGATAGTCAACGCAACCAGGATAATTCCAACGATGGAGAGGATTGGATATGGGCTGGTCATGTCGTCCTCGTTATCTTTCCCCAAGCCGGCAGCGTCATTCCCGCCACAGGAGGCAGTCCGGCAGACAGGCCGGCAACCCCTCGCGGAAGATCAGGACGGAGGCGCACGGGCAGCCGCAGCGTCGTGCCGGCACAGATCACTTCGACTTCGACACCCTCGGGAAGATCGGGAGCATTCACAGCCACATGCGGCTTCGCCACGAGTTCGGCAATCCCTGGCGCCGAGAGACTCAGCTCATCTGAGCCGAAAATGTGATACATCGGAACCAGCAGCCACTCACCTTCACGCGGCGCAAATGTCGGCGGAATGTCGCTGAAATAGGACTGGCCGTTTACAGGCGCGGGCTCGAACATCCGCACGCCCGCATCGCCGCCACGCAAGGGTCCGCCGATCTCTTTCTGATAAGTATTGACCGCCTGAATGGAGTTCCAACCCGGTGACCAGAAAAACGGAATCAGAGCGGCGGGTGGCTTTTCCGGCGTGCCTTCCATGGAAAACGAAAGCGCTGAATCGGGATCCTCAGGGGGCTTGGGTTCGGACACATCGATGTTCACAAGCATGGCCGTACGCCCACTCTCGCGATGCGGCGAGCGTGGAATTTTCGCCCCGGCAACGCGAAATGAGGCGGACGGCGCGGCGTAGCGTACCGCTGCCAGTTGGGGTAATGCTGCGGCCATCGCCCGAAGCACATCGTCAAGGTCATGCCAGTGATCCGGCTTCAACCAGCGCCAGCTTGCCGAAACATCATTGCGCGGGACGAATACCTGGAAGAATCGCTGGGCGCGGCCTTCGCTGCTGACGAAAGTGCCGTCGGATTCAGCGAATGTACCGGCGGGCAGAACCAGCTCAGCTTTGCTCGGTGGTCGGATTGGCGAGGTGATCGAGCACGATCACGTGCTTCGCGGTCTTAAGGAAGGAGTCCACTTCAGCAGCGGGCGCGCGGCGGTAGAGATCATTTTCCAGGATGATCACCGTGTCGGCTTGTCCATCCCGGACCGCTTGAAACGCGGCTGTCAGTGAGCTGCCACCCATAAGCGCCGCGCCAACCGTATTGCACTCAGGAGCCGTAAAGCTGAGCGCGGCGTGCGCCGCCATCGCCACATTTGCGGCCGCCTGAATTACCTGCTCGCTCCCACAGCTGGTACCGGAAATCACCAGCGGCTTCTTAGCAGCCTTAAGGGCGCACGCGATCTCACCGGCGAGCGGGAACTCTTCCGGCGAGGGCGCACGCGAATCGAGCGCATGGGCCACGGCGAATCCCAGCCGAGCCAGGTCGTCAGGCGCGGCGCGGAACGTGGCCGTTGCGATCTTGTCCAGGCGAGTTGCATACGGGGTCGCAATATAGAGCGGGCCCTTGGCATTCTGCATCGCGTCCCGCACCCCATGATCCATCCACAACGGGATCTTCAACTCATTAGCGATCTCCATGGGCTGTTGGCGCACCGATTGGCGCACAGCGAGCGCCATTCTGGGAGCGAGGTTCGTTATATCCTCGCCCAGGATGAAAACAGCGTCGCACTCCTCGATCTCGCGCAGAGTGGGCGTCCGCATAGGACCTTGGCGCAGAATATCCAGCATGCATCCAACCAGCCTCGCCTCGTCGTCGGCGACGCCGGAATGGAAGCGCTCCGGGCCCACTAGAGTGCGCAACGCAAAGTTGGCCTCTAGCGACGCGCGCGGCGAACCAATCCCGATCACGCTGCCATTCGCGACGCTTTCGCTCAGATGACGCTTGGCCGATTCGACGGAAGTCGGCCGGCCTTTTAGCACGGGCTGATGGAAACGCCGGTCGCTGTTGACGAACTCATAGCCAAACCTTCCGCGGTCGCACAGGAAGTAGCCGTTTATTTCGTGGTTATAGCGGTTGACGACGCGTCGGAGCGTCCCATAGCGCTCGCCGGAATCAATGTTGCAGCCGAGGGCGCAGTGCACGCAAACTGAGGGAGCGAACTGCTGATCCCACTTGCGGGCGTAATGGCGCTTCAGCGTCTTATCGGTGAACACGCCCGTCGGACAGATCTCAACCAGGTTACCGCTGAATTCATTCTCTAGAACGCCATCTTCGTGACGTCCGAAGAAGACCGTATTGCGCATCGCGAACGCGTTCAAATCCTCCCCGCCCGCATAGTCGCGGTAGTAGCGAACGCAGCGGTAGCACTGGATGCACCGGTTCATTTCGTGATTCACCAGCGGACCCAGATTCTGATTGCGAAACGTGCGCTTATCGAATTCGTAACGGCGGTAGTCGTGACCCGTCATCACCGTCATATCCTGCAAGTGACACTCGCCGCCCTCATCGCACACCGCGCAGTCGTGCGGATGATTCAGCATGAGTCCCTCGATAATGCCGGCGCGGAAGGCGGCAACCTCCGGATCGTCGATGGAGATGCGCGTGCCTTCCTTGGCCGGCGTCAGGCAGGACATGACGATTTTGCCGTGCTCATCGTGCTCGTCCTTGAACTGTTTGACGGCGCACTGGCGGCAGGCCCCCACCGATCCCAGCGCCGGGTGCCAGCAGAAGTACGGCAACCTGAAGCCCTGCGAAAGACACCCGTGGAGCAGGTTCTCATCCGGATTCATCTGGTACGGTTTGTGATCAACGTAGACGATCGCCATACCTATCTCCAGGGGCAGCGGTGCTCGCTAATGTGCCGCTCGAAATCATCGCGAAAGTATTTCAATGCGCTCTGGAAGGGTTCTGCCGCGCCGGGCGCCAGTGCGCAGAAGGTATTGCCGGGATTCCACATCTTGGCTTGAAATGCGAGCTTGTCGAGATCGCCGGGCTGGCCGCGGCCATCCTCCATGGACTTCAAAATCCGATCCGCCCATCCCAGCCCGCTCCAGCAGGGCGTGCACCAGCCGCAGGATTCCTGCGCGAAAAAGTGCGTTAGGTTCCACGTCATGCCGACCGGACAGGTCTGGTCATCCAGCACGATCATGGTGCCGGTGCCCATGCGGGTTCCGACTTTGGCCATTTCGGTGAAATCCATGGGCGTATCCAGATGTTCTTCGACGATGAAGTCGGTAGATGCCCCGCCGGGCAGCAAGCCGCGAAATTTTACGCCCTCGCGCATTCCCCCCGCATGCTCCTCGAGAATTTCGCGGACTGTGGTCCCCATGGGCAGTTCCCATAGACCTGGACGCTTCACTTTTCCACTCGCACCGAATAGCTTGGTCCCAGCGTCCTTGGTCCGGCCCAACCCGCGGAACCACTCGGCGCCGTGGTTGATGATGTGGGGCACGCAGCTGATGGTCTCGACGTTGTTTACAACGGTGGGTTTGCCGAACAGGCCCACCACCGGCGGAAACGGCGGCTTCGCTCTTGGATTGGCGCGCTTGCCTTCCAGCGCATTCAGCAGCCCCGTCTCATCCCCGCAAATATAACGGCCGCCGCTCAGGTGAAGGTACAGATCCAGGCTGTAACCGGAGCCAAGAATGTTCTTGCCGAGGTAATGCTGTTCGTAGGCTTCTGCGATGGCGCGCGAAAGGCGTTCGGCGGCCAGCGTATATTCTCCACGCAGAAAGATGTACGCAATATCAGCCTCGATGGCGAATCCGGCGACGATCGCACCTTCGATGAGCTGGTGTGGATCCCGCTCCATCAGCATCCGGTCTTTGAACGTGCCAGGCTCCATCTCGTCGGCGTTGACGATCAGGTAAGTCGGGTTGGGCGCATCTTTGCCAAGCGGCACGAAGGACCACTTCAAACCAGTTGAGAAACCCGCTCCGCCCCGGCCGCGCAGGTCTGCATCCTTCACCTCGGATGTGACCGCTTGCGCCGTCATCCCGCCATTCAAGACTTTGCGGATTGCCTGGTATCCCCCGGCCTGCTCGTAAGTCCGCAAGTCGAGGTATGACCCGTCCGGGCGCATGTTTTGGGTCAGCGGTTTTTCAGTCGTAGCTGTCATTTGTACTTCTCGAGTCCCGTGTCGATCTTTTGCGGATCCAGATCGCTGTGCAGATCGCGCGTCCACCATCATGGCCGGAGCGTGATCGCAGCAACCGAGGCATACGATCGGCAGCAGCGTAAAGCGATTGTCGGGCGTCGTCTCGCCCAGCTCGATTCCCAAGCGCTCGTGGAGATGCTTCCGCATCCGCTCGTAGCCCATGATCCAGCAGCTCACGCTGTCGCAAACCATGATTACGTGGCGTCCCACGGGCTTGCGAAAAATAAGGTTATAAAACGTGGCCACGCTATCCACATCCGCGGGAGACATGCCGATATGTCCGGCAATGTCGCGAACGCTCTCATCAGAAACCCAGCCACGGTGCCTTTGCACGATCTTAAGCGCGTCGATGCAAACGGCGTCGCGCCTGGGATAGTGCGCCGCCTCCGTCTCAATCTCGTTAATCTCTTCTGCGGTCAACATCACTCGAATTCCTCAACGGTCGATATCCGCCAATACAAAATCCAGGCTGCCCAAAATGACAACCAAATCCGGGATCATCAATCCTCGCGACAGCAGCGGCAACGTCTGTATATGAGCAAAAGAAGGAGTCCGTATACGGGTCCGGTACGAAACCGTGCTACCGTCGCTCACCAGGTAGTAACCGTTGTTACCCTTGGTAGCTTCAATCGCGCCAAGCACTTCACCCACCGGCATCACCGGTCCCCAGCTCACGCTCAAGAAGTGCGTGATCAGGGTTTCGATGTCGTGCATCGTGCGGTCCTTGACCGGAGGCGTGGTCAAGGGGTGGTCCGATTTATACGGGCCTTCGGGCATATTCTTCACGCATTGTTCGATGATGCGCAGGCTCTGCCGCATCTCCTCGATACGCACCGCCGCGCGGTCATAGCAATCGCCGTGCTGAGCCGTTGGAATGTCGAACTCAAACTGGTCATATCCGCAATAGGGCTGGCGCTTGCGAAAATCCCATTCAAATCCGCAGGCACGAAGATTGGGACCGGTAAAGCCCCACTCGATAGCCTCATCTGCCGTGAAGGCTGCCGATGCCCTGCGTGCGCGATTTGAAGATCCGGTTTCGCATCACGGTGCGGTCGTATTCGATTAAGCGGGGCGGCAGGTACTTAATGAAATCGCGAACCATGTTGTCCCAGCCCTTGGGCAAGTCCGCTGTGACGCCGCCGATGCGAAACCAGGACGGATGCATGCGCGCGCCCGTGATGGCCTCGACGATGCCGAAAGCGCGTTCACGGTCGTTGAACGTGAAAAAGACCGGCGACATCTGTCCAAGGTCCTGGGCGAAGGTCCCGTACCAGACCAGGTGGCTGATAATGCGGAACAGCTCAGACAGCATCACGCGAATCACTTGCGCACGCGGCGGTACCTTAATGCCGGCCAGCGTTTCCACCGCAGTGAGATAGGCCAGATTGTTCATCACGCCGCCCAGGTAGTCGACGCGATCGGTGTAAGGAATGTAGCTGTGCCAGGACTGGCGCTCGCCCATCTTCTCGGCGCCACGATGGTGGAAGCCGATTTGGGGAATCGCGTCAACGATCTCTTCACCATCGAGCTGAAGAGCGATGCGCAACACACCGTGCGTGCCAGGATGCTGCGGACCAATGTTGAGGAAAACGAAATCCGAGCCGTCGCGTTCCCGGCTCATGCCCCATTCCTCCGGACGGAAGCGGAGCGCCTCCTGCTCGGCCAGTTCTTTGTCCGGAGTCAAATGATACGGCCCCATCTCCGTCGCTCGCGCGGGATGCTCTTTGCGGAGCGGGTGACCCACCCAGCTCTCCGGCATCAAAAGGCGGTGCAGATGCGGATGACCTTCGAAAACGATCCCGAACATGTCCCACACTTCGCGCTCGTACCAATTGGCGGCGGGCCAGATGTCCGTGATGCTGGGCAGCGAAAGCCGATCTTCCGCAAGAGCCACCTTGATTCGCACGTATTCGTTCCGCTCAAAAGAAAGGAGATGATAGACCACTGTAAAATCGCTGGCCGGCTGGCCATCGCGATGTACCCTCATGCGCTCATCAATGGCGGAGAGGTCGTAGAGCATCTTGTACGGCCGGTCCACTTCTTCTTTGAGAAAGCGGAGCAGGCCGGGAAGGCGGTTCTTGGCCACCCAGAACGTTGGTATGCGATCGAGCGTGTCCTGAGGCACAGCGGCAGCGCCGAGCCGGTCGGTAATTTCCTGCGTGATGGTCTGGGTGGCGATCATACTTCGTCAGGCTCCCTCAGCACAGTCGCTTTCTGCCGCGCCGGCTGCATCAGATCGCGCAGAGATGGAAGCGGCGCCTGAACGGTTTCTTGCGAACCCACCACCCAACTCAGCGGACGCCTTTCCGTTCCCACGGCTTTCTGCAACAACAACAGCCCTTCCAGGAACGCCTCCGGACGCGGCGGGCAGCCGGGCACATAAACATCCACGGGAAGAAACTTGTCCACGCCCTGCACCACGCTGTATATGTCGTACATGCCTCCCGAGTTCGCGCAGGAGCCCATCGAGATCACCCAGCGCGGCTCCATCATTTGTTCGTAAAGACGCTGAATGATGGGCGCCATCTTGAGGAAGACCGTTCCGGCCACCACCATGAGATCCGCTTCGCGAGGCGTGCCGCGAATCACTTCGGCGCCGAAACGCGAGACGTCGAACTTGCTGGTGATGCTGGTGGCCATTTCCACGTAGCAGCAGGAAAGCCCGAAGTTGAAGGGCCACACGGAATTTTTGCGACCCCACTGGACCAGATCTTCCAGCCGCGAGAGGACCACGCTGCGGCGCGCCGTCTGTTCGAATGGCTCAGAGTCGGGGGTTGCTACTAAACCCGTAACGTCCGGCTTGGTTAGTGACCACTGCATAGATTCTCACCTTGAACGGTGCGGCTCCCGCGACCAATCGAGCGCGCCCACTCTCCAGAGATAAACCAGGGCCGCGGCTAGCAGCCCAATGAACAGCAGAATCTACGCAATAACCGGCCCAGCCCAACTCGCGAACCGCTCCGGCCCAGGCATACACGAAGACTGCTTCCAGATCAAAGATGACGAAAAACATGGCAACCAAGTAGTAACGCACGGAGAAACGCACGCGCGCCGAGCCTTCCGAAACAATCCCGCCTTCATAGGGCTCACCGGTCGCAGGTTCGGAATGTCTTTGGCCCAGCAGGTAAGAGACAAACAAAACGGCAGCCGCCAGGACAACCACAAGCACGAAATATGTGAGTAATGGCCAGATCATTTAGAGACAGACACTCCTTCCGTCAACTAGAATTTTCACTGGAGCCGCATTCGAGCGTTCCGCACATCCGCACTGGGAAGCCACTTAAAACGTCGAAAGTATTCTGCTCACTCACCGATCTGACTAGATGCACTTCGGGAACCTATCACCCCTGCGAGTCCGTGGAGACATGCATACTAAGCGACAACAGGTGTTTACGATGACTCAAGAAGAGCGTTCCATTGTCGTGGCCGTGACGGAGACCATTAGCCGACAGGACAAAATCCGACAGTGGATCTCGTGGGCGCTTTCTCCTCGCCAATGGGAGCGTCGGATCGCGGGGAGCGAACGGCAGAGCTGCAGAGTTGACCAGACGTATCCGGAGAGACGCCTGGATCAGCCCACCCTGCCAAGTCGAAACGCCGACACATGTCGGTCGACACGAACAGCAAGAGAAGCTACTAGGCAATGGTTTACATATATTTTGCATGGCCGTTCAACTGCGTTGTGGTGCCGGGCGGCCCGAATAAGATGGATGCTGCCCCGTGTACAGCATCTTTGAGGTTCTTTAAACTATGGCAAGACTGACAAGCTTTCAAGCGGACATTCGCCCGCTCTTCACGGAACGGGACATTCACGCCATGAGCAAGGCGTTCAATCTCGCAAATTATGACGACGTGAAAGTACACGCCGCGGCCATCTACGACCGGATTCGTGGCATCGGCGGGGCCGTCATGCCACCCCCGCCGCCGAAAGGAGAAGGTCCCTGGCCGCAGTCCCGCATTGAGATCTTCGCCAAATGGATGGCGGACGGGTACCAGCCCTGAGAGAGGAGGCCGGCATGTCGACTGGGCCGGATCGCAGTGCCGGACTGAAGTTCGTCGTGGCGAATAGCTCATGGTTCGCGATATAAAGTGATCGATGGGCTTCTATCGGACGTGCTTGGGGCCACCGTGCTGTTTGTGAGGGAGAGCCGGCGTTCTTTCGGCTCGGCAATATCTGGTTGACGATCAACTGCGGAGGCGGAGGGATGGACGATAAGTCGGACGTCGTCGCTGTGCCGCCGTGCGATAGATCTCCTCAGCAATTTCACAAACCTTCGCGTCGACGATGACGAGTAGCAATGACATGGGTCCTCTTTTTAGGTTCCCCAAAGCTTTTCCGCCGCGTAGATCCACATCGCCATGGTTGGGATGCCGATGAGGTTGCTCAGCACCACGGCGGCGGTGGTTGACTTCTCATCGATGCGGTAAGTGGAAGCCAGCATCGCGCTCGCGGTAGCGCAGGGCACGCGGCGGCGATGACGATTCCCTTCGGAAGATTTCCGGAGAAGTGAAAGGCCAAGGCTAAACCGAGTCCCAAAACTGGCTGGAGAAAGTTCTTGAGAAGGACAACGCTTACGGCCGATCTGTCCAAGCTGGGAGTGAGCCCGCTCAACATCACTCCCAGCGTGAATAACGCGGTGCCTCCGGCCGTTTCTCCGATCAGCTTGATGGAACTCAGCGCCAGATCCGGCAGCTTGACCCCGAGCAAAACCAGCACCGCGCCAAGCACCGGCGCCCACACCAGCGGTTTTGTCACCGTCGACTTGAGATTGTCGAGGAGACTCACATGCTTTGTCTTGCCTGCTAATGCCGCGCCAAGCAAAATCATGGTCAGCGGCACCATGATGACGACGCTGATGACGATGTTTCCTACGATGACCGGAAGCAATCCCTGTGCGCCGATCAATGCGCTTAGGACGCGCAACCCGCCAGCGGATTTCCCAGAACAAGACCACGTGACTTTCGCAAATCTTCGGTCGCAGCACGACCAGGATGAACCGAAGGAGATCCAACTCACTCGGCCCGAAGAACTCACACATACCGGATTCGGAGCGCCTGCACCGCAACGGCCCGTGCGCCATAAACGCGAAAAGCAGCGATAAGTCTTCGCTGCGCTTCCGCCCTCCCGCACTTTTCAACAATAGTCGGGCTAGAGACCTCCGTTTCTGTTGACGACTGAGATCGGCGATTGCTATTCAGGGACCAAGAGCAGAATCGCAATGATCTCGCCTTCCGTAACGCAAAACATCGAATACTGGCCGATCGAACGGTTGGTTGAATACCCGCCCAACCCGCGCAAGAACGACTCCGCCGTCGATCGTATGTGTGCATCGATCCGCGAGTTCGGGTTTAAGATTCCGTGCCTGGTGCGGAGCGACGGGGAAGTTGTCGACGGTCATCTCCGGCTCAAGGCGGCACGCAAGTTGGGAATGACGGAGATACCTGTCCTTCTCTGCGATGAGTGGTCGCCCGCTCAGGTCAAGGCGTTCCGACTGAAGGTAAATCGGTCGGTGGAATGGGCGGAGTGGGATTCGGAACTGCTCGCTCTCGAACTCCAAGAGACCAGGAAGCGGACTTCGATCTCCGCCTCACGGGATTCGAAGATGAAGAACTGGCGCGCTTGCTCGCCGCGCAGGACGCTGCCGACGGGCTAACGGATGAAGACGCTGTCCCGGACGTTTCTGAGGCTCCGCTCACGGTGCCGGCCGAACTGTGGCTGCTGGGCAAAGATCACAAGCTCCTCGTCGGGGATGCCACGGCTGCGGCTAATGTGAAGCGCCTCATGGCTGGCGACGTGGCCGACCTGGTGTTCATCGATACGCCTTATAACTGCGATTATTCGGGGTACACCGAAGAGCACCTGACGATCCAAAACGACCGGATGTCAGACACCGAGTTCAAGCAGTTCCTGGAAGCTGTGCTTCGGTCGTGCCGCGCCGCGATCAAGCCAGGCGCCTCACAGTATGTTTGCCACTCCTCATCATGGCAGCGCGAATTTCAGAACGCTTTCGAATCGGCCGGCTTTGAGGTTCGCTGCCAGATTATTTGGGCCAAGAACACTTTTGCCTGGGGCTTCGGCCGCTATAAGTTCCAGCATGAGCCGATCTTCTATTGCCACATCTCCGGGCAAAGCGATGCCTGGTATGGGGATAAAAGCCAATCTACGTTGTGGCAGGAAAACAAACCTGCGGCGAATCGTCTGCATCCGACCATGAAGCCGGTGGAACTGGTCGAGCGCGCCCTGGGAAACAGCAGCAAGGCCGGCGATGTCTGCGGGGACTTCTGCGCCGGCGCGGGTTCTACCTTGATCGCCTGCGAGCGGAGGCGGCGCAAAGGGTGCCTGATGGAGATCGATCCGAAGTACGCCGATTGCATCGTGCGACGTTATCGGGAGTATATGGGTAAGCAAGCCGTGCTGGACGGCGACGGGCGAACCTTCGACGATATCGCCCCGGAGCGCAGGAAGGAATCCGCATGACTAGAGCGCTGCCGCCGGGAGATTGCGGACATCGAAGCGGAACTACTCTCGGGGAATCCCGACGTAGCGGGCTTGTGCCGCGCGCTTGTAGACTGGGCGGTCGAACTCCGCCTTCTCCAGAACGAGAAAAACCGCCGAGGCGCAACCCCGGCCGCCAGTGCACACAGATTGTCTGGCTCTTAAGCCTTGATCGAGTACCTCCGCTCGCCGTCCTCGCCCTTGACGGACACGACGGGAAGCCCCATTTTCTTGCTCAGCGTTCCGCTGATGAATCCGCGTACACTGTGGGGCTGCCAGTCTGTTGCTTTCATGATCACCGCCAGCGTGCCGCCATCCTTGCGCTTCAGGAGGTCGAGAATCCGCTCAGTCTTGCTGCCGTCGCGGGCGGTGGGCTTCTTTTGGCCTTTGGGCGTTTTGGGCGTTTCTTGGTCGAGCTGGCCTTCTTCCCCGACTTGCCCTTTTTCGGCGCAACGTGCGCGCCACGTGGCGCACGGCTGGCCTTTTTAGCTGCTTTCGGCTGCTCGTTTGCAAGCGTGGCAGGGCCGGCAGCGCTTTCTTCCGTGTTCGTCGTCATTTGATTTGCTCCTTTGGCGGTGATTACCGCGATCAGGACATGGATCACTCCAGTGCGCCGAGAAAGCAAGAGGATTCTGCCAGAAACCGCAACGGGCGATGGAATGGCGATGGTCGTCTACGTTCGGTCCGGTTTATCCGGTGTTCAACGTCGTCCTCGATCAAGGGTAGAAAACCTGTTTGAAAACCCGAAAGTGAACGCGCAGCTCAGACGGCGGCTCGACCAGTTGGAAAGGAACACACATCTCAAGCGCGTGAGCATGTCCGAGGAAATCACAGCGGCAGCGCTTACCGCCCTAAGTGACGAGGAATTAGAGCAGCTTCGCCCTTACGCTGATCGCGAGCCGCCGTTGTTGGGCTGTACGCCGGAACAAAACGGCCAGCCGTTAAAGGTGCCGCGCTCCTTACCGCCGAGCGCTGCTATTGTCCACCGACGGTGCAACCGGGGCATTGGCCGAAGTTACCGGAGCCGTTGATCTGGTTGAATTGGCAGTACTGCGTGATGTGGGCGAACTCGGCCGGACTCAGAATCGCGGTCGAGAAGGAGGTCTCGGCAGTGGTGTAGCCGGAAACGGGCACGGGATGTAGAGTGGTACCCCACGCATGCAAGCCGCCAGCCACAACCGCACTCGCAGGAGTGCCGGCATTGCAGGCAGGGCTGGTCGGGGGCGCGGGTGTTCCGGGCGTGGCAGTGGACGATGCGCCCGCGGTGGTAGCCCAGGCCAGCAGCTTTATCACCAGGGAAGTCGGATTCTCCCCCGTGAGGTTCGTAGCATTGATCGCTTTGGCCGAGAGACTGACCAGGCCGTCCGGCGTTACCAGGCAGGAGCAGCAGGACTGCAATTCTTCATTCGGGTCGAAAGAATAGACACCCACACACAGATTGCCGCCGCTGCTTTGCGTGGAGATTTGGCCGTCATTGGAGATGTCGATCGCAGAATCGCCGATGTCCAGGTGAGTGACGTACCGGATCTGGAATGTGGCGGGTGTCGAAAACACCAGGAAAGTCGGCTCTAACAATCCGCCGCTCCCAATCGGCACGAACGTACCGATTGGCAGGCCGGTCTGGCCGTTATACTCGATCACTTCGTTGTTACCGGAGCTTGCGACGTAGAGATTTCCGTCCGGGCCGAAGGTGATGCCATATGGAGAATTCAATCCGCCGCTGCCACCTCCGACGAATGTACGAATGGGAGCGCCGGTCTGGCCGTTGTACTCGATCACTTCGCTGTTAAACACGCTTGCGACGTAGAGATTGCCATCCGGGCCGAAGGTGATGCCATATGGAAAATCCAATCCGCCGCTGCTGGTCGTCACGAACGTTCGGATGAAAGCGCCGGTCTGGCCGTTGTACTCGATCACTTCGTCGTTAACAAGGCTTGCAACGTAGAGATTGCCGTCCGGGCCGAAGGTGATGCCCTCGGGTGCCTCCAATCCGCCGCTGCTAGTCGGCACGAACGTTGCGATGAAAGCGCCGGTTTGGCCATTGTACTCGATCACACTGCTGGTATTAAAGCTTGCGACGTAGAGATTTCCGTCCGGGCCGAAGACGATGCCATATGGCCCATTCAATCCACCGCTCCCAGCCGTCACGAATGTACGAATGTAAGCATCGGTCTGGCCGTTGTACTCGATCACTTCGCTGTCACTAAAGCTTGCAACGTAGAGATTGCCGTCCGGGCCGAAGGTAATGCCCTGTGGAAAATCCAATCCGCCGCCGCTGATCGTAGCGACGGGCGCCCCGGTCGGGAAGTTGTACTGAATAACTTCGCTGTTGGCGTTGCTCGAAACGAAGAGATCGGCGTGCGCCAGACTGCCAAAGGCCAGCAAGAGAACGGCGGAGTGGAACATGTTCTTGGTCATTTGGTTGTCCTACAGCCCAAATTCGCGCAATCCAACTTAGCGCCCAGTCTCTCCTTCGAAACGTCGCTTGATGGTGGTGGCCTTAAATAGTCTGGGGGTAAGCTTGTGCCAGTACAATTCTCAAAACCGACTAGTCCAAACGACTAGATTTGTTGGCACTGCGTGGACTTTCGCGGGATTGACAGGTTACCTCGTGGAGTCTCGCGGGCCTGGGACGTGAGTGCCGATAAATGTCCCATAACGGGTTCTCATCAAGACCCGATGACGGCATCCGTGGGTTTGATAATCTTCGGCGCGGCGCGCTCTTCGAAGCGCACATTACGCGGGCCGTACAGAACAGCTCCTCGCTTCTTTTTACCTCCTTCTGTCTTCGGCGTGAACCCGACCGTCGGGCGCGACATCGCGCGCTGATATCGGAACAGCCAGCCACTTTCAGCTTCAGCGCCCGGTCATTTGCTCCAGCTTTTCGGGGTAGCGGGATCCTTGCACAGTGATCTTGGCGGCGGCGGCGTCAATGCTTCGCAGATCGTCCGGCGTGAGTTCGACGGAGACTGCACCGATGTTCTCGTCCAAGCGATGCAACTTTGTTGTACCCGGAATCGGAACGATCCACGGCTTCTGGGCCAACAGCCACGCGAGCGCGATTTGAGCCGGTGTCGCCTTCTTCCGAACCGCGATGCCGCCAAGCAAATCAATCAGGACCTGATTCGCCTTGAGCGCCTCCGGCGTGAAGCGCGGCAGGGTACTGCGGAAGTCCGAACTGTCGAACTTCGCGTTTTCGTCAATCTTGCCGGTGAGAAAGCCCTTGCCCAGAGGACTGTATGCGACCAAGCCGATGCCCAGTTCCTCAAGCGTCGGTATCACCTCCTTTTCAGGAGTCCGCGTCCACAGCGAGTATTCACTTTGCAGCGCGGTGAGCGGCTGGACTGCGTGGGCGCGCCGGATCGTTTGCACGCCAGCTTCGGAAAGGCCGAAGTGCCTGACCTTGCCAGCCTGAATCAGATCTTTCACCGCACCCGCTACGTCTTCGATTAGTACGTTCGGGTCAACCCGATGCTGATAGAGCAAGTCGATGACGTCAATCTTGAGTCGCCTAAGGGCTGACGCAAAAACAACTTCTCACTCATAGTCGTACCTAAATCATTACCAAGACTCTGACCGTCTTGCATAGGCGAGACCGGGAGTGTTTTGGCCCCCCTGTAATCATTGCCGCTGACGCCGTCCTTCGCGACTGCCCTTTCGTTTTTCAATTGTGTTATAGTTCCGATCATGATGTTCTAACACGCGGAACTATAACATTATGCGATCCCTCTCCTTCGACCCCCAGATCCTCCGCAAGCACCTGCTGCGCCACAAAATCGCTACTCTCCCCGAACTCAAGGAGGCCCTCGGCACCGCCGCCGCCCTCACCGTCTTTCGCAAACTCAAACTCCTCGACTACTTGTCCAGCTATACCCATCGCGGGCGCTACTACGCTCTCCGAGAATCCGCCCGCTTCGACGACGTCGGCCTGTGGTCCCATCAGGCGGTCTGGTTCTCTAGTCACGGCACACTAGTCGCCACCATCGAGTCCTTCGTCAATCAGGCGCCTCATGGGTGGTTCGCCAACGAACTGGCCGATGCGCTCCATGCCGAAGTTCAAGATCCGCTCCACGATTTGGTCCGCAGCGGACGCTTAAGCAGAACGGATGTAGCCGGACGCTTCCTGTACACTGCCGCTGACAGTAGGCAATCACGGGATCAAATTCGCGCCAGACAAACGGCGAGTGCTGTTCCGCTGGTGGCCGACGCCTCCGCCCTCCAAGTATCTCCTGAGGAACTCAAGGCCGCCATCCTGCTGTTCTATAGTTTGCTGGACGAGCAGCAACGCCGTCTGTTCGCCGGCCTGGAATCCATCAAACTGGGGCACGGCGGCGACAGCACCTTGGCTGCATTCCTCGGCTTGGATCCGCACACCGTTGCCCGCGGGCGCCAGCAACTGCTCGATCAAAATGTGACCTCGGGACGCACCCGTCGTTCCGGCGGCGGACGCAAGCCGGTCGAAAAAAAACCGCCGACATCGTCACATTGATCGAGTTTTTGCTCGAATACGACACCGCCGGCGATCCCATCACAGGGCTGAAGTGGTCCCGACGCACTACCGAGAAGATTGCCATGGCGCTGGGCGATTTCGGTGTCATCGTCAGCCCCAACACCGTCGCCCGTCTTCTCCATCAGATGGGCTATTCCCTGCGGGTCAATCACAAGAAACTCTCTACCGACCACAGTCCCGATCGCAATGATCAGTTCCTCTATCTCGGCGATCTTCGAGACCGATTCCAGCGTCGGGGCCACCCCATCATTAGCGTGGATACCAAGAAGCGCGAACTGGTCGGCGATTTCAAGAATCCCGGAATGCGCTGGGATCTGTCCCCGCGCCTGGTCAACGATCACGATTTTCGCTCGGACTCCACCGGTGTCGCCATACCGTATGGCATCTATGATCTCCTCGCCAATCGAGGCTCCGTCGTGGTTGGCGTCTCGCATGACACACCCGCCTTTGCTGCTCACGCGATCGCTCATTGGTGGGAGCATGAGGGGTCGCTCCGCTATCCGCGTTCCCGACAAGTCCTCATCCTGAGCGATACCGGCGGCAGCAATGGCTATCGTCGCCGCGCCTGGAAAACAGAACTTCAATCCCAACTGGCCAATTCACACGGCCTGACGCTCACCGTTGCCCACTACCCAACGGGCGCTTCCAAATGGAACCCCATTGAGCATCGTCTCTTCTCTGAGATCTCCAAGAACTGGGCCGGTGAACCGCTCGACAGCTATCAGAAGATCCTCCACTTCATTCGCTCCACCCGAACTCAAACCGGCCTGTCGGTCTCCGCCCACCTCGACCGCCGCAACTATCCAACCGGCACAGAACCCACTCCCGAACAACTTCAATCCCTTCGCCTCAAACCTCACGAGATCCTGCCCAGGTGGAACTACACGATCTCACCCAATCTGTGAAGTTGTTTTTGCGGCTGCCCTAAGCGAACCCTCAACGGCTTGCTTGATGTGCTCGGGCCGGCTGTTCAGACTTGC
>CAVSYF010000001.1:0-107043 GCA_963732175.1 Bryobacterales bacterium | reverse complement strand
CGGCACACTTCCCGGCCCTCCCCTTGCTTCGGCCTCGCAAGTTTGATAAACTCCACCGCATATCCGTTTTGCGTAGGGAGGAACATGCTGCACGTGAAGAAGTCGAAATGTTTTTATGCGCTGATCGCGATTCTCGCCGTCGGCATCTGCGGAGTAAACCGGCTGGACGCCCAGGGCGCTACGGCTACCATTCTAGGTACCATCACTGACGTTTCGGGCGCCGCGGTTCCCGGTGCGAGCATACAAGTGAAGAATGCCGCGACGGGCGCTTCGCAAACCGTCACGTCTGATACGCAAGGAAGATTTAGAGTTCCCGACCTGGGAGTGGGCGAGTACGAAGTGCAGGCTTCCAAAATGGGATTCCAGACCTCCGTCCACACCGGCATCACGCTGGCGGTCGGCTCGCAGAACGTCGTCGATTTCTCCCTGCAGGTCGGCCAGCAGCAACAGACCGTGACGGTCGAGGGCGAGGTCTCCGCGGTGGAAACGACCAATGCCGCGATCGGCGTGTACACTTCCGAGCAGCAGATGCGCGAACTGCCGTTGAATGGCAGAAACTTCGAGCAGCTGATTCAGCTGGCGCCGGGAGTAGCGTCGGTCACGTGGAGCACCAATCCGCTCCAAGGGAGAGGCAGCGCAATACTCGGTTTCCGGAGGGAGACCCGAGGGTCAAGCCATTCTGCTGGACGACGAGAATCTGCAAAGTTACTTCAACAATGGCATGAGTTCGGTGACTGGCTCGTCGCTGGGCGTGGAGGCGATCGGCGAGTTCCAGACGTTGACCAACGCCTATGGCGCGCAATTCGGCGGCAGCGGAGCCGTCATCAATGCGGTCACCAAATCCGGCAGCAACACTTTCCACGGTTCGGCCTTCGACTTCATACGCAACAGCGCAGTGGACGATCGCAATTACTTCGCGGCCAGCAGCAGCCCTCCGGCGTATCGACGAAATCAGTTCGGCGGCAGCCTGGGCGGGCCGATCAAAAAAGACAAGGCCTTCTTCTTCGTGGATTACGAAGGTATCCGCTCGTTGTTTGAGGAGAACAAGGTGGCGACGGTTCCTAATTGCACGGCGGGTTTCTCCACGGGAACGTGTGCCATAACCGCTACCAACCCGACCACCGTGCAGGCGATCGAAAACACCCTGCTCATCTATCCCACGCCGACCTCGCTCATCGGTGGAGGACTCGGGCTCGCGCCCACTTCCGGCAGTCAGATCAACCACGAAGACTACACGCTCGGGCGGTTCGATTACACCTTCTCGGAAAAAGATTCGATGTTTGTCCGGTACTATGCGGACAATGATTTCTTTCTGGAACCGTACGGAGGATCCTCAGTCGCGATCGGCGGCGGCGCTCTGCCGTACTGGCACGAGCAGGACGGCGGACTCAGCCAATATGCCGTGTTGGAAGAGCGGCACATCTTTTCACCCACAATCGTGAACGTCGCGCGTATAAGTTTCTCGCGTCCTACCAAGAATTCGAACGAAACCACCAGCGTAACGGTGAACGGAACCCATCCGCTGCAATTCTTCGGCGCCTCACCCGTCCCCGCAACCGGAGGGCTGGAGGACGGCTTCGTCAATGACATTGGTATTCAGCCGGGTGGACTGGGCGGGGCTGCGGCGGAGATCTTTTTTCTCAACCAAAACACATATAGCGTCGGCGATGACATACTGTGGACCCGCGGAGCTCACAGCTTCCGGTTCGGCGCCGGTGTAGACCGGCAGCAATCCAACACCTGGAATGCGATTGGGGAGGACGCGCAGTGGACGTTTACAAGCTTCGCCTCTTTCCTGGCAGGCAGCGCCACCTCGGTGACCGGGGTTCCTCCTTCCCCTGCCAACAATGCGAACCGCGACTACCGCGAAACCATGTTCACGCCCTATATTCAGGACGATTGGAAGGTAACGCCGAAACTGACCGTGAATCTCGGGCTAAGGTACGAGTTCTACACCAACCCGACCGAGGCGTTCAACAATCTGAACGCAATCACCAATATTTATACCTCGACGGGCTTCTCCCACATTCCTGCGGCGTTCAAAGAAAATATCTCTCTCACGGATATCGACCCGCGCGTGGGCATCGCATACGACCCCTTCGCCGATCATAAGACCTCGATTCGCGCCGGTTTCGGCATGTTCCACGATCCGATTACGGGGCTGGATTATCAAACCGGGTACGGCGGCACTCCACCATGGCAAACCCAGGCGGAGATTCCGGCGACCTATCCGTTTGCCAACGTCAGCCAAACGACTCCGACGGCGAGTTTTGGCTGGAATTATGACCAGGACAATTCCACGCCTTATGCTATCCAGTACAACCTCAATATCCAGCGAGAGCTTTTCAAAGATACAGTCCTAACGGTGGGCTATGTGGGATCGAAGGGAATCCACCTGTACACGGGACGCGAATACAATCCTCCGATCCCGACGGTGATCAATGGCGTCAGCTATTATTCGAGTTGCAGCGGCATCTATGGGGACACGGTATGTCCGGCAGGGACCAGGATCACGGCGAATCCTCGCATCAATCCCAATTTCGGCGATCTGGTGGAACTGCAGCCGATCAGCACGTCGAACTACAACTCTCTCCAGGTGATTGTGAACCGGCGGTTCAGCGCGAATTTTCAAGCGCAACTGTCCTACACGTACTCCAAGTGTATGGATGACGGCGCGTTTGGCGTCGGCAGCTTCATTGGGGCGGGACAAACTCCCAGCAGCATCGAGAATCCGTATAATCAAAAGATCGATTACGGGCCTTGCAGTTTTGACCTTACCAACGTCTTGAGGGTGAACGGTCTCTACGCTCTGCCCTTCCACGGCAACCGCTTGGTTGAGGGCTGGCAAATCAGCGGTATCATCAGCTCCTACAGCGGATATCCCTTCACCGTATCCGATGGGTTCGATCAGTTTGAGTCGGTCGGAGGTGTGCCGCGTCCGAACTATTCTCCCAACAACCCTGCCACTGTGATCAATGGCAAGAGCTATCCGGCTTGCAACAATGACCCGATTATCGGAACTCTGGCCATCTATTACAACCCGAATTGCTACTCGCTGGAACCGGTTGGAACTTTGGGCAATAACGGCCGGGACACGCTGCGCGGCCCAGGCTTCTTCGACATGGATGTCGCGCTTTTGAAGGATACCCGGATCACGGAGCGATTCCGGGCCCAGTTCCGCGCGGAGTTCTTTAATGTCCTGAATCACGAGAATTTTGCGCTGCCGACCGCGAGCGCGTTTAGCAGTGCGGGTACCATCGCTGCCTCAGCCGGCGTGATCAGCGGGAGCAATCAGAACGCCAACCCACGGCAGATCCAATTTGCGTTGAAGTTCACGTTCTGACGAATTTTTGATGACCCAAAAAGCGCTCTTTAGCGCGATTCTCTTCGCGGCAATTCTTGCGACGCGGCCCGGCGCTGCCCAGAGCGGCGGCGTCGGACTTGCCGCAGTCGCAGGCCAGAAGGGCGGCCAGGATCAGACCGGCCCGTACGAGGTCGTTCCGAACTGGCCCAAACCTCTATCCCAGTTAAAGGGCCACGAGAACTGGACCTGGGGCGCGGTTCAAAGCATCTACGCCGAGAGCCCCAATCGCGTCTTCATCCTGATGCGGGGCGAACTGCCGAACCTGAAGCGTCCCGTGGAAGTTCCGATCCCCAACGTCGGCCCGAGTTTGTCTTACCCGGTTTCGCAGGCGCCGTTCCGCAACGCGTCGGTGGGGCCGGTCAGCAGTCCGGGCAATTCCGGCAGTGATGGTTGGAGTGGCTGGAAGGGCAAGCTGGGCGTGGACGCCCGCTGGGAGCACTGCCTGTTCGTGGTGAACGCCGCTGGCGATATCACGGAAACCTTTCCCGAATGGGATTCCAAGTTCCGCCGCCCGCACTCGGTGACGATCAATCCCTACGATCCGGAAAAGCATGTCTGGGTGGTGGACGACCGCATGCATGCGGTATACAAATTCACCCACGACGTGCGGCATTTGGTTCAGACACTCGGCGTTCCCGGAGTGCCCGGCAACGATGATAAACATTTTAACCGCCCGACGTTTTTGGCCTGGCTGCCTGACAGCACCATGTACGTCTCCGACGGCTACGCTAACACGCGCGTGGTGAAGTTCGACAAGAACGGGAAATTCCTGATGACCTGGGGTGAGAAGGGCAACCCGCCGAATGACACCCGGCCGGGAACTTTCGATGCGGTGCACGGCGTTCAGGTGGACCCCGATACGCGGCGCGTCTACGTGACGGACCGCTCCAGCGCGCGCATCGAAGTGTTCGACGAGAACGGAAAGTTTTTGGATCAGTTCAGCACCGGCAAGCCTTCTACGCCGCAGGTCCTGTTTCTATCCGCCGACAAATACCTGTGGATCGCCGATAACGACACCTCGAAGATCATCAAGTACGATTTGAGCGGCCACTATCTGTACTCGTGGGGCAGCGGCGGCCAATGGCCCGGAGCGATGTGGAACGTGCACGGCATGAGCGTCGATCAAGACGGCAATTTCTACATCGCCGAAGTGAACAACGGGCGTCCGCAGAAGTTCCGGCCGCGGGCCGGCGCGAACAAAGCGCTATTGGTGGGCCAGCCGATCCGCTCGGCGTGGCACTGAGAACCTGGGCGGCCTTGGGGTCGCCAACGCGGTGCCAGGACCGCACTATACACCCCTTCGATTCACATGGCAACGCGGGGGGCTCTTCATCAGAAATGGGGGCAGAGCTGAATCCCTGAACTGATAAAACATTCTTGGAGGAATGTGTTTTGATCAGATCAGAGATCGTATTAGGACTGCCCGACTATGAGATTACCGGGTTGGAGATCGGCGGTGGTGGGATCCGGATATCAGCCCGGCACAACGGACTAAAAGCGTGTCCACACTGCGGGGGCCAGCGGCTGCGCAACAAAGGCCGCTATCAACGGCGCGTGCGGCATGAGAACTGGGGACTGCGGCACTGTGTCCTGGAGCTGCAAGGCTGCAAGTGGCAGTGCCAGGCCTGCCGGCGCTACTTCCGGGAACGGTTTCCGGGTATCCAACCCTGCCAGAGATCCAGCGAAGCCTTTCAGAAAATGATTTACCGCCAGCACCTGGACGGCATCAATCGCAGCCGGCTGGGACGGCGGGAAGGCATCGGTGCGGCCACGGTAGAGCGCTACTTTCAGCGCGGACTTCAACGCCAGTTTGGGGAGTGGCACTCGGGGCGCTGTCCACCGGTGCTGGGTATTGATGAGCACTTCTTCACCCGGCGCAGCGGCTATGCCACCACACTATGTGACTTAAGAAATCACAAGATCTATGACGTGGTTTTGGGCCGATCGGAGCTCTCTCTGGAGGCCTATTTTCAGAAGCTGGAAGGCAAACAGGAGGTTCGGGTGGTGTGCATGGATTTGGCCGCGAACTACCGCTCGCTGGTCCGCTTGCACTTTCCCCAGGCCCGCATCGTAGCCGACCGCTTCCATGTCATCCGCATCATCAATCACCATTTTCTGGCTTGTTGGCGTGAGATCGATGGCGTGGGTGCCAAGAACCGCGGACTGCTTTCCTTGATGCGTCGACATCGCCATAAGCTCAGCGACGATCAGCAGCTTCGCCTGGCCGCCTATCTGGCGGACCATCCGGTGCTGGAGACTATCTATCGTTTCAAACAGCGGCTCTGTTACCTGCTGCTGAAGAAGCATCGCACCCGCAAACAGTGTGAACTACTGGTGCCGCGCTTCCTGCGCGCCGTTTACCAGCTCCGCCAGGCCGGCCTGGCACCCCTGGTCCAGCTCGGCCAGACTCTCTCGGCCTGGTCGGAGGAAATCGTGGCCATGTGGCGCTTCACTCGCAACAACGGCATCACCGAAGGCTTTCACAACAAAATGGAGTTAATTAATCGGCAGGCCTATGGCTTCCGAAACTTTCAGAATTACAGACTCAGAGTGAAAGTGTTATGTTCTTAGAAATCAGTTTGGGATCTGGCCCTGCCCCCGTTGTTGGCGTAGAGCCGCTATTTTTCCGCCCACCGCTTGTGGCTCTTGATTTTTTTGGTGCGCCCGGAGTGATTCGAACACCCGACCTTCTGGTTCGTAGCCAGACGCTCTATCCAACTGAGCTACGGGCGCGCGACGTCTATTATAGCAAGCAATTTTTTCAAGTCTGAATTCGTCCTTCGCGATCCAGGCGCAAGCGGCGGCCGCGCCACTCGACTGTGTTGCCAAAGAGTCCGGCGGCCCATACGCCCGCGCCCCAGAGATCGCGCAGCGGAATCGCGTAGAAATACTTCCAAACATCCGAACTTCCGAGTACGAACCAGCCGCAGCCGATCGCCATCGCCAGCCGGGCGATCGATTAACAGAATCGCTAGCCACCATAATCCGAACGCCGCCGCGACCCCTGGCCCAGAAGGTCGTGAACGTAATCGGCAGACCGGCGTATCCGGCGCCGCGCGACACTCGGATGGTACGCGCCCAGCGCACTTGATGCCGCCACGCCGCGGTCCAGGATTCCGCTGAAAGCCGGGTGCTCACGACCACCGGCGAGATCACGTTGCGGCCCCCGAGCGAGTGCAGTTTACGGCCGAGCTGATAGTCGTCGGCGAGGTAATCGGCGATGGCCGCGAAACCCGCCGATGCGGTCGAGATCCGCTTTGCGAAACGCCAGCGTCGAGCCGAGACCAAAATCCGACACGCCGAACAAACGCGCTACGAGCGTACTGGGGGCGAACTCGGTCGCGATGGCAAGCGCTTCGAAACGGCTCGGCCAGTCGTGCGCTTCGGCGCGATAGAGGCACGTGACCAGCGCGATGCCTGGATCCGCGAGAGGCGCGGTGACATCCCGCAGATAGTTCGCGGGAACGCTGATGTCGCTGTCGTTGACGAGCAGAAGCGGATGCCGCGCATGGCTCGCTAAATCGATCAGTACTCCGACTTTTCGATTGGGCGCCTGCGGTGGTGCAGACCACTAAGTGGATCGGGATCGAAGGGAAATCGCGGATCAAACGCTCGATGGCGGCGCCGCGCCGGATCGTCCGGCTGTTCCGATGCCGAACAGAATTTCGAACTCCGGATATTGTTGCGAGGCATGCGTGCGGATAGCGTCGTAAAAGCCGGGGTCCTGGCCGTAGACGGGCTTCAAAATAGAGACCGGTACGGGCTTTTGCGAAAACGAAGCCACGCGGTTCATGCGATGGCGCACAGCGGCCAGGATCGCGACAAGTTGGTAGAGACCAGCGAGCGAGGCGACGGCCGTGACGACCCAGATCACGCCGCGAGCAGCAGAACTCCGGATGCCACGAAGCAAGACACCCGCCCAGCGGAGCAGCGTCACGTTTTCCCGCAGCACCAATCTCGCCAGAATGGTTTCAGCGACCACGCTGGCGGCGGTGACCGGCACGGCAAAGCTTAGATCGGCCACGGTCAGAAGTTTGAGGAAGGCGAAAAACGAGATCGCCATGAAAAAGACGGCCAGCACCAGCGGTCCGCGTTGGGCAATGTTTCCGAGAACCCGCCCCCATCGGCCGGGCCGCAGATCCTCGGCCGCGACAGCCGCGCGCTTCATTTCGTAGCTTTGCAAAAGATCGCCGATCGCGGTGCAGGCTACAACGATCCAGACCATGGCCCATTTCATCGGACTGGTCCCCTGCCCCGCCCCGTCGTGTTCGGAAGCGTCAGGCCAACCAGGCTGATGCCGATGACGATCAGCAGGGTTCCCATCCAGCGCTGCCAGGAGATTTGCTCGTTGAAGTAATAACGGCCGAGTAGCGCGGTGAGCACGTATCCGATGGAAGTCACCGGCAGCACGTAACTCAGATCCGCCCAGCCGAGCAGCGTCATGCGCGAGAGCAGCCAAAATATCAAGAGCGTCGTGCCGAGCAGAACCCAGGGGCTGAAAATCGCTTCGATGTAAGGCAGGGGCGAAGCGCCGAGGTGCATGCGCCTGATGCTTCATGCCCCACGACAGAGAGAAATTTCCGAGGACGTTCGTCAGGATGACGAAAGTGGTGAGGAGGTTCGTTTTTAGATCGGGGCGACGCTCTGCGCTTCAAATGCTGCGCGGCCTGCTCGAGCAGGCTCGTTGGGCAGGTGCATCTAAGAAACGTTTTCCCGGGCGCCCTCGAGTGCCCCGGCGCCCTGCCTCTGTTCTTTTATGAACTGCTTCCGCTTGGAACGCACGAAGAGATACTCGCGGGCCTCTTTGTAGAGACGCGGAACATCGTTATTACGGATGGCGCTCGACACCACGCGCCACACGGCTTTGGGACGGAAGTAATATTCCGAATAAAAGCGCTCTACCCACTCGACCAGCTCTCCGCGATTGAACCCCGGATACACGGCGTTGGGCAATTGGTGGCCGCCCTCGTCGGCCATGCCATCGATGGATACCAGACCGTTGGCCTTGGCGTGCTCGTAGAACTCGGTGCCGGGAAACGCGTGGCCCAAGGAGACCTGAATCGTTTCCACATCCAACTTCTTGGCGAACTCGATGGTCGTGCGAAGCGTGTCGCGCGTCTCGCCCGGAAGCCCCACGATGAAATCGCCGTGAATGATCAGGCCGAGTTTATGGCAATTTTCGGTGAAGCGCTGCGCCATGTCGACGGTGGCGCCCTTCTTGATGTTCTTGAGGATCTCAGGAGAGCCCGACTCGTAGCCCACGATCAAGAGCCGGCATCCGGCGTCCTTCATGGCCTTGAGCGTGTCGTAATCGGTGGTGACGCGCGACGTGCAACTCCAGGTGAAGTTCAGGTGGCCGAGCTTCTCCGACAGCTCGATGGCGCGGGCCTTTCGGTAGTTGAAGGTGTCGTCATCGAAGAATATTTCTTTCAGGCCGGGGAAATTTTCGAGCGTATATTTGCACTCGGCGGCGACGTCATCGGAGGATCGCAGGCGCCAGCGATGCCCGGAGTGGGTCTGAGGCCACAGGCAGAAAGTGCACATCGCGGGACAGCCGCGCGTGGTGTAAAACGAAATATACGGGTTGAGCAGGAAAGGAACGTTGTAACGGCGGAAATCCAGATCGCGTTTATAGATCTTGGTGACCCAGGGAAGTTCGTCCAAGTTCTCGATTACGCCGCCTTCCGGATTGTGCACGAAGCCGCCGTTTTTGCGGTAGCTTACGCCCGGGAGTTCGGAAAGGGGCGTCCCTTGGGCATACTTGGCGATCTGGAAATCGAATTCGCGGCGGACCACAAAGTCGATGGCTTTGGATGCGGCCAGCGTCTTTTCGGGCTCGACGGTGACCGGAGGGCCGACGAACGCCACCTCGATCTTGGGGTTGACGTCCTTCATCATTTCGCTGATCTTGACGTCCACATGGATGCCGGGACTGGAAGTGAACAGCACCAGCAGCTCGAAGTCCTTCGCCATGGCCACGGTTTGGTCGATGCTGACCTTATGGGGCGGCCCGTCGACCAGCTTGCGAGTCTTTGACCATACCGGCCGGATAGGCGAGCCAGACCGGATACCAGTAGGACTCGATCTCTCGGGAAGCTGGCCACCGCGAGCCGGCGCCCCCATCAAATCCTTCAAACGAAGGCGGATTCAAGAATAGAGTTCGCATGTCCTTCCTTGAGCTTAGAGCCTACCGGACGAAAAACAACGCGAACCGGGGCCAACTGCGCCGTTTCCGGCTCGAAATGCCAGTTTAACAGGTTGAAGCAGGCTAAGTTGCGGCCGCGGCAAACGGCTGAGATTACTGGGCGGCCTCAGGGGTTGCTGCATCGGCAGTCACCGGCTGGTCTTTGGAGAAACCAGTGAAGTCGACGTTCAATTGCACCGGACCGAAGAAACGGGTCTCCACCTTGCTTTCCATGCGTTGCGGCATGGAGATGCCATTCGCCAGTTCGTAATTCTGCACGAATTCCATCTTCTTCAAGAAGATGGAGGGAGATTTCACAAAGGAACCGGTTTCGCGAACCGGCATGTAGGTTTCGGCATCCAGCCACAACTCGCCCTTAAACAAACCCACTTTCTTGTGGCGAGGCGATACGTGCAGAACATACGTCTGCCGCCCGTTCCAATCCTCCTGCCCCTTGTACTTAAATTTATAATTGACGGGCGTGATCGACAGATTCGAAGCGCCCTCGGCGGCGTCCACCTCGGCCTTGAGATAGCGCGCGATCACCTCTGTTTTCACGCTGTTGTCGCCGCTGAATCCCAGCAGATGGTAGGTGATCTTGCCGAGTTTAGAAATGCTTTTCAAAGCCTGTAATTTGCCTTGCTTCTGAAGCTTGGGCACCGAGGCATCGATATCCACTTGCATGGTTGCGCCGCGCAGCGTGTCCTGCTGCGCCTCGGAAGCCGCCAGGTAGTGATTCACCATTTCTTGTTCGGGGATGGGTGGTTTCGCGGGTTCGGCCAGGGCGACACCCAAGCTGAAAATCGCAGCAACAATAACAATGCTGAAGATCCTCAAAATGCTCCTCAACGGTGCCTGAAGGCTATTGGTACTATTTGAGACTCAAAAGAACGCGTTTTCAAAAGCTTACCATTTACTAACGGCCCAACGCAATCGTGGGCCTCCCTTACTTATCGTTAGATTCAATCCGATCTCCTGAGATGCACGTTATAAAAAGTACGGTCCCCAGAAGTGGCCGATCTTAGAGTTTACAGCTGCACAGGTTGTTGAATCGTAAAGGTCAGGCGAGTCTCCGAAGGAATCTTGACCTTCTGGCCGCTGGTCAGCACTTCGGCCGCGCCGCCGACCGCCGCTCCCGATGCCGCGCCTATGGCCGCGCCCTTGCCTCCGCCCGCCAGGGCACCGACGATCGCGCCAAGGGCCGTGGTGCCGCCGACCACCTTGGCCGTCCGCGCTCCTCGCGAGCCACTGGCCTGGGTAACGTTGCCGGTCGTAATATCCTGCATCCGTCCGTTTATCATCACTTGCTGAAGAACCAGCGTGAGGACGGTGCGCCCTTCGAATTTGCCGGATTGCTGGTCTTGGACGAGCTTGGCAAGAGCGTCGGTGCCACGTGGGATGACGGTCTGGTCGCCCACTTTGACCGGTTCATCGATGCTGCAGCGGAACGTCTGCCCTAGCGTCGCTTTCTCGGAATCAACGGCGTCGGTCATCCGGACCGTGATGGTCGCGCCCGAAGGTATCGTAAGGCCATACGCGGGTGCAGGGGGCGGCGGCTGGGCAGCAAAACCATCCGGCGGAGGTTGCGCCGGATAATTACTCGGCGGGGGCTGAGTGGAATAACTCGTCTGCGGCGGAGGCTGAGTCGCGTAACCTCCGGGCGGCGCTGCGGCAAAACCGCCTCGATCGCGGTCGCGGGCAACCCGCTGCGATCCGCCAAACTGCAGGCTTTGGATGTCCTCCACCGCGTAAGTTTCGACGCGATCGCCCACCGCCATGCGGATCTGGCGAGCGTCTCCGCCCAGAAATTCCCCATCCACCACGCGGCCGCTGCGAAGCGTAAGAGTATCGGCTGCGCAGAGACCCGTTAACGCAAGAAGAACTGTCGTCGCCCGAAGTAACATCTGACCTCCTCTGCCCCAATCAAACACGTTGGCGAATGTTTTGTTTTCAGCGAGAAGAGCATCCCCTGCCCTCCTCAAGACTAGATTACCAGCAATCCAACAGACGCAATGTTTATGGCCTAGGTTTCGGCCTGCCAGCGCGGCTTCAGGGCTTCCAGAAGCGTGGCGGTCAAGCGCTTGCCCCGTTCCAGTGCGTCTTCGTAAGCGATTCGGCGTTCCTCGCGCGTATAGCCCTTGCCGATCCGGTAAAGACGCTCCAGCGATAATCCGACCACGCGCGTGCCCGCGTATGCGATGGCCGCTTTCGGGATGAGACCGCCGCCCAGAGGGATTTTGCCGACCAGCTCCCGCGCCACGGCTCGCCAGCCGAATGCGCCCAGAATGATGGATGCGATCTCGCCCTTTTGCTCGCGATAGCCGATATCGTGATCGTTCGCGGCGGCCAAAATGAAAGCCATGCGGATTTGATTGGCGGTCAGCACCGCCGTATCGGAGGCGAATTCTCCGATGGCCCAGGGGAGCGAAATGAAAGGCACGATATCGGGCACGGCTGTCGCGAGCGCGAACAAAGCGTTCTCGCGCGCGACTTTCTTTACGATGCGGCGCGAGACTTCGCTGCGAAAGGGCAGCAGATTGAGCGATAAAGGAATCGCCAAATCAGGCCGCCGCGCAAGGACGTCGCGAATGGTGCGCTCGGGGTCCTGGGCATAAAAGGCAAAGACGTTGTGAGCGGCTAGATCCTTATAGGCGCTGGTATCGCCGCCCTCCGGTTCGAAATAAATCTCGAGATCATTCGCGGAGGCTGGCGAAACGCCGTCGGAGGCGCGATAAAGCTTGCTTCGAACCTGGCTCGATTTGGCGCGCGAGAGGTCGCTCGGAGCGAAATATTGCTCCATCTGCCGGTACTCGTCGTCTCGGGAGGCATGCAGAAACAGCCGCAGCGGGCGGCCCGTATGGCTACGGATCTCCTCGGGATTCAGGTTTCCAATGGCTTGTTTGATGCTTTGCAGTACTTTGACAGACATGGGCAGGACTCCGCGCGGAACTCAGGAGCCCGGTGGCTGGTCGCTTAACTTCGCCACACGACTTTCAGCTCCTTACGCCATTGTAAGCCCAGGCCGACTCTTTCGACCGGAACGGCTTGCGAAAAATAGTGCAGGATGCGTTCAGAAGACGGATGAAAATCGAGCGCCGGTGAGACCAGCAGCAGGCGCGGGGATTCGCGCCGAAGCTCAACGCCCGGGAAATAGCCTTTGGCGCGAAACTCGTCCCGCTCGAGATGCCAGCGCACGCGCATCCAGTAATCCAAGGCTTGCAGAGGCAGATGAATATCCTGCGAGGCTTTTAGTTCGAGCACCGCCAGACGCCCGCTGTGTTCGAGCGCGACCAAATCCAGCACGCCGCGATCGACCGAGGCAAAAGCGGGCACTTGGCCGTAAACGGGGCTTGGCCGAAGGCGCGCATCGATCTCCTCGATGGAGCGCCTGACCTCCGATTCGAGCCAGGCCTCGGGATTTCTGAGATAAAGCGGATTGCGGCGGTCGGCAGCGTCCGCCGATCGGAGCCGGCATAATTCTTCGGCTAAGCGGTGGAGTTCTTTCCGCTTGGCTGCGCTCATCTTGCGCCGTCTGTCGATCCCGAACAGCAACTCCCCGCCCGCTGTCCGCGCAAACTCTAAACCGTGCACGCGCAGGCTCAGTTCGCCATCGGCGCGCTCCATCGAGTCCACGCCAGGCATTTCGAGGATCGGCTGAAGCGTCGGATCCAGAGGCAAAGGCAGGCGGCGCCGGCAGGGTTCCAGATGGGTTTCGAGATTGCCGTAATCCCGCAGATCCACCGGCGCTTCCCATCCGTCGTCGTCGTAAACAAACGCGGCATATTGGGCGATTTGCGGATTGAGGAAGAGCAGGCGCAAGCAGGTGGTCTTCTCGCGATCGGCAGGAAGATAAAGGACCAGTCCGTGTATCGTCAGACCCGTTTCGCGATGCCGCAAATAATCCAGCCAGATCAGGCCGAACGTGAGCACGCCATCCGGGTGATCGGCATCCGCGCCGATGGCCGCCCAAGCGGATGCGCCCTGCCGCAACAGAGCCCGCGGATAAGCGGGCGAGAGGCTGTGCTCCAGATCCTGTTCAGTGGTGAGCTCCGCTACCTTATGAGCCGGATATTGACGTCGCAAAAAGCGATGGAATCGCTCGCGGAATTCGAGGCGTGCGCTGCGCAACTCGACCTGATCGCCTGCCGAGCGCCCCAGATCGACCAACTCCAGGCTGCCCGAACGCTTGCCGAAGCGCTCAATGTGGAGCACCAGCTTCTGGCGCGTCTCGCGCTCGATGCCCCGCACGCGCCGCACCAGATTGCGACGCTCGTCCCAAGCCTGCAAAGTCAAAGCGCCGTTGCGCAACTCCAGCGCAAAATTGCCGGCCGTAATCGCGAGCGCCTCTTCGCCCGCCTCGAAGAGGACAGGCTCGGAGCTCGATTCTAAGAAGCGCTCGATGATCTGGCGAATTTCGTGCACTGGGAAACGGGGGATTGCGCGGCGGTGGCAGGCAGCTGGGAGGGGCGCGGGGCGAGCCCTGCGCTAAGCTGATCTTATTATCTCATCGTTATCTTCTCGCCCCTTGCTCAAGGAAAAATTGGAACAGGTGGAAAGCCGCATCGCCAAGGCGGCCGAGCGCACGGGGCGCAAGCGGTCGGATATCACGCTGCTCGCCGTCACCAAGAAATTTCCGGCTAGCGTCATTCGCGACGCCTACGAACTGGGGCTGCGGGATTTCGGTGAAAATTACGTTCAGGAGTTCGAGCGCAAATTGCCGGAATTAACTGAGTGCCTGGCTGCGCGATTTCAGCTCATCGGGCATCTGCAATCGAACAAATCAAGAAAAGCCGCTGAGATTTTTCAAGTGATCCAGACCGTCGACACGCCTAAGTTGGCGAGCCGACTGAATGACGACGCGGACCAGACCCGGCCTGGCGCGACCCTGGACGTCATGATCGAAGTCAAGTTGTCGGATGAGGAAGCGAAATCCGGCGCATCGCCGGAACAGGTTCCGGCCCTCGCGGAGGCCATTCGGGCATGCTCAAACCTGCGGCTGCTCGGGCTGATGACGATCCCGCCGTGGTCGACCGACGCCGAGCAATCGCGGCCCTATTTTGTACGCCTCCGCGAGCTCGCCGCCGCGAACCATGTGGCGCAGCTTTCCATGGGAATGTCGAACGACTTCGAAGTGGCGATTGAGGAGGGCGCGACTACGGTGCGCATCGGCACCGCGTTATTCGGTCCGCGCAGGAAGGACGCGTGAAGGTTGGGTTCTTCTCCCCTCTGCCGCCCGCCCGCACCGGCGTAGCCGATTACTCCGCAGCATTGTTGCGCGCTCTCAAGAGGCAGGGCCCGGTCGCCGTTAATTCTGTCATCGGCCGATATCGCGCTTTACCACTTGGGCAACAATCCTCTGCATCGTGAGATCTACAGACGAGCGCTCGAAAAGCCGGGTGTCATCGTTTTGCACGACGCCGTGCTGCACCATTTCCTGCTCGGGGCCATGAGCGAACGCGAATACGTTGCTGAATTCGTCTACAACTATGGCCCGTGGAGCGAGGATCTGGCACGCCATTTTTGGCGGCATCGCGCGCGCTCCGGAGCCGATCCGGAGTTCTTCGAGTATCCGATGCTCAAGCGCGTGGCGGAGCGATCGCTGGGGGTCATCGTCCATAACCCGCGCGCCGGGGCGATGGTCGCGAAACATGCGCCAGGCGTCAAGGTGTACGAAATCCCGCATCTCTTTGCGGCGCCCGATCCGCAGCCGGCCGGATTTGAAGTGGTGCGTCTGCGGAACCGGCTCGGCATTGCTCCGCACGTGTCTCTCTTCGGCGTTTTCGGCTACCTGCGCGAGTCCAAGCGGCTGGCGTCCGTGTTGCGGGCGTATCAGCGTGCCCACCGTGCTGCCGAAATCGCACTGCTGGTGGCCGGAGAATTTGTTTCCGCTAACTTCGCCCGCTCCGTGGAACCGCTGCTGGGGGCCGGCAGCGGAATCGTACGCGTTCCTTATTTAGCCGAACGCGACTTCTGGCGTTATGCCGCCGCCGTGGACGCCTGTATCAACCTGCGCTATCCGGCCGCGGGCGAAACCTCGGGGATCGCGATCCGGCTGATGGGTCTCGCGAAACCCGTGCTGCTGAGCGACGGCCCCGAAACATCCCGTTTTCCCGACGACATGCGGCTGCGGGTAGATCCAGGAATCGCCGAAGAAGACATGCTGGCCGAGTATATGATCTGGCTGGCGCGATTTCCTGACGACGCGCGCACCGTCGGCCGGCGCGCCGCGCGCTTATATCCACGAGTGCCACGCGCCCGCCCGAGTCGCCGAGCTGTACTGGGATGCCCTGACAGACTGCTACCATAGAATTTAAGCGGGATTTCAGCCATTCACGGCGTCGTCGAACGCCGAGCTTTTGCCGAAGAGTATCACTGTGGGCCGGATTGTCATTTCGTTCGTGTTATTCGCGGCGCTCGCGGGCGCGACTTCGCCGAATCCAATAGAACGCTGGCTGCACTTTCGCGTGCCTATGCGGGACCGCGTGCTTCTCGACACGAATGTCTTTTATCCCTCCGGCGGCGGCCGCTATCCGGCCATCCTGCTGCGAACGCCCTACGGCAAGGGAGTCGATTTACCGCCGGGCTATTCTTCTTTCCTGAAGCACGGCTACGCGGTGGTGCTGCAGGATGTGCGCGGGACGCTATTCCTCGGAAGGCGTATTTGACGCGTTGAATCAGGAAGGCCCGGACGGCTACGACACCATCAACTGGATCGCCAGCCAGCCCTGGTCGGATGGCAAAGTGGGAATGATCGGCGGGTCGTATCTGGGCATCGCGCAGTGGCGCGTGGCGCTGCTGAACAATCCCCATCTCAAAGCCATTTTCCCGGTGGTTTCGGGCTCGGATGATTATTTCGATCGCTTCTATTCCACGGGCGGCGCCACCAAGCTGGGTCATCGCCTGTTATGGTTTTCAGAAAACCTGAATGCGCCCGGCGCGCCTACCGCGAAGTTCCAGGATTACGTGAATCATCTGCCGCTGCGGACCGCGGATCGCGCCGCCACGCACCAGACTCTGAGCCTGTTTCAAACCATCCTGGCTCATCCCACCTACGACGCTTTCTGGAAAGAGCTGAGCATTCGCGAGAAGATCGATCAGATTCGCGTGCCGGTGTTCGCGGTGGGCGGCTGGTACGACAACTACGTGGAAGGGGATCTGGAGGCCTTCGCGGCTCTGGAAAAGCTGTCTTCGAAACCGGACCTGAAACATCGGATTCTGATCGGGCCGTGGGCCCACAACATGTCGATTCCTTTTGCCGGGAGTCAATTTCGGTGACGACTCCTCGGCGCCCATCCGCGCCTATCAAATCCAATGGTTTGATCGCTGGCTCAAAGGAACGCCCGATGATGCCGTGCAGTATATACCGGAAACCTGGCATCAGACGAGATCGGAAGTCGATGAAGCGCCGGTGCACATCTTCGTCATGGGCGCCAACCGCTGGCGCGACGAGCAGGAGTGGCCGCTGGCGCGCACCCGCTACACCTCTCTTTATTTCTCAAGCGAAGGCCACGCCAACGCCTCAACCGGGGACGGGATGCTTGAATCCAAGCTGCCCAAGACCGAAGCGCCGGATCAGTTCACGTATGATCCGCGTAAACCGGTTCCCACCGCGGGCGGCGCGGTCTGCTGCAATCCGAAGGTGTTCGCCTGGGGTCCCATGGATCAGCGCGCGGTCGAGCGGCGCGGCGACGTGCTGGTCTACACCAGCGCGCCTTTGAAGCATGATCTGGAGGTGACCGGGCCGGTGCGCGTGATCCTGTACGCGGCGACGTCGGCCCCCGATACGGATTTCACCGCCAAGCTGGTGGACGTGTTCCCCAACGGCGAAGCGCGCAATTTGACCGACGGCATTCTGCGGCTGCGCTATCGCGATGGATTGGAGAAGGCCGAGCTGGCTCGTCCGGGCGAAGTCTACCCGCTGACTATCGACGCCGGCGTGACGAGCAACGTGTTCCTGGCCGGCCATTCCATCCGCATCGAGATCTCCAGCAGCAATTTTCCGCGATTCGACCGCAACCCCAATACCGGGCGTTCTATTGCCGACGAGACAGCGCTCAAGACCGCGCGCCAAACGATTTACCATTCCCGCCTTTACCCTTCGCATATCGTCCTGCCCGTGATCCCGGCCCCGGAGCAACGCGCCATGGCCCGGCGCCCTCACACCACTGCCCGGCCCGAGGTCTCCCGGCGCCGCGGCTGATCCCCTAAACGGAATCGGCCGAATTGCTATACTAGCGGGCATTCTAGTTCTTACGCTGGCGGGCGGTCGATGGCGACAACCGAGACAATTATTTCGCGTGGACCACTGGCCGAGCAGTCCAGCGCGCGCTCTAGATTGCGTGCCTTCGCCGGCCCGATTCTGTTGCTGCTCATCGTAGTCTGCTTCTTCTGGAAGCTGGTCCTCACCAATCAGTTCACCTGGCTCGAAAGCCCCGATTTCGCCTATCAGGTGGTGCCTTGGTTTCAATATGAAGCCCAGCAGATTCAGCAGCACCGCATCCCGCTGTGGGATCCGTTTGTGTTCGGCGGACAGTCGCTCATCGGCCAGGATCAGCCCGGCCTGGCATACCCGCTGAACTGGCTGCTGTTCGCTTTACCTTTCAGCAACGGCCATATCAGCTTTCACATCCTGAACTGGTATTTCATGATCATTCACTATTTCGCGGCGCTGTTCTGCTATTTCCTCTGCCGCGATTTAGGACGCAGCATGCTGGCGTCGATCATCGGAGGGCTGGGTTTTGGTCTGGGCGGATATGTTGGATTTATCCAGTGGCCGCAGATGCTCAACGGGGCCGTCTGGGCGCCGCTGGTTTTTCTCTTTCTTTTTCGCGCCGCGCGAGGAGTGCGCCCGCTCGCTAGCGCCGCTTTTTCCGGGCTATTCCTGGGTGTGAGCTGGCTCAGCGGGCATCACCAGGTTCCCATCTTTCTTACTCTGGCCGCCGGCGGCGTATGGCTGTATTTCCTGTTCGAACACGGCCGCATCCAGTGGAATCGGCTCGCGCCGCTGGCCGTGTTCCTGGCGTTTTTCCTAGCTGCGGGCGCGCTGCAGATGTGGCCGTCTTACTCCTATGGCCGCACGGCCGTTCGATGGGTCGGCTCCACGCACGATCCGGTGGGATGGAACGAACCCGTGCCTTACAATGTCCATCAGCAATATTCGTTAAACCCGGTTTACCTGCTCGGCATCGTTCTTCCCGGATTTCAAGATATTGCGAGTCCCTACGTCGGAGTAGTAGCGCTCTCGCTGGCGGCTCTGGCGTTAGCCTGCTGGTGGAAAAGCAAAGAGCTGCGTATCCTGTTCGCCGTCGGCGTGGCCGGGCTGTTCCTGGCACTCGGCAAGAACGATGTCTTTCACGGAGTTCTCTACAGCATCCTGCCGATGTTTGACAAGGCCCGCACTCCCGCCACCGCGCTCTACCTGTTTCACTTCGCGATCGCCGTGCTGATCGCTTTCGGGCTGGATGCGCTTTTCCAATCTTCTGTACGAGCTGGCGCTGCGTCGGCTCATGATTGCTCTGCTCGCCTTCGGCGGCGTGATGTTTATGCTCGCCTTCGGCATCCTGGTCGCGCGAGCGGACGCTTGGCCCGGCGACGATCGGGTCATGCTCTCTTTCCTGGCTGCATTTGCCTTGGCCGGGCTTATTTACCGAGCCCGCCGCCACGAAAACGCCTCACGTGGAATCCTGATTTTGATCATTGCGCTTTATCTGGTGGAGCTCGGAAACGTCACCGGATATGCTTACGCGCATGCGGATGATAAAAAACGGACCATTTTCCTGCAACATTTCCCGGAGACTCTGGAGGTCGCGAACTTTCTCAAGAACCAGCCCGCCCCGTTGCGCGTTTGGATCAATACGGAAGATGTTCCCTTCAATTTCGGCGACTGGTACGGCATCGATGCCATGATCGGGTACACCGCCAGCATGCCATTCAACGTCTTTCAGACCGAGATCCAAACCGACCGTACCCGGATGCTTTACGGCGCCGCCTACACCGTCAGCAAGAAGCCGCCGTTCGAAGGCCAGCAGGAAGTTTTTCGCAGCACGAATGGGCTGGCCGTTTATAAGACTCCGAGCGTGTTCCCCCGCGTGTGGACCGTCCACCAGGGAGTCCTGGTGAAAGATCCCGCTGATGTTCGCCGGCATTTGCAGGACCCCGGCTTCGATCTTCGGAACACAACTTTTGGATACACCGCGCCGCCCCGCATGGACCAATGCGACGGCGATAGCGTTCAGAGTTTCAATCGTGGCATCAACTCGACCAAGACCGTAGTCGAGATGCAGTGCCGCGGCATGGTGGTCATGAGCGAAAACAACGCAGCCGGCTGGATCGCTTTCGTAGACGGAAAGGAAACGCCGATCTACGATGCCTATACGGTCCTGCGCGGCGTGGTGGTCGGTCCCGGGAAACACACCATCGAGACCCGCTACCGTCCGCTGAGCGTGGAAGCGGGAGCCGCGACAACTTTGGCCGCACTCGTCGGCGCGCTGCTGCTGTGCTTCTTGCCGCGGAAACGGCGCGGCGTCGGGCACTCCCGAGCTCACTTGATAGTGAACTGCCCGAATACAACCCCGAGATCTCGCTGGTCGTTCGCAGGGCGGAAGGTGTGATCCACCGTGAAAGCAACCTCCGTCTTGGGAAGGCCAACCAAATCCGGCGGAAGATCGTAATCAAACGCGAACTCCGTCTTGGGCCCGGTGATGGCTTTGGTAGGCAGGTCATGCCCGTTCACCGTTAACATCAAGTGCAGCGGCGTGAGCTTCAACTCTGAATCGGCGATGAACCCGTGCACGTACAGCCTTTGCCTTGCATTATCCGGACCGGGCAGATAAACGCTCGCGTGCTTGCCCGACCACCGAAACCCGCCATCCAGCCCGTACCAGCCCGAGCCAACCTGATCGTTGAATATGGCCACTCCCACATCGATCTCGTGGGCCAGCGGCGGAGGCGGCCGCGAGTTCACCAACAACGTATACGGCGTCGTAATGTTTCGCAGGTTGCGGCCTTCCACGTCGTAGACGATCGCCAGCCGATCGTTCACTCCCCGCAGAACGGCCGATTCGGGAAGAAAGTATTCATCGACCGAATTCAAATGCGGGTCCTCGTGCACCAGAGGCCGGGAATCCGGCACCAGAAACACATCGTGCCAGCCAAAAATCTGAAACGGCTTATAATACTCGCACTCCCAGAAAAGATCGTCATCCACGTCTTTCAACAGGATCATCTTGCCCGGATGGATGTGCTTGGCGTATGCGACGCTCTGCATCAGCGCGCGTGCGCGATCCGCGCGGTCGAAGTAACTGATCATCCCTGCCTGGACCGCGTTCGCCGAAGGCACGGCATAAAGCAACACCAACGCCGCGCAGGCCAGCGTGCTCCACCAGCCCTGCCGCCAGGCGATGGAGCATGCGTAGGCCGCGAGCATCGCTAAACCGATCGGCTGGAATCGCGACATAATATTCCGTTAAGTGATTATGCAGAGGCAGCAGCGGCCCGAGGATGACGCAGAACCATCCCACGGCGAATAAAGGCAGGAACTGGCGCCTCCAGGTTTGCCACGCGACGAACCCGGCAATCGCGGCCAATAGCAGCAGCTCGATCGCTAAAACCCGCCCATGCCCCCAGTCGTGAATCCGCCCATAAGTAGACACTCCTAAAAGAATGCTCAGGTACTGGCTCAGCATGTGAAAAACAGCGGCGGGGTGAAAATCCATGTCGTAATAGAAATTCCCGCTCTGGGAGCCGGCCATTCGATCGATCACGGCGAAGGCGGCAGACACGGCGAACAACGGCAGCGTGGACCGGAAATAGCGGCGCGCAAAGAGCAAGGCGTAGAGCGCGGCAATCGCAGGATAGACCACGTTGATTTCCAGCGCGCCGAAGCCCAGGAGAAAAGTCACGCACTGCGCCCAGTAAAATTTCTTCTCGCCGGTTTCCGTGTAACGGATAAACAAATAGAAACTGAGGAGCAGAAACGTCGCGCACTGGATTTCGTTGTAGGACGCGCTCCACGACATCGGAATGATCAACGCAACATTGACGAGCCAGAGCACGGGCGCGAGGAAGGCCGCCAAATCGGATTTGGTCAGTTTCCGGGTGACCAGCATCACCAGCACGATGTTGGCGAATTGATTCAGAAAAATGAACGCACGGTACGGCAAAGCCCGCAGCCCGAAAAGGTACGAAAACAGCATGAAAAAACCGCGCTCGCTCCACGGGCGAACGGTCCCCTGAGCCAAGGGAGAAAACATAGCCCACAGAAAGCTGTGAAAATCGACCACGTGATTCCGCAGGCTGAGCCAGGCGAAATCGTCCATCGCGAACCAGATCCTGAGCCCCCGCCAATACAGCAGCAGGCAGAAAGCGATGGGCGTTAACCAATAGGCGATTCGAAGCGCTCGCGTCATTTCGACTCGAATCCTACCCGATTGACCACCACGCTGAGCTGGCGCGTATCCTCGGCGGAGGTCACGAATTTATCCACGGTAAAGTCAACGGCGGCGGGGTCTCGGGTGAGCGCAGCAGCAGGCACGCTGCGCCGATATTCGTGTTCTCCCGCGGTCGAATATGTTTCGGGCGGCAGCGCGACATCGTTGATTTTCGCCGTCAAGGTGATTTGCTTCAATTCCCGAATGGACAGATCCGGCAAATGGAATGCGAGCACCAGCACCGCGCCATTTCGCTGCGACCCCGGCGGCACTCCCAGCGCGACTGTAAATCGAGGTCCCGGCCCAGCGCCAACTGGACTCCAAGGGATAAAACCCGCGTACCAACTGGCTGGACGTAGAGGGATCAGAGATGCGGATCATGCTCACTAAGGCGGCCGGCTCTTCGAAAGTCGGCTGCAGCCGAATTGGATCCGGACGCTGGCAAGCCGCAGTCAGGATACAAAGCACCAGAAGCAATAACGGCGTAGAACGCCACGTTCCGTTCATTTACCTTATCATTATCCTTGATAGTTCAAGGAGCCTGGATGAAACATGCACGGGGAGCAGTCCTTTTGCTGGCAGCGGCGCTGATGCCCGCCGCCGGCGTCGCGCAAGATTTCTTCGACTTCGATTTCTTCGGCCACGAACCGCATCCTCTGGGCATCGACATTTCCGGAATCTGGAAGCTTGGCCAGGGTCAGGACACCACCGCAGCCGGCGATCTCCTCGATTATGGCGGAATTCCGATCAATGAAGCCGGCCGGCTGTATGCACTCTCGTTCAACGCGTCGCAGATGACGCTGCGGGAAAATCAATGCGCGGGCTATGTTCCGCCCTATTTTTATTTCTCCATCGGAAACTACCGCTATTGGGAGGAACGCGATCCGCACACCCAGCAATTGGTCGCAATCAGAATGTACGGTCAAATCACGGAAGGCACGCGAACGTTTTGGATGGACGGCCGCCCACACCCTCCGGCTTACGCGCAGCACAGTTGGTCGGGATTTTCCACCGGCAAGTGGGAAGGGCATATCCTGTCCGTCTACACCACGCACATCAAACGCGGTTTCATCCGCGCCAACGGCGTTGCGCAAAGCGACGAAGCCACGCTCATGGAGCATTTCATCAGGCATGGCGAACGCATCACGTACTTCACCGTGATCACCGATCCCGGTGAATCTAGCCGCGCCGATGAGCAAGACCACAACTTTCCTCCGCAAAGAGGACGATCCCGGCGCCTGGCTCTATGCGTGCGACGACGGGGAGCAGATTCTCAGCCGCTCGCATGATCCGACCGAGGTACCTTACTACGCCTGGGGAAAGCATCCGTTCGAGCGCGAGTTCTCACAAAAATTCCACGTGCCGCTGCTGGCTGCTCTTGGCGGGCCGGAAACAATTGTTGCCCGGGTTCGACGCCAAGCTGAAGGACCCCGCGGCCGCCGAAGTCCGCCGCGAAAGCTGAGTTGGTTCCGATCCACCGGTCCCGAGCGAGCGAGCGTCGCCGTCGATCCCGATCCGCACGATGGCGAGATCCACGTGCTTCCGGTCCAGGGTAATGTCTACATGCTCATCGGCGATGGCGGCAATGTCGCCGTTCAAATTGGCGACGAAGGCCCGCTATTGGTTGATACCGGCACAGGGAAACTCACCGACAAAATCATCGCGACTGTCCACAAACTCAGCAATAAGCCGATCCAATTCGCCGTCAACACCAGTTTTCATGCCGATCACACCGGAGGCAACGCCAGAGTCCGCGAAGTCGGCGAGGATCCCAGTCTGTACGGTTCTTTTTTCTCGGGGCAATTCACAGGCGCGGGCGAAGGCGCGACCATCATCGGGCACCAGAACATCCAGAACCGGATGCTCGCGTTGGGCGAAAAAATAGGGGCCGCCTCGCCCACCGATACCTATATCGAAGGCCGGCGCCGAAAATACCACAACGGCGAAGCGATCGAGATTTTCTACGAACCCAACGCCGCTACTGATGGCGACAGCATCGTTGAATTCCGCCACTCCGATGTAATCGCCACCGGCGATATTTTCAATACCACCGGATACCCGTTCATTGACGTCAAGAATGGCGGCAGTGTTCAAGGCGAACTCGACGCGCTCAACAACATCCTGGATCGAACGGTTTATAAGCACGATGAGGAAGACGGCACCATGGTGATCCCAGGGCATGGACGCTTGTGCGATGAATCCGAGGTCGCCGATTACCGCAATATGATCGCGATCATTCAAGACCGCGTCCAGGTCCTGCTTAAAAAGGGTGCTACGCTTCGAACAGGTAAAGGCCGCGCGAGTGACAGCGGACTACGATACTCGCTTCGGCGCAACCTCGGGCCCCTGGACGACGGATATGTTTGTGGAAGCTGTGTATACCAGTCTGAAAACACCTCCGGCGAAGGCTGAGAACCGCCGGTAAAAGAGGAGGTCTTCGATGCAAGTTCGACGAATGAATTTTTTGGCGGGCGTCGGTCTGATGCTTTTCGTATGCGCCTCGCTATTCGCGCATCATGGAACCAACGCGTCCTACCAGCTCGACAAAACCATGACGATCAGCGGTACGGTGACGGAATTCGCGTTCGCTTATCCGCATGTGCAGCTCTACTTCGACGTGACGGAGAACGGCAAGGTGGAGCATTGGGCGTCCGAGCTGCCTGGAACACCGGTCATGCTCAAGAGCTACAACGTCGGATGGAGCAAGACCGCCATCAAACCGGGCGACCAGGTCACGCTGGTTTGCCATCCTTCCAAATCTCCCGGATCGAAAGTCTGCCTGGGAGAAAAACTAAGCGTGAACGGCAAAGATTTGCCCACGGGCAGAAACCTCGGCCGGGAAGACGGCCAGGATAAATGAGGAGGTGTGAGGTGAAGAAAACTCTTTTCATGACGGGTCTCGCGTTGACCTTCACGCTGCATTCTTACGCGCAGGAGCAAGCTCGTTCGAAATCGCCGACCACCGACATCAAGATCATTTCGAGCGCCGGCGCGCGCGCCCTGGCCGACGCCTGTACCGCTTGGGCCGAGCAGAACAAACAAGTGGTCGCGATGGCGATTCTGGATTGGGGCGGCAATCTGGTGGAGTCCCACGCCATGGAAGGCGCGCCGATGAACGCCATCGACACCGCGCTGCTGAAGGCCAAGTCGGCGCTGCGCTGGCGGCGCGCGACGTCGGAGACCAACAAGATGGTGCGGAGCGGTCAGAACCTCGCGCCCACTTTCATGCGCGACTTCCCGCAGCCGGGCGCGCTTCCCATCCTCATCGATGGCCACCTTCTCGGGGCGATGGGCGTTTCCGGCGCCGATGGCGAGAAATGCGCGCAAGCCGCCATTGATGCGGTGTTCAAGCGGCCGCCCCCTTCGTCACGGTAAGCGAGTGACAGGAGTCGAGCATTCAGGATTGCCTTTGGTAGAACACCCAGAAGAACACGGTCACAGTAAGGCTCGCGAACAGGTAGATCAGCGACGCCACCACGCGCACGGCCGGAATCAAGCCGTTGATCACAGCCGATGCGTCGCGGATAAAACCAACCAAGACCAGGACGGTGAGCAGAACCATCCCGATCAGCGACAAGAATGCTGCGCTCTTTAAGTTCACGCGAGTATTCGAGCACTCGGCTTGCCATGCCAAGCTGTAACTATTCGTAACGGTTAGTTCGTTGCATTCTCTCCGGATCATTGCCAGAATAAGAGCACAGTAGAAATCCTAGGTAAGAGGCAGCGGTTGAGCTTTATTAGGCCGCTAGTTTATCCGAGCGTTGCGCTTCACCACCTCCCTGCGGTCGGCGCGTGCTGATAGATTCAACCAGAAATGTGACAACCCTGGAAGGAATGTAATGAACCAAGACGTCCAGCGCCTCTTGCACCAATTGCGCGAGGCAATCGATGAAGCCCTAACTGAATCTCCCGACATCCGCGCTGCCATGGCGGAACTCGAGAGCGCGGGCCATGCTCCCTCCTTCTCCATCGATATCACGCTACCCGAACAGAAGGAACTGCCGTCCGGCGAAGTGGTGACGCGCGACGGTGCGCTCCTGCTCACTGCTTGCGATGGACAGTTCCTGCGAAATATCGGGATTGAGACGTTAGCGTAGAACTCAGGCCGTTCTTGACAATGGCGTGCAGCTGCGCCTATCCTGGTTCTCCGCACCCATGTGGCATCCGAATAAACAGCAGTGGCTGATTATCGTTCTGGCGATCGTCGCCGGAGTCCTAGGCGGCGACTTCGGCCGGAGCTACGGTCCATTCTACGCGACCATGGCGATGTTGATCGGCGGGCTGATGGTCTGGATGGCGGAGTGAATCCCGCAGCCTGGAACTTATTCGCGCCCTTACTGGCGCGTTCCGCCGAACTGCACCTCAAAGCCGTCGGGATCCGAGACGTGAAAACTGGATTTGGCGTCGCCGCGCACGATATGTATATTGTGCCGCTTTAGCTCGGCCTCGACACCCTCCTTCCGTTCATCCCAACCCTCGATTGTGTAGGCGATGTGATCGACTATAGGCGCGCCGGTCCCACGGGTGCGAACAATCAGAATACTGTCGCCAAACAACAGGCGGCACTGCTTCTGTTTCGGATTGTCTTCGGTGACTTGCATGCCGAACAGGTTGACATAGAAGTCGCGGCTTTTGGCGTAATCCGCCACTTCGTACGAAACGTGGTTGAAGTTGGTTGCTTTGAAAATTGAACTATCGGCCGCCTGCGCCGTGCTTGCAGCGGAGGCCGCCGTCGCCGCCACCGCCAGACTCTGAATGAGCTGCCGCCGGTTCATTTTGCCTTGTTCGAAGTCCTGAAGCAATTTCGCAATGATCTGTTCCATGCTTTCCTCCAAGTCCGCCGGGATCGTGCTCGGTTCCGGCCGCCATTCAGTATACAACCGGGCGATGATACCAAGCCTTGGGATCTGCGGGAAAATAGAAAAAGGCTCGTATGCCACCGATCGCGACATTGCTTCTTTTCCTGGCGTTTCAAGGCGACTTCTCCGAAAAAGGGATGAAGGCGCTGGACGAGAAGCGCTACCCGGATGCCGTGGAGGACTTTGCGCGGGCGATTGCGGCCGATCCCGGTGACTACACGCTGCATTTCAATTTGGCGCTGGCCTACAGTTTACAGGGCAAGAACGCCGAGGCGATTGGCGAGTACAAGAAGACACTGGAGCTGATGCCCGACCTGTATCAGGCGGATCTCAATCTGGGAATCACGCTGATGCGCGAGAAAAAACCGGCCGAGGCGCTTCCTTATTTGACGGCCGCCGCTGCGCAGAAGCCGAAGGAGTTTCGGCCCAATTCCTATCTGGGAGCAGCGCTGCTCGGGACCGGCGATTTCGCCAAGGCGGAGCAAGCTTATACGACCGCACTCGAGATCGATCCCAAATCGCCAGATGCCGAGCTGGGCCTCGGGCACGCGCTTGCGAAGCAGAATCGCCTGGCCGACGCTGCCGGACATTTTAAGAAAGCAGCCGAGTTGAATCCCAATTATCGCGACGACCTGCTGGAGTTGGCCGCTCTTTATGAACATGCCAAGCAGCCTGCCGACGCGATCGCCATTTACCAGCAGTTCCCGGATAATCCCGGAGCCGAGGAGCGCTGGGGAGTGCTGCTGATCGAGTCTGGCCAGTCGTCGGACGCGGTGGCGCATCTCGAAGCCGCCGTCGCCAAGTCCCCCACCGAAGCGAATCGCGCGGCTTTGGTGACAGCTTACGTAAAGAGCAACCAGGCCGATAAAGCTGCGCCCATCGTGCAAGATCTTTTGGCTCACAACCCGAACGATTTCGAGCTGCGCATGCTGCACGGCCGCATCCTTCGCGATCAGCGCAACTTTCCACAAGCCGCGCAGGATTTCCTCGAAGCGATCAAACTGAAGGCGGATTCTCCGGAGGCCTGGAGCGAGCTTGCGGGCGTCGAGGTGATGGCGGAAGATTATCCGAATGCCCTAGCGGCGCTGGATCGGCTGGCTTCGCTGCATGCCGAGAAACCGGGCCATGTCTACCTACGGGCCATTGTGTTGGATAAAACCAGAGACCTGAAGCCGGCGCTGGAGAGTTATCAACGGTTCCTCACGATGAGCAACGGCCAGAATCCAAATGAGGAATTCAGGGCGCGGCAACGTATCAAAGTTCTCGAAAGAGAGATCAGCCGATGATTTTCGCAATGGTGCTGTTTTTCGCTTTTTGGGATCTGGGGGCGGTGAAATCGGAACCCGACCTCGACAAGCGTTCGGAGCTTGCGCTATTGAACGCGGATCACGAGATCGACGAAGCTCGCAAAGCCTATAGCGACGGGGACCAAAAAGCGGAACAGTCCGCGCTCGAGGAGATTAATGAGTCTGTGACGATTTGCTATGACTCCCTGCAACACAATCATGAGGCTCCCCGCAAAAGCAAGTACTACAAGCGCGCGGAACAGAGACTGCAGACCTTGATCCGGCGGTTGGGCGGGTTTCGCGACGATGTAGGGTTTGAGACCCGGCAATCGGTGGAGCAGGTGATCAACAAGATTTCCGATATCCACGATCAGCTGATAACCGATATCATGAGCAAGAAGAGGCCGGATTGAAAGGGGATCAATTCATGCGATGGTGCGTGGCATTTTTAGTGCTAACATGCAGCGCCTTTGCGCAGGAGCGCGATTTTCTTACGGCGGATGAGGTGGATCAGGTTCGCGAAGCGCAGGATCCGAATATCCGGCTGAAATTGTATGTGCTGTTTGCCCGCCAGCGGATGGCGCTCTTACAGCAGTATCTGAGCAAGGACAAGCCCGGCCGCTCCGCCCTGATTCACGACGCGATCGAAGACTACACGCACATCATTGAAGCCATCGATACCGTGGCGGACGATGCGCTCAAACGCAAAGTGGCCGTATCGGAAGGCATGAAGGCGGTCGCCTCCGCGGAAGGCGATATGCTCACGGCACTGCACAAGATCGAGGATTCGGGTCCCAAGGACCTGGCGCGCTACGACTTCGTTCTGAAGAACGCGATCGATACGACGTCGGACAGCAAGGAACTGTCGGACGAAGATCTGGGCAGCCGCGCTCGCGAGCTGGCGTCCGAGGACAAGAAGGAAAAGCAAGAGCGGCAGGCTCTGAACACCAGCGAGGACAAGAAAGAGAAGAAGGTCGCCGATGATCAGGAGAAGCCGAAGCGGAAGCCTCCCACTCTGTACAAGCCGGGCGAGAAGCCTCCGGATGACCAATAGCGCTGCGCGTTAAGCGGTGCGCATCATTTCCGATTTATCGGCGCCGCTGATGGCCGCCTGCGCCGCAGCGAGTCTCGCGATCGGCACGCGATAAGGCGAGCAGGAGACGTAATCCATCCCAACGCGGTAGCAGAACTCGACCGAGCTCGGGTCGCCGCCGTGCTCTCCGCAAATGCCGATTTCTAGTTTCGGATTGGTGCTGCGGCCCAGTTTCACCGCCAGCTCGATCAGCTTGCCGACGCCATCCTGGTCGATGGTCTGGAACGGATCGGCTTTGAAGATTTTCTTCTCTTCGTATTGTTTCGAGAATTTGGTGTAATCGTCGCGCGACATGCCGAGCGTGGTTTGCGTGAGGTCATTGGTGCCGAAGCTGAAGAAGTCGGCGATCTGGGCGATTTCGTTGGCGGTGAGAGCGCCGCGCGGGATCTCGATCATGGTGCCGATCATGTAATGCAGGTCCTTCATGCCGGCCTTTTCTAAAACTTCCTTGGCGACGCGCTCGACGATTTCTTTCTGCATCGCTAATTCTCGCTGAAAGCCGACGAGCGGGATCATGACTTCGGGGATCACCTTGATGCCCTTCTTGGCCACTTGCACTGCGGCTTCGAAAATGGCGCGGACCTGCATTTCGGTGATCTCGGGATAGATGATGCCGAGCCGGCAGCCGCGGAAGCCGAGCATCGGGTTGAACTCGTGCAGATCCTCAACGCGCTTGAGCAAGCTCCGGCAGTTTTTTCTTGAGCTCGCCCACGGGGATGCCGTAGCTCTCCGACATCTGCTTTTTGGTTTTGCTGTCGGCGTTGGGTAGGCGCGCCAGGTCGACCATCAGGTTTTCGCGCTTGGGCAGAAACTCGTGCAGCGGCGGATCGAGCGTGCGGATGATGACCGGGAATCCGTCCATGGCTTCGAACAGGCCGGCGAAATCTTTGCGCTGCATGGGGAGCAGTTTTTGCAGGGCCTTCTGGCGGGTTTTTTCGTCTTCGGCCAGAATCATGGCCTGCATGTGCGGGATGCGGTCGGAGGCGAAGAACATGTGCTCGGTGCGGCACAGGCCGATGCCTTCGGCTCCGAATGAGCGCGCGGCTTTGGCGTCGCGCGGGATGTCGGCGTTGGCGCGTACTCCGAAGTCGCCGCGGAACTCGTCGGCCCAGGTCATGAATTCGACGAAGAGCGGCGAATTCGGATCGGGATCCTTGGTCTGCGCCTGGCCGAGATAGACGTCGGCGGTGGTGCCGTCGAAAGAGATCCAGTCGCCTTCCTTAACGACCGTATCCTTGGTACCCACCTTTACGGTGAACTGCTTTTTGTGCTCGTCAATGTGGAGCGCGCCTGCTCCGACCACGCAGGGCAATCCCATGCCGCGCGCGACGACTGCGGCGTGGCTGGATTTTCCACCGACCGCGGTGAGCACGCCTGCGGCGACCTCCATGCCGTGAATGTCGTCGGGCGTGGTTTCTTTGCGGACCAGAACGACCGGGCCTTTTTTAGCTGCGTCGACGGCGTCCTCGGCGGTGAAGACCGCGCGGCCGACCGCTGCGCCGGGGGAAGCGTCGATGCCGTTGGCAAGTTTCGTCAGCTTTTTTAGCGAAGCCTGATCGAACAGCGGATGCAGGAGCTGATCGAGCTGTGAGGGAGCGACGCGAAGTACTGCCTCGCGCTTGTCGATCAAATGCTCCTTCACCATTTCGACCGCGATGCGCACGGCCGCGGCTCCGGTGCGCTTGCCGTTGCGCGTCTGCAGCATGAAGAGCTTGCCGTTCTCGATGGTGAACTCGAAATCCTGCATGTCGCGGTAGTGCTTTTCGAGGTTGGAGGTGATGTCGCGAAGCTGGCGATAGGCGTCCGGCATGATGGACTCGAGGTCCGCGATGGGATGCGGCGTGCGGATGCCGGCCACGACGTCCTCGCCTTGCGCGTTGAGCAGGAACTCGCCCCAGAAGACCTTTTCGCCGGTGGCGGGATCGCGCGTGAAGCCGACGCCGGTAGCCGGAGGTATCGCCCATGTTGCCGAAGACCATGGTTTGCACGTTGGCGGCGGTGCCGAGGTCGTCCGGGATCTTTTCCATGCGGCGGTAATTGGTGGCGTTCTTGCCCCACCAGGAGCGGAACACGGCCGCGATGGCGCCGGCGAGCTGCTCGCGCGGATCCTGCGGAAACGGTTTTCCGGTCTCTTTCTGGACGAGCTTTTTGTAGTCGGCGATGATGGCTTTCAGGTCGTCGGCTTTGAGGTCGGTATCGAGCTTGACCTTGGCTTTCTTCTTGCGCTCGTCGAAGATGTGGTCGAACTTGTGCATGTCCATGTCGAGCGCGACCTCGCCGAACATCTGGATGAAGCGGCGGTAACAGTCGTAGGCGAAGCGCGGATTGGCGCTTTTGGCGGCGAGGCCCTCGACGCTCTGATCGTTCATGCCGAGATTGAGGATGGTGTTCATCATGCCGGGCATGGAGAACTTCGCGCCGGAACGGACGCTCAGAAGCAGCGGATCGCGGGCGTCGCCGAGTTTCTTGCCCATCTGCTCTTCGAGCTTGGCGAGGGCTGCGGCGATCTCCTGCTCGATTTCGGCGGGGACGGAGTTTTTGTTCTGGAAATAAATATTGCAGACTTCGGTGGAGATGGTGAAGCCGGGAGGCACGGGCACGCCCGCGCGGCTCATCTCGGCGAGGCCGGAGCCTTTGCCGCCGAGCACGTCCTTCATTTTGCCATCGCCGTCGGCACGACCGCCGCCGAACGCGTAAACGTATTTTTTCATGAGAGCTCCTACGGTTATGATGTTTTTTCTGTGACGATCTCTGAGAAGTCAGCGATCGTTGAAAATTCCTGCAAGAGGCTATGCAGGAGCGCCAGCCGGTTTCGCCGGATCTGTTCGGATCGGGCGCGTTGACCAGGACTTTGTCGAAGAAGAGATCGACTTTGGGACGCAGCGGGCCGATGCGCCCCTCCAGGGGTTGATTTTTGGTGCGCGACATTTCCTCGATGAAGCGCCAGTTCGGGGCCGGGTTCGAGCAGGTCTTCGCGATAGGCGCCGCCGTCAGAGTAAGCCGCCTGCTTCAGAATGTTCTTGATGCGCTTGAAGCTGGCCGCGATGGGTTCGAAATCGGGCGTGGGGCGGATGGCCTTGAACGCGCTGGAGGCGAGCTTCGAGGTCGATCAGGTCGGTCCAAACCGGCGGCCATGCAGGCGCGGACTTCGTCGTAGGCGAAGCTGCGGACGTCGCGGAAGTAATATTCGACGCGGTCGCGCATGAATTCGCGCAAGGTCGTTCGAGGCGCTCGGAAAGCTGAACTTGACCTTGCCTTCGACGATGATACGGACGACGCCTTGCGCGGCGCGGCGCAGGGCGAAGGGGTCGCGGGAGCCGCTGGGGATCAGGCCGACGTTGAAGCAGGAGACCAGCGTGTCCCACTTGTCGGCCAGACTCAGAATCCGGCCTTCGGCGGTGGACGGGAATTTCGCCTTCCATGCTGAGCGGTTTGTAGTGATCGTAGATGGCGCGCCAGACCGGCTCGGGTTCGCCTTGCACTTTCGCATAAAGGCCGCCGACGATGCCCTGGAGGTCGGTGAACTCCTTCACCATGTCGGTGGTGAGATCGGTCTTGCATAGCAGCGCGGCGCGTTGGACGTTCTTATCCGCGCCGAGCTCGTCTCACCAGCTCGACCACTCGCATGCGTCTTGTCGTAATACGAACCCACCTTGGCCTGGAACGTAACGTTCTTCAGGTCTTCGACGCGGTCGGCGAGCTTTCTTCTTCTGATCCTGCTGCCAGAAGAAGCGGGCATCGTTGAAGCGGGCGCGCAGGACTCGCTCGTTGCCGTGGCGGACCAGGCCGTCCGGGTCGGCGTTGGTGTTCATCACGGCGATGAAGTGCGGGGCGAGGTTTCCGCTCGCATCTTCAACAGAAAAATACTTTTGGTGGTGGCGCATCACGGTGACCAGGACCTCTTGCGGGAGCTCGCAGATACTGGCGGTCGAAGCTGCCGAGGATGGGGGTGGGAAACTCGGTGATGTAGACCAGCGTATGAAGAAGATCGGGATCGGGCTTGATGTGCAGGCCTTTGCCTTCGAGCAGCGCGGCGATTTCGGTTTCGATTTTCGCGCGGCGCTCGTCGGCGGAGAGGATCACGCCGTTGGTCCTTAATTGTTCGTCGAAGTCTGTGACCGTGACCAGGATCGAGGACTCTTCCGAGCAGGCGGTGCCCGGCGGTGGTGCTGCCGGATTGCACGCCGCCGATTTCGAAGGGGACGACGGCGCTGCCGAGTAAAGCTACCAGCCAGCGGATGGGGCGGATGAATCGCTCGGAGCCTTTGCCGTTCCAGTACATGGACTTAGGCCACTGGATCTTAAGAATCAGATGGGGCAGCTCGCGAGCCAGAATCGAGGCGGTCGCCTGGCCTTGGGTTCGTTTTGTAAAAACGTAGTAGTCGCCCTTGGCGGTGGATTGCGTCGCGAGTTGATCGGGAGAAGCTCCCATTTTTTTCGCGAAGCCGGCGGCGGCCCCGGCGCCGGCAGATTTGGGTGGACCGGATACGAGATCTTCGGTGTCGGACTGGCGTTCGAGCAGGCCGTCGGCGCGGAGAACTAGTCTGCGCGGCGTAGCTTTAACAGATTCGACTAGTCCACCGAGTGCGTGCTGGTCTAGCAATGCTTGAAACATATCCTGCAAATTGATTCAATGCAGGGACGATCATCCAATCAGGAATCTCTTCTGTGCCGATCTCGAGGAGGAATGGAAGGCTCACGCGACGGCCTCTTTGTTCACTTCTTGTTTAGCTGCGGACTGTTTCATCCAGGCTTCGGCGACGCCGAGCGCGAGTCGTGCGGACGCGGCCGATGACGCCGACGCGTTCGGTGACGCTGATGGCGCCGCGCGAGTCGAGCAGATTAAATATGTGGGAGCACTTGAGCACCTGGTCGTAGGCGGGCAAGACGACGTCGGGTGCAGTTTTGAGCAGGCGCTGGCATTCTTTCTCGTGCAGGTCGAAGAGCTGCCAGAGCATCTGGACGTCGGCGAGCTCGAAGTTGTACTTGGAGAATTGGCGCTCATCCTCGAAGCGGACCTGGCTGTAGCGAACGCCGGGCGCCCACTCCATGTCGTAGACGCTGTCGGCGTTTTGGAGGAAGGCGGAGATGCGCTCCAGGCCGTAGGTCAGCTCGGCGGGGACGAGGTCGAGATCGATGCCGCCGCACTGCTGGAAATAAGTGAACTGGGTGATCTCCAGGCCGTCGAGCATCACCTGCCAGCCGATGCCCCAGGCGCCGAGGGTGGGCGCTTCCCAGTTGTCCTCTTCGAACTTGATGTCGTGCTTGCGGAGGTCGATGCCGATGGCTTCGAGGCTGCCGAGGTATTGATCGATCACGTCGGCGGGCGAGGGCTTGAGAATCACCTGGAGCTGCTGGTGCTTGTAGAGGCGATTGGGATTCTCGCCGTAGCGGCCGTCGGCGGGGCGGCGGCTGGGCTGGACGTAGGCGACGCGATAGGGCTCGGGTCCGAGCACGCGCAGAAAGGTTTCGGGGGCCATGGTGCCCGCGCCGACTTCGACGTCGTAGGGTTCCTGGATGATGCAGCCGCGGTCGGACCAATATTTCTTGAGGGCGAAGACGGTTTCCTGGAAGGTCGGCGGCTTCGTCACAGGGCCTCCAGGATCAGTGGCGTGCGGAGCTTGCGCTCGACGTGTTCTTCGATCAGGCGGTTAAGAAGGCGGCGCAGGTCGGTGGCGGTTTCCTTGGTCCAGGAGCGCGGGGCCAGGTTTTGAATCGGAGTCACGAGCATCTCTTCTACGATCTCACGAGACTCGGTGCTGACGCGCAGGTCCGGCAGGAATCCGGCCAATCGCACGGCCCAGAGCGCGAAGTAGGTGACCGCGGCCCAGACGCTACCTCCGATGCGCAGGTATTCCAAAACGGCGATCAGCAGGCGGAAGTGGCGCTCGTTGGTCTCGTTGGGTGGCAGCAGCTGTTCGGTGATTTCGGCGAGGTAGTCGAGCGCCACGCTGGACTCGTAGTGGGAAGCCAGGTGGAACTGGGATTGAACCAGATCACAGGAATTGAGGCTAACCAGTTCGCGATTCTCCTTTTGAAAATACGAGACCGTCGCGCGCGACAGCCGTTCGAGCCCCGATCCGAAGCTGCTTTTCGGCCGGCGCGCCCGGCGGGCGACACCGCGCAGCTTCCCCTGATCTCGCGTGAAGAAACTGACCACCAAGTCGGCTTCTCGAAACGGATAAGTCTGGAGGATAAAGCTTTCGCTCATTCGAGCGGGCATTCGGACGAAGGCGCTCTAAGGGACCAGGGTAGCAGGTTTGGAGACACGTTGTAGGAACTTTCCATCTGTCACCGTTTTCATTGCTACGGTTTGAATCACTCAGATTCTGTCAGAGACCGGGTCCGTGCGTCACAAGCAAGGATCAGTTGGTTAATCTTAGCCAGATAGTGGAGGGCATAGGCGAGGAGCTGTCGGCGCATGTACGGGTCATGCATTCGACATAGGTTGTTGATCACCCACGGGCTGGCGTGAATGTACTGGGAGCGCTCTTTGTATAGTAGCGGCTCATACTTATCGGTTTTCTTGAAGCGGGTACGGCTCCCTGTCCACTCGCTGGATAGCACTTTCAAAACAGACCTCGGAAGACTCATATGATCATGCTCAAGTTCAATTTTGAGGTGCTCCTTTAGAAGCTCCTCTTCCTCTACATCACTCTCGTTCAGGAATTGTTGAGCAAGCTCGACTGATTCCAAAATGCGGTTCGTCCAAAAGTACAATTCGATGAGGCTGCGTATAGCGAAAGCGAGCACGTCACAAGGTCCGCTGTGCCATTCACGAAGACGCCGCCATTGAGAGTCCAGGTAAAGCAGGATGTTGCGAGGTGCTGCGACCTGCGGGCTCGTGTCGTCCCACGTGAAGGCCATAAACATACGACTGCACTTCGAAAGGAAATCGAGCTGTTCTGCAGCTCGCAGCACCATTCATGGATTACGATCTCGGATATATCGATCTGGAGGAAAAAACTTTGCAGCCCCTCAACAACCCTTTTGGGCCAAAAGTGTTACCTGTGTCTAAGGAACATTCTGTTACCCATGTCTCCGGGCCGGACAATTGTGCTCATGGGGCGGCTGGTGGGATTCGAACCCACGACATCCAGAACCACAATCTGGCGCTACTACCAGCTGAGCTACAGCCGCCGTGCATATTCAGTCTATCATTGCCGGTTGCGAGAACCTGGCTCGCGGATCATTGTAAAGTGGTCGGGAGATGAGCATCGTTATAATCGGCGGCGGAATTGCCGGCTTGGCTTTCGCGATGAACCTCCACCGGCGCGGCCTGGCCTGTCGCGTCTATGAAAGCGCGCCGGAAATAAAGCCGCTGGGAGTCGGGATCACGCTGCTCCCCCACGCCATGCGCGAGTTCAGCGCACTGGGTCTCGAGGCCGGCTTGCGCGAGGTGGCGATCGAAAATCGCGAAAGCGTGTTTTTCAATCGATACGGCCAGTTCATCTATCGGGAACCGCGCGGAAAATTCGCCGGCTACCAATATCCGGAGCTGGGGATCCATCGAGGAAAGCTGCACATGATTCTCTTTGCGGCCGCCCGCGAGGAGATTGGCTCTGAAAATATCGCGACCAATCACCATTGCACCGGCGTCGAACAGGATGACCACGGCGTCACGGTGTTCTTCCAGGAATTCAGCACCGGTAGGCAGCTCGAGCCAGTGCGCGGCGACATCGCGGTGGCCTGTGACGGCATCAATTCGGCGGTGCGGCGGCGGTTCTATCCGGATGAGAAGGTGGCCTTCTCGGGGATCAACACCTGGCGCGGCGTCACGCGCCATCGGCCGATACTCACGGGCCGCAGCTACATGCGGGTCGGTTCCATCGAGACCGGAAAGATAGTGATCTATCCGATCGTGGATCGCGTGGACGATCAAAGTCATCAGCTCATCAACTGGATGGCCGAGATCCGGCAATCCGGCGAGCCCATGAACGACTGGAACAAACCGGGCCGGCTCGAGGACCTTTTGCCCATCTATAAGGATTGGCGTTTCGACTGGCTGGATGTGGCGCAGATGATCTCCGGTGCCGACCAGATCCTGGAGTATCCAATGGTCGATAAGGACCCGGTGGAGCGGTGGACTTTCGGCCGAGTAACGCTGATGGGCGACGCCGCGCATCCTATGTATCCGCGCGGATCAAACGGCGCGGCGCAGGCGGCTATCGACGCCCGAACGTTGGCGGAACTGTTGAGCCGGAACCAGGACCCGCTGGCGGCGCTCGCCGAGTATGAAAAGACGCGACTCGAAGCCACCGCCAACATCGTTCGAATGAATCGCCAGTATCCGCCCGACTACATCAATATTCGAGTGGATGAACTGACCGGGGGCCAGCCATTCGGGAACATTGACGACGTGATTAGCCAGGAAGAATTGCGCAAGATTTCCGATGACTACAAAAGGATCGCAGGATTTTCGTTGGAGTCGCTGCGCGCCCAGTGATTTGAGCGAGTGTTGGTGCGAACCAGGAGGGTCGAACTCCCGTGGGGCGAATTAACCGTCACGGGATAACGTGCGCGGCGCCAATTAGACAACGGGCTACAGGATATGCCCGCGAAACGCGCCTTGAGCACGTTTGCAATTGACATGGAAAACGGTAAGTCATAGACTCTTCATTATGCGAAACCGCACAAAATCATTCGCTTTGGTGGCCGGTTTGCTTTTGGTCTCTGCCTCGCTTTGGGCTCACCACGGCACCGGCACCTCCTACGACACCGAGCATGTCTGGACAACCTGGGCCACGGTTGTCGAATTCCGCTATCTGAATCCGCATCCTTCGCTGCAATTCGAGCGTACGGATAAAAACGGCATGGTCGAACGTTGGGAGTCGGAAGCTGGGGATAATCCATCGCAGCTCGCGCGCGCCGGCTGGACGAAGTCCCGCAGCATGGAGGCTTTGAAGCCGGGAACCCGGGTGAAGCTTTGGCTTTGCACCGCGCGCGTCGGCGGACACACTGCCGTCGTGATGAAGTATGAAAATGAGAAGGGCGAAAGCATCCTCGGCGAGCGCAGAGAGTACCCGAACGCCGTTGATATGGACGGCGTTCCCGGCGGCTGGCAGCCCAAGGCGAGCGGCAGAAATAAGGAGTGACGACATGACAAACAACAGCGGTTTGACGCGATTCTCCGGGCGCGCCGTAAGAGTGCTTGCGCTCACGGCCGTTCCCGCGTTTTTGCTGGTTCAAAGCTCCGTGGCGCAGAATGCGGCTAACGCGGCTCGCGGGGCGAAAGCGGACAGGTCAGTATCTTCGGATAAAGACACTAGCCCCTACGACAAGCACGACTTCACCGGGCTGTGGGCCCACAACCCGGGGGTATTCCACCAACCCGCGTGCCCGGAGTGCCGCGACCCTGGGCCCAGACATTCCTGGGGCCTACGGCTTCTTCGGCGAGGTTCCAGCACGGACTCCCGAGGGCGAAAAGAAGTTCCAGATGAACAGGCCTACCAAGGGCTTGGAGCTGGGAAGCGAAAAGGCGAACGCTCGTACTGACGTTGACATCGCTTATCGCCGGGCGCATAAGGCGGCGCTGTCCAACGATCCGGAGGAGCATTGCGAGCCGCTGGGATTGATGCGCCTGATTGCGTTTTCCGGGGGTAACGCGGCGATGCAGATCATTCAGAACAAGGAAATCATCGCCCAAAAGTTCGAATGGACCTGGGATAACCGCGAGATCTGGACGGACGGAAGAGCGCTTCCCAATGTGGACGACTACCTGCCGCGCTTTAACGGCTACTCGGTCGGCAAGTGGGAAGGCGATACGCTGGTGGTGACCACGGTGGGCCTGGACGACCGTCAATGGGTGGACGCGTTCGGTTATCCAATCAGCGAAAAAGCGGTTCTGGAAGAACGCTGGACTCGTCCCAGCCCGAACCGCCTGCGGGTGGAGATGACGCTGACCGATCCCGCGATGTACACCAAGCCCTGGAAGGCCAGCCCCAAGATCTGGGCGCTGATTCCGAAGGAAGCCATGTCGATCGCCGGCTGGTCAGGACTGGTGGAAGACCGCTGCGTCCCCAGCGACACCGCGCTCTATCGCTCCATCCAAGACGAGGCCGCCGGCGTCAAAGAGAAGTAAGGTGTGACCCGGCCGTTTTTTTAACGAGCCAGCACATTAGTTCAACAACGCGCTCCGTATTCCGTGAACGCAGAGTGTTTCTTTTCTGCTGCCGTGCTTACCTCCCGCGCGAGGCTTAAGCGAGGCGCCATTCAGCTAGAGTAGCGGGCGCACCTCCTCCTGCTAGATCAGGTCGAATAGTTAATTCCAGTGTTGAAACTCCATCGAGGCTAACCCGATAATCTTCGACTTCGCTGGTTGAGCCTGCCGGGCTGAAATTCCACTGCTGCCGCACGATTTCCTGCGGTGGTCCTCCTTCTTGCGCGGCTGACCATCGGATGGTGAATTCTTGTGTGCGTTCAAGGTCAGGCTCGACGAATCGGAGCTGAAGGCGTCGTATGGCCGTGGGGCTCATCGAAAATGATGCGGATTTGCTGTTCACCTTTCTCCATCGCCCGCCAACCTGGTCCGCCGCCGAAACGGAAGATGGATTCGATAAGGAAGTCCGGATCTTCCGATGTCACCTCGACTGTCGCGATCTGTTCGAGGTCCAGCCATTTCTCGGGAGCGTTCGTTTTGTCCTGTATCTGTGTCTGGCTCACAATCCTCTTTCGCATATCGATGGTGCCGGCGGATTCAGTATGCCACACCGCGACTATCTTTTTTTCGTTTCTCCTGTCCTCGGGAAAAAGTAAGGGAAGGATGGCTGACCGTACATTCCCAATACCGGCCAACGCGTTTCCAATGAAAGCCGGATTGCTGTCGTGGTAAGCGCGATTCGAGCGTCCTTCAGCGGTTTTCTCAGACTGGTTCCCGGCCTCCAATCAATGCGCCGGGAATGGATAGCCCTGGATCAAGAGCCGGTACTTCAGCTTCAGATCCGATAGCTGGGCCATTTCAGGCTCGTCCCACTACAAGGGCATACCCAAGCCTTCGCGCCCGCACGGCTTCTGAGGCTGCGCGTGCCAGTTTCTTCGCATTGGCGAAGTCGATGCCTTCCAGATCCAGTCTCTTTAACTTGCTCATCAATTCTGCTCCGAGGAGCTTGCCCTGAATGTTCCGCACCAGTTCGGCAAGCGCTCTTTGAGATCAATTTCAACTGGCAGCGGCGACGTGCTGGCGCGCAACCAGCTCCTGTTGCCAAACAAGTTCACTTCGGTAGGAGCCCTTCTTGACAAGCTGTTCCTTCCGCGCACATAAATACCGCATCCAATTGCGGTACATGCGCACAGCTGCTGGACGCCAGGGGTTGGCAAGATTTGTTCCGTCCAAGAGCGCGGGGAAATCCGCGAGCAGCTCCTCGCGCCGATCGCAAACGGCACGCCCTTCAAAGGCGCTCAGTGCGTCCACACTTTCCCGGTCCAAATAGCGCTGTGGAATCTCGGGATAAGTATCGCTCTCGCGCGTGAGATAACGCCGGACATCCCTGCGATACTCGTGCAGGAGCGTCTGAGCTTCATATTCGAGATGACCCTGAAGAAAGAGGAACAGGCTATTTTTTTGTTTCATGAACGTGTCGACACCGGCCTCCTCGGTCCGCGTCAGAATCTGGTAGCCGCGTGCTGTCAACTCGTCTTCGGGGAGATCGTTCCAGCGGGAATGCGGCACCGCGAAAGGTGAGGGGATGCCGGCCGTCAACTGATGGTTTGCCACCGGACTGCAGCGGAAAACTCCGCAGCGCTTCTGGTCAAGCCGCCGCCGGGCGACTCCGTCGCCGTGAAGAACAGCCGCGTGGGCTGCCAGGCAGGACCAAACCGCCGAGGTGGTGTTATGCTCGGCCCAATCGATGATTTTCGTCATGCTGGCCCAGTAGGGTTCGTCGCGCAAGTTGGTCGCATGCGGCTCGCACCCGGTCATGATCAGGCCGTCGAGACGGCGATTCCACAGCGTCTCGAGGCTGGAATAGAAGCTGCCGATATGCTGCCGCCCCCAATCGGCGCGAAGGATTTCCGGCAACGCGTAAAACGAGAGTCGTACTTGCATGCCTTCAGCCGCCGAATCGAGCAGGCGAATGAACTGACGTTCGGTGGTCTTCAGCGCCCCGTCGGGCATGTTGTTGATCAAGCCGATGTCGATCGAGCGAATGGCTGGATCAGTTTTATGGCTGGATCGATCCCGATCCAAGTAAATGGGCATTCGTGTACCTTTTGCTCGCCTCGAGCGCCTGATGGAGGTCGCCTATGATGTCGTCGATGTGCTCGATGCCGACGCTGATCCGAATCATCTCTGGCGTTACTCCGGCCTTGCGTTGCTCCGCATCGGACATTTGCCGGTGCGTGGTTGACGCTGGGTGGCAGGCCAAGGATTTGGCATCGCCTAAATTGACCAGGCGCTTGACCAGCAGCAGCGCGTCGTAGAACGCTTTCGCGGCTTCGAACCCGCCGCGAACCCCGAACGTAATCAGGGAGCAGGCTCGTCCGCCGAGGTACTTCTGCGCCCGTGGATAATAGGCGTTGTCGGCAAACCCGGCGTAGTTCACGCCCTCCACCCTGGGATCGCCGCGCAAGAAGTTCGCGACGCCCCGGGCGTTGTCGATGTGCCGCTCGATGCGCAGCGGCAGGGTTTCGATTCCCTGCAGCAGCAGGAACGCGCTGAAGGGCGACAATACCGCGCCGGTGTTTCGCTGGTAGACGCAGCGGCAGCGCCCGATATAGGCGGCCTGCCGGAAGTGTTCGGTGTAAATCAAGCCATGATAGGAAGCGTCCGGCTGGCTGAACATGGGGAAACGGCCGGCGAAATCGTTCCAGGGAAACTTGCCGCTGTCGACGATGGCGCCTCCCATGGTGGTCCCGTGCCCGCCCATGAATTTCGTCAGGGAATGTACTACAACGTCGGCGCCGTATTCGATGGGCCGCAGCAGAATTGGAGTGGCGACGGTGTTATCGACAATCAGCGGTACGCCGTGCCGGTGGGCCACGCGAGCCAGCGCTTCGAGGTCGCAGATATTTCCGGCAGGATTGCCGACCGTTTCGCAATAGACCGCTCGCGTTTTATCGTCAATTAGCCTTTCCACCGCATCCGCGTCATCCGATTCGGCGAAATGAACTGTGACGCCTTGCCCTGGCAGAACGTGAGCAAAGAGCGTGTAAGTTGTGCCGTAGAGCTGCGGAACCGAGACGATGTTAGTGCCCAGTTCCGTGACATTGGAAACGGCGTAGTTGATCGCCGCTTGCCCGGAACTCACGCACAGCGCTTCGACCCCGCCTTCGAGCGCTGCGACGCGCCGCTCCAGCACTTCCGTAGTCGGATTGCTGATGCGGCCGTAGCGATAGCCCTTCTCTTCCAGGTTAAATAGGGCCGCGCCGTGATCGGCGGAATCGAACTCATGCGAGACGGTCTGATAGATCGGGACCGCAACCGCTTTGGTCGTCGGGTCCGTGTCGTAGCCGCCGTGAATGGCGATGGTCTCCCTATGCATTGTCTCTCGCCGCCTTTGAGAATAGCCGGTTCATTTGCTCCACAACTTGATGGATATCCCGCTCCGTGGTTCGATAATTCGTGATGCAGGCGCGTAAAACCGGAGGTCCGCCGGCGAGCCGCGCTTCCGACATCCAAGCGATTTGGCGCTTATAAAGGGCCGCTAGGAACGCGCCCGTATCGAGGCCATCGCGGGTGAAGCACACCAGCGGCAAAGGCGTGCTGTTGACAATGCGCCACCCGGTATCTTGTAGCGACGCGCGCAGCACATTACCCATTTCAGCCTGGTGATCGATCATTTTGGCGTAGCCGGATTCTCCATAGTGTGCCAGCGCCAGGAACAGCTTCAAGCCGATAAAACGCCGCGACCACTGCGCGGTAGTAGCATATGGGTCCACCACCGGAGCGGATGGCTTTCCCGGCATAAAGTCAGCGTCGGTATGAAACGCTGTGTAAACCGCGTCCGGGTAGCGGCAAAAAAACATTCCCGCGCCCATAGGCACCGAGAACCACTTGTGCGCGTCGCACGTGATGGAATCAGCGGACTCAATTCCGCGCAGATGGCCGCGCAGGTTCGGCGAAACGATGGCAGCGCCGCCCCACGCCGCATCCACGTGAAACCATAAGTTCTCCGACCGGCAGAATCGAGCCAGATCCGGCAAAGGATCGATGATTCCAGCCGCCGTTGTCCCGCAGCTACCGACCACCATGAACGGCGCCAATCCGCTTTTTCGATCGCCGGCGACTTGTTTGCCGAGATCTTCGAGATCCATTTTCCCGTCGCTGCCGGTCGCGACCGTGCGGACCGCGCGCCGTCCCAAGCCGGTCATGTGCGCGCTCTTAATGAAGGAATGATGCGCCTCACCTGTGACATACAAGGCAGGCGTTACCGGGAGATGTCGAAGGCCGTGCTCGCCGTATTCAGGAAACGCATGCGTGAGGGCGACGACCACGGCCGACAGATTTCCCTCCGCGCCTCCCGTGGTGAAAGTTGCGCTGGTCTCGGACGGCAAGCCGAACTTACCAGCGAGCCAGCCGAGCGTGTGCCGTTCGATCTCATTGGCCGCGGGCGACGTGCGCCAGCTCGCCAGTTGCGGGTTATACATCGCGACCAGCGCGTCTGCAATGACCGACGCGGGAGTCACACTGGGGTTGAAAAGCCCGAGATAGCGCGGATGCGTCACCTGCACCTGCCAGGTTCGCAGCATCTGTTCGACGTCGGCGCAAACTTGATCCAGCGCCACGGGGGCGGCGAAATCGTACTGAGCGAGATGGCTCCGGATCTCTTCGGGCGTCACCGCAGGAACGATCGGACCGTTGGCAATGTCCGATTCGAGTTTTAGCAGGCTCTCCTGAAGTTGCTCAAACATGGATTGCCTCCATTCCCCGCGATCGCCGCCGGTGAGACTCCATCTGACACTTCCGGATCCGATCGTACAGCTCTTGGCCGAGTGGAACGAAAGCTTCGCGCTCCGGATCATAAAAGTACGTGGCATCCGAGCTCGCAGACGGGTCGTAGCCTTGGCGCGCAAGATCGACCGCCGTGTATTTAAACGTGGCGGTCAGTTGCATTTCCTGGCGGATACGAATGAATAAAGGCCGCGCGTATTCAGGCAGACGCCGGATCAGATGCTCGCGCAGCAGCGCCAAATCCAGCTCGGCATCCGTAACAATCGCGGCCATACCGGCGCGCCCATCCGAGCCGGGGATTGCCACGCCGTAGACGATTGCCTCCTGGATTCCTGGAAACGCACGGAGCACTTCGGAAACCTCCGTGGTTGCGACATTCTCGCCCTTCCACCGGAACGTATCTCCGATCCGATCGACAAAATAGAAAAACCCTTGGGGATCCCTCCGCATGAGGTCGCCGGAACGCACCCATGCGTCATTGGGCTTGAAGACGCTGCGCAGGATTTTTTTCTCGGATGCTTCGGTACTGCTGTATCCCTCGAACCGGCTGACGACATTCGACTGAAGTTCGCCGATCATTTCTCCGATTTGATTGGGACCGCAACGGACGCAGAAGCCCTGCTCATTCCTGGCCGGCTCAGCTTTCTCAGTGTCGAAGTTCACCAGGGTTGCTGGAAATCGGTGCGCGAGATAGGGCGGAATGCGGCCTATAGCGCCCGGTTCGCCTTCCACGTTGAACAGGGAAACATTGCCCTCACTGGCCGCATAAAATTCGAGAATGCGTGGAATGTGGAAGCGGTTCTTGAACTCGTTCCAAATGTCGCGCTGAAGACCGCTGCCGCAGACCATCCGAATCCGATGCCGGGTCTCGTCCTGACAGGGGGCGGTGTGAAGCAAATAGCGGCAAAGCTCGCCGATGTACTGGAAAACCGTACAATCCCAGCGAACAATGTCGCTCCAGAACGCGCGCGCGGAGAACTTCTCGCGCAGGACGACGGACCCGCCGCCGGCGAGGATCGCACAAGGCGCCTGCACGCCGCCGATGCTGTGATACATCGGCAAGCAGTCATACATCCGGTCCGACGGTTGTGTGTTCAGCATGCCGGCGAACCAGTGGCTCCACTGCATCACGCGGCCGTGACTGACTCGGGCGGCTTTCGGCAAACCGGTGGTGCCGGAAGTATATATGTACAGCGCCTGATCCTGAATGGTGACGGGCCGAAGCTCGGTTTCCCTCAAGGCGTCGCCAGCATGTTGCTGAATCTCGCCGTCTAGACGCCGGAACCCGTTGTCAATGGCGAGGCCGTTATCATCGGCGCCATGGATCCAGACGGCGCGGCGCCGACGTAAGCTCCGGCAGCGCCCCAGCCATCGGCTCCATAAGCTCTGCCGCAACGATGAGATGTTTCGGCGCGACGATATCGATGGAATGCGCGAGTGACCGCCCGGTGAGGTTAGTATTCAGCAACGCCACCACACCACCGGCTTTGGTAACGCCGAGCCAGATCGCCATGAACTCCGGACAGTTCAGCATGAACAACCCCACGCACTCGCCTTTCGCGATGCCTTGCGTCAGCGCCCATCGCGCGTACTGATTTACACGCGCGGCGAGATCGCGATACGTGAGGCACTCGCGTTCCGAGAGCAGGGCAGGTGCATCGCCCAATTCCGCTGCGCGTTCCTCAATTACCGTCGGGAAGATCCGGCCGGGATTGCCGGCGATGGGTGCTGTCAGCTCCAACGCACGCGCCCAGTCTCGAGCCGGGGAGTGGTTGCTGCTCCGGGATGGCGTGGCCCCCACTTGATTCATGCCGTGCTGCCTGAATCCACCGTCAACACAGTACCGGTGATGTTCTTCGATTTACAGCCCAGCAGGAACTCGACCGCGTTCGCTACGTCGTCGATCTCCGCCAGGCGGCGTAGGGCGCTGCGGCGCACGATCTGCTCCCGCTGTTTTTCGCTGAGATCCTGCGTCATGTCCGTCTCGATGAATCCGGGCGCGACCGCATTCACGTTCACCGACATGCGCCCGACTTCTCGCGCGAGCGACCGCGTGAAGCCGAGGAGCGAAGCTTTGGTCGCGCTGTAAACCGACAGGCCGCTGTATCCCGCGAAACCGGTAATCGAGGCGATATTCACGATGCGTCCTCCGCCATCGGCCATCATTGTGCGCGCTACGTATTTCGTGAGGACGATCGGAGCTACCGTATTCACTTGCACTAACCGCTCGATCTGCGAGTTGGGCATCAGCGAGAGAGCGCCGTCGAAACTAATGCCGGCATTGTTCACCAGCCCGTGAATCGCCCCAAAATCCTTCCGCAAACCCTGGACTAACTCGCCGATGCCGTCAATGTTCGCCAGATCGAACGGGACAAAATGAATGGAGCCTCGGTTGATTCTCTCTGCCTCTTCCATCGCGGAGATGAGCGGATCGGATTTGTTCCGTGCCACCGCGATGACGCGATATCCTTCAGCGGCGAGATGGCGGGCAATTCCGAGACCCAAGCCTCGGCTTCCGCCCGTTACGATGACGTTACGCATGTCTGACGCACCAGCTTGCCGGTCGCGGCGATTTGCAGATCGCTGACGAAGTGGATCGCAATCGGCACCTTATGCTGAGCCAACGCTCCACGGCAGAGACCCAGGATCTCATGCTCGAGCTGACTCGCAACGTCTGGCCCCGGCTTTTCCTCCTGCTTATTTTTAGGAACCACATCGGCGACCACCAGCGCACCCGTGAGAGAGCTCTTGCGCGCTCGAACCAGCGACATTTGAACGCCGGGGTGACGGTTAATCACAGCCTCGACTTCTTCCGGATGGACTTTCCAGCCTCCGACCTTGATGGTTCCATCGCGCCGTCCCACGAAATAATACCGGCCACCGCGCCGCTCCAACATGTCGCCGGTATCCACAAATCCGTCCACCGTTTCTTGGCTCTGTGTTCCAATGTAGCCCGTCGAAACCCGCCGCGAGCGAATCTGAAGCGAGCCATCTTCAACCTTCAATTCGACGCCATCGCGCGCCTGTTCCAGGTAGCTTGCCGGAAAACCCGCTAAACCATCCTGCACGTCGAAGGCGACGCCTGCCTCAGTGGATGCAAAAGCATGCACGATTTTGGCCTCGGGATAGAGGGACCGAAGGCTGTCCAAAATCGACTGATCCACGACTTCGCCCGACAGCCGAACGTACTTGGGCGCAATATTCCGCGCGGACGGACACATCAGCGCGCGGCGCCAATGCGAAGGGGTTCCGGAAATGTGAGTGACTCGCTCCCCGCCGGCCCGAATCAGGAAATCGGCCATGGATTCGCCTATCGTCCGCAGCACCAAAGATCCACCGGTGAGCGCCGCCCGAAGAAATATCTGAAGGCCCCCATAACGGCGAATGTCGTAAAAGGTGCTCCACACGATCGGATCAGATCCGGTGCCGCTGTGGTCGATCGCGCCCGCCAATGTGGAGAGATTGTGCGCGACCATTTTAGGCTGTCCGGTTGTACCGGACGTGAGGAGAATCCATTCCGTTGCATAGTCTGCCCTGCGATGATGCACGCCGGGCTTAGTTTTAGAACAGCACATTATTGAAGGCGCGGCGGCGGACCTACCTCCGGTCAGTGCGCGATCAGAGAGGATCGCATCCACCGGCATCGACGCGGCCCCCAAGAGTACTTGCTCGGCCGCCACATCCTCCGGCAAGAGAAGCAGGCGGCGCGCGACGCCATCGAGCTCGACCAGCGCCAACGCGGCGGCCAATTGATTTACCGTGTCGATCAAGACGGATTGTCCACGAAATTGCTCGGGACCGCCAGAGATGCAGGAACCGTCCAGCAGATCGCTCAACGCCACCGTCGCGTTGGCTGCCGAGAAGAATCGACCAGCGAGATTTCCGGCCGGCCGGAGCGTGTCCCAAATCGATTTCCGGTCATTGAGCGGCATTTTCGTATAACCGCGTGAACTCGCCAAACGTCACTGGAAATCCCGCATCTTCGGCACTGAACGGATCGATCTCTAAGGCATCTTGGAGTCTCGCCACGATGATCGCCAGGCAGAGCGAATCCAGTCCTGAATCGACAAGTGCCAGATCATCCGCGAGTGCCGGTAGCTCCTTGCCCTGCTCGCTGGCGACTCGCTCAAATTGAGTTATGACTTCAGATCGAATTGACATATAATTTCCCATCTACCGGCTCGTCTGCGCCTAAACCTATCTGTACCGTACCGCCAATTCCACCGAGCATGATTTCCCGTCGAAGCACGCGCGCTACTTTCTTGAGCTCAGGAATCTCGCGTACGGAAATTGGGAAGCAGGTACTAAGCCACTGCTCAGCATGCCGGCGAACTGCCGCTTTGCCGGTGGCATCGGCAAAAGAGTGATTGGTTCCTTCGATAAATTCAACAGTAATGTGTGCTCTAGGTCCCGACGATTTCTTAAGATACGCAAGGTAGTCGAACTCTCCCACTATTGGCCTTAGCCCGCGCGCGCTCAGGACGAGTATCGGCACTTTGGCCGAAACCAGTCGACGCCAGCATTGCAGCAGCCGGATATTCGCATTTTCTGGCAGCGCATTTCCTTTAGCGAGCAAGCTGAGCTTTTTGAAGTAACCATACACGCCGCTCAGTTGCCGGGCTATCTGATTTCTTGGAACCCAGCGGCTAATCTTCGTTCGAATTGCCGCGCGCTTGGTTTCTTCCCGAAAAAAGTACGGATCGAGTGCTATCACGCCCTTGAAATGACTGCTCGCGGCAGCGGCATAAATTGCGGATACGGCTCCGGCGCAGTGGCCCACTAGAACCACGCCAGAAAGGTTGAAGCGCTCCGTCAGATGATTCGCCAGAGTGCAGACCGAAGGGGCGTAGTGTCCCGTATTGACAAGATGCGCGAAGTCCAGCCGCTTCGCGGGAAGATATCCGTCCGAGTCTCCCAGCCCGGGCAAATCAAAGCGGAACGACGGATAACCGCAGTTTGCAAATGCCTCGGCCCAATACACCGCAGCATCGCCGCCGGAAGCTCTCGGTACGAATCCCGAATTCAGGAATAAAATGCCGGTGCGCTTGTTTTCGCCGAACCCCCGCCGCGAATCCGAGCCATGATCGAGCGCCCGGTGGAATGTGCCTCGCAGGCAAAGTCCGCTCGCAGCTACCGAAATCAGCTCCCTGGTGTCGATCGAACTAAGCACGCATACTCCTTGCATTGATCGCCAGGGCGGTCGCGATCCATTCGAAATTATCGGCGAATAATCCGGTGAGATCCGGATTGACCGATACGTACATCGAGCCGTTGACCAGAGGCTCCGCGTCTTTGTCGAGCCGAACAATCCTAACCGGCCTCTTGCTGCCGGAGACGCCGTCCTCGTTATCGATTCCGGCTGGCAGTTGGAGGTTGAACGCATCGTGCCAAAGTTTACTGGACCACTGATATCCGTCCACCTCAAGAGGCCCTGTTTCGAGCTGTTGGAAGCACTCGGCTGCCCGGCGGCGCTCGGATCCATACCGGAACATGTTGTCCACAGCGATGCGGCGCGACAACGAGGCGCGAAGCAGTTCATGGGCGCTTTTAGGCGGCGACCACAAAAGCAATGCGTCTCCAACATTGGACGCGAAGGCCTGGCTGGCTAGCAACGCGCCCAGCTCAAGGCCATGCAGGACCAGGGGCACGGATGGAGATCGATCCTGCAGCCAGCGGGCGAGAAGTTCGATATCTTCAATCCAGTTTTCAATGCTCAGATCTTCGAAGACGCCGGTGCTTTCGCCGACGCCTCGGTAGTCATACCGTAAGCATTCAATTCGCTTCGCCGCCAAATATCGAGCCCATCGAACCCACGGTATGTAGGAGACATGCCGTTCGGAGGCGAACGATCCTACCAGCAGCACGCGAGCCAACGGATCCGCCACCCCGTGCAGCACAGTGTGAAGGTGCGCCCCGGCGACTGGGAAGTATCCCGGCTGCTCCAAAGAATTCATGCCGTGATTCGGGCTACGCCGGCGATGACTGGCGGACTGGTTGGGCTTTGGATTTTGCGAAGAGTATCACTCCGATCAGCGCGGTGAGCAGCTCAATTCCTTCAAAAAGATCTGCGGCCGGCTCAGCCGGGTTCAGCTCCATCTCCGCCGCCACCGCCCGGAAGAGGCTCTCGGGTATGCGCGACATCACAGACCCCATGTACTTCCGTGTATTCCAGCTCAACGGAACCTTGCGCGAGGGCCAGCTGTCCTAAAAACGCCATGAACTTTTGGATAAAGCCTTCGAAGAAGGCCATCATGAGGATGATCCGGATCGGCGCAAGCCGGCCGATGAACAGGCGGACCTCGGTTAGCTGCCGATGCACGGCCATTACGTCTGAGTCCGTAGGAATGGCGTGCGCGGCAAGGGCGAACCTGCGCAGCATTTCTGGATGCGAGTCGTGCACCTCTTCGTGCAGGTTCTCAATGATCGCTGAGCGGGCCTCTTCAGAGCTTGCGGAAAGATAAGCGCCGGTCATCCAATAAATGAAATTTCCTTCGAGTACCGCGGTGTATCGTGCAATGATCCCACGCCGCTGTTCGGCCGAGAGGCCGTCCAGATCAGGGATCGAGGTCATAAGTGCATCGATTGCATGTTCGGTTTGCGTTTGAATTAACGCTTCTTGCAAGGCATCCTCATTCCGAGGTTCGGAAAACACTGAGGTCGTCATAGGGCCGTCCGTTTCATGGTCCCAGTGTAGGGCACGCTGTCGTACCTGCCAGCCTGACGATCAGACCAGTACCCCGCAGTACTTCACGGTACTGTTGTACGGTCCCAGGCCTGCGGTGAGCGATAACAACGTGAGACTTCACGGCGAGGTAACGCGGGCTTCAGCGTGTCAGACGGCCGTCTCCGGCGCCGCCAGCTGTAGAGGATTTATCTTGGGCTGCGAGCCGGTTTGTTCGGCCTCTTCGAATCCATCGACGGTGATCACGTAGCGTCCATTATCACTGCGTCGAATAAAGCCTTTTTCCCGCAGATACCATAGGGTCACTTCCAAATGCTCGCGCGGGCAGCCCAGCAGTTGCTCCAGCGCTTGTATATTCATGCCGGCGCCGGCAGGATCCTGCAGCTGCTTGGCGTAGAGAAGCCCGAGAACTCCTTGCCTTTTTCGCTTCTCGGCGTCACGGCCGGTGGCCGCTTCTCCCTGATCAAAAATTTTCCAATGCAGGCTCTTGGTCTGGCGGTAGCGCGCATCATAGCGGGCGCGCTCCTCCATATTGCCCAAAATGCGGTACGCCTCGCACATTTGGATGAATATTTCGGAATTTCCCGTCTCGACATTGTCGGGATGATAGCGCTGGGCCAGCATCCGGTAGACGCGCTCGACCGTCTCCGAGTCTGCGTTGGGGCTGAGCTGCATGATCTCGTAGCAGTCCAATTCCTCCGGATCGGTGGACGCAGCCTGGCTCGCCGTGCCGGACTCCGGCTGGGTATCCAGGAGCTCCAGGCAGGCTCGAAATTTTCCATCGGTGCCCTCGCGGCACCAGCTCACCGTGGCGCGGACCTGAACTTCCGTTTTATCCACCCCCAGCTTGCCGCGTAAGACAATCACCGATCCCGGTTGCATCGCAGTCATCAGCGAAATATTGATCGCACGATCGGAGCGATCGGTCACGTCCGCCGTAGCCCAATGCGTGCCCGTGGTGTCCTTGATCTCTATCCGGACAACGGTTCGCACCGGGATATTGATTTTTCTTTTCGCTGTCTCGTTAGTCATCCGGGAACCATATTCTATCGGCAAGTTTCAAAAATGGCTGCAGGTAATCAAAAACGGCGGATTTCCCGATAATGGGCCGAAATAGTGAGACATCTGTTTCTGGAGTAAAGACTTATCGGTGCCCAGAGGCCTGTGGATCGCGTTTGTCTTGCGCGACGACTGCGAACTTAATCGCGGTAACGCGGCAGAAGCCTGGCGACGTTTTCGCGATCGATAGCCCGTAGCTCTTCCGCGCTGAAGATGCCGCCGCCCCTCAGCCCTTTGACGTGCTCTTCCGTGTTGCGGTAGGGATAATCGGTGCCGAAAACGATTTGCGAAACCGGCACTACCGTCCGGAGGGCCCGCATCGCGACCGGATTGGATTGTTGGGCGGTATCGTAGTACATCTTTTGTAACTCGTACAATACTCCGTGGGGAACCTTGGCGGGATGATCGCCAACTTTCCCGCTCCCACCCTGCCCCTTAGTCACTAACCCAGGAACGATTTCAGCCGCGGTTCCCATCAGGAAGCGCTCAATTAGAAAAGGCATCGTTCCGCCGGCGTGCGACCAGATCCACTGGATATCCGGATATTGTGTGGTCAGGCCGTTGAAGATCAGGCCAGCCATGCTCCGGGTGGTGTTTGTTCCGTACTCGATCATCACCTCGTTGACGCTAGGAACGAGGCCACGGCAGCAGTTAGCCTGTTTCGGATGAGTATAGACCACAGCTTTGCGCTTGTTGAGCTCTTCGTAAAGGGGAACAAAGATCGGATCGCTAAGCCATTTGTCTTCGTAATTGGTCCACATGCAAATCCCGTCCGCCTTCAAGGTATCCAGCGCGTACTCGGTTTCCCGAAGACTGCCCTCGATATCGGGCAACGGTAAGGTGGCAAATATCCCAAACCGGCGCGGGTGATCGGAAACCAGCCTGGCGGCATAGTCGTTGCAATCGCGTGCCACCTTTCGTACTCCGGCAACATCGCCGAACCAGATGCCTGGGCTGGTGATCGATGTAATAGCGGTCTCCGTGCCGCCGCGGTCCATATCCTCCAGCGACTCGGCGAGGCTCCAATGCACGCCGGTTCTCTGTTTCTGCGCAGAGAGAAATGCCAGGAATGGCGGTGGCGTAAAGTGATAATGTACGTCGATGCCGCGCCGGCCGGCATAAGAACCGGCCGAGGCCTGAGCTACCGATTGTCTCCCGGCAGCCAGCGAGGTCGCTCCGAGTGCGACCAGCCGACTTAAGAAATGCCGCCGAGAATCAACTTCCGCCAAAGAAATTGACGCCATGGCCAATCATTATGTCAGGAGGATCCCGGGTTGTCGAGATGCCGGCTGTTCGCCCTCAGACGTAGCGGGTCCAGCTGGCATAGAGAATGTCAGTCAATACTCTGACTGCGTCCCTCATCTTCTGGCCCTTCGCTAGCGAGTACTCGGTGTAGTGAACTGTCACCGGCGCTTCTTCAAAGCGCATGCTGAATTGGCGAATCTGCGACAGAATCTCGGAAGCGTGCGCCATGCGAGCTTGCGAGATCCGAATGCGCAGAGCGGCCTCTCGCGTGAACATTCTTAGCCCATTATGGGTGTCGGTGACCCTCAATCGCGCGTGCATCCACGTGAACGACAGAGCTGCTCTCAACAAGAGCCTTCGCGCCTTCGGAATCCCTTCCGCAGTCCCTAGCGCCCGCGACCCCAGCACCACATCCGCACCGGTCTTTTCCTGTATGTCCGCCAGGACGGTCAGCGATTCCGCCGGATGCTGCCCGTCGGCATCGAACGTAAACAGGAACTCGGCGCCGTGCGCTAGAGCGTAATCGATCCCGGTTTGAAGCGCCGCACCCTGTCCGAGGTTCACCGCGTGCCGCAACACGGTCGCTCCGGCCAGCAGCGCTTCCTGCGCAGTCTCGTCGGCCGACCCATCGTCCACTACCACGACCCTCGGACCCAGCCCGCGAACTCCCTCCACTACGCGCCCAAGAACCTTAGCCTCTTGATAAGCCGGAATCACCACCCAGGCACTTTTCAGGATTTCTGACATGACTCATCCTTGGGCGGCCGCATCGGCGTGAGAATCGCCAATTGCCGCACGATCGCGATCAACACCTGCTCATTTTGCTTAAACCGGAAATAGAAGTTCGCCGCAACCAGCACACCGCAGAGCACCGCGAAGTACAACAGCAGGTCGGCGCCGCGGCCCACACGTAGAGTTGCAGCGAGGCGGTTCGCCAGTTCCGGCCACACCACCATAACTGCGCCGACGCCGAAAAATGCGCTCACGAAAAGAAACTGCGATTTCGAGAGCTTGCGTTGGCTGCCGATATAGGCCAGTACCAGCGCCAGCCCGATCAAGAGCATGGGGACAATCATTCTAATGCCGTTCTGCCTTTGCTAATTCTGGTTTCATCCGGAGGGCTTTCTGAGTGCTCGCGTATGCCAGATTATTCCGGGCAAGTTGAAAATCCGGTTTTAGACGGACGGCTTCTTGCGCCGCCTGGATGGCCTCGTCCCAGCGGCCCATGGATTGGTACGCCGCCGCGACATTGTTGTAAGCCTCCGCGTAGTTCGGTCGAAGCCGCAAGGCTTCCTGGGCGGCATAAGCGCAATCCTCGAACCGTCCGGTTTGACAATACACCAGGGACTGGCTCAGGAAGCTCTCGGCCGAGGGTGAAGACGCTGCTGGTTGGCCGGTGGCCGCAACGCGCGGTGGTGCGGTCTGCGCCAAAGCGGAGTAGCGGCGAGCCTCCGCCTCTCCGGGCGCAGTCCGGAGCACCTCGTCGGTCACTCGTTTGAGAGCGGCCCAATCGAACTGTTGGGCATAAATGGTCATCAGTGCGTAACGCGGATCCAGATCGGACGGGTTGAGTTCGGCGGCCCGGCTCAATATCGCGATCGCCTCCGGCATTCTGGCGCGTTCTCGCAGCCAACGTCCGAAGAAGAAATAGGATTGCGAATCCTGAGGGGCCAGGGCGATTGCGCGGCGGAAATGCTGCTCGGCCTCTGCATCCCTCCGAAGCGCGCCCGCGGCAACCCCGAGGTTCACTTCGAGCGTCGGGTAGTTGGGTGCAAACACTGCGGCGCGCTGGAAATAGTCGTAGGCCCCTCCAATGTTGCCCTTAGTCATTTGGGTCAAGCCGTAGTTCATCAAGCCCCTGCCATTGTGCGGGCTTTTCTCGGTCACATCGAGCCACAGCGACTCCTCGGAGCGCCACACGACGTTCCGCGCGTGTGCTCCGTATGCCAACGCGCCGAGCACGCAGAAACCGCTGCCCAGGATGGCGGCGCGCCCTATTGAATGGCTCGCCCAGCGTTCTCTTTTTCTTTCGAGGAACAGACGTACAGCCCACGTTACCGCGAGCGCCAGTCCTACGAAGGGAAAAAACATGCGGTGGTCGTTGTCGGGCTCAGCAAGAGGAATCAGCGAAGTGGGAAGCAGCGAGATCAGGAACCACGACAACCCGAATGCGATCGGACGCGTCTCGCGGTCGCGTAGCGCGGACCGCGCAGCGACTAACAAGGCGCAGAGAAACGCCAGGCCAATCACGGACGCTTCGCCGAAAAGGCTGGTAGCGAGCGGCCGGTCGGTGTCGGCGGTAAGGTCCGTCGGCAAAAAGAACGATTTGAAGTAGTGCAGCGCGACCATGGGCTGCGTGAGCCAGTACTGCGAGCGAGACGCGGCGCCGGCCACGAATGTTTTCGGCGTCATGGTGCTTTCAAAGACCGCGAGCGCCATGCAAGCGACCGCGGCCGGCAGGCACACGATGACGGCTCGGCGCAGCCCAAACCAGTTGAACGCCCCGGTGACAGGGCTATGATTTTCGCTCTCAAACAGCAGCACGTAGACGAAAAGAAGAGCCGGAAAGACCAGCGCGGATGGCTTGGCGAGTGAACCCAAGGCTACCGGCAGCAGGTAGATTCCCAAGCTACGCCCGTGTGGCCAGTAACAGTAGACGACCAATCCCGCAACCACTCCCAGCGTCGAGTACAGATCGCCGCGCTGAATAATGTAATTGAGCGTCTCTGCGTTCGCCGGATGTAGTGCATACGAGGCCACGGCGAATATCGCAAAGTAAATATTTCCGTTCCCTGCGCCGCTCTTCTGCATGACTCGGATGTACAGCAGGTACATCAGTCCGAGCTGGATGAGATACCAAAAGAAAGTGGAAATATGAAACCAAAGCGGGTCGAGGCCCTTTCCCAGCCAATAGTCCAGGGCGAGCGAAGCGGAAATGAGCGGACGGTAAGAATGGTGCGACGGGAGAATGCTGAACGTCCGGCCATCGGTGAAGAAGCGCGGCACGTTGGCCAGGCTTCGGATCGCTGGATTTTGAGTGATCGGGTGGAAATCGTCGAAGTGAAACGCGTTATGAAAGTGATTCGAGTAGGTTGCGAATAATGCAAGCAGCAGCCCTGCGGAGAGCGCCCCAACGAAAAGGCCGGGCGCCGACTCGAATCTGGACGAAGTGCCCGAAGGTTTCGATTCCTGCCTCATCCATCGTCCTATCGGGAAGCTTGACCATCGACTTTATACCTTAGATGCTAGATTTTTTTGCCCGGTGGAAACAGGCAATATTAGTAAGGGGTAACGATGATGCTTCTGTTCGCGAACGTACACGTTTCGCCATTCGCCCTATATTTCGCCGTGAAGATATTGCTGCCAGCCGTCAACCCGGTCACCAAATAAGTCGCGGTGGCCTGAAATGGGGTGCCATACGATTCAAGTAGGAGTGCCTGCGTATCCGCGGGCGATACCGTTGTGCTACCTGAAACAGCAAAGGCCATGAAGCATCCCTCTAAATTTGCTTCGGTCATATTGGCCGTAACCATCACCAGGGCCTGACCATTGGACGAGATGTTGACCGTTACTGCCGGCCCGGAAGTCGCAAGGTTTGTGTAACTGGATGAGTTCGTCGTTTGAGACGTCGCAACCGTTGCTGTGGAGGGAACCGGTACTGCCATCACCTCGCCATCGAAGAGCCGTACGGTCTGGGCGGTGCTGGCCGAACCGCCGGTGAGCGCAAATCCTATAATCTGCCCGGAACTGGGCCTGGCGCTCCCGGCGTCATGGCAGTCTCCGGCAGTAACGGAGCTGATCTGGACGTAATCGCCGGCTGTAACCGCGGTCGCGTCGAATTGGCAAGTGGCTTTCCCGCTCACCGCCACCTCGACAGAGCTACCTGAGGAAACCGTCGATGCCGCGATGCCGATCACTCCACCCGTATTGCTGGTCGCGGCGTTGGTCGCTCGGGAAACGCTGGATACGGTTGTGAGCACCTGGAGCAAATTGGCTGTGCTGCCATTGGAAGTGTAGGTTGAGGTCTGGGCGGTAGCGCCTAGCGATGGTGAACTTAGTGACGGCGTGGAGATGGCAGGGCTGGCCGCGAGAACGATTGAGCCAGTGCCCGTGGTGCCATTGGACAGATCGCTAGCGGCTGCCGTCGCTCCAGCGCTAACGCGGCCCTGCGCGTTCGTGGTCACTCTCATATAAGTGCCGGCCGATCCGACTGAGTAGTCCTGGGTAGAGGCGAGGCTGCCCGCGAGCTGGTTGAAATTGTAATCGTTCGCCGCTGCAGTTACCGCACCGGTGCGTCCAAAGACGGAGGTCACCGGCGCCGCCGAAGTTCCACGAATCTCGATTCCAAACAGGAACAGGGTGTAAGTTCCACCCGCGCCATTGGTCGAGAGAACGAGTCCGAGCACCTGATTGCCGGTTGGATACGTCGCGCCCGCATCGTGGCAGTTTCCGGCGGCGGTCGTGCTGGCCTGGACATAATGACCGGCGGTGGTGGCTCCATCAAACACGCATGAGGCGGTGCCGTACAAGTTCACATTCACGCTGTTGCCGGCCGCTACGGTGCTGGCAGCGATGCCGACCAGCCCAGTAGTGTCCGCAGTGGTTGCATCTGCTGCTCGCGACGCCGAAGAAACTGTGGTCAACTTTTGCAGAAGGTTGAGGGTGCTGCCATTGGAGGTGTAGCTGAGGTAGGAGTTCCCCGCGGCCCCCGTAGCTCCGGTGGCCCCGGTAGCTCCTGTGGCGCCGGTTGACCCCATGGACCCATTGCTTCCGTTGGTTCCATTCGTGCCGGCCGTGCCGGCCGTCCCGGTCGCACCGGTCGGGCCCGTGGGCCCGGCGTTTGTCCGAATCTCCACCCCAAACAGGAACAGGGTGTAAGTTCCGCTCGAAGCATTCGTGGAGAGAACGAATCCGAGCACTTGGTTGCTGGTCGGATACGTCGCGCCCGCATCGTGGCAGTTTCCGGCCACCGTTGTGCTGGCCTGGACGTAGTGGCCGGCCGTGGTGGCTCCGTCAAACACGCACGAGGCAGTGCCGTATACATTCACCAAAACCGCGTTGCCCGCCGAGGTGCTGCTGCTCGCAATGCCGATCAGGCCAGTCGTGTCCGACGTGGTCGCATCCGTTGCGCGCGACGCCGCGGATATCGTCGTCAACTTTTGCAGCAGGTTGACGGTGCTGCCATTCGAGGTGTAGCTCACCGTGGATGGCCCGGTGGCTCCGGTCGCCCCCGTGGCTCCGTTGCTTCCGTTGGTTCCGTTGGTCCCGTTGGTCCCCGCAGTTCCCGTTGCACCCGTCGCACCAGTGGCTCCGTTGCTTCCATTGGTTCCGTTGGTTCCGGTCGATCCCGTTGCCCCGGTAGGTCCTGGATGCTCCATTGGTTCCCGCCGTTCCCGTTGCACCCGTGGCACCTGTGGCTCCAGTAACTCCTACCGCTCCCGTCGCTCCGATCTGCGACAACACGCTCCAATACGCCCCGCTGGTATCGGGCTCGTGATTGGTCCCCGCCTGCGTGCTGATGTAGCTCGATCCGTTGTACGCCACCGCATCGTTGACGTTGTACGCCGTACTGCCGCTCCAGGTCCCTTGCCAGTTCAACCCCTGCGGTCCCGTCGCTCCCGTTGCGCCGGTGGGTCCTGTTGCACCATTAGCTCCGTTCGCTCCGTTAGTTCCATTGCTTCCGGTTGCGCCGGTTGGTCCGGTCGATCCATTGGTTCCGTTGGTCCCTGCAGCTCCCGTTGCGCCTGTCGGTCCTGTCGGTCCTGTTGGACCCATCGGACCCGTTGGCCCGGTTGGACCGGCAGCTCCGGCGCCCGTGGCTCCGGTCGCCCCCGTCGCTCCGATCTGCGACAGCACGCTCCAATACGCCCCGCTGGTATCGGGCTCGTGATTGGTCCCTGCCTGAATGCTGATGTAGCTCGATCCGTTGTACGCCACCGCATCGTTGACGTTGTACGCCGTGCCGCCGCTCCAGGTCCCTTGCCAGTTCAACCCCTGCGGTCCCGTCGCTCCCGGCGCTCCGGCGACGCCCGCGCCAGTGGCTCCCGTAGCGCCTATCGGTCCTGTTGGACCCATCGGACCCGCTGGCCCGGTTGCACCAGCAGCTCCGGCGCCCGTGGCTCCGGTCGCCCCCGTCGCTCCGATCTGCGACAAAACGCTCCAATACGCCCCGCTGATATCGGGCTCGTGATTGGTCCCCGCCTGAATGCCGATGTAGCTCGATCCGTTGTACGCCACCGCATCGTTGACGTTGTACGCCGTGCCGCCGCTCCAGGTCCCTTGCCAGTTCAACCCCTGCGGTCCCGTCGCACCCGTTGCGCCGGTCGATCCTGTTGCACCATTAGCTCCGTTCGCTCCGTTGGTTCCATTGCTTCCGGTTGCGCCCGTCGCTCCTGTCGCACCATTCGTTCCATTGGTCCCTGCAGCTCCCGTTGCCCCCGTGGATCCGGTCGAACCAGTTGGGCCTGCGGGCCCGGTTGCTCCACTAGCACCTGCACTTCCCGTGGCTCCGGTCGCCCCAGCAGCGCCAGTGGCTCCAGTAACTCCTACTGCCCCCGTCGCTCCGATCTGCGACAACAGACTCCAATACGCCCCGCTGGTATCGGGCTCGTGATTGGTCCCCGCCTGGGTGCTGATGTAGCTCGATCCGTTGTAGGCCACCGCATCGTTGACGTTGTACGCCGTGCTGCCGCTCCAGGTCCCTTGCCAGTTCAACCCCTGCGGTCCGGTCGCACCCGTTGCGCCGGTCGATCCTGTTGCACCATTAGCTCCGTTCGCTCCGTTGGTTCCGTTGCTTCCGGCTGCGCCCGTCGGTCCGGTCGCACCATTCGTTCCGTTGGTCCCTGCAGCTCCCGTTGCCCCCGTGGATCCGGTCGAACCAGTTGGGCCTGCGGTCCGGTTGCGCCACTAGCTCCTGCACTCCCCGTTGGCCCGGTCGCCCCAGCAGCGCCAGTGGCTCCAGTAACTCCGACTGCCCCGGTCGCTCCGATCTGCGACAACAAACTCCAATACGCCCCGCTGGTATCGGGCTCGTGATTGGTCCCCGCCTGGGTGCTGATGTAGCTCGATCCGTTGTACGCCACCGCATCGTTGACGTTGTACGCCGTGCTGCCGCTCCAGGTCCCTTGCCAGTTCAACCCCTGCGGTCCGGTCGCACCCGTTGCGCCGGTGGGTCCTGTTGCACCATTAGCTCCGTTCGCTCCGTTGGTTCCATTGCTTCCGGCTGCGCCCGTCGCTCCTGTCGCACCATTCGTTCCATTGGTCCCTGCAGCTCCCGTTGCACCCGTGGATCCGGTCGAACCAGTTGGGCCTGCGGGCCCGGTTGCGCCACTGGCTCCTGCACTCCCCGTTGGCCCGGTCGCTCCGATCTGCGACAACAGACTCCAATACGCCCCGCTGGTATCGGGCTCGTGATTGGTCCCCGCCTGAATGCCGATGTAGCTCGATCCGTTGTAGGCCACCGCATCGTTGACGTTGTACGCCGTGCCGCCGCTCCACGTCCCTTGCCAGTTCAACCCCTGCGGTCCCGTCGCTCCCGGCGCTCCGGCGACGCCCGCGCCAGTGGCTCCCGTAGCGCCTATCGGTCCTGTTGGACCCATCGGACCCGTTGGCCCGGTTGCACCGGAGATGCCGCCGCTCAGTCCCGCCTGGGCCAAGAGGCTCCAGAACGTCACGCCGGTGTTGGGTAGGTGATTCGTCCCCGCCTGAATGCTGACATAGCTCGATCCATTGAATGCCACGACATCGCCCACGTCATATGCAGTCGTGTTGTTCCAAAAGCCTTGCCAGGTCAATCCCTGAGGACCAGTCGGACCCGTCGGTCCGGTTGGCCCAGAAATTCCGCCGACCCCATTTCCCCCTTGTCCGGGTGGTCCGGGCGGTCCGGCCGGACCCGTCGCTCCTGTGGCTCCTGTCGGGCCAGCTATCCCGGCTGATCCGGTGGGCCCGACCGGCCCCGGGGGGCCGGTCACAGCAGGAATTACTCCGGCTCTAGACTCACGTCACTCGTAGGCGCGACCAAATCGGCAGGCGCGAGGGCATTGATCTGATTGATGATCAGGCCTGGAGCCATGCCTGCAAAGCCCAGTTGCGCTATTTGCCCTCCAATTTTCACGATAGGCGGAATGGCCAAAATCGACAGGGGGGCGAAAGGTCCTAACTGTCCGGTGGGGACGGGCGGGACCACTGCGCCTAAGCCGGTTGCCCAAATCGTGATCCAGTCCCCTGCAACGACGGGGTTTGAGGAGCTGACGGGCTTGCCCGATTTGAGCACCACATAGACACCTGGGTCCTGCGCCAACAAAGTCAGTTCCAAAGGAGCGCTCATCGCACTGCCGTTCTGCACCACCAGGTCCACAGAACTCACATCAGGAAGCTCAAAGGGCACCTGGACCGTGATCTGGTTCGGCGCGACCTGTACTAATGCCCCGGCTATACCGTCGAACCACACTTGCGTACCGCCTATCGCCATGGGAAACGGAAGAGAGCGTGGGGCTCGACATCGCGTTCGCGAGGTTGGTCCCGGAAATAGAAATAATATCGCCGCGCGCCGCAACTGGCACACTGGAAGCGCCGATGTTACTGGCAGCGTTAACTACCGCGCTAATTGTAGGGCTATCCGCTTCGAGCAGCCACGGAAACAACGCGAGCAGAAATAGAACCCCGTCCACGCGCACAGTTGGGCGGCGGGGCGTTCTGTTCGTACGCACCGGTACTGGCAATGATTCGACTATGGCCTTCTCTCGGCGGATTCCTAGGCAAGCTTTAGAAACACAAGGATTTGTCAGCGTGCCGACAAAAAAGCCGGTGGATCGCATAATGCTCCGCGGACTTTTCGCTGGACGAATTCTTTTTAATTTTTATCTTTGAACGTTTTTGTTTTTCCAGGGGTCGTACCGGACGATATCACCATTCTGATTTCGGACATGCCGCGCCGTAAGTCACTGTTTCTATAGCGGCTTAAAACTGCTGGACAAGCAGAATTGTTGATGCCGTGACTCGCTGGATGTTCTATGTATTTGTGATGAAAATTGAAATCAATTTTCGCTTTGGCAGACCTAGCAACAAGCCCGGCTTGGCTGCTCTGCGCGTCAACGGCGCAATGTTTACTATTGGACCGATGAGTCTCAGGGTTGGGATCACAAAACGACGCTTCAGTCGGTGCAGGCGAAATGGATTGGCGACGGTGGAAGTCCGGCAAGTAGCCGCCACGCTTCCCGCCAAGCGGAGCCGGCCTCGGGCGACTGCCGGTTTCCTTCGAGAAACGCTCGAAAATGGGCGATGGCGGCGCGCCGCAGCGCTTCTGGATCAGTGGGCCTGTTTGCGCCATTGAGATAAATATCAGGGTAGGTGAGCATTAGCTTGGCTGCGTAGGCGCGGGCCATGGTCAGATGGATGTATGATTTCCAGCGGCTTGTGGGGAAATCTCGTAGCAGCTTTTCTCCAAAACTAATCTGCCCGCCCTGCCAGTTATTATGGCCATCGTCAAAAGAGCACGCATTTTCAAAGTGAGCGACGCGGGCACCCTCGGCAGCGTCTTTGAGAGAGGGTTGGCCCTTAGGGACCCCGCCGGACCAGTCGAAGTTGAACGATAATCCACGTGGGGCGAGTGAAGAGCGAGCGATGACAAGCAGGCGTGTGTGCGCGCCGGGTATGGGGATGGGGCCTCCCGGATCGACCGCTAGCACAATACGCCGATTCGCATGTTCCCAGACCTTGTAAGGACTCCAATAACCCGAACCCCAATCTCCATCTGTTCTCTTGAACTGGGAAGGCTCGTCGGCCGATCCAAGTGATGCGCCGAGGTCCGAGGAAATGGATTTGGCGAGATCCTGTGGACCGACGGGGTTATCCACCTCGTACCATAGCGCCAGCAGCCGGCACTGCTGCAAAAGACTTCTGTCCTGTTGGCCGGGCAGTGGATCGCCAGGCTTTCCTGACGGAGCGTAAAAGAACGCCTGCCGAGTAGTTTTGACGCCGCCGGGGAAAGCGAACTCTGCAACGCTGGCCGCGCACCACAGACCCTGAGATTCGTACTCAGTGTCGTATTCCGCATTCTTCAAGCGCTCGTTGGGATGCAGACTGCGCCAAACAGCGAGATCAGGAGCCGCGTCTAACGCGGAGATTTCGGAAAGCACCAGCCCGCCCAAAGAACTGGGGCCTTTCGTCTGAGCAAACAAATTGGCCCCGGCCGTCAGAAACAGTACGAAAACCACACGCCATACAGTCTGGAACATTCCGAGGAAAACTCAATTCTGGGGAAGCTGATCCTGATGCTTTCGATCACATGCTATCAAATCGAATCCTCTCATTCACTCAAAACCGGTGGTGGGTTGCGCGATCTCGCTTCCGATGTCCGATCGGCGCGATCGCTCTGCCGCGAGAAGCGTTAGCTGAGTATGCGTGCGCAGCGGCTCCAGCTCTGGACGCCTAACTGCTCCTAATTTCCAGGATTGTTATGAAGTCTCATGAAGACAGCGAACTTTTACCGCAATGCTGATCCACGCGGAACATTGGCTGGGCTGTTTTGACACATCCGCCGGCGTGGACGCTCGCCCTCAGTGGAACGCCCCGATTAAGATGCGTCTGCTGGCGGCTGTTCTCCTCGCCATTGTCACATGCTGTCACGCGTCAGCCCAGGTTTACGGCATATCGACATTCGCCGGCGGCGCGGTGCCAGTGAATATACCGGGAACGTCTGCCAGCGCGTCCTCTCCGCAATCGGTTGCAGTCGATAAAGCTGGAAACGTCTTCTTCGCCGATTTCTACAGCGATATCCTCCGATTGGATGTCACAACAGGAATCTTGACCGTGGTGGCGGGAAACGGGACGCCGGGTTTCAGCGGCGACGATGGCCTGGCTACCAGCGCCCAAATGAACCAGCCCGAGGGCATCGCGGTGGACTCTGCCGGCAACCTGTACATCGCCGACACTATTAACAACCGCATCCGCAAGGTCTCGAACGGAGTGATCACCACCGTGGCAGGAAACGGCGTGCGGGGCTTCAGCGGCGATAACGGCCCGGCCATCAGCGCACAGTTGTTCTGGCCCGAGGGCGTCGCCGTGGACTCCGCAGGCAACCTGTATATCGCCGACAGTCTGAACCTCCGCGTCCGAAAGGTCGCCAACGGAGTGATCACCACCCTGGCGGATGTGGCGCCGCTGGGCTGTAACGGGATCGCCGTGGACTCTGCTGGGAACGTATATTTCGCCGGAGGCGGTGGCGCCTACATGATCTCGAACGGAGTGGTCACCACGTTGGGGGAGGGCGCTCCATTGCTGCAACCCCAAGGCCTCGCCGTGGATGCGGCCGGCAACGTGTACGTCGCCGATATCGGCAGCTTGCGCGTTTTTAAAATCTCAAACGGAGCGATTACTACCGTGGCAGGAAACGGGACGCAAGGCTTCAGCGGTGACAACGGCCCGGCCACCAGCGCTGAATTGAGCGATCCCCAAGGTGTCACCGTGGATGCGGCCGGCAACGTGTACATCGCCGACTTTTTTAACAATCGCGTCCGCAAGGTCGCGAACGGGGTGATCACCACCGTGGCGGGAAATGGGAGAGCGGGATCCAGCGGCGACGGCCCGGCTACCGGCGCGCAGTTGAACTTGCCCCAAGGCATCGCGGTAGACGCCGCCGGCAACCTGTACGTCGCCGACGGTGGTAACAATCGCGTCTGCAAGGTCTCGAACGGGGTGATCACCACCGTTGCAGGAAATGGGACGGCGGGCTTCAGCGGCGACAACGGCCCGGCTGTCAACGCCCAGTTGAACCAGCCGCAAGGCGTCGCGGTGGACGCCTCCGGCAACTTGTACATCGCCGACAATTCTAACAACTGCATCCGCAAGGTCATCAACGGTGTGATCACCACCGTGGCGGGAAACGGGACGGCAGGCTTCAGCGGTGACGGTGGCCCGGCCACCAGCGCACAGTTGAACTTGTCCAAAGCGGTCTCGCCGTGGACTCTACCGGCAATCTGTATATCGCCGACACGCTGAACAACCGCGTCCGCGAAGTCTCGAACGGGATAATCACCACGGTGGCGGGAAATGGTCTCATTGGATTCGTTGGCGACAACGGCCCGGCCATCAGCGCGAGACTGAGCGAACCTGCTGGGGTCGCCCTGGACGCCGAGGACAACCTCTATATCGCCGATACTGGCTTCCCAATGAATGGTGATACCAGCGTCCGCAAGGTCTCCAACGGGGTGATCACCACGGTGGCGGGAGGCGGGTTCAACCTCGGCCCAGGCAACATAGGCGACAACGGCCCGGCCACCAGTGCTTTGGTGGGTCCACAAGGCATCGCCCTGGATTCGGATGGCAACCTATATATCGCCGACACTGCCTATGACCGTGTCCGCAAGGTGGTCAACGGCATCATCACCACTGTGGCGGGAAACGGGACGCAGGGCTTCAGCGGCGACAAAGGCCCAGCTACCGGCGCTGAGTTGAACCTGCCACAAGGCGTCGCGGTGGACGCTGCCGGTAATGTATACGTCGCCGATACCAGGAACAACGCGCGCCAGAATGGCAACTACCTCTCCGGCACGGGGAACAACCGAATCCGCCTTTTGACGCCGGGTCTAACGCCCGCCATCGCCAAAGGTGGAGTGGTTCCTAACGACAGCTCGGTTCCTGTTGCTCAGCCCGGCTCATGGGTCTCGATCTATGGAAGCAACCTGGCGAGTGGAACTTTCTCTTGGAACGGCGACTTCCCCACGTCGCTCGGAGGCACGAGTGTGACCATCGACAACAAGCAGGCTTACCTGTGGTTTGTCAGTCCCACGCAGATTAACGTGCAGGTGCCGGACGATACGAACATGGGCCCGGTGAGCGTCGCCGTTACGACGGCTGCCGGAGCAGCGATGTCAACCGTAACGCTTGCGGCCTATGGGCCATCGTTCAGTCTGCTCGGGGATGGTAGACACGTGGCCGGAGAAATCGCGACACCGAACGGAACGGGCGCTTACGGAGGCGGGACTTACGATCTGGTCGGCCCATCCGGCACTTTCTCGTACAATACTCGTCCCGTTAAGCCGGGTGAGACCCTGACCCTTTACGGAGTCGGGTTCGGACCGACAACCCCGCAGGTGCCGGCGGGACAGCTCTTCTTCGGCGCAGCACCCACCAGCAGCCCCGTGTCGATAACCATTGGTGGAGTGGCGGCTCCGGTTGTATTTGCCGGCATTACGGAAGCGGGGCTATATCAATTTAATTTGACGGTCCCCAATGTGCCGGGCGGAGACCAGCCGCTCGAAGCCACAGTCAACGGCGTTCAGATCCCGCCGGGCCCGGCCATCACCGTGCAATAGTATTGAGGGCAGGTGCTTCAGACGCAACGCGGGCGTCTACGCGGGGCAAAACAAAATGCCTTATGGTCGTGAAGAAACGCAGCCGGACGTTCGTAAAAGCCGACTTGAGCACGGTTACCAAAGCTCCCGCAGGCGCATCGAAGACATGCCTGAGGATTTCCGTGTGTCGATTACAAATGCCCCTGGCAAAAACGCTTATCCGATCTCGAGTTTCAGATGGCTGCTGATTTCCGAGAAGATCGATAGCTTGTATCGCAAAGAGTGCAGGATCATTGCGGAGGCCAACGCGGGGCGCTTCCGGGTAATTCTCGATCTCGGCCGCGTTACAGGAGGAATCGAAGATTTCGGAAGGTGTACCCTATAGTGATCGATCCAGAGGCGCGGTTTCATGATGGATTCGCGAAAGGTCTTCGTCCTGACGGCGGCGGCCATTTTGTTTTACCAGTTGATCCTGCCGCCCGTGGTCGGACTGGCCGACAATGGAGACTTCGTCAAGGTAATCGCCCGGTTCGACCTTTACGCACGCGTTCACCGCACTTACGACTTTGCGGACACGGTATATAACTTCCGCCCCGAAAAGCACTGGGTTAGCCCCTTCTATTCTCTGGAAATCCCGCTCGTTTATCCGGCGCTCTGGCTCAATTCTGTCTTCTCCAAGGACGGCAACTTTGACCTTCGCTTCATCGGGCTCGTGCATAGTTCGCTTTTTCTGACCGCCCTCTGGTTTTTCGCCCCCTTGCTTGCGGATGCGCGCCGCTGGGTGCGTTGGGCGACGTACGCGCTCGTGCTCCTGACCTACTGCGACGTAATGTATGTCAACACGTTAAATAGCTTTTATATGGACGAACCCGCGTACCTCTTCCTGTTGCTTACCGCGGTGATGTACCTCCGCGTACTGCGGTGGGGCAAAAAGTTCGATGCGATACTGCTTATGTTGTGCCCGTTCCTGATGATGAGCGCAAAGTCGCAACATGCGCTGGTCGGGATCTGGATCGCCCTGTTGTTCTTTGCCGCTGCGAAAACTCTCGGACCCATGCGTCCGGTCTGGTGGCGGAGCGTGGGTGTGTGTCTGGTGCTGGCCTCGCTATTGATGCTATGGAAGGCTCAACCAGCGGACTATACCAGCGATGCGCTGTACAACGTCACGTTCGAAGAGATCTTGCCGCATTCCAAGAATGTTACGCGCACGCTGGCGGATCTCGGACTTGATGATTCCTATCGTTTCTGTATCAACAAAAAATCCTTTTTGCCGGGCTCCGGGATGGATGACCCGGCGTTTAGGAAGCGTTTTATGCAACGCTTGTCGTTTAACAAGCTCGCGTTGTTTTACGTCAGGCATCCCGCAGTAACCTACAAAACCATGCGTGACGCGCTTTCCAAGGCCGGGGCGCAGCGTGACTTCGGCAACTTCGATCTGTCGACCGGATATCCACGATATACCGAGAGCCGCGCGTTCGCGCTTTGGAGCGGCCTGAAGCGGCGCCTCTTCTTTCAGCGTGGCCCTCGATTTCTGTTTACCTTCCTGGCACTGGCGGCTCTGCTCTGTATGTTGTACCGGCTTCAGCGCGATCGCCTATCGAAAGGGGCTTTAGCGGCCGTTGTCTGCCTGATTGGCGCAGCTTTTACCGAGCTGGGCATTACAACGTTGTGCGACTCGATGGACATTGCACGTCATAGTCTGATTTTTTTCGCGTTGTTCGATATGATCGCATTGGCGTGCGCCTTTCTGGCACTCCGTGCGGTATCCCGCCGCGGGAGAATTTGATCCCGAAGGAAAAATAAGTAGACTCTCTTGGTACTTGTCACGATATTTCGGTACTTTTTTGAGTTAGTCCTATGCCTGCGTTCTATGGATCACAAACGAACGTTCTGGTAATCTGGTTTGGCTAATAAAACAGAACGGATTTCGCGTGTTTGTGCGTCATGCAAAGTCGTGGACCCGCTGGAGGATGATTTGTGAGACGGCGATCAGTGTTTTCGTTTGTCGCGATGGTGTTGGGCAGTTGGCTTGCGGCGGGGCGGCTTAAGGCCGCCACGACAACTGCGACGGTAGCGCCCCCTCCGGCCGTTCCTGAGCTGTCGGATCTGCCCTCCGCGTTGTTGGTACTCTCCGGGCTGGCCGGACTTTTCGGTTATCGACGGTGGCAAAGTTCGCGACCGCGCCGCGATTCTGAACAGGCGTAATGGGCGCGAGTGCTTTCCGCTTTTTTCGGCAATCCAGCGATCCCGTGAGCAAGGCCGATGCCGCCCAGCTGCGGGGAGCAGCATGGAGCGTCTTCGCGCGTCACAAAACCGCGTTGCGCCACTTCGACCGTGCGCTGATCATCGATCCCAACCACGCCCAGGCCCACTACGGGCGTGGCGTCACGCTCGCAAGACTAGAGCGTCATAGCGAAGCAGTTCCCTGTTATGGACGTGCGCTGGAATTGCAGCCGGACTTCAGCAATGCCCACTATGGATGCGCGGTTTCGCTTATGGCCATGAAGCGTTATGCCGAAGCGATGCCGCATTTGGAAAAAGTGGTAGCCCAACAGCCGGACAACATCAACGCTCGGTATACAAGCGGGATTTGTCGGGTGGCTTTGGGGGATCTGGCGCGCGGCTTGGAGGGTTTGGAGTACCGCTACTCGATGCGCGCTTGGTGGGAAAGGAAGCGAAAGCCCATGGAGTTTCCTTCCCCGGCGTGGAACGGTAACGAGCCGATCGCTGGTAAGACGATCCTTTTGTATCACAACGAGGGTCTGGGCGATGCACTTCAGTGTAGCCGGTTTGTCCCGTTGCTAGCGGAACGCGGCGCGAAAGTGGTCCTGCATGCATACCCCAAGCTGCTGGAGTTGTTCCGGGGATCACTCGCTGTCGATAGATTCATTACCGATCTGGAAACACTGCCTCCCCACGATTTCCATTGCCGGCTGATGCGGCTGCCGCTCATTTTCGGAACGACGATCGAAACCATTCCGGCAGCGCCGTATTTGCATGCCGATCGAGAACGGGTTACCGATTGGGGCAGACGTCTTGGCCCCCGGCGCCGGCCGCGAGTCGGAATCTGCTGGGCCGGCAACAAATGGAACTTCCCGTACGACGACGAACGCAGCGTTTTACTAGAGGCTTTGAGGCCTCTGGCCGACCTGGATTGCGAACTCATCTCTCTGCAACGTCCCATACCCAGGTGCGACCGGAAGGCATTACGGTCCATGCCTGGTCTGATTCGCCTGGGCGAATCGCTCACCAACTTTGCGGACATCGCGGCGGTGATCGAGAACCTGGATCTGGTGATCGCGGTGGATAGCTCGATCGCCCACCTGGCTGGATCGTTGGGCAAACCGGTCTGGCTCCTGCTGGCGCACACTCCGGATTGGCGCTGGCTGATCGAGGGCACCAACTCGCCCTGGTATCCCAACCACCGCTTGTTCCGGCAAACTGCGCCTGGCGATTGGGCCGGCGTTGTCGCGGACGTGAAACAGGCTTGGGCGAAAAGGAGCTAGCTTCGGAGCCGTAGAAAACTAATCTCGCATCCAAAGGGGATGTATGCAGAAGTTCATCTGGCTTGTTTTGATCGCGGCCTTTTTGTCTACGGCGGCTTTCGGTGCCGGCGCATCCGGCGGCGGCAGTCGTGAAATAGAGACCAACACGGCAGTTACGGCTTTAGGCTTGCTGGCGGGCTGGGTGGCAGTGATCCGAGGGCGGAGGAGCAAGAAGCAGGCTACACCCGCGGATCCAGCAGATGCTAGCCGCGATAAAAGTACAAAATAGTTTCGGCCGGAGTGCGACCTCACCACCGCCGCGCGTTTAAATTTATCGGAGCGCGGGCGTGACGGAATTGGCTGTCCACTCGAGATCCTTGATGGACGGCAAGATGCAGGATCAGATGCTGGCCGGCAAAGATCGCCCTGCTGAAAGGACCTGACCTTTGTCTACTTTGCTTACCAGGCCTTCTCGCCCGCTCCTGCCGCAGCCTGGAGCGGGAAAGCACTACGTCCGCTCGAATATCGGCGGACTTCTTCCGCGGATCTTGGTTCTTGGCATCCTTTTCACGGCGGAACTCATAGCCATTTCCTTCGCGCTGAACGTCCTCGATGGGCGTGCGCTACACACCGGCGTAATTGACGCCGTGCGGGAATTCTTGCGCCTTCCAGTCGCGGTTCAGAATTGGGATGTTTGGATCACTCGGGGCCTGATCGCCTTCGCGGCAATTTTTGTCACGTTCGGGTTCCTGAGAAACAAGATGGCGTTTCAGAGAATATCGCGGGATCTGGAAAGCGCTTCCCTCCGACGGCTCGTGCTGGTCGCGCACCTCGGCGCGCTGGGGAGCTTTGCCTACCTTTCCTCGGTTGTTTATGCCGGCGATAATTCATGGAAACACCCCGAGTTGTTGGCGGGGATCTGGTTGGTCGCCGGGCTAACTACCGTTTGTTTCGGCGCGCTGGCTTTCATTCCCTTTCCAGTTTGGCGGCAGTTACTGAGCATTGATCCTCCCTTGTGGGGCTTCGCAGCGACCGGAGCGACTGCATTCTGCGTGCTCGGAAAAGCCAGCCACTGGGCTTGGCACTCGCTCGCATTGGTCACGCTGACACTCACAAAAACTCTTCTAACGCCGTTCGTTCCAGCGGTCATCACGAAGCCTGCAGACTGGATTATCGGAACCAAACGCTTCTACGTCATAATCGACCCGCCGTGCTCGGGGCTGGAAGGCATCGGCCTCATTCTGATATTCACCATAATGTGGCTCGCCGTTTTTCGCCGGGAATGCCGTTTCCCCCAATCCCTGGTGCTAATTCCGGCTGTGGTTGTGGCCAGCTTCTTTCTCAATTCGTTGCGAATTGCCGCTTTAATCTTGATCGGGAACGCCGGGGCGCCTCAGATCGCCATCGGCGGCTTTCATTCCCAGGCGGGATGGATTTTGTTTAACCTGGTCGCAGTAGGCTTTTGCATTGCCGTGTGCAAGGTCCCTTGGTTCCGGAAAACCCGGCCAGTGGCGGATGCGCTTCCACACAGCTTCGACAATCCCACTGCTGCTTATTTAATTCCGCTTCTCGCGATCTTCGCCGCAGGTATGCTGGCAATCGCGGCATCGGGCAACTTTGATTGGCTGTATCCTCTGCGACTTATTGCGGGCGGCGCAGCTCTGTGGTTCTACCGGCAATGGTATCGAGGGTTGAATTGGTCCTTCAGCTGGGTGGCTCCGCTGGCTGGAATGGCGGTGTGCGCGACCTGGGTCGTGGTGAACGGTTTCGCCGATGGCAATTCAAAAAGTGGCATGCCCGCGACTCTGATTTATGCTGCCTCCTTAGCGCGCTGGGCCTGGATTGGATTGCGGCTCGTAGCTGCCGTAGTTACCGTCCCCATTGCTGAAGAGCTGGCGTTTCGAGGATTCCTGCTGCGGCGGCTGCTGTCGACGGATTTTGAAGCGGTCCCATTCGGGCGTGTCACGTTTTTTGCGGTGATCGTATCGTCCGTGATATTCGGGATTCTACATGGCGGCCACTGGTTTGCCGGAACGGTCGCCGGGATTGTTTTTGCGCTGTTGGTCAGGCGGAGTGGCAGAATTGGTGATGCGGTGGTAGCGCACGCGACGGCGAACGGATTGTTAGCTGCCTACGTTTTACTATCCGGGAACTGGCATCTATGGTAACCAAGATCCAGATCGACCAAGCTAACTAGATTCACAGCTCTCTCTGAACTACCCCTGCCTTTTCATGCTCCCTTTCAATCTATTTCGCACCCCATCAGGCAGTTTCCCTTCAGGCCGGTAGTTCGAAAGCGCGTTACCATGGGCCATGCAACCGATATCTTTTGTGCTGGAGCTGGACGGAGAAGAGAAGAAGCTGCTGGCCACCTGGATGATGATAGTACAAGAGCAACTGGAGAAAAAAGACAAGCACTACTGGAACATTAACGCGCGAGCGAATCGGCTGCGGGCGAAGATTCGGGATCTAAAACCACTTGAGTAACTCTTAAGTAGACCAGCCCACCAATTCGTCGACCTCTTACGTTTGCAAAAGTTTCCGGCGAAAGATGCTGCGGTAAATACTCTTCGCGCGGAGACGGATTCGGGTAATCTTCCCACTGAGCGCGCCGAAGTTACGCGTTCGCTTCAATCTCCAGCGTGAAAACCACGGTCGAGGATTCGGATATGAATCGTTTGACGGTATCCGCCATGGCATGAACGTCCGCTGGTTCGTCGCCGCATTCGAACACCCGGTTGTTGGGAAGGCGGACGTAGAAACCGGTAGCTGTTAACGCAGGCGCGCTATTGCGCCCAGAATCATCTTGGGTCGTATCGTTCATCTCGGCTGTGACGATTAGACGATGAATACTCTTGCTAAACAACAGGCTCAGGCAAAAATGAACCTGGCGGGACGGCTAGGTCGGATGGTACTTGGTCTCGCCGAACGGTTCCGAGTCCAGAGTCCGAGCTTCTCTCTCAGTTCCAGCAGCCACTTCGCGAAAATAGCTCGGGGGGGCGCGACGGGAGTAACATGACACGAGGAGGACTTGCGTGACCAAGAAACTGATTACGGCCGCTCTGATGCTTGCAGTCACGATAGGAGCCGCGTGGGGCCAGGACAAGGGCGGTGCAAGAAGGCCCGGAATGGTTCTCACATCCCCAGATTTCCAAGACGGCGGAATTATTCCCGACAGGTTCACCGCCGTGGTTCCGAACCAACCCTCTCCGAGACTGGAATGGAGCAACGTGCCGGAGGGCACGGTTAGTTTCGTTTTGATTGTCCACGATCCCGACAACGCTATGCGCAGAATGCCGGAAGACACTCTGCATTGGCTGGTGTTTAATATTCCTGGGGCGGCCAGAGCGCTTGATGGCGGGCAACCGGCCAGTCCAACGCTACCGGACGGCATGATCCAAGGCAAGAATGCTCGCGGGAAGGTGGGCTACATCGGCCCTGCCAATCCATCGATCAATCCATATCATCACTACGACTGGGAACTGTACGCGCTGGATACCAACCTCTCCTTGGGACCGGACGCCACACGCGCTGAAGTTCTCAAGGCCATGGAAGGCCATGCGATTGGAAAATCGATCATTCAGTGCCGCTTCCGAATGCCACCCGCCAAGCAGTAACGTGACCCGTGGAAGCCGGGCGCCTAGAGATCGCCCAAGAGCTTGTGGTGCCGGGCATTGCCTAATCAGTCAGGCTGATTCGATTCCCGAATTTATTTTTTGAGGCCTTAGGAGACGAAACATCCCATACCCTGGGGAGTCTACTAGGCAGGCTAGGAATTATGCGAGCAGTCGAGGTGCTTATCGTCGAAGACAACCCTGGGGACGCCTTGCTGATGCGCCAGGCAGTTGGCGACTGCTCGGTTCCGGTTGTGCTGCATATTGCCAATAACGGCGAAAAAGCGCTGCTGATGCTTACTGATCCCCATCCCCGACTGGATCTAGTCATCCTGGATTTGAACCTTCCGAAGGTCCCTGGCACGGTTTTGCTTCGGGTGTGGCAGACGGAGAAGAGGTCAGCCGAGAAGATTCCGGTGGTTGTTTTTAGCTCTTCTCAAGATCCGTCTGAGCGGGAGCGTTGTCTATCTCTCGGCGCCGTTGATTTCATTTCAAAGCCTACCGATCTTGAAGATTTCACTGAGGCAGTCTGCAAGATCGTGGATAAATGGGCTAAGCCTCGGGAACCTCTGCTGGATGTTAGCGGGTAGCGGCTCCGTCGCAGGCGAGCGGTTGATAACGGGTACATTGTCGTGTTGCGTTCGGTTGATTGCGCAGCTAACTGATTGGTGCGAACGGGGAGGGTCGAACTCCCATGGCCTTTCGGCCGCCAGATCCTAAGTCTGGTGCGTCTGCCAGTTCCGCCACGTTCGCGCGGAGCGAGGGTTCAGACCTAGGATAGCAGCGGCACCGTGCGTCAGGCCAGCAGTTCGGCCAGCTCTTCGATACGGGCGGTGCGAGATAGCCGTGGCGCCGTGCTGCCACAGGCGCACACCTCGCGTTCGAGCGGTAGATCGCCGCAGCCGCTAACAACATGCAGACCAGAATGAGCGTCGCACTCCGTGGCCAGCAGCTCGTTGTCCGGTGCGAGATATTGTTCGAAGACCGGAACGCCGAAAGCATTCCAAAACATTTCGCGATCCTGGTGCGAGAGTCCCGACTCGCCTTCATAGGTGAAGGCGATGACCGCGTGATCCAGACGAACGTTTCTTAAAGCCAGTTTCCGCAACTGCTCAGCGGGACCCGCGATCGACGTGGGACAAAAGCGTTCGGCCCGCTCGTTCCAGCCGTACGGAAAAACGCGTACCGTTTTCGTTTCTTGAAAGCCGCGCGCCAGAACCGCGGTGCGAGGCTCGGAATCCATCGGATGTATGAAGCTTGCGCCAATATAAGGGCGACGTATTCGAACAATCATGACGCCTAGAAAGTGGCGGCGCGCAGGGCTTCATCTCAAGAAAACAGGCTCAAGAAATTCTCACGAAAAATAAGCCGCGCGATATCTTCGGTGACACCGATTTCATAGAGAGCTTTGCTCTGCGCCTCGAAGATCGGCGCGTTCCAGCCGCGCGGAAAAAACGAAGAATCGGTGCCGAAAATCAGCCGTTTCGGACCAGCTACATCCAGTGCGCGCCGGAACACGTTGCGCAAATCCAGGTGCGCTTCTTCATAGCGCGTCCAGCTATTGCTGCTTGAGGTATCCAGGTATACGTTGGGGCATAGATCGCACAGCATAAGCGCCTCGCGGAAATATCCTGCGCCGAAATGAGGCACGATGAATCGAACCTGGGGATAGCGCAAGCGCGACGGCGTGTAGATCGATGGGATTTGAGAAACGCATATCGAAGGGCGAAGGCAAGCCGAGCTTCTTGCGCACGCCGACGCTCAGGACGCCGCAGTGCACGAACGCCGCGCGATGCGCAGTTGCGGCAACGATATCGAGCAGCGCCGCCACGCGTTCGTCCTGGATCGAGTAACAGTGCATGGCCGGGAAGAAACACAGGGCGTGCATGTAGCCGCTCGAGAGCGCCTGCTCGGCTTGTTTAACAGCATGCGGCGATTTTGGATTCACCATCATGTATCCGTACAGCCGCTGGGGAAATTTGCGGACCGCGGCCATCACCGACTCGTGATCGCCGGGAATGCTGGCAATGAGCGCCGCTCGTTCCACTCCGGCACGATCCAGTTCCTCGATCCAAGCGCGCCCGAGAGCTTCGGGATCTCCGTTGGGGAGCTGCCAGCCGAGCAATGCTTTCAGTTCGTCCATGGAAACTCCCTTCTGCTCGGCGAGCTCGGAGAAAAATCGATGCGAGAAAAAATGCACGTGCGCGTCGGCGATCGTCAACGCGCCCCAGGGCGTTTCCATTCTTTCAGCTTATTCTTCGGCGATCGAAACAGGAAATCGGGTGATACCGGCGGCGAGAGCAACTTGGGTTAAACCGGCGACGTTGTTGACCCCCAACTTCTTCATCATGGTCTTGCGATAGCTGCGGACGGTTTGCAGGCCCAGGTCGAGAATGACGGCGATCTCTTTGCTCGTTTTTCCCTCGGCCACCAGGCGCAACACCTGCAATTCGCGCGGAGAGAGACCGTCCAGAGCGGAGGACACCGGCTTCGATTCCAGATCGCCTCTTTGAATGCGTTGCAGCAGGCGATCGGAAACTTGAGGACTCAAATAGGATCCGCCCTTGGCGACGGCGCGCAGCGCGTCCAGCAGATCGTTGTCGGAAGCCTTTTTCAACACGAATGCACGAGCGCCGGAGCGGATAGCGCTGACCACGGAGTGCTCGTCGTCATACATCGAAAGGATGATGATCTTGACCTCGGGACAATGGCGCAGAATTTCGGTAGTGGTCTCGATGCCGTTCAAGCCGGGCAGTCCGATGTCCATGAGAATGATGTCGGGATGCTTTTTCTTGCAGGACAGCAGCGCGTCGGTGCCGCTTTCGGCTTCGCCAATTACCTGAAACTCGTCACTATGACGCAGGATGGCCTTAATTCCATCTCGCATGATTTTGTGATCGTCGACGAGGAGAACTTGAAACGGCATGGTTTGCTTAAGCCAGCACCTCAGTCATGGGATAAGTGGCCCGAATCAGGGTGCCCTTGTCGGGCGACCTTTTAATGGTCAGCGCCAGTTTGGAAGCATAGTAGTCCATCCAAAGTTGGCCCAAAGGCAGCGCCGTGGAAAGAGTTTCGTCGACCCGGCCATCGTCGCTGACCTCCAGGACAAAATCATGATGCGAGCGCTTCACTTGAATATCGATCAGCGAGCAATCCGGCTGAACCAGCGCGTTTTGGACGGCGCATTCGGCGATTTTATAAAAAGTCTTGGCGAGCGTGGTGGGCACGTGCATGGCCGGATCGAAATGCAAACGTAATGCGCCCGAGAAATTTTTCCGAGATTTATCCGCCAACCGCTCCAGGGCAAACTGCAGGCCGGCCCGCTCGACGATGGACGGATTCAATTCATTGCTGATGTCGCGGAGTTGCTCGATGGCGTGCTCCAGCAGATTTTGGATTTCGGCGGCGCGCTGGCTGATTCCGGGGGCCTGCTTGGAGAAGTCCATTTTCATGGCGTCCAATTGCAGTCCCACCGCGCTCAGCACCTGGCTCACATCGTCGTGCAGCAGCTTCGAAACGCGCGCTAAGGCAGCTTCCTGTTCGTTAATGCTCGTAAACAACATCTGGGCTAGGATTGGCACCGGCATAGCAGGCGCACGCTGACCTTTCCAGGAACCTTACCGCCCATGATGCATGATTTCGAAGGAGAATGCAACAATAAGGCAAAAGATTGTTTTATTCGGAAGCGCCTGCAGCCTGCGTTACTTGCGCGTTAACGCTCGGCGGCACGCAGCGGCGATATTGCGCGCGACCAAGCCGTACTTCTCCAGGAGCTCTTCAGGAGCGCCCGACTCGGCGTAGGTGTCCTCGATGCCGACAAATTCCATCGGGCAGGGCCGCGTTTCAGCGACCACCTGCGCGACCCGCACGCCGAGGCCGCGTGCTCACCAAGTGCTCCTCGGCAACCACGATGGCGCGCGTTTCGCGAGGCGGCCCGTTCGATCGCCTGGCGGTCCAACGGCTTGATGGAATACATATCCACGACGCGCGCAGAGATGCCTTCGGCTTCCAGAGTTTCCTGCGCGCGGATAGCCTCCGCCACCAGCAGGCCGGTGGCGATGATGGTGAGGTCGCGGCCGTCGATCAACTGGACGGACTTGCCGATTTCAAAGCGCTGCTCGCCGGAATGCACGATGGGGACTTTAGGCCGCCCGGCGCGGATGAAGACCGGCCCGAAGTGAGCGGCGGAGGCCAGCGACCAGCGCGCGCATGGAAACTTCGTCGGCTGGCGAGAGGACGACGAAATCCTGGAAGCGAGCAGGCCAGCCCCAAATCCTCGATGCTCATCTGCGACGGGCCGTCTTCGCCGATCGAGATGCCGCTGTGCGTCCCGACCACTTTCAAGTTGACGTTCGGATAGGCCACGGCCACGCGGAGTTGCTCGAAACCTTTATTGATAGCGAAGCAAGAGAAACTGGAGGCGAACGGGATCTTGCCGCTGGAGGCCAGGCCCGCGCCGATCCCGATCATATTGGCTTCGGCGATCCCGCACTCGAAGAAGCGCTCCGGAAATTCCTTAGCGAAGAAATGCGTATAAGGTGGACTTGGAAAGGTCCGCGTCCAGCACGACGATGTCTTTGTTCTCGCGCCCCAGTTCCACCAAAGCTCGGCCGAACGCTTCGCGCGTGGCCATGCCCATCTTCAATTCGAATTTGGTTTTCGTTTGCATCTACGCAAGCTCCATGAGTGCCTTTTCCAGCTCCTCTTCGGTGGGCGCCACGCCGTGAAACTTGGGATTGTTCTCCATGAACGAAACGCCCTTGCCTTTTACAGTGTGGGCGATGATCACGGTTGGCTTGCCCTTGGTGGCGGCGGCTTCGGAGAAGGCCGCTTGCAACGCGGGAATATCGTGACCGTTGACCTCCAGGGCATGCCAATTGAAGGCGCGCCACTTATCGGCGAGCGGCTCCAGCGGCATAATGTCGTTCACGAAATCCATCGAGCTGGATGCGATTGTAGTCGACGATGGCCACCAGGTTATCCACGGCTTTATCGCCGCGCGAACATGGCCGCTTCCCAGATCTGCCCTTCCTGAATTTCGCCGTCGCCCAGGACGACGTAGACGCGCGTTGGACTTTGGTCCAGCTTCGCCGCCAGCGCCATGCCGATGCCGATCGAGAGACCTTCGCCCAAAGATCCGGTAGAGGCTTCGAGCGCAGGAAGGAATCGCGCATCCGGGTGCCCTTGATAGATGGAACCGAGCTTTCGCGAGCGTGTTCAATTGGTCTTTGGGGGTGTAGCCGCACTCCGCCAGCACGCTGTACAGCACCGGCGCGGCATGGCCCTTGGACAAAATGAAGCGGTCGCGATCGGGCCATTTCGGATTGTGCGGGTCGTGCCGCAGGACATCGAAAAACAGCGTGGCCAGAATCTCGACCGCGGACAGCGAACCTCCGGGATGCCCGGACCCGGCGTGCGTAATCATCTCGACGATGTCCCGGCGGACCTGCTTTGCGATGGTCTCAAGATCCTTCGCGTTAGTCGTTCTGTTCATGAGTTCTTTCCACTTTAGCAGCGAGACGAACGGGGATGTCGAAGTTTCGGTCGAGCTCAGCCGCGAGCGCTGCGGGAGTCGTGAACTGAAGCGCGTGCATTCCGAGATCTCGGGCGGCGCGGACGTTCGGCTCGCGGTCATCGAGGAACAAAACCTCGGAGGGAGCGAGGTTCAATCCATGCAGGCAATTTAGGTAGATTTCGGGCGAAGGCTTCGACAGCTTGACATCGCACGATAGGGTTCGGTGGTAGAACGGCGGCAGCCAGGCGCAGCCCGCCAGCGCGTCGCGGAGCGTCACGGGCATGTTGGAGAGAAGAGCGGTCGGAAAACCGGCTTGGTGCAATGCGCTCGCCCAGTCGGCAATGACGGTGCGGGGGTACATCCAGCTCAGGCTGTCCAACACGATCAGTCGGCTCAATTGTGATTCCGCGATGGAGCGCGAGACCGTCCTCGCGACGGCGTCCCAATATTCGCGAGGCTCAAGCTTGGCCTCATCGTAGGCAACCCGAAAGCGCCAATAGGCGTTTGCGAAATCGCTGACCGGGAGATCAAAGACGGCGGCCATGCCTCTGATTTCCGTGTCATTTTGGGCTTCGCTGAGGACATTCCCGTAATCGAAGATGATGGCTTTCACTAGAATTGGCATTCAGTTGGAATGGTAGCCTGTGCGCGTCTCTGCCGTTAATGCCCTCCCGATCTTCGTCCGATTCTTAAGGTAGACATGCAGGCCACGGCACCGAACGCGACGACCGGTTCCCCGGTCACCCGGGAACATTTGAGCGGCCCCGTGATGCCCCTGTTTGTGCCCCTGCTGCTCAGCATCCCGGCATTCTTCCCGTTGGCGTGGGCGGCGTTCCGGGCGTGGTCGAGCGGTCAAGTCCCCACAGCGTTCGTTCAGTACGACCTTCCTTACTATGTTGCCAACGCCCGCCAATATTTCGCGAACGGCTTTCACCTAACATACGGAAATCCGTACGCACCGTACGGGACTCCCGCGATTTACTTCCAACCGCATCTTCTTCTAGTAGGGTTGATTCAGTGGCTCGGCCTAAGTCCTGATCTGGCGCTGATCGTTTTTCAGATCGCGGCGGCCGGCTTCGCGTCCATCGTGGCCGCGAGATTATACGAACAATGGGTTGGATGGCGTACCTCGGCGCAGAAGCTTGGCTTCGTTTGTTTTTTTTGGGGCGGCGGCGTGCTGTCGCTGGCGGGGGCGTTTTTCGGGGTGTTCATGCATGTCCGGTTTACCAAGGCGATCGTGCAACTGGATCCGGGCGACGGCTGGTGGATGCTGAACTTCGGCCGCAATCTGGTTTATCCCACGGAGGCTTATTATCACGGCTTGTATCTTCTGGCGATCCTGTTGCTCGTCCGAAAGCGATTCGCAGCGACACTGGTGGTCGCGGCGATCCTGTCGGCGAGTCACCCTTTCACGGGGCTCAGTTTGGCGCTTGTGCTGGTGGTTTATTCGTCTTTGGAATTGCTTCTAAAGAGCGGCGAGGCTTCCTGGAAGCTGCTAGTGGGAAGCTGTGCCGTGGTGGTGCTTCACGTTGGCTATTACTTGGTGTTCTTGAACCGGTTTGCCGATCATCGCACTCTGCAGCTCCAATGGCAGCTCGATTGGCCCTACACCTTTTGGACGTTCGTACCGGCGTTGTATCTGGTTGGGATTCTGGCGTTCGGCCGGCTTACTCGCTGGAAGTATCTCGCGCCAGTTCTGCGGCAACCGCGGATGCGTCTGTGCCTGATCTGGTTCGCCGTTATCTTTGCCCTCAGCCAGCACGATCTCGTGATTCGGCCCAGACAGCCGATTCACTTCACGCACGGCTATGATTGGATCGCGCTGTTTTTCCTGGCAACCCCCGCGCTCATAGCGATGCTGGAGAGGCTGCAGAGCATCCGTCGGATTCCTGTGCGAATTGTGGCGCTGGGGTGCTTCCTTGCGCTTTTCTTGTCCGACAATCTGCTGTGGCTAGTATCTTTCTCGGACCCTGCCGTGCAGCGCTATGCGATCATATTGACTCCGGACGAAAAGAACGCGCTCGACTGGTTGCACGCGCACGCCAGCGCGCCTGCCTATGTCGCGAGTACAGACCGGTGGATCAACTATCTGCCGCCCACCTACACGAACGTTCGGGGCTGGAGCGGACATGACTACAACACGCCGCAAATATCCGAGAGACGAGCCGAGGTAGCGGCGGCCTTTTCGAGCGGCAAGTTGATCCCGTCTTCGAATCCGATCTACTACATTCCCACGCGCAACCTGCATTGGACGGCACCGGCGGGCGCTCGCCTGGTGTATTCCAACAGCTCGTTTGATGTATGGCTGTTCGAGCCCGTCCGGGCTCAAGTTACCGCCAATTAGCTCGCTTGCGGACCGCATCGAACGAGACAGCCGCGTCATCGAGTACCTGATTCACAGCGAGCGCCGTCAGCTTGCCGCCGCGTTTCAAAATGCGTCCATCCACGATGACGGTATCGATGTTTTGGGGCTGCGTCGACTCCACCACCATATGGGTTGGATCGCTGAAGACGCCCATGTTCAGCTGTTCGGTGGAGATCATGATCACATCGGCGCGCTTTCCGGGCTTGAGCGACCCTACGCGATCGTCTATTCCGAGCGAACGCGCACCCTCGATGGTGCCGAGATCAAGCGCCCGACGGGCAGTCATCTTGAATTCGTCGTGATGCTTGGCGTTCTCGATATTTCGGATCAGCTTCAGAGATTCAAATGGATTGGCGTTGCCCGCCAGAGCCACAGTGTCAATCGAGACACCCACGCGGACGCCCGCATCCAGATACTCGCCGATTTTGGTAAAGCCGTAGCCGATGCGCAGCTCCGTTCCCGGCGAGACGCTGACCGGTGATCCCGACTTGGCTATCATCTCAATCTCGGCCGGAGTCACCGAGAGCGCATGGATGAGCTGCACATCTCTGCCAAGCAGGTTCTCTTTGGCGTGCGCTTCGACCTGTCCCTTCGTAATTTCGCTGCTTGCGACATGGGTCGAAATCGGAATGCCGAGGCGGCGGGCGGCGTCAAACTCGGTGCGGTAGACTTCGCGCGGGAGTTGGCTATTGCGGAACATTCCGCGCCAGGCAAAACCGAGGGAGACGAGTCCATCGCCGGACAGGCTTGACCAGTCGCGGTGCATCGCTTCGAGGTCCGCAAGATTGCAAACTTGCGTGTCGGGCAGGCCCTGCGGCCACCCGTAGGACCAGCGGGCGCGCAGGCCAGACTCACGCACCGCTCGAAGATCGGCATCGGCATGCGCGCGGCTCCGCAGGTTGTGACAGAAATCATGCACGGTGGTCAGGCCGGAGTTCAAGGCCTCGGCCGTGGCAAGGCGAACGCCGTGGTACATATCCTCGGGCGTCATGACCGCGCCGAACGTCGCCGCGGTTGGGAAGTATCCCTGGTCCGGTTTTTCGCCCGCGAAGTTGCGCAGCAGGGTGTTCCACATGTGCCAATGCGTTTCTACCAGTCCGGGGAGCACGATCATCCGGTGTCCCTCCAGAACCGTCGCGCCGGACGCCTGGAGCGCTTTGCCGACAGCGACGATTTCGCCGTTGCGAATGTGAACATCGCCGCCGGGGACATCGCCGAGGCCCGGGTCCATCGTCATCACGTAGGCATTCTTTATCAGGACTTCGCCGCGCGTGGGGAGTGCGGTGACCGCGCGCTCGCGAGGGTTGCTCTTTTGCTGTGGCGCGGCCCATCCGGTGAGGCTTGCGGCGCCCAACGCCGCGGTGTTCGTGAGGAATCTGCGTCTGTTCATGATTTGGTCCTGGCTCGTCGGGATTATACTATGTGCGTGACCGACGCTAAGCTCAGTCTCCAGTTCGAACCGTTCAGTCCGAAGACGCCCTACGAGCAATGGATGTCGCGCGAAGGCGTGCCCATCTACACCGGGTACAGCATCCCGGACGTGCGCGCGCTCGAGGTCAAGCCCTGGGAGCGGATGGGCGCCAACGCGGCGTTCATCGACCTGGAAGGTTCGGAAGGCACCGACGGAGCGTATCTATGTGAGATCGCGCCGGGTGCGAGCACGCGCGCCAACAAGTTTCTTTTCGAGGAAGCCATCTTCGTTTTGGACGGTGAAGGGGAAAGTGTGGTTTGGCAGGAGGGCGGCCCGGAGCGGACCATTCCATGGAAGAAGGGCGCGATGTTCTCGCCGCCTCTGAATGTCTGGCGCCAACACTTCAACCGCGGCACCGGTCCGGCGCGGCTGGTTTCCTTTCATGATCTCCCGGTGGTGATGGATGTGTTTCACAGCACTGAGTTCGTGTTCAATAACGAATTCGTGTTTCGCGATCGATACAACAGCGAACCGGATTTTTTCGATTTCAACGATTCGAAAATGGTAGGCGGAGGCAGCGCCGCCATGTTCAGCGAAAGCGAGCGTGCCGCCCCGAAGAAACGTACCATCGTTTCTGGAATGGTTCCCGACATCAGCCAGCTCCAGCTGCACGAGGCGCAATCGCGAGGGCTGAAGAACAAGGGCGTCGAGATGGTGTTTTCGGATAACACGATCCAGACGCACATCTCCGAATTCGCGACCGGCTCCTACAAGCGCGCGCATCGGCACGGACCGGGATCGCAGATCCTCATCGTGGGCGGCGAGGGCTACAGTTTGCTGTGGGACGATCATCCGCGCTACTCGGAAGCGCGCAAACATCTGCGCGTCGATTGGAAAGAGGGCAGCATGTTTGTTCCTCCGGATCGCTGGTTTCATCAGCACTTCAATGGCGGCGAGCAAGCGGCGCGGTACATGGCGACCACCTGGATCGGCGGCAAGTATTTCGCCAAGTCATTAGGCGGCGGGGGCCGGACACATCGTCTGAATACCGTTAGCACGCACGCTGGCGGCAACATGGTGGACTATCCGGACGAAGATCCGGTGGTGCGCGATATGTTCGAAAGCGAGCTGGCCAAGCGCGGGATCAAGAGCCAGATGCCGGCAAGCAAGCGCTAAATGCGCCGCTGGGAAAAGCTGGCTCTCATCGCGGGGTGTCTGGTCTGTCTGGACGGCTGCAGGAGGACGTTCTTAAGATTTGAGGGCAGCGAGTTCGGGGATGGTTCGTTGGCCGGCAACAAGGATCTTGGAGGCTTCTTGTTCTTGGTGGCGATTATTCTCCTGTTCAAATACCCGCGAGCTGCGGCGATAACGGCTTTAGTAGCCTGCAGTGCGTCCCTGCCGCTATATCTTTACCTTGTATTTCCGAGACCATTTCGGGAAGTATGGGGAGGAAACTGGAAAGTGCTTGAACTCCCTAAGGAAAGGTTTGTTAGCGATGGCTGGAGCATGGTGGCAATAGTGGCCATCCTCGTTGTGGCGTGCACCTGCATTTGGCAGCTATTTCAAAGTCTATTAAATCGGAATCGCCAGCAGCCCCGGAATCTGCGAGCTGTCGTAGATCGCGAGCAGCTCCTGGAATTTCGGACCGTCGGTCGTCAGAACCATCCTGGCGCGGTATTTTCCGACCATGAAGACTTTGGTCTCTTCGTCCTGCATCGTTTGGAAGACAGCGAAGTTTGCGTGCAGCAGGTAGGCCCCGTTCTCCTCGCCAACCATGCGAATGCCGCTCACGATGTGGCGTAAATAGCGCGGAGAAAAAACGCTCGCTTTGCGGATCGCCACCACGCGATCCTGAATCATGCCCCGGCTGGTGCAGGACATGGTAGCGATCGGAAGATTGCGCTCGACGTTCTCGCGGGCCACAACTTTGTAAACGGCGTTATCGGTAAAAAAGTCCGGCCACTCCTCAACGCGATCATTGTCGAGGCATTCGACGTAGGCATCCAGCAGTTCCTGCGCCTCCTGCTTCACCGCCGCCAGATCTTTCACCGCTGCTGCTTCCACGCTTATCCCGCCTCCATTAAAACTGCATGATCTCTCGATAGAAGTTGTACATTCCCCGAATGGCCGTCTCAGTGACCATGTGGTTCTCGTTGCGGTAATCGCGGCCGCCCAACTCCACCACCGCGCTCTGATCGGGACACTCGCGGAAACCCTTCTGGCACAACTCCAAAACTTCGGTGTCATCCACCGACACCAGGCCTGACGGCCCCATCAGATTGGCTTGTTTCAAGCGCATTTCGGTCAGCGCTTCATCATCGTCGGCATAGCCGAAGAAGTCCCAAACCAGATCGAAAGCGTCGGGGCCCTTGGGCAGAATCTGGCGCATAGCGAGCGTGTTGGTCTGCTGCTGCACGATGAGGCCGGGAAAGATGGTCTGCATGACCACTGTGTTGTCGTCCTTAAACTCCTTGCGGCCGGCTAGCAGCGACGGATCATACAATTTGTAATCGGCCTTGAAATTCGCCATGTCCTTGGTTGCTTCCGACTGTTTTTGCTCGCCCTTGCGCGATACCAGCACGGCGTGCCTGCCGGTCTCGTCCATTTCGACCTTCGATTTCTGATCGGCGCGGAACAGGCCAAACGAAACCAAGAAGACATGCAGCAAACTGGCGTGGTAAGGATCCTTGATATTCTCCACCATCAGCTTCCAGTTACCCGCGATCTTCTGGCTCACGCGCCCGAGCAGACGCAGCGGCCGGCCGTCGAAAATGCGCTCAAAGTAGTGAGTCATCAGCTCGCCGAGATATTCACGGAAGGGAGGCATGGCTTGGTCGAATGACGCAAAAATCGCGCCATTCACGGCTTCCACTTTCAGGCTCTGGAGATTATGCTCGGCGGTTTGAAAGTCGTCGGGCATGCCGCCCACTCGCTGGCCGTTATCCACTACGCCGCGGCGAAATGGAACGGTAAGAAGGTTGCCGGCCAGATCGTAGCGCCATTGATGATAGATACATTGAAAATCGGTGGCGTTGCCGTAGCGCGTGCGGCAAACCGTCGCCCCGCGGTGCGCGCACTTGTTGACGAAGGCGTTCAGCGATCCGTCTTTAGAGCGGGTCACGACCACGGGGCACTCGCCCACGAACGTACATTTGAAATCACCGGGATTAGGCAGTTCCACCTCAAGTCCAACGTAATTCCAGGTCGGTCCTTGGAAGATGCGCTTCTGTTCTAGCTCATACACGCCCGGATCGGTGTAAACCCAATAAGGGATGCGGCTGATTCCTTCCTGGGGCCATGCATAGCCGTTGCGAGTGGTGGTTTGTTGACCGATGCCTGTCATTGACTATTTATCGTAGCGCTTAATTGCGTGAAGCTCTTCAGGTCGACGCCTTCGTCAGCGGCTTGTTCGGGAGTCAGGCGCGAACGGGCGGCCAATAGCTTCCGAGCGGCGATGTGGTCCGCGGGGCGATTGATGGAGTCGACCGCAACCAACCGGTCTTCGCGGAAGTAGAACACAGAAAACTTGCGGCTCTCCGGATCGCCGCGCGTAACCGAATGATCGTATCCGCTCGACAGCCCCGCCATTTGAAGCTTGACGTCGAACTGATCGGTCCAGAACCAGGGCACCTCTTCGTAGGCCCTCGCCTGGCCGCAAACCGCGGCCGCCACACATTCGGCCTGATCGACGGCGTTCTGCACGGATTCGATCCGTACCCGCCCTCCGGCGAAAGGATTGGGATGCGCAGCGCAATCGCCGATCGCGTAGATGCACGTATCATCGGTTCGAAGATACTCATTAACGACGATGCCGTTGGCGGTTGCGAGACCGGCGTCTTGAGCGAGAGCGATATTCGGCAACACGCCGATGCCGGCGACCACGAGGTCGGCTGCGATACGAGCGCCGTCGCTCAGCACGACACTGTTCACGCGTCCATTACTGGCGGCTATTTCGACCGGCGGCGCGCCAAGTTTGACTTGGACGCCTTGGCTCCCGTGCAGCTTCGCGTAATATTCGGAAATCAGCGGAGAGACCACGCGCGGCATCAGGCGCGGCTGCACCTCGACCACGGTAACTTCCTTGGCTTGCGAGCGGGCTACGGCAGCCAGCTCGAGACCGATGAACCCGCCGCCAATCACAACGACGGCCCGCGCCTCCTCGAGTCGAGCGCGAATCTCAACCGCGTGGTCCAGCGATCGGAGATAGCAGACGCCATCGAGCTCGGCGCCCGGAATCGGCAGCGGCCGTACTCGTGCGCCAAGGGCCAATACCAGCGTTTCGTAAGGAACAGCGCTTCCGGAAGCCAACACCACGCGCCGCCCAGCGCGGTCAATAGCGGCGACGGTTTCCCCAGCAAGAAAATCGATCCGTTGCGAGACGTAATACGGAGCGGGACGTAAGGCCAGATGCCGCAGTTCCTGCTTGCCGGCCAAGAAAGCTTTGGACAACGGCGGACGCTGATACGGAAGATGCGGTTCCTCTCCGATCAAGGTGACCGTGCCATCGTAACCGCGCGATCGCAGCGAGAATGCGAGTTGAAAGCCGGCCTGCCCCGCCCCGGCGATGACCACTCCACCGAACATCGCGTCACTTCTGGTACGGCGGAAGATGGACGACGAGACCGTCCAGCGCCTTGGTAACCGGGATTTGGCAACTGAGCCGGCTGTTCGGCTTGCGCGGCGCGGCAGTGACGGTGAGCATCTCTTCTTCGGGTTCCTCAGCCGGCTCCAAACGGTTGAACCATGCTTCGTCGACATAAACGTGGCACGTCGCGCACTGGCGCGCGCCGCCGCACTCGGCCAGGATCCCGTCGATACCGTTTTGAACTGCCCCCTCCATCACGGAATCGCCGAGAGGAACATCTATTGTCTGAGCTTCACCCGATTCTGATACGTAGGTAATTGCCGGCATTGCTTTCTAAGCTGAGTCTACCAATCTATAGCCCAGCTCTTCGGCGACGCGCTTGATCTGCTCGTCGGTCACCCGGGTGTCGTCAAACTCCACCACGACCTTGCATTCAGGATAGGTGGCATACGCGAGCTGGATGCCATCCTGCGCTCGCAGCTTCACTTCCAGGCCGTAGGCGCAGCCTTTGCAGGTGAAACGTTCGGCTGTGTAGCTTTTGCGAACCGTTCGCGTGAAGGCGCGCGAGCCGGTCTCGGCTACGCCGGCCAATCCCGCCAGAGTCAGTTTGGAAAAGAAGTCTCTTCGAAACATCGCTATTCTCCGTTATCGGTTCATCGGAAAAATTCCGGAACCAGAAAAGTAAACATCCCGTTGCGGACGCCGTCGGTTACGAACAGCTCTCCATGCGAAGGATCGAGCGCGAGGCCGGTGGGATGCAGCAGGCCGCTGAACGGGCCGCCGATGATGGCGCGCGGCGGTACATCGCCCTGATCGGTGATGTTCCAAACGCCAATGAAACCAAGCTCCGGATTAATCCAGGGATCTTCGGGGACCTTGGTATAACCGGGTTTCAACGTGACGCCGGAATACACGTTGGTATGCAGATGGTTCGACGCGGCGAGATAAATCTTGCCATTGTATACGTGCATTTCCCAAGGCTCGTCCTTGATACCGCTGCGCGGTCCTTTGATTCTCGCCCGCGGGGCTACGTCGCCGTTATCGGTGCGATTGAAAATCAAGATTTCATCGGTGTTCGCGACGGCCATCAAATCGGTCGCAGGATCCACTCCGATACCGACCACGTGCCCCAGCGTCGTCTTCGGTCCTTGCAGGAAGCGCGTGGGCACCACGTTGCCCTTCGCGTCCCACGGAAAGACGGCGATGCTTTTTCCGCTCAGGCTGGCCACTAAAATTTCGTGATGCGCCAGATCCAAACTGACAGCGTGCGGATTCGCGAGCCGGGTGCAGGACCCCTGAATCACACGAACCGGCGCTTCATCGCCATTCGCTCCTCCGCGAAAAACCAGTACGGCGTCGGCTAAGGGATTGGGCGCGACAATCTCGTCATGGTCGGGATCATACGCCAGACCATGGACGGTGCGCGCCAGCCGGGTGGCTTGCCCGGAGATAACGCGTCTTGGATCCGCGTTCCCGTTCGCCAGCCTGGCGAATGCCGCGATGCGCGGTTGCGTCACTCAATTGGGAACCAGAATCTCCTGGCGTTTGCTGTCGTAGGCAGCCGCTTGCGGATTTCCAAATCCGGCACTGGGAGTGCCCACCGGTGCGGTGCGAATCACTCGCTTGGGCGCGACGTTGCCGCTCGCCGTTCGCGCAAAAGCTACCGCGGTGTGATCGCCAAAATTGGAGACCCAGAATTCATCGTTCTTCGTGTCCAGCGCGATTCCCATGGGATGGTTCACACCCGTCCGATCCCCGGCGATGACACGGACAGGCGTCACGTTGCCGCTCGAGTTTCGTTTGAAAACCAGGACCGAACTGTCGCCGTTGTTGGCGACGATAATTTCATCGTGCGCCTCATCCACGCTCAAGCCCATGGGGAAATCCAGCTGCGTGCGGTCGCCCTGAATCTTGCGCATTGGCTTGCGATTGCCTTCGGCGTCGCCCGCGTAAACATTGATGGATGGCGGTTTGAACTCACCCTCTTCCGGATCGGCCGTCCCGGTGGGCGTGCAGCCGGCGCCTTCGTCCTTGTACATTCCTTTGAAATTGCCGTGGTTGGCGACCGTAATCTCGTTGTGTCGTTCGTCCCAATACACGCCGTGGGGATCAGCCAGTTCCGTATCCGGACCGTTGATGGTGCGTTTCGGCCGCAGCACGCCCTTGGCATCGCGCGGATAAAATACGACGGCGTTTTTGTCTTCGACGGTGAGACACATCTCGCCCATGGACCGTCCCAAAGCTACGCCCCAGGCTTGATGAGGGACCGCCAGGAGCCGCGACGGCACCTGATTTCCATTGCCGTTGTACGGCATCCCGACCATGGTGTCTTCGATGTCGTTGTTCACCGTCAGTATTTCATGCCGGTCAGGATCGAGCGCCACGCCGGCCACAAAACCGAGATTCGTTTCCGGCCCCATCATCTGGCGCAGCGGAGGCGTGAGATCGCCCGGGTTCGTCGCCGCAGCACGCCGATCGTAGACCAGCAGGGTCTTGCGATTCACGTCTGTCATGACCAGCAGATTGTTGTCCGGATCGACAGCTACTCCGTTGAAGACCGGATACGGATCCGACACGCTGCGCACCGGGAACAGATCGCCGCCGAGCGGTTTCGCGGGCGCCTCCTGCGCGTAGGCAGACAGCCCGATGCCCGGACGGCGGCAGCATGCGGCAGGTGCACTCGTGGAATTGGTCCAAGGCGCCCAATACAATAATGGAGCGCCGATGATGCCAAGAAAAACAATGGCCTTGAGCAGCTTCCCGCGGAACATCCTTATCTAATATAGTCCATAGACGCGCCAGCCTCGCGCTCGATGTATACTTCCGTTTATGGCCCCTAGGATTCTGCTTGGATGTTGTGTAACCGCTATCGCATTGTTTGGACAAAGTGACCGGGGATCAATCGCGGGCACTGTTTTCGGCCCTCTCGGAGTTCCCGCCCAGAGAGCGGCCGTGCAGGTCAAAAACGCTCAAACCGGGAGCGTGCACAAAACCACCAGTCTTGCGACCGGCAAATATTCGATCGCCGATCTGCCGGCCGGAGCCTACGATATCTCGGTAAACGTTCCTGGTGTTGCGCCCTACGAAAAGGCAGGCGTTCAGGTGGGAACGGCCAAGGTCTCCTTGCTCGATGTTCATCTCCAGGAGACTACGCAGTTAAGCACCTTGGGCGAAGACCGAACATCCATCGAGGCCGACGCCAAGCTGCACGTGCAGCTCACCGGTCCAACGCCTCGCACCCCGGATGGCAAACCCGATCTTACCGGCGTCTGGTGGCGGCCGGTGGTCAATCAGGGTAAGGCGGAATGGCTGCCGTTCGCCCAGAAGATCGCGAACGAGCGATCAGCGAATAACCGTAAGGATGCCCCCAAAGCGCGGTGTCTGCCTTCGCCGATCGTGTTTGTCGGGCCTCTGTACGAATTCGTGCAAACCAAATCGATCCTGGTTGAAATCTCCGACGATGACAGTCCCGGATTTCATCAGATCTACCTGGACGGGCGGCCGCATCCCAAAGATCCGGATCCGTTGTGGTACGGCGACTCGATCGGTCATTGGGAAGGCGATACGCTGGTCGTCGATCGCGTCAATTTCATCGATGCTGTTTGGCTCGATCAGGGAAATCATCCGCACACCGACAAGCTGCACATTATCGAGCGCTATCGCCGACCCGACCTAGGTCATCTCGAAACCGAAATCATGGTCGAAGATCCGGGCGTTCTGGCCAAGCCCTGGACGCTCAAGCTGGTTGCCGATCTGGCTCCCAAGGAGACCGTTCGCGAGTTCATATGCGAAGAGGGCAATACGGACATACCGCACATGGTCGGTAAGTGAATCATCGGCGCTTCCATGCTATATTCGACCTTGTATATTAACGGGGCCGCGAGCGTGGCCTATTCAAACGCGTGAAGGAAACACTTACTGTAATCACCGGTGCGGGCGGTTTTATTGGGGGCGCATTAATCGCCGCGTTTCGCCGCAAAGGCTGTAAAATTCGCGCCGTCGATATTAAACCTCTCGACGAGTGGTACCAGGTTTTCGATGACGTCGAGAACCTCGAGCTCGATTTGAACGTGCTGGAAAATTGCCGGCGCGCCGCCCAGGGAGCACACGAGATTTACAACTTCGCCGCCAACATGGGCGGCATGGGATTCATCGAGAACAACAAGGCCCTGTGCATGTTGTCGGTCCTCGTCAATACCCACATGCTCCAGGCCGCACGAGAATTCGGAGTGGCCCGGTATTTCTATTCCTCCTCGGCTTGCGTTTACAACGGGGACAAGCAGACCGATCCCAACAATCCCGGGCTCAAGGAAGACGACGCTTACCCGGCTCTGGCTGAAGACGGCTACGGATGGGAGAAGCTCTTCAGCGAGCGCATGTGCCGCCACTTCCGCGAAGATTTCGGCATGTACACGCGCGTGGCCCGCTTCCACAACGTTTACGGTCCGCATGGCACCTGGGACGGAGGCCGCGAGAAAGCGCCCGCCGCCATCTGCCGAAAAGTGATCGAGGCCAAACTTTCCGGCCGGCACGAAGTTGAGATCTGGGGGAGCGGCCACCAAACGCGTAGCTTCATGTACATCGACGACTGCGTAGAGGGCGTCCAACTCATTATGAATTCCGGAATTCTCGAGCCGATTAATCTGGGATCCTCCGAGATGGTTTCTATCAATCAGCTGGTCGACATCGTGGAGGATATCGCGGGCCTGAAATTGAAGCGCCGCTACGATCTGAATGCTCCCAAGGGCGTCAACGGCCGGAATAGTGACAATACGCTGATTCGTAAATGCCTGAATTGGGAGCCGAGTATTCCGCTGCGGGAAGGCCTGGAACGGACTTACGCGTGGATCTACGACCAATACGTCGCGCGCCAAAATAGCGCTCAGGCGGTTGGGAGCCGCGCCTGAAATTACTTACACGCTAGGAAGATGCAAGGCATGAGATTGTCGATCATCGGTTTGGGAAAATTGGGAGCGCCCATGGCCGCGGTGCTGGCTCACAAAGGGCACACGGTAGTGGGCGTGGACATCAACCCGGCTTACGTGGAAGCGATTCAACAGGGCCGCGCGCCCGTGAAGGAACCGGGTCTCGACGAGATGATTCTGGCCCAACGGGATCGGCTCAGCGCGACCGTGAATTACGAAGAGGCGATTCTCTCGACCGACACCACCTTCATCATCGTTCCCACCCCCTCTGGCCCCGATGGAACATTTTCCTTGAGATTTGTGTTGGACGCCGCGGAGCGCATCGGCGCGGCTCTGCGGAAAAAGAAGGCTTGGCACCTGGTGGTGCTTTCGAGCACCGTCATGCCCGGATCCACCGGAGGGAAAGTGATCCCGGTGCTGGAGTCTTACTCCGGCAAGCGCTGCGGTGAGGATTTCGGCGTCTGCTACAACCCGGAATTTATCGCCCTGGGCAGCGTCATCCGCGACATGCTGAAGCCCGACATGATTCTGATCGGCGAATCCGAGCCGCGCTCGGGCGACATCCTGGAGACGCTTTACAACGGCGTTTGCGAGAGCAAGCCGCGTATCCAGCGGATGAATTACGTAAACGCCGAGCTGACTAAGCTATCGGTGAACACGTTCGTTACCACCAAGATTTCCTACGCCAATATGCTGGCCGAGGTGTGCGAGACTCTGCCGGGCGCTGACGTGGATGTGGTCACTGCGGCCATCGGTTGTGACAGCCGCATCGGGCGAAAATATTTGAAAGGTGCCATGGGTTACGGCGGCCCGTGCTTCCCGCGCGACAACATCGCGTTTTCGGCCCTGGCGCGCTCCCACGGCGTTGCGCCGCTGCTGGCGGAAGCCACCGACGATGTGAACCGCCATCAGACCACTCGCATCGCCGACCTGGTGTTTTCGCTTGTGCCCGCTGGAGGAGTTGCGGCGGTCCTGGGCCTCTCTTACAAAGCCGATACCGACGTGGTGGAGGAATCGCAGGGCCTTGGCGTTGCCCGCCAGCTTCTCGCGCGCGGCGCAAAGGTCATCGTGTACGATCCCGCTGCCATGCCGAACGCTCGTCCGCTGCTTCAAGGTAACGTGCAGTTTGCGAACAGCATGGCGGAGTCCGTTCACGAGGCCGATGTGATCGCCATCACCACGCCCTGGCCCATTTTCGGCAGTCTTGCGCCACAGGATCTTAAGACCGGCCAGCACAAACCAGTCATTCTGGATTGCTGGCGACTTCTTCCTCGCGAGTCTTTCGCCGAGAGAGCTGAACTTCTGACGCTCGGATCGGGTGCCGTGGCGTCTGTGGCCAATCACGTTACCTCGGCAGCCCGGGCTGATTAGCTCTCGCCGAGTCCTAGTCCGGTTCTACCGCCTGCGCATAGACTTCCTTTAGCCGCGGATCTTGCTCTTCCTTCCGCAGCAGACAGCGCTCGATCGCCAAAACCTCGATCTCTGTGCCCATGAAGCAACGGAACGCGTCTTCCGGCGTATGCACGATTGGTTCGCCCCGCACATTGAAGCTGGTGTTCACGATTACCGGACAGCCGGTGCGTTCCTTGAAGGCCGTCAGCAGCGCGTGATATCGCGGATTCGTATCGCGATGGACGGTTTGAATCCGGGCCGAATAATCCACGTGCGTGACCGCGGGTATTTCCGAGCGCGGCACGTTCAGTTTTTCGATTCCAAACAGCTTCTCCTGCTCGGGCGTCATAGGGATGCGCCGCCTCGCGACCACGTCCGCGACCAGCAGCATGTAGGGGCTGTCGGTATCGAGCTCGAACCAGTCCGCTACATCCTCCCGCAATACGGAAGGGGCGAAGGGGCGAAACGATTCGCGATATTTCACCTTCAGGTTCAGGACCGACTGCATTGCAGGCGATCTCGCGTCCCCGAGAATGGAACGAGCGCCCAACGCTCGCGGTCCAAATTCCATGCGCCCCTGGAACCACCCCAGCGCTTTGCCCTCGACCAGCGCCGCCGCGCACTGATCCAGCAGCTCCGCTTCGCTCGAGACCGTGAACGTCGCGCCCGCCTTTCGCAGCCGCTGTTCCACATCATCCTGGAGGAAGCGCGGACCTAAATACCCGCCTTTCATCCCGTCCTTACAACTTTCAATGTGCCGCGGCTTTTTGGCGAACATATGATAGGCAGCTAATGCCGCGCCCAGCGCCCCGCCGGCGTCCCCGGCTGCGGGCTGAATCCAAATATTGCCGAAACAGCCGTCCCGCAAAATTTTTCCGTTCGCGACACAATTCAGCGCGACGCCGCCTGCCAGGCAAAGATTGCGCATGGATGTCTCGGCTGCCAGCGATCGCGCCAGCCGCAGCACGATCTCTTCCAGCACAAGTTGAATGGAAGCCGCCAGATCCATGTGCTTTTGCGTCAGCAGTTCTTCGGGCTTGCGCGCTGGACCGCCAAAGAGCTGATCGAACCGAGCATTCGTCATTCGCAGCCCGGTGCAGTAGTCAAAAAAATCCAGGTTGAGATGGAAAGAACCATCCGCCTTGACGTCCACGAGATGATCCCTGATCGAGGCCGCGAATTTCGGCTCGCCATACGGCGCGAGCCCCATCAGCTTGTATTCGCCCGAGTTCACTTTGAAACCCGTGTAGTAAGTGAAAGCCGAATACAGCAGGCCGAGCGAATGCGGGAAGTGAATTTCCTTCAAAATTTCGATCCCGCTTCCCTGCCCCACCGCTGCCGAGGTAGTGGCCCACTCGCCGACGCCGTCCATCGTCAGAATCGCGGCCTCCCGGAACGGCGATGGAAAAAATGCGCTGGCGGCGTGGCTCTGATGGTGCTCGGTAAAAAGCAGCTTCGTGCCATCGAACGGCCCGTGCCGGCCGAGATCCTTTTCCAGCAGCTTTTTTTGAAATAGTTTCTCGCGAGTCCACAATGGCATCGCCATGCGAAACGAGCGCAGACCGCGCGGCGCAAACGCCAGGTAAGTGTCGAGCAGGCGCTCGAACTTCAAGAACGGCTTATCGTAGAAAACCACATAGTCCAGATCCGAAATGGACGCGCCCGCCTCGGCTAGACAATAATCCACCGCGCTGTGCGGAAATCGAGGATCGTGCTTCTTGCGGCTGAAGCGCTCCTCTTGCGCCGCGGCTACGATCTCGCCGTCTTGAACCAGAGCGGCTGCGCTGTCGTGATAGAAGGCCGAGATTCCAAGAATGCGCACGAGATGGTCGCGTAGCTCAGAACTGGTGCATCATGCTTTCGGACGGCGGTCCCGGGGGATTCCGAATAATCCAATAACTGTCCAGATTGTTTGACTTCTTGAGGCGGAGAAGATCCTTGCCGAGCGCGCGCAGCAGAGTCCCCATGATCGCAAAGCCAAACAGGAATAGCAGCGCCAGAGCGATCGGACTGATGATCCGCTGCAGCACCAGCGCTAATTTTGACCAGGCGATGTTGGCCGGGTGAAGCACTCGCGGCATCGCCATTGCCAAAACGAAAAAGACCAAACTTATTGCGACGCTCCACCAGCGGATCCGCCCCGCGCGTGACACTGGCAGGAAAGCGATCAAAGCGAAGAAGACGCCCAGAACAACTCCAAAAGTGCGATCCGACGACACCTGGATGCCGGCATCCGGCTGCAGATACTCATGATGAGCGTAGAGGTCGCGCTTGGGCGGCATTGGAAACAAACACATTGTAACAGCAACCCAGACTCTCCTGAGATTTTGCGGCCGCCGCCGCCACGTTTTTGACAAATGCTGTCATACGTCTGGCGCGCTCGTACCCTATTGGGCCTTGTCATCCTTTTCGCTTTTCTGCTCAACGCTGCGGGTGATCCGACGGCCAAGCCGATCCTGCCGCGGCGAGGTCTCCCGATATCGTCGACCTTCGAGGAAGACCGCAGCGCAGCGGGCGCTCCCCGCTATGCCTGGCGCGGTCCCGGAGTTCGCGCGAGCTTCGAGCCGGGCGCGTCCGTGTTGTTAGCCGGCGGCGACGGGCCGCCTGCACAGATAACGTTCCCCGGAGCGAACATCGCCTCCACCCCGCAGGGCGAAAGTCCCAATATCGAAAAAACGCTCTACTATATCGGCTCGCCCGAGAACTGGCGATCGGCCTCCCACTTTGACCGTGTCCGCTACACGCAGGTCTATCCCGGGATCGACCTGGTGTTCGTGATTAATGCGCGCCAGCTCGAATTCAATTTTGAGATTTCTCCGCGCGCCGATCCACGCCTTATACGGATCCATTACGAGCACGCGCGTGTCAGTCTGGACCACGCAGGCAACTTGCACGCCGCTATTCCGGAAGCGGAGATCATCCAACGCCGTCCCCACGCGTTTCAGTCCGCCGGCGCGGGCCAACACGACATCGATTGCAGCTACCGCCTGAAAGAGAACAGCGACGTGGTGCTTCAGACCGCCCGTTATAACCGGAACGCCGCCCTCACCGTCGACCCGGTCCTGATTTTCAGCACCTATTTGGGTGGACCGGCATTCAACGCAATCTACGGCGCAGCCGGCGACGCGGCGGGAAATCTGTACCTGGCGGGCGAGACAGCATCCGGCAGCCTTTCGAGTAGCTCTGTGCCGGCTCGCTCCAGTCCCGATGCTTTCGTTGCGAAACTGAACAGCGCTGGAAGTCAGCTGCTGTACACGGTGTATCTCGGCGGCAGCGCGACCGATTCCGCGAAAGCAGTCGCCATCGACGCGTCCGGGAATGCCTACGTAACCGGCGTGACCGCCTCGACCGATTTCCCCGCTACCAGCGGCGCGCTGAGCACGCACAACTCGGGGACGCAAAACGCGTTCGTGTCCAAGCTGGACCCCAACGGTCGCTTGCTCTATTCCACGCTCTTAGGAGGCGAGAAATCGGACACCGGGTTTTCAATCGCTGTCGATGCCGGCGGAAACGCCTACGTCGCTGGTCAGACCGAGTCGACCGCCTTCCCAGTGACCTCGGGAACATTTCAACCCTCCAATGCTGGGGGCCTCGCGGACTGCTTCGTCTCCAAATTGAACCCGGCCGGCAGCGGCTTGGTCTACTCCACCTTCTTAGGAGGAGCCGCTTTGGATTCATGCGCGGGGGCTCGCCATCGACGCCGCCGGTAACGCCTACGTGACGGGAACAACTTACTCGACCGATTTCCCCACTCAAACGCCGCTCCAGGGCAGCTTGCTCGGAACCGCCAACGCGTTCGTGGCGAAGCTCAACCCATCCGGCTCTGCGCTCCTTTACTCGACATTCCTGGGGGGTAGCAGCAAAGACGAATCCAATGCGATCGCGATTGACTCCTCCGGCGCCGTTTACGTCGCAGGCGACGCTTCGTCACCTGACTTCCCCGTCACTTACGGCAGCGTGCAGTTGACCCTGAACGGCTCCTACAACGCGTTTGCCGCGAAATTGTCGAATGACGGCGCCACGCTCGTATATTCCACCTTCCTCGGCGGTTCGCAATCAGATACGGCAACGTCCATCGCGGTGGATCCGGCCGGCCGTGCGATCCTCGGCGGTTTCACCAGCTCGCCTAATTTCCCTGTCGCAGGCGCGACGCAATCGACCTTCGAAGGCGCTTTCGACGCGTTTGGGTCAGTATTGGATGCCGGCGGGGCCACCCTGGTGTTCTCGAGCTACTTTGGCGGCTCCGGCGATGACCGCGGTTACGCCGTGGTCGCCCTGCCCGGGAATAATTTTTTGCTCGCGGGAATGACCACGTCCAGCAATTTTCCCACTGCCGCAGCGATCGAGAATCAATTGGCCGGCGGTGATGACGGATTCGCTTTAGAGGCGAACTATGCGCTCAGCGTAGCCGCCAATTCCGTGACGCCCAGCTCGGGTTCCGGGCTAAGCCAGACCTTTGCCTTCCAGTTTTCCGATTCCTCGGGAGCGACCAGCCTCGCGTCCGTGTGGGTCTATTTCGTCCCCACCTTCAACAGCAACTCGGCCAACTCCTGCCTGGTTTATTACACGCCCTCCACCAACACCGTCAACCTGGAAAACGACACCGCTTCCGGCTGGACCTCCGCTGCCGCAGCGTCCAGCGGCACTTTACAGAACAGCCAATGCTCCATCAACCTTGCCGGCAGCACCGCCGTTCCCAGCGGGACTAGTCTGACCCTCAATCTGGCCATGACCTTCAGCACGGCCTTTGGCGGCCCCAAGAACATCTACCTGTATGCGGCCGACGCCAGCGGAAACTCCTCGGGTTGGCAGACACGCGGAACATGGACGGTGGCGGCGACAAGCGGCAGCACACCGTCCGGCGGCGGCACAAAATCTCCTGTCGTGGTGACGGTCACCGCCAATTCGGCAACCCCCAGTTCAGGTTCGGGATCAACCCAGACCTTTACCTCGCAATATTCCGATTCCGCGGGAGCAGCGAGCTTATCCGCTGCGTGGCTATCTTTCAGCGCCTCCCCCACCGGCGCCAGCGCGGCCAGCTCCTGCCTGTTGTATTACGGTCCTGGCTCCAATACCCTCTATCTGGAGAATGACGCCGGCTCACAGTGGACCCCCGCGACACCCGGTTCCAGCGGCACGCTCCAAAACAGCCAATGCTCCGTGAATCTGGCCGGCACAGCGGCGGCCGTAAGTGGCAACACTCTGACGCTCAATGTGGCCCTGACGTTCAGCTCAAGCTATAGCGGTGCGAAGAACATCTATATCGAGGCGGTGGATACCAGCGGCGTGAACAGCGGCTGGCAGCCGGCAGGCTCCTGGACCATACCGGCCGCTGCCATCCAGGGCGTAGCCGCCATTTCCGTGACGCCCAGCTCGGGTTCGGGATTAAGCCAGACCTTTGCTTTGCAGTATTCCGATTCCTCAGGAGCGACGAGCCTCGCGTCCGTGTGGGTCTATTTCATCGCGACCTTCAACAGCAACTCGGCCAACTCCTGCTTGGTCTATTACTCCCCCTCCGCCAACACGGTCAACCTGGAGAACGACACGGCTTCCGGCTGGACCTCTGCCGCCGCAGCATCCAGCAGCACTTTACAGAACAGCCAATGCTCCATCAATCTCGCCGGCACCACTGCTGTCCCCAGCGGGACCAGTCTGACACTCAATCTGGCCGTGACCTTCAGCGCGGCCTTTAACGGCCCCAAGAACGTCTACCTGTATGCGGCGGACGTCGGCGGAACCTCCTCCGGTTGGCAGACACGCGGCGCTTGGACGGTGGCGAGCGGGGCGTCGGCCGGCGGAACGTCCGGCGGGACGTCGGGTAGCGGAGGGACGTCGGGTAGCGGTGGGACATCCGGCAGTGGAGGAACATCGAGCGGCGGAGGCGGGACATCCGGCGGCGGAACAACCTCCTCTGGCCCCGTGACGGTCACCGCCAATTCCGCGACCCCCAGCTCAGGTTCGGGATCAAGCCAGACCTTTGCCTTCCAATATTCCGATTCCTCCGGCGCCGCCAGCCTCGCGTCCGTGTGGGTCTATTTCATCTCTACCTTCAACAACAACTCGGCCAACTCCTGCCTGGTCTATTACAACCCCTCCACCAACACCGTCAACCTGGAAAACGATACCGCTTCCGGCTGGACCTCCGCCGCCGCCGGCTCCAGCAGCACCTTACAGAACAGCCAATGCTCCCTCAACCTCGCCGGCACCACCGCCATTCCCAGCGGCACCAGTCTGACCCTCAATCTGCCCGTGACCTTTAGCGCGGCCTTTGGCGGCCCCAAGAACATCTATTTGTACGCGGCCGACACTGGCGGAACGTCCTCGGGTTGGCAAACCAGCGGCGCCTGGACGGTCGAGAGCGGGACAACGACCAGCGGGACGTCGGGCAGCGGCGGGACATCGGGCGGCGGAGGAACATCCGGCGGCGGAGGAACAACCTCCTCCGGTGGCGCCGTCACGGTCACCGCCAATTCCGTGACTCCCAGCTCCGGTTCGGGATTGAGCCAGACCTTTGCCTTGCAATATTCCGATTCCGTGGGAGCGACGAGCCTCAGTTCGGCGTGGGTCTATTTCGTCCCCAACTTCAGCAGCAGCTCGGCCAACTCCTGCCTGGTGTATTACAACCCCTCCACCAACACCGTCAACCTGGAGAACGATGCCGGGACCAGCTGGACCTCCGCTGCAGCCGGCTCCAGCGGCACTTTGCAGAACAGCCAGTGCTCCCTCAACCTTGCCGGCACCACCGCTGTTCCGAGCGGCACCAGCCTGACCCTCAATCTCCCGGTGAGCTTCAGCGCGGCCTTTGCCGGCCCCAAGAACATCTACCTGTATGCCGCGGACGCCGCCGGAACCTCCTCGGGTTGGCAGACCAGCGGCGCGTGGACCATACCATAGCGCAGCCCGCCTGCTGAAAATCGGGCCCCATCAGTTATAATCAGGGCTTAATGCGGATGCCTAACTTTTCCACGGCAACCACCGCTGCCCAGGACGATTTCGAACAGACCCCGATCGGCAAGGTCAGCGCTTATTGGAACGCCCGGCCTTGCAATATTCGCCACTCGCCAAAAGCGGTCGGCTCGAAAGAGTACTTTGACGAAGTCGAAGCCCGCAAATATCATGTCGAGTATCACATTCCCGCCTTCGCCGACTTTGAGCGATGGCGCGGCAAGAAGGTCCTCGAAGTCGGCTGCGGCATCGGCACCGACACCATAAATTTTGCCCGTCATGGCGCCCAGGTCACGGCCGTGGATCTCACCGAGAAATCCCTGGACGTCGCTCGCGGCAGAGCCCGGGTGTTCGGCCTGGAAGACCGCGTGCGCTTCATCCAGGCGAATGCGGAGGAGTTGAGTTCCTACGTTCCGGTCGAGCCCCTACGACCTCATTTATTCTTTTGGCGTCATTCACCACACGCCCTTTCCAGCGCGCGTACTTGAGCAACTCCGCAAATACACCAAACCTGACACTTCGGTTCGCATCATGGTCTATCACCGCTGGTCATGGAAAGTCCTGTGGATCGGATGCGTGTATGGCAAGGGCCAGCTCTGGAAAATTGATCAACTGATCTCGCAATATTCGGAAGCTCAAACCGGTTGTCCCATCACATATAGCTATTCGCGCAGTGGCGGCCAGAAACTCCTCGAGCAGCATGGTTTCCAGGTGAAGGATTGCTTCGTCGATCACATCTTCCCGTATCGTATTCCCGAATATGTGCAGTATCGCTACAAGAAACTCTGGTATTTCCGTTGGATCCCGCACTGGCTGTTTCGCCGCTTAGAGCGATTATTTGGATGGCATCTCTGCCTCATCGCGGAGCCGCGCTAACTTACACTACTGATGAACAGCGCGCGTCCTTATATCTCTGTGGTCGTCACCGCGCGAAATGACGACCATGGCGGCAATCTTCTTCAACGGATGCAAATCTTCGTCAGCGGATGGATTGCCCAGTCGCGCCGGCATAACCTTCCATCCGAGCTCATCATCGTCGAGTGGAACCCGCCACCGGAGCGCCCTCGCTTAGCGGAAGCCTTGACGTGGCCCGACGACCTCGGCCCCTGCCAGGTCCGATTCATTGAGGTCCCCTCTCAATTGCACAATCGCTACTCCCATGCCAAGGCGTTGCCGCTGTATCAAATGATCGCCAAGAACGTCGGTATCCGCCGGGCTCGCGGTGAGTTCATCCTGGCCACCAACATCGATATTCTGTTTTCCAACGAGTTATTGTCGTTCCTGGCCACGCGTTCCCTGGACGCGGGGCGGATGTATCGCGTCAATCGCTATGACGCCATGGCGGACTTGCCCCAGTCGGCAACTCTGGATGAGCAGCTCGAATACTGCCGCACTCACCTCCTCCGCGTCAACTCGCTAACTGGAACCGTACCAGTGAGTCCATCAGACGCGAACCATCCCGGATATACCGACCAAGGGATCGTACTCTTCTGGCGCCGGCTTCAGGGCGTCATTCACCGGGTCGCATCGGAAGGGCAGTTTGTCACCATTACGCTTCCCGTCTCACCCGCCGTGAAGAAAGCCGCAGCCCTTTATCTAAAATGGGGCGGCGTGATAGGGACCATTCGCAACGCCGGTCGCCTGCTCTCAGGGAGGCGGCCTCTCTATAAAACATCCTCGCCTCAGGACCCCACCTCATCCGCGCGCGAATTTCTGCACACCAACGGCTGCGGAGACTTTACGTTAACCGCGCGGCAACGCTGGTTCGATCTCCGCGGTTATCCCGAGTTCGACCTCTTTTCGATGAATATCGATTCTGTTTTTTGCTATGCCGCCCATTACGGCGGCGCGCGCGAAGAGGTGCTTCCAGATCCGATGCGGATTTATCATATCGAGCACGCCACCGGCTCCGGCTGGACGCCCGAGGGACAGGAGCAACTTTTCGAACGTATCCGCGCTAAAGGGTCTCGATTTTGTCTCGAATGCCGACGTGATGGCCTGGGCGGATCAAATGCGCCGCCTGAATTGCACCATGATCTTCAATCACGAGGACTGGGGACTCGCCGGCTTTGAGTCTCCTAGAAACCGAGCCTGCTTCGGTCTCGCCCGTAGTCGAAACCAGGCGGGCCATCTCGAACACCTGATAACCGAGTTGGAGAAGTGGCCCTACTTCGCCGAACAGGGCGTCGGGTTCCACCCTGTAGCATCGGCTTGCTTCCGGAAGTGGACACTGGTCTGATAAGGCTGCGTCAAATACATCGGATCGCTCACTTCTGTAGTGACCACCAGGTAGGACGTGCCATCCGGCTCTTCGGTCCGGTCGTAATATTCGGTCAGAACCGCGTTTGCGCTATACGGCGCGCCATTCTTCCGCAAATATCCCGGCTTGAATTTCGTCGTAACCACCTTGAGCGAACCTCCGCTCGGCTTCTGGCCGCGGCCCGCCGCAACAATGTCCCACGACGCCTCCGAAACGCCCTGCCAATCGCCGCCTTGACTCTTGGGAGTGCCGAAGTAGAATATCCGCGTTTGCATTCCGGCATCCGTCTCCAGCTTCAATGTCTCATCGTCCTGCCAGGTAATATGAATGCGTTCGGGAACGCGCATAATACTCGGCGCGCCATAGCCCTTGCATTGCTCGCCATCGGCCTCATCCTTGGCCGGATCCCAGGCCTCCGCCAGCTTCTTCCCCGCCGGATTCAGCGGAATCCCAAGATAGTCGCCCTTGGGCGGCATGATCATGCGGTAACGCCAGTCCTCGGTCACGATCGATAGCCAGTAACCCGTGATGTCGAACGGAGCCGAAGCTTTGGCCGTGGGCGGCGGACCAGCGGGAGCCCCTCCGCGCCCTCCGCGACCCTGCCCGTAGGCCATCCCGCCTGCGAGACAAAAGAGGGCCGCCATCCAAACTATTCCCCCGCTCATTCTTCGCTGTATCATAGATAATTGCTATTAGGAGTATAGATGAAGAGCGTTAAGGGTGTACAGTTTGGGATCGCGTTTCTGCTTACCGCGAGTTCCGCCTTTGCTCAACTTGGCTTCGATTTTTTCGGACCACCCGCCAGGCCTGGCATGGACCTTTCCGGTGATTATGCTCCGGGCCGCGCCCAGGATTCCGACTTAGGCACCGCCGCCGGTATGATGGTCGACTACGGCGGCATCCCCATCAATGAAGGCAGCCGCCTCTACGCCCTGGCTTGGAACGCTTCCCGCATCACCCTGCGCCAGCATCAATGCGCCGGATATGTGCCCCCCTATTTCTTCGTCGCTCCCGGAAATTACCGCATCTGGGAAGAGCGCGATAAACATACCCAGCAACTGGTCGCGGTCCATATGTACACCCAGATCCCCGAAGGTCTGCGCACCATCTGGATGGACGGCCGTCCGCACCCGCCCGCTTACGCGCAGCACACCTGGTCGGGTTTTTCCACCGGTAAGTGGGACGGGAATATTCTTACCGTATACACCACGCATATCAAACGCGGTTGGATCCGGACCCCCGGAGTCGCCCAAAGTGACGAGGCCACCCTGGTCGAACACTTCATCCGGCACGGCGATCGCATCACTTATTTTTCCGTTACGAAGGATCCTGTCTACTTAACCGAAACCTATACCAAAACTTCAGAGCTCAACCGCTATATCAAGGACCCCGGCGCCTGGCTGTACGCTTGTGACGACGGCGAGCAGATTATCGGCCGGCCGCAAAATCCAATCGAAGTGCCGAATTACTTGTGGGGCCACCATCCGGCCCTCCGGGAATATTCCGAGAAGCACAAGGTCCCCCTGCTCGGAGCGCTCGGCGGCGCCGACACGATGTATCCCGAGTTCCAGGCTAAGCTCAAAGATCCCGCTGCTGCCGAAAAGGCCGCTCTGGCTGAAATCGTTCCGTCCGGTCCGGAGGCCGCTAGCCGCGGTTACGACGTCGAGAAACCCGACGGCCAAATCCACGTCCTCCCGGTTCAGGGCGGTGTCTACATGCTGGTGGGCGATGGCGCAAATATCGCCGTTCAGATCGGCGACGAAGGCCCCATGGTCGTGGATGCCGGCGCCGGCCAGCTATCCGACAAGGTCGTCGCCGCGATTCACAAGCTCAGCGCGAAGCCCATTCAGTTCATCGTCAACACCAGCTTTCACGCCGATCACACGGGCGGCAATCTGAAGCTGCACGCCGCGGGCGAAGATCCCAGTCTGTACGGCTCGTTCTTCTCCGGCCAGTTCGCCGACGCCGGCAAAGGCGCCACCATCATTGCTCATCAGAATGTCCAGAACCGCATGGACGAGCTCTCCGGCAAGGGCGGAACGATTCCGGCCGACGCGATCCCGTCGGATACATTTCTCCAGGGCCGCCGCAGAAAATATCACAACGGCGAGGCCGTTGAAGTCTTCTATGAACCGAATGCCATCACCGACGGCGACACCATCGTGCACTTCCGCCGTTCCGACGTCATCGTCACCGGCGACATCTTCAACACCACGCAGTATCCCTTCATCGACGTGAAAAACGGCGGCACCGTCACCGGCGAAGTGAACGCGCTCAACAATATTCTCGACAAGACCGTCTACGAGCTCGACGAAGAAGGCGGCACCTTGATTATTCCCGCGCACGGCCGCTTATGCGACGAGTGGGAGGTCACCGAGTACCGCGACATGGTCGCCATCATTCGCGAGCGCGTCCAAAGAATGATCAACGCAGGCGCGACCCTCCAACAGGTGAAAGCCGCCCGCCCAACCGCCGATTACGATGATCGTTTCGGCGCAACCTCGGGACCCTGGACCACCGACATGTTCGTCGAAGCTGTGTACAACACGCTGAAACCAACCGCCGTGAAAACCGCCAGCAAGTAACTCAAAGCTGTATGCGCGAAAACAAATAGCCGCCGACAAACAGCAGCACCACTGTCACGACAGATAGCACCGCCAGATCCATCGTCGCTCCGAAATGCGCCACGCCGATCAAGGCCAGCCGTAGCCCGTCCACCCCGTACGACAGCGGATTAAAAGTCGCGATCCATTCCAGCAGCTTCGGCACGTTGGTCAACGGAAACAGCGCGCCCGAAAGAAAAAACATCGGCATGATCAGAAAATTCATCACCAGTTGGAACCCCTGGAAATCCGACAACAGCGACGCCACTGCGGTGCCGAAGGCCGTAAACAAGATCGCCATGAGAATCATATAGCCCAGCATAATCGGCAACTCCGCGACGCTCCGCACGCGAAAGCCCGCCAGCAGACAAATCACCACCACCACCAGTCCCTGGATCACCGCGACCGTCGCGCCGCCCAGCGTCCGCCCGATCATGATCGTCAGGCGCGGCACCGGCGCCACCAGCGTCTCCTTCAGAAATCCAAACTGCCGGTCCCATATCAGCTCGATCCCCGAAAAAACGGAGGTGAACAGGATGGTCATCGCCACCACGCCCGGCGCCAGAAACTGAATGTAGTTGCCCTGCCCGGCGCGCTGATAGATCGAGCCAAATCCAAAACCCAGCGCCAGCAGAAAAAGGATCGGCTGCCCGAGCGATCCCACAATGCGCGCCCGCGACCGGCTATAGCGCTTCAACTGCCGGATCCACATCACGTAAATCGCGTTCATCTCCGGCTGCCCCTCCAGGCCCGCGCCATGTTGCGCATCTGATCGATCCCGCTGGCGTCTTGATCGCGGATCGACGAACCGGTCAGCGACAGAAAAGCTCCCTCCAACGTGTCCGCGCCGGTCTGCTGCTTCAACTCCTCCGGCGACCCTTGCGCGACAATCACGCCGTGATCGATCACAGCAATGCGCCGCGCCACCTTCTCGGCCTCCTCCATATAGTGCGTCGTGAGAAACACCGTCACCTGCTCCTCTTCGTTGAGCTTCTTCACGTGATTCCAGAGCTGGTTGCGCGTTTGCGGATCCAGGCCGATGGTCGGTTCGTCCAGGAAAATGATCTTGGGCGTGTGCAGCAGGCAGCGCGCAATCTCCAGACGCCGCTTCATCCCGCCCGAGAATTGTTTCACCGGATCGCTGCGCCGTTCCCACAGCTCAAACATTTTGAGTAATTGTTCGGTGCGCGTGTGGCGCAGCTTCCGCGGCACGCTGTACAGCGTTCCGTGAAAATCCATGTTCTCCCACGCGGTGAGTTCGTCGTCCAGGCTCGGATCTTGAAACACGATTCCAAAACGCTTGCGCGCTTCGCTCTGTTGCGTAACCGGATTCAGGCCGTCCAGTTCAATGCTGCCGCTGGTCGGGGTGAGCAGCGTGGTCAGCATCTTGATGGTCGTGGTTTTTCCCGCCCCATTGGGCCCGAGAAACGCGAAAATTTCGCCGCGCTTAACCTCAAACGAAATGCTTTTAACGGCGGTAAGATCGCCGAATTTCTTCACTAAATCGCGTGCGCTAATCACAGTCTGAGACGCCTCCCGCAAGCATACCACCCCCGCCGATTAA